>JAXHLO010000023.1:0-162884 GCA_034522075.1 Gammaproteobacteria bacterium | reverse complement strand
CCGGCGCGGCGCGGGAACAGACCTTGAACGTCACCAACGGCGATATCCTGGAATGGCAGGCGTTGTGGCCGGCCCTGGCGGAAGTCTTCGCCATGCCGGCCGGTGAACCGGAGCCGCGGCAACTGGCCCGCTACATGCCCGAGCTGGCCGGCGAGTGGGACCGCATCGTGGCCAATCACGATCTGCAGCCGCTGACCATGGAGCAGCTCATCGGCAGCTCCTGGCAATTTGCCGACGCGGTGTTCGGCTATGGCGGCCGGGGTGCTGTGACATTACTCAGCACCGTGCGTATCCGACAGCTGGGCTTCCACCGCTGCCTCGACACACAGGCCATGTTCCGCAAGCTGCTGAGGCGACTGCAGGCCCAGCGGATCCTGCCCCGGTGACCAGCGGCGGCGAGTACCTGGTGGCGGATATCGGTGCCACCAATGCGCGTTTCCGGCTTGCCGACGCCCACGGCTGGTGCAGCGATCCGCTGCTGTTGAGCACAGGGGGCTTTACGGCCAGTGAAGCACTACTGGAGACCGCGCTGCATGCTCTGGGCCGGCCGCTGCTGCAGCAGGCCTGTCTGGCCGTCGCCGGGCCCGTGCGCAATGGCCGGGGCCGCATTACCAACGGCACTCTGGAGTTTCACGAGGACGGCGCCGGACGGCTGCTGGATTGCGGCGTCCTGGTGATCAACGATTTCCAGGCCATGGCCCGCAGTCTGCCCGAGCTTGAAGATCTCCGGCAGATCGGCGGAGTCCGCGAGCCCGCCGCGGACGGTGGTTTGAAAGCCGTGCTGGGTCCTGGCACCGGGCTCGGCATGGGGCTGCTGGCAGGGCACTCGGGCGGCTGGCAGGTGCTGGTGTCGGAAGGCGGCCATGCCGATCTGGCGCCGGGCAATCCGCTGGAAGCCGAACTGCTGAGCGTCCTGCAGACCAGTCACGGACATGTGAGCTGGGAGACCGTGCTGAGCGGGCCGGGGCTGGTGCGCCTGTATCATGCCGTCTGTCAGCTCTGGGGCATGCCGCCGGACGATCTGACTGCCGAACGCATCACGGCTCTGGGGCTGCACGCCGCAGAACCGGTCTGTCACCAGACGCTGGAGATTTTCTTCGCGCTGCTCGGGGCCGCGGCCGGCAATGTGGCGCTGACCGCCTGGGCCGTGGGCGGTGTTTACCTGGGCGGCGGTATCGTCCCGGCCATGGCGGAGTTCGCGGCGCACAGTCCCCTGCGGCGGCGTTTCGAAGAACGCGGGCCATTGACCGGTGTGGTCAGAGACATTCCGCTGTACGTGATCCTCGACTCCGACCCGGGGCTGGCAGGTGCCCTGGGGTGTCTGCGCGATGCCGTAAGGCGGTAAATCAGAGCGCTTCCACCACGTCCCAGCGGCATAGCCATCTCGGAATCACCAGTGTCGACGGGTATTATGCGGCATTCACACAGATTCGGGGGCGGGATATGAAGGTCAGCATCGGCATCGGCGGGCCGGCATCCGGCGGACGGCGTGATTTCGATACTCAGGTCGAATACGTCCAGGAAGCCGAGAAGCTGGGCGTCGACACGGTCTGGAGCGCCGAAGCCTGGGGTCAGGATGCGGTGACGCCGCTGGCCTTTCTGGCCGGCAAAACCGAGCGCATCCGTCTGGGGACCGGCATCATGCAGATCAGCGCCCGGGTCCCGGCCATGACGGCCATGACCGCTCTGACTCTGGCCACCCTGTCCAACGACCGTTTCATCCTGGGGCTCGGTGCCAGCGGGCCGCAGGTGGTGGAGGGCCTGCACGGCCGGCCGTTCAAGGGGCCGCTGACGCGCATGCAGGAGACGGTGGATATCATCCGTCTCGCTTTTGCCGGGGAAAAGCTTGCCTATTCGGGCAGATACCATCAGCTGCCGCTGCCCGGCGGCGAGGGCAAGGCGCTGCGTCTGGCGCAACCCGGCAATGCCAGCATTCCCATTTATCTCGCCACTCTGGGGCCGAACAGCCTGGAATATACCGGCGCCGCCGCCGACGGCTGGCTGGGTACGTCGTTCACCCCGGAGCACGCCGATGCGCACCTCGACCACATCCGCCGCGGCGCCGCGTCCGCCGGCCGCAGCCTGGCCGACGTGGACATTCAGGTGGGCGGAACGGTGGCATTCGGCGAGGACATGGATGCGCTGGTAGCGCCTCTGCGCCCGGCCATGGCCTTCACCCTCGGCGCCATGGGATCGGCCAGGACCAACTTCTATAATGACGCCTACCGGCGCGGCGGCTGGCAGGAAGCCGCCGCCGAGGTCCAGTCACTGTGGGTGGCAGGTAAACGCGACGAAGCGGCAGCCCGGGTGCCGGCCGAGATGATCATCCAGGCCAATCTGCTCGGCGATGAATCGGCCGTCCGCGAGCGCCTGCGGGCTTACCGGGACGCCGGGGTCACCACGCTGCGGGTGCAGCCGGGCGGCGACGATATGCAGGCCCGCCTGAAGACTCTGGGCCGGGTCATGGACCTGGTCCGCGAGCTCGGTTAGCCGAGCTCGGCTAGCTCTGCGCCCGGCCGCGGGCCTGAATGGCCGCGCGGCGCTCGGCCACCTTTTCCGCAGTGACTTCCCGTTCGCTGTGGGCCCGGCTGGCGGCCAGTTCCACGTCGAGCCCCGCGTCCAGAGTCGTTGCCCAGCCGGCGTCCATGATGCGCTTGATCTCACTGCGCGTGGCCGGATCGGTATCGACGATGTCGCGGGCCAGCTGCCGGCAGACGGGCAGCAGTTCCCCGGGAGCCACCACCCGGTTCACCAGCCCCCAGGCGCAGGCGGTATCGGCATCGAGGAAATTGCCGGTGAGGGACAGCTCTTTGGCGCGGTTGATGCCGATGAGCCGGGGCAGCCGCTGTGACAGGCCCCAGCCAGGTACCACGCCCACTCGGGCATGGGTGTCGGCGAAACGGGCCTCGCTGGATGCGATGAGGAAATCGCACATCAGCGCCAGCTCGAAGCCGCCGGTGATGGCGAAGCCGTTGACGGCTCCGATGATGGGCTGACTCAGGCTGCCCACGGCATCTGCCAGATCCTGACTGGTGATGGAAGCCGCCGCCGCGGTCTCGCCGCCGAGCTCCTTGAGATCGGCACCGACATGGCCTGGTCGCCCACCTCCGTGTCCGGATCACCGGCCAGCTCGCTGAACACTTCGGCGATGCGGTTGCGCAGCGCGGCCGACAGGGCATTCAGCGCCTCCGGCCGGTTCAGGGTCACGGTGGTGATGCCGTTGTCCCGCTCTACCAGCAGCAGATCGTCGGACGGGTTCATGGGTTGTCTCCAGGTGCAGGGTTGATTCAGCGCGCCACCGGCACGCGGCCGAGATGGGCGGTGATTTCCTCGGCCAGGGCACCGAGCAGCGGTTCCGGCAGGTCGTGACCCAGGTGCTCGAAGACTGCCAGGCGGGCGCCGCGCAGGCGCTCCGCGGTGCGTTCCCCGGCTGCCAGGGGCACCAGGGGATCAGCGTCACCGTGGATCACCAGGGCCGGCACATCGAGTTTGCTCAATGCCTCACCGCGCGGTGCAGCGTGAAGAATGGCCAGCAGCTGCCGGGCGGCGCCGGCGGCACTGTAGCCGCGGTCATAGGCGGCTTGTGCCAGGCGTCCAAGGCCCACCCGGGCCGAATCGTAGTGGCTGCCGCCCAGCACCCGCCAGCCGTTGCTGAGATGGGCGATGGCCGCGTCGCGCTCCGGCGGCGGGGTGGAAACGAACGCATCGAAGGCAGCCCGGTCGCCGCCGGGCAGATCCGGGTCGCTGGTGCTCGAGGCAATGGACGTGAGGCTGAAGACGCGCTCCGGAGCATCCAGTGCCAGGCGCTGTGCGACCATGCCGCCCATGGAGAACCCCACCAGATGGGCCCCGCTCTGTCCCAGATGATTCAGCAGGGCTACGCAGTCGCCGGCCAGCTCCGTCAGCCCATAGGGCGCGGAGAAGCTGCGTGGATCCTGCATGACCATCTCGATGCTGCCGATGTCGTGGTCATCGAGGCGTGCCGACAGGCCGACGTCCCGATTGTCCAGGGTGACCACCCGGAAGCCTGCGCTGGTGAGGCTTCGGATCAGCGGCTCCGGCCAGTGGATGAGCTGGCAGGTGAGACCGTGGATGAGCAGGACTGTGGGGTTGGCGCGGGCTCCGTGT
Source organism: Gammaproteobacteria bacterium (assembly GCA_034522075.1). Lineage (GTDB taxonomy): Bacteria > Pseudomonadota > Gammaproteobacteria > Pseudomonadales > Azotimanducaceae > UBA7803. The sequence goes on along the minus strand of JAXHLO010000023.1, from coordinate 158,756 downwards.
TGTTCGTAGTACAACTCGAGTCCTGCAGACTGGAAACTGGGCATGCGTGAGCGCTTGATTGTGATTGTGGCCGGCAGTGTACCGCGACGGCCACGCTACTCGAAGGCGGTTTAGGCTAACATTCCGCTCATGTGGCATCTGCTGGATAGATTCGGCCGGCCGTCGTTGTCCCGGCACGTGCAGCTTCGGGCCCTGGAGCTGAATCAGCGGGCCCTGCGGCTGTTGAACGCCGACGCCGGGCCAAACTGCGGGCTGGCCCGGGCCCGCGAGCTGGTTGCCGTGACCATTGCCGGCGATGCCTGCTGGCAGGCACTGCGGGGCGCGCTCGAGGAAGGGCCGGAGGAGCCCGGCTGGCGGACCGTGAAGACCAGCCTGAAGGCTCAGGCACGATTGCTGCGTCCGCTGGAACCGCTGGCAGATGCGCTTCCGGGAGAGCACATGCCCCCTGAGGACAGCCTGCGGCATCTCGACGACCATGCCTGGCCCCTGTCGGCGCAGCGCCGGCACAGGATGCAGGGCACGCTGCTCGACCAGTCCCGCTGGCTCGGCATGCTGGTGCAACGTCCGGCTCCGCCGCAGACGCTGCTGGAGAGACAGTTGGCACGGGTCTACCGGAAGGCACGCCGGGACCTGCGCAAGCAGCCGTGCCGGCGCCGGGCAGGCCGCCGGCTGCGGCGCCTGCTGGCAATGGCGGAACTAACCGGGGCCGGTTCGGGTCTGAGCGAGCAGGGCCGATTGGTGGCGATGGCCCGTGCTGGCCGGCGCCTGCACCGCATGCGGGTAGAGCAGCGTCGGCTCGGCGAGGAGGTTGCGGCGGCGCGTTCGCGGCGCCGCGTCCGGACGCTGAAGCGGCGCCGGCGCGACTTAGCCCAAGCCATGAATCACGAGGTGGCCCGACATTTTTCCCAGCATCCGAGACAGTTTGCCGACCGCTTGTCCTGGGAGATCTTCTGCGGCCTGCTCGTCCAGCCGGAAAGGCGCGATGGTGCTGCAATGCCCGCGGTCCAGGGGCGGCCCTGTGGTTGATTTCGGCGCCGGGCGCCGATTAAATGCCGACCCTTCGGACGCGGCCGGGCCGATTGAATGGGGTGCGGTCCGGTTTGGCGAGAATGCATGCTGATGCCTGAAGAATCTTCGCGGTTGTCGCTGCAGGCGCTGGTAGCAGGGTCGGTTCTGTTGCTCGGCGGCTGCGCGAGCCTGATAGGTTCCATGGCCGGGGGCATGGCGCAGGATCTCGGCGGTGCGATCCTCGACAATCCGGACGTTGCCATGGTCCGTGATGGTGCGCCCGCCTACCTTCTCCTCATCGACGGGCTGCTCGAGCAGAATCCGCGTAATGCCGAACTGCTGGGGCAGGCAGCCCAGCTCAATTCCGCTTATGCAGCCGCATTCGTCGACGCACCGCAGCGCAACCAGCGGCTCAACGGCAAGGCCCTGGATCTGGCCCTGCGTGCCGTGTGCGCCGGGGTGCGTAACGGCTGCGGCGTGCGGACCCGGCCGTTCCAAGCCTACGAGTCCTGGCTGGCCGAGCGCGGCCGCGGCGATGTGGCACTGTTGTACCGGCTCGGCGCCACCTGGGCTGGCTGGATTCAGGCCAACAGCGACGATTATGCAGCCATTGCCGAGCTGGCCCGGGTCAAGGCATTGATGATGCGCATCATCGAGCTTGACGAGACTCATGATTACGGCGGCGCGCACCTGTACATGGGGGTGTTCGAGACCCTGGCGCCGCCGGCCATGGGCGGGCGGCCCGAAGTCGGGCGGCGTCACTTCGAACGGGCATTGGAATTGTCCGACGGCCGGCACCTGATGACCAAGGTGCTGTTTGCCGAGCAATATGCGCGGCTGGTATTCGATCGGCAGTTGCACGACGAGTTGCTGCAGGACGTGCTTGCAGCCGATCCCGATCAGCCGGGACTGACATTGATAAACGTGGTCGCGCAGCAACGGGCCGCGGAACTGATGGAATCTGCCGATGAGTATTTCTGAGATGGTTCATCCACGTGCTGGCGGGCGACACAGCGGATCTGGTCCGCGGCGGCTGCTGGCGGCAGTCTTCGTGGCCGGCCTCATGCTGACCGCGGGGCCGGCGCATGCCGTCACCTTCAAGATCGCCACGCTGTCACCGGACGGTTCCGCCTGGATGGATCTCATGCGTGCCGGCGCCCGGGAAGTAGCGGCGCAGACCGACGGGCGCGTCAACTTCAAGTTCTACCCCGGCGGGGTGATGGGCGACGACAAATCGGTACTGCGCAAGATCCGCCTGGGTCAGTTGCACGGCGCCGTGCTCACCGTGGGCAGCCTGGTCCAGACCTACGAGGACATTCAGCTCTACGGGCTGCCGCTGGTGTTCGAATCTTATGCTGAGGTGGACCATGTCCGGGAGCAGCTCGACCCGGTGCTGCTGGACGGATTGAAGGAGCAGGGCTATACGGCGTTCGGCCTGGCCGAGGTGGGTTTTGCCTATGCCATGTCCAAAGAGCCGGTAACCAGTGTTGCACAGGTCCGCCGGCAGAAAGTCTGGACCCCGGACGGTGATCCCGGCTCGGCCCGGGCCCTGCAGAGCTTCGGCGTCAACCCGATTCCGCTGGCCATCTCCAACGTACTGACCGGTCTGCAGACGGAACTGGTGAACGGTGTGGCGGTGCCGCCGGTAGCGGCCATCGCCCTGCAGTGGCACACCCAGCTCGACTACCTGCTGGACATGCCCATGCTCTATGTCTATGGGCTGCTGGCTGTCGCCAACCGGCCGTACGAGCGTCTTTCCGCAGAAGATCAGGCTACCGTCCATGAGGTCATGGCCGGTGTGGTAGACCAGGTGAATGCCCGGGCCCGCAAGGATCACAGCAGTGCCATGCAGGCGTTGTTCGCACAGGGGATTGAACGCCGGAAGCCATCCCCGGAAGAGATCGCCGAGTGGAATACCCTCGCTGACCGGGCCAACCGCGAAATGGTGGAGGACGGCCTGATTTCCGCCGAATTGCTCGATCGCATGGACGACCTCGGCGGAGATCACCGGGATGACCGATTGATCGTCTGACCAGAGGCCTGTGGCTGGTGGAAAGCGGCCTGCTGGCTGCTCTGCTGGCCACCATGATCGGCGTGGCCGCTTTTCAGGTCATTGCCCGTAACCTCTTCGATTTCGGGTTGCTGTGGGGTGACGGCCTGGTTCGTGTGCTGGTGCTGTGGGTCACGCTGCTCGGCGGCATGGTCGCGTCGCGCCATGACGAGCACATCCGTATGGATCTCGTGGGCAAGCTTCTCGACGAGCGCTGGAACCTCGTGCTGCGGCGTGTCACCAGCGCGTTCACAGCCCTGGTCTGTGGCCTGTTCGCCTACCACAGTGCGCGCTTCGTCTGGCTCGACTATCAGGACGGTGTGTGGTCGGCGTTCGCCGCCGTGCCGGCCTGGGTGTGTGAAACCATCATGCCTGTGGGTGCCGGTGTCATGGGTCTGCGCTACCGGGTGCACACGGTCAGGCCGCCATGATCTGGGCCGGTGTCGTTCTGCTGATACTCGCTCTACTGGCCGGGGCACCCCTGTTCGCCGTGTTGCTGGGCGCCGCCATGCTCGGCTTTTTCGCTTCGGACATCGACCTGGCCATCGTGGCCATCGAGGTCTACCGCATCGTCGACACGCCGCTGCTGGCTGCGCTGCCGCTGTTCACCTACAGCGGCTATCTGCTGGCGGAAGCGAAGACGTCCGAGCGTCTGGTCAATCTCGTGCAGAGCCTGTTCGGCGCCCTGCCCAGCGGATTGGCCATGGTCGGGTTCATCGCCTGCGCGATCTTCACGGCGCTGACCGGTGCGTCGGGCGTAACCATCGTTGCCCTGGGGGCTTTGCTGTTGCCGGCCATGGTGCGCGCGGGCTATGACGAGCGTTTCAGTCTCGGCCTGGTGACCACGTCCGGCAGCCTGGGCCTGCTGCTGGTGCCGTCTCTGCCCCTGATCCTCTACGGCGTGGTTGCCCAGCAAATGAACGTGGGCGAGCCCTTCACCATTTCCCAGCTGTTCCTGGCCGGCATTCTGCCCACCCTGGTCATGCTGACCCTGCTCATCGGCTGGACCCTGTGGCGCCACCGCGGCGGCAACGTGCCGCGCATACCGTTCTCCGGCGCGCGCCTGTGGTCCGCCTGCAAGGCGGCGCGGTGGGAGTTGCCGTTGCCCGTGGTGGTGCTGGGCAGCATCTACAGCGGCGCGCCGGGATGTCGAGGCGGCCGCTCTCACGGCCGTTTATGTCACCGTGGTGGAAGTGCTGCTCTACCGGGAGGTTCCCTGGCGCGGCGTGCCGAACATCATGGTGCAGTCCATGGTCATGGTGGGCGGCATTCTGCTGGTACTGGGGGTGGCGCTGGCATTCACCAACTTCCTGGTGGATGCCGAAGTGCCGCAGTATCTGTTCGAGCTCATTCGAGCCCACGTCGACAGCGCGTTGGCCTTCCTGTTGCTGCTGAACGTTCTGCTACTGGTGCTGGGCGCGATGCTCGACATCTTTTCCGCGCTGGTGATTGTCGTGCCGCTGATTCTGCCGGTAGCCGTGGGTTATGGCATTCATCCGGTACACCTGGGCATCATCTTCCTGGCGAATATGCAGATCGGTTACTTCACGCCGCCGGTGGGAATGAATCTGTTCATCGCCAGCTACCGCTTCAAGCGGCCGCTGCAGGACCTCTATTCCGCCAGCTGGCCGTTCATGCTGGCGCGCCGGCGGCGCTGTGCTGATGTCAGGTACGTTCCCTGGTTCAGCCTGGCGTTCCTGCCATAGTCGGCAGCCGGCTGCCCGGCCGGCTCGAGACCGAGGCGCTGGGCTGCCTGCTGCACCGTACGCTGCAGCGCTTCGCCGGGTTCGAATGAGGCGTCGGCAGTGTGCGGGAATGGCGCGGCCATGTGCTGCTCGAACAGACGCTGATGCAGCGCCTCCACGTCCCGCGGCGGCAGTATCCAGCCGCGTTCGATGGCCCGGGCACACAGATAGGTCAGCCCCTGCTGCGGCTTTACGCTGCCGCGGGCGTTGTACCGGGCCCGAACGGCGCGGTCGGCCACGGCGGCGCTCAGGCGCCGCCACGGTGAAGCGGCACGCTGCGGTAGCGGCCAGATCAGGAACTGCCGCCCGCGGCTGACGGCGTCGGCGAGCATGGATTCGCTTTCACCCGTGACCACCAGTTGTTCGGCATGGCGCAGTGCTTCGTGGTATGGATTGGCCGGATCGTCCGCCTGCCAGCGGTAGAGCAGGTCGTCCGGGGCGAGGCTTTCGGCGACAGTGTCCATGACCGGTTCGCTGCGGCGTCCGCCGACTACCAGCAGCCGCGCCTGCAGCGATTGCGCCCATGCGGATACCTCGCGGGTCAGCCGTCGTGCCTCGCTGCGGCTCAGTTCGTGGGATCGGGACGTGCCGCCGAGCAGCAGGGCAACACGCCGCGGAGCTTGCAGCCATTGCGCCCAGGCGGGTGGCCGTATTCCCGGTTGCCCTGGGGTTTTCGCCGGCGTTGAGCAGCGCGGCGATCAACTCGTCCGGCGAGGCGGCAGGCCGAAGTGAGCACATTGCACCAGCACACTGCCGTGTTCCGCCGCGGGCCCGGCTTTGCGTCCGCTCAGCACCAGCCGCAGATGCGGCTGCTGCCGGGCGAGCTGGCGCGCCAGGCGGCAACACAGCCAGGCGCTGGCTACCAGCACCTCGGTGTCTTCCGGCAGGCTCACGCCCGGGCGCCGGCCGAAGCAGGATTGCATAACGAAGGCCGCTTCGCTGACGTCAGCCCGTACCTCCTGAACCTCCCGGCCCGTGTACCCGGCGAGGCCGCGGGCGATGGCGCGGGCTTGATGATTGTGGCCGGGCTTCGAGTGGGTGAGCACGGTGATGGGGCCCGGACCGGCCTGCCCGCCGTGCAATGACCGGGCGCCTGCGCCGAATCTGCGCCGGGTCAGCCGCCAGGCTGTGGCCGGGCGCCGCGGCTGGCGGCTCTATCTGCTGCAGCCAGAACCACTCATTGCGCCGGTAGCTGCCGCGGCGCTGGATGAGCGGTTCGTCCAGCCGCAGATGCAGCCGCCGCGTGCCGCGGAACAGGCGTTCGAGTACCCAGGGGACGTCCTCGTCGGCGACCTGTTCCAGTACCCCGTCGATGGTCAGGGTGTCGCGGACCGGCGGCGGTTCCGGGCCCAGCAGCGCCTGCAGCTCCGCCGCATCGGCACGCCGCGCAAGGCGTGCCTGGGTGGCTGGCCATTCGGCGGACGGCCGCCGGGCGGTGACGGGCAGATAGCCCTGGCGGTCGGCGGCGGCCTCCAGCGACGGCCAGAGGTCGCCGGTGGGATTGTCGAAATACACGAACTGATCGGGGAACGGCCGCCAGGGCTGGGTCTGCAGGGTGGTGAAGTGCACCAGGTCGGCCTGCATCTGCTGGTATTCCCGGTCGCGGGCGTTCCAGGTTGCGCGCAACGGCCCCCACAGTCCTGCAGCCCGCGCCCGGGCTTCCAGGGCTTTGCGTGATGAGCGGCGGACAGCCTGGAGTTCCCAGACCTCAGCCAGCCGTTCACAGTCCAGCAGCATGACTGACGTGTCACGGTCGTTGATGGCCAGGAAGCCGGCGCTGTCCATGGGTGTATCGAACAGCTCCGCCGGGTCGGTGAGATAGACCTGGTCGGCGTCGTTGTAGATGGCCCGGCCCTGGTAATCGCACAAGCCGGGAATGGCGAAGCGGTAATTGGTGAAACCTGTCAGCCACAGGCGCCGGCGGAACCCCGGCAGATCGCGGAGCAGGTGGATCTGGTAGATGCGGGACGGGTCGCGGTGCGCTTCGATGGACCACAACAGGGTTCGTTCAGCGCGGAACTGCTGCCGCTCGGTGCCGATGAAGATACGTACCGGCGGCTTGGCGCTGGGCCGGTGTCCGTCCCGCACGCCGAGCACGATGCACTCGCACTCGCCGTCCCGGGCGGGAGGGCGCTGGCTGTCGAGACGGGTGGGGAGTGCGCCCCGGAGGATTCTTTGCACGAGCAGAGGCATGCAGGCTGGTCCGCTGGTCTGTGGGTTCGTGCCGGTGTTTGCAACGGCGCCATCGTTGACAACGACAGTGGCCGGCAGAATATCACACGCGGCCGGTCACTCCAGTCGGGGCGCGCTCACGGCAGAGGTATCCGGGACCTGGCATGGCCGGGGCCAGCGGCGTTTGGTGCACAGCCACTCACCGGGCCGTTCGCTGATCCACGACTCCAGCAGCCGGTTGTACTGCATCATGACATCCACGGCCGCCTGTTTGCCGGTGCTGGCCGGGTCAGCGGTGAGCGGCTCGGCGAATTCCAGTTCGAAACGGGCGGCGCCCACGCGTTTGACCCGCACGGGTACCAGCGGATAGCCGAGACGCGCAGCCAGGCGCGGCGGGCTGACCGTGGTGGGGGCGGCGGCACCGAACAGCGGCAACGGCACGCCGCTGTCGATCCGCACATCCGGCAGCAGCCCCACCGACTTGCCGTTCAGGTTCCTGCCGGCAAGCTGGCGCAATGCCTGCTGCTTGGTCAGATACTCGCCGCCAATGCTCGTTCTGAAGCGCTGAATGAGGCGTTCCAGCACGGCGTTCTTGCGCGGGCTGTAGATGACGATGAGGCCCTGGCTGTGGCGGCCGAGATAACTCCCCAGCAGTTCCCAGTTACCCAGATGACCCGTAAGAAACATGATCGGCTGGCGCGCATCGAACAGTTGCTGGACGCCGGGCGGTACGGACAGCGATACGTTGCGGCGGGCGATTCGGCCCAGGTGCGGGTACTCGGCCAGCACGCTGCCGAAATTCCGCCACACATCCCGCGCCGTGCGCTGCACCGTGTCAGCGTCGGCGTCGGGCATGACTCGCTGCAGGTTGGCGATCACATGCCGGTGCTTGCGCTGGTGGGGTCCGAGGTGGCCCAGCAGCCAGCCGCCGAGACGCGATGCCGCTGCGGGTGGCAACAGTGCTGCGCTTCCCCACATCAGGGCCGCAGGCGCGGCGCCAAGGTAGTCGCGCAGTTTCCGCGCCGGGGCAGGTTCCATGGCAGTACCCATTCAGCGCGAGCGCCGCTGCTGCCAGAGGCGGCCCAGTCGGCCCATCAGGCCGCTGGAGTTGATGACCACGATGAATACCTTGCGCATGTAGTCACCCTCCGGACAATCGATGGGTTCCACGCCGTGCCAGGAGTTGCCCTGGCGGCGGAACAGCAGCGAACGGTTGCCCAGGCACGGTGCCGACCAGCGCTGTGGAAAGTCGCCGAAATCAGGCGCGCTGTTGCGCTTGAAGCGGCCGTGATCATCGAGAATCAGCGTCTGTCCGCCCCATTCCGGGCGCCAGTCGTCGGCCGTGTTGAAATAGAAGATGTGGGAGCCCAGTTTGCGCCGGGCATCGCAGTGCGGCGACACCGAGCAGCCGCGAGGCGTGTAATGCCAGTGGTAGGTGAGATGGAAGTGGCGGGTGCCGAGCATGCCGGCGAGCCACTCGCTGTACACCGGCCCTTCCAGTTCGGCAACGAGCCCGTGCCACACATCGGCTACCGGGGCATCAGGCGCATACTCAAGAGCGTAGCGGTCGTGAGGTTGCTGGCCGTGGGCGCGTTTACGGCCGAAGCTGGCCCGCATCTGTGCCGGTTCCGGCAACGCAGCGCGCAGGGCCGCGAATGCTTCCGGGGTCAGCAGACCTTCGATGTCGGCCCACGGGTATGGCCTGGTCTGCGCGAACGCGTCAGGGTCTACGGCGGCCAGGCGCGCCGGATCGAGCAGGGCCTGATGGGCAGCGGACGAGGCTGTTACGGCAGCGGTGGTTGCGGCAGGCTGAGACATCGGCACGACTATAGCGATGGGCAGCACCGAGGTCCACGGGGCCGCAGCCGGCAGAGCGGATTACGCCCCGGTGCGCAGCAGGCCGACCCTGCCGCCGAGCAGCTTGCCGATTTCTCTCAGCGGCAGGGCGCGGCTGAACAGATAGCCCTGGGCGAAGTCGCATTGCTGCTCGGTGAGGAATTCGAGTTGCGCGGCGGATTCGACTCCTTCGGCTACCACCTGCATGCGCAGGCGATGGGCCATGGCGATCACGGCGGCGGTGATTTCCATGTCGTCGCTGCTCCGGGGAATGTCGGTAATGAATGTCCGGTCCACTTTCACGGTGTTGATGGGAAATTTCTTCAGATAGTTCAGTGATGAGTAGCCGGTGCCGAAATCGTCGATGGCGAGCCGGATGCCCAGTTCGTGCAGACGGTTGAGGATGATCGACGCTGCATCCACGTCCTGCATGAGCATGGTTTCGGTAATCTCCAGCTCCAGCGACCCGGCGTCCAGCTGCGCCCGCTGCAGACTCTGGCGGATGCTGTCTACCAGCTTCGGGTCGCGGAATTGCCGCGGCGAAATGTTCACGGCAATGCACAGCGGCGCGCCGTGCTGATCGGCCATGAGACGGCCGGCGGCGCAGGCTTCCTCGATGACCCAGTTGCCGATCTCGACGATGGCGCCGGTTTCTTCGGCAATGCCGATGAACTCGTCGGGCATGACCAGGCCGCGTTCCGGATGGTTCCAGCGCAGCAGGCATTCCACACCCACGACCGCCTGATCCGTCAGCCTTACCGTGGGCTGATAATGTAATTCGAACTCGCTGCGCTCCAACGCACGGCGCAGCTCGTATTCCGTGCGCAGGCGATGTACGGCATTGGTATTGAGTTCTTCGCTGAAGAACTGATAGGTGTTGCGGCCTTCTTCCTTGGCCCGGTACATGGCGAGGTCGGCGTTTTTCGTCAGCGCATTGGGTTCCTCGCCGTCGTCGGGAATGACGGTGATACCGATGCTCGTTGTGACAACGAGCTGATGTCCCGAAATCGTAATGGGACGTTCCAGGGCGCGCAGTATCTTCCGGGCCACCGTGGCGGCCTGATCCGGGCTGTCCAGATCGTGCAGCAGAATGGTGAATTCGTCACCGCCGGGACGGCCCACGGTATCTTCCTTGCGTACGCAGCCGAGCAGGCGGGCGGCGACCTCCTTGAGCAGAGCATCACCGCACTCGTGTCCCAGAGTATCGTTGACCCGTTTGAACTGATCCAGATCGAGATACAGCAGCGCGGCGCGCAGATCGTGACGCCGGCAGTGCTCCACTGCCTGCTGCAGCCGGTCGTTGAACAGGCGGCGGTTGGCCAGTTCGGTGAGGGTGTCGTAGAACGCCAGGTGCTCCATGCGCCGCTGGCTGGTCTTCATTTCCGTGATGTCGGCGATCTGGGCAATGCAGTACAGCGGCTGGCCGTGGCTGTCACGCTGCAGCACCACGTGGCAGTTGGTCCAGATCTCCAGGCCGTCGGCGCACACCAGCCGGCGCTCGCTGCGCAATGCCGAGTCGTTGCCGCGCAGCAATCGTTCGAGTTGCTCCTTGAGGTCGGCTCTCTCGTCCGCGGGTACCAGGCGCGAAACATGCAGGTTGGCCAGCGCGCCGTCGGAGTAGCCGAGCAGTTCCGTGGCGAAGCGGTTGGCCTGGAAAATGTGGCCGAGCGGGTCGAGCAGCAGTATGCCGATGGGCGCGTTCTCGAAGGCGCCGCGAAATCGCTCTTCGCTGCGCCTGAGTTGTTCCTGGGCGTGGCGCAGATCGGTGATGTCCTTGATGATGCACAGCAGACTGGGCTCGCCGTCTATGTCGGTCACCGTGCCGCTGACCAGCGCGGTGAGTTCGCTGCCGTCCCTGGTGCGAAAACACATCTCCCGGTTGGCCACCCGTCCTTCGCGCACCAGGGCAGTAAGGGTCTGCTCGAGTTCGTCGGAATCCGGTCCTGTCTGAAACAGCCGTACGCTCTGACCGATCAACTCCTCGGCCGCATAGCCGGAGCCGCGCAGGAAGGCTGGATTCACCTCACGGATGACGAAGTCCCGGCTGCTCATGACCACCACACCGTCGGGACTCTGAGTGAATACCTGAGTGAACTTCTCTGTGCTGCTGCGTGCTGCCAGTTCCGCCTCCAGGCGTTTCGAGATGTCCCGCGCGATACACAGCACGCAGAGCTGGCCGTCCAGTTCGATGAATCGCAGGGACAGTTCCACCGGTACGCTGTGACCGTCAAAGTTGCGCAGCCTGGCCTCGAGGTCGGTGATGTGGCGTTCGCGGGAGAAACGTTCCAGTAGATTGCGTCGGTCCTCGGCCGCCATCCACAGCTCGAGGTCGGCTACCGGCCGACCGATGGCCTGTTCCCGCGTGTAACCCAGCAATCGAGTGAAACTGTGGTTGAAGTCGATGACGGTACCGTCGTCGTAACGGATGATCAGAATCGCGTCGGGACTGGAGTGAAAGACCCGGGAAAAGCGCTCGTCGTTGCCATCCTGAACGATTTCTGCAGCGCCGGCGCTGTCGTCCACGCGCCCGTGAATGATCAGGGTGGTATCGGTGCGGGCCTGAAACTGCAGCCGCAGGGGCGGCGAAACGTTCTGGCGGCCGTCAGCCGATTGACGACGCAGCCGCAGCTTGGGCAGGCTGAAACATTGGCCCGGCTCGGTGCGGGCGCTGCGGGCCGCCTCCACGACTGCGCCGCGGATCCGCGCCGGCACCAGTTCGAGCAGACTCAGCCCGGTCAGGGCGGCGGGCTCGTCGGTCAGAGCGTGGCTGGCGTCCCCGCCACAGTGGACGATGCGGCTGTGTGGATCCAGCTCCAGGTAGAACGTATGCGGTTCGCCGCTGCCGAGCAGCGTGTCCGCCGGTGTATCTGCTGCAGCATTGTCCGGGCGGGCGACCGGGTTGGCCGGTTCGACGGACGGCGCAGCGGAAAGCGTCCGTGATGTCTGGCGCCGCCCCGCCCGGCGCTGCCGCGTCAGCATCCGGCCGGACAACAGCAACAAGCCGGCTGCGCAGATGGCTGCGTAAAGCCACATCAGCGGCACGGTGACATTTACCGATAGCAGGGTGGCAGACACCGCATCATCGCCTGCCAACCAGGAGGCGAGGGCTGCTATGATGGACACCAGCGCCACCAGCCAGGGCCGCGCCTCGAAAATCTTCATGATTCTTGCTGTTGTTCCCGCCCCGCGGCGCTGGCTATGCTTGTCGCATTGCCTGCGCAAAGGTCATCCATGAACGTCACACTGAACCTATCCGCCGGCGGGCAGGGGCTCTATGACATCACGCACAAAGTCATCGACGCCGTGGCAGGTTGCGGCATAAGTGAGGGGCTCGTCACGATTTTCGTCCGCCATACCTCGGCGAGCCTGATCATTCAGGAAAACGCCGACCCCGCCGTGCAGGACGACCTGCAGGCCTGGCTCAACCGTCTGGTACCGGAGCACGATGCGCTGTACACGCATACGGCGGAAGGCCCCGACGACATGCCGGCGCACATAAAAAGCGCGCTCACAGCCACGAGTCTGGCGGTTCCGCTGATGGACGGCCGCCTGGCGCTGGGAACCTGGCAGGGGATCTTTCTCTGGGAGCATCGCCACCGGCGGGGTGACCGTCAGGTGGTCGTCAACGTGATGGCTGATCCCGCAGTTCCTCCATCCAGCGCCGGTGGCCATCCGGGTCGAGGATGATGGAAGCGAAGTACAGCAGCATGTCGCGGTGGTTGGGGGTGAGACGTGCCGCCTTCATGGCCTGCTCACCGTCCTTACCGTTGAGGTAGCGGAAACAGCTCTTCAACGATGCGTCGCGGCCCAGTATTTCGCCGATGCGGCGGTTCAGCACATCGTGCAGCGTTTCCAGTTGATGCTCCGCTATGCCGGCCTCGGCAGGGTCGAGTACCACATTGACCCAAAGGGTGCAGATGAGAATCCGGTAGACGTCCTTGTCAACGACATGCTCAGTCACCATGGCCCGTTCGGTGAGATCGTCGAGCACCGGCGCGAGGCGTGCCTGCAGTTCTGCTTCCAGATCTACCATTTCCAGATCTACTATTTCCAGATCTATTGGGGCGCCTGCTCAGCGTCTGAGTTTCTTCAGCTCCTCCAGGGTGCCGGCCAGGCGATCGATGCGGGCGGCGATGTCGGCCAGCACCGTTTCCTCGTCGCTGCTGCCGGTGCCGGCAGGCTCAGCCGGCGCAAGGCGGGCCCAGGCAGCGCGCAGGCAGCGTTCGCTGTCGCGCTCTTCGGCAATGAAGCGGCCGAGCAATGCTCCGGTTTGCGGATCGATGCTGCGGTCTTCGAAGATGCGCTCGAGCGGGTCGGGCCTGGCGCCATCGTCCGTGCCGCCGTAGCCGAGTACCCGGCGGAACTTGTCCGCATCGCTGGCCGCTGAACGGGCCACGGCCAGGGTCTCCTCGAACTCCCCGCTCGGCGATTGCTTCAGGCCGTAACCCAGTTCGCACAGCCGTTTGGTGAATGCGGCGGCATGTTCCTGTTCGCGAATGGCCACCTGATCGAGTATTGCCGCGAGATCTGCGTTGCTGGTGCTGTCGCGCCAGGCGCTCAGCAGTGCGTGGCCGCGCCATTCACCCACGGCAATGGCGTTCAGCAGACCGAGATAGGATGGCTTGTCGCTCATGACCGAACTCCCGCATGGTTGAATTGTCAGTTTACGGACCGCGCATGCCGTGAACAATCGCCGTCTCGGGCGGCAGCGGCTGATATTCGCCGGCATCATACGCCACGGCACCATTCTGGCGGTCGCCGTGCTGGTGGTCTGCGTGCCACGCCCCAGGATGTGGAAAAGGAAATTCTGGTGGAGCAGGAGGAATACCTGCGCAACTTGCCGGGACTCGAGCGGGTGCCGGGTGTGTCCCGGGCCAACGTGGGCGGCCGGCTGGGCTGGTTTGCAAAGGCCCAGACCTCCCAGTAAGTTAGCATGCGTTTCAGCCGGGAGTGCGCATCGCGTGCTGCAGTTCGATCGAGTTTCTCTACCGGAATCCGCCGAAGCTCTGCGCGGCGAGGTGCGGGACTTCCTGCGCCGCAATGCCGAGCATCTGAGCCGGCCCAATGCCGATTTCACCACCGGCCACGATCCGGAGTTCTCCCGTAAGCTGGGACAACAGGGCTGGATCGGCATGGCCTGGCCCAAGCGTTACGGCGGCGGCGAACGCAGCTTCTTCGAACGCTACGTGGTCACCGAAGAACTGCTGGCGGCGGGTGCTCCGGTGAGCGCCCACTGGATCGCCGACCGGCAGAGCGGCAATCTGCTGCTCGGCGTCGGCAGCGAAGCCCAGCGGGAACGCTACCTGCCGCCCATCACCCGCGGTGAGAGCTACTTTTCCATCGGCATGAGCGAGCCCGGCTCCGGTTCGGATCTGGCTTCGGTACGCACCAGTGCCCGCCGCCAGGACGATGGCTGGGTGATCAACGGCACCAAGCTGTGGTCCACGGACGCCCACCGGAATCACTACATGATTGCGCTGGTGCGCACCGAGCCGCCGTCGGACAACCGTCATGCGGGATTGTCTCAGATCATCATCGATCTCCAGGCGGACGGCGCTGAGATTCGCCCCATACGCAACATGGCCGGTGGTGAGGACTTCAATGAGGTGGTATTCGATGACGTCTGGGTCCCGGCGGACCGCGTGGTCGGTGAGCCGGGCAACGGCTGGGCACAGGTCACCAGCGAGCTGGCCTATGAGCGCAGCGGGCCGGAGCGCTTTCTGTCGGCCTTCCGCGTTTTCGTCGAGCTGGTCCGGGCCGTCGGTGAAGCACCGGAACCGGCGCAGCAGGCAGCCATCGGGCGCCTCACGGCGCATCTGCTGACCCTGCGGCGCATGTCCATATCCGTGGCCGGTATGCTGGAAGACGGCCAGAGTCCCGACGTGGAAGCGGCCCTGGTGAAGGCCCTGGGCAACGATTTCGAGAAGCTGCTGCCGGAAGTGGCGCGCCTTGCAGCGCCGGGCGCTGATGCGGATCACGGCCGTTACCGGCGCTTCCGCGAAGCATTCACGGATACTCTGTTGCTGTCGCCGTCGTTCACCATACGCGGCGGTACGCGGGAAATCTTACGCGGCGTCATCGCCCGCGGACTGGGGTTACGCTGATGGCCGACCACGATCACATGCTTCTCGACGCAGCGGAACGGATTTTCGCCGATCTGTGTGACAAGGCGGCTCTGGATGCCGCCGAGCGCGGTGAATTTCCGCTGCCGCTGTGGACGACTCTGGCGGAAAACGGTTTTCCCACCCTGGCCATGCCGGACAGCGGCGCGGAACTGGGCGACGCCTTCGCGCTCATACGCCTTGCCGGCCGCTACGCCGTGCCCGTGCCGCTGGCGGAAACCCTGCTGGCTAATCGCTGGCTGGGCAGTGCGGACGGGGTCAGCAGCATCGGCCGGGTGGCCGGTCAGCAGGTCGTCGACGTGCCGTGGGGCCGGCAGGCAGAGACCGTGCTGGGGCTGGATGCCGACGCCGGGGCGTTCGTCCGGGTGTCATGCGATCCCGGCGCCGCGGACGTGGAGCGCGGCTACAACCTGGCCGGTGAGCCCCGCGATGCCCTGACGATACCTTCGGGTACCGAATGGATCGCCCTCAGCGAACCCGCTCTGGCGTTTCTGGCACTGGCCCGCGCCTGCGCCATGGCCGGCGCGCTCGAGCGTCTGCTGGCATTGTCCCTGCAGTATGCCAACGAGCGCGAGCAGTTCGGCCGGCCCATCGCCCGTTTTCAGGCAATCCAGCACAACCTGGCCGTCATGGCGGGTGAAGTGGCGGCGGCCCAGCGGGCGGCCGATGCCGCCGTTGAGGCGCTGCAGGGAGAGCGCTTCGAACTGGAAGTGGCGGCTGCCAAAGCCCGGGTAGGAGAGGCCGCCGGTGTGGCGGCGGAGATCGCCCATCAGGTGCATGGCGCCATGGGCTATACCTACGAGCATCAGCTCCATCATTTCACCCGCCGGGCCTGGGCGTGGCGGGACGAGTACGGCGGCGAAACCTACTGGCAGCAGCGGCTGGGTGCCCATGTGGCAGCGAGCGGCGCCGATGCGCTGTGGCCCTTTCTGGCGACCCGTGGCTGACCACCCGGCATCCGCAAGACCCGGCCCGGCGGCGTGTGCCGGCGGACATTCCACCGCGGCCTCAGCCGCCGCTGCCCATTGCCATCAGCGAGTGCCTGCTGGGCAGCGAAGTACGCTACGACGGCAGCGGCGCGCGCTCCTCTTTTCCTCACGCGGCTCTGGATGATCTGTTCGAGTTCCGCGGCATCTGCCCGGAGGTGGCCATCGGCCTCGGCACGCCGCGCGAGCCCATCCGCCTGGTCGGCAGTCCGGCTGCCCCCCGCGTGGTGGGCGTAAAGAATCCGGATGTCGATGTCACCGAGGCACTCACCGGCTACGGGCGCGAGCAGGCGGCGGCCCTGGGTGATGCGGTGGGTTATGTATTCATGAAAGGGTCACCGAGTTGCGGGTTGTTTCGCGTCAAGGTTTATCCCCACGAAAACGGCCGCGTTACCGGTGCACCCAATCCTCGCGGCCGCGGTGCCTACGCGGCTGCTGTGGTGGAGGCGCTGCCTGATCTGCCCGTGGAAGAGAACGGCCGCCTGCACGATCCGGTGCTGCGGGAGAATTTCGTCACCCGGACGTTTGCTTACGCCCACTGGCAGGCACTGCTGGCAGCGGGCTTGAGCGCCGGCCGTCTGGTGGAGTTTCACAGCCGCTACAAATACCTGCTGATGGCCCACAGCGTGGCGCACTATGAACGAGCCGGCCGACTGCTGGCAGATCTGAAGGATGACCTGCCGGGCAAGGCGCACGCCTATGCCGGGGAACTGATGGCCGGCCTGACACAGCCGGCCGGGCGCCGCGGCCACGCCAATGTGCTTTCCCATCTGCAGGGCTACTTCAAGCGCCGTCTGGACAGCCCGGCGCGCCAGGAACTCGACGCCCTGATCCACAGCTACCGCCGCGGCGAGATGCCGTTGCTCGCACCCATCACCCTGCTTCGCCACCATCTGCGTGAAAACCCGGACGACTACGTTGCCCAGCAGGTCTATCTCGATCCGCACCCCGGATACAGCGGCCTGCGGAGGCCGCTGTAGCAGGACGCACAGCACCTGTTGCCCGGACGGCCGTCAGCCCGGTGCGGGGACCAGAGGCGGCGCCACGGTCGATTCCTGCAGGCTCTGTTGCCGGTAGAGTTCGTAGTAGTGGCCCCGCGCAGCCATGAGTTCCCCATGGCTGCCGGACTCGATGATGCGGCCGCTTTCCACCACGATGATGCGGTGGGCGTGACGGATGGTGGACAGGCGGTGCGCGATGACGAACGCGATACGCCCTTTCAGGACATTGGCCAGGCCTCGCTGTATGCGCTGCTCGGTCTCCGTATCCACTGACGATGTAGCCTCGTCCATGACCAGTATCTGCGGGTCGGCGAGAATGGCCCGGGCGAAGGAGATCAACTGCTTCTGGCCGGCCGACAACCGGCCGCCGCCTTCCCCGACCTGCGTGGCATAACCGTGTTCCATCTGTTCCACGAACTCGTGGGCTCCCGCCATCCGGGCAGCCCGATAGACTTCCTCATCGCTGGCTTCGAGACGTCCGTAGCGGATGTTGTCGATGATGCTGCCGCTGAATACGTGGGCGCTCTGCAGCACCATGCCCAGGTTCGATTGCAGCCAGTGCAGACTGCGGCTCCGGTAATCGATCCCATCGATGAGTACCTGTCCCCGGGTCGGCTCATAGAACCGGCAGATCAGATTGACCAGCGTGCTCTTGCCGCCGCCGGTGGGTCCGACGATGGCGATGGTTTCGCCGCGGTGCACGATCAGGTCGATGTTCTGCAGCACGGGCCTGGCCGGGTCATAGGCGAAGCTCACGTCGCGCAGTTCGATACGGCGAATGTCCGAGTTGTCGGGATCTGCCGTGTCGGCGCGGTCCATGACCTCCGGCTGGGCCTCGATGAGGCTGATTATCCGCTCGGCGGAAGCCTGGGCCATCTGCATTTCCGCGAACCACTGCCCCAGTTCTTCCACCGGGTCGAAGAAGTGCCGCGTATAGGCCATGAATGCCACCAGGGTGCCGGCGCTGATGGCGCCGCCGAGCAGGTCGAAACCGCCCACGGCCAATGCCAGGCCGGTGGACAGACTTGCCAGCGTTATGACGATGGGTACGTAGATGGCCGCCTGGGTCATGTTCAGCACCGATGCGCCGTGCATGGTGTCGGTAAGGGTGCTGAACTCGTTGAGGTTGGGCTTTTCCCGGACGAAAGCCTTGCTGGTCAGAACGCCCATGATGGCCTCGTTGTAGGAAGCGGTGATCCGCGAATTGGTCGCCCGCACGCGCCGGGCACTCTTCAGAATGCGCCGCTGGAACGTCGCCGAAACCCAGGCAAGCACCGGCAGAATGGCCAGCACCACCACGGCGAGCTTGGGGTTCATCACCAGCATGGCGAGGGCGATGCCGAGCATCATGGTGCTGCCCCACACCAGGTCCAGGAATCCCCAGGCGAGAATGTTGGACAGGCGCTCGCAGTCGGACGTCATGCGTGCCATGAGCCAGCCCACCGGCCGCTGGTCGTAGAAGGAAAACGACAGGCGCTGCAGGTTCTCGAATCCGTCGCGGCGGATGTCGTGGCTGACATGGGTGCGGATCTTGCCGCCGAGGCGGATGAATGTGCCGATGGCAATGGCGATGACCACGGTACAGCCGGCGTAAGCGAGTATCCACGGAGTCAGATCCGCCTGCATGCCGTGGGCGGCTACCCGGTCCACGACGGCCTTGGTGATCAGCGGATAGCACACCTCCATGCAGGCGCTGATGAACGCGCAGGCGGCGAGCCCGGCAAGCTCCCGCGGGTAGCGCCGGGCGTAGGCGAACAGCTTGCGCCACAGGTCGGTCCTGACCTGGGCGGCCAGCGCCTCGTCGTCGAAGCCGTCCTCGGCGTATTCGTCGCTGTAGCTATCCATGATCCTTTCCTGTCTGGCCGGCTTTGGTGGGGGCAATCTCTGTTGGAGCGACCTCCAGGTCGCGATCTGGCGCGAACTCCGTTCGCGTTCGCATCAGCCCAGGTCGCTCCCACTCGAGAATGGCCTCGTCCAGGGCTCCCTGAATTTCGCACAGGCGCTGATAGGCGCCGGGCTGGGCTGCCAGGGTAGCGTGATCGCCCAGTTGCACGATGCGTCCTTCGTCCAGTACCGCGATGCGGTCGGCGTGCCGTACCGACGACAGGCGATGGGCGATGATCAAGGTAGTCTGGCGTCCCTTGCGGCGTTTCAGAGCGCTGAGAATGCGCGCTTCCGTGCCCGTGTCCACGGCCGACAGGGAGTCGTCCAGCACCAGTACCGGCGGGTCTTTGAGCAGTGCCCGGGCCAGGGCCAGGCGCTGGCGTTGGCCCCCGGACAGGGTGACTCCGCGTTCGCCGATCATGGCGTCGAAGCCGGTTGCGAAGTCCAGCACCGAGTCGTGGACGGCCGCCTCCCGGCATGCATCCACCAGCGCCTCTTCCGCCGCGTCCGGGCGGCCTACGGTCAGATTGGCGCGAATGCTGCGGGAATACAGAAACGGCTCCTGCAGCACCACACCGACCTGGTGCCGCAGCCACTGGCGGTTGAGGCTGGTGATCTCCCGCCCGTCCAGGCGTATCGAGCCGCGCTCGTAGTTGTACAGGCGCAGCAGCAGACGGATCAGAGTGGATTTGCCCGATCCCGGAGGACCAACGATGGCCAGAGTCTCGCCGGGAGCCACATGCAGCGTTATGTCACGCAGCACCGGGCGGCCGGGCTCGTATTCGAAGTCGACATGCTCGATGTCGATAGCGCCCCTGGCGCGCGAGACGTCGGGCGCGGCCTCTCGGCTTTCCTCGGGCTCCTCGAGAATTTCGCGGATCCGCCCCAGGCTCACCACCGCCTTGCCGGTGTCGGTGAGGACGCGGCCGAGCTGACGGACAGGCCAGATGACCATCGCCACGTAAGTCATGAAGGCGAACAGTGTGCCAACGGTCATGGTGTCGTTCATCAGATAGCCGGCACCCGCGAACAGCACGATGCCCACCTGGGTCAGGGCCAGCAGATCGCTGGTGCTCCAGTACAGCCCCATGAGCTGAATCAGGCGCAGGTTGTGGTTGCGGAACTCGGCGTTGCGGGCTGCAAACCGCTCGATCTCATAAGCCTGCCGCGCAAAAGCCCGGACGACGCGGATACCGGTGAGGTTTTCCTGCAGCGCGGCGGTCATGGCCGCCTCGGCCTCGTCGGTCTGCTGGAACACCTGCTTGACGCGGGAAAAGAACACATAGGCGCTCACGGTGAGCAGGGGCATCAGGCACAGCGCCAGCCACGCCAGACGCGCGTCCATCCAGAACAGAATGGGCGTCACACACGCCAGCAGTATTATGGATCGGCCGATCTCCACCACATCGCTGGCCAGAAAGACCCGCAGGGTCTCCATGTCGGAGCTGGCGCGCTGCACCAGGTCGCCGGTGTCTGCGCTGTCGTAATAGCGCGCTTGCAGATGCTGCAGGCGCCCGTACACCTGCTCGCGCAGGCCGCGCACGATGTTCTCCGACGCCAGAGCGGCGAACCGGCCGCGCAGGGCCGACAGCCCCGATCGGCCGATCGGCACTCACCGCCGCCGATGGCGCGGGCCAGCCACAACAGCGGCGGCGCAGCGTAGGCGAAATCGTTCTCCACCACCACGTCGATGGCGAACTTGGCCATCAGCGGCGCGCCGAACATGAACAGACTGGTGGCTGCCATGGCCACAATGGCATAGCCGTAGCGCTGCCGCTGTCCCCGGGTAATCTGCCACAGCGAACTGTGGTTGGTCGTCTTCATCGGTCCTGTTCCCGCCAGGCAGTGCCGTCGGGCACTGTGTATCGTTGTGCTGGACTACGAGCGGGGTGGAACGATTCTGGATGGGCCTGAAACGAAAAACCCGCTCGGGTGGTGAGCGGGTCTGGTGGCTGTTCGCGGACTCTTAGACGGGCTCACCGGATGCCGGAATAGCCTCCGGCAGCGATGCGATCTGCACCTGCACGCGCGAAGGCGAACGGCGTCGTTCCCTTACGTCGAATGTTGTGCAGAGTGATGTGCATCGCGCCCTCCTGGGTTCAGCGGCGGGAATATTAGCGCCGTCGCCGGAATATGGCAACAACCGGTTGCACGGGGTCAATCTGCCAGCCGCACGATCATCTTGCCGGTGTTGGCGCCGGTGAATAACCCGATGAACGCGTCCGCAGCCTTGTCGATGCCGTCGTAGACGGTTTCCTGGTAGGTGATGTCGCCGGCTTTGAGCCATGCGCTCATGTCGCGGCGGAAATCATCGGCCATGTAGTCGAAGTGCGAGACGATGAAGCCGCGCAGGGTGAGCCCCAGGCCGATGGCCATGACCAGATTGGCCGGCCCCGGAACCGGTTCGGTGGCATTGTATTGAGAGATCGCGCCGCACAGCGCGATGCGGCCGAACGGGCGCATGTGGAACAGGGCCGCCTCCAGGTGATCGCCGCCGACATTGTCGAAGTACACGTCCAGGCCGTCCGGAGCGCCTTGGCGAAGCTGCTTGAGCAGATTGCCCTGGCGATAGTCGATGGCGTGATCGAAACCGATTTCTTCGAGCCAGGCCGTTTTTTCCGGTCCGCCGGCGCTGCCCACCACCCGGCAGCCGTGCCGTTTGGCGATCTGCCCGGCAATGCTGCCGACGGCTCCGGCTGCGCCGGAGACGAAGACACTTTCACCGTCTTTCAGGTCGGCGGCCCCGAACAGGCCCACATACGCCGTCATGCCCGGCATACCCAGCACACCCAGGTAGGCAGAGGGTGGTGCGGCCAGTTCGCCCAGGCGGGTGAGCTGGCCAGCCGGGGCGGTGAAAGCTTCGCGCCAGCCGAAATGACTCTCGACGATGTCGCCTGCGCTGAATTCCGGGTGCGCCGACGCCGTCACGCGGCCGATGGCGCCGCCGGTGAGTGTCTCGCCTATCTGAAAGGGCGGGACGTAGGATTTGCGGTCCACCATACGGCCGCGCATGTACGGATCCACGCTCATACACAGGTTCTGCACCTGTACCTCGCCGTCTGCGGGATCGGCCACGTCCACGGTCACCAGTTCGAAATCGTCCTGGGTGGGCATGCCCGTGGGGCGCTGTTTGAGTCGAACGTCGGTGCTCTGCATGGAAGTCTCTCCTGGAACTGGCTGCTGAAGGCCGCACTGCGGTGCGCCGGCTTCGGCGCGGGGCAGGTATAATTGCCGACCATGAAGACAGACTCAAGCCGATTGCGCAGCGAACTGGCCCGGCGCCTGCTCGATACGCTGCAGCTCGAAGCCATCGAGCAGAACCTCTACCGGGGCAGCAACGAAGCCCCGGGCAAGCGGCGCCTGTTCGGCGGCCAGGTGCTGGCTCAGGCACTGCGCGCCGCCTGCGCCACCGTGGACGGCCGACGGCCCCATTCCCTGCGGGCCTATTTCATGCGTGCGGGCGATGCGTCGCGGCCCGTGCTCTACGAGGTGGAACGGATTCGCGACGGCCGCAGCTTCGCCACCCGCCGGGTGGTGGCCATTCAGAACGGACAGGCCATCTTCAGCATGGACGTGTCCCTGCAGGTGGAAGAGACCGGCTTCGAGCACGCGCACCCCATGCCCAACGTGCCGCTTCCGGATGAGCTGGAAGACGACCTGGCGGTAGTTGCCCGCATCGATCGGGATCACCCGGCGCTGAGCCCGATGGCCGGGCGCGCCCGCCCTTTCGAGATGCGTTCGGTGTTTCCCCCGGGCAGCCCGGCCTGGGAGCGCAATCGCTACTGGAACCCGGTGTGGCTGCGCTTTGCCGCCGATGTGCCGGCCGGCGACCGGGCCCTGGCGGTCTGCCTGCTCGCCTATGCCTCGGACATGGGCATGGTGTCTACCGCAGCCCTGCCGCACAACGACGCGGTGCCGCGCTCCGAACTGCAGATGGCCAGCCTCGACCACGCCTTGTGGCTGCATCGCGATGTGGTGATGGATGACTGGCTGCTTTTCCACAAGCGGACCAGTGCCGCCCAGGGGTCCCGGGGCCTGGTTCACGCGGAGTTCTTCAGCCGCGACGGCTCACTGCTGGCATCCGTTTCTCAGGAGGGATTGCTGCGCACGCCCCGCGCCTGATCAGGCCGGGTTGCGTGACAGGGCATTAGAAATATTCCACGTCGCGGACTGCAAAGCTCAGGTTCAAGCCGCCGGTGAGCAGTTCCAGGGCGTGGGCCACGTTGCCCGGCATGGGAATGTGGGTGGCGTCGGTCTGCAACTGATTCCAGGTGGGGTCCACGACTCGCCAGCCGCCATCCACACGCACTTCGTTCCAGGCATGGAAGCGAAATGCCGGCGGCTGACCGTCGGCATAGGCCAGACCGAATACCGTGCGGCTGGGAATGTCGAGGCTGCGTGCCAGGGTAGTCAGCAGATCGGCATACTCGGTGCAATCGCCGCTCGGCGTGTCCAGCAGCTCCAGTACATGGCGGCGTCTGCCGTCCTCGTCGTAGCGGATGTAGTCGTGGACGAAGCGGACCAGGGCGTCCACCTGCGCATCGGCCGATTGTGCATCCGCGGTGACGCGCCGGGCCAGGGCACGTATGCGCTGGTCGGTAACCGGATGTTCACGGGTTTCGCTGAGCTCGTCACCGAGAAGTTCGCTGCTGCTTACTGCCCCGGCCCGGCGCTGCAGTACGTTGTCCTCACTCAGCACCGGCCACAGATCGGCCGCGTCCGCGGCGCCGCTGACTTCCAGGGCCAGTGAGCGGATTTCGGTGTGGTTGTGCAGGCGTTGATCGGTTGGCACGAAGTAGCTGGCGGCCTGCAGGGCGGTGCGCGGCGCCAGGGCCTGCTCCCGGCTGGCGTGTTCGAGCTGGAACAGGCCGGACAGGGTCATGGTGACCGGCCGCAGCCGTTGGTCGAGCTGAATGTAGGTGGCCTCCAGCGGCGCCGGGTTGCTGATCTGATAGCCGGTGGAGTTGCGGCCTTTTACCGTGAAGCGCCGGTTGACCACCTGGTAGCGGTCGAAGTCCAGGGCGCGGGCGGTGACCGTAGCCCCGGCGGGCGGATCGCGCTCGCGCAGCCAGGTTTCGAATGCCAGATGGTCGGCCAGGGCGAACGTCACATCGACGGACTGCCCCGGCGTGTCGCCTTGTGCCCCTGTCTGCCGCATCTGATAGCCCTGCTCATGGGCTTCGATGACCGTGTCGCCGGTGCTGCCGGCCCGGTTGCGGCTGTGCCGGGCGCGCAGCAGCGGGTACGGCGCTGTGGCTGCGAACTGCAGGTGTTCCTCGATCTGCACCGGATTGCCGCGGCTCAGCACGAAGCGCAGATCACTGTGGAAGTGCCAGCGGCCCACGGCGTCGCGCCGCGTGCGCGTGTGCAGATAACCGACGTGAGCATCGTCGAGCACCAGGCGGTACCAGCGCTCACCGCGCAACGCCTCGGCGCTGCGCACGACAGGATCGGTGTGCCCGCCCAGCCACCAGGCCAGGCAGGCCAGCAGAGCGATGGCTCCGACGCCGTTGATGATCCTGATCGGCACGTGGCGGCCCCCGGTGAATGCCCGTGCATTGTATTAGAATGTGCGGCCGCATCCCCACAAGGTTTACCCTCTCCGCCATGAATCAGGAAATCCGCGACTTCATCCGCCAGCGCATTGCGCAGGATCTGCAAACCGGCGTGGTCAGCGGCGGCGTGGTGACACGATTTCCGCCGGAACCCAACGGTTACCTGCACATCGGCCATGCCAAGTCCATCTGCCTGAACTTCGGTGTGGCCGAGGAGTTCGGCGGTGTCACCTATCTGCGCTTCGACGATACCAATCCGTTGCGCGAGAATGAGGAATATTCCGGCGCCATCGCCCGCGACGTGGCCTGGCTGGGCTTTCAATGGGGCGACCGCTTGACCCATGCCTCAGACTATTTCGAGCAACTCTACGAGTTTGCCGAGGAACTCATCCGCAACGGCAAGGCCTATGTGGACAGCCAGTCCAACGAGGAGATCCGCGACAGCCGCGGTACCCTGACCGAGCCGGGCCGGGACAGCCCGCACCGCGACCGCTCCGTGGCGGACAACCTGGATCTGTTCCGGCGCATGCGGGCCGGTGAGTTCGCCGACGGCGAGCACGTGCTGCGCGGGCGAATCGATATGGCGTCACCCAACATCAATCTGCGTGATCCGGTGCTCTACCGTATCCGCCACGCGGCCCATCATCGCACCGGCGATGCCTGGTGCATCTATCCCATGTACGACTATACCCACTGCATCTGTGATGCCCTGGAAGGCGTGACCCACTCGCTGTGCACGCTCGAGTTCGAGGATCACAGGCCGCTGTACGACTGGGTTCTGGACAACATCAATGTCAATTTCCATCCGCCGCAGATCGAATTCTCGCGACTCGGGCTGGAATACACGGTGATGTCCAAACGCCTGCTCAACCGCCTGGTGGAAGAACGGCTGGTGGAGGGCTGGGACGATCCGCGCATGCCGACCCTGGCGGGTCTGCGGCGGCGCGGCGTGACTCCCGGCGCGATCCGCGACTTCATTCGCCGGGTCGGCGTTACCAAGCAGGACAACCTGGTGGAGATGAGCCTGCTGGAATTCTGCATCCGGCAGGATCTCGAGGGCAGCGCGCCGCGGGGTATGGCGGTGCTCGATCCGCTGCCGGTGACGCTGACCAACTACGCCGGCGACGGCGAGGAGCTGGAAGCCCCCTGGCACCCGCAGAAGCCGGAGCTCGGCACGCGCCGGGTGCCGTTCGGCCCGCGGCTGTACATCGAACGCGACGACTTCATGGAGGACCCGCCGAAGAAGTACAAGCGGCTCTCTCCAGGCGGCATGGTGCGGCTGCGCTACGGCTACATCATCCGCTGCGACGAAGTGGTGAAGAATGCTGTCGGTGAGGTGGAGTCCCTGCAGTGCAGCTATGTGCCGGAATCGAAGAGCGGCGAGGACACCAGCGGCTTGAAGCCCAAAGGCGTCATTCACTGGGTGGATGCCGAGCGCGGGGTGCCGGCGCAGGTGCGCATCTATGAGCGGCTGTTCACGGTGCCGTCGCCGCGCGGTGCAACCTTGCGCGAAGATCTCAACCCCGACTCCCGGCGTGAAGTCGACGGCGTGCTGGAACCGGCGATCGCCGCGGCAGACGACGGGCGCTTTCAGTTCGAGCGGCTCGGTTATTTCTGCAAAGACAGCGAATTGCCCGGTGTCTACAACCGCACCGTGAGCTTGCGGGACAGCTACCGCCCGGACGCGGCACCGGGGGGTAACGGATGAGTAAGCGGGCTGCCTATCAGGACCCCGAACGCGACCTGGACACCCGCCTCAAGGACCTGCTCGGCCGCATGACTCTGGAGGAAAAGCTGGCTCAGCTCGGTTGTGTGTGGTCGAGCGATCTGGTGGGGGAGCAGGGCTTCGATGCGGCACTGGCCGCCGACCGGCTGGCCGACGGTATCGGTCAGGTAACCCGGATCGGTGCCGGGACCGGCCTCGAGCCTGCCGCCAGCGCGGCCTTTGCCAACGCCATTCAACGCGTGCTGGTAGAGCAGACCCGGCTCGGTATCCCGGCCATCATTCACGAAGAGGCCCTGGCCGGCTACTGCGCGCGCGGGGCCACTCAGTTCCCCCAGGCCATCGGCCTGGCCGCCACCTGGTCACCGGACGGCGTGCGCGCCATGGCCGAGGCGATCCGGGCGGAAATGCGTGCCGTGGGTGCGCGCCAGGCGCTTGCGCCGGTGCTCGACATCGCCCGTGATCCGCGCTGGGGCCGGCTGGAAGAGACCTATGGCGAAGATCCGTATCTGACAGGCCGCATGGGAGTCGCTTATGTGCGGGGCCTGCAGGGCACCGAACTGAGCGACGGTGTGCTGGCTACCGCCAAGCACTTTCTCGGTTACGGCCTGCCGGAAGGCGGCATGAATCATGCCCCCGTGCACCTCGGCCCCCGGGAGTTACGTGAGGTTTTCGCGGAGCCGTTCGCCGCAGCCATTCGCGAGGCCAACCTGCAGTCGGTGATGAATTCCTACAGCGCCGTGGACGGTGTGGCACCGGCCGGCTCGCCGGAGATCCTCGAGGAGTTGCTGCGGGGGGAGCTGGGTTTTCAGGGGTTCGTGGTAGCCGACTACTATGCCGTGGACCTGCTGGTCCGCCACCACCGGGTGGCCGGGGACAAGGCCGCCGCCGCCGCACAGGCGCTGACTGCGGGGCTCGACGTGGAGCTGCCGGCCCTGGACTGTTTCGGCGAGCCGCTCAAGGCCCTGGTGGAATCCGGCAAGGTCGAGCAAGGCCTGGTCGACCGGGCCGTGCGCCGGGTGCTGCGTGCCAAACTGGCGCTGGGGCTGTTCGAGAATCCTTACGTTGACGAGCAGGCCGCCGCCGCGGTGTTCGATACCGGCGAGTCGCGCCTGCTGGCCCGGCATCTGGCTGAGCAGTCGATGGTGCTCCTCAAGAATGACGGCGTACTGCCTCTGACCCGCGGTGCGCGCGTGGCCCTCGTCGGTCCCACGGCCGATGACAAACGGCTGTTGCTCGGCGATTACCACTATCCCGCGCACGCCGAGATCGTCTTTCGCAGCGATGAGTTGCAGACTCGAATCGCGCCGGCGTCCTCAGCCGCAGCGCAAGCGGCCGATTTCCGGCCCGGTCCGCATTACGTCGACATTGCGACGCCCCGGGAGGCGCTCAGTAATTACTGTGAGGTGGATTACCAGGCCGGCTGTGCGCTCACCGGTGATGACGCTGACGGTATTGCCGCCGCCGTCACGGCGGCCGCGGCCGCGGACGTGGCCGTGGTCTGCGTGGGCGGCAAAAGCGGGCTGCTGCCGGACTGCACCAGCGGCGAGTTCCGGGATACCGCCGATCTGCGCCTGACCGGGCTGCAGAGCCGCCTGCTGGCTGAGGTGGCGGCCACCGGAACCCCGACCGTGCTGGCGGTCATCGGCGGCCGCGCCTTTGCCCTGGAGGCGGACCTGGCGCACTGCAATGCCGCCGTGCTGGCCTGGCTGCCCGGGGAGGAGGGTGCCGAGGCCCTGGTGCGTGTGCTGTTCGGCCAGGTCAATCCGGCGGGCCGTCTGCCGGTATCTCTGCCGCGCTCTGTGGGTCAGGTGCCCAGCTATTACAACCATCGCTCGGGCGGCGGGCGCAGCATGGCACTGGGAGATTACACCGAGCTGTCCTCCCGGCCGCTGTTCGCGTTCGGTCATGGCCTGTCCTATGCCGCTTTCGAGTACGAAGATCTGTCCTGCCCCGACACCGTGGACGTGCACGCGGCCATCAATCTGTGGTTCACGGTGGCCAATACGTCGGCAATCGATGGCGACGAGGTGGTCCAGGTCTACGTTCATGACAAGGTTGCCGACGTTGCCCGGCCGGTGCGTCAGCTCGTGGGCTTCAAGCGGCTGACGGTCAAGGCCGGCGAGCGCCGGCGCCTGAAATTTCAGATCGATGCCACTCAGCTCTGCTACTACGACCGCAGCATGCGCCTGGTGGTGGACCCCGGTGAAGTGGAGGTCATGGTCGGGTCGTCGTCGCGGGACATTCAACTGCGCAAGACCGTGGTGCTGCAGGGCGAACGGCGGCCGTTGCAGCGCCTGCAGATCGTTGCCACCCAGGTGGCGGAAGTCGAACTGGAAGTATCGCCGCCGTGAGCGCCGGCAGGCCCGGGCGCGCCGATGTGACGGCAGCCGCTGACCGCATCGGCCCGTACATTCATCGTACCGCCGTGCTGCACAGCCGCAGCATCGACGCTCTGGCCGGCTGCCGCGTGGTATTCAAGTGCGAGAACTTCCAACGCTCCGGGTCGTTCAAGATGCGCGGCGCCCTGGCGGTGCTCAGCGCCGATCTGACCCGGGCGCAGGAGTGCGGTGCCGTGACCCACAGTTCAGGTAATCATGGGGCGGCTCTGGCCCTGGCCGGCCGGCTGCTCGGTGTGACCGTCACAGTGGTGATGCCGGCGACGGCATCCGCCTTCAAGCGTCGGGCTGTAGAGCGCTATGGGGCGCGGATCGTGGATTGCGGGCCAACCCTGGAAGAGCGTGAGACGGCACTGGCGGCCGTTCAAGCCGGCGCCGAAATGCTCTTCGTGCCGCCCTACGATCATCCGCACATCGT
Source organism: Gammaproteobacteria bacterium (assembly GCA_034522075.1). Taxonomy (GTDB): domain Bacteria; phylum Pseudomonadota; class Gammaproteobacteria; order Pseudomonadales; family Azotimanducaceae; genus UBA7803. The sequence goes on along the minus strand of JAXHLO010000023.1, from coordinate 129,857 downwards.
GGCGGGGCAGGGCACCGCCACGCAGGAACTGCTTGAGCAGGCGCCGGATATCGACACCGTCTGGGTCCCCGTGGGCGGCGGAGGTCTGGCCAGCGGGGCGGTTCTGGCCGCAGGTGGGAGTGGTGTGCGGGTGCGCGCCGGCGAGCCCGAGCTCGCCGACGACGCCTGGCGCGGTCTGGCCTGTGGTGTTCGCCAGCCGGCCCCGCCGCCGCGCACGGCGGCGGACGGCCTGCGTACCGCGCTGGGGGAGCTGAACTTCGAGATTCTCCACGATTACGCCCTCGCCGTGACCCGGGTGTCCGAGCAGGCCATCCTGGATGCCCAGCGCCTCATGTGGAACTGCCTGAAAATTGTCGCCGAGCCGTCGTCGGCGGTAGCCCTGGCGGCGTTGCTCGAGGCAGGCGGTGACGGCTGTGCCGGCGTCATCGTCAGCGGCGGCAACGTTGATCTGCCCACGTTATGATGTGGGCAACCAGTCAGCCGTAGTCAGGGGAGAGACGATATGAAGGGGTTCGAGGTCATCGCCCGGGTTCTTAAGGCCGAGGGCGTGGAGTTCATCGCCTGCTACCCGCGAAATCCGGTCATCGAAGCCTGTGCCAAGGAAGGCATCCGGCCCATAGTCTGCCGCCAGGAGCGGGTCGGGCTGGGTATCGCCGACGGTTTCAGCCGGGTGACCAACGGGAGCCGCCTGGGGGTGTTCATCTGCCAGCACGGCCCCGGTGCCGAGAACGCTTTTCCCGGCATTGCGCAGGCTTTTTCCGACAATGTGCCGGTGCTGTTCATTCCCGGTGGTGAGCCCGCGGCCCGTCAGGGCATTACGCCCACCTTCAGTGCCCGGGACAACTATGCGCACGTCACCAAGTGGTCGGCCTACGTCACTGAGCCGCGCCGCCTGGCACCGGCCCTGCGCCATGCGTTCTACCGGCTGCGCACCGGTAAGGGCGGCCCGGTGATGGTGGAGACCGGTATGGACGCCCTGTTCGGCGAGCTCGACGGCGAGCTGAACTATCAGCCTGTCAGTGGCTCGCGTTATGCACCGGACGCGGCCGCCGTGGACGCTGCGGTGGCGGCGCTGGCGCAGGCCGAGCGGCCGGTGCTGCACGTCGGCCAGGGCGTGCTGTTCGCCAATGCTACCGACGAACTGATCGCCCTGGCCGAACTGCTGGACGCGCCGGTGATCACCACCATGCCGGGCAAGAGCGCCTTTCCGGAAAATCATCCGCTGTCGGTGGGCGCCTCGGCCATCACCAAGCCCGCGCATCTGCTCGGTTTCTACAACGAGGCCGACTGTATTTTCGCCATCGGCAGCAGCCTCACCAGAACCGTTTACGGCACCAGCGCACCAGCCGGCAAGCTGCTGATTCAGGCGACGGTGTCAGAAGAGGACGTCAACAAGGAATACAGCGTGGATCATGCGCTGGTGGGAGATGCCCGGCTGACCCTGCAGGCTGTGCTGGCAGGACTGCGGCAGCGCGGCATCGACCGCGGCCCCGGGCCCCGCGCCGAGGCGGTGACTGCCGCCAAGCGGGCCTTTCTGGAGGAGTGGCGGGCGGAGTTCGAATCCGACGAGGTGCCCATCAACCAGTACCGGGTCATCGGCGACATGATGCAGCACCTGGATGCCGCCCAGACCATCATCACCCACGACGCCGGGACCCCGCGGGAGCAGATCATCTCGTTCTGGGAGGCGCCGGTGCCGCGCAGTTACCTCGGCTGGGGCAAGTCCACCCAGCTCGGCTTCGGTCTGGGTGCCATCATGGGTGCCAAGCTGGCGGAGCCGGAGCGCATCTGCATCAACATCATGGGCGATGCCGCCATCGGCATGGTGGGTATGGATCTGGAAACCGCCGTGCGCAACCGCATCGGCATCATCACGGTGCTGTTCAACAACGGCATCATGGCCATCGAATCGGATTCTCTGGTGGATGCCCACACCGACTACGGGGCCAATTTCGTCGGCGGCAACTATGCCGCCCTGGCGGAAAGTCTCGGCGCCATGGGTGAGCGCATCACGCAACCGGCGGATTTCATTCCCGCGCTGGATCGCGCCATCGCGGCCACCCGGGAAGGGCGGCCGGCGCTGCTCGAGGTGATGGTCAAGGCCGGTTACCGCTGGCCCGGGCGGCCGGACAGCCTGGGGTAGGGGGCCGGGTCTCCAGGTGTGCGGAGCGGCCTCCCGGCCGCGAAGCATCGCGATCTGGAGGAAGCATCGCGATCTGGAGATCGCTCCTACTTCAAGGCAGCAGTGCGCCGCCATCCACGTCGATGGTAGTTCCGGTGACGAAGTCGTTCTCGATGGCGAATTGAATGGCCATGGCCACTTCATCCGGCGTACCGGCCCGGGGAATCAGATTGTCGGCGGTGGCTTTCTCGAACAGGCGGGTCCGCTGCTCGCCGGCCACCGGGAACATGGGCGTGTCGATGACGCCCGGCGCGACCACGTTGATGCGCCGCGGTGCCAGCTCAGGAGCTACGGCGCGCACGAAGCCCTCCACCGCATTGCCCACCGTGGAAATGGCCGACATGCCCGGGCGGCATTTGCGCGCCGGCGAGCCGCTGACCAGGACGATGCTGCCGTGATCCGGCAGGTACGGGGCGCCCAGGTGGACGCTGTTGACGTAGCCCCAGAGCTTACGGAACGAGCCCTCGAAACCGTCCAGGTCCATGTCCAGAAACGCCCCCACGGCGCGCTCGCCGCCGGTGGCCGCGTTGACCAGCACGTCGAAGGGCGCCAGTTCGGCGAACGCGGCGCTCATGGCGTCGCGGTCGAGGACGTCCAGGCGGCGGCCCTGCGCAGCGCCGCCCAGCGTGTCGACGGCGGCGGCCAGCCGGTCCGGATCGCGGCCCAGTACCACCACCCGGGCACCAGCCTGCTGCAGCCGGACGGCGGCTGCCAGCCCGATGCCCGAGGTACCGCCGATCACCAGAGCCTTACAGTCGTGAAGTTTCATGGAGTCTGTGCCGTTTCCATCAGTGTGTCCGTCGAGTTTACGCGTTGGCCCGTGATGCCGTGTCGTGCCAGCAGCGGGACAATGCCTTCCTTACCAACCAGATGGGCGGCTCCAACCAGGACGAAATAGGTGCGTGGCTCGTCGGTCGGGTCGACCATGAGCAGGTCGCGGATGCGCGCGGCCATGGTGTGATTGCGATCTTCCAGTAGTTCCCGGGTGAAAGCCCGCGACAACGGTGAGTCGCCGGACTGAGCTTTGAACAGCTCAAGGAACCGCGCATCATCCCCGGACAGCCACGCCACCAGCATACCGGCGAGCATGGGTTCGATCTCATCGGCTACGTCCAGGGTCTCTTCGAGCAGCTCTACCTGCGTCTCCAGTGGCTGGTTGAACAGCAATTTCAGTTGTGCATCGAGATTCTCCAACTCGAGAATCTGCCGCTCGCCGCGCCGACTCAGAAAGTAACTTTCGAGCCCTGAGTCCGGCAGATAGCCGAGAGTCAGCAGCCGCGATACCACGATCTGATTCATGACCAGGCTCGGCTTGGCACGGCTGACCATTTCCGGGTTCATGCCATAGTCGCCCAGGTGCTCGCGCAGGCGGCTGTACAGTGCTTCCGGCAGAACGGTTTCCAGAGTCTGCCCCGCCGGCAGCAATGCATACTGCAGTGTGCGTCGCTGCATTTCCTGAGGGGCGATGGCAGCAACGTCCACCTCCAGGACCAGAGCGTCGGATTGTTCGAACGCGGCATCGAGCTGCGGCGGCAGAGGATAGAGGCTGGGTTTCAGAATGTGGATGGATCCGGCCAGGTACAACACGGTGTCATGGCGCTGAAAGCGCCACAGGAACAGCGGATGCCGGTTGTCGGGTACCCGCTCGCGGATCTCCCGGCCGGTGGTGATGCGCTCTTCGTTGAGGCGGACGATTTCACAGGCTTCGTCAGCCTCTGCCTTTGCCTCGCATCGTTCCCGCGCCGCGACCGAAGCCGCCAGGTCATGGGGTTGCCCGGCGGCGACGGCGCGTACCTGCTGTGGCCGATCGGGTGCCACTGCCAGTGCCTTGGCCGGTTGCAGGTCTTCGTAGGCATCCTGGCTCAGGGATTGCCCGGCCAGGCTGAACAGCGTGGCCAGGGCCAGAGAGCGTAGAGCAGGGGCGCTGAGTCGCTCCGCCAGGCTCATTGCGTCCGCACGTCCTGAGGCGTTTCCCCGGCGTCCACGATGGCGGCTTTGACCGCTTCGAGCATGGTGTCGAGGCGGTCTTCGTCAGTGCCGCGCAGCACCAGGGTGGTACCGTAGCGGTCTTTGCGGAAAAAGGGATAGCTGCCCAGATCCAGGTCGGGAAAACGCGCCTGAATCTCGCGCAGCGGGCCGGCGATCTGGCTTTCCCCTACATAGGCCGTGACCGAGCGCGAGTGGACGATGGCGCCGCCCTGCAGTTTGCCTTCCAGGCTGCCGAGCATGGCTTCCATCACCGCGGGAATGCCGGCCATGACGAACACGTTCTCCATGCGGAATCCCTGCGGGCCGCCGGTCAGATTGTCGACCAGCGTGGCGCCCTCCGGAACACGCGCCATGCGCATGCGGGATTCCATGACCTCCGGCGGTGCCGGCCGGCGCTGGATCCGCTCGGCGATCTCCGGATGCACCACGAGATCGACCTCGAAAGCGGCGGCGATGCAGTCTGCGGTGATGTCGTCGTGGGTGGGGCCGATGCCGCCGGTGGTGAACACGTAGTCGAAGCGCTGGCGCGCCTCGTTGACGGCGTTGACGATCTCCTGAGTATCGTCGGCGATGACCCGCGCTTCGCGCACCTGAATGCCCCATTCACCGAGCTTTCGAGCCATATGCTGGAGATTGGCGTCCTGGGTCCGGCCGGAGAGGATTTCGTTGCCGATGATCAGAATGCAGGCGGTTACCGCGGAATCTTGCATGGTGAAAGTCGTCAATGCTGCTTACATCAGGGCCTGGCAAGCATGCTACCACGATGCCCGGGCGCTGAAATCGGTGAAATCAGGGTTTCCAGGTGGTTTCTCATGATGTTCCGGTAAGCCGATGATATGGCCCGATTATCTCCCGGAGAATTTTGTAATGTTTCAGGCCTGGTAACAAAAAAGGCTTTTACATTGTGTTTACACAGGCTGGTCGGGTCGATAAATTCCTCGGCAATTCATGGGGTTCCGTGAGGCTTGATCCCGATCCGGTCGCTGCCCCAGCGGCCTTTGCTCGCGGGTCCGCAAGACATACACCGAGCCGAACACGAGGCAGGACGCTACGTGGTAGACATCGTCGAGGAAGCGGACAGCCGGGCTGAATCGTCGCCCGCCGGCCCGCTGGCAGTTCTTCTGGTCATTTTTCTGATGTTCACAATGGTGGCAGCGGCAGCGGCAGCAGCAGCGGTAGCCGCAGCAGTGACGGTCCCGGATCGGGCCCCGATGACGAACCGCCGCAGGGTGAAACGCCGTCGCCCGCTTTATCTTTCTCAGCTTCGCCGACAACGGTGACTTCGGGGGGAAATGCCACGCTGTCCTGGAACGCGAGCAATGTCGATCAGTGTGATGCCTCGGGCGCCTGGAGCGGTTCCCGCGGAGCATCCGGCTCGCAGACGGTTGGTCCTATCGAAGACGAGTCCGTATTTCGTCTGAGTTGCTCAGGCGAGGGCGGCGGCGTGTCCCGCGAGGTGACAGTCCGGGTGGCTGAAGACGATGAGCTTGCCGTCAATTTGTCGGCGAACCCAGAGCAGATTGGCGAAAACGATGCGGCGACCCTGACCTGGTCTTCCCAGGGTGCTGAAGAGTGCACTGCGAGCGGTGGGTGGTCAGGGACACGGCCGTTGTCGGGAACTTTCGAGACCGGTCCGCTGGCGGAGACCACGACCTACAGCCTGTCGTGCAGCAACGGCTCGGAGAATGCGCTGGCCTCGGTGACGGTGGAGGTCCTGGACAAGATGATCCGCTGGCAGGCGCCGACTCAGAATGAAGACGGTACGCCGTTGAACGATCTCGCCGGCTATGTCATTTACTGGGGTACCCAGAGCCGGGAGTACACCGGGTAGCTACACCATCGACTCGCCTTCGACTACCCAGTGGGAGGCTGATATCGCACCGGGCCGAGTACTACTTCGCGCTGACTGCTTTCGACGCCGAGGACAACGAGAGCGACTACTCGAACGAACTGCGCAAGCGCATTCCGTGAGGGCGATTGTCGACGTGGCGCTGGCACGGCGCGATTCCGGCGTGCGCTGCATCACAGGCTGTGCGAGATAACCGCAAAATCCTTACAGTCGTGCGGCGTGCCGTCTGCCAAGCGCCTCACGGGCTTGAAAGCTCGTGCCCGCGCTAGACTTCCGTGGCGAAGGGTTGCGATTGCAACCCGCAACCGACGGAGTGGAGCGCATGGGCTCGGCGTCCTGGAGCAGATTGCTGGTCGTCTGGATCTGATGCTGGCCGTGGCGGCCGGGTGCTCCGGCAGCTCGAGCAGCGCCGGCCCAGACGCGGATTCTCCAAGCCCCGTGGAACTGGGCCGCATCCCCCCGCTGACGATCCGGCCGACGACCCGGCTGATGGTGATGACAGCGGCGAACCTGGTGAGCCGCCCTCCGGTCGCAGTTCAGCGCCAGTGACGACACCGTAGATGCCGGCGGCTCCACGACTCTGTCCTGGACAAGCGAGGGGGCTTCCTCCTGCCAGGCCAGCGGCGGTTGGTCCGGGTCGCGTGCCGTCCAGGGCAGCGCGACGGTGGGTCCGCTCAATTCTGGTACCACGTTCACGCTTACCTGCGAAGGCAGTGGCGGCAGCAGCGTGGCGATGCTGTCGGTGGCGGTCGTTGGTTCTGTAAATCTTGCCTGGCAGCCGCCGGCCGAGAATGAAGACGGCAGTCCGTTGGATGACCTGTCAGGCTACCGGATCTACTACGGCAGCTTCAGCCGCTCCTATGACGATGCGGTCGTCGTCGAAGATGCAGCGGTTACCCAGTGGGATATGGAGCTGGCCTCCGGCGAGTACTACATTGCCATGACGGCGTTTGATGCCGATGGCAACGAAAGCGCCTATTCCAACGAGATCGTCAGAAGCGTCGACTGAGGCTCTGAGGAAAACCTCAGGGAGTGGCAGGGCCTACGAGTCTGTAGGTCAGCGTCAGCCGGCCAACCCATTCGTCGTAACTGCGGGCCAGCGGATCATCGGATTGCCGCTCGTCGTACAGGCCGGACAGGGTGATCTGGAAGCGCCGTGTCATCTGGCGCGAAAGCTCGATGGCGGCGGTGATCTCGTCGAATTCCTCTCCCTCGTCGACGAACTTGCGGGTGCCCGCTTCGGCGAAGGCGGTCAGCGTGGTGAGCGGATTGATGTTGCGCCGTGCCTCCAGCCGTAGACTGACGCGCTCGCTGTCGCGCAAGGCGTCCTCGTAGTCTTCTTCGCTGCCCGCGGCCGAAAGCGTAAACTCGTTGGGACCGATGCGATGATTCAGGCTTACCTGACCACGGGTCTCCGTAAACACCTCGTTCAGATCGGTGTCTTCATCGATCTCGTCACCGAACCCGCCGCCACCGGTGAGCAGCGTGCTCGATGAGTCACGAATCGCCCGCGAGCCTTCGAACTCGAGCGACGTGTCCGCCGAGGCCAGCCATTCGAGACTGGCTGCGAATATCGCGCCGTCCACGTCTTCGCGGCCGAGCGTTCAGTGCGGTTGTAACCTCCCATGAGCGAATACACGACGTTGCCGCCCTCGTGAGCGAACGTGGCCGAGCCGATCCAGGTATCGAGGTCGGGCGCCAGTGGATTGTCGAAGTCCACGTCTGTATTGGTTGCCTCGAATGTCAGGGTGCGCAGGCTGGATAGGCTGACGATGTAGCGGGCCGTACCGGTGTGGCGTTCGCTGTCGGTATCGGTTTCGTCCACCCGGACATCGGAGTACAGGTATTCCAGTTGGAACTCCGCGTTGGTCTGCGGCCGCAGCCGCAGCGTCGGACCCGCCTCCGTTACCGAAACGGTCTGTCGGTTGGCTTCGGTATTCGGGTCGCGGGCACGAATGGTGGACTCCGTTCGAGTGTTGCGCACCGTGAAATCCAGTCGCTCCGGCAGTGCGTGCCAGATGGCCTCAGCAGCGCCGCGGGCCGCCGTTTCGTCGTCAAAGAGGTCCCGTTCATAGATGCGCCGTTCGATCTGATACTCCCCATCCACCTCGAATACCGCGCCGGACTGGTTCAGGCCGATACCGATGGCGGGGCTGTGGATCCACTCGCCGATCTCGTCCTCCTCCACCAGTGTCGTGTTGCTGGTGTATTCACTGCTGTGGCTGAGGTCGACGGTGGCATCGAGGGCCGCGGCGTTGCCGGAAAGGAACAGCGTGGTGGCCAGGGCTGCTCTGACGGCAGCGCGCTCAGTACCAGGCCGGTGCGCGATCCAGGTACTGTCGCGCTGTGCGGGATCTGTAGTTGCGGACATGGCTTAGAACGCCCGTTCCGGAACGGTCACCGTGTCGCCGGGGCCGACCTGATAGTTGGTGGACATGTCCCCCCGGTTGAGGATCCGGTCCAGGGCAATGGGTAATGAATCACCGTTTGCCCGATAGAGCATGGTCCGGCTCGCATTGGCGTACTCGTTGGGGCCGCCGGCTTCAAGGACCACGTCGAGGACCGTCATGCCCTGACTGTAAGGGATGGTAACAGCTTCCTCCACGGCACCGGTAACCCGCACCCGGTAGCGCAGGCCGGGCTCGGTGACGATGACGGTAACGTTGGGATCGCGAATGTAGGTAGACAGTCGCTCAGTAATCATGGCCGCGACTTCTTCGGGGGTGCTGCCGCCCACCATCAGATCGCCAGCCAGGGGCACGGATATTTTCCCATCCGGACGTACCGGTACGGTCACACTCAGGTCCTCGTTTCGCCACACACGAATATCCAGGCCGTCGCCGATACCGATGCGGTACTCGTCGAGAAATTCCGGGACAGTCTGCATGTCCGGCGGCGGTGCGGTGGCGCTGGAACAGCCGATGATGAGCAAGGTAGCGGCGAGCAGGGTAATTGTTCTCGAAGTCATGCCAGTTCCTTGTCTGTGCAGTACTAGGCCCGGGCATCATAACGGCTTTGCGACCTCTTTGTCGCAGGTCTAAAGAGTGGTTTACAAGCCCCTACCAACGGGGTACATGGCGCGCACAGACCCCGGCGGCGGCATTCGCCACTATTGCGTCAAGCAATCAGGAGAGCCGCGCCATGAGCAATCGAAAATACGAGCGGCCCAGAACTTGGTTCCGATCGGACCGGTTCTTCCGCAGCAATGAACACTGGTACTTTCACACGCGGGAAGGAACCGCGGTTGGTCCTTATCGCACCCGCTTCGAGGCTGAAGTCGATGCCGGCCGATTGATGGCCCTGTTGCGCGACACTGCCGAGGAACACACTCAGCGCGCCATTCGCGACTTTGTCATGGGGTCCGACGGCGAGTTGGACTACGTGAATGACCCGGCCTTCACCAACTATGTCACCCAGGAGGGACGGCGGGCTTTGGGCAAAACCGCCTGAGGCACCACGCTAACGACCCTTGAACGCCGGCGGCCGCTTGGCGGCGAAAGCGCGGCGGCCTTCGGCGTAGTCTTCGCTGTCGAAGCAGGCATTGACCATGGCATGGACCTGTTCCAGGTCCTCTTCCCGTCCGCCCCGTTCCCAGGCATTCAACGCAGCCTTTGCGGCCTGAACGGTGAGCGGGGCATTGGCCGCGATGCGGCTGGCGTAGTCGATCACTTCCTGCTCGATGCGCTCGCGTTCCACCACGAAGTTCACCAGCCCCATGTCTCTGGCTTCGGACGCTTCCATGAAGCGCGCCGTGAACATGATGTCGCGCGCCCGTGACGGCCCGACGATACGGGCCAGCTTGGCCAGGCCGTCGTACTCGTAGCCCAGGCCCAGCCGCGCAGCAGGAATGCCGAACCGGGAATCCGGTGTGGCGAAGCGGATGTCCGCGGCCAGCGCTGTGGCCAGTCCGCCGCCGATGCAGTAGCCCTCGATCAAGGCAATGAGCGGTTTGTCGAACCGGGCCAGCCAGCGGTTGGCTTTGCCCGCGACCCGGCCGTACTCGTCCTTCTGAGCGGCGCTGGATCGCTTGCTGTCGAACTCGGAGATATCGGCGCCGGACACAAAGGCTTTGCCGCCGGCGCCGCGCATGACCGCGAGCCGTACGTCGGCACGCTCAGCATATTGCTCGAGCACGTCGGCTACGCCCTGCCACATTTCCAGCGACAGCGCGTTGTGCCGTTCCGGCTGGTTGAAGATCAGCCAGCCGATGCCGTGATCGTCTACGTGAGCGAGAATCTTCCCGGTATTCAGGGTAACGGCTTGGGTCATGAAGCAGCTCCGGTCTGGCGGGCCCGATCGAGGATGCGGCGGGCCCGGCTCAAATGCGGCACGTCCACCATTCTGCCTTCGAAGGCGATGGCCATGAGACCGTCACGCTCGGCATCGGCCATGGCCGCCACCAGGCGCTCGGCCTCGGCAATTTCCTCCGGGGACGGCGTGAAGGCAGCATTGACGATGTCGATCTGGTCCGGGTGGATGGTGATTTTACCGGTAAAGCCCATCCAGGCTCCTTCCCGGCATTCGGTCTGCAGATCGTCCAGATCGCGGATGTCCACGTGCACGGCATCCAGAGCCTGCACGCCGCCAGCGGCGGCGGCCAGCAGAGTCTGCACCCGGGCATAGCGGTAGGTGTCGAGATAGCTGCCGTCGGGCCGGCGATTGCGCGCTGCGCCCAGGGTGGCGGACAGATCTTCGGCACCCCAGTTCATGGCGATGACCCGCAGACATTGCGGAAATGTGGCCAGATTGAGCACGCCCAGGGGCGTTTCCGTCGCCACGAGGATCAGACCCACGGACCCCGCTGGATGGCCGTAGGCTGCTTCCAGACGGCCGATTTCGGCGTCGATGCGTTCGAGTTGCGCCAGATTGGATACCTTCGGCACCACGAAGGCGTCCGGCGGATGGGCCATGACGGCAGCAATATCGTCCAGTCCCCAGGGCGTATCCAGCGCATTCATACGCACGGTGCGTTCCTTGCCGCGGAAGTCCACGTCCCGCAGCCAGGCGGCCACCGTCTGCCGGGCCGCGCTCTTGTTCTGCGGTGTGACGGCGTCCTCCAGATCGAGCACCAGGCCGTCGGCGGCCGTGGCCAGCGACTTGTGCAGCATCTTTTCGCTGGCACCGGGCACGAAATGCAGGCTGCGGCGTAGACGTTCAGTACCCGGGCTGCGGCGGTCGGGAACCCCGGTCATGCCGGACGCCGCATCATCATGGCGCCGCGGGTGCAGCTGCAGACCACTTCATCGCGCTGATTGATGCCCTGATGTTCGAAGGTCACCACGCCCCGGTCGGGCTTCGAGCGACTCTCCCGTTTGTCCACCACAGTGGTCTGCACGCGAATGGTGTCGCCGATGAACACGGGATTGGGAAACGTGGTCTTGTCGAAGCCCAGATTGCCCAGGGTGGTGCCCAGGGTGGTATCGCCCACCGACAGGCCCACCACCAGTCCCAGGGTGAAAATACTGTTGACCAGAATCTGTCCGTGCTGGGTGCCCGCGGCAAACTCCGCGTCGAGATGCAGCGGCTGCGGATTGAGAGTGAGGGCGGTGAACAGCAGATTGTCGGTCTCTGTGACCGTGCGCCCGGGTTGATGCTCGAAGGTAGCCCCTACTTCCAGTTCCTCGAAATATTTGCCCGGCATAGTGATCTCCAATGCAGGCGGCCAAGGTACCCCGTGGCAGGTGGGTTTGTCACCGATGGGACTTTATCCGCGCGGCCGGGGCGGGAGACAATCAGTCACCGAGCAGTCATCCAGCGAGGATACGCCATGAACTTCGAGGCAGCCGAGGAACACCAGCTCATCCGCGATGCCGTGCAGCGGGTGTGTGCCAGCTATCCCGACGAATACTGGGCTGCCTGCGATGCCGAGCACCGTTTCCCCTGGGAGTTCTACGACGCCATGGCGGCTGCGGGGTGGATCGGCATCGCCATTCCGGAGGCATATGGCGGCAGCGGGCGCGGTATCACCGAGGCGAGCCTGGTGCTGGAAGAGGTTGCCGCTTCCGGCGCCGCCATGAACGGCGCCACACCGCTGCATCTGTCCATGTTCGGCATGCATCCGGTGGTCCGGCACGGTTCCGAGGAGATGAAGCAGAAGTACCTGCCCGAGGTGGCAAGCGGAGCGCTGCACGTGGCCTTTGGGGTGACGGAGCCGGATGCCGGTACCGACACCACGGCCATCAGCACGTTCGCACGCCGCGACGGCGACCACTACCTGGTGCGCGGACGTAAGGTGTGGACCACCAAGGCCATGGAGTCAGCGCGGGTCCTCCTGCTGGTGCGTACCACGCCGCGTGACGAACTCAGCCGCCGGACCGACGGCATGACGCTGCTGCTGGCCGAGCTGCAGCGTCCGGAGGTGACCATTTCGCCCATCGACAAGGTGGGGCGCAATGCGGTGGCGACCTGTGAGGTGGTCTACGACGACCTGCCGGTTCACGTCAGCGACCGGGTCGGCGAAGAGGGCAGGGGCTTTCGTTACCTGCTGGATGGTCTCAATGCGGAACGCATTCTCATCGCCGCCGAGGCCGTCGGCATCGGCCGGGCGGCCCTGCGCCGGGCCGTGGACTACGCCAACGAGCGGGTGGTGTTCGACCGGCCCATCGGCCGCAATCAGGGGGTGGCATTTCCCCTGGGGGAAGCGCGCATGCGCCTGGATGCGGCGGAACTCATGGTGCGTAAAGCTGCCTGGCTGCTGGATGCCGGCGAACCGTGCGGCGCCGAAGCCAACATGGCCAAGTGGCTGGCCGCCGACGCGGCGTTCCAGGCGGCAGACCAGGCCATGCAGACCCACGGCGGGTTCGGCTACGCGAAGGAGTATCACGTGGAGCGTTACTGGCGTGAAGCCCGCCTCATGCGTATCGCGCCCATTTCCCAGGAGATGGTGCTGAACTACGTCACTGAACACGTCCTGGGCCTGCCGCGATCTTACTGAGAACTCATTCCATGCGGCCGATCCAGGTCTGTTGTGCCATGGCACAAAGGGCCCCCTGGCTGTCGAACAGAGCTGTTCCCGCGAAATGCTTGCGCCGTTCCACCCCCAGAGTCCAGCCGATCACCACGTAATCGGCATCGACCGGCACGGGACGCAGAATCCGCGCCGTCATCCGGCCGAGCAGCCCGGTGCGGATTCCTTCCGCCAGGTAGGCGAATTGTCCTGGGCAGTCGAGGGCCGTCCACACCAGCCGTTCGGGCAGCAGTCCGCCGCTGTCGGCCAGCGCCGCCGGCGGGCGCCAGGCCGCGGCCACACCGTGGAAGCCGGGAACCGGCGCAGCGAAGACCCGCAGACCTTCTCCTTCGGCAACGTCGGCGCCGCAACACACGCAGACCGGGTGAAAGCCTGTGCCGCCGGGAATGAGCGAGTTCATGCGCGGTTGTAACGACGGTGACTGATCGCGGGCGGCGCGGGCGGCGGCAAAGTCCGGCGGGGCGGGAACATCGAGGGCGAGGCGTACGGGTTCGGCTTCGACGATGAGCTGTTCGCCCAGCGTCAGGTGCAGATGGTTCTCGTCATTGCATGTCAGCGTCAGGGGCGTATCCAGGGGAATGGGGGCGCGCAGGGTTGCCTGGACGGCGGCATCGGCTGGGGCTGACGGCCCGAATGGAAAGCGTTCGGCGACGGCGCCGGCCACATAGCCGCCATTGCCGGAGTTGGGCGGGCCGCGGAACTGCTGCGGGATGGTGAGGGTACTCGGCATGACACGGCGTCTCGAAGGGCAAAGGCACATTATAGCCGCGGGTGATTCAGGACGCGCGGCGCGCCAGATGCTTGCGCTTGTTCTGCACGTAGTCGACCAGAATGTACTCGCCGAGCTTTTCCGGTGACGTGTAGAACACGCGGCCGCCGTTGATGCGCGCAATCTCGTCCATGAATGCCTTCAGATAGTGACTGGCGTCGAGCATGAAGGTATTGATGGCGATGCCGCGCTTGGTGCAGTGCTTCACCGCACGGAAGGTGGCGCGGATCGTCTCGGGCGTGGGGGGATAGGCGAACTGGGCTTCGCCGTCCTCGAGATGGGCCGTGGGCTCGCCGTCGGAGATCATGATGATCTGCTTGCTGCCGCCGCTGTGCCTGGACAGCAGCTTCTCCGCCAGCAGCAGGGCATGCTGCATGTTGGTGCCGAGGACGTATTCGTCCCATTGCAGATAAGGCAGGTCGTGGGCTTTCAACTCCTTGGCGTAGGCGGCGAAGCCGATGATGTAGAAGGTGTCCCGCGGATACTGCGAGGTGATCAGGTTGTGCAGCGCCAGGGCGACCTTCTTGGCCGCCTGAAACGACCCGCGCAGGGCCATGGACCAGGACAGGTCGACCAGCATCGCGGTGGCGGTTGATGTGATCTGCTCGCTGCGGTAGATCTCGAAATCGTCAGCCTGCAGGCGCACAGGCGTGTGCGGGCCTTCCCGGTCCAGGGCATTGCGGATGGTTTTCGGCATGTGCAGATGGAACGGGTCGCCGTATTCGTAGGGCTTGGTGTCCTCGATGCGTTCGCCGAAGCGGCCTTCCTCGGGAATGGCATGATTGCCGAGATGCTGGCGCTTCAGGCGCTCGTAGATTTCACCCAGCGCTTTCTGTCCGATCATCCTTGAACCTCTGGGCGTAAGTTCCCAGCGGTTCCCGTCGGTGGAGCGTATGTAGCCGGCCTCTTCCAGCGCCTGCAGAAGCTCGTTGAGTTTGTCCAGATCCTCGGCAGCGTCTTCGCCGAGCAGATCTTCCAGCAGATCCCGGTCGATGCCACCGAGATCACCGGCGCGTTCCGCGTCCTGCACCTGGGAGATCAGCTCATCGAGTTCCTGCATGTCGCCCATCAGGTCCATGGCCCCCTGCAGATCGATGGGCTCGTCGCCACTGAATGAGTAGCGTCCGCCCTGGGGATTGAGAAAATCCATTTCCTTGGCGAGTTTGGCCAGCTCCGACTGCAGGCCCGGGTCGTTGAAACGGTCTGCCATGAGCTCTGCAAGCTGCTGGCGCTGCTCGGGGGACAGTGAGTTCATCAGCGACTGCGCAGCCGCCATCTGCTGGCGCATCTGTTCGAGCAGTTCGTCCAGCGATTGCGGTGGATTGTCGCCGAACATGTCGCCGAACTCTTCCATGAACTCGTCGAACCCGGGATCTTCGCCGGCGATCTTCTTCACCAGCATATCGTTCAGGGCGTTGAGCATGTCTTTCATGCGACCGATGTCGCCGTCGGACATGTTCTTGACCATGTTTTCCACATTGTTGAAGAACGAATTCGCCATGCCCTGACGCAGTTCGTTCAGCAGTTCCAGAAAGGCCTTCTGGGCTTCGGGATTGATGAATTCGTACTTTTCCAGCTCGCGCATCCGGCCAGCCAGGTCCGCGGGCATATTGTCGAGCTGCTCGGCATTGTTGCGGGCGATGTTCTTCAGTACGTCCCCGGAGAAATCTTCCGGATCCTGGGCTTTGTTCAGCCATTCGTCGATGCGTTCGCGCTCCATGGCGACGATTTCGTCGAGACGCTCGCGAAAGCCTTCGAAGATGCTGCCGAGGTCGTAGCGCTCGAGCTCGCGCTTTTTCTTCTCGCGCAGTTTTTTCAGCATGTCCCGCAGGCCCTGCATGGTGCCGCCCTGGGGAATCTGCATGCCGCGGGAGAGCATATTGCGCATGGCCCAGCGCAGGTCGCCGTACTCCATCAGATCGTCGGCGAGCTGGCCGAGAATTTCATCGGCGTCCAGCGGGGTCTGCTGGGAGCCGTCCCACTTCGAGAACTGGTGGCGGGTGGGAAATATGCGCATGACCTCTACCTCGAGGCGGTGCTAGCCCGTGTACGTGGCATAGCCCGCGTGGTCGTACTTGTTCAGCAGCTTGTGCAGATGCAGGCCCTCCAGGACGAATTCCACCGTGGACGCCTTGATTCCCGGCGTTACCCGTTCCTTGTCCGGGAACACATCGTTCAGACCGGGAAGCTGTTCGGTGATGGCCGCGTAGTCTTCGGCCGGCGTGCTTTCGCCGGTCTCGACCATCAGTTCACCCATGAAGGCGGCCGCCACGGATTCCAGGTCATTGACGTCGTAATGCCGGTCGAACACGGTTTTGACCGCGGCGGTGAATATGCGTTCGGTGATGCGGTCTTCCTGGCCTTCCTCCATGGATTCGAACTCCACTTTGCCCTGGAAGGCGGGCACCACGAATGGCAGGTCGGAAATCCGTGGCACGACCTCGCTCTCGCCGGTGCGCAGGGCGCGGCGGAAGGCATTGGCCACCAGTGCTTCGTACAGCGAGATCGAGGCCCGCACCGACACGCCGGAACGCTGATTCACGTCCGGTGAGCGCCGCGCATGGTGGACGATCTCGGCAATGATCTGCTGCATGAACGGCGGCACCTGCAGGTGGTAGTCGCCAAGCTCGGCGATGTCGGCCTCCTGCAGCATGATCTCGACCTCCTGGTCGATCTGCAGCGGATAGTGAGTGCGGATGGTGGCGCCGTAGCGGTCCTTCAGGGGGGTGATGATGCGGCCGCGGTTGGTGTAATCCTCAGGGTTGGCGGTGGCGACCACCATGACGTCCAGCGGCAGCCGGACGCGGTGACCGCGGATCTGAATGTCCCGCTCCTCCAGCAGGTTCAGCAGCCCGACCTGAATGCGCTCTGCCAGATCCGGCAGTTCGTTGATGGCGAATATGCCGCGATTGACCCGCGGCACCAGGCCGTAGTGCAGGGTGAACTCGTCGGACAGATAGCGTCCCTCGGCCACCTTGATGGGGTCGACTTCGCCGATCAGGTCGGCAATGGTGATGTCCGGGGTGGCCAGCTTTTCCGCATAGCGCTCGTCCCGGTGCAGCCAGCGGATGGGCGCCTGGTCGCCCTGCTCTAGCATGATCTCGCGGCCGTGGGCCGAGATGGGCTCGAAGGGGTTGTCCGGGATCTCGGTACCGGCGATCACCGGCGTCCATTCATCGAGCAGGGCGGTGAGACTGCGGATCAGGCGGGATTTGGCCTGACCGCGCTCGCCGAGCAGGATGATGTCCTGATTGCCGAGGATGGCGTTGGTGATCTGCGGTATCACTGTTTCGTCGTAGCCGGAGATGCCGGGAAACAGCGGCTCACCGGCGCGCAGCCGGGCGATGAGATTGCGCCGCAGCTCGGCTTTGACGGGGAGCACCTGGAAACCGCTGCTCCTCAGCGCTCCGAAGGTCTGAGGTAAGTCGACAGGGTTGCTCATGGTCGTTCTGCCTGGGTGCTTAGCGGGAAAACAGGTCTGCTCGGTGGCGTTCACAGTCTCGCAGCCTGCCCGGCCATTGGCAAACCCTGGCCGTATGCTGATACTGGCTGCGACCGACCGGGAGATTCTGGATGATTTTCGAAATTCGCGACTACCACTACCGACCCGATATTTTCGACGCCTATAAGGCCTGGGCTGAAGAAGCCGTGCCCGTCCTGCGTGCGAAGATGGATGTGCTGGGTTTCTGGATCGATGCAGGTCTGCCGCCGGAGATTACCGGCAGCGATCCCGTCGACTCGCCAATCGGGTCGGCCAACGTCACCTGGATTATCCGCTGGGACAGCAAGGAAGCCAGGGATGCCGGATTGAAGGCCGCTATCGAAAGTGAGGAGTGGCGTGCCGTGTGGGCCCGTCATCCTGACCCCAATGGTTACCTGCAGATGTCGGCACGGTTCATGGAGTCGATGTAGCGGCGTGATCTCCGGGCTTTCGGTGCATGCCGTGAGCGCCCCGGTAGTCGTTGGTCGGCGGTGATGCCCAGCCGTCGAGCAGGGTCCGGTCGAGTTCGTAGACCTCGACCCTCAGCGGGCGGCAGACGTCGATGGGGTCCCGGGCGTCCGGCCCCCAGAGCGGTACCGACAGATCTCCGCCGGGGCAGGTGGAGAGCGCGCACAACAGGTCGATCTCCGCGAAGAACTCGATGAAGTCGCCCGGCCTGGCGGGAGACGGCTTCATGAAGTAACGATCCTCATCGTTCAGCCCCGTGCACTGAAATACGTTCAATACGTCATGGACGTCGAACTCGCTGAGTCCGAAGGGTGCCACCGCCCGAACCAGGTTCGAGTGGCAGTGATAATCGAAGCTTTCGCCGGTGAGCATCTGATTCACGTATGGGTCGCAGCGGCTGCCCAGCAGATCGTGGACGCGTCCGCCTTCGCCATCCATGCCGTAGTCTTCCAGGGTATCTGCAACGATGGTGGCCATGGGCCGGAGAAAAGGCAGGGTCGACCACAGGCGGTCGAAGGTGGATACGTGAGCCCGCTGCAGTTGCCGGGTACGGGATGCCCACATGCGCTCACGAGGATCGTGGCGATACCACAGATTGAGGTCGCCGACCTGCGGCCCATCCACGATGGCGATACGGAAGACGTGGCCGGCGGGGACTTCCCAGGCCCGTCCTGAGCGGATGGGGATGACGAACTGGTCCGTACAGCGGCGCCCGTCGGTGGCATCGGCAATGCGCCGGTAAAACTCGCGGTCCACGTCCAGAGCGCTGCCTCTGGTGGCGCGGTAGGCGGCGTCGACGTTGCCCATGGACGGCTCCGGGTCGTGCCTCAAGCAATATTCCGCGATGTCGGCTTGCCCAGCAGCCGGTCGGAAATGATGCGCAGTTGAATCTCGCTGGTGCCCTCGAAAATCTTGGTGAGCCGGGCGTCGCGCCAGTAGCGCTCCACCGCGTGCAGCTTCGTGTAGCCGGCGCCGCCGAGGATCTGCAGGGCATCCGAGGTGACTCGTTCCGCCATTTCGCTGGCATACCACTTCACCATGGCAGCTTCCTTGTCGGCGGGAAGACCGGTGTCCATGAGTGTGGCTACGTGGTACATGAGTTGCCGGGCGGCTTCCACTTCGCTGGCCATGCGCGCCAGCTTGAAGCGGTTCTCCTGAAAGTCGGCAATGGGGACACCGAACTGCACGCGCTCGTGGGCGTAAGCCATGGCGTCTTCCAGAGCCCCGCGGGCCAGGCCGATGGAGCGTGCGGCGGTGTGCGCGCGGGCGACGTTGAGGAAGTTCACGGCGTTCTTGAAACCTTCTCCACCGCCGCCGCCGCCGGTCACCACGTTCTCTTGCGGAATGCGGCAGCCGTCGAACGCCAGCTCCCAGGTCTTCCAGCCGAAGTAACCGATCTTCGGGATTGGCGAGCCCTGGCAGCCTTGCGGCAGCTCGCCCCGGGGTTTGTCGATGATGAACGTGCGCAGGCCCGTATGGCGGGCGGCCGGATCATCCGGCGATTCCACGCGCGCCAGCAGCTGGATGTAGTCGGCGCCATCGGCGAACGTGCACCAGTACTTGTTGCCGGTGATGACCCATTCGTCGCCGTCAAGAACCGCCTTGCAGCTCACCGCAGCCAGATCGGAACCCACGTTGGGCTCGGACAGGGCGACGGCGGCCAGATACTCCCCGCGGGCGGCTTTGCGGGTGAGCTCGATGCGTCTTTCCTCTGGCCAGCCGCCCACACCCATCAGCGACGCCGCGCGGGCGATGATGCTGGCCACGCTCATCCAGCCGCGGGCCAGTTCCTCGGCAATGAGGCAATACTCGAATACGCCGAGGCCGAGCCCGCCGTGTTCTTCGGGCATGCGGATGCCGAAGTAACCCATTTCGCCCATCTTGCGGCGCAGTTCCAGGGGAATATCCCCCTGTACCGGGTCGAGCTCGTTGGCTGCCGGAATGACCTCCCGGGCGGTGAAGTCGCGCGCCACGTCCTGGATCATGCGGCGTTCTTCGGTCAGGTAATGCTCGGTCACAGGTTACATTCCTATCAGGTCGGCGCGGTCGATGAGATTCTGCACGATGCGGATGCTGGCCGCATCGACCATGACGCCGTCCACGTTGATGGCGCCGAGGCCCTTGTCCAGCGCTTCTTCGTAGGCGGCCTTCTGCTTGCGCGCGTCGGCCACGGTTTCAGGGTCCGGCGTGAACACACCGTTGGCCAGCTCCACCTGGCTCGGGTGGATGGCCCACTTGCCGACCATGCCGAGCACGTAGGCGCGTTCGGCTTCGCGGGTGTAACCGTCGGGACTCTTGAAGTTGGCATAGGGCCCGTCCACCGGGTCGATGCCGTTGGCATGGCAGGCGATGGTCATCTTGTAGCGCGGATAGTGCCACACGTCGGGCGGATAGGTGCCCGAGGAGCCCACGTAGCCCAGCTGCATCTGCTGGCTGGCGGAATAGTCGCCCATGCCGAAGATCAGACACTCCAGACGGTCGGAGCAGGCGGCGATCTGCTCCACCTGCATCATGCCTTCCACCTCTTCAATGAGGCACTCGATGCCGATACGGCGCTGCAAACCGAGTTTGGCTTCGAGCTGATCGAGTAACAGGTGAACGAACACGACATCTTCGGGCCGTTTGGCCTTGGTGAGCATGATGGTGTCGAGTTTCTCGCCGGCGCCGCTGACCACCTCGATGATGTCGTCATGGCACCAGGGTGTATCCACGTCGTTGATACGTACGCACAAGGTGCGCGGCTTCCACGCCAGACCATTCAGGGCGGCAACGATCTTGCCGCGCGCATCAGCCTTGGCGCTCGGCGCCACGGCGTCCTCGAGGTCGAGAAAGACGTGGTCGACCTCCAGGCCGGCGGCTTTGGAAAGCATCTTCTCCGAGCTGCCGGGCACCGAGAGTTGGCAGCGCCGCGCCCGTCTGGGGCGTCCCGTCGTCTGATTCGGTTGTGGATTCATGCGTCTCTTCCGTTGCTCAGATAGTGGCTTTTGCGCTTGATCAGTACCCGGCGTTCGCCCTCGAACACCACGGAATCTTTCTGGTTCACGCCGTAGTGCTTGAAGGTGACGATGCCGGCATCGTCCAGTTCGCCGTCTTCGACTGCCAGGACCTCGGTATAGGCATAGAGCGTGTCGCCGTGAAACACCGGTGCCTTGAGGCGGATGCGATCGAGGGACAGTTCCTTGACGGCATTTTCGCCGGTATCCTGCATGGCCAGGCCGATGACCATGGCAATGGTCACGCCGCCGAACTGCAGCCGCGAGTTCCAGCCCTCGCGGCCCATGGCATTTTTCTGCATGAGATCTTCGTTGAAGTGGGCTTCTGCGGTGTTCAGTACCTGCAGCGTGATGCCCACGTTGTCCTGCTCGCACATGGTCTTGCCGCGGGCGTGGCGGAACACCTGGCCTGCCTTGAAGTCCTCGAAGTAGTTGTTGGCGCCAGTGAGTGCCATGGCGGTCGTCACTCCTGCCCGGGGTTGCGTTTGCGTACCAGGTTGGTCCGGTGAAATTCCACCACCTTGTCGCCGTCCTGGTTGAATCCTTCGGTATGCCAGGTGACGATGCCGAAATTCCGCTGGCCTTTTGAATCCCGGGCGATCTTCACCGTGCTGCGGGCCGTGAGGGTATCGCCTACGTACACGGGATGCAGAAATTCGCAGCCGTCGACGCCGAGGAACGGGCCGCCGCCTTCCGACAGGTCTTCCACCGACATGCCGAATACCGTGTTGAACACCAGCAGCGGATTCACCTGTACGCGCGGATGCCCCATGGACCGGGCATAGGGTTCGTTGAAGTACAGCGGACAGAACGACAGCGTCTGGCTGGTGAAGGCGGCATTGTCGCCGTCGGTGATGGTTCGCCCCCAGTGATGCTCGAACACCCGGTCAACTACCATGTCTTCGTACTGGTTGCCTTTGCGCAGCAGCACGGCGCGGGCGCGGAAGTCGTCGCTGCTGTCGGTGTCACTCATGCGCTTGCCCGGTCGGTTGCGGTGTTTCCTGCTGTTGCCTGAATCAAGGGGCTCGGATCCGGGAGGTCGGTGAGGCGGCGGCAGCAGTCTTCTACCGTCTCCGCGGCCCGGGCACCGATGACCGGGCCGGCCAGTGTGTGAAACTTCTCAGCCAGGCGCTGCCATTGGTTATCCAGGTCGGTGGCGGGAATGGCCACATTGGCCTCGGCCGACCACGACTGCCCGTCTACGGTGCGGATACGCACGTGGGTCTCCGGGCGCGGCTGGTCATGAGCCAGCACCTGTACCCGGTCGCGCAGGGCGACCAGGTCCTTCCTGCGGGTGAGGGCGTCGGTATACAGATTGATGCTGGCCGTGTCCTCCCCGGCCAGCGCCAACGCCAGCGTGAAACGCAGGCTGAACTTGGCTTCCAGACCCGTCGCCGGTTCGGCGATGTTGCACACGTCGAAGTGCCCGGGATTCACCCACACCTCGACGTGTTCAACGCGCTTCGGGGTCAGATCGTTGCAGCGGCGGATCTGCAGGGCAGCCTCGATGGCGGAATGAGTCAGATAGCAGGCGGCGTGATACTTGAAGCAGATGTCCGGCACGAACTCGGCACTGGCCAGGGCGGAATAGAATCGATCCAGTGAGCCTCCCTCGGCCTGAGTGGCCATGAATCCCTGGTGCGTCTCCAGCATGTCCAGCCGGCTGGTGAAGCCCCGTGAGGCCAGCAGCGCGGCTTCCACGCCGGTGGCCGCCGCGTGTCCCGCGTGCAGGGGCTTGCACATGGTACCGAACTGGCTTTTCAGACCGGCAGCCTGGGTGGCGGCAATACCCAGGGCTGCCGCCGTGGCCGGTGCGTCGAGTTCGAGCAGATTGGCCGCCGCCGCGGCGGCGCCGAAGGTGCCGAGGGTCGCTGTGGCATGCCAGCCCCGGGCGTAGTGCGACGTACCGGCATAGCGGCCGAGAATACATTCCGTTTCCACCCCGGCGCAGAAGGCAGCCAGCAGTTCCGCACCGGCGCGGCCCAGGTGTTCCCCGAGAGCGAGTACCGCCGGTGCTACCGGCACCGTGGGGTGGCCGATCATGGCATCGTGAACGTCATCGTAGTCGTGAGCGTGACCGGCGGTACCATTCTGCAGCGCCGCCTGGCGCACACTGGCGCGCAGCGGCGTGCCGAGGATGTGCGCTTGCGGGTGACCGCCCTCGGCTTCGATCTGGGCGCGCAGAATCTGCGCCAGCGGTTCGTCCCGGCCCGCCAGAGCCACGCCGATGAAATCCAGCAGCGCCTGACTGGCTACGGTGCACGATTCCGGCGACAGGCCGACGAAGCGGGTCTGTGCGATGCGTTGCGCGAGTTCCAGCGTGGGCCCCACCATGCTCCCCTGTAGGTTCGGTATCGAGGTGGTAAGCTAGCTTCTCGGCGGCGCGCATACAACCGTCGTCACATGACACCAGATCCACGCCACGGGGCCCAGTCAATCTTGCCGCACCGCGTCTATTGCAGCGAACAGAACACCGGCGAACCCATGATCGGCACGGCGGAGCCGGTGGATGTCTGGGTGCTGCTGGAATACAGACCTGTCTGGAAGGCCCGGGCGGTGGAAGACAGCGGCCTCGATGCTGCGACGCGGCAGTGGCTGGACGAAAGTCTGGCGGCACTGCAGCAGATGGGCCTCAAGGCTCGGCCCCAGCTCATCCGCCAGCCCGAGGCCGACAGCGCTGAAGTACGCCTGCTCGTGGGCACGCCCGGTGCGCTGTTGCACTTTTCCGGATCCGGCTACGGATTTCTGCAGGACATCAGCCTCAGCGACGTCGTGGCGCACCCCGACCGGCATGAATCCCTGCGCGGCGCCCATTACTTCGTCTGCACCAACGGTCAGCGCGATCTGTGCTGCGCGCGCTTCGGCCTGCCGGTCTATGCGGGTCTGCGCGAGCGGGTGGGCGAGCGGGTCTGGCAGGTGACTCATCTGGGCGGCCACCGGTTTGCGCCCAACGTGCTGGTATTGCCCCAGGGTGCTGTTTACGGCCGGGCTCATGAAACCGGCCTGGATGACTTCGTCGCTGACATCGAAGCAGGCAGGCTGGCCTTCGACTACCTGCGGGGGCGTAGCTGGTATGAAGGCGTGGTCCAGGCGGCAGAAGCTCTGAGCGGGCGCTCGAATCTCACCTTGCAGGCGGTCGATAAACGGGGGTTGCAGGCCACCGTGACCTTTGACAGTCCGCAGGGGGCCGTTGCGGTGCGGTTGCGCCAGGCCGACGAGGCGCTGGCGGTGCTCAAGAGTTGTGCTGATGACCAGGCTAAGCCGGTGACACCGTACCTGGCGGATTGAAGCGGGTTTCACCGCGGGCAGGCGGTAGCTGACGAAGTGCTGCAATGCCGCGGTAAGCGAGCGCGGATTACCTTCGGGCTGAAACGGCTCGGCAATCTCGATGTGGTAGGTACGGCCGCGTTTGTTCAACAACTCGCGGAACAGAGTCATGTCCCGTAACTCGTCGTGCATGGCGTAGAACAGGTAGTAGAGCCAGGAATTGCGCCCCGTAACGTGCAGGGGCATCACTGGTGCCCGGTACTTCAGCGCCAGGTTCAATGCCGTGGGCTCCCAGTCCCGCTCCACCAGCCCGTGCAGGGTAGGCCGCGCCAGACGCCCCGATGGAAAGATGACGATGAGGCGCTGTTCGCGAAATGCCCGGACCATGCCCCGCACGGTCTCCCGGCGGCGCCCGAGATCACGGCGGTGGGCCATCCATTCCACCGGGACGATGACATCGGCCATGCCGGGGGACACGCGGATGGCATCGCGGTTGGCGAAGAATGTGATGTCCCTGCGAACGCGGCGTAGAGCCTCGAAGACGGCAATGCCGTCGGCGATGCCGGAAGGATGATTGGCGACAGCCACCGTCAGCCCCTGCCGCGGCACGCGATCGAGTCCCCGGCAGCGTACGTCGAGTTGCACGGCTTCGCAGAGATGGCGCATGCCGGCGTCGCCGGACAGGGGCGCGATGGCATCGGCCATGGCCCGGGCCTGGTTATACCCCAGCAGCGGATACAGCAGTGGCTTCAGGGACCGCCACAGATGCGGCCGCCTGATGAGTTCCGGGGCCCGCTCTTCGATCAGGGTGTCTACGATGTGCGGCATGCACTGAGAAAGTCGATCAGGGCAGTGTTGAACGCCTGCGGGGCCTCCATGTTCATGCCGTGCCCGGCATCCAGATCGGCAACCTGGAGTTGCGGCATGTGGCCGGCGGCATGGGCCCGGTGCGCACGGAAACGGCGCTCCCGGGAGCCGCACAAGAGCAGAGCCGGACGCTGATTCTCACCCAGCAGTCCGCGCACCGACACGCGCGGATTGGTACGCCGCAGGGTGTTGGCGATACCGGCGGGGTCGTGGCGCCGGGCATCGGCGCACAGTGCTTCGTATATATCGGCCGGCAGTTTGCGGGCGTGGCAGGGATGCACCGGGATGCGTTCCATGGCGGCGCGGCCGCCGTTCTCTATGCGTGCGGCAGACACCTCGGCGTTGTCCTGCCAGGCCTGCTGCTGGGCCTCGTCGGCCATGGCCGATGTGGAATTGGTGAAGGCGTGAGCCATGACCCGCTGCGGGTAGCTCAGGGCGTAGCGGATGGTGAGTCCGGCACCCAGGGAATAGCCGAGCAGCCACCAGGCGTCTATATCCAGGTCTGCGCGGATGGTCTCGAAGGCGCGCACGTAAGCCTGGGGATCGTAGGCGTCGAGCTCCGTCGGGCTCGGGGCCCCGGCATGTCCCCACAGCGAAACGGTCACGGGGGTAAAGTGTTCAGCCAGCCCCGGCAGATTGGCCCGCCACTGGGCCGGGCCGGTGAGAAATCCGTGTACCAGCAGCAGATGCGGGCCGCGGCCCGCATGCACCCGATAGGGCAGCCGCATCAGCTGCCGAGGGTTCTGTCGAGATAGGCTTTGAGGCGCTGCCAGGCATCGAGCGCCGGGCCGCTGCTGGTTTCCGGGTCGCGGTCGACGTGCAGCCAGAACCCGTGATTGACGTGGTCGTAGATGTGCACGTCGTTTTCCACGCCGGCCGCGCGCAGCGCCTCGACGAAGGCGTGCACCTGTTCCGGCGGAATGCCCGAGTCGTTTTCCGCAAACGTGCCGTACACCTCATGGTGTATGTGCTGCATCTGCTCCGGGTCGTCCAGCAGGCGGCCGTAGAAGATGGCGGTGCCGTCATGGGCGTCGCTGCCGAGGGCAAACGACAGCGCCACGCCGCCGCCGTAGCACCAGCCGATGGCGGCAACCTTGCCGGTGGTGTCGTTCCGGGCCTCGAGAAATTTCACCGCCGCGTTCAGGTTGGCAATGATTGCATCGGGCTCAGCCAGGGTTTCGCGGACCAGCGCCATGTTCTCTTCCCGGTTGCTGCCGGTGCGGCCGCTGTACAGATCCGCTGCCAGAGCCACATAGCCTTCCGCCGCGAAGCTGTCGGCCGTCTGCCTTATGCGATCCACCAGGCCGTTCCATTCGTGGATGAGGATGACGGCGGGATGTGGTCCCGCCCCCTCCGGCACCGCCAGATAGCCGCGGGCATCCTCATTGGCACTGTGGTAGTGCACATGGCTGCCCGCCGGATCGCCGCCTTCGCCGACAATGGCCGGCGGCAGCTCGTCTGCGGCGGTGGGATTGACGGCTATGGCGGCGTGAGCCGTGGCGCCGGCAATCAGCAGCACCAGGCCGCTCAGGTATGAAGTCGCGTGACGCATGTTCCTTGCTCCCCGGTCCTGTTCGACGGAAACATACTCCAACTGGCACCCGGGCGGCCAGTGGCCCCCGGGGCCGCGGCACCGCTATGATGGTTGGGAACTGCCTGGAGTATCCTGGTGAATTCAAGCTGGTCCGAGAACGATCCGGAGCCGATTCTGGTGGTGACCACCGGCGGTACCATCGACAAGGTCTACTTCGATGCCAAGAGCAACTACGAAGTGGGCGAATCCGTGGTGGGCGATCTGCTGCGTCAGGCGCAGGTCCGCGTGCCGTTCGAGATGCTGGCCCTGTTGCGCAAGGACAGTCTGGAGATCACCGACGCCGAGCGGGCGCAGATCCGTCAGCGTATCGAGGCGCGCCCGGAGCACCGCGTGGTCATGACCCACGGCACCGATACCATGACCGACACGGCCCGGGCCCTCATGGGTCTCCCGGACCGCACCATCGTGCTCACGGGTTCGCTGTCGCCGGCCCGTTTTGCCCAGACCGACGCGGTTTTCAACGTCGGCATGGCCTTCGCTGCCGTGCAGGTTCTGCCAACCGGCGTCTACATCGTCATGAACGGCCAGATCTTCGCCGCCGACCGGGTACACAAAGACCGCGAGCACAACGTCTTCCTGCGCGACTGAACCGCCCGTGGGCAGAGTTGGGGACACAGCGTTTGTCCGACAATGGCGGCGCTGCCCCGCCGGTCTGCGACCAAATGCCGGCCTGGCGCATCTTCATAGGCGTGTGTACCCCACACGCCATTGGGACTCATTTTGGTCCCGCGTAGCGATCTTCGAGGCCTGTTGTCACAGGCCTTTTTTTTATTGGCCGGCGGCACAGTACACTGCATGCCTCGCTGACGGGTGGGAGACACCATGAGCGCATACAGCATCGCCAGAGAGCACATCGATGGCGCCCTGACGGAGGCTGCGGAAGCCGGCATCGACGGCGACCCACTGCTGCGGGCCATGCTTGCCACGCTGGCGGAACGTTACCGGGATCTCAAAGGCCCGGAGGATCTGCGCGCGGTGCTGCAGTATCAGATCGATAACGCCCAGGGTGATGAAGACCACATGTTCATGCGGCCCTGACAGGCTCACGGATCGTCCAGGGCGCGCGCAGACGGATGTCCCGCGACGACGCGCCGATACGTATTCCGTAGTCACCGGCCGGTGCCAGCCAGCCGCCGCTGCCGATGTCCCACACGGCGAAGTCCCGGGGTTCCAGCAGCAGTTCGACGTTCACGGTTTCTCCCGCGGCCAGGCATACCTTGGCGAAAGCTTTGAGTTCCTGAGCAGGACGCTGCAGATCCCCCGCGGCGGGCGGTGCCACGTACACCTGCACGACTTCCTGGCCGGCGCAGGCGCCGGAGTTCTGTACGGTCACGGTTGCCGTTACGGCGTCGCCGCGGGGCCGCAACTGCAGGTCGTGGTAGTCGAAGGTGGTGTACGACAGTCCGTGCCCGAACGGTACCTGGGGTTCTATGCCGCGGCTGTCGTACCAGCGATAACCCAGGAAAATGCGTTCCCCATAAAGTACATGACCGTTCTCGCCCGGGTAGCTGGTGAAAGCCGGGGTGTCTTCCAGGCGGTAAGGGATGGTGCAGGGCAGCCGTCCGGCGGGATTGACCTGACCGGTGAGCACGTCGGCCAGGGCATTGCCGAATTCCTGCCCCGGCAGCCAGGCCTGCAGCACGGCGCTGGCCCGCTCCAGCCAGGGCATGGCAACCGGGGCCCCGGTATTCAGCACCACCACCGTATTGGGGTTGGCCTCGATGACGGCTTCGATGAGCGCATTCTGTTCGCCGGGCAGCTCCAGACTGGTGCGGTCGTTACCCTCAGTTTCCCAGTCGGCATTGGAGCCCGCCACCAGCACCACGGCGTCGGCGGCACGAGCCCGGGCCACGGCGTCGCCGAGCATATCGGCCGGGTGCGGCGGCAGGACGCCCGCGCGCACACCGGCGAGTTGGGTATCCGGCCGGCTCTCGAACTCGATGCGCAAGGCATAGCGGCAGCCGGCTTCCAGGCGTGTGGCGGCGCGCTGTTCGCTGCTGCCCTGACCGAAGAATGCATCGCCCGGCTGCTGGCTGGTCCAGTTGTCGATGAGCAATTGCTCGTCGAGATACAGCCGCGCCAGTCCTGCGCTCAGTAAGCCGAATTGGTGCTCGCCGGACGCGGGCGCCGTCAGCTCCGCTTCCAGCGTGGCGCGGAACGATTCCCCCAACCGGCCGGACGCCAGGGTATTCAGCGCCAGGCCGCCTATGGGGTTGAAGGTCAGCTCCACCTGGCGCTGTGCCACGGGCTCCAGGTGATCGGCCGTGAAC
The DNA here is from genome assembly GCA_034522075.1 of Gammaproteobacteria bacterium. Taxonomy (GTDB): domain Bacteria; phylum Pseudomonadota; class Gammaproteobacteria; order Pseudomonadales; family Azotimanducaceae; genus UBA7803. The sequence goes on along the minus strand of JAXHLO010000023.1, from coordinate 101,161 downwards.
AGACTCACGCGTACCCCGGGTTTGCCGGCGTAATGCAGCATGCCGGGGGCGGGCAGCGGCAGGTATTTGTGGTTGAAACAGCCCGGCGCGTGATCGACCTGCCATGCACCGCGTTGGCGCAGGGCCGCCAGCGGCATGACGGCATAGTGCGGGAACACGGCAGAGCTGCCGCCGCCCTGGATCTGTCCGTTTTCGGCATTGGGGCCGAGCACGGCCAGGCGCCGTATGGCCGCCGGGTCCAGCGGCAGAAGGCCGCGGTTGCGCAGCAGCACCATGCTCTCCGCCGCAGCGCGGCGGGCCAGGGCACGGTGCTCCGGCCGGTCGTCGCTGCGCTCCGGCTGCGGATCGGGCTCGGCAAACCGGCCGCTGCGGGCGATCAGGGTCAGCACGCGCCGGGCTGCATCATCCACATGGGCCTGCGCCGCCTGACCCTGCTCCACGGCAGTGACCAGGGCCTGTCCGCGGCTGCGCGCCGGGCCGGGCATTTCCAGGTCGAGTCCGCCGCTCAAGTTGGCCATAGTTTCCAGGGCGGCGCCCCAGTCGCTGATCACCACACCATCGAATGCCCACTCGCCTTTGAGGATGTCACGCAGCAGCCGCGCATGGGAACTGGCGAAGATACCGTTGATGCGGTTGTAGGCTGACATGACAACCCACGGCGCGGCCTCCCGGATCGCCGTCTCGAACGGCAGCAGATAGAGCTCCCGGAGGGTGCGTTCGTCCACATCGCTGGAGATGCTGTGGCGCTGGAACTCGGAATCGTTGCAGACGAAGTGCTTGATGCACGCACCGATGCCTTCGCTCTGCACGCCCTGAATGAAAGCGCTGGCCATCCGCCCGGTGAGACAGGGATCTTCCGAATAGCACTCGAAATTGCGTCCGCCCAGGGGCGTACGGTGGAGATTCACCGTGGGGCCGAGCAGAACCTGGGCATTCTTGGTCCTGGCCTCCTGGGCCAGGGCGGCGCCGACCTCGCTGACCAGGTCTGGATTCCATGCGGCGGCCAGGGCACTGCCCACGGGAAACGACGCGGCGCTGGCGCCGCTTGCTCCCGAGCCGCGTGCCCCGTTGGGACCATCCGTGACCTTGACGGCTGGAATGCCGAGGCGCGGGATCGAGGTGGTGACCCAGGTGCTCTTACCCGCCAGCAGCGCCACTTTCTCGTGCAGGGAAAGCTGTTCGAGCAGGGCATCCACGTCCGGCTTGGCTGGGTCGGATCGATCCATGTGGGGCCCCGTGATATTCTTGCGTATTGTCTTTCGACACTATCAGCAGGCCCCTTCCATGACCAGCCAGCCACCCACCGGCAATACCGCCGATCTGCCCACTCGTTTCGACAGCATCGAGGATGCTCTGGCCGCGGTGGCGGCAGGCGACATGGTGGTGGTGGTCGACGACGACGACCGCGAGAACGAGGGCGATCTGATCATGGCGGCCAGCAAAGCGACGCCGGAGAAGGTGGCGTTCATGATCCGCCATACCAGCGGCATTCTGTGCACACCGATCACTGAGGACCAGGCCAAGCGCCTGCATCTCCAACCCATGGTGGCGCGTAACGACGCGCCCATGAGCACGGCGTTTACCGTCTCCATCGATTACGTCAAGGGGCTTACCACCGGTATTTCCGCCGACGAGCGCGCGGCAACGGCACAGGCACTGGCCAGCAACAACGTCGGCCCGGATGAGTTCGTCCGTCCCGGCCACATCTTCCCGCTGGTGGGCCGCACCGGCGGGGTGCTGGTACGCTCGGGGCATACCGAGGCCGGCATCGATCTGGCCACTCTGGCCAGCTGTCCGCCGGTCGGGCTGCTCTCGGAGCTGGTCAACGACGACGGCACGGTGCAGCGTCTGCCGCAACTGCTCGAGTTCGCCCGTGCCCACAGCCTCAAGATAATCTCAATTGCCGATCTGATCTCTTATCGCCAGCAGCGCGAGCATCTGGTGGAGCATACGCTGGAGTTCAGTGTGCAGACGCGCATCGGCGAAGCCCGCGCCCACGCCTACCGTACCCGCTACGAGGAGGCCGAGCATCTCGCGCTGGTGTTCGGCGATATTCGCCGGCTCGACTCGGTACCCGTGCGCATTCATCGAGAGAAACTCATCGACGATGTGTTCGGCCCGCAGACGGAGCACGATGCGAGTCTGCTCGATGCCTCTCTCGACCGCATCGAGAAGCTGGGGGCCGGCGTGCTGATCTACCTGCGCTCCGGTTTCGTGGGGGTCCCGATGGATCGCCTCACCAGCCAGACCAAGGAGGATGCGCGCAAGGCTCAGTGGCTGGAGATCGGCGTAGGGGCACAGATCCTGCGGGAACTGGGTCTGACGAAGATCCGCCTGATCGCCGGCCGGGAAGTGGACTACGTGGGGGTCAAGGGCTTCGGTCTGACTCTGGAAGCCACCGAGCTACTCTGACCCGCCGACGGTCAGCCTTTGGGCCCGAAAATCAGCCACAGCACGAAGCCCAGCAACGGCAGCAGCAGAATCAGCACTATCCAGGCAACCTTGCTGCCGGTACCGGCCGGGCTCTGAATAGTCTTGACGATGGCCCAGATGTCCAGGATCAGCACGATGAGCCCGAACAGGCCGCCAACCTCGATTCCCATACGCGTTCCGCTTCGTTTTGTGTGAACGCATGTTAACCGGATTGACCGGGATTCTCACGTGTCGGGATGCCCGTGGCGCCGGTAGTGAAAGGCCGCCGGCCGGTCCCGCGGGCCCACATAGACGATACGGATGTCGCGGGTCCGGGCGCCGCACCGTCCGCAGCGTATCCGGGCGCGCAGATCCGCGACGCTGCCGTCGTTGCCCAGATGTGCCAGGGCGGCATCGAGGTCCAGTGCCTCCATGCGTCCGCAGGGTACGCAGAGGGCGTAGACTCGAAAACTCTCCCGCAGGTCTGTCAGGCGTGGCGTCATAGTGGATAAATATACAGTATCGAGTCTGACCCTGCCGCTTGCTGTGACCTTGGGAGATCCCGCCGGCATCGGCCCGGAGGTCGCCGCCCGGGTGCTGGCCGGCTATCACGACTCGGGCCGTGTCCCCGCCCGTCCGCTGGTGTTCATCGGCACCCGGTGGGCGCTCCAGGCCGGGGCTGATGCGGCCGGTGTCATTCTGCCGCCGCTGCAGGCGGTGGGCAGCCCCCGCGAGGTCCGCGAGCCCCTGGCGCTGCTGGATCTGGGCATAGACGTGCCCGATTTCCGCTACGGCCAGGTGGCTGCCGAGTGCGGTGAGCTGTCCGTGCGCGCTGTGGAGACGGCGGCGCTGGCCTGTCTGGACGGGTCTCTGGCGGGCATGGTGACCGGCCCCATTCACAAGGAGGCCATTCACGCCGCCGGCTATGTGGACGACATCGGCCATCAGGAGATTCTCGGCCGACTCACCGGCAGCGCATGGACGGCCACCATGCTCATGACGCCGGGGTTACGGGTGGTGCATCTGTCCACCCACAAGTCGCTGGTGGAAGCTGCCCGCTATGTGACCCGCGACAATGTCGTGAGCAAGCTGCACCTGACCGCCCAGACCCTGGCAGGCTGGGGCATGCCAGGTGCCCGCATCGCCGTGGCAGCCCTGAACCCTCACGGTGGTGAGGGCGGGCTGCTGGGCCGCGAAGAGATCGACGAGCTGGTTCCTGCCGTGACCGCGGCGCGCCAGGCGGGACTGAACGTATCCGGCCCATGGCCCGCCGACTCCGTGTTCAACCGTGCCATTGCCGGCGAGTTCGACGTGGTTCTGGCTCTGTATCACGACCAGGGCCACATCGCCATCAAAGTTCACGACTTTCATGCCAGCACCACGGCAACGCTGGGCATTCCGTTCGTACGTACATCCGTGGACCACGGCACCGCATTCGACATCGCCGGCCTGGGCTGCGCCGACCCGCGTGGTCTGACTGCAGCCATCGAGGCCGCGCAGGCGCTCATCGACGGCCGCCTTGCGCAGCTCTAGCGGCGTGGGGCAAACTGCCAACCTACATTTTTCAACAGCCTGTGGCCTGTAGGAGCGACTTTCCAGTCGCGATCTGGAGATCGCTCCCACAAGTTTCGGGTTACAAGCTTCAGCAAACCGGGGAGTCATCATGAAGGCAGCCGTATTCCGCGAGGTCAATCAACCCATGGAGATCGAGGATATCCAGGTTTCCAAGCCGGGCCCTCGCGAGGTGCTGATCCGCACCGTGGCGGCTGGTGTGTGTCATTCCGACCTGCATTTCTACAATGGCACCTATCCGGGCCAGTTGCCCATGGTGCTCGGCCACGAAAGTGCCGGCGTGGTGGAGCAGGTTGGCTCTGACGTCCACTACGTCAAGCCCGGCGATCACGTCATCACCTGTCTGTCGGTGTTCTGCGGACACTGCGAATACTGCCTCACCGGGCATCTGACCCTGTGCCAGGAGCCGGAAACCAAGCGCGGTCAGGATCAGGAATCACGCCTGTCCCACGGCGGCAAGCCGCTCACCCAGTTCGCCAATCTGGGCTCGTTTGCCGAGCACATGCTCGTGCACGAACACGCCGTGGCGAAGATCCGCGAGGATATGCCGATGGACCGTGCAGCGCTCATCGGCTGCTGTGTGACCACCGGGGTCGGCGCCGTGATTCATACCGCCAAGGTGGAGCCCGGCAGCACGGTGGCTGTCATCGGCTGCGGCGGCGTAGGTTTGTCCTGCGTCAACGGTGCCGCCATTGCCGGCGCCAGCCGCATCATCGCTGTCGACATGGTGCCGTCGAAGCTCGAGCTGGCTCGTAAGTTCGGGGCCACCGACGTGGTCAATGCCAAAGATACCGACGCCATCGAAGCCGTGAAGGAACTGACCGACGGCGGTGCTCACTACACCTTCGAGGCCATCGGCCTCAAAGCCACCGCCGAGCAGGCTTTCAACATGCTGCGCAACGGCGGCATGGCCACGATCATGGGCATGATTCCACCCGGCGACATGGTGTCGCTGCACGGTGTGGATTTCCTCTTCGAGAAGAAGATCCAGGGTTCGTTCATGGGCTCCAACCGCTTCCGTATCGACATGCCGCGCTTCGTCGAGCTGTATCTGCAGGGCAAGCTGCACCTCGATGACATGATCTCCAGCCACATCAAACTCGAGGACGTGAATGACGCCATGAAGGCGTTGGAAACCGGCGAAGTCGCCCGCAACGTCATCATGTTCGAATAGGCCGCCATGCGCTGGCTGTCGTTTCTGCGTGATGGTTCTCCCACCTTCGGCTATGTCTGCGCCGACGGTGCCGGCGTGGTGGATGTGGGCGAGCGAGGTAAGTTCGCTGACCTGAAGTCGGCCATTGCCGCGGATGCGCTGTCGGACCTTGTGGAGTTGTGCGGCGATACCGCCGATCTGCCGCTGGCGGGGCTCACCTATCTGCCGACTTTGCCGAATCCGGACAAGATTCTCTGCGTGGGCCTCAATTACAAGGCTCATCAGGAAGAGACGGGCCGCGGCGGCGAGGGCTTTCCCACCATCTTCGTGCGCTTCGCCAACGCGCAGGTGGCGCACGAGCAGCCCATGGTGCGTCCGCTGGAATCGAACACCCTGGATTACGAGGGCGAGATAGCTCTGGTCATCGGCAAGGCCGGCAGACGCATTCCCAAGGCCCAGGCGTCTTTCCATGTGGCCGGCTACAGCATCTACAACGACGGCAGCGTGCGTGAATACCAGCGTCAGACGTCACAGTTCACCGCCGGCAAGAATTTTCCCGCTACCGGCGGCTTCGGGCCGTGGCTCGTCACTCCGGATGAGATCGGTGATGTCGCTGAGATGGAGATCACTACCCGGCTGAACGGCCAGGTGATGCAGAACGCCACGGCGGATCTGCTGGTGTTCGATTTCGGCGACATCATCGAGTACTGCTCCACGTTCTGCGAACTCATCCCGGGTGATGTCATCGTCACGGGCACGCCCGGCGGTGTGGGTGCTGCGCGTACTCCGCCGGTGTTCATGGACCAAGGCGACGAGATCGAAGTGGAGGTCAAGCCCATCGGCACGCTGCGGCACACGGTCACCGTGGGCTGATGCCCCTAGCGATCTCTGGCCAGCAGGTCGCGGATCTCGGTCAGCAGTTGCACGTCCGCCGGCGGCGCCTCCGGGACTGCCGGTTCGGCTTTGTCTTTGATCACCCGGCGGCGCAGGTTGTTCACCGCTTTCACCATGATGAAGATGATCCAGGCCAGGATCAGGAAGTTGATGAGCGTCGTGAGGAAATTGCCGTAGGCCAGAACCGCGCCCTGGGCCCGGGCGGCGGCCAGCGTGCTGGCTTCGACGTTCGATGAGAGTGCCAGAAAGTAGTCTGAGAAGTCGAAACCGCCGAACAGCGCGCCGACGATGGGCATGATGATATCGTCGGTGAGCGAGCGGACGATGAGGGCGAACGCCCCACCGATGATGACGCCGATGGCCAGGTCCATGACGTTGCCCCGGGCGATGAACTCCTGAAATTCCTTCCACATGACGGTTGCTCCAGTGATGTCGATGGGTGGTGGGACTGAAATGTCGGTGGCGGCGATCCCTGAGCAATACTTTACCTCGCGGGGCCGGTAGTGGGGCTGAAATGTCGGTGGCGCCGAGAGCTGATCATCACTTTGCTCCGCGTTGGCGTGTTTGTAGCCGGTCTGGCTCCTGTGCCGCTGGGAGCCTGAAAGCTACGCAAAGTGATGCTCAGCCCTCGTCTACCCACGCCCTTTCAGCCCCATGTCGGCAGGCGTAGATGAAGCTGAAACGCCCCGCCCTGTCGCCTGTATGGATCGTGCGGTCGCCTGCGGAAACGCTGCTGCAGCAAGGCGGCACGACGGCCACCAGGGTGAGTCAATCTGATACCAAGCGAATCCCGCTGCCTCTCCCCAATGCCGTTGTTGGATGGACGGTGATGGGTGGGCGGCGACGGAGGAACGCTTGCTGGAGCTTTCAGGCTCCCATCTGCATACGCGCCCGTCCAACGGCAATGTCGCCACGCGTAAGCAAGCGGTCCTCCGTCACCGACCGGCCGCCCATCTCACCGGCCAGCCAACCCGGCAGGGACAAGCCGACCAATGAACCCCGGCAACACTGCCGCAAGCGTCGCCAAATGCTCAGCTTCATGGCAAGGTCGGAGTTCTCTCACATACATTTCGTGCGGCTGACGTCTGGCGCGGGCATTGATCGGTTCCGCCGTACGCTCGAAGATAGCGCGCCGCCGTCGACTTGAAGGAGGATCGGATGTCCGTCATCAATGCCCAGTTTCGACCAGCCTGGAGAAACTACTGGTTCGGCTTTGTCATCGTCCTGCTGCTGCTGGCGGCGGCCGCCATAACCGCTGCAGGCCGTATCGATGCTGGCGGGACCTTTGCCGCCGGGCTGTGGCTGGCCGCTGCCCTGGTGGTCCTGCTCATCATCGCCTTCAAACGCTTCTCCTGGAAGTTCAGCATCGATGACAGCCGGGTGTCCCGCCACTACGGCATCATCTCGAGAAACCAGCAGAGTGTGCGCATCCGTGACGTGCGCAGCGTCGAGCTCGATCAGGGCATCTTGCAGCGCATTCTGGGCGTGGGCAATCTGGCCTTCTATTCAGCCGGCTCGGACAACGCCGAAGTCAGATTCATCGGTATCAAGCGCCCCCTGGAATGGCGCGACAGAATCGACCAGGCCATGGACCGTCTCAAACATACCAACGACTGACGGCGCCTACGCCTCCATATGGAACAGGTTCGCAAAGTTACTGTGGTAGAAGCGTTCCCTGGCTGGTTCGGCCACCTGTCCGGCATCGAGGCTGGCGTCGAATTTGCCGATCGGGTCGCGGCCGCCTTCCGGGTGGGGGTAGTCGGAAGCGAACATGAAGATTTCCTCGCCGCTCTGTTCGATGAGCCAGCCGATGTCTTCATAGGGAAACAGGCTGACCCGAACCTGGCGGCGGAAAAACTCGGAAGGCGTCAGTTCCAGGTTCTGCAGCAGCGGCTCGGCTTTGCGGAAAGCCCGATGCCCCTGATCGAGAATCCGCAGGAAGCCGGGTACCCAGGTGGCGCCGAGTTCGATGACGCCGCAATGAAGCTCCGGGAAGCGCTGAAACACCTGATCGTAGATCAGCGCCGTGAGGAAGTTCTGCGGTGAATGGGAGATCGCGTGGTAGTCCTTGCCCCGCAGGTTCTCGCCGCCGCCCAGCCAGTCGGATGACCGGCGGGTGTCCCGTCTCGTGGTAATCCTTGTCGAGGCCGCGCCCGCCGCCGATGTGCAGAACGATGGGTACCCGCTCGCGCTGCAGCAGATCCCAGATGGGGTCGTAGTCGAGGTGCGACGGTGAGCGTCCGCCGGCCGGGTCGGACTTGAGCCAGAATGCCTTGATGCCCTGTTTCAGGCCGCCCTGGACGGCTTCGAGCGCCAGCGCGGGATCATTGAGGGGTGCGAAGCCCACCGCCAGCAGTCGCGGGTCGTGGCCGCAGAAGCTGCCCATGGCGCGATTGAGCATGTCGGTGCCGCCGTAGAGCTTGTCCGGGTTGCTGGAGAACGCGAACTGGCCCATGGCGAAGGTGGGAAACACGAGTTGCTTTTCGAAACCCAGCAGATCCAGGGCGTGGGAACGCTCTTCGGGCGAAGATGCGCCGTACGCCGCCCAGCCCTTGGGGCCGGAGATCAGGGGTTCCTGCAGCAGTTCCTGCGTGGCCTGCGGATCAGCGCGCCGAGCCGCTGCTTTCTCGATGGCCTTGCGCACACCGGCACCGCCTTTCTCGGTGGCCAGGGGCTTGATCAGCCCTGCCTGTTCCGGTTTCGCATGGTCGGTAAGCCAGGTGAGGGTCTCCATCACGTGGCTGTCGGAGTCATACATCTTGCGCCCGGCGGCGTAGGAGTTCGGTTCGCTCATGATGTTGCCCCTCAGCTGTTGACCGATTTGGATTCCGGACGCCCCACGGCGCCGGACACCATGTCGCGGCCTTCCTTGGTGGACGGCAGCGTGGGTTTGCGGCCTCGCGTCACGTTGAACGGTTCGGTATCGATGTCTTCCAGCACCGTTTCGCCGGCCAGTACGGAACGCTTCCACGCCTGGTGTTCGTCTTCGCGGCCCTGGAATTCCGGCATCACCGTCTGCGCGAAGAGCTTCAGGCTGTCACAGATGTCCTGATGCGTATTCTTGCCCGCCTGATTCAGCAGGATCACCTGGTCCACATTGGCCGCTTCGAGCTCGGCTAAGCGCTCGCGGATGGTTTCCGGCGAGCCGATGAGCTCGCTACCGGTGCGCTTCTGCCCGGCCGGCGTCTGCTTCCACTCCAGATAGCGTTCCCAGAAATTCACCGTGCCCGGTTCGAATGGACCTTCTTTGTTGTAAAGCTGCAGCGCGAACTGGAAGAATGTCCAGCCATCGGCTTTTTCCCAGGCTTCCTCATCAGTTTCGCAGCACATGAAGCCTGCCACCACGGCGATATTCGGGTTTGCCTGGTAGTCGCAGAGCTTTTCCTGATGGCGGGTAAAGGTGTTGTAGTAGGCGTGCACCCAGGCTTTGGCGGCTTCGATGTCGGCAAACTTGAAGCACAAGGCCCCCATGCCGCGGTGCGCCGCATACTTGATGGTGTCGAGCTGGGAGCAGGCTACCCACAGCGGCGGATGCGGTTTCTGCAGGGGCTTCGGCACCACGGCGCGCAGCGGAAACTTGAAAAACTCGCCATCGTATTCCCAGCCGTGATTCCAGAACATGGGCAGCGTAGCGCGCACTGCGTCTTCCCAGACGTCGCGCTTGTCGCGGAAACGCAGATTGAACGGATGCAGTTCCGTCACGGAGGCGCCTTCACCCAGGCCCATCTCCACACGTCCGTCGGATACCAGATCCAGAGTGGCCACCTTCTCCGCCACCCGGGCAGGGTGGTTGGTGGTGAGCTGGATGATGCCGTGTCCCAGGCGGATGTTCTTCGTCCGCTGGCTCGCTGCGCCGAGGAATACCTCCGGCGCCGACGAATGGGAGTACTCCTCCAGGAAGTGGTGCTCCACCTCCCAGGCGTAGTCGTAGCCCAGCTCGTCCGCCAGCTCGATCTGATCCAGTGACTGTTTGAGCAGCTTGTGCTCGCTGTTTTCGTCCCAGTCCCGCGGCAGCTGGTGCTCGTAGAATATGCCGAACTTCATTCGTTTCTCCCCCTGGTGGCTGTCGCTTTTCGTTCCCGTATCGAGTTTTGCACAGCGCAGCCGGGTTTTGCCAGTTGTGTAGTTTCGGAATTTACCGGGGTGATGTGCTTCTGCCGCCGCGGCTACACTGGTGCCTGCTGCAGCAGGGCAGGAGCCCGTGGTTTGAGCACACGGCACGAATTCGTCGAAGAATCCCGGGCGGAGTGGACGTCTGAGCCCGCATTCATCGCTTCCATGGCGGCCGCGGCGGTGGGTCTGGGCAATCTCTGGCGCTTCCCCTATATCGCCGGCGAGAACGGCGGCGGCGCCTTTATCGTCGCCTATCTGCTGGCCCTCGTCGTCGTCGTCATGCCTATCATGATTCTCGAGGTGGCCGCCGGCCGACTGGCCAAAGGCAGCACCGTGCAGACTTTCCGTCAGATCGGGCGCTTCGGCGTGGTCTACGGGTGGTTCGTGGTGCTCATTACCATGGTGATCACCAGCTATTATCTGGTGATCACCGGGTGGACGCTGGGTTACGCGGTGGACGCCGTGCGCGGTGATCTGAAGGGCTTCGACGCGTTCTCGGCCGGGTATGCGTCGCTAGGGTGGTTCGCCGTCGTGACCTTGCTTGCCGCCCTGGTGCTGGCCCGCGATGTGCGCGGCATTGAACAGATATCCAAGTTGCTGATGCCCGTGCTGCTCGTGGTGATCATCGGTCTCGTGTTCGCAGCCAGCCGCACGCCGGGCTGGGAGCAGACCAAGTCGTTCTTCTTCGACGTCGACTGGCGCCGCCTTGGCGATGGCAAGCTGTGGGCGTTCGCCTTCGGCCAGGCGTTCTATTCGCTGGCCATCGGCCAGGGCTACCTTGTGACCTACGGCAGCTTCATTCCGCGCAAGACCCATGTGCCGCGGGCCTGCATCATCGTGGCTGGCGTCGAGACGAGCGTTGCGCTGCTTGCCGGCTGGATGATCTTCCCATTCGTCTTCAGCCTGGGTCTGGCGCCCGACGAAGGCAGCCAGCTTGCTTTCGAGACATTGCCGCGGGTGTTTGACGGTCTGCCTGGCGGAGCATGGCTGGCCGTGCTGTTCTTCGGGCTGTTCTTTGCCGCGGCATTCAGTTCCAGCCTGGCCGGGTTGAAGGTCATGACTGCTGCTGTCGCCGAGGAGTTTCGTTTGCGCAACGGCAGCGCCGTGCTCGTGGTGACCTCGCTGATGCTGGTACTGGGTGCCGCGTCGGCACTGAGCTTCACTCCGCTGCAATGGCAGATCGCCGGCGAGCCTGTACTCGAGGTGCTGGACCGTATCGCTGGCGGCAACGTCATCATTTTTTCCGGGGTGCTGGGTGCCGCGCTGTTCTGCTGGTTCGTTCCGCCGCAGCACATACGCACGGTCCTCGGCACGGCGAGCCGCTGGTTCGAGTGGCGCATCTACCTCATCGGGCGCTACGTGCCCCTGCTCATGGCCCTCTATGTGGTGGTTACCTACGCCATTGCTCAGTTGAGGCAGTAGTCAGCCGGCGTTGATGGCCTCCAGCACTTTTTCGGGGTGGGTCTCCGCCTTGCTGACCCGCTTCCAGTGCTTCTTCACTTTGCCGTCCGGGCCGATGAGTACAGTGGAGCGGATGACGCCCATGGTCTTCTTGCCGTACATGTTCTTCTCGCCCCAGGCGCCGTACTTCTCCATGACTGACTTGTCCGGGTCGCTGAGCAGGGTGAACGGCAGCTTGTACTTGCTGGCGAACTTCTGATGACTCGCGCCGTCGTCGGGGGACACGCCCAGAACCACCGTGTCGGTCTTCTGAATCTCCTTCCACAGATCGCGGAAGCCGCAGGCTTCCTTGGTGCAGCCCGGCGTGTCGTCTTTCGGATAGAAGTAAACCACCACGTTCTTCCCCTTTAAATCCTTCAGGGCAACCTTGTTACCGTCGGCGTCTTTCAGCGTGAACGCCGGCGCGGCTTTACCTTCTTCTACGGGCATAGATGACTCCTCGCGTGTGGTGGTGACGATGGCGTGGAAAGCTATCAGACGCTGGGTGGGTCGTCCATGTTCGGCGTTTGCCGGCCTGCTCGCCCTGCCGGGTTGGTTGGTCGGTGGGATGGGTGGCCGGGCGCCGCCGGCACGGGTGGCCTTCCGGCTGGTGCGGATTAAGTGCGCTGTCAGGCCTGCTATCCCTGCCGGGTTGGCCGGTCGGTGGGATGGGTGGCGCTCGCCGCCGGAGGAACGCTTGCTTACGCGTGGCGACATTGCCGTTGGACGGGCGCGTTTGTAGATGGGAGCCTGAAAGCTCCAGCAAGCGTTCCTCCGTCGCCGCCCACCCATCACCGTCCATCCAACATCGGCGTTGGGGAGAGGCATGGGATGCGCTCGCATACTGCTGGCCGCCGTGCCGCCGTGCCGCCGTGCGGCAGCGCCGTCACCACAGGAAACCGCATCATCCCGACAAGCGACAGGGAGGGACGTGTCAGTCTCACACCCCCCCCCAGCCGGTAGGGGGCTGAAAGGGCGTGGGTGGGCGAGCCCTGAGCAACACTTTACGAAGCTTTAAGGCTCCCAGCGGCGTATGAGTCCGTCCGACTACAACCACGCCAACGCGAAGTAAAGTGTTGCTCAGGGATCGACCCCAACCCCCTTGCAGCCCCATTGGTACCGGCGCAGCAAAACTGCTAACTTCCCAGCCACGACGCGGGCATACAGGGGGAGGGCATGAGCTCACCGTTCAGCGGCGCCGACCTGGTGGCCGAGGCGCTGGCGCAGATGGGCGTGCGCGACGTCTTCGGCATCGTCAGCATTCACAATATGCCGCTGTTCGACGCGATCAACCGGCTCGGCAGAACCCGCATCATCGATGTTCGCCACGAGCAGGCCGGTACTCACGCGGCGGACGGCTACGCCCGGGCTACCGGCCAGATGGGCGTGATGATCGCCAGCACCGGACCGGGTACCAGCAATACCATCACCGGGCTCTATGAGGCGCAGTATGCGTCGTCGCGGGTGCTGGTCATCACCGGCCAGGCGGAGACGGCTTACTACGGCAAGGGCATCGGTTACGTTCACGAAGCGGAAGGCCAGGTGGCCATGCTGCGCAGTGTGTGCCGGCGGGTGGAAAGTCCGCGTCATGTTTCCCAGCTTGCGCCGGCGCTGAACGCCGTGGTGGCGGACATCCATTGCGGGCGGGCGGCGCCTGGTGCCATCGAGATACCCATCGATCTGCAGTATGCCGAAGCGCAGCCCGTCGACTTTGCTGTGCCGGCAGCCAGCGTGCATCAGCCCGATCCGCAGAGGCTGGAAGAATTTACCGAGCATCTGACCGATGCCAGGCGTCGGGTCATCGTCGCCGGCGGCGGTGTGGTGGCCGCGGGTGCCGGCGATGCCCTGCGGCGGCTGGCGGAAACCCTGGATGCACCGGTACTCACGTCGGCGGATGGCCGCGGGGCGTTGCCGGAGGACCATCCGCTGTGCATTGGCAACTTCTACACCAGCGCCGGGATGTATCAGGCCATTCAGGAGGCGGACCTTACTCTGGCGGTCGGCACCCGATTCGCCGTGGGCGTGGATGGGCAGGCGTCGCGCTTCAAGCCGCCCGGACGGCTGCTGCAGATCGATATCGATCCGGCCATGATCGGCCGGACCCATAGCGCGGACCTGGGTCTGGCCGCGGATGCCCGGTTGGCGCTGGAAGCCATAAACCAGTCCCTGGTAGATGTCTCCGGCAACGATGCGCAGTTCAACGCCACCGTCCTGGAAGCCAGCGACGGCGTGCATGCCGCCATGCGCAGGCGGCTGGGCGACGATTATCCGCGGGTCATGGACCTCATGCGGGAGAAGCTGCCGCGGGACGGCATCTTCGTGCGCGATCAGACTATCGCGGCCTACAACTTCGGCAATCAGCTTTTTCCCATCTATGAGCCGCGGACCACCATGAACCCGGTGTCCGGCGCCATCGGTCCGGGGTTTCCGCTGGCCATCGGTGCGGCTCTGGCCACAGGCCGCCAGACCCTGCTGATTCACGGAGACGGCGGCTTCATGTATCACGCCACCGAACTGGCCACCTGCGCTCAGTATCAGCTGCCGCTGGTGATCGTTGTGTTCAACGACGGCGGCTACGGCGTGCTGCGCTGGCTGCAGGAGACCCGCTTCGGCCGCATTAACGAAACCGATCTCGGTACGGTGGACTTTGCGCGCATGGCGGAGAGCATGGGGGTTCCGGGCTGCCGGGTGGCCAGTGTCGCCCAGTTCGACGAAGCCCTGGACGCCGGCATGGCGGCGCCGGGGCCGTATCTGATCGACGTAGACATGGAAAGCTTTGCCCCCATGGAGATCTCCATCATGCCGAAAAAGCGTGACGACTGAGCCATGGGTGTGCGGCTCGACAAACCGTGGCAGGACTGCGGCGATCTGCAGACGCTGCCGGGCCACATGGGCGTGTTCGAGCTTGCCGACAGCGGCGGTGCCGTGCTGTTCGTGGGCTATGCCGGCGGCCGCAGCCTGTTCGGTCTGCGCGGCGAGATTCAGGCCGCAGTGGCTGCGCAGCCCGGCGCGGCCCGGTATCGCTATGAAGTCACGACGGCCTATCTGACCCGCTATCAGGAACTGCTCATGGCGCACCGCGCATTCGACGGTGCCCTGCCGCCTGGCAACGGGGATGTCGCGGGGCTTGGTCGGCTGAGTCCGGGGTAAGCCTCATGGATCTGGCGCTCAGCGAAGAACAGGAACTCATCGTTGCCACGGTGCGGCGATTCGTGCGCGAAGAAATCGTGCCGCTGGAAATGCATCTCGACCCGGATGCCGATGAGCTGGAAGCCGCGGACCGGGACCGGCTGGTGACCAGGACCCGGGCCATGGGCCTGTACGGCATGGACATACCACCTGAGTACGGCGGCCCGGAGCTGGATCTGGTGACGCGCACGCTCATCGCCATAGAGATGTCACAGCATCGGGCCGGACTGTATGCGCCCTGTTACGGCGTGTTTGGCGGTGCCGGACTGGCGCAGCTGTTCGAAGCCAATCAGGATCAGCAGGAGCGCTATCTGTTTCCGCTGCTGCGCGGCGAGAAGAAGGGCTTTTTCGGCCTCACCGAAGCCTCCGGCGGCAGCGATCCGGCCCGGGCGATTCGAACCCGCGCCGTACGCGTGCGCTCGCGGAGCGAGCGCCAAGCCGAACGGATAGCCGCGCGCTCGCGGAGCGAGCGCCAAGGCGAACGCAGTTCGCCCGACGGCGATGACTGGATCATCAACGGCGGCAAGATATTCATCAGCGGTGCCGACAAGGCCGATTTCGGCCTGGTGTTCGCCCGCACGTCGCCTGACAAAGGCCGCAACGGCGTCACCTGTTTCATCGTCGACACCGACCTGCCGGGCTTTCACGTCCGGCGCATCGTCCATACCCTGCGAGCCGCGCGCTACGCCACGGAGCTGTCATTCGACGATATGCGGGTGCCTGGCGCCAACGTGCTAGGCGAGGTGGACCGGGGCTTCGCCATCGCCAATGACCGGCTGTCGCGTCAGCGTATTCCCTATGCGGCCGGTTGCATCGGTGTGGCCATCAAAGCGCATGAGATGGCGCTGGAGTACGTGCCGCAGCGTGAGACATTCGGCGCACCGCTGTCCAGCCGCCAGGCCATTCAATGGATGCTGGTGGACAACGAGATAGACATAAAAAATGCGCGTTGGCTCACCCTGGAGGCGGCCCACCGGGCAGAGCGTGGCGACGATTTCCGCAAAGAGGCAGCCATGGCCAAACTGGTGGCCACCGAGGCCGGCGGCCGGGTGGTGGACCGCTGCATCCAGATGTTCGGCGGCTATGGGGTCACCAAGGATTTTCCGTTCGAGCGCTGGTATCGGGAGATGCGCATCCGCCGCATCGGCGAGGGGCCGAGTGAAGTACAGCGCCATATCATCGCCCGCGACATTCTGGGCGCGTCGCTGCGCTGAATCCACAACTACCGCTCGGCGATGGCTTGCAGACCGGCGTCGAGTTCGTCGCGGTCGAGCCAGCGGCCGCGGACCATGACGCCGCGGATTTTCGCCGCGTTGCCGATGTCGGCGGTGGGGTCTCCGTCAATCCAGACCAGATCGGCGCTGAGCCCGGGGCGCAGGGCGCCGAAATCTTCACTGCGGCCGAAATACCGGGCCGGTGCCGTGGTGCCGGTGCGCAGGGCCTCTTCCGGCGACAGTCCTGCCGCCACCATGGCCTGCAGTTCGCGGTGTATGGCGAAGCCGGGTACGTTGAAGATCTGCGGTGAGTCGGCGCCCAGCAGCACGCCGACCCCGGCGTCATGCAACCGCTTGATGATCTGCTTGCGCACCTTCAGGGCCTCTTTGGCCTGGGCCGCGCCCTGGCCGGCCTGGGATAACCGGTCGCGGTAGCGATCCGCCAGTTCTGCCGGCAGATACATCTGCTCCGGGCCGGGACGTGGCGCGCATTTCCGCCAGTCCGGGCATCAGGTAGCCGCCGTTCACATGCACCACGACGGTGTCCGCAGCGGCTTCGAGGTTCGGGGCGATGGCGGCGATGCGGCCGTCGACGACGCGCAGGTCCGCCCGCAGCGTGCCCGCCTCGGTGAGGGTAATCACCCTGGCATCCTCGAACAGGTAATTGTCGGCCAGGGTGGGGCTGGTCAGTAGCAGCAGCAGGGCGATGATCAGGGCATCACGCATGGTGCAACCTCTCGCTGGCAGAGCCCGGGATGCTACCTCTGCTGCCGGATGAAAGGAACGGCGGGCCGTAAGGCCCGCCCGCGGGTATTGCCGGTCAGCCCGTCTTCACCTCGATTTTCCTCGGCCGCAGCTCGGCCCGTTTGGGGATGTCGATGCGCAGCACCCCGTCCTTCAGGCTGGCCTGGACGGCGTCGGTATCGAGCTGTTCTCCCGACAGCGAAAAGCTGCGGCGGTAGTGAGTCGATCGAATGTCGGCGTGCAGCGGCTCGGTGTCATCGGGCATGTCGAACTTCACTTCACCCTCGACCGTCAGGTTGTTGCGGTCGGTCTGAATGTCCAGCCGCTCCTTTGCTACGCCGGGCATGTCGAGCAGCAGGGTGATGCCGCCGTCGTGCTCGAAGATGTCCCCGGCCGGCCGCAGCACGTTCTGCCGGGCGCTTTCCGGGCTGGTCTGCTCCCGTGAAGCCACGTCGGCAGTCCGTCGATTCTGCTGGGTTACCTCGCTCATGTTGACCTCCTTGGCGAATATAACGTGGCGCTCAGTGAACCTCGATGCGCTTCGGCTTCACCTCTTCCCGGCGGCCGATGCGCACGTGCAAAACGCCTTCCCGGTAGGTGGCTTCCACCTTGTCCGGGTCCACGTCCTCGGGCAGCGTCAGCACCCGCTGGAACGAGCCGGTGAAACGTTCGCGCCGGTAATAGGTGGCGTCTTCACGGGGCTCCTCCCGGCGAATTCCCGACAACGTGAGCAGATTCTGCTGCAGAGATACGTCGAGACTCTGCGGGTCCATGCCCGCCGCGAAGACGTAGACATCCACGCTGTCCGCGCTCGAGCCCACGTTCAGTGGCGGATAAGTTCCTTGACGGACCGAGCGAATACCGGAGAACCACGGCGCCGGAGAGAATGCGCCGCTCCACTCCGGGTCGAATCGCCACAGCTCGTCGAACAGACGATCGAAGGGAGACAAGTTACCGTTCATGTTCAGCTCCTCCTTGGTGAAGCACGTCAACTAGTGTGGTGTATCGCAAATAATGTAGCGCTCTGCGCTCCGGTGCGGTTCCTGGACAAGGCGGCGGTGCGCCGGTGTGGCAGGCCCCACGTCAAGCACCGCCAACGCAGGCCCAGGGACCGCGCCGAAGCGCCGGAGGGAGGCTCTCTGCGGCTCCGGGATCTGCGTTGCACCTCGTCGACGTATCACCAGATACGCCTTCCTCGGCGCGCCTTGCCCCGAAGCCGCAGAGAGCCTCAGAGCGCCACATTATTTGCGATACACCACACTGCCACTCCTGCATTGCTGGAAATGGGTACTGCCGGAGGGATTTCAAGGGGGTAGACTGAAGATGTGTGGAATCCGGCCGGGCGCCCAGGAGCAGCCATGAGCGAATTGATATTCAGCGAGGCGGAACTGTTCTCGGAGCACGACTTCGCCCGGCCCCATGAGGTCGCGGGGCGACGCCTGCATGGCGGGTTTCTCGCCGACGGCCGCTATTGCCCGCCGCGCGCCCGAGGCCGCAACGAAGCCCTGGCCGCCTGGACCGAAGCGCTGCGCCGGCGCGGCGGCGAGCTGTTCGCGGCCGAAGCTTCATTGCTCACCGGACCGCGCATGCCCAACCCGGAGCAGCAGCGGCTGCTGTTGCGGGAGGGGCTGGGCGCGCCGTTCTGGAACACGTTGACCATCACCGGCAAGATCGAAGGCCGCGGCCGGGTGCTGGCTGAAATGCAGTTTCCCGACCTGGCCGACGTGGTGGTGGAGGATATTTCCGGCATGGCCATCGGCCACCTGAACAAGGGGCTGCTGGTGGCTCACGGCATCGACGAGGGCGGCGAGCCGGACAAGGGCATCGGCGGTCACGACGTCATGTGGTTCGTCCTGCGTGATCTGGTCTTCGGCGAGAACGCCTATGCTGACGTGGAGCCACCGGAGAGCATTGCCCGGCCGGAGTCCGGCAAGCGTTGGATGCCCGAGCTCGAACCGGCCCATGAGGGCCTGCTGAGCTTTCTCATGAACCTGCTGCTCATCGAGTTCCGGGCCGAGATCGGTTTCGCCGCCACCCAGGCGATCCTGCGCAGCCCGGAGCTGTTCGCCGACCGTCGCGCTGCCGCCGAGGAAGCCGCGGAAATCGTCGAGCGCATCCGCACTGACGAGGAAATACACGTGCGCTCGTTACGCCTGTATCTGGGCGAGTTGCGTGAGCTGACTCTGCGCACGGTGGATGGCGGCACGGTATCCGGTGCCGAACTCATCGACCGCTTCTGGGATGGTCTGGTGCACTGGGCGACGGTAGAGCAACCGCGCCTGGCCGCAGAAAATCAGTATCGCGTGCTCGAGGGGCAGATTCTTGCGCATCGCCAGGGCGAGCGCATTCTGGCGGAATTTAGACGCCTGTCGGATCTGGATTGCGCCGCAGCCTCGGCCGGCTGATGGTGGAGCGGTGAAGATTGCCGACGCCACGCTGGGCGCCCTGCTCGAGCACTGGCCGGTGGCGCGGCTGGCGACCCTGACGCCGGCCGGGGCGCCTCACGTGTTGCCCGTGGTATTCGCCGCCGAGGCCGATTGCATCTTTTCGCCCGTGGACGGCAAACGCAAGGACACGGCCCGCCTCGCCCGGGTGAGGAATGTGGAAAGCCACGGCCGCGCCAGCCTGCTGCTGGATGCCTACAGCGACGACTGGCGGGAGTTGTGGTGGGTGCGCCTGGACGGCCCGGCCTGGGTGGAGCGGGACGACAGCGACCTGCTGGAGCGCGTGGCCGCCGCGCTGCACCGCAAGTACCCGCAGTACCGCGAGTTTGCTACCTATGCCGGAGCGCCCACACTGCTGGCTCTGCGCTGGGAACGGCTGGCTGCCTGGAGCCAGGCCGGCGACGACGGGCCCATCCGGCAGGCCGTACAGGTGCTTCATCCTTCATAGCTGACTCCCATGCCGGCGCGGACATCGTTGTTCACGCCGTAGGGTGCGATCGGGTAGCGCAAGCCGTTGCCCGACAAGGCTTCCAGGCCTGCCAGCGTTTTGGGCAGGAAGCTGGGCGGCAGGGCCATAAGCAGCTCGTCTTCCATGACGCCGCCGTAGCGGCGCTCGGCAAAGCAGGGAATGGACAGGCTGGGCTCGCCGCTGGCCAGGGCCCGGCCCCAGGAGTCGGCACAGGACGATTCGCCCACGCAACCCCATTGCAGTTTCCGGTAGCCCGTCCACTGCAGACCGTTGATAAACAGGATCATCTGCGCCGGCGTGGCATAGATCAGGCAGATGTCGGGCGGATTGAGCCGGCCGCTCACCAGCGGGCTCACCGCCATGGCCTCGAAGCGCCCGTACGGCACCACGTCCATGGCGTGCTGGTGGGCACTGGCCTCGGCCTGATTCTCGTACCACACCCCGGCCATACGATCGCCGGACAGCCACGCCTCGCTGCGCGGGTGCAGGCCGATGACTGTGCTGCATTGGGCGCCCACCAGGTCCTCGGCGGTTATGCCCACGGTCCAGCCGTTGCGGGCCGCCTGGCCGACGATCTGGTCGGTGGTGTGAATAGCCGACGGGCGGCGGATGCGTGGAATCGCTTCCATGTCGCGGCGCGACTCGAACAGTTTCATGCCGATGGGCGTGGTGCGCAGCCGCAGCAGCCGGTTGAGCCGGTCCACCAGGTCGGGCCAGTCGTAGCTGCTGTGCTCGGTGGCAATGGTTTCGCTCATGGAATTCTCTCCCGCAAGGGAACTGTGGTCCGGCTCAGTCGGCTTTGACCCGCTTGAATTGCGGCGGACGTTTCTCGATATAGGAGCGAACCCCTTCGCGGAAGTCCTCGCGGCGCAGGCTCTCTTCCATCCACGCGTTGGTTTCCCGCATGGATTCACCCAGGTGCATGTTCAGGTGCCGGTAGACCTGCGCTTTCATCACCCGGATAGCCGTGGGCGATGCGCTGGCTGCCAGTTGCTTCACGTACTCGATGGCGTCGTTGAGGCTCTCGCCCGGGTCGCACAACCGCTCCGCCAGACCCAGACGCTCGGCTTCCGCGCCGTCGAATTTGCGTGCGCTCCAGAGCAGATCCAGCGCGCGGCCGGGGCCGATGAGCCGCGGCAGAATCCAGCTCGCGCCGTGCTCGGCAATCAGGCCGCGCTGCGAGAATGCCGTGCTGAATCGGGCGCCGGCGTCGACGAAACGCATGTCGGAGAGCAGAGCGAATACGAAGCCGAGACCGGCACAGGCGCCATTGACCGCTGCGATGACGGGCTTACGGATACTGAGCAGATAGCTGTAGGTAACCTGGAAGTCCTCACCGAGGTCCGGGTCGCCGGGGCTGGCCTCGAGGTCCGAGAGGTCTTCCGCCGCGCCGCCGCCCTCGCCGGACATGCTGTCCAGCGCGTTCATGTCCATGCCGGCGCAGAACCCGCGGCCGGCACCGGTCAGGATGATGCCGACGACCTGCTCGTCACGCTCCGCGGCGGCCAGGGCATGGCGGATTTCCGCCAGCATGCGCACTGTGAATGCATTGAGCGCCTCCGGCCGGTTCATGGTGATGACGGCGACCGGGTCGTCGACCTGGTAGGTGATGTCCTGATACATGGCGGCTCCTGCAGATACGTGTTGAGCGGGAATTTACCGCATCCGGGCGCATGTCCGCGAGCGCCCGATGCATCAGTTATGATGCGCGCTGGTCATGACGCCTGGATAACCCTTGAGCCGATCGCTGCTGGCATTTCTGATCTTCTGCGCGCTGTTGGTGCTCTGCAGCGCGGGGCTGGTCTGGTATGTCGGTCCTACACTGGCCGGCATCGTTATTGATGAGTCCCGCCGCGAGAATCCCTATTACCTGGTGCAACTGTGGCCGGCGGCAGCAGTGGCGATCGACGCCGGTGACCCGTCCTATCGGGCGCGGCTGAATGCGCTCGCCCGCGAGGAGCAGGGGCGGGTGCTGTGGCGCGGCGGACAGGCAGACGTCCACGCCGGTTCATTGCTGCTGGACGCGGCTTCGGCCCAGGTCATGGAGTTCGAATCCGGCGCCGATCTGGTGCAGTTACTCACCAGCAGCCCCTACCGGGCACTGCAGGCAGGTTTCGGCGACCTGCCGGTCAATTATCTGGGCAGCGCGACGGCACCGCCCGCGCTGAGCGGTGATCTGACCACCGTGCTGGTACTGTTCCGGGTTGGCGACGGGCAGTCGGCGGAGCCGCTCGGTGCGCCTGGAGAAACCGGCTGGCTGGCGCTGGTGCCGCGTTATCAGGGCCGCGTGCTGTGGCGCACGGTGGTGGAAGGCATTCGTGGTGCCGGGTCCTGGAACCGGCTGCTGGTACTGCAGTTTCCCGACCGCAGCGGTGCCCTGAGTTGGCTGCAGGATCCGGCCACGGTAACCGAGCAGGCACTGGCGGCGCGCCATGTGGATGACATGACCGTGCTGGTGGTTCAGCCGGAAATGCCCGCCCGCTGGAACAATCGAACCGTACCGAATTCGTCGAACTCGCCGAGATTGGGAAAGGTCAGCGCGTCGATTTCTCCCAGCGGCCGGTAATCGCTATCCGGCAGGGTCGCCAGGCGCGAATCCGCCACCAGAATTTCGTCAGCATAGCCGGTTGCCAGCGTCAGCAACCCCAGATTGCTGCGGTCGTAGAGGACGTCGGCCATGACCAGCAGGTCATTGTCCGCGGGGATGGCTGCCAGGTCAGCGGCTACCTCGAGCCCCACGCCGTTCAGCGCTGCATTGGCAGCGGTGGCGGCACGAGCGCCGGCATCGGTATCGCAGGCGATGACTCGAGCGGCGCCGCTGAGGGCGGCTGCGATAGCCACGACCCCGGAACCGGACCCCAGGTCGACCACCCGGCGGCCGCGCACCCGGTGTGGGTTGTCGAGCAGGTAGCGCGCCAGGGCCAGCCCGCTGCCCCAGCACAACGCCCAGTAGGCCGGTCTGGCAATGACGTTGTGCATGACGTCCGGAGGTAGCGGTCCGAGCGGAAAATCCGCATTGATCAATCCCAGAGTGATTTCGCTGCAACCGGGCAATGGCTGCGCCTCGATGCGTGCCATAGGCAGGGTGTCGCGGAGCAGGGCCTGCAGACTTAGCAGGTCACGGGCGGCATCGGCGCCGGCAGCGGTGGACATGGTTGGGGTATGCTGATTGCTGAAGGTCCTTACTTTATCATCAGATCTGGGGACCGGCGGCCGGGATCAAATCATGTGTGCACAACCAGACGTGAAACCTCTCTGGACCCGGGCGGTCCGTCTCGTCGTCGGCGTGGCGCTGCTGGCCGGCTGGGCCGGAGCGGTGACGGCAACCGCCGGGCCCTGCGAGTCACCGCCCCACCGTGCCTTCGATTTCTGGATCGGTGAATGGGTCGTATCGCTGGCCGATGGCCGGGAAGCCGGGCGCAACCGCATCGAGCGCGAACAGGGCGGCTGTGTTCTGGTGGAGCGCTGGGAGGGCGCGCAGGGCGGCACCGGTGTCAGCTTGAATTTCTACGACCCGGCTGCCGAGGCCTGGCGCCAGGTGTGGATCTCGCCGCAGACGCAGATCGACGTATCCGGCGGCCTGGCGGACGGCAGCATGGTGCTGGAAGGCACCATCACCTACCTCGAGGATTCACGCACACACCCCTTTCGCGGCACCTGGACACCGCTGGAAGATGGCCGGGTCCGGCAGTTTTTCGAGGAGGCACGGGAGCCGGGGGAATGGAAACCCTGGTTCGAAGGGTTCTACCGCCGTGCCGCCGCGGATTCCGGCTCATGAGCCGCCTGCGGGGTCGACATTGGCGGGTGCTTTTGCTTTCATTCCGGGCTGGCCTTTTCGGGGGGACGCCATGCCCATGATTCTCAACGACGAGCAGAACATGCTCAAAGACAGTGCGCGGGATTTCTGTACCGCCAGCACGCCCATTGCACAGCTTCGTAAACTCCGGGATGCCGATGATCCCGATGCGTTCGACCGGGGAACCTGGAAATCCATGGTTGAGCTCGGCTGGTCCGGCATTCCCTGGCCGGAAGAATACGGCGGGCTGGCGTTCGGCTATAAAGGCCTCGGCGTAGTCACTGAAGAGACCGGCCGCACCCTCACCGCGAGCCCGCTGTTTGCCACGGTGTGGACGGGCGGTACCTTGATCAATCTGGGCGGCAGCGAGCCGCAGAAGTCCGAGTTGCTGCCCGCCATCGCCGGCGGCGAGTTGCTGCTGGCGCTGGCGCTGGAAGAATCACACCGCCACGATCCTTACGGCATCGCCACGACGGCAGAGTCCGCCGGCGACACTTTTACCTTGAACGGCGCCAAGACCTTCGTGCTGGATGGCAATTCGGCGGACAAGCTCATCGTGGCGGCGCGCACCAGCGGCCAGCCGGGCGAACGCGACGGCATCACGCTGTTCCTGGTCGACCGCGAAGCCTCCGGGGTCAGTGTGCAGCGCACCAGAATGGCCGATTCCCGCAACACGGCCAACATCGAGCTCAAGGGCGTCAAGGTCTCAGCCGACGACGTGATCGGCAAAGTCGATCAGGGCGCCGACGTGCTCGATCCGGCGCTGGATATCGCCCGCATCGGCCTGTGTGCGGAAATGCTCGGCAGCCTGCAGGAGGCCTTCGAGCGCACGGTGCAGTACCTGAAAGAACGCGAGCAATTCGGTGTGCCCATCGGCTCCTTCCAGGGGCTCAAGCACCGCGCCGCAGACATGTTCTGTGAAGTCGAGCTGTCCAAATCCTGTGTGCTGGAAGCGCTGACGGCGCTGGACGAGGAACGCGATTCTGCCGAGATTGCCAGGCTGGCGAGTCTGGCCAAGGCCAAGGTGGGCGAGACGTTCAACCGGGTTTCCCGGGAAGCCATCCAGATGCATGGCGGCATCGGGATGACCGACGAGTTCGATATCGGCTTTTTCCTGAAGCGGGCGGCGGTGACCGAACAGACCTACGGTGACGTCAACTTTCACCGCAGCCGCTACGGCGATCTGGAAGGCTATTGATGAAGTGCCGCGGCCGGGGTCGGCCGCGGCCAGCTCATCCCGGGCCCACCATCTTGCCGGGATCGACGATTTCGTCGAATTCCTCCGCGCTCAGATAACCCAGCTTCTGGCAGGCCTCGCGCAGGGTCAGACCTTCGCCATGAGCCGTTTTGGCGATCTCCGCCGCTTTGTCGTAGCCCAGACGCGGGCTCAGGACGGTAACCAGCATGAGACTGCGGTCGCGCAGCTCGGCGATGCGCTCGCGGTTGGCCTGTATGCCCGATACGCAGCGTTCGTTGAAGCTGTCTGCCGCGTCGGCCAGCAGTCCTGCACTCTGCAGCACGTTGTAGGCGATCACCGGCTTGAAGGTGTTCAACTGCAGATGGCCGTGGCTGCCGGCCACACTCACCGTCGTATCGTTGCCCATGACCTGGGCGCAGACCATGGCCATGGCTTCGCACTGGGTCGGGTTGACCTTGCCGGGCATGATGGAGCTGCCGGGCTCGTTGGCTGGCAGGATCAGCTCCGCGATACCCGTCCGCGGGCCGCTGGCCAGCAGGCGTATCTGGTTGGCGATGTGCATGAGGCTCACCGCCACACGCTTTAGGCTGCCGCTGATTTCCACCATGGCGTCGTGCGCGCTCATGGCTTCGAAGCGGTTGCCGGCCTCGACCAGGGGCAGCCCCGTGTCGGCGGCCAGCCGGGCCACGACGGCTTCAGCGAAACCCAGCGGCGCATTCAATCCGGTACCCACGGCGGTGCCGCCGATGGCCAGTTCCGCCACGCGTTTGAGGCTGTCCTGCAGGGCGTCCCGGCCGCGCTGTAGCTGGGCGGCATAGCCGCCGAACTCCTGGCCCAGAGTGACTGGCGTGGCGTCCATCAGGTGGGTCCGTCCGCTTTTGACGATGCTGGAAAACTCCTCGGCTTTCTCTGTCAGCGCAGTCTGCAGCTCGGCCAGCCGCGGCAGGGTGTGCTGGTGGATCTGTTCGAACACGGCCAGGTGCATGGCCGTGGGGAACGTATCGTTGGAACTCTGGCTGGCGTTGACGTGGTCATTCGGTTTGACCGGTTTGTCGCTGCGGAAATCTGCGCCGAGCAGTTCGCTGGCCCGGTTGGCCAGAACCTCGTTCAAGTTCATGTTGGTCTGGGTGCCGGAACCGGTTTGCCACACCGACAGCGGAAATTCATCGCTGAGCTTGCCGTCGAGGACTTCGTCGCAGGCGTGGACGATGGCGTTGGCGTGTTCGATCTCCAGCACGCCGAGTTCCGCGTTGGTCAGCGCGCAGGCCTTTTTCAGCCGCGCATAGGCGGTCACCACCGGCCACGGCATGCGCTCGTTGCCGATGGGGAAGTTCAGCAGGCTGCGCTGCGTCTGCGCTCCCCAGTAGCGTTCGTCGGGAACCTGCATGGGGCCGATGCTGTCACGTTCCTCGCGGTAGTTGCTCATGGTCGGGGTCTCCTGTAGGGGTTGGCAATACACGACACTAGCGGCGAATGCCGATGGAACGGCCCGCCAGCTCAGGGCGCGGCAGCCCGGCATGGGCGTCGTGCAGATGTTGCACGCGCTGCATGATCGCATCGGCGACCGGCGCGGCACGGCGTACCGCGAGGTCGACGTGCAGGGCGAGCTGTTCGGACGTTGCCGCCAGATAGTCCTGGTCCGCGTGGTACATATGCTGAAAGAAGTGCAGCCGCTTGGCATCGTGATCGAGTAGCTGAAAGTGAACGCGGATGGGATCGCCGTGCACCAGCTCCTGGATATAGTTGACGTGTACTTCCATGGTGAAAAACGACCCGGCGCCGGCGGCCACGTATTGCTGGCCCACGCCCAGCAGGTCGTATACGTGATCCAGCGCGCGGTCGAAGGCCACATTGTAGTAGGCCATGTTCATGTGGCCGTTGTAGTCGATCCATGCTTCTTCCACGGTCTGCAGCGGGCAAACCACGGGACTGTCGAAGCCGATGTGCGCTGAATTCATGGCGCTCATCTTACCTTGACCGGGATCGGTTGAGTACGGATGATCCGGTCGCAGAAGTCTTCCGGGGAGAGATCTTTGGCAACGGAAAGTACACCGGCGAATCAGCAGCCGGCCGGTGAACTCGGCTTCGGCACCAAGTTCGCATACGGTTTCGGCCAGGCCGCGGAAGGCATCAAGAACGGCGCATTCGCCGTGTTTCTGTTTTTCTACTACGTCCAGGTTCTGGGGCTGTCAGGCACCTATGCTGGGCTGGCTGTGGGTATCGCCCTCATGTTCGATGCGGTGACGGATCCACTGGCCGGATCACTGTCGGACAACTGGCATTCCCGCCTGGGGCGGCGCCACCCCTTCATGTATGCCTCGGCACTGCCGCTGGCGATCACGTTCTACTTTCTGTTCTCGCCGCCGGACATCAGCGGCTTTCCGTTGTTTCTGTGGCTGCTGGTGTTCGCCGTGCTGACCCGCGGCGCCATGACGCTCTATCACGTACCCCACATTGCCCTGGGCGCCGAGCTGACCAGCAACTTCGATGAGCGTACGACCGTGGTCGCCTATCGGCAGTTCTTCAGCACCTTCGGCATGCTGGCTGCCTTCGCGATCGGCTTCGGGTTGTTTTTTCAGGCAACCCCGGAGCACGCCCACGGCCAGTTCAATGTGGCGGCCTATCAGCCCTTCGCCCTGTGCATGGCCCTGCTCATGCTGGTGTCCATTTTGACCTCCGCCTGGGGCACGCAGTCGCACATACCACGCCTGCCCAGGGCCAGCGGACCGGATGTGCGGATTTCATTTCCCGCCGCGCTTTCCCGCATGGGACGGGAAGTCGGGGTTGCCCTGGAAAACCGTTCGTTTCGCTGGCTGTTTGCCGGGGTGCTCATCGTTTTCATGATGGTCGGCGTCGACACGGCGTTGAACCTGCACATGAACACCTACTTCTGGGAATTGTCGAGCCGCGACAACATTGCGTTCTTTGCGGCTTATCCTGTCGGCATCATGGTGGGGGCGTTGTTTGCCCGCCGCCTCAATCAGCTCTTCGACAAGAAGCCCTCCATCGTCTTCGGCACCGGCTGGTGGGCGGCCTGCCAGATCGTTCCCGTGGTGCTGCGGCTGCTCGGCTGGTTTCCGGAGAACGGCACCGGTGAGCTGGTCACCTCGCTGGTGGTGGTGAAGCTGCTGCAGGGCATCGGTGTAGTGCAGGCGCTGGTGACGTTCGGTTCCATGGTGGCGGACATCGTCGACGAGCACGAACTGGCCACCGGCCGCCGCCAGGAAGGTATCTTCTTCGCGTCCGTATCGTTCTCCGGCAAGTTCACTTCGGGAATTGGCAACGTGGTGGGCGGGGTCGCCCTGGATCTCATAAGCTGGCCGCGGGGGCCGGAGATTCAGACCGCCGCCGACGTTCCGCCGGAGACCCTCACCTGGCTGGGCCTGATATATGGACCCATAGTCGCGGGCTTCGCCGTGGTGAGCGTGTGGTGTTACTCGAAACATAAACTGGACCGGCAGCGGCACGCGGAGATCGTCCGCGAGTTGCATTCCCGCCGGGCGGCCATGGAGGCAGTGCAATGAACGGCGCTCGAGCCCTGATCGACGCTCTGGTGGAGGCCGGTGTGGAGGTGTGCTTCGCCAACCCCGGCACCTCGGAAATGCACCTGGTGGAAGCCATCGATGCGGTACCGGCATTACGCCCGGTACTGTGTCTGTTCGAGGGTGTGGCTACCGGCGCTGCCGACGGCTATGGACGCATGCGCGGTTTCCCCGCCATGACCCTGCTGCACCTCGGTGCCGGCCTGGGGAATGGCGTCGCCAATCTGCACAACGCCCGCCGGGCGGCCACGCCGCTCATCAACGTGGTGGGCGACCATGCCCAGCATCATGTGCCTTTCGATGCGCCGCTGACGGCAGATATCGAAGGTATTGCGCGGCCCGTATCGGCCTGGGTCCGCACGGCGCGTTCCGCCGATGGTCTGGCCGGCGACGGCTGGGATGCCGTGGCGGCCGCCGTGGCCGCGCAGGCGGACCCGGCGGGGCGGGTCGCCACGCTCATCGTTCCGGCGAATTGCGCCTGGGGCGACAGCCGGCCGGCCGCGGCGCAGGTGCTGCCGCAGCGTTACCGGGCGTTCGACGAATCCCGGCTGGCTGAGGTGGCCGGCGCCCTGAATGCGCGGACCTTGCTGCTGCTCGACGGCAATGCGCTGGATGAGCAGGGCGTGGCAGCAGCCGGGCGGATTGCGGCGCACAGCGGCTGCCGCGTTCTCTCCAGCACCTTTCCGGCGCGGGTGGAAGCGGGGCCGGAGCTGTTTGCCGTCGGTCGACTACCGTACTTTCCGGAACAGATCCTGGAGCTCATGGGCGATGTGGACACCCTGGTGCTGGTTGGCGCCGACGCGCCGGTGAGCTTCTTTGCTTATCAGGGCCAACCCAGCAGCCTCGTCCCGGACGCCTGCCGGGTGCTGCGTCTGGCGCAGCGTCATGAGGATGGTGCCGGCGCGTTGACCACCCTGGCGCAGCACCTGGGAGCGGAACAGGCCCCACCGGCGGGGAGCGGGCAGCGTCCCGACCTGCCGGACGGCAAGCTCAGTACGCGCAACGTCAGCCAGATTCTGGCAGCGCTGGCGCCGGATCAATGCATCGTGGCCGCCGATTCCGGCGGCGGCGGGGCGGCTTTTCCGCCCATGCAGCGCAGTGTTCGCCACAGCTGGTTGAACCTCACCGGCGGCAGTATCGGCCAGGGCGGCCCGGCGGCGGTGGGTGCCGCGCTGGCGTGTCCCGAGCGGCAGGTATTCGCCCTGCTCGGCGACGGCGGTGCCATGTATACCAATCAGTTTCTCTGGACTGCTGCACGCGAGGGTTTGAACCTGATCACCGTTATCTATGCCAATCGCAGTTACGGCATCCTGGACGTCGAGTATCGGCGCCTGGGTATCAATGACGTGGGAGAACGGGCCGCCAGCCTGTTTGATCTGTCACGCCCGGATCTCGATTGGGTTGCCCTGGCGCGGGCACAGGGCGTGCCGGGGACGCGGGCGGAAACCTGCCAGGCGTTTGCGGACGCCCTGCGCCATGCCCTGGCGCAAGGCGGGCCGCACCTGATCGAGGCCGTGGTGTAGCGAGGCATCGGGGTCCGCGGTGACGGCACCACTCAGTCAGCGACTGCGCCACCAGCTCGCCCGTTTTCTCGTGGTCGGGGCGGCGGGTTTTACGGTGGATATGGCCGTGCTGGCCTTCCTGCTCTATGGCCTCGATTACGCTGCAGAGGTGGGCGGGCTGCTGGGCAGCCGGGTGCTCTCGTTTCTGGCGGCCATCGCCGTGACCTTTCTGCTCAATGCCCGATACACTTTCGGCGCATCCGTCCGCCGGGCCAAGCTCACCCGCTATCTGTTCGTTCAGGGGCTGGGTGCCGCGATCAACCTGGGGACCTATACCGTCCTGGTGCTGGGGCCGTTGAACCGGCCCCTGATAGCGATGGCACTTGGCGCAGCGCTGGCGACCGTCAGCAATTTTCTGCTGGTCAGGCGGTTCGTCTATTTCTGGCGCTGAGCGCGGCGGCTGCCGCGTCGTTCACACGCACTCCCCGGGCAACTCGCGTACCCACCGGCGCAGCAACTCGACAGCTTCGAGGTGAGCCAGCGAACGGCCGGTTTCCGGCATGCGGGTGGCAGGGTCGCTGGTTTCCATGCGATGGATGAGGATCGACCGGTCGGGTTGACCCGGGACAATGGAATACGGACGCCCGCCGGTGCCGCGCCCGGCCGCGATGGGCGGCTTGCAGAAACCGAGCGGGCGGTAGGCACTGGTGTGTGCATCGAGCATAAGACCGGATGTCGCCGCCGGGCCGTCCGGGCTGTGGCAGTGACCACAGTTGCTGTCCAGGTACGCCCTGGCTCGCTGTTCTACACTGGCCCGTGGATCGTCCCAGGCTACGCTGACGGGCCGTGACGCGGCCTCGGGCACTTCGGTGAGACGGCCCTGCTGTTCCCAGGCCTGGAGCTGTGACCGCTCCTGGCCCGGGTAAGGCTGATTGAGATGACGTGCTTTCACACCGATGAGTTCCAGGCTGCCTTCATCATGGTCCGTGGCGTGGCAGCCGGCGCATTCGCTGCGTGCCGGTACCACATAGGGAATCTCCGCCGTGCCGCGCGCATCGGCCAGGGCGAGTCGTATGGGCACTACCGCGCCGGTGATGCGCAGATACGCATCATCACCTTCCCAGACGTAGGGCAGGGCCGACCAGCCGTTGTCCTCTTTGACCAGAAGCCGGGTTTCCACCAGCCGGTAGTCGTCCGTGTTCAATGCTGTGACGTCGCCGCTCCAGCCGGACACGGCCAGAGCATGGCCGTCATCGTGCGGATAGAAGAACGTTTTGCTGATGATGCTGCCGGTAGGGAAGTCGAAGCTCTGCGCCGCCCGGTAGCGCATGGCCGTGCCGTCCGGCAGATAGATGGTGCGCAACTTCAGGGCATAGTCGCTGAACAGCGGGGTGGCTACCTCATAGGGCACGACGCCGCGGCCCAGCCGCAGCTGGTCGCCGTTCAGTGTGACTACTCCCCAGGCGGACAGCCGCTCGGGGTAATCGCCGGGACCATGCAGGCGGACCTCCGGCGGGCCCGCGCAGGCGGTCAGCGACGACGCCAGCAGCACGGCCAGCATCGCCGTCCACCGGGACACGCGGACGCGGTGCGAAGGGCATGCGGCCATGGCTGAGGCTCTAACCATTCATGGCCAGTTCCACACCCGCCAGTTTGTCGTGGCTGCATTGGTGGGGTGTTGCATCGCTGCTGGGGTTCGCATGGGCATTGCCGGCATCGATGTTGAGGAATGTGCCGTCACCTTCGCCGATGCACACAGGTGAGGTGTCTCCGGCCTTCTCAGGGTCGGCGATGCCGTCCCAGATGATATCCGGCAGGCGGCCGTCTTCGCCGAACATGGCTACCCGCAGTTGCTCCAGCTCTTCGCGATCGGGTGCCGAACCGCTGGGGCTGAACGCGTTGTCGTAAATGTAGATGCCTTCAGGATACGGATCGAAGTCGGGTGCCGCGTCACGCTCGGCGCTGTACTGGGCGCTGAAGGCGCTGGATACGAGAACGTTGCCCGTTTTGTTATCGCCGATCCGGTTGTTGAAGATCTCCACCTTGTCGTTGGCGTTGATGATGATGCCGGTACCGGCCGGAACACCGGCCACCGCGCTGCCGGGGGCGCCGAAGTTGGCGGTGTTGTTGCCGGTGATCTCGTTGTCGAACACCCGGGTGCTGTGACCGAGCTGGGGCAGGTCGGGCATGTTGAACACCAGAATGCCGCCGGTATTGTTGCGCGCCACGTTGTCGTGCACATCGGCATTCACGGTGTTTTCGATTTCGATGCCGGCCACGTTGTACTCCGCGCGGCTGTTGCGCACGATGACATCGCGAGACTGGCCGACGTAGATACCGGCATCTGATGCACCTATGGCTACCACACCGTCGACCAGGGTGTTCCGGGTCTGCACCGGATAGATACCGTAGGCGCCGTTTTCGGTATCCGGCCCGTTGGTCCATTCGGTGCGCACACGGCGAATCACGATGTTGCTGCCGCCGTTGACCTTCAGCGCGTCACCCACGGTATCCTCGATGGCCAGATCTTCGATGGTGAAGTCGCTGGCGTTGACCAGCAGCCCTTCGGCACCGGCGATCTGCCCCTGGAAGCTCAGGATGCTGGCATTCATGCCGGCCCCGCGAATGGTCACGCCATCGGTATTCAGGGTCACGCTGCGGGTGAATGGGTGGTTCCCCGCCGGGACTTCGATGACGTCGCCGGGTTCGGCTGTTTCAATGGCGAGGCGGAACTGTTCTTCGTAGTTCGCCGGCTCGATATCGGTGGTTTCGGTGGCAGGCGGGCTGTCGCCGCCGCATCCGGCGAGCAGCATGAGGCAGACGGCGGGCAGTACGATGCGCATGGCGTATCCTTTTACGGCGTTGAGGCGAGATCGATTGTAGCACTAGACCAGAACGACGATCCGGTCGATGGCCCAGAAGCCGGCGGCGCAACCCATGACGGCGCTGAAGCCGCGCTCCAGCGCGACGAGTGGGCGCTGAACCGCCTGATGAGCGAGCCAGGCGCCGCTGAGCAGCACCGCGATGATGGCGAGCTGTCCGGCCTCGATGCCCAGGTTGAACAGCAGCAGGGAGACAGCCAACTGGTCTCTGGGCAGGCCGATGTCGGTCAGGGCGCCGGCAAAACCGAAGCCATGCAGCAGCCCGAAGGCAAAGGCCATGAGCCAGGGGGCCGCCTGGGTGGTGGCAGAGCGGGCGGCCGGGGGCAGCATGAGTTCCCGGGCCAGAAAGACGATGGACAGGGCGATTACCGCTTCCACGGGCCCCTGGGGGAGTCTGACCAGCTCGAGTACCGACAGCGCCAGAGTGATGCTGTGCGCCACCGTGAATGCGGTGATGGCCTTCACCAGAGGCCAGGGAGTGCGGATGAACAGAACCAGGCCCACCACGAAGAGTATGTGGTCGATGCCCAGCAGCAGGTGTTCTACACCCAGTGCGAAGTAGGCGCCGGAAGCCGGAGTCGGGTCGGTGAGGTCCATGCTGGGGCTGGCCGGGCGCAGGAGCCGGCTGATGACATCGCCGTCCAGGTAGGCGATGCGCACCAGCGTGTCCGTCAGAGTTGCGGAAAGGCCCTGAATCTCCAGCTCACCCTCGCGCATGCTGCAGCGGCTCTGCCAGCGTTCGATCAACGCGGCACCGGTGTGCTCCGGAACGGCCGCCGCGTCGCTGCCGCAGCCCTCGGGCAGCGCCACCTCAATGGCCAGCCGCCGGTCGGCCAGGGCAGGCTGCTTCCAGACCACGTCGAACAGATGCCGTTCCACTTCGGTGATCTCGAGATAGGCCGGTCGTACTTCATGGCCGTGTGCAGCCGCGGCGCAAAGCAACAGGACCAGCACCAGCGTCTGGCCGGCACGCTGTTGCGCTCCGCGCAGGTTCATTGCCGGACGATCTCGTAGCGCTCCCGCAGGCTCTGGTAGAGCGCCTCGTTGGCCTGGCGCTGCTGGTCCTGGCGGTAGTCGGTGGCTACCTGCTTGGCGGCTTCAGCAAACGTGAGCTGGCGGGCGGGCAGGCGTTGCTCCAGCAATACCAGGTGCCACCCGTAGGCGGAACGAATGGGCCCCTGCCAGCGGCCGGTCGGCACCTTGCTGAGCGCTGCTGCAAACTCCCGGCCGAACAGTTCGCCGATTTCGCGCTGGGACCGCTGGGCATAACGCCGTTGCAGCATGAACGGATCGCTTTGCGGCAGTTCCTCGGCATCTGTCTCGGAGAGTGCGGCCAGATCGGCGCGGGCATCGCTTTCCGCCGTCTCCCGCCGATCGCGGCTGTAGTAGCGGTGGGAAAAGCTGTAGCGCTCCGGCTCGGTATAGCGCTCGGCGTGTTCCTGATAGTAGCGTTCCAGATCGGCTTGCGGCGGTGCCCGCCCGGTTGCCAGGTCTTCGGTCAGAAAGGTCAGCTTCTGCGCCAGCCGCCGGCGGATGATGATGTCGTCCTCGTCGAGCCCCATGGCCCGGGCCTCGCGGTAGTAGATTTCCTCACGGATCCACTGTTCCACCAGGGCGTCGAGTTCGGACCCGGTGGGCGTGCGCCCCATCTGCGCCTGCCACTGGTCGCTCAGGCGCTGGCGTTCGGCTTCGCTGACCACGATGCGGCGGTCGGCATCGGTACCGGCCCCTTCGTTCAGCAGAAACAGCGCGGCGCCGGCGATGAAGAAATACAGTAACGGCTCTCGCAGCAGACGCGACACCAGGTGCCCCATGACGAAAAACCGCCGCAGTATAACGCGGCTGCTGCGCGGCGCGCCCTCAGGCGGCGAACTTCTCCAGGTGATAGTCGGCATTGCCGAACTGGCTGTCGATCACCAGCATGCGTTTGAAGTAGTGGCCGACGGCGAGCTCCTCGGTCATGCCCATGCCGCCGTGGAGCTGCACGGCATTTTCAGCAATGAAGATGCCGGATTTGCCTACCAGGTGCTTCAGTGCATGGACGGTCCGCTGGGCGGTTTCCGGATCACCCTGGGTGGTTTCCAGCGTGGCCCGGTAGAGCAGTGATTTGCACTGCTCATATTCCACGAACATGTCCACCATGCGGTGCTGCAGAACCTGGAACTCGGCCAGCGGATGGTCGAACTGGACACGTTCCTGGGTGTATTCCACCGTGTTCTTGTAAAGCTTTTCCATGATGCCCACGGCTTCGGCGGACAGCGCCAGAACCGTATCATTGGCTACAGCGGTGAGGATCTCATAGCCCTTGTCCACTTCGCCGAGGAGCCGGCTGGCGTCGACCTTCACGTCCTTGAAGTCGATTTCGGAGGCGCGCAGACCATCGACGGTGGGAAAGTCCTGCCGGCTGATGCCAGCGGCATCAGCGTCCACCAGAAACAGCGAGATGCCGTCGCGGTCGATCTGCCCGCCGCTGGTGCGTGCAGAAACGACGATCTGAGTAGCCGTGGCGGCATGCAGCACCATGGACTTGTGTCCGTTGATGACGAACTCGTCGCCGCTGGCTTTCGCCGTAGTGGTGACGTCGTGCAGATCGAAACGGGACTGGGGCTCGGTGCAGGCCAGCGTGAGCTGCCGGCTGCCGTCGACGATGCCGGGAACGATCTCGCCGGCCAGTGCGGCTGACGCGCCGCGCTTTACCGCGCCGCCGCCCATGACCACGCTGGCCAGATAGGGTTCGAGCACCAGGCCGCGGCCGAACTGCTCCATCACCACCATGGCATCGATCTGGTTGCCGCCGAACCCGCCGTGTTCTTCGGCAAACGGCAGGGCCAGCCAACCCAGTTCCGCCATGGTCGCCCAATGGTCCTTGGAGAACCCCGGCTCCTGGTCGGCCAGCTTGCGGCGGCTTTCCAGGTCGTAGTTGTCCTGTATGAAGCGCTCGACGCTTTCGCCAATGAGCTTCTGCTCGTCGCTCAGTTCGAAATTCATCGTGATGACCTCTTGATGCCCAGTACGTTTTTGGCGATGACGTCTTTCTGTACCTCGCTGGCACCGCCGTAGATGGTGTAGGCGCGGCTGGCCAGATAGCCGCCGGTGCCGCCTTTGGCGAATTTCGGCCCTGCAGGCTTGTCACCCCAGGCGGCGGCAAAGGGGCCGGCAGCCTCCATGGTGAGCTTCTGAATGCGCTGTTGAATCTCCGTGCCTTTGAGCTTCAGGATCGACGATTCCGGCCCCGGCGCGGCGCCGGCCTGAGCGCTGGCCAGGCTGCGCAATTCAGTGTATTCGGCGGCCAGCAGGTCGATTTCCAGCTCCGCCACTTTGGCGCGGAAGCTCGGCTCGTCCATCAGGTCGCCGTTACCGCGCGGCACACTGCGGGCGTTCTCCTTGAGGCCTTCCAGGGCCACCAGTGAGCGCGACAGACCGGCGAGGCCCGTACGCTCGTGCTGCAGCAGCCCTTTGGCATAGGTCCAGCCTTTGCCTTCTTCACCGATCCGGTTTTCCACTGGAACTTTTACGTCGGTGAGATAGACGGTATTCACGGTGTGATTGCCGCCCAGGGTGATGATGGGCTTGACCTCGATGCCTTCCTGATCCATGGGAATCAGCAGGAAGGTGATGCCCTCCTGCTTCTTGCCGGAGTCGTCCGTGCGCGTGAGGCAGAACATCCAGTCGGCGATGTGAGCAGCCGTGGTCCAGATTTTCTGACCGTTCACCACGTAGTGGCTGCCGTCTTCCGAGAGCACGGCTTTGGTCTTCAGCGATGCCAGGTCGGAGCCGGCGCCGGGTTCCGAGTAGCCCTGGCACCAGTTCACTGTACGTGCACGGATATCCGGCAAAAACCGCTCCTGCTGCTCCTCATTGCCGTAGCCCATGATGATCGGTGCCACCATGCCGACGCCGAACGGCATATCCCAGGGCAGGGTGGCACGGGCGGTCTCCTGCTCCCAGATGTAGTGCTGCGTGGGCGACCAGCCGGGCCCGCCGAATTCCTTCGGCCATTTCGGTACGTCCCAGCCGCCTTTCTCGCGGGCTTTTTTGAACCAGTCGAGCCGCCATTCGGCGTAGTCTTTGCCGGGCTTGTAGGCGTTCTCTTTGAAGAATGCGCGAACTTCGTCGCGGAACGCCAGGTCTTCTGCGCTGAGCTCGATGTCCATGGGCAATACTCGCAGTCGGGTGAATACAGGCTTGATCGATGGCCGCAAGCTTACTCAAAACTAGAATTGTTTACTAGAACCATATTCTAGTAGATTGTCGGATCAGAGACTGGATCGAGCAGCGGGGGCGGATTCGATGAGGGGCAAACGCCAGCACAGAACGGAGCCGCGGGCCGCCACGGTGGCGCGGCGCGCCAGCGTGCTGCGCGCGGCCCTGGACTGTTTCACCCACTCCGGTATCGAAGGCACCACCATCGGCGACATCCAGCGTGCGGCGCGCTGCAGCGTCG
The DNA here is from genome assembly GCA_034522075.1 of Gammaproteobacteria bacterium. Taxonomy (GTDB): domain Bacteria; phylum Pseudomonadota; class Gammaproteobacteria; order Pseudomonadales; family Azotimanducaceae; genus UBA7803. Next base: position 64,153 of record JAXHLO010000023.1, on the reverse strand, counting down.
GCAGTCTGTATCATCATTTCGGCAGCAAGGAAGGGATTGCCGAGGAGTTGTTCATCGAAGGCATCGGCCGTTTCAACCGGGGCATGCTGCGGCGCCTGCGCCGCTGTCAGGGCGCCGAGGAAAGTGTCAAAGCCGTGGTGCGTTTCTATTGCGACTGGTCGACCCGCAATCGGGCGCTGGCCAGCTATCTGCATTCCCGCGATATCGATTTTTCCGAGTCGGCGCGGGTGCGCCTCAAGGCGGTCTACCGCGACTACATAACTCAGGTGTTCGTCTGGTTCGGGCCTTTCGTCGCCGGCGGTGAGATGCGCGCACTGCCGCCGGATGCTTACGTACCGCTGATCAGCGGACCCATCCAGGAATATGTCCGGCGCTGGCTGTCAGGCCACTACGAGCGCCCGCCGGGCGCCATGAAGGAATTGTTCGCGGATGCCGCCTGGAAAGCGGTACGCGCGGACCATCAATCGTCTTCGAAGGGCGTGAAGACGTAGATCCCGAAGCGTACGTAAGGATGTTCCACAGCGTCGCCGGTGCTGGTGGTGGCGGGTATCTCACGGCGCACCGGTGGCAGGCTCAGCAGATAGTCGGCGACGGCTTTGACGTCCCGGTCATCCATGGCGCCATAGTTGGGCCAGGGCATTACCGGCAGACGCTGATGGCCGTCGGTGCCCACGCCGGTGGTCAAGGCGCGAACGATGTCCCGCCGGCTCCAGCGGCCGAGGCCGGTCTCGTCGTGGGGCGTCAGGTTGGGTGCGAATACCAGCCCGGGGCGCGGTTCCTCGGTGCCGCCGCTGTAGGCGATGCCCACCCGGGAACCGGCCAGGTGCGGCCCGCTGGCGTCGTTGCCCAGCAGATAGCCTTCGGTATGGCAGCGGCCGCATCCCAGCAGATTGACCAGATACTCACCGCGGGCCACGTCCGCCTCCCGCGCCGAAACGGACGATGCAGCACTGACGGCAAAAGTGCACAGCAGGCACAGGTAACTGATCAGACGCATTGACATGACGGCGCTCCAGAAGGCTTCGTAAGCATTGTGGGCAAGCATGCCAGAGTGATCTTCACCAGGCTATTGCGGCTATCCCTGAGCGGGTTCGCGCCGGGACACCCACAGCCCCGCGATGATGACCGCCAGGCCGATGACCGATGTGGCATGAATGGCTTCACCGAGAACCGTGGCGATGAGCACCAGGGAAAGAAACGGAGACAGGAAGATCAGCTGACCGATGCGTGCCGCATGGGCGGAGAGACGCAGGGCGCGCTGCCAGAGGAGGAATGTGAAGCCCATTTCGATCAATCCCACCCAGGCGCCATAGCCGAGGGTTTCCAGGGTTATGGACGGCCAGCCGGGCCCGAGGTAGCAGGCTGCCGCCAGTACCGGGGTGGCCAGCAGGAAGCTCCACGCCATGAGTGTCAGCGGCGGCATTGCCGATCGCGCGTTGGCAAGCCAGTAACCGGCCCACAGCACGGTAGAGCCCAGGGCCAGCACGACACCGAGCCAGTCGAGATCACTCCAGCCGTGCAGGCTGCCCCGGGTGAGCAGTACCACCACGCCCAGGTAGCTGATGGCGATGCCGGCCAGTGTGTTGCGGGTCAGGCGCTGGCCCAGTACGGGTACTGCCAGCAACGCCATGGTGATGGCCCACGTGTAGTTCAGCGGCTGAGCGATCTGTGCCGGCAGGCGGTCGTAAGCCTCGAACAGCACCAGATAATAGAGCACGGGGTTGAGCAACCCGAATGCCGCTACCTGCACCAGCCGGTGGCTGAGCGGCCGTGTGGCAGACGTCGGCTGGCCGCGCGGCGGCAGACGCCAGTGGCCGCCGGCAGTGGCCAGCACGGCGAACAGAAGCGCTGAGACTACGCTGCCCAGCAGCAGCAGTTGCACGGGCTCCAGCACCCGCAGGCCCAGTTTGAAACCGGTGGCCACCGTGGACCAGGCGGCTACCGCCGCCAGGGCATAGCCGAGGGCCGTACTCTCCCGGCTGCGGGTGCTCATGGCAGGACATCCTGGTAGCGGCGGGCGGTGGATAGTGGTTCCATGGACCTATCGTGACCCATTCGGAAGCCCGGCTCCATGCTGTGCAATGACGATCTGCGTAGACGCATACGGGCCAACCTGGCGACTTTTCAGCCGCAGCACGCCGGCGATGAGGATATTCGCCGTGCGGCGGTGGCGGTGATCGTCAGCGATACCGGCCATGGAGCCGATCTGCCGGGCCTGCCCCATCATGACGTGTGGGACGGCATGGCGGCCCTGCTGTTGACCCGCCGGTCGGCGCTGCTGCGCAGCCATCCGGGTCAATGGGCACTACCCGGAGGAACCCTCGACCCCGGCGAGTCGATCGTCGAGACGGCCCTGCGCGAGATGCATGAAGAGATTTCTGTGGCGCTGCCGGAGAGCGCCGTGCTGGGCCGCCTGGACGATTTCGTTACCCGCTCGGGTTTCGTCATGAGCCCGGTAGTGGTCTGGGGCGGGCCGTCCCTCGACACCTGTCCGAATCCTCAGGAAGTGGCTTCAGTGCACCGTATTCCGATCAGCGAATTCCTGCGGGAGGATGCACCTCGGCTGGAACCCGACGACGACGAGGCGGCAGGCGTTGCGCAGGCCCCGATATTGCGGATGCCGGTGGGAACGGAGTTCATTGCAGCGCCCACGGCGGCCATCCTCTATCAATTTCGTGAGGTGTGCCTGCTCGGCCGGCCGACGCGGGTTGCGCACTACGAACAGCCCCGCTTTGCCTGGAGCTGAGCCATCGGGAGCCTCGGCTCAGTCGCCTTCTTCGAGTACGGACTCGTAGTCTTCGGTGGCGTGGTCGACATCCTCGGCCGACTCAGACTGCTTGGCCTGTGCCACTTCGGATTCGATGCCGATGTGGAAGGTGGCATAGCCGGGCATCACGAACTGGTCCAGGGCCATACCGATGACCCGGCCGTGATAGGGAGAAATGATCGTGTTCTGCTCGTTGCTGATGGGGTCGATCACGGTACCCAGCACGTCGCCTTCCTGAACACGGCGTCCCAGCCGGACCTCGCCGGCGAGAATGCCGCCGTTATCGGACCGCACCCAGCGCGACTGATAGTAGATGGGTTCAGGGTTACCCCACAGGCTTCGCTTGTTGTACATGCCGACTGAGTCCAGCAAGGTGAAGATGCCCTTGACGCTGTGATTGACCGCGTCTTCCTGGACCTGCAGCGGCATGCCGGCTTCGAGTGTCACTGCCGGGATGCCGGCATCCGCTGCCGCTCGACGCAAGGTGCCGGAAGCGCCGTCGCTGTGCAGGATGACCGTCGAGCCGAATCCCTGGGTGAGTTGCACGACCTGCTCGTTGTTCAGGTCGGCGCGCAACTGCGGCAGATTGGTTCGGTGAAACGATCCGGTATGCAGATCCACCAGCCAGTCGCAGTGCCGGACGACCTCGTTGAACAGCGAATGGGCAATTCGTGACGCCGCGCTGCCGGTGGGATTGCCGGGGAAGAACCGGTTCAGGTCGCGCCGGTCCGGCAGGTAGCGGGAATTCCGGTGGAAACCCTGCAGATTGACGATGGGCACGCCGATCAGGGTGCCCACCAGCCGTTCCGGTTCCACTTCGTGCAGCACGCGGCGCACGGTCTCGATACCATTCAATTCATCGCCATGGATGGCGGCGGTAAGGCACATGGTCGGGCCCGGCTCGCTGCCGTGCGCGACCAGCACCGCCGAGGGAATGTTGTTGCCCGTGAACGTCTCCGTGGGTATCCAGGTGAGTCGGGCGAACGTTCCCGGCGCCACCATCTCACCGAGCATTTCGAAATTCGCGGGCAGTATGTCCTCGGGAATGGTCTCGTCGTTGTCCGTGGCTGGCGCTGCTGCAGCCTGCGCGCCGGGCTCAGCCGTGTCGGCGGCCGGGGCGTCGGCCTGGGCGGTTTCCGTGGTTTCGGGCTGCTCTGTCTGAGCCGTTGCCGCCACCTCCGCTGTTGCGGGCGCCGGGGCAGGCTGCGGTGCCGGCAGCACCGTGACGCGGGGATTGATGACCGGTACGGCAGTCACCATCGGGGTCAGGTAGTTGGTGGTTGCCGCCCGTGCCTGCTCCCCAGGTGGCTGACAGGAAACGGCGGCCGTGCAGCCCAGCGCAAGCACCAGGCCGCGCACCAGGTTCGTTCGGCCCCGAGAGGTCGCCGGCCAGTTTGTAGGAGTGAAAACCCACATAGATTCAACATTATACGCAGGGAAGCTCAAAGAAATGCAAGGAAATATTGGCGTCCTGTTCAAGGGGCCATGATCCTGCCCAGGCGAAGTTATAGCACCGCCCTGGCGCTGCGACTGCGACACCTGCCTCATCTGCGGCTGATAGTGCCTCTGACCCGGCTCAAGGCCCTTGGTGCCGCCGCGGGACATGCCGCTCGCCGCCTGGCGCCGTTGACCCCTTCCCGGGAATTGCCCACACTTCCGAGCGAACCAGGATTTGTAACCAGTGCAAGGAACCACGATGGCGATCAAAGAAGGTGACAAGCTTCCAGACGCGACCCTGTACGTCATGAAAGACGGCAAACCCACGCCGGTGACGACAACAGAATTGTTCGGCGGCAAGAAGGTCGTGGCCTTCGCGGTGCCCGGCGCCTTTACGCCCACCTGCTCTCAGGCTCACCTGCCGGGATATGTCGTCAATGCCGATGCGCTCCGCGACAAGGGCGTAGACAGCATCGTCTGCCTGTCGGTCAACGATCCGTTTGTCATGGATAGCTGGGGCCAGAGCGCCAATGCCGAGAACATCGAGATGGTCAGTGACGGCAACGGCGAGTTCACCAGCAAGCTTGGCCTGGAGATGGATGGCAGCGGCGCCGGCCTGGGCACCCGCTCACAACGCTATGCCATGGTTGTCGACGACGGTGTGGTCAAGAAGCTGGCCGTGGAGGCCGGCGGTAAGCTCGAAGTGAGTAAGGCCGAGGCCATTCTGGCCGGGCTGTAGCTCCTCCAGCGTCAGGGATTTGTGGCCACCGGGCGGATGAGACATTCCTGCGCGGCGGTGGCCACGAGCTCTCCGGCGCGGGTGAAAAATTGACCTCGCACGAACCCCCGGGCCCCGCTGGCGTTGGGAGACTCCTTGGCAAACAGCAGCCAGTCGTCGGCACGGAAGGGGCGATGGAACCACAGTGAGTGGTCGAGACTTGCTCCCTGCACCGATTCGCGCATCAGATTGCGGCCGTGGGGGAGCATGGACGTGCTCATGAAATCCAGGTCGGACATGTAGGCGAGCATGGCCAGGTGAACCTCCGGGTTGTCCGGCAGTGCTTCCCGGGTCCGCAGCCAGGTGTGCTTGACCGGCGGGTGGGTACCTTCATCCATCATGGTGACGCGTTCTACCTGGCGGCTGTCGATGGCCTCGAAGCGGAACGCGAAACGTGAGACGTCGGGCCGGCTGGCCGCCATCTCCAGAAAGACCTCGCGGTCGCCGCGCAATGCCTCCGGCGGAGGTACGTCCGGCATGGGCAACGCGTGCTCGAGGCCGGCTTCGCGCCGGTGCCAGGACGAGCTCAGGTTGAAGATGGCGCGGCCATGCTGAATGGCCACGACACGGCGGGTGCTGAAGCTGCGGCCGTCACGAATCCGGTCGACGTCGTAGAGGATGGGCACGTTCCAGTCTCCGGCGCGCAGAAAGTAAGCATGCAGGGAGTGCAGTTCATGGTCGGCTTCCACGGTGCGAAATGCCGATGCGATGGCCTGGGCGAGCACCTGTCCGCCGAAAACGTGCTCGGTTCTGTGATTCTCGCCGCGGTAGAGGTTCTTCTCGATTCGTTCCACATCGAGAAGGTCGACGATTTCCCTGAGAATCGGGTTCATGGAGTCCGGTGGTGCTGCTGGGAAGCGGGCATTCTACCGGGACGGTCCGACAACGGCACGTCTCGCCGGGAAGTGCCGTGGACATGAAGCCGGCCGCCAGTATGCGTATCGATGCGGCGGGCGTCTGGTTTGCCGTCGGCGCCTATGGCCTATGGGGCGTCGCCCCGGTTTACTTCAAACTGCTGGATTTTACCGACCCGGCGGAGGTGGTTGCCCACCGGGTCGTCTGGTCTGTCGTGGTACTCGCCGTAGTGATCTGGCTGCGCGGTCAATGGTCCGCGGTGCGCGCCCTCGAGGCTCGCCAGCTCGGCTGGCTGGCCGTCAGCGGCGCGCTCATTTCGGCCAACTGGGTACTGTTCGTCTGGGCCGTATTCAATGCCCGCATGCTCGACGCCAGTCTGGGCTATTTCATCAATCCGCTGTTGAACGTACTGCTCGGTGTGCTGTTCTTCCGTGAATGGCTGCGGCCGGCGCAGAAGGCCGCGTTGGCGCTGGCCTGCATCGGTGTGCTCAACGAAGTTTTCGCCGTGGGTCTGTTTCCCTGGGTGGGTTTGACCCTGGCTGTCAGCTTCGGGTTCTACGGCCTGGTGCGCAAGAAGCTGGCGGTGGGTTCGGCAGTCGGGTTGGGAATGGAAACGACGCTCATGTTGCCGCTGGCCCTGGTATACCTGGTCTACGCCGCGCTGCAGGGTGCAGGAACCCTGGCGCGCGGCGTGCCGCTGGAGATGCTGCTGCTGAGCGCGGCGGGGCCCGTCACGGTGGTACCGCTGGTGTGCTTTGCGTCCGCGGCGGTGCGCCTGCCGCTGAGCGTGCTGGGTTTTTTCCAGTACCTGGCTCCATCGGCCATGTTCCTGCTGGCCGTGTTCGCATATGGCGAGACCTTTCGGCTGAGTCAGCTCGTCACCTTCGGTTGCATCTGGCTGGGGCTCATTATCTTCTCCGGCGAAGCTCTGTATCATCAGCGGCGTCTGGCCCTGCGGCTGCGCGACACAACCGCGTAGACGCGTCAGGAAGTCATGATCGTTCTGCATACCATGGAGCGCGGTTACCCTTGGGGAACCCTGCGTTCGACCTTTTCCAGCAAGACCAAGGTCATCCTCGAAGAGAAAGGTCTGGAGTACCGGGTAGAGCGGGTCAGGATCGGCGACATCTGGAAAAAGACGCCGGAGGTGCTCGAGAAGAATCCCCTGGGCAAGGTGCCCTGGATCGACGACGGCGATATCCGCGTCTACGACTCCACGGTGATCAACGAGTATCTGGAAGAGCGCTACCCGCAACCACACCTGCTGCCGGAGGACCCCCTGGCACGGGCACGGGTCAGGGCGCTGGAAAACTACGGCGACGAGATCGTACTGTCCGGTGCTCTGCCGCGAATCTGGATGCCCTGGTGGTCGGAGCCTGAACAGCGCAATGTAGAGGACATGGCTCAAGCGCGGGAAATTCTGCGCTCCCGGGCACTGCCGTTTCTCGAGAAATCCCTCGACGGCCGGGCGTACATCGCCGAAGACTTTTCCCTGGCGGATGCGCCGTACATGGCGGTGGCGATGGTGTTGCAGGTCGACGGCATGGATCTCGCGGCGTTCCCCAATTTTGCTGCCTACCTGCAGCGTCTGCGGGACCGGCCGAGTTATCGGGCCATCGACCCGGCGACGTCCATGGAAGATTCCGCCGCCGGCCCGATCAGTACCTGACCGATCCGGTTGTTGTATCGGCGCGCTGTATGGCCGCCTGCAGCGATCCCAGACGGCGAATCCAGGGGCCGGCGTCCTGCAGCGGCGGCGGCAGCGTGGCCACAGCACGCCGGGCGATTGCTTCGCTCTCATAGATGCCGAGCAGCAGCACGTAGAACAGCTCGCCATCCCGTTCCACCCGGGCCGCCGACATGCCTTCGAGGCGCTCCCGCTGCACGAACGCCTCCAGGGCCTTTTTGCTGCTCATGGCGATGAGTTGAACGGCGTAGAAGTCATCCGGCAACTCGGTCAAGGCAACCGGCTCCGGGGGCTGATACGCCAGGCGCGCATGCTCGGGAACGGCGTCGTCAGTGCCGCTGTCTACCGTGGGCGGCGGTGCCGGCGGGTCCGGCAGCGGCGGATCACGGCGCGGTTCGGGTTGGTCCTCCGCCGGTGTATCCCGAGGCGGTATCGGTCTGCCACGTTCCTGCGGTTCGGCCGGTGCGCCGGCACCGGAGGGCGGTAGCGGCCCGGGCAGCGGCTGCTCTTCCGGCGCAGGCTGTTCCGGGGTCTGCTCGGGGTCCGGCAGACGCTGGGGACGGGGTCGTTCAGCGAGCAACGGATCCTGGATGCACTCCCAGCCGTTGCCGGAGGCATCCATCTGACAGAACCAGGCCCCGGAATCGGGAATGCGGGTTACCGGGCTGTCCGGCGCGCGGTTGGGATTGCCGCTGCACGCGCTGACAAAGATTCCGACAAAGATACAGGCGAGGTGCTTCATCCCGATACTGTGCGGATGCGCGAGCAGTGTGTCAAAAGCGCCTGCCCAGGTTCATGAATCGGCAACCTTTGAGAGCCACCATCGTCTCGTTGAATCGCCCACGGCAATTGGCCATTATAGGCCCTCGGCTTGACACGGCTGCCCGGAATCCCGTTTATACGTCGCGATCCGCAGTCGTTAAGGAGAAGCATGGTCGCCACGGTTACGGAGTTCGAGCGGCTGCCGCGGATTCTGCGGCTGGATATAAGCGGCAAACCCATCGAATGGGTGAGCTGGCAGGAGGCCGTTTGCCTGTACGCCCGCGAGATCGTGGTGTGGACGCTGGGTGATGCCATCCTGCGCGTCCGTGGCGGTCACTCGCGTCTCAACGCTGCGCGCAGCACCATGGACATTCACAGCATCATCGCCTGTGACGGCAAGATCATCGCTCCGGCCCGGGGCGTTCCGCCGTTGACCAACGAAGCGCTGTTCCGCCGCGACCTCAACGTCTGTCTGTACTGCGGCAGTACCTTCGCGGACGGCGAATTGACCCGTGATCATGTGGTCCCCCTGTCGCGGCGCGGCCAGGATGTCTGGGATAACGTCGTGTCTGCGTGCAAGCGCTGCAATCATCACAAGGGCAACCGGCTGCTGCAGGATTGCGGCATGGAACTGCTGGCGCTGCCTTACATACCTAACTTCGCCGAGTACCTGGCGCTGATCAACAGCGGCCGTATTCTCGGCGACCAGATGGATTTTCTGCGCAAGAGCTTCGGACGCCACAGCCGGCTTCTGCAATAGACTGATTTACCACACTAAGCTTTCCGCCTGGCGTGATCGTTCAACACCTGCGCGACCACGGCGGTGAGGCGTTTGCCCGTGGCGATCTCGAGAAACTCGTTCGGCCCGTGGGCGTTGGAGCCGGGACCGAGGACGCCGGTAACAACGTACTGGACGTCCGGATAGGCGTCGCCCAGCATCTTCATGAAAGGAATCGTGCCGCCCATTCCCATGTACATGGCCGGCGCGCCGAAGGAGGTCTGGGAGGCCGACTGCAACGATGTGTTCAGCCATGACGCAGTAGCTGGTGCTTTCCAGCCGCTCTGCGGATTCTCCAACTCGAAGCGTACCCGGGCGCCGTGCGGTGGGTCGCGCTCCAGCTCCGTCTTGATCGCATGCGCGGCCTCTGCCGCATCCAGAGTCGGCGGCAGGCGGAACACCAGTTTGGCGCGGGTGCCCGGCCGCAGGGTATTGCCGGCATCGCCGACGTCGGGCGCACCGCCCAGGCCCACGGTGGCGAGACTCGGCCGCCAGGCGTTGTTGAGCAGCAGCTCCAGTACATCCGGTGACTCGGGTCGAACCCCGTCCAGCCAGGGAAAGCGCTGGTTCACGGAGTCGCCCAGGGTGTCTGCCACGGCGGCCAGTTCGCGGCGCACGTCCGGCGGCTCCTCCACATAGAGCGCCGGATGCAGGCGCCCGCTGGCGGCATCCTCGACGCGCTCCATGACCTGGCGCAACAGGCGGAAGCTGGACGGCACGATACCACCGGCGGCGCCCGAGTGCTGGCCTTCCCGCAGCACCTCCACGCTCAGCACGCCGGGCAGCATGCCGCGCAGCGAGGTGGTTACCCAGAGCTGATCGTAGTTGCCGCACTCCGCGTCCAGGCACACCACCAGATCGGGCGTGCCGATGCGTGACTGCAGTGCGTCGACGTAATACGGCAGATCGAAGCTGCCGCTTTCCTCACAGCCTTCGATGAGCAGCACGCAGCGCGCGTGGGCCGCATCTTCCGCCTGCAGCGCGGCAATGGCGGTAAGGGACGCGAACAGCGCATAGCCGTCGTCAGCGCCGCCGCGCCCATACAGGCGCCCGTCGCGCAGCACCGGTTCCCAGGGCGCCAGGTCCGGGGCCCAGCCGTCGAATTCCGGCTGCTTGTCGTAGTGGCCGTAGAGCAGCACCGTTCCCGCGGCGCCGCTGCCGGCCACTTCGATCAGCAGCAGGGGCGTGCGTCCAGGCAAGCGGACGACTTCTCTGGTCATGCCCGCCACGCCGGACTCGGCCGCCCACTCGTCCAGCAGCGCCACGGCCTTCTCCATATGGCCGTGTTCTTCCCATTGCGGATCGAAAACCGGCGATTTGTTGGGAATGCGCACGTAGTCGCACAGCGCCGGAATGATGCTGTCGTCCCAGCGTTCTTTGACGAAGCGGTGGACGTTGTCGCTGTTCACGGTGGGTGCTCCTTGGCTGGTCCGTGCATGGTAAGACGATGATTGCCGGGCATGCCAGTGGTTGAATCTCGTATGGTTGTTGGGGCGGCGGGCCGGGGATTACTTTCCTTCGCGCGGGCGTGATTGTAGTTGGTGGGGCTCCTATCCCGCCGGGAGCCTGAATGCTGCGGAAAGTAATCCCCGGCCCGCGCCACCCCACACCCCTCCAGATTCATACCAGCACAAGCCGTGCGGATCGATGGGCCCCGTGCTTCGTCGCATTTCGTTGGTCGGACCACACAACACATTGGTGGTGGCTGGGACGGTGGATGCGTGGCGTCTCCGGAGGGAGGCCTTTGTGAATGTTCAGGCTCCCGGCGGCACAGGCGATGGTCCGGCTACAATGTCGCCACTATTCACAAAGGCCTCCCTCCGGGGACGACGGCGCGCCAATCCCCCGGAACAGCTCCAACCAAAATCACTCGAATCCGCGAACACAGTCGTACCCATGCAGCCAGTCGAACCGCTGCATGGCGATCTCCGGCAGAAAGCGGCTGCCGAGGGCGAATTTGAAGTTGCGCCGCAATACCGGCCAGCGCTCGCTCAAGTGAAACTCCGTGCCCTGTTCCCGCGAGCGCTGCTGCACCCGGGCGGTGCGCGGGCGCCGGTAGCGCTCGTACTCGGCCAGGCCCTCCGCGGGCAGGTCTTCCCAGCGTTCCAGCATGCGGGAGAGCACCCAGGCATCTTCGATGGCCATGGCCGCGCCCTGGGCCAGGTAGGGCACCATCGGGTGGCAGGCATCGCCGAGCAGAGTGATGCGGTCGCGGGTCCAGCAGGGCAGGGGTTCGTGGTCGTATAGAGCCCAGCGGTAAACCTCGCCGGCGGCGGCGATGAGCGTGCCGACCATGGGGTGCCAGCCGGCGAAGTCGGCGGCCAGTTCGGCCGGGTCGCCTGCCTCGCGCCAGGATTCTCCAGTCCAGCGGTCGGTTTCCACGACGCCGACGAAATTCACCAGATCACCCCCGCGGACGTAGTAGTGCACGAAATGCCGTTGCGGTCCCAGCCATACCGTGGCGGTAGGCGGAATGATCCCTTGTTTCAGCGATGCTGCCGGAACCATGCCGCGCCAGGCCATGTGGCCGGTGAACCGCGGCCGGGTGCTGGCAAACAGACTGGCGCGGACCACGGAGTGGATGCCGTCGCAACCGATGACCGCTGCGTGATGAACCTTCTGCTCGCCGAAATCGAGCCAGGCACTGTCGTGGTCCTGACCGGCGGCGCTGCAGCTCCAGCCGGTCCTGACGGTGACGCCGCGCTGCACGGCCGCATCGAGCAGCAGTTTCTGCAGGTCGCCGCGATGAATGTGCAGATACGGTGCGCCGTAGCGGGATTCCGAGAATTGCCCCAGCGGCCGGGTGGCCAGCAGATAGCCGGTCCGCCAGGTGCGCAGATGTACTGCCTGGGGATAGAACGCTTCCTGCTGGAGAGGGTCGCGCAGGCCCAGGGCAATGAGTACCCGGCTGGCATTGGGTGAAAGCTGCACGCCGGCGCCCAGGGCTTCCGGTCGGGCAGCCTGTTCGTAGACGGTGACGTCGGCAAGCCCCGCTTCCCGGCAGGCCAGCGCCAGGGTCAGCCCGCCGATGCCGCCGCCGACGATGCCGATGGATGCCATATCAGTGGCCGGAGTGGCCGGCGTCGCCGCGCACCTTCCAGCGCGTGCCCGCGCGGCTGTCTTCCAGTTCGATGCCCCGGGCTGCGAGCTCGTCGCGGATGGCATCGGCGCGCTGAAAGTCGCGATTGCGCCGGGCCTCGTTGCGGGCTTCGATGAGCTGTTCGATCTCGGCGGCGTCCACTTCGCTGCCGCGCTGAAAGTGGCTGTCGACGCTGACGCCGAGAATGCCCAGCAGCCAGCCGCCGGCCAGCAGCGCATGTTGTTGCTCGGTGCGCTGCGCCGCGCTGGCGGCACGGTGCACCTGATCGGCGATCTGATGCATGGCGGCGAAGGCCCGCGGTGTATTCAGATCGTCGCACAGGGCCTGCAGCACTGCCTCCGGGTACTCCGCAGGCGCCAGGTCGGCGAAATCATGAGCGGTCAGTGCTCCGGCGTCGTCGACACCGCGCAGGGCTTCATACAGACGGTCGAGGCTGCTGGCGGCCTGCTCCAGCAGCTCTTCGGAGAACGCCAGTTGCTGGCGGTACAGTCCGGACAGCAGGGCGTAGCGCAGCACCTCGCCGGAATGGCGTTCGAGCAACTCGTGAATGGTGACGATGTTGCCCAGTGACTTCGACATCTTTTCCTGACCCAGGGTCAGCATGCCGTTGTGCAGCCAGTAGCGAACGTATTCCGGCGCATCGTTGGCGTGACGGCTCTGTGCTGCCTCGTTCTCGTGGTGGGGAAAGGTCAGGTCCGAGCCGCCGCCGTGAATATCTATGGTCTCGCCCAGATGCTTGCGGATCATGGCCGAGCACTCGATGTGCCAGCCTGGCCGGCCGCGGCCCCAGGGGCTGTCCCAGCCGGGCAGCTCCGGGGTGGATGGCTTCCACAGCACGAAGTCCTTGGCGTCCCGCTTGTACGGCGCCACGTCCACCCGCGCGCCGTCGAGCATGTCTTCCAGCGAGCGGTGGGACAGAGTGCCGTAGTCCGGGTCCGACGGTACGTGGAACAGCACGTGCCCCTCGGCCGCATAGGCGTGGCCGCGTTCGATGAGACGCTCGATCATCGCAATCGATCTGCGTCGATGTGCTCGGTGGCCCGGGGTTCCCGGGTGGGCGGCAGGGCATGCAGTGCGGCCACGTCTTCCTGATAGGCGCGGCTGAAACGCTCGGTCAGCTCGCCGATGGGCTTGCCCGTGGCCGATGCGGCGGCGTTGATCTTGTCGTCGATGTCGGTGATGTTGCGCAGGTACGCGACATCGGCAAAGAGCACCCGCAGCAGGCGGAACAGGACGTCGAACACCACCGCCGGACGGCCGTTGCCGATGTGAACCCGGTCGTACACCGTGGGGCCGCACACGTACATGGTGACCCGCTCCGGGTTCAGGGCTTTGAACGGTTCCTTGCGGCCGCTGGCCGTATTGTAAAGCTGTAGTTCCATGCGCTGCTCCGGGGATTCTGTGAGGGGAATGATCAGGTGCCGCCGCGGGTCAGCGGCGGCAGCAACACAGAATCGAGCGGCAGGTACGGCGCGGCATATTCATGGCCGCGCATTATAAGTTACCGGGGCTCGGCGGTCACTCGCACCCGGTCATCGGCCACCTGCAGATAGAAACAGTCGGGGCGGTTGGTATGGCATGCCGGACCGCTCTGCTCGACCAGCAGCAGAATGGCGTCGCCGTCGCAATCGAAGCGGACCTCCCGCAGCTTCTGGAGGTGGCCGGAGGTTTCTCCCTTGCGCCACAGACTCTGCCGGCTGCGCGAGTAATAGCAGGCGTATCCCTCGCGTAGCGTGGTCTCCAGTGCCTCGCGGTTCATCCAGGCGAGCATCAGCACCTGACGGCTATCGGCATCCTGAGCAATGGCCGGCAGCAGCCCGGCCGCATCGAACTGCAGCGCATCCAGCACGGCTGTCAGCGGGTACTCGGTGCCGGCTGCAGCGGATTCGAATTCAACGAATGTGCTCATCGCGGGAACCGCTGTTCCAGGTAGTGAAATACCGCACGAATGGCCATGGCTTCGCCCCCCTCCGGGCGGCCCGGGCGCGAACGGGTGTTCATGGCCATGATGTCGAAATGCACCCATGGCACGTCGCCGACGAAGCGTTCCAGGAATAAAGCCGCCGTGACCGCACCGGCGAACGGCGTGGCGGCGGAATTCACCAGGTCGGCGATGTTACTGTCGAGTTTGTAGTTGTAGGCGCGATGCAGCGGCATGCGCCACACCGCGTCGTCCATGGTCTCGCCGGCCCGGAATATGCCCTCGGCAGCCGTGTCGTCGTTGCTGAACATGGCGGCGATCTCGGCGCCCACCGCCGAGCGGGCGGAGCCGGTCAATGTGGCAAAATCCAGCATCAAGGCCGGTGCTTCCTCGGCGGCCAGGGCCAGCGCGTCGCACAGCACCAGACGGCCCTCCGCGTCGGTGTTGTCGATCTCCACCGTCAGGCCTTTGTAGGTGGGCAGGACGTCGCCGGGGCGGAAAGCGTTGCCTGAAATGGCGTTTTCCACGGCTGGAATCAGCACGCGCAGCTGCACGGGCAGGCGCTCCGCCATGATGAGCTGTGCCAGACCGAGTACCTGGGCGGCGCCGCCCATGTCTTTTTTCATGGTGCGCATGCCGCTGGCCGGTTTGATGTCCAGGCCGCCGCTGTCGAAGCACACCCCCTTGCCCACCAGTACAACCTGCGGATGGGCGGGGTCGCCCCAGCGGATGTCGATCAGCCGCGGCTCGTCGTCGGCGGCCCGGCCCACGGCATGAATGGCGAACAGGCTGCGGTCGAGGAGCTCTTCGCCCACGGCGATCGTGCAGGTTGCCTGCTGCACGTGGGCCAGTTGTTCCGCTTCCGCGGCGAGATGGGAGGGCAGCATGTCGGCTGCCGGTGTGTTGATCAGATCGCGAATGAGTGTGACGGCGGCGGCAAAATTTTCGATGCGCGCGCCGTTGTGCTCGGCCGGCAGCATCAGCCGTGCCGGGCCGCGCTCGGCGGCTTTGTAGCGCTGGTACTGATAGGCCCCGGCGGCCCAGCCCAGCAACTGCAGTTCCGAGACGTCGTGGTCCATGCGGTACACGCCCTCCGGCAACGACAGAGGCAGGCCGCCCAGAGCCGCCAGGGAGTCTTCGCCGTCCCACCCGGCAGCCACCATGCCGGGCTGGCCGCTGTCTTCCGGCAGCCAGGCGGTCTGTCCCGGTTTGGCTGCGAAACCCGCGCTGTCGGCCCAGCGTCGTGCCGGTGCGGATAGCGAGGCCTGCCAGTCCTTCAGTTCTGCGGTGCGTACCAGGCGGATGGGGACGACGGGTTCGTCCGTGGCGGTAATGAATACGTCTGTCATGGGTGTGCTGCCAGGGCTTCGGTAAGGTTCGCCGCGATGGTCTATGATGGCCCGTTCTGGCGCAAGTCGGGGAGGAATCATGCGTACTGTATTGTGGATGCTCGTGCTGTTCGGCCTCACGGTCGGGGCGGCGGAAGCGCAGACCAGCAAACCCATGCTGTTGGGTCAGCAGTGGATGGCCATCACCGGTAAACCGCTGGCGGCGACCGCCGGCGCCCGGACTTTCCAGCGCGGCGGCAATGCCGTGGATGCCGCCTGTGCCATGCTCGCTGCCACGTCCACCATGTGGGACGTGTTGAGCTGGGGCGGCGAGACTCAGGCCCTCATCTATCACCCCGGCGAACGGAAAGTCATCGGTATCAACGCCCTGGGGGTGGCGCCCAGCGGCGCCACGGCCGAGTACTTCCAGGACAGGGATATGGCCATACCGCCGGAGTACGGTCCTCTGGCGGCCACCACGCCGGGCACCCCCGGGGGATTACTGGTGATGCTGGCGGAATACGGCCGGCTCAGTCTCGCGGAAGTGCTCGAGCCGGCCATGGAGATGGCCGAGGGCTATCCCATGGAGGCCCAGACGGCGGATTCCATCGAGCGCATGAAAGAGCAGATCCGCCAGTGGCCGGCGTCCCGTGAACTGTTTCTGGTGCATGAAGGCGAGGAGCGGGAGGCGCCTCACGCCGGCGAGATCTTCCGCCAGCCGGATCTGCTGATCACGCTGGAGAAGCTGGTGGCGGCGGAGCAGGCGGCGCTGGCGGCCGGGAAGTCCCGCAAGGCGGCTATCTATGCGGCCTACGAACGCTTCTATCGCGGGGACATCGCGGCGGACTTCGTCGCCGGTTCTCAGGCCGTTGGCGGGCTGCATACACTCGAGGACCTGGCGAACTGGGAAGTTCGCATCGAGGAGCCGGTACGCGTCGACTACAAGGGCATCGGCGTCTACAAGCTGGACGCCTGGACCCAGGGGCCGGCCATGCTGCAGGCGCTGAATATGGTGGAGCAGCTCGATGTGGCGGACATGGGCTACAACAGTGCCCGCTACGTGCATTCCCTGTACCAGATCATGAGCATGGCCTTTGCCGACCGCGATTTTTACTACGGTGACCCCTACTTTCCGCCGGAAGAGCCCATGGCCGGGCTGCTGTCCAAACGCTATGCGGCCGAGCGCCTGAAGGGGCTTAATACGCAGCGCAACGACCCGGCCATCAAGCCGGGCAACCCGTACCGCTTCCAGCGCGGCGACAACCCTTATCTCGAGTACCTGGAAGCCTGGACCAACACTGCCGACGAATCCGCCGGCATCATGCCGCCGTGGCAGCAGGCGCAGGTGGACGAGCGGCATGACACGCAGTTCCTGGCCGGCACCACGTCCATTCAGGCGGCGGACAAGGATGGCTGGGTGGTATCGGTGACGCCGTCCGGCGGCTGGATTCCGGCGGTGGTAGCCGGCGATACCGGCATCGGCATGAGTCAGCGCATGCAGAGCTTCGTGCTCGAGGCGGCGCAGAATCCCTACAACGTACTGGAGCCCGGCAAGCGGCCGCGGGTGACCTTGACGCCGGGCATGGCGTTGCGCGACGGCAAGCCCTATCTGTCGTTTGCCGTTCAGGGCGGCGACACGCAGGATCAGAACCTGCTGCAGTTCTTCCTCAATATGACGGAGTTCGGCATGAACGTGCAGGAGGCCGTAGAGGCGGCGAATTTCTGGAGCTTCCAGTTGCGCAGCTCATTCGGTGACCATCGCGCCCAGCCCGGACGCATTCTGCTGAACGAGGCCATGCCCGCCTGGGTTCGTGAGGAACTGACGGCCATGGGCTATGCGGCCGAATACCGGGCGCGGACCTCCGGGCCCATTACGGCCATTCACTTCGATCACGAGGCAGGCGTACTGCGCGGCGGCGCCAGCGACTACGGGGAAGACTACGGAATCGGCTGGTAGCGCTAAACCATCTGCACCGGAATGTCTCCGAGTCCCAGATTGTTGCGCTCGAGTATCCGGTCGGCGCGGTAGCTCGAGCGCACCAGCGGACCGGCGGCCACCTCGAGGAAGCCCAGTTCCAGGCCGCGCCGGCGGTAGCGGTCGAAGTCCGCTGGCGGCACCCAGCGCTCCACCGGCAGGTGGTTCAGGGTTGGCCGCAGGTACTGGCCCAGGGTGAGGATATCCACGCCGCTTGCGCGCAGGTCCTGCATGGCCTGCACGATCTCATCGTCGGTTTCGCCGAGGCCCAGCATGAGGCTGGATTTGCTGAGGATGCCGTTGCCATGGGCTTTGGCGTGGGCCAGGACGTCCAGGGTGCGCTGATAACCGGCCCGCGGATCGCGCACCGTGCGCGTCAGCCGCTCCACGGTTTCGAGGTTCTGCGCGAACACTTCCAGACCTGAATCCACCACCGTTTCCACCGCCGCGTGATCACCGGAAAAATCCGGGGTCAGCGCTTCCACGGCGGTCAGGGGATTGACCCGCTTGATGGCCCGGATGCAGGCGGCATAGTGGGCGGCGCCGCCGTCTTCGAGGTCGTCGCGGTCTACGGAGGTCAGCACCACATAGCGCAGCCCCATGAGCCGCACCGATTCCGCCGCATGGGCGGGCTCGTCGGCGTCCAGCCAGCCGCGCGGATTGCCGGTATCCACGGCGCAGAAGCGGCAGGCGCGGGTGCACACGTCACCCATGAGCATGATCGTGGCAGTGCCGTTGTTCCAGCACTCGCCGATGTTGGGGCAGTGAGACTCCTCGCAGACTGTGGCCAGACGATGCTCGTTCACCGTCTTCTTCACTGCCTGGTACTTCTCGCCGCCGCCCAGCCGGACCCGCAGCCACGGCGGCTTGCGGCCGCTGGGGCTGACCGGCCCGGCATGGTGTTTGACGCCGTCCTTGATGGCGGCGACGCCGCGGGCGTTGCGGAACTTCTGGCCGCTTCTGATCGGGTCACTCATATCGATAGTGTAACGCCGATGCCCGGGCGATGCCTGAATCTCTGATCTCAGCGGCCGGCGGCGCCGTGCTCGCGCATCTGCTCGAGCCATCGGTTGCGTCTGGCCGGGCTCGCGTTATCCACCATGCCGAACAGGCTTTCGCGCACCGGTGAGATGCCGGCGAACTTGAGAATATTGCGTTCCAGGCTCTTCAGGCTGTGGGCCCGGAAGTACCAGCGATAGGCCATGGCCGGCATGCCCATGGTGACCACGATGCGCGCCGAGCGGCCTTTCAGAAACGGTGTGAAGCGGCCGCCAGGGCCGGGTTGGAAGGCGAAGTCGTAGCGGAACACCTGCTCCAGGAAGGCTTTCAGCAATGCCGGCATGGTGCCGAGCCACAGCGGGTAGACGAACACCAGGTGATCGCTGGTGCGGATCATGGACTGGGCCTCGCGGATCGCGTCCGGACGTTCGCCGTTCTCGAAGTCGTCCTTATTGCGGATGAAGGGAAAGGTCAATGCGGCTACGGCAATGTGGCGGACCTCGTGACCCGCCTGTTCGGCGCCGGTGCGATAGGCATTGGCCAGGGCGTGACACAGGTGATCGTCTGCCTGGTCGGGGTGGCCCTGTATGATGGTGATGCGTTTCGTCGTGGTGCCCGCTGGCATGGGCGCACAGTACACTATCTGGCACGATGCCGGTGAACGGAGGACGATTGTGTCTCGATCCCATGAGCGGGCGCTGACTTACGCCGGCTACCTGAAGGTGGACGAGCTGCTGTCGCTGCAGCAGCCGCGCTCGCCGGGGCCGGAGCACGACGAGCTGTTGTTCATTGTCATTCACCAGGTCTATGAGCTGTGGTTCAAAGAGCTGCTGCACGAGTTCGATGGTGTGGGCCGTCTGCTGGAGGCCGGCGATCCGCATCGGGCCCAGCACACGCTGAAGCGCATTCTTACCATCCTCAAGGTGATGGTGGCCCAGGTGGACATTCTGGAAACCATGACGCCACTGGAGTTCCAAAGCTTCCGGGCGCGCCTGGATGCGGCCAGCGGCTTTCAGTCCGATCAGTTCCGTCAGCTCGAGTTCGTGCTGGGGCAGAAGGCACCGGCGGCGCTGGGCCGTTTCACGCCCGGCAGCCGGGCACACACGGCCTTGCAGCAGCGGCTGACCGAACCGACCTTGTGGGACAGCCTGCTGCACTATCTGGCCCGGGAAGGCTATGGCCTGCCAGCCGCCGTACTCGAGCGGGATGTCACACTGCCCGTCGAGCCGGCTGCAGATGTTCAGCAGGTGCTGGTGAAAGTCTATCGACGCGATCCGAAGAATGCAGAGCTGTGCGAGCGTTTCGTCGATCTGGACGAAGGCGTGCAGGAGTGGCGCTACCGGCACGTGAAGATGGTGGAGCGCACCATCGGCAGCCGCAGCGGCACCGGCGGCTCATCGGGTGCCGAATATCTGCGCAGCACCCTGGGCCGGACATCGTTCCCCGATCTCTGGGCCATTCGCGCCCAGCTCTGATCGCCGGCCCCGTCAGTCATGCCTGCCGACACCTCCCTGGCTGATCACTACTCGCACTTTCGCGTAGCGCAACGGCTGCGGGAGATCAGCCGGCGCCATCCAGCTCCGCCACGCGTGCGATCAGCTCCTCCATGCGGCTGCTGTAGCCCCACTCGTTGTCGTACCAGCTGATGACCTTGACCATGCGGCCATCGAGAACCTGGGTCAGCGCCGCGTCGTAGATGCTGGAATGACCATTGCCGATGACGTCCGTGGAAACGATGGGGTCGGTGCAGTAGGACAGGATGCCGCGCATGGGACCGTCGGCGGCGGCCTTCATGGCTTCGTTGATCTGTTCCACGGTGACGTCGCGTTCCAGCTCAGCCGTCAGGTCCACCAGACTGCCGTCCTGAATCGGCACGCGCATGGCCAGGCCGTCCAGGCGTCCGGCGAGTTCCGGCAGCACCACGCCCACGGCGCGGGCCGCGCCGGTGGAGGTGGGCACGATATTGACCGCCGCGCTGCGCGAGCGGCGCTTATCCTTGTGCGGCGCATCGATGAGGCGCTGGTCGGACGTGTAGGCATGCACCGTCGTCAGCAGGCCGCGCTTCAAGCCGAAGCTGTCGTTGAGCACCTTGGCGATCGGTGCTGCGCAGTTGGTCGTGCAACTGGCATTGCTGATGATGCGCGATTCCCGGGTCACCACGTGATCATTGACGCCCATGACCAGGGTGGCATCCAGCGGTTCTTTGGTCGGCACCGTCAGCAGCACGCGTCTGGCGCCTGCTTCCAGGTGCCATTCGAGCTCATGAATGCTGCGGAACTGACCGCTGCTTTCGACCACATAATCGACCCCCAGCTCGCGCCAGGGGAGCTTGCGCGGGTCGGCCTCGCGCAACACTTTGAACGGGTCACTGTCGATGACCATGGCGCTCATCCCGCACTCCACCGTACCGGGGTAGACGCCGTGAATGCTGTCGAACTTGAACGCATAGGCCAGGTCATCCGGGTCGGCCAGATCGTTCACCGCGACGATGTCGTAGCGCTTTCTGAGCTTGGCGATGCGGGTGATGGTACGACCGATACGGCCGAAGCCGTTGATGGCGATCTTAGGTACTGACACGGACTTCTCCTTGCTTGTCCTGAAACTGCAGTGAGTGAAGCTGATGATACAGGCCCCGCCGCGCCAGCAGCTCCTCGTGGGTACCGAGCTCCTCCACCCGCCCGTGGTGCAGCACCAGGACCCGGTCGGCTTCCTGAATGGTCTGCAGGCGGTGGGCGATGATGATGGACGTGCGCCCGGCGGTAAGTTTGCGCACCGCGTCCTGAATGAGCAGCTCCGTTTCCGTATCGATACTGGCGGTGGCTTCGTCCAGCACCAGAATTTCCGGGTCGGCCGCCAGCACACGGGCGAAGGCCAGCAACTGACGCTGTCCCTGGGACAGGTTCTGACCGCGCTCCGAAAGCCGGGTATCGTAGCCGCGGGGCAGGGCGCTGATGAAACCATGAGCATTGACCTGGCGCGCGGCGGCTTCCACCTTCGCCCGGGTTATTGCCGGATCGCCCAGGGCGATATTGTCGTGAATGGTGCCGGAGAAGATGTGGAAGTCCTGCAGCACCACACCGATACGCGAGCGCAGCTCGTGGCTGTGAATGTGATTGAGATCGATGCCGTCGAGAAAGATCTGACCGTCGTCGAAGTCATAGAAGCGGCTCAGCAGACGGATCAGGGTGCTCTTGCCGGAGCCGGTAGGGCCGACGATGGCCAGCTTCTCGCCGGGCGTGATGGTAAAGGTGACGTCGTGCAGGATCTGCACATCGGGATCGTAGCTGAAATTCAGGTGCTCGAAGCGGACCTCGCCGGCCAGCCGGTTCGGCAGAGGTGCGGGGTTTTCGGGCTCATGGATCTTTTCGTCCCAGTCCAGGGCCTGGAAGATGCGCTCGCCGCTGGCCATGGCCCGGAACAGTACATTGGTCTGCTCGCCTAAGGCCACGATAGGCTGGAACAGCATGTCGATGAAACGGGTGAACAGAATGACACCGCCCAGTGAAATCTGCTCCTGCACCACTGCGCCGCCGCCGTACCAGATGATCACGCCCAGCGCGACGTGCGACATGGTGTCGGTAAAGGCGCCGTATACGGTTTCCACCCGGGCGCTTTTCAGTTCGTTGCGCCGGTTTTCCCGGTTGATGTGGGTATAGCGTTCCAGGTTGAAGTGCTGCCGCTCGGAGAGCTGCACCACCTGCAACCCGGCCAGGTTTTCCTGCATGTTCTGGTTCAGCGCCGACAGTGACATGCGTACCGCCCGGAACAGCGACCGGGTGGTGCGGCGGAACAGATAGGTTCCGGCCCCCATGACCGGCATGGCCAGCAGGAGCATCAGGGTGAGCTGCACGTCCACCGCCAGCATGATGCCCAGCGCCACGAAGAACGGCACGAATTCGCCGATCAACGTGCCGATGCCGCGCAACAGCTCGTAGAGGGCTTCCACGTCGTTGGTGACCCGGGTCATGATCCGGCCCACGGCTACGCGGTCATAGAATGCGGCGGGCCGGGTTTCCAGGTGGCGGAACAGATCCAGGCGCAGGTCGCGCAAGCCCTTGATGACGGCGCTGATCAGGGTCAGGCGATGGGCATGGCCGAGCACGGCCCAGCCGAGTTGCAGGACGGCATAGAGCACGCAGGCAGCGAGCAGGGGGTGCACGGCCAGTTGCTCGCTCAGCCAGGCATGAGTTTCCACCATGCCGAGATCGGGGGTGAGCGAATCGGTTTCGCCGCGCAGGATGTGATCGATGACGACGACCGAGAACACGACGGGCATCAGCACCTGCAGCGTGGAGGCAGCGAGAATGAGCAGGGCGCTGACGGCGAAGGTGATGCGATAGGGCTTCAGCCACCTGAGCAGGCGGCGCAGCAGACTGACATTCATCACCGCGCCGGTCAGTTCGGCGTCGAACATGGCGTAGTCGCGGCGCGATGGGGCGCTGGTCCGGCCGGCAGCCATCAGTCGGCGGCTCCCGGTGCACCGCTGGTGTCGTAGTCGGTGTCGTCGGCGCCTTCGCGCTGAATGCGTTCCAGTTCGGCATACAGGCCGCCGCGGGCGATGAGTTCGTCATGGCTGCCCACCTCGGCGATGCGTCCTGTGTCCATGACGACGATACGATCGGCATGGCGCACCGTGGATATCCGGTGGGAGACCAGCACGGTGGTCTGCCCGGCACGCAGGCGCTTCAACTCCGAAAGAATGTGTTCCTCGGTGCCGGTGTCGACGCTGGAGAAACAGTCGTCGAGCAGCAGCACCGGTGCGTGGCGGATGAATCCCCGGGCCAGCGTGGCACGCTGTTTCTGTCCGCCGGACAGGGTGACGCCGCGTTCACCGACCAGGGTGTCCATCTGCTCGGGAAAGTCTTCGATGGTGTCCTTCAGATCGGCGGAGGTGGCCGCCGCCCAGACGTCGTCGAGCGACCGTTCCGGGTCGTCGTAGGTCAGGTTGTCGCGTAGCGGATCGCCGAACAGGAATGGGTCCTGCGGTACCAGAGCGATCTGCGAGCGCAATTGCGCCAGCGGATAGTCACGCACATCGTGGCCGTCCACGAAGATGGTGCCCGGCGGCGGGTCGAGCAGGCGTACCAGCAGCCGCAGCAGCGTGGTCTTGCCCGCGCCCACCCGGCCCATGATGGCCACCGATTCCCCGGCTGCGATGGCAAGGCTCACCTGCTCGAGGGCCGGGGTGGCGGCGCCG
This sequence comes from Gammaproteobacteria bacterium, assembly GCA_034522075.1. Taxonomy (GTDB): domain Bacteria; phylum Pseudomonadota; class Gammaproteobacteria; order Pseudomonadales; family Azotimanducaceae; genus UBA7803. The sequence continues at coordinate 40,569 of JAXHLO010000023.1, read as the reverse complement.
TCGAAGGTATAGGACAGATCGCGGAATTCGATGGTGCCGCGCAGGTGATGCGGTGTGGCACCGCTGGGCCGGTCGTCGATTTCCGGCTCCAGGGACAGCACGTCGAACAATCGGTCGCTGGCCACGGCCGCGCGCTGGAACAGATTGATGATGAACCCGGCCACCCGGAACGGCTGTACCACCATATTCATGTACATGGTGAAGGCCACCAGCACGCCTATGGTCATCTCGCCCTGCAGCACCAGATGGCCGCCGTAGCCCAGGATGGTGATGAGACACACCGCCGCCAGAGTCGGCATGACGGCGGTCATCATGGAGTTGATCCAGGCCTGGCGGTAGAAGGCATCGGCGTAGCCTTGATTGGTGCCGGCGAAACGGCGGATCTCGTTATCTTCCTGCACCATGGCCTGAATGGTACGGATGCCGGAGAGGTTCTCCTGAACGTGGGCGCCCAGATCCGACAATCGATCCTGTACCGTGCGCGAGGCGATGCCCATCTGCCGCGACGACCATTTCGCGTAGAAAAAGACGAACGGCAGCGGCGGCAGCAGCAGCACGGTGAGCGACGGCGACAGATAGAGCATGAAGCCGAAACCCACCACCGAGGCGTAGACCAGAATCACCAGCAGGATCGTGCCCATGGAGATCAACCGCTGGATCAGGCTGATGTCGGCCACGGCGCGGGTCATCATGTCGCCGATGGTGTAGCGGCTGAAAAAGCGGCTGCCCTGGTTCTGCAGGGCAGCATACAGTGCCTGGCGCAGATCGAAGGCGACGTAAAGCCCGGCGCTGCGCACGGCATAGCGGGCATAGGAAACCACCCCAAAACGGCAGGCGACAGCGGCGAAGATACCGAGAATCAGCCACATCAGGTCGGTGTTGCCGGCGGCAATGCGGTCGATGCTCATACCCAGCAGCATGGGCACGCTCGCCTCGAGCACCCGGGCGATGCCGAAGGCGACGATGCCCAGGATCAGGCGCAGCCGGTAGCGGGCGACGAACTCTTTCAGCCGCAGCAGGGATTGAATCATCCCGGCTCAGAAGCTCGCATTGTTCGGCACCCGGGGGAACGGAATGGCGTCGCGGATGTTCTCCATGCCCGTGACGTAGAGCACCAGCCGCTCCAGGCCCAGGCCGAAGCCGGCGTGGGGCACGGTGCCGTAGCGGCGCAGATCACGGTACCACCACAGCTCCTCGCCGAGGCCTTTCTCGGCCAGGCGTTCGTCGAGCATGTCGAGGCGTTCTTCCCGCTGACTGCCGCCGATGATCTCGCCGACGCCGGGGACCAGCACATCCATGGCCGCCACGGTGCGCCCGTCGTCGTTGCGGCGCATGTAGAAGGCCTTGATCTCTTTGGGATAGTTGGTGACCACCACGGGGCCTTTGACATGCTGCTCCGTTAGGTAGCGTTCGTGCTCGGACTGCAGGTCGAGCCCCCAACCCACGGGAAACTCGAAGTCGCGTCCGGAGCGTTCCAGGATGCTGACCGCGTCGCCATAGTCGAGCCGTTCGAAAGGCGTGTCGATGACGTGCTGCAGGCGGGCCACGGCGTCTTTGTCGATGCGCTCGGCGAAGAACGCCATGTCGTCCGGACATTCTTCGAGCACCCGCCGGCATACGGCCTTGAGAAAATCCTCGGCCAGCGCGGCGTTGTCGTCGAGATCGGCGAAGGCGATCTCCGGCTCGATCATCCAGAACTCCGCCAGGTGCCGGCTGGTGTTGGAGTTCTCGGCGCGGAACGTGGGACCGAAGGTGTACACCTTGGACAGCGCCAGGCAATAGCTCTCCACGTTCAGCTGGCCGGACACGGCCAGGTAGGTCTCGGTGCCGAAGAAGTCGTCGGCGAACGGATCCGGGGACGAACGATTTACCTGATCCAGGGTGGAAACGCGGAACAGGTCGCCGGCGCCTTCGCAATCGCTCGCGGTGATGATCGGCGTGTTGACCCAGAAAAAGCCGTTGCGGTGAAAGTAGTCGTGGACGGCATGAGCGATGGTATTGCGAACCCGGGCGATGGCCCCGAAGGTGTTGGTGCGCGGGCGCAGGTGCGCCACGGTTCTCAGATACTCGAAGGTGTGGCGTTTCTTGGCGATGGGATAGGTTTCCGGGTCGTCCACCCACCCCAGTACTTCGACGCGCTGAGCCTGCAACTCGCGGTCCTGCCCTTTACCTTGAGACTCGGCCACGGTGCCGTGGATGCGCACCGAACAACCGGTGCCCAGTTCTATTACCTCGCTGGTGTAGTTGTCCAGGCTTTCGCCGGCCACGGCCTGCACGGAGTCGAAGCACGAACCGTCGTTCACGTGAATGAACGAAAAGCCGCCTTTCGATGTGCGTCGGGAACGCACCCAGCCTTCGATGGTGACAGCCTGACCCACGGCGTGGTCGTGTTTGAGGATGGATTTTACGGACTGACTGGTCATGGCGCTCGAAGTGGTGAGGGATTGTGGAATGATAATGGAAATGGCCCCGACCTTGGATGATTCTGTGGTGCAAAGGACCCATAGCCCGGCGCTGAAGGTGACGTCGGTGTGCGGCTGTGGTACATATCGGGCATGAAAAACACAATTATAATCGTCGTCGTCGCGCTTGCCGTTCTGATCATAGGCTACGCCATGTGGCCTGCGGGTGAAGACCCTGAGCCGGAGCCCCAGGCCGAGCCGGCAGCGCCGGCGCCGCGCCAACCGGCGCCGGAGCCGGCGGAACCCACGCCGGCTGAGCCGGCCGAGGAGCCCGAGGCACAAGCCTCTGTGCCCGAGCCCGAGCCCGAGCCGGAAGAGCCCCTGCCGCCGCTGCCGGAAAGCGACCCCTTCGTGCGTGAGCGGATGGCCGATATCGAACTGCCGGACGACTGGCTGGAACAGGGCGACTACGTCCGCCGCCTTACCGTCCTGGCGGAGAATGCCAGCCGCGGAACCTACCCGCGCAGCCAGCTCCAGTTTCTCGATCCTGCGGAACCTTTCAAGGTAGAGGAACGGGGTGATCGCACCTTCATCGACCCGGCGAGCTATGACCGCTACGACCGCTATGTGGATACAGTGACCGGCGTCGATCCCGGGGAAGTGGCAGGGCTTCTGCAATCGCTGCAGCCGCTGGTGGAGGCGGCTCTGACCGAAGTGGGCGTGAATGCGCCGCCGGATGAAGTCTTTGCCAGCGCGCTCGAGGAAGTACTCGAGGTTCCGGTGCTGGAGCGGGACGTGGAGGTGGTGCAGCCCCACGTCATGTACGAATACGCCGACCCCCGGCTCGAAGCCCTGTCACCGCTGCAGAAACAGATGCTGCGCATGGGGCCGGACAACGTCCGGCGGTTGCAGGAGTACCTGCGCTCGGTAGCTGCCGAGATGGACCTGGATGTCTGAGACATCTCACTGACGCGGCGCCGGAACGGCCCGGCGCAGCGCGGCGATGTCCAGGGTGGCCTTGAACGGACTGCGGCCTTCGACGAAATCGATCTCCTCGCGTACATGCCGGCGCTCCCGCTCCAGGTAGTCGGCCACGGCATCGCGCAGGCCGGCGTTGGCAATCCAGTGGGCGCTGTAGGTGGCCTCCGGCAGATAGCCGCGTGCTACTTTGTGGCCCCCCTGGGCACCGGCTTCGACCTTCTTCAGCCCGCGGTGAATGGCGAATTCGATGGCCTGGTAGTAGCAGGTCTCGAAATGCAGGAAGCGGTGATCCTCGATGCAGCCCCAGTTGCGTCCGAACAGGGTGTCGCCGCCGATGAAATTCAGTGCCCCGGCGATGTAGCGACCGTCCCGCCTGCAGAGTATCAGCAGGGTGTGGTCGGCCAGGGTGTCGTTGATCAGGCTGAAAAAGCGGCGCGTCAGATAGGGTGAGCCCCACTTGCGGGCACCCGTGTCCATGTAGAAGTGATAGAAGGCGTCCCAGTGCGCCTCGGTGAGATCAGCCCCGCTGACCCATTCGATGGTCACGTCGTCGGCCACCGCCTCGCGGCGCTCGCGGCGCAGGTTCTTGCGCTTCTTCGAGGCCAGATCGGCGAGGAAGTCGTCGAAGGTGGTGTAGCCGGGATTGTGCCAGTGAAACTGCTGGTCCATGCGCTGCAGGAAGCCTATGTCCCCCGCACGCTGCCATTGCGCTTCGGGCATGAAGGTCATATGCAGCGACGACACTTCCAGTTTGCGCGCCACCTCCACGCAGCCGCCGAGCAGGGCGCGTTCGGTATCCGGATCACTGTCACGGGCCAGCAGACGGCGTCCGGTGGCCGGGGTGAAGGGCACGCTCACCTGCAGCTTCGGATAGTACTGACCGCCGGCCCGATGCCAGGCGTCCGCCCAGGCATAGTCGAACACGTACTCACCCTGGGAATGGCCTTTCAGGTACATGGGGACCACCCCGAGGAGACGGTTACCGTCATCCTCCAGAGCCAGGTGGAACGGCTGCCAGCCGGTCTGCGCCACCGCGCTGCCGCTGGCTTCCAGGGCATGCAGAAAAGCGTGGCTGAGGAAGGGGTTGAACGGTGTCCCGGCGGGATGGGCGCAGGCATCCCACTCGGCTGCCGGCATGTCGTCGATACTGTTGAGAATTCGCGCCTGCATGATGCTCAGTAAATGCCTGCATCCAGGCCGACAGCCAGCGCCATGCCCAGTTCCTCGCAACGTTCGAGGTGCTCGGGCTGAATCGGCCCCTGTACGACCAGTGCCTCCTGGACCTCTTCGAAGGGATACCCTTTCATGATACGCCGGATGGCAGAGAGGGCGCCGCTGCCGTCATTGCCGGCACTGATGAAAATGGCACAGGGCAGCGGTTGCAACTTGCCCTCTACCTCGTAGAACGTGCGGTCGAGGAAATCCTTCATGGCACCGGACATGTAACCCAGGTTCTCCGGCGTGCCGAGCAGCAGGCCGTCGGCCCACAGCAGATCTTTCGCGCCGGCCCGACGGGCGGTGATAAAACGCACCGCCACGTCCGCGTCACCGACGCTGCTGGCTCCGCGGTAAGCGGCGTCGGCGAGGCGGCCCGTATTGCCCGTCTTGGTGTGGTAAACGATGAGAAGATGCTTCACGTGCGGGTAGTATACCAATGCACTCAGGCTGACGTATGAACGGTACACTACTGCGAGCGTCCGGAGGATGAGCTCCATGGAACTAGATGACATCCTGGCGGCCCGGGCCCGCCTCGACGGCCAGATCGCCGTGACGCCGGTAGACCATAGCGCCACGCTGTCAGCCATCACCGGTGCCGACGTGCGCTTGAAGTTCGAAAATCTGCAGTTCACCTCGTCGTTCAAGGAACGCGGCGCCCTGAATTGTCTGCTCTGCCTCGATGAGGAGGAGCGCCGGCGCGGGGTGATTGCCATGTCGGCGGGCAATCACGCCCAGGCGCTCGCCTACCACGGGCAGCGTCTCGGCGTGCCCACCACCATCGTCATGCCGCGCTTCACGCCCAATGCCAAGGTGGCCCAGACCCGCGTGTTCCAAGCCGAGGTCATTCTGCATGGCAACGAGTTCGACGAGGCCCGGCGCTTCACGCTCGAGCTGGCGTCCGAACGCAACCTGACACTGGTGCACCCCTTCGACGACCCGCGGGTAATCGCCGGGCAGGGCACCCTGGGCCTGGAGCTCCTGGAGCAGGCTCCGGATATGGAAGTTCTGGTTGTGCCGGTGGGTGGCGGCGGTCTCATCGGCGGTGTGGCCAGCGCCGTCAAGGCGCGGCGCCCGGACATTCGCGTGGTGGGGGTGCAGATGGAGCGTTTTTCCGGTGCCTACAATGCCTATCACGGCCTGCCCGAGGGCGCCCGCTCGCTGGGCACCGTGGCCGAAGGCATCGCGGTGAAGTCGCCGGGTGCCCATACCCTGCCGCTCATCAGGGCGTACGTGGACGACATGCTGCTGGTGAGTGAGGAGCAGGTTGAACAGGCGGTGTTTTCGCTGCTCGAGATCGAGAAGACGGTGGTGGAAGGCGCCGGGGCGGCGTCGCTGGCGGCGCTGTATGCCCACAAGCACGATTTCGCGGGGAAGCGCACCCTGCTGGTGCTGTCCGGCGGCAACATCGACATGATGATGCTGTCGTCGGTGCTGCAGCGCGGCCTGGTGCGCAGCCATCGGCTGGTGCGCCTGAAAGTCGAGATTCCCGATGTGCCGGGCGCGCTGGCGGACATCACCCGGGTGCTCGCCGAGCTCGACAGCAACATCGTCGAGATCGAGCATCAGCGGGCCTTTGCGGGCTCATCGGTGCGCTCCACCGTGGTGGAACTGGAGCTGCAGATGCGCGGCGAGGAACAGGTCGATCAGGTCCTCGCCGCGCTCTCCGCCCAGGGCTACGAGGCCACTTTCTCGGCCTGAGCGCTCAGCCGCGAACCCGCTCCGCCAGGGCGGCGATGTCGTCCAGCACCGGCAGCACCTTGTCGGCCGGCGCATCGGGCAGGCCGAACACCAGTTCGTCGAATCCCTGGTCGATGCGGCCCATGATTTTGTCGTAGTCGGTGGGCGCGCCGAACAGCGCCAGATCCAGATCCGCCACCTTGCGTCCGCGGGCTTCCATGGCTTCGCTGAGCCGTTCCATGTTGCCGGAACCCAGGCCGCCGATGGGCATCCAGCCGTCGGCATAGTCGGCGATACGGTCGAACACCCACTTGGAGTTGGCGCCGATCCAGATGGGCGGTCCGCCGGGCTGCACGGGTTTGGGGTAAGACCAGATGGGGTCGAAATTCACGAACTCACCGTGGAATTGCGCTTCGTCCTGGGTCCAGATCTCGCGCATGGCCAGCACCTTCTCGCGGACGACCTTCCAGCGGTTGCGGAAGTCGGCGCCGTGGTTCTCCATTTCCTCCCGGTTCCAGCCGGCGCCGATGCCCAGCACCAGGCGCCCGCCGGAGAGCAGGTCCAGGGAGGCCGCTTCCTTGGCCAGGGTGATCGGGTCCCGCTCGATGACCAGGCAGATGCCCGTGCCCAGCCGGATGCGGCTGGTGACGGCGGCGCAGGCGGCCAGGGCCACGAAGGGGTCGTGGGTGTGCCAGTACATTTTCGGCAGGTCGGTACCACCCGGAAACGGCGTCGCCCGGGAGGCGGGAATGTGGGTGTGCTCCGGAAAGAACAGGCTGTCCAGACCGCGTTCCTCCACGGCGCGGGCCAGCTCTACCGGCTGAATTGCATAGTCTGTTGGAAAGATGGTTGCCCCGAAACGGGGCCGTTCGGCAAATGCCATGGCGCTTCCTCCAGGTCGGTTTCGCGAGTGCTGCGATGTTAACCCCGGCGCTCCTCAGATGTCGGAAAAATCCCCGTGGCGGCCGGCGCCGGCGGCAAAGCGGCTGGCGCCTGCGCGGGTTTCACCGGAGCGGATGACCTCCAGCCCCAGGCGGGTTTCGGCGGCCAGCGCCTGGGTTTCGCTCATGCCCCACTGGCCCAGGGCCGAGCGGCGATCGCTGCGCAGGCAGTTCTGCGGAAAAGCTGCAAGCTGGCGCGCCAGCTCCAGGGCCGCCGGCAGTGCCTGACCGGGTTCGGCGAGCCGGTTGGCGAGGCCCATGGACGCGGCTTCAGTGCCGCTGACCCCGCGGCCGGTGAGGATCTGAGATGAGTGGCGTGGCTGTGACCGATGAGCCGCGGCAGGCGCACGGTGCCGCCGTCCACCAGCGGTACGCCCCAGCGCCGGCAGTAAACACCGAACACCGCGTCCCGCGCCGCCACCCGCAGATCGCACCACAGCGCCAGTTCCAGACCGCCGGCCACCGCGTGGCCCTCCACGGCGGCGATGACCGGTTTACCGAGCACCATGCGGCTCGGCCCCATGGGTCCGTCGCCGGGTTCCTCGACCCGATTGCCCCGGCCGTCGGCGACGGCTTTAAGATCGGCACCGGCACAGAAGGTATTCCCGGCGCCGGTAAGAATGCCGACGGCCAGCTCGGGGTCGGCATCGAACGCGCGGAAGGCATCCGCCAGGGCGGCGGCCGTGGGGCCGTCCACGGCATTGCGGACCTCGGGGCGGTCGATGGTGATGATGCACACGGCTCCTTCGATGCGGCGGCTGACGGTCATGGCGCGCTCCTGTGGTTCGGCCGTTCGAGGCGCGACACCGGTCGCGCTGGCCGTAGTCGGGGCACGGCCGAAGCCGCGACGACAGGGGAGGATCTCATGCGCCTGAGCGAACCGCGGGTGAAACCGCTGGAAGCAGATGAATGGAATGAACAGGCCCGGGAGGTACTCGCGCCGTTTGCCGACCGCGGGCCGGTGTTCAACATCTTCAAGACCCTGGCCCATCATCCCGATCTGCTGCGGCGCTGGCTGGTGTTCGCCAATCACATTCTCGGCAAATCCACCCTGGCGGTGCGGGAGCGCGAACTGGTGATTCTGCGCATCGGCTATCTCTGTCAGGCGGGCTACGAGTGGGGTCAGCACGTGGAGATCGCCCGCCGGGCGGGCATGAGCGATGCCGAGATCCGCACGGCCAAGTCCGGGCCCGAGACGCCGGATCTGCCGGAGCTCGACCGGCTGCTGCTGCAGGCCACCGATGAACTGCACGCTGACGCTCACATCAGCGACGCCACCTGGCAGGGGTTGGCGGAACACCTGACCACTCAGCAGCTCATGGACCTGGTGTTCACGGTAGGGCAGTACAACCTGGTGTCCATGGCCCTGAACACGCTGGGGGTGCAACTCGACGAAGGATTGCCGGGATGGGACGTCTAGCCGACAAGATTGCCGTGGTGGTAGGGGCCGGGCAGACCCCGGGCGAGAACCTGGGCAACGGCCGGGCCACGGCGCTGCGCTTTGCCGAGGAAGGGGCACAGGTACTGCTGGTCGACCGCAATGCAGCCTCGGCGGAAGAAACCCTGAGCCTGATCCGCGAACGCGGCGGTGACGGCAGCGTTTTCGAAGCGGACATTACCCGGGAGGAAGACTGCCGTGCCCTGGTGGCGGCCTGTGTGGAGCGCTACGGCCGCCTGGACATTCTGCACAACAACGTGGGCATCGGCAGCGGCGACCGCGGGGCCGCCAGCATGACCGTGGAAGTCTGGGACCGGATCTTCGACACCAACGTGAAAGGCGTCATGCTGGTGTGCAAGCACGCCCTGCCGGTGATGCGCGGTCAGGGTCACGGCGTCATTACCAACATCTCCTCGGTGGCGGCCGTGTGTGCCGTGGGCATCGTCGCCTACAAGTCTTCCAAGGCGGCGCTCGACGCCACGATCCACAGCCTGGCCACCGGCAACGCCAGGCACGGCATTCGCGCCAACGTGATCATGCCGGGGTTGATGAATACCCCCATGGCCATCGAGGGCTACGTGGCCGCCGGGCGCGACCGTGACGAACTGGTCAGCGCCCGGGATGCTCAGGTGCCCCTGGGCGGCAAGATGGGTACCGCCTGGGATGTGGCCAACGCAGCGTTGTTTCTGGCCTCCGATGAAGCTCGATTCATCACCGGCGCGGTTCTGCCGGTGGATGGCGGGCAGTCGGCCATGGTGGGTTGAAGATATCGGTCGCGGTCGATTAAGTTAAATATATTGCTTGAAAAACAACAAGTCAGCCTGGAATGCAGGAGCCTCGAGGCGGCGTCTGTGGGAAATCTGGTAGCCATGTGTCACCTTCTGTAACAGATGGTTGACTCGCGGGTGGGTATTGTCGAGACTTGCCTGCACGTCATTCGCCTGAAACGCATTATGAGGAGCGCGGCAATGAGGAATGCAGCAAAATGACCGTGGCAACCAGGACCATGCAGTATTTTCATGGTGTCGTCGGCGTCACCTTCGCGGCTCTGGCCCTGTTGCACGTTCCCCATCCCAGCCCGTGGCTGTGGCTGCCCTATGCAGCCGGTGCCGGGTTGGCGTTTCTCACCCTGGTACCGAACCTCAGCATCCTCCTTGCCCGCCTTCTCGCCATCGCCGCCACCGCACTCATGTTCTTCTTTTTCGCCGGCTTCTTCATGGAAGTGCCGCGCCTCGCCTCCGACTGGTATCAGAGTCAGGAGGGCTGGTCCGTTGTGGCGCGGCTGGTCGGTGCCTTTACGCTGATCCCGGTGCTGTCGGACTACAGCTGCCGCTGCAAGGCGGAATGTCGGGAGGCGCGTGCCGGCCGCGAGAGCCAGAGCGGCAGTCACGGATTTTTCAGCGCCCCTGACCAGGCTCCGCCCCGCAGCCCCTGATTTCCCGCCTCCCATGACCGATGCATTGCGACCGCGCCGCTCCGTCCTGTATATGCCCGGAGCCAACCAGCGGGCGCTGGAAAAAGCCCGTGAATTACCCTGTGACGGCGTGATCTTCGATCTGGAAGACGCCGTAGCAGCCGACGCCAAAGCCGACGCGCGGGCCAACGTGGCAGCCGCGCTGGAGCAGGGCGGTTACGGCTATCGGGAAGTCGTGGTCAGGGTGAACGCGCTGGATACGCCCTGGGGCCGCGAGGATGTGGCCGCCGTGGCCGCGCTGCCGGCGGATGCGCTGCTGTTCCCGAAAGTCCAGAGCACTCGGCAGATCGACGAGATCGTCGCGGCGCTGGACGCCGCCGGCGGCCAGGACAAGCCCGTCTGGATCATGGTGGAGACGCCGCGCGCCGTTCTCGACGTGGCGGCGCTGGCCTCGCACAGCGAACGTGTGGCCGTGCTGGTCATGGGCACCAGCGACCTGGTCAAGGAGCTGCGGGCGCGGCACACGCCCACCCGCCACAATCTGGCCTACGCCCTGCAGCACTGCGTCCTGGCCGCCCGCGACAGCGGCCGCGACCTGCTCGACGGCGTGCACCTGGAGTTTCGCGACCTGGACAGTTTCCGTCAGGCCTGTGAGCAGGCCCGGGACATGGGCTTTGACGGTAAGACCCTCATCCACCCCAGCCGACATCGCCATGCGGCCATGTGCGGCGTTCGGCTCCCACCGCGACGAGGCGGTCGCTCACGCCCGCCGTGTTCTGGATGCCTGGCAGGCGGCAACCGCGGCGGGCAAAGGGGTGGCGGTGCTCGACGGCCAGCTCGTGGAAAACCTGCACGCTGCGGAGGCGCAGCGGGTGCTGGCATTCGCCGACGCGCTGGCCCGGCGTACTCAGTAGCGCATCGATTCAACCGGCCGCTTTGCGGACCGCCGGCATGACCGTCTCGAGATAGGCGTCCAGAGCCTCTTCATCCCACGGGGCGCGCAGGGCAATGTTGACCTCGTCGGCGCCGGCATTCACGTACTCCATGATCCGCTCCGCGGCCCGTTCCGGGGTGGTCAGCAGGGCACCGCCGGCCACCCGGTCCGCCGCGTCGCCCCAGTCCTGCGCCATCAGTTCGCGTTGCCGCACGAGGTCCTGCTCCGTCAGACCCAGGTTGAAGGTGATGTTCACCGCACGCTTCAGGCTCGCCGGATCGCGCCCCTCGTCCTCGCACCAGTGGTTCAGCACCTGATTGACCCGGGTGAATTCGTCGGGCGCCAGATACGCCGCGTTCCAGCCGTCGGCATGGTCGGCCACGATCTTCAGGGTGCGCTTTTCGCCCACGCCGCCGATCCAGATGGGCAGGCGTTCCTGCACCGGCCGCGGCAGGCAGCTCGCGTCGTCCACCTGAAAGTGCTTGCCTGAGAACGTGGTGCGCTCGTCGGTGAGCATGCGCCGGATGATCTGCACGGCTTCTTCGAGCATGTCCAGCCGGGTGCCGATGTCGGGAAATGCATAGCCGTAGGCGCTGGCTTCCCAGATGTGCCAGCCGGCGCCGATGCCGAGTTCGAAGCGGCCGCCGGAAATGTGGTCGAGGGTGGTGGCTGCCTTGGCCAGCAGGGCCGGGTTGCGGTAGCCGACATAGAACACCAGGCAGCCGATGCGCGCGTGCCGGGTCTCTGCGGCCAGAGCCCCCAGGGTGGCCAGCGCCTCGAAGTGGGGTTGGGTACCTCCTTTGGGCGGTGCTTCGTAGAAGTGATCCCAGGCGGAGATCCAGTCGACCCTGGCGGTATCCAGCTTGCGCCACAGCGCGCGCATGTCGTCCATGACCAGGTTCTGCTGGCCCACGTGTACTCCCAGGGAAACGGTCATGTCGCGCGCTGGCTCCATACGGTCGGGGTGAGTGAGCGAGGGAGCATACCTGAGCCGGCTGCGGGAGGGAAAGCTGGGCGGCCACGACGGCCCTGCCGGCCGCCTCAACAACCTGTCGGACAGACAAAATAGTCGCCGAACGGGGGAACTCTCGAACGCTTTCTGTGCCTAATCCTACAGAGAAGGCAGCTACGCGCTATACCTTCTCGATAAAGCCTGATGAACAATCATCGTGGCTTTTGGTACCCCGGCGATACCCCTCCCCCTCCCAATCCCCCGTCGCCGGGGTACTTTTTTATTGCCGTCAGGCGCCGGCGAAAGAGCCGCAGACGGCCGCGCAGCGGCAGGGTCAGGGCCTTGATCTGATGCGGCACAGCGAGCAGAGCCGGCGTGACCACCAGAGTCAGCAGAGTGGCGAAGGTGAGCCCCGAGACGATGGCCTGGGAGAGCGGCACCCAGAACATGGAGAGCTGGCCGCCGTAGATGACCGTGCGGTTGACCAGATCCACAGAGAGATTACTCGCCAGCGGCAGCAGGCCGAAAACAGTGGTTACGGTTGTCAGCATGACCGGCCGCAGGCGCTGGGCGCCGGTTCTGACGATCAGGGATACGTAATCCAGCTCCGGATGCTCGCGACGCAGATGGTTGTAGGTGTCGATGAGCACGATGTTGTTGTTCACCACGATGCCGGCCAGCGCCACGACTCCCACACCGGTCAGGATGGCGCTGAACGGCGATTGGGTGATCATCAGCCCGAGGAGAACACCCATGGTGGACATGATCACGGCTGCCAGAATCAGGAATGCCTGGTAAAAGCTGTTGAATTGAGTGACCAGCAGCACGGCCATCAACAGCAGCGACAGCCCCATCGCCTGCAGGATGAAAGCGTTGGACTCGGCCTGTTCCTCGTTGGCGCCACGGAATTCGATGTCGAGACCGGGTGGAAAGTTCTGCGTGTCGAGCCATGTCTGAATTTCTTCGACCATGTCGTCGGCGAGTACGCCATCGGCCACGTTGGCGCGAAGGAACTCGACCGGGATGGCGTCGATGCGCTGCAGCGTATCCACGTTGGGCGAAGGTTGGCGCTGGACGAAGTTGGAGATCGGCACGAGGCCCTGCGGCGTACTGATGCGGATCTGATCCAGCGCAGCGATGCCCCGGGATTCGACAGGATAACGCACCCGTATGTCCACGGCGTCGTCCGCCTTGTCCGGCCGGTATTCGCCGACTTTCACGCCGTTCGTGACGAGTTGGACGGCCACGCCGACCTGGGAGACGTCGGCGCCGTACAGGGCTGCCTGAGCGCGATCTACTGAGAGCTGCCATTCGATACCGGGTAACGAGCGTGTGTCGTCGATGTCGCGCAGCCCCTCCAGTGTATCCACGTATTCGCGAACGCGGGCGACGGCCGGCTCCAGCAGGCTCCGGTCATAGGCTGAAAACTGCAGCTGTACCGGTTTCCCGACCGGGGGGCCTTGCTCGAACTCCTGAATTTCCACCTCCAGGCCGGCCAGGGGCTCGGTACGGGTGCGGATCTCGCCGAGGATCTGCCGGGCTTTGCGGTCGCGGTCGCTTTCGTCGTGAAGCTCCAGCAGCATCTTGCCGATGATGTCGAAGCCGCCACGGCTGTCGCCGCCGACCGTCGTGTAGGTGTTCAGAGTCTTGATGCCCCGCACCTCGAGAATCTCGCGTTCTGCCTCGCGGACGAGCCTGTCGATTTCCTCTGCGGACAGGTTGCCCCGGGCGCGCACCGCAATTTGGGCGAACTGGGGCTCGGCATCGTTGAAGAACACCATGCCCTTACCGTAGGTGCCGTAGGCCATGAAGATCGCGGCCAGTAGTACCACGGTGCCGATCAGCGTCAGGCCGGAATAGCGGCACGTGGTTCGCAGAATGCGGGCATAGGCGCCGGTGATGCCGCTGAGTATGGTGGGGTCGCCTTCCTCGAGTTGCTTCAGGGTCTCCCGGGATTTCGCATCCCGCGCTCCCGCCTTGCCGAACAGCGAACCGAGCACCGGTCCGAAGATGAGCGCATAGACCAGCGAGCCGGTCAGCACCGTGAAAACGGTTACCGGCAGGTAACGCATGAATTTTCCGGCGACGCCGGGCCATAGCATGAGCGGCAGGAACGCGGCCAAAGTCGTGGCCACGGACGCTGCGACGGGCCAGAACATCCGCTTGGCGGAGAGCGCGTAGGCGGCTCTGCGATCGAATCCCTCGGTCATCTTGCGGTCGGCATACTCACTCACCACGATGGCGCCATCGATGAGCATGCCGAGGCCGAGGAGCATGCCGAACATCACCATGAAGTTGAAGGTGTAGCCGAGCAGATTGATGATGATCAGTGAGAAAAGGAACGACACCGGGATGCCCAGGCCGACGATGATGCCGCTGCGCAGCCCCATGGCGGCAACTACCAGCACCATGACGAGGGCCAGGGCCGTCATGATGTTGCCCTGCAGTTCGGTCACCTGCTGGGCGGCGAATGGCGCCTGATCCTGGGAGTAGAACACGTCGATACTGGCGGGAATATTGGGCCGGTAGCGCTCTACCACCGCTTTGACCTGCTCGACGGTTTCGACGACGTTGGCGTTGGCCCGCCGGATCACCCGCAGTGAAATGGTGTCCTGCCCGTTGACGCGCGCGTAGCTGACCCGGTCTTTGAACGTGCGGCGCACGGTGGCTACGTCCGCCAGGGTGACGACAGTGTCGCCATTGGCACGGATGGGCAGATCGAAAAGGTCTGCGGCTTCCTCGATGATGCTCGGGACCTTGACGGCGAAACGGCCTTCCCCTGTGTCCAGGCTGCCCGCCGGGATCAGCCGGTTGTTGCGGGCGAGGTTGTTGATCAGTTCCTCGTTGGAGATCCGGTACGACTCGAGCGCTGCCGGGTCGATGATGACTTCCAGAAGCTCTTCCCGATTGCCCTGGATCTGCGCCTCGAGTACGCCGGGAATGGCCTCGATGTCGTCGCGCATCTCGATGGCCAGGTTGTAGACCATGCGCTCCGGCACCTTCGGGCCCACGAGGTTGACCTGCACGACGGGGAACGGATCGGTGTTCTGCTCGCGCACGAACGGCTCTTCGGCCGTGCTCGGCAGTTCGACCTTGGCACGGTCGACAGCTTCTCGGACGTCGAGCAGCGCCTGGTCCAGGTCGTAGTTGGCGTCGAATTCGACGACGATGTTGGCGATTCCCTCGGAGGCATAGGCCGACATCTCGTCGACGCCCTCCACCTTCCGCAACTCGATCTCCATGGGCATCACCAGGAGACGCTCGGCGTCTTCCGGCGAGATTCCTTCGTGAACGATGCCAATGACGAAGACCGGGACCTCGATGTGAGGCTCGGCCGCGATGGGAATGGAGCAGTAGGAGTTCAGGCCCGCTATTACCACCATGAACATCAGCAGCAGCGTCGTACGCGTCCGCTTGATGGCAGTATCGATGAGGTTTTTCACGGCTTGGCGGCCACTGTAGCGGCGGGATCGGACGTCCGGCCGCGGCCGGTATCGGGGCCCGCTGCGCGAGAGGAGGAGGGAGCAGTCCCGTCATTGGACTTCGCCGGCATTTCAGGGCTGCCTTCGAACACCGGGACAACGCGTTGTCCGGCGACCACCAGTTCCTGCCCAAGGGTAATCAGCGTGGTCACCTCCGGCAGGCCGGCGACCCAGACGCCGCCGGGTTCCTCGCGAACGATGTCGACGAGATGAAATTCCACACGGTTACGATCGTTGATCACGCGAACGCCGACCCGGCCTTCGTCGTCGAGTGTGAACAGGGCCGGACTGATCCTGTGCGCCAGGACCTCGTCCACGGGGATATGCAGTCTCGTGGTGATGCCCGAGCGGAGCGTGTTGTCGGGATTGGCGACCTCGGCCTGCACGGCGTAGGTCCTGGTCTGGGGGTCAGCCTGCTGGCCGATAAAAGTGATCGGGCCCTGTACGGTGCGGCCGTCACTGAGTTTGCCGGTGATGGTCTGACCTTTTTCCAGTCTGGCGACCTGGCTTTCCGAAACCCGGCCAACCAGCAGCATGGGGTTCATGTCGACCATGGTCACACAGCCGTTGCCCGGCGTTACGTAGTCGCCGATCTCCAGATGCACTTCTTCCACCATGCCGGCAAAGGGCGCGCGAATCTCAGTTCGTGCCAGATCGATTTCGCGGCGTTCTACCTGCGCTTCGGCAGCGGCCCGGCGCGCTTTCGCCTGGGCGATGGCCGTCTCGGACTGAAAGCCCTTTTCCTTGAGGCGCAGACTGGCCTGATATTCGATTTCGGCCTGCTCCAGAGCGGCGCGGGCTTCCGCCAGACCGGCCTGGCGATCCTCCAGGTTCAGGCGGCACAGCAGATCGCCGGCCGCGACCTCGCTGCCGCGGTCCACGGGGCGTTCGATCACGCGGCCCGAAGTCTCAGCCTTGACCTGCACGGTCCGCTT
Organism: Gammaproteobacteria bacterium; assembly: GCA_034522075.1. Lineage (GTDB taxonomy): Bacteria > Pseudomonadota > Gammaproteobacteria > Pseudomonadales > Azotimanducaceae > UBA7803. Next base: position 24,195 of record JAXHLO010000023.1, on the reverse strand, counting down.
GTTCTCCGTGCGGCCGCGCAACACCACCTGACGTACCTGGGGGGAGGCCTGCATCACCCGGGCACGGACCCGGGGCGCGACGGTGTCTTCAATCTCGGCGGCGCGCTCCTGTTTGGCCTGGGCAAGGCTGGGGGGCTCAGTGGACGAGTCCTCCCCCAGTTGACCGGAGAGCAGCCACAACACGATCAGCAGGGCGATGATGCTCGCCGTTATATAGGTGCCGCGCATGGGGTGTTACGCTTTGTCTCAGGTTAGGTTACGAAAAGTAACACATCTGGTCATACCAATCTACGTCAGCATAGTAGGCTGGGTGTGAACGTCGAGTGAACATGCCGGGGCCCGGGCGGCCCCGGCAACAGGGTGACCGTGGCTTCAGGCGCTGGCGCTCGGCCGCTCCGCCATGCGGTCGAACCAGGCTTTGACGTTGGCGTTGTCCGGGTTCAGCGGCTGCCCCACGCTGGCCCCGAAGGCCAGGAAGCAATAGAGCAGGACATCCGCCAGGGTTAGGCGCTCGCCGCACAGGAACGTTCTGCCCTCGAGTTGTCCGTCCAGCCAGTTCAGCCGGTCCTGGGCAATGCGCTTCAGGCCCTCAGCCGCTTCCGGCACGGTAACGATGCGATCCTTGAACAGCGCCAGCCCTTCCGAGAAGCGGAATCCGTTGGCCATGGGTTCGCAGATGTTCAGATCCACCCGGCGGGTCCACATGCGGGTCTGGGCGCGGGCTTCGGGCGTGTCGCCGATGAGCGACGTGCCGGAGCTGACTTCGTCGAGGTACTCGCAGATGGCGGTAATCTCGGCGATGTAGCTGCCGTCGTCGAGTTCCAGGCAGGGCGCCTGGCCCGAGGGGTTTTTGCTCAGATAATCGTCCTGGCGGTTGGCGCCCGCCATGATGTCTATGTCTTCAGTGGGCAGGTCGACCCCGCGTTCGGCCGCGAACATGCGCACCACGTGAGGATTGGGACCGACGGAGTTGATCAACTTCATGGCAGCGTTTCCTGATAAAATGGCCCCGTCATTCTAGAGGCTGACCCTGCCGGCGACCACTTCCCGCTGCGCGGCCTACCACTCGCCTACGTTGGGCATTTCCTGCCAGGGTGAGCGGGGCGGCAGCGCCTCACCGCGCTGCAGCAGCTCGATGGAGATGCCATCGGGTGAACGGACGAAGGCCATACGTCCATCCCGCGGCGGCCGGTTGATGGTCACACCGCCGTCCTGCAAGCGCTGACACGTGGCGTAGATATCCTCCACGGCGTAGGCCAGATGACCGAAATTGCGGCCGCCACCGTAGGTCTCGGGATCCCAGTTGTAGGTCAGCTCTACCTGGGGCGGCGACTGTGACGCGTCCACATCTTCGGGAGCTGCGAGAAACACCAGCGTGAAGCGGCCCTGCTCGTTGTCGTGCCGGCGCAGTTCCACCAGGCCGAGTTTGCCGCAGTAGAAATCCAGCGCCGACGTCAGGTCGCTGACGCGAACCATGGTGTGCAGATACTTCATAATGAGCTCAGGATATCAGGATCGGCGGTCGCCGCAAAAAAGAGACCCCGCCGGAGCGGGGTCAGCCAGAGTTGGTCAGTACAAGGGATTGGAGAGTCGATTCTCGAGCTGCCGTCAAAGCGTGATGAACGAAGCCATGCTTGCCGCTAAGGCCGCAAAAGCGCCGAGGAGAAGAGCGCTTTCCCCTTTGGACAGGTGCAGTTCATCGTCGTGCCGCGTCAGGGAAACGGAGCCCGCCTGATCACCACCAGGGTTCGATGAATTGCGAGTGTCGTAAGATGTCTGCATGGTTGATTCCTGCTGCTCGTTCTCAAGTGCTCTAACGTCAGCCCGAGTCTGCATAATAAAAGGTAAGCGTGAAGGCTCGAATGAGTAAAACTGGAACGAATATGGATGATTTCGTGCGATGTCGTTCTCAATGTAGCAGCGGAAATGCCGGCCGGTGTCTGCCGGATGTGGATGCTTGTAACTGAACTGTGAGACCGCGGCGACGGTGGCCGCAGGGAGAACCAATGACAAATTCTGTAACGTGGCGGCAATCCTGCTCGGCGGTCATGGCGCTGATGCTGGCGGTAGTCCTGGTCGCCTGTGTGGAAAATCCACTCACCGGCGAGCGCGAGCTCGGCTTCGTTTCCATGGAGCGCCAGATCACCATCGGCGAGCAGCAGTACGTGCCGGCGCAGCAGATGCAGGGCGGCCGCTACCAGGTCGATCCTGCGCTGAGCGAATACGTTCAGGACGTGGGGCAACGGGTGGCCGCGCACAGCGGTGTGGATCTGCCTTATGAGTTTGTCGTTCTGAACAACTCGGTACCCAACGCCTGGGCCTTACCCGGCGGCAAGCTGGCCATCAATCGAGGCTTGCTTACCGAGCTGCGCAACGAAGCGGAACTGGCTGCCGTGCTCGGCCATGAAGTGGTGCATGCAGCGGGGCGCCATGGCGCCAAGGCCCTGGAGCGCAGCGTGGTCTCCCAGGCCGTTCTACTGGGCGTGGCCATTGGTGCAGCGGACTCGGAGTATGCCGGTACCGCGCTGGGAGCCGCGCAGATGGCGGCCGGGTTACTGAATCAGAAGTACGGGCGCAATGCGGAGCGGGAAGCGGACTTTTACGGCACCCGTTTCATGGCCGAGGCGGGCTACGACCCTTACGGCGCTGTGACTCTGCAGGAGACGTTTCTGCGTCTGTCTGCCGGCAACAATCCCTCCTGGGTCGAGGGGCTGTTCGCCAGCCACCCGCCATCGGCGGAACGCGTTGCCAACAATCGGGCTCTGGTGGAAGAGTTGCGTGCCGAGGGGTTCACCGATGGTGAGTTCGGTGCGCAAGCCTATCAGGATGCCTTGCGGCCGCTGCGAACCGATCTGCCGGCCTACGAAGCCTACGATCAGGCCCGTGAGGCACTGGCGGAGAAACGCTTCGACGCCGCCGAGTCATTGGTCGCCCGCGCCATCGAACTGCAGGGCCGGGAGGCGGCATTTCATGGTTTGCGCGGCAACCTGCGCCTGGCTCAGGAGCGCTATGGCGACGCTGAGATCAACTACGACCGGGCCCTCGAGCGCGATGACGAGTACTTCGCCTACTTCGTCGGCCGCGGCGTGGCCCGCGCCCGGCAGGGCCGCAGCGCACCGGCAAAGCAGGACTTCACACGGTCCATGGCCCTGCTGCCCACGGCTACGGCCTACAACGAGCTGGGCCGGCTGGCGGAAGCGGACGGCGATATGGACACGGCACTTCGCTACTATCAAACGGCCGCCCAGTCCGATTCGGCCACGGGCCGGCAGGCGCGGGAGCGGGCGCTCCGCCTCGATCTGCCGCGCCATCCGGAGCGCTACGTGGCTGTGCGCGTCAGCGGTGACAGCGCCGGACGTCTGGTCCTCGAGGTCGGCAATCAGACGTCGCTGGCGCTCAACAACGTAACCGTGCTCGTGGAGACCCTGGATAGTGCGGGTGCCCGGCAGCGTTATGAACGTACGTTGCGTGACCTGCAGGGCGGCGCCGCCCGGCTGGTATTGGTCACCGACGATGCCGCCGGAGTGGTGGATGCCCGGGCTCAGGTCACGGCGGCTGAGATTGCCCGCTGAGCACGATTGCCATCACACCTGGCCGATGAACTCTTCCATGCGGGCCGTGCGCAGGGCCGTCTGCTTGGCGCGGTCCATGTCGTAGTGCATGCGCGAAACCAGACGCTGGGCATACAGACCGCCGCCGGCCTGAATGTTGGTGACCGCGTTCCAGCCGCCGAAGGCGTCTGCTGTGAAGTCGCGGATGGCATGGAACAGCCGGGTGCGGTACAGCCCGTCCACCGACTGCAGCGTCACCCATGTATTTGCGTGCCAGATCGCCCACGTGGCCGTTCTCCATGTCGGCGATGCCGGGTGCGGTGAGAATGCTGCCGCCGCCGATATCGTGCAGATGACGCACCATCAGGGACCAGTTGGCAGCGCCGTGGTATTTGCCGGCATTGGTATAAAGCTCGTCCGGAAAGGCGGCGCCGTCGGAGGTGATCTGGCAGTGCTCGATGGCGGCCTCCAGGCTGGCGCGGATCAGAGTGGCGTTGATGAGCATCTCGGAGATCTTCTCGCGGATGTGGCTGACCCGTTCCAGGCCATTGGCTTCGGAGATGAGCTGAGCGAAGCCCACCAGGGCATCGTAGCTCGACGCCATGGCGGCCAATCCGCCGAGACGCTCCCATAGCCCCAGGGAGTGAGCGAATACGGCAGCGAGTTCCGGGTGACCGTCCAGGAATACCCGCTCCGTGGGCACGAAGACGTCGTCGAAGATCACGAAGCCTTCCGGCGTATGCGCCGTACCGGAGATGGGGAAATCCCGGGTATCGTGATGCCGCGGGGCATAGGTGGTGTTGATGATCTTCACCCCCGGGGCGTTTACCGGGACCATGCAGGCCACGGAATAGTCTTCCTCGCCCGGCTTCATGGATTTGGTGGGAATGGTCATCAGCTCGTGGCCCATGGAGGCAGCCGAGATGTGCAGCTTGGCGCCGCGGATGACGATGCCGTCGTCGCGCCGTGCCACCACGCGGACATACTGGTCCGGGTCGTCCTGATTGCCGGGCCGGCGGCTGCGGTCGCCCTTGGCGTCGGTGATGCACTGGGTGATACGGATGTCCCGGCGCTGGGCGTCCTTGACGTAGGCGCGAATGCGCGCGGCATTGTCCGGCAGGGTGGCTTCGATGCGGTCAGCCGCGGTGAGCAGGGTCATGATGGAGGCATAGGTCACGTGGGTGAGCAGATCCACGGATTCGTGCAGTTCCACCTGCTCGCGCAGCTCGGCAGCCGATCCGGGGACCATCATGAAGGCGCCGACGGCGTCCGGCGCTGGATCATAGAAGCGATCGTAGCCGGCTGCGGCGGAATTCACCGTCTGGCCGAGCATGGGATGCGCGGCCACGTCGTCGATGCGCTGGCCCTCGAAATAAGTTTCCCGGCCGTCGTTCAACGACGCCCGGTACTCATCGCCGGTCATCATGGGTTGGTCTCCCTGCCTCGCCTGTTCGGTGAAATTTTATAACACGTTCTTATTGAATGACACGCCGGCAGCCATTGGACCGGTCAGCGCTGGACCCAGCCGCCGCTGAAGGGAATGGCCTGGCCGACGAAGAAATCACTTTCGTCACTGGCCAGGAACAGGGCGAAGCGGGCATCTTCTTCGGCCGTGGCCAGACGCCCCAGAGGCACCTGGCGCTTGAGAGAGGCCTGAAAGCGTTCGTTGTTGCGCAGCGACTCGGGGTAGTAGACCGGATTTTCCACGTAGTTCTGGGCGATCAGATTCACCTGTACGTTGTCCGGCGCCGCTTCGACTCCCACGGACTGCACGTAGCCCACCTGAGCCGCCCGCGCGGCGCTGTAGGCGCACAGGGTCTTCATGCCCTTGAGAGCTGTGGCGCTGCCGTAGACCACGATCTTCCCCCGGCGCCGTTCGCGCATCTGCGGCAGCACGGCCCGGGTCAGGCGGTGCAGGGGATGCACCATCATGTCGAAGGCCGTGGCCCAGGCAGCGTCGTCCAGCTCGGTGGCGGCAATGCCGGCAAAATTGGCGGAGGCCAGGTTGGCGATCAGCACGTCCACCCGGCCGGCCTCGGCGATCAGCGCCTCGCACGCTCCCGGCTCGGTCAGGTCGCGGCTGTCGGCGATGACCTCGGCCCCTTCCCGGGCGAACAGTTCGGCGGTGGCGGGGCCCATGTAGTCGTCTGCCTGGGTAATGACCACCCGTTGGCCCTGCAGGCGGCCCGTGCTGCCGGCGGCTTCACTCATGTGCTTACTCCTGTCGCTGGGTTTGACGTAAGGTTAACGGACTTTGGCTCTCTATGATCCGCCTGCAGAGGAGGTTGCCGTGGCTCCAGCCGACACCGTTACCGTCTACGACCACCCGCTTTCGCCGTACGGCCAGAAGGTCAAGATCGCGCTGCTCGAGAAGGCTGTGGCATTCGACGCGCCGCGTGAGGCCATGGAGCAGGGCCAGTTCAAACGCGAGTATCGTGACCACCGGCTGGAGTGGATGATCAAATCCGGCGGCATCCAGGTGGTTCAGGAAGGCCTGGACAAGGGCAACATCCGCTTCATCGAGCCGTTCCGCCCGTGACCCGGTTCAGCCGCCCCATGCCGCGCAGGTGGTCGTTGAGAAAGACGCCCTGCGGGTCCACGCCGTTGCGCACGGACCACCACTCGGCCCAGCGTGGATGCATGGCGGCCAGCCGCGGGCCGTCCAGGTAATGCACCTTGCCCCAGTGGGGCCGCCCGTCGTGTTCGAGAAACACCGCTTCGCAGGCCTGGAAGTACGGCCGATCGTCTTCGCGGATGTCCTGGTGCACCGAAATGGTCACGGTAGGGCGTTGGTAAGCGGGGGACAGCCAGACGTCGTCAGCAGCCAGTGTGCGGTATTCCACCGGCCAGCGCAGTTGTGGAAATTCGCGCTGAACCAGCGCGCGAATGGCCCGGAAACAGTCGGGACCGGCATCGGCGGGGACGCTGTATTCCATCTCGGTATGCAGGTGCGGCCGGTGGCTGGGCAGGACTTCATAGCTCCACGCCCGGCGCTGGCCTTCCGGGTCCAGCGGGTAGCGCGGCGGCGCATGGGTCTCCTCCAGCGACTTGGCAGCGGCGTTGTCGTTGTCCGGATACCAGAAGAACTCGAAGTGCCGCGTTGCCTCGAGGTGTTCGTCGAGCCGCTCCAGCAGGGCATCGATGGGTTCGCTCCAGCTCTGTTCGGCCAGTTTGTAGGCCGGGCGCAACTGCAGGGTCAGCTCCGTGACCAGGCCCAGAGCCCCCAGATTGAGGCGCACCGCCTGCCAGAGATCTGCATGCTGCCCCGGACCGCAGTCCACGATTTCGCCGGAGGCCAGTACCAGCCGGGCGCCGAGCACCGCGGACGACAGATTGGCCAGTCCGGTCCCGGTACCGTGAGTGCCCGTGGCGCAGGCGCCGGCGATGGCCTGGCGGTCTATGTCGCCCTGATTGATCAGCGCCAGTCCCGCTTCGTGCAGGGGGCGCCCCAGGGTGTAGATGCGGCTGCCCGCGCGAATGCGCGCGGTATGCGCGGCGCGATCGATGGCGACGATGCCGGCCAGGCCCGATGTATCGACGATGACGCCGTCAGCGGGTACCAGCGGCGCATGGCTGTGTCCCGCGCCGGCCGCGCGCACGGTGAGGCCGGCGGCGGCCGTGTTGCGAACCAGTGCGGCGGCATCTTCTTCGCTGCGCACGAAGTGCAGCCGTTCGGGTCTGGCGCGCTGCCGCCCGGACCAGTTGGACCAGCTCGGCACGGCGTCAGCGCGGCCGCTCGGCCACGCCGTGGGTCATGAAGGCGGCGAAACGCGGCCCCGGCTCATAGCCGCTGTCGAGTTCCTCGATGCGGAATCCGGCATCCTGAATCAGCGTGTCCGCCTGCCGCGTGAGGTGGCAGCCGCCGCCGATTTTCTTCCACAGCGGCTCCAGACGATGCTGCCATTTCACGACGCCGGGGTCCGGGGCGCGGCCATGCTCGATGAAATACAATCGGCCGCCCGGCTTGAGCACCCGGTGCATTTCCCGCAGCGCCGCATAGACGTTGGGAATGGAGCACAACGTCCAGGTACAGACCAGAGTGTCGAAGCGCTGGTCGTCAGCGGGTATTTCTTCCCCGGACACGCCGAGCACATGAACCGGGCGCTGCAGGTCTGCCGCGCGTTCGCGGGCCTTCGAGGTCAACTCCGCGGCAGGATCCAGGCCGGTGATCGAAGACACCGCAGATCCGTAGAACGGCAGGTTGAGCCCGCTGCCGATGCCGATCTCGAGCACGGCGCCGCTGGCCCGCGGCACATAGCGTCCGCGCAACGCCTGCATGGGCTTCTGGGAGCAAGCTGCATCGATGAGCTTCGGCAGCACGTAGCGGTCGTACCAACCCATGGGCAATCCTGTTGTGGTTGCATAGTTCGCCGTTAATGATCTGCGCTGGGATGCCCACCTGGCAACAGGCGAGGGCGTCAATGTAACGCGCCGACCAATGTCTGCAGAGCGCCGGCAGCAGTGGCCCGGCACCGCTGTGACCCACCAGGACGATACTGTCCTCCTCCGGCAGACCGGCGGCCACTGAGGCGGCGTGACACAACCAGAAAGGTGGATGAATGTACTCAGCAGCGGGCAGCCTGGCGACATAGGCTCGCAGGTCCATGTCCCACAGGGCGTCCCGTACCCCGGCCCAGACACCCGGTCCAGTGAGCGGGCTGTGGACGAGGATGATGCGCGGACCCTGAATCGCGGTCTCCTCCAGTCAGTCCCGGTCGACGGAACGCATGGCTGCGGGGGCATAGCGTTCCCCTGCGACGTTGTCGGGAGAAAACAACTCTTCCAACTGGCCCATCTCGGCGTCGCTGAGGTTGATAGCCTCTGCCGCCGCATTCTCTTCCAGGTAGCGGACCCGTTTCGTGCCGGGGATGGGCGCGATGTCGTCGCCCTGGGCCAGCAGCCAGGCCAGGGCCAGCTGCCCGGGGGTGCAGTCATGCGCCTCAGCCAGGCCGGCCAGTGCATCGACCAGGGTCAGATTCTGTTGCAGATTGTCGCCCTGAAAGCGCGGCATCCGCGGGCGCATGTCGCCTTTGCCGGCGATGGCCGATTCGCCGTCGATGGTGCCCGTGAGCATGGCGCGGCCGAGCGGGCTGAACGGCACGAAGCCGACGCCCAGCTCCCGGCAGGCGGGCAGCACGTGGGTCTCCGGGTCGCGCGTCCACAGCGAGTACTCCGACTGCACGGCGGTGATCGGGTGCACGGCGCAGGCCCGGCGCAGCGTGCGAGCCGACACTTCCGACAGGCCCAGATAGCGAACCTTGCCGGCGGTGACCAGTTCCGCCATGGCGCCCACGGTGTCCTCGATGGGCACGTCGGGATCGAGCCGATGCAGGTAGTACAGATCGATCACGTCGGTCTGCAGGCGTGCCAGACTCTCGTCACAGCGCGCGGCCACCTGTTCGGGCCGGCCGTCGATGCTGCGCTTGCCGTCGGCGTCCACGACGATGCCGAATTTGGTGGCGAGCACGAATTCGTGGCGCCGCTGCCCGAGTACCCGGCCGATGAGAGATTCGTTGTGGCCGAGGCCATAGGCGTTGGCCGTGTCGAGGAAGGTCACGCCCAGGTCCAGGGCCCGGTGCAGGGTGCGTTCGGCCTCTGCCGGATCAGCCTCGCCGTAGGCCTGGGACATGCCCATGCAGCCGAGACCGATGGCGCTGACCTCGAGATCGCCGAGGGTCGCAGTTTTCATGGGCATAACCTCCTGGCCTGACGGGTGACGATTTTGCTTGTTCGGACACTATCAGAAGCCAGCCTCGGAGGCTTGCGGTGGCCGATCGATATGGCGGACCATCGTCACCGGCACAGCAGGGAGAGGGCAGGCTATGGCGGCGCATTTGCCGACCGGTAAGGAGTGGGCACGGCGGTGCGCCGCCGATGGCGAGTTCCGTCTGGCGGCCCGCTACTGGAACGGTGGCTTGGTATTGCGTATCGGCGAAGACCGGCTGGCCCTGACCCTGACTGATGGTGTGCCCGCCGCGGGAGAGCCGGGCGGTGAGGGTGTGCTGGAGTACGCCGGCCCGGGGTCTGTCTGGGCCGAAGTGCTCGCCGCCGCGCCGCCCCGTTTTCACAACGATCTGATGGCGAACATCATGCTGGATCTGGGCATCACGCGTCACGGTGATGCCGTGCTGCATGCTCAGTATTACGGGGCCGTCATGCGCGCCGTGGAATTGCTGCGTCCTGCGGCTGATGCCGTTGCGATAGCTGACGGCCCCGTTGCGAAGGCGGTCCACGATGCACCGCTGGGCCGTTATCTGCACCTGACCCTGGACGATGCTGATCATCGCATTTATTACGAAGAGGCCGGGCAGGGCATTCCACTGCTGCTGCAGCATACGGCCGGGTGTCATGGCAGTCAGTGGCGTCATCTGTTCGAGGTTCCGGAAATCACCGACCACTTCCGGCTGATTGCCTACGACCTGCCGTATCACGGTAAATCGCTGCCGCCGACCAACGTCCCCTGGTGGTCTGCGCCGTATGCCTTGCGCGGGAAATTTCTGCGCTCTGTCCCGCTGGCGCTGGCCGACGCCCTCGAACTGGACCGGCCGGTTTTCATGGGCTGTTCGGTAGGCGGCCTGCTGGCCCTCGACCTGGCACTGCGGCACCCGAAGCGGTTCCGCGCGGTGCTGGCGGTGGAAGGCGCGCTCAAGGTCGACGGCGATCTGGATGCCTTGACCGAGTTGTGGCATCCGCAGGTGAGCAACGAGTACAAAGCCCGTCTCATGGAAGGTCTCATGGCTCCGGCGTCGCCGCTGGCCTACCGCAAGGAAACCAGCTTCGTCTACGCCTGCGGCTGGCCCCCGGCGTTCCTGGGCGATCTCTACTATTACCTGGAGGAGTTCGACCTGCGGGAAGTGGCCGCCGACATCGACACGGCGCAGGTAGCCGTGCACATCCTCTCCGGCGAGTACGACTACAGCGGACGGGTGGAACTGGGGCAGGCGGCCCATGAGGCCATTGTTGGCTCGACGTTCACGGCCATGTCAGGCGTGGGCCACTTTCCCATGTCGGAAAATCCGCGGCAGTTCATCAGCCATGTGCTGCCGCTGCTGGAATCCATCCGCGAAGGCGCCTGATCACCTCAGTCGTCGAAGGCCCGGGCCGGGTCGCGAAAGCCCAAGGCTATCACTGCGGCGACGCAGTACAGCACGATGAAAATCAGAAAGGCCAGAGTGTAGCTGCCGGTGGCGTCGTACATGCCGCCGGCCAGCGGTACGCCGATGATCTGCAGCGGAAACATGGCGGGGCGCAGCATACCCAGGGCCTGGCCGAAGCGCGCGCGGCCGAATACCTTGGCCACCAGTGCGCCCTGCATGGGCACGACCCCGCCCATGCCGTAACCGAACAGGGCCGCACCCAGGGCGAACAGGGCCAGATTCTGCTGTTGCAGCATGGCGAACTGGCCGGCTACCTGACAGGCCACCGTAAACCAGATGGCGCTGCGCGCCGTCCAGCGATCCATGAGCCAGCCGAACGAGAGTTTGCCGGCGATACCCAGTCCGGCGCACAGCGACATGACCAGCGAGGCGTTCTGCAACGACACGCCGGCGTCGGTGATGCGCGGCACCATGTGGGTCAACGTGGCGCTCTGACAGCAGAACAGCAGGCCGATGACCGACACGAGTACCCAGAAATTGCGATCCTTGTAGACGGGATTGGGCGTGGCCAGTGGCGGAGCCGGGGCGCTGTCGCGGGGCTGCGGAGGATCGGGCAGCTTGCCGTCCGGGCGCAGACCCACGTCTTCGGGGGTGGAGACCACAAGCCGCAGGACCAGAGGCACCACCACGAAGGCGGTGAAGGCGCCGTAGAGCATGAAGCCTTCGCGCCAGCCGTAGGATTCGATGAGGGTGGCGGTGATATACGGCATGACCACGCCGGAAGCGGAGATGCCGGTGGCGGCGATGCCCAGCGCCGTGCCGCGGCGGCGGGAAAACCAGTTGGTCACCAGCTTGGCGGTGGAGAGCCCGCCCATGGCACTCGCACCGAAGCCGATGAAGGCACCCAGAGCCAGATAGAACTCCAACTGGGTTCGCACCTGAGACAGCGCCAGGAAGCCGAGCGCCATGGAAACCGCACCGGCGGCCATCACCCGCTTCAGCGGGAAGCGGTCCAGCGCGTGGCCGACGAAAGGCGCTGCGATGGCGCCGACGGTGGCGGTGATGGTCAACCCCAGTGACACGCCGAGCCGCGTGCCGCCGAACTCCTGCTCGATGGCCTTGAAGAACACGCCGTAGGAATAGAAGAAAAAACCCACGGCGACGAAGTCGACAAAGAAGGCCACCCAGACCATGCGCCAGCCTGGAAAGCGCTTCATGATCGTTCGGCCTGCCTCACGGCCACAACAGGAACACGGCCACGCCGGCGAGCAGCGTGGCGCTGCCCAGGGTCAGCATGTAGCGGCGCAGTGCGCTGCCGCCGAGCACACAGGCGGCACCGATCTTGAACAGCAGGTTGGCCAGTGTGGCCAGGAAGATGGCGCGCCAGGCAACCCGGGCATCCATGTCTCCGTTGCTGAAGAACTGCCCCACGGACAGCGTCATGGCATCCACGTCCGTGAGGCCGGAGACGAGTGCGATGAGATAGATGGCGTCATCGCCGAGGTAGTCGCGTCCGGCTGCTACGGCGACGATGATCAGCATGTACATGGCGGCGAACGTCAATGCCACGGTCAACCGGGCGGGGTTGGTCTGTTCCGGCAGGCTCACCTTCTGGCGCCGTACCCGCGGCCAGAGAACCGCGCTGGCCGCCAGCATGACCAGGGTAAAAGCGCCCATGGGGCCGGCAGCATGAACGAGCAGGCCGGGGGCCACGGCAGTAAGCTCCACCGCCACTCGAACGTACACCACCGCGGAGGCCAGCAGAATGATCAGAGCCGCGCTGGTTGCCAGTTCCGGACTGCGCCGCGTCATGCCGGAGAAACTGACTGTGGTGGCCGTGCTGGAGATCATGCCGCCGAGAATGCCGCCCAGCACGGCGCCGCTGTCTGCGCGCAGCAGGCGGAAAGCCACGTAACCCATCAGGTTCAGGGCGACGATCAGCACCACCAGCAGCCAGGTCTGAAACGGGTTTATGACGTCGTATGGGCCGAAGGTCCGGTTCGGCAGCACGGGCAGAATGACCAGCGTAATCAGCACGAAGCGGATGATGGCGTTGAATTCGTCGCGGCCGATCTGGTCCACCAGACCGTGCAGCGGCTGTTTCCAATGCAGAAGCAGCGTGACGGCGCCGCCCATGACCACGGCATGGGCCTGATAGCCGGAGACACAGGCCGCGCCGATCAGGTAGACGGTCACCGCGGCAAGCAAGGTCGTGGCACCGTACTCCATGCGCTCTTCTGCCGGGCGGCTGGGCTGCAGGAGCCGACTGATGACGATGGCGGTAATGGCGATGGTGCCGGCAGCGACTACCCAGCCGCCCCAGATCTCCCCCAGCAGCGCCGCGAGGCCGCCGGCCAGACCGATGAGCGCGAAAGACCGCAGGCCCACCAGTTTGTGCTCCGACCACTCACGCTCCAGGCCGACCAGGAAGCCCAGCCCCAGGGCCAGCCCCAGGCCGACGATGCGCGAATCTATAGCGTCGAACATATCCGTAAGCTCAACCGTGGATCGTACGTGGAAAGCGACTGTCCAACCCGTGGATAGCAGTAAAGGAGTGAATGGCCATGAAAAATCTACTCATCCTCGTTGCCTGCCTGCTCACGCTGGTTGCGTGCGCCGGCTCATCCCCGGATCGCGGCGCGCAGATCGCGGCAGCCCTCGATCAACTGCAGACCCGTGAGGACTACGCTCAGACTGAACGATGCCTCTCGACTCATCAGTATCGCTCAGTCGAGGTGCTCGACGAAAATCATCTGTTGTTCACGGGCACGTCCAGAGATCGTCTGTGGCTGAATAAACTGCGGGCCCGCTGCCCGGGCCTGCGCAGAAACGACACCCTGGCCTTCGAGCTGCGGAGCAACCGTCTATGCAACCTGGACACGGCTACCGTGGTCGATCACTTCCTCTTCTGGCAGCGCACCGGCCCGACCTGTAGTCTGGGCGAGTTTCAACAACTCACCCCGGGCCAGGCCGAGCTTCTGCGCGAGGCCCTGTAGCGGGTCGGTAGGGCCGTTGGCCTATTGCTGGGCCACCCACGCCGAGCACCAGCCCGGGCCGTGCACCTTGTAACCCGGGAACAGCGCGCAGGACCCCCAGTTGTCGTCCACCGCTTTGTAGTGCTGACAGTTGGTGCAATTCTGGCCGGAGCCTTGTTCGAACCCCTCCGGCGGGTTGGCCTCGACGTCTTCCACATAGTTCAGGGCCTGGGCCTGAGGGTTGTCTTCCGGCAGCCGTTCCAGCGACTCCGAGGCCCGGGTCTGATGGGTCAGGGCAGCGGCCGTGGCCACCGAACTCATTTTCACGAAGATGCGTCTGTTGATCATGTCGCCTCCTGTGCCTGGGGCGTCCCAACGCCGTCCTGCTCCTGCACCCTACCCCAGGCATAGGGTCACTGACAAAACCTGCGGGATGACATTCGTCCTCAGGCCACCGGGTCAGTATACTGCCGCCGTGCCGCATCGGGCATGATCGACGTCAATGAAAACGGTGGGGGCAGTATGAGTACGGAGCGGATCGAACGCAGTGGGCTGCAGGTCGCTGCAGAGCTGGATGCCCTGGTGGCGAATCAGGCTGCACCCGGCACCGGTGTAGATGTGGAGGCCTTCTGGAGCGGCTTTGCCGCCATACTCGAAGATCTGGTGCCGAAGAATCAGGCACTGCTGGCGCGGCGCGATGAGATGCAGGCACGTATCGACGCCTGGCATCTGGAGCGCAAGGGTAAAGCCATCGACGCCGCGGAGTATAAAGCGTTTCTCGAAGAAATCGGCTATCTGCTGCCGGAACCCGGCGATTTCACCATCTCCACACGTGATGTCGACGACGAAATTGCGCGAATTGCCGGGCCGCAGCTCGTCGTCCCGGTAATGAACGCGCGCTATGCACTGAATGCTGCCAATGCACGCTGGGGCAGCCTGTACGATGCGCTGTACGGCACTGACATCCTGCCGGAGGAGCCCGGCCGGGAAAAAGGCAGCAGTTACAATCCGGCCCGCGGCGAGCTGGTCATGCAGCGCGCCGGGGAAATTCTCGACGAGCTGGTGCCGTTGCAGGATGCCAGTCACGGCGACGTGGTCGCCTATGGCATCGGCGAGGGCGGTGGTGACCGGCAACTGCGCGCCGTGCTTGCCGATGGCGGCAATACGGGGCTGGCTGATCCCGAACAGTTCGTCGGCTACGTGGGCGACGAAGAACCGTCCGCGGTTCTGTTGCGTAACAATGGGCTGCACCTGGAAATTCAGATCGACCGGGATGATTCAGTAGGGTCTGCCCACGCGGCCGGTGTTAAGGACGTGGTGCTGGAGTCCGCCGTCACCACCATTCAGGACTGCCGAAGACTCGGTGGCGGCCGTGGACGCCGAGGACAAGGCCGAGGTGTACCGCAACTGGCTGGGTCTGATGAAGGGTCGACCTGCAGGAGCGTCATGCAGAAGGCGGCCAGACCGTGACGCGTGCCATGCATCCGGACCGCGACTACGTCGCTCCCGATGGCCAGCCGTTTGCCCTCCAGGGCCGCTCCACCATGCTGGTGCGCAATGTGGGGCACCTCATGACCAACGGATGCGGTGCTCGATGCCAACGGCCGCGAGATTCCCGAAGGCATTCTCGATGCGGCGTGATCACGCAGCCTGCGCCGCCGATTCACGACCTCAAAGGTGCACGGGCCGCATGCGCAACAGTCCCGAACCGGCTCGTGTCCACCTGGCCGAGCCCAAGATGCACGGCCCCGAGGAAGTGGCCTTCAGCGTGGAACTGTTCGACCGCGTCGAGGACGCCCTGGGCCTGTACGCGCAATACGCTGAAGGTCGGCGTCATGGATGAGGAGAGGCGCACGACGGTGAACCTCAAAGCCTGTATCGAAGTGGCCCGGGAACGCATCGTGTTCATCAATACCGGCTTTCTCGACCGCACTGGCGACGAGATTCACACCAGCATGGAAGCCGGTCCCTTTGCCGCGCAAGGGCGAGCTCAAGAAGCTCAGCCCTGGATTCAGGCCTACGAGAAGTGCCAACGTGGACATCGGGGCCTGGCCTGCGGGCTTCGCGGCCGGGCCCAGATCGGCAAGGGCATGGTGGCCCAAGCCGGATCGAAATGGCGGCCATGCTGGAGGCCAAGATCGGCCACCCCTGAAGCCGGCGCCAACACCGCCTGGGTGCCGTCGCCCACGGCGGCCACCCTGCACGCCATTCACTATCACCAGGTGGATCGCCCTCGCGCGGCAGGAGCAACTCGAGAAGCGTCGCGGCGCGCCGGCATCGACGATCATGCTGGAGATTCCCCTGCTGGGCGGGCGCGACACTGGACTAGCGGACGAATTGCAGCCGGGAGCTCGACAACAACGCCCAGGGCATTCTCGGCTACGTGGTGCGCTGGGTGGATCATGGGGTGGGCTGCTCGAAGGTTCCGGACATCAACGACGTGGGCCTCATGGAAGACCGGGCGACCCTGCGCATTGCCAGCCAGCATGTCTGCCAACTGGCTCTATCACGGCATCTGCAGCGAAGCAGCAGGTGCGCGGACTGCCTGGAGCGCATGGCGGCGGTGGTGGATGAGCAGAATGCCGGTGATCCGGCCTATCGGCCCATGGCGCCCGACTTTGCTGACAGCGTGGCCTTCCAGGCCGCCTGCGATCTGGTCTTCAAGGGCCGCGAGCAGCCCAGCGGCTATACCGAGCCGGTGCTGCACGCGCGGCGGCGGGAAGTTAAAGCACGCTTCGGTGGCTGACGCCCGGCGGCGCCGTCAATGGGCTGACGGTGCTCCGGCGCCGCGCGGAATGCGGATGCGCTCGACCAGTTCCTGAACCTGGGCCGGCACCCCCGGGGTGAAGCGGTTGACTGCCGCTGCCGTGGCGAAATTCAGGGCTGCCCCGACCGCGCCGATGCCTTCCGGCGAAATGCCGAACCACCAGTATTGCGCGCTGTTGTGCTGCGGCGCGATGAATTTGAAATAGACGATGTAGGCGAAGGTGAAGCTGAGCCCCGTCAGCATCCCGGCAATGGCGCCCTGCTTGTTCATGGTGCGGCTGAAGATGCCCATGAGAATGGCTGGGAACAGGGAGGCCGCGGCCAGGCCGAATGCGAAGGCTACCACCTGGGCAACGAAGCCCGGCGGATTGATGCCCAGATAGCCGGCGACCCCGATGGCCACCGCCGCGGCGATACGGGCGTAGAGCAGTTCCTGGCGGTCGCCTGGCGATATGCGCGCCTGAGCGTCGTCGATCAGCGAATCGTGGGACACCGACGCGGATATGACAAGCAGCAATCCCGCGGCGGTGGAGAGCGCTGCCGCCACGCCGCCGGCGGCCACCAGTGCCACCACCCAGCCCGGCAGGCCGGCGATCTCCGGGTTGGCAAGCACCATGATGTCGCGGTCCACATAGACCTCGTTCGGCGGTGTCCGTTCCGGGCGTTGGTCGACCACTGCGCGTGCGCCACGCGCGCCGCGCGCCGTCGGGCATAGGCCGGCACGCCCCCGGAACGGGCGCGCCGGGCGCATATCATCGCCCATCATGCCGGCGCTCTGTCCACCCAGCCGATGAGCCCCACGCCCTCCCAGCTCCTGGACCAGGCCGGCCGCCTCGGCGAATAGGCTCCTGGTGGACGGTGTCGATGAAGTTGAGCCGGGCGAAAGCCCCGACGGCGGGTGCCGTGGTGTACAGCAGGGCGATGAAGACCAGCGCGTAGCCGGCACTCTTCCGCGCGTCAGCCACGTTCGGCACGGTAAAGAAACGCACGATGACATGCGGCAGGGCCGCCGTGCCCACCATCAGCGCCATGGTGATGGCGAGCGACGTCGATCGCCCGGCTTTGACCCGTCCGTGCGGGGTGCGGGCCCGCAGCTCAACGACCAGCGTGCGCGTCGAAGTTTCTCAAGGACGGACAGGCCCGACCCATCGGCCACCGCCGGCGCCGAGGCCCAGCTGCGGCACCGGAATCCCGGTCAGCAGCATGAGAGATGAAAATCGCCGGCACCAGATAGGCGAAGATCAGCACGCAATACTGGGCAACCTGGGTATACGTGATGCCCTTCATGCCGCCGAGCACGGCATACATGAATACCACAGCCATGCCGATGACAACGCCCCAGGTGATCTGCACATCGAGGAAGCGGGAGAAGACGCATGCCGACGCCCGCGCATCTGCCCGGCTAATGGTGGAGATCACCAGCCAGGCAGATCACAGCCACCACCCGGGCGGTGTTGGAGTAGTAGCGGCGCCCGATGAAATCCGGCACGGTGAACTCGCCGAACTTGCGCAGATACGGGGCGAGCAGCATGGCCAGCAGCACGTAGCCGCCGGTCCAGCCCATCAGGTAGACACTGCCGTCGTAGCCCAGAAAGGCGATGAGGCCCGCCATGGAAATGAACGACGCAGCGCTCATCCAGTCGGCAGCGGTGGCCATGCCGTTGGCCACCGGGTGGACGTGGCCGCCGGCGACATAAAAATCCCGGGTGGAGGCGGCCCGGGACCAGACCGCAATGCCGATATACAGGGCGAAAGAGACGCCGACGAACAGGTAAGTGAGGATCTGAACGTCCAATGGATCAGTCCTCCTGCTCGTGGACGTCGTACTTGCGGTCCAGATACCGCATGCCGAGGGTGTACGCGACGATCAGCAGAATGAAGACGTAGATCGAGCCCTGCTGCGCCCACCAGAAGCCGAAGGGGAACCCGAAGAAGTCGATGCGATTGAGCGGTTCAACCAGAATCACGCCGAACCCGAACGACACGGTAAACCAGATGACGAGGAGCACACCGGTGAGTTTCAGATTGGCTCGCCAGTATGCCCGGCTTCTGTCCTGCTTGGCGTCGTCGTGACTGCTCATGTTTCCATTCCTCCCGAAACGGGCATTGTACAATTGCCGGGCCAGTCTTTGCGGCGTCCTACACCAGCACCTGCTGGACCGCCTTCTGAAGCTGACCGAAGCGATAGGGTTTGCTCAGCTGCGGCCACGGCGTGCCTGCCGGATCCGCATCCGCGGCGTTGGTGTCGGCATAGCCGGAAGTCATCAGCACGGCGATTTGCGGATCGCTCTGGCGGAATTCGGCGGCCAGTTCGTAGCCGTTGCCGTCGGGCAGGACCACATCACTGAACAATAGATCGAAGCGCTCGGCAACGAATGCCCGGCGGGCGCTCTGGGCGTCGGCGGCCTCGGTGACAATGAAGCCCATGCGCTCCAGAAAGATCACGGCCAGGCGCCTGACCTGGGCGTTGTCCTCGACCAGCAGCGCCCGCAGAGGATCTGCCGAACGATCCTGAGGTTGCTGGGGAGACGATGGTTGCTGTGGAGCGGGTTCTGCGACCGGCAGATACAGGCTCACGGTGGTTCCTGCGCCCGGTGAGCTGTCGATCTGCAGGTCGCCGCCGGATTCCCGGGCGAAGCCGTAGGCGCTGCTCAGCCCGAGCCCGACGCCGTGACGGTCTCGCTTGGTAGAGAAGAACGGTTCCAGGACGCGATCGAGAATTTCCGGCTCGATACCGCTGCCGCTGTCTGTGCAGGCGATTTCCACGTACCGGCCGGGATTCAATTCTGCAGCCGCGGATGTCCCCGGCACGTCGACCGCAGCGCAGCGAATGCTGATGCGGCCGCCGTCCGGCATGGCCTCGCAGGCATTCATTATGAGACTGACGAGGACGCTGTGCAGCAGACTCTCGTCAACCAGGACCGGCGGCAGTTCCTCGGCCAACTCGATGGTCAGGGATATGCTGTCGGGACAGGTTTCCACGGCCATGGCACGCACCTGCTCCAGCGCGTCGCCCAGCGGAACGGCCGATGCTGTTGCGCTGCCGCCTTTGCCGGCGAAACTGAGGAGCTGGCGCGTCAGAGCACTGCCGCGGTCGATGGCCACGGTGGCCTGGTCGATGGTCTGCTGACGTTCGTCGCCTTCGACATCGCGCAACAGTTCGAAGGACCCGAGCAGGACGAAGATATCGCTCGTCGAAGTCGTGCGCTACGCCGCCCACCAGGCTTCCCAGCGACTCCATCTTCTGCAGACGTGTCAACGCGTGGCGGCTGCGCTCGATTTCCGTGGTTTCCACCACGGTGAACAGGCCGTCGCCGCTGTCCAGCAGGCTGCCTGAAGCCAGGAAGCTGCGCCCGTCCGGCAGCCACATCTGCCCATGGGCGTCGGAGCCATCGACGACTTGGCGAAACCGTTCGGTCCAGCGGCTTTCAGGGTCTTCCGGTACCTGGGCGCCGAACTGGTCCAGGGCGGCTGCGACCTCCATGGAAGTGGGTGATTGACCGGCATCGATGCCGAACTCGTCGAGAAAATCGGCGAGTACCCGGTTGCACAGCAGCATGCGGCCATCCCGATGGAACAACGCGGTACCCACATCCAGCGCGTTGAGGATTGTGGCCAGGCGCTGATGAGCGTCGTGGGCGAAGCGGTGCTGTTCCTCGGCGTCCTGGCGGGCCGCTCGCGCCTCGTCCAAAGCCGCTTTGAGTTCCCGTTCGCCCTGTTGCAGAGTGATTGCCCGGGCCTGACTGGCCGCGTAGCGCGTTCTGTAACGCACCATGATCTGCAACATGGCGATGGTGGCGATCTGCGCGAACAGGAGCACGATGCAGGCCGTGACGGCCGGGTCGACGGGGTTCCAGGCCGGTCGCACGTACACGGCTGCGGTTTGCAGGGCGATACCGGACGACAGCACGCCGAGGCTCAGACGCCGCGCCCAGTCGTCGTCCACCACGGCGAATATCAGCACGTGATAGACGGGAAACCAGACCACGTAGACCAGGCTCGCCGCCGGATCGGCCTGCCAGAGCAGATGATTGGCTGCGCCGATCAGCAGATAGATTCCGCTGGCGAAGCCGAGTAGCCGGGTGCTGCCCAGAAATCTGCGTTTACTCGCTGCCCCGGCCGCCACAGCGGTGCCGGCCGTGGCCAGCAACAGGGCCGGCAGCAGAACCCATTCGATCGGCGTCAGCAGACCGTAGACCACGCCGAGGAACAGGCCGAAGCCGATGCCCGCAGCCAGAATAACGCACACCCCCAGCAGCAATCGCCGGGTAGCGGGGTCGATCAGGGGGTCGTCGAGCCGTTCGTTGCCGCTTCAGCCTACGGCTGCGCGGATGCGGTCGTGCAGGGTGCCCAGGGTATCGATCATGGCGTCGACGGAGCGCGCACCAGCCTGAAAGATGGCGGTGGCATTGAGTGTGCCCCAGCCGAAGCCCATGCCGCGCACCGCCTCGGCGCGGGCAACGACCTTGTCGACATCGGCATAGAAGGCTTTGCCGCCGGCATCCCGCGGCGGCAGATCGAGCATCTGCTGCAGGCCGATGGCCGCCGGATCCCGGCCGGCCGCCTCGGCATGGCGGTGTATGGCAGCCACGGCCCGGGCCGCCGCAGCCGGGTCGGTATATGCCATGGCCAGCCAGCCGTCGCCGAGTTCGCCGGCACGGCGCAGGGCGCGGGCCGAATTGCCGCCGATCCATACCGGCAGACGCTCGCCCTGAGGCGGCTTGGGCTCCATGGCCATGGCCGTGCACTGGTAGTGTTCGCCGGCGAAATCCACGTGTTCATCACGCCAGCAGGCGCGCAGCAGTTCGATGGCCTCGTCCATATGCCGTCCGCGGGCAGAGAAATCCATCTGCAGCGCCTCGTATTCGGAGGCCTGCCAGCCGACGCCTACCCCCAGTCTGACCCGTCCGCCGGAGAGAATGTCCAGAGTGGCGGCCTGTTTGGCCACCAGCACCGTGGGCGCTGAGGCAGCACCAGCACCTCGGTGCCGAGGCCGATCCGGCTGGTCGCTGCGGCCGCGTAGGCGAGCACCATGAAGGCTTCCAGAATGGGCATCTGGGGCGGATAGGGGCCGGCGGGACGGTCGGCCGTGGGGAAGCCCATGACCACGTGATCGAACATATCGAGCTGATCGAACCCCAGGTCTTCGATGGCCCGCGCAAGTCGCGCTATCCCCTCGGGCCCCTCCCGATAGGCCACACTGGGAAATTCCACCGCAAGCTTCATATACCGCTCCCCTGAATTTGCCTGCTTCACACTAGCAGAGCCCGGCAAAACTGTTTAGCCTCGTCGGCTCATGAACCACAGCATCTGGCCCACATGGTCGGCCTGAACACACAGTTGCCCGTGCGGACCAGCATGGAAGGCATTCCGGTTGAGGTGCGCCGCAGCAAACGCCGCCGCACGCGTATCGGTCTGGCCTTCGATCCGGCCGGCTATGTGATCGTGGAAGCGCCCCTGGACGCTTCATCCAGCGAAATCCGCCGCCTGATCCGGGAACACCGGCGCTGGCTCTGCCATCGCCTCGACAAGGTTGCCAACACAGGCGGCCTGACCTCCTGTCTCAACTATGCCACAGGTGAGCTGGTGCATTTCCTGGGAGCCGCTGACTGCTGGTGCGCCAGGGCCGCCAGGCCGGGGTGCGCCTCAGTGAGCGTGCTGCGCCGCCCGGTGGTCAACTGGGTCTGTTCTCCGATTGCCATCTGCGCGGGCGTTTGTGCGTGACCGTTCGGGAGGATGAAGAGTCCCAGGTTCGAGCGGCTCTAACGGACTGGTATCGCTCCCGCGGCGACGAACGTTTTGCCCGGGCCCTCAATGCCTGGCGGCGAAGACTGCCGTGGCTGCATGGAGTAACGCCGCCCTGGCGGCATCGATTCATGCGCAGCCAGTGGGGGAGCTGCAGCCGGCTCGGCCGGATCTCCCTCAACACCCATCTCATCAAGACGCCGCCGCGGCTGATCGAATACGTGGTGCTGCACGAGCTCTGCCATCTGCGCCACTATGATCACAGTCCCCGCTTTTACAGCCTGATGACCCGCTACATGCCCGACTGGCAGGTGCGTCGTGGAGAGCTCGACCAGTTCCTGCCCGTGCTGATGCAGGACTGAACCATGACCGCGGCGCCGGCCTCTCTCTCCTTGGAACGACTCGGCTGGGATGAGTTCTTTGCCGCTCAGCTCAGCGCCGCGGAGCGCCTCGAAGCGCTACCCGGCCGTGTATTTGCCGTGCAGCGCAGCAGCGTGACCGTGGTGGTCGAAGGCGGCAGCATCGAAGCAGCCGTGGGCGGGCGCTGGTTTCAACTCGACGCGGAAGCGCGCCCGACCATCGGCGACTGGTTGCTGCTCGATGGCGGCAGCCGCCAGATCAATCGACTGCTGGAGCGCAAGAGCCTGCTCAAGCGGGTGGCCGTGGGCCGCGAGCGGGAGGTTCAGCTACTCGCTGCCAACGTGGACACCGTGTTTCTGGTCACCGCCTGCAATGAAGAATTCAACCCGTCGCGGCTGGAACGCTACCTGGCCCTGGCCCTGCATGCCGGTGTGAAGCCGGTGGTCGTGCTGAGCAAAGCCGACCTGGCTGCGGAGCCGGAGTCGTACCTGACGAGGGCGCGCACCCTCAAGGACGGCCTGGCAGTAGAACTGGTGGATGCCCGGGACCCTGACAGCCTCGCCGGGGTGAGGGGCTGGTGCCGGCCGGGGCGGACGGTGGCGCTGCTCGGTTCGTCCGGGGTCGGCAAGTCCACTCTGGTGAACACCCTGTCCGGCGCCCAGGTTCAGTTGACCCGTGAATCCCGCCAGGCTGACGAGAAGGGGCGCCACACGACCACCGGGCGCTCGCTGCACGTACTGCCCGACGGCGGTCTGCTGGTGGACAATCCGGGGATGCGTGAACTGTCGCTGGCCGACGTCGACCTGCCCGGCGGACGCCTGTTCGATGACATCGAGTCGCTGGCCCGGCACTGCCGGTTCCGCGATTGCCGGCATGAGGCGGAGCCGGGCTGTGCCGTGCGGGCGGCACTCGAATCCGGCGATCTCGAGGCGCGGCGCGTCGACAGCTATCGCAAATTGACCGGCGAGCAGGCGCAGCGCAAGCAGCAGCGGCCGCCGAAACCGACCTACAGCAGGTCGAGGAGGTAGACCATGGCGAACCTGAATGCTCCGCGTATCCGCCGTCAGCCGGTATCGGTGACCCGCAAGATGGCGGCCTCGCTGCCGGGGCTGCGCAAACTGGCGCGTGACAAAGGGCTGAAGATGCATCACCTGGGTGCCGGCTATCCGCATCCGGAAGTGACCGACCCGCGCAGCTTCCTGGCTCATCAGGCAGCTTACTTCGAACACCTCGAGGCGACGGAAGGGGTCAACGACCCGGAGCAACTGCCGGAGTACCTGCGGGAATCCTTCTCTTACACCGATACCCTGGGCCCGGTGACCACCCGTCAGGCATTTGCGCGGGTCTACGGCAACGAACTGGGTGCGGCTCACCGGACGGCTGATCCCCGACGGCGCGCTACCGGCGGCATCAGCCTGATGTGCTCGCTGTCCAGCTGCTCGGCAATGCCGGCGGCCTACATCACCGATGCGCCCATGCACGGCCGGCTTCTGGCCCGCGTGGATGGGTGGTCAGCACGCGCGCATCTTCAGCGTCGAGATGGATGGTGAGGGCCCGGACCCGGAACTGCTCCAGCGGCGTATTCACGAAGCCCGCGAGGCAGGGTTCAAGTACCCTTCACGCACCGCGCCGTACTGGCAACCCGCGGGCTTTTCGTTCAGCCAGGCGCGCCGTGAAGCAATACATATGGTCAGCGCCAGT
>JAXHLO010000022.1:0-158999 GCA_034522075.1 Gammaproteobacteria bacterium | reverse complement strand
GCCGTTCAAGTTGCGCTTGCTGGTCCGGCCGTTTCTTGTCGAGCAGGTGCACCGCGATGACGGCATCTGGTTCCGCGTGCGCACGGACAACCTGCAACCCGCGCAACGCCGCGAGCTCGAGCAGGCGGCTGCGGCTGCGGATCTGCAGGTCTGGGTGATTCGCGGTACTTATGAACGCCCCGGTACGGTAACCGCCACCACGGCCAACGAGACGCTGGATGGGCCGCCGGGGCGACGGTCTGAGGGTTCCGCAGAGCCGGACTCGGCCAGCAGCATCGGGCCGCAGGCCGTCGGCGCCGCTGAGCCGGACGCGGCAACAGCTACGGGCTACGCTGACTTCGACCTCGGTCTGCAGACGCGCACTTACCGGCAGCGCGGCATGAACGGCCAGCGCCGGTTTCAACCATCGCTGAGCGCGCGGCTGGAGCTGCACCGAAGCTGGGACGACGATCGTTCGAGCCTCACCTTCACGCCGTTCGTGCGCATCGACGGTAACGACGACGAGCGCAGCCATGCCGACGTGCGGGAGCTGTTCTTCACCCGCCTGGGCGAAGACTGGGAGCTGCACCTGGGCGCGCGGCAGATCTTCTGGGGGGTCACCGAATTTCACCATCTGGTCGACATCATCAATCAGACCGACCTTGTGGAGAACATCGACGGCGAGGACAAGCTCGGCCAGCCCATGGTGCAGCTCTCGCTGGTGCGCGACTGGGGCATCGTCGACCTGTTCGCCATGAGCGGTTTCCGGGAGCGCACCTTCCCCGGTGACGATGGGCGCCTGCGCGGCCTGCCGCCGGTGGATGCGGATCGGGCCCGCTACAGTTCCGGCGCCGGGCGTTCCCGGGTAGACGGAGCGATCCGCTGGTCCCACCATTTCGGGCCGGTGAGTGCCGGGCTGTACCATTTTTCCGGAACCAGCCGTGACCCCCGCTTCGCCGCCGAGATCGATGCCGGCGAGCTGGTGTTGATTCCCGAATACCACGTGATCGACCAGACCGGCTTCGACGGCCAGGTGCTGCTCGGCGACTGGGCCTGGAAGCTGGAGGCCATTGCCCGCAGCGGCGACGGTCCTCGCTATCATGCCTTCACCGCCGGCTTCGAGCGCACCCTGGTCGGTGCCTTCGGCAGCCGGGGTGATCTGGGGCTGGTGGCCGAGTTCATGTACGACGAACGCGACGAGGACGCCTACAACACACTGTTCGAACACGACCTGGCCGTAGGCACACGCTGGCGGGCCAACGACATGGCCGGCACCACGGCGCTGCTGGGGGTCATCTGGGACGTGGAGACCCAGGAGTATGTGGTTTCTCTGGAAGCCAGCCGGCGTCTGGGGGCGAGCTGGATGGCCGTGCTGGAAGGGCGCGTGTTCGGCGGCGCCGAACCGCTGGACGGCGGCGCGGAGCACGGCGGAACTGTTCGACGGTGACGTGAAAAGCCGGGCACTGCAGCGCGACGACTACATCGAATTCGAGCTCACGCGTTTTTTCTGATTGCTGATATGGCGCAGACCTCTCCGCAATCGGCCGGCGTCCCGGCACCTGTACTCGCCGCACGCCGACGGGCCGAGATGCTGGTGTCGTCCGAGGCCGTAGCCGCCGCCCTGGACCGTTTGTCGATTCGCCTGGCGCTGCGTCTCGCGCACCGCAATCCCATGGTGCTGGCGGTCATGCACGGTGCACTGCCCCTGGCCGGTGCTCTGCTGCCGCGCTTCGACTTTCCGTTGCAGGTCGGATATCTGCATGTGGGGCGTTATGGCGACGCCACCCGCGGCGGCGCGCTGGAGTGGCATGCTGAGCCCGGCTACACCGTTTCGGACCGCACGGTGCTGCTGCTCGATGATGTTCTGGATCGCGGCGCAACGCTGGCCGCGCTGGTGGACTGGGCCCGCGCCGCCGGTGCCCGGGAGGTCGTGACGGCAGTGCTGGTCGATAAGGCCGTAGCAGCGCCCCGGCCCGTTCAGGCGGACTATGCGGCGCTGATCTGCCCGGACCGCTATCTGTTCGGCTGCGGTATGGACTACCAGGGTTACTGGCGCAATCTGCCTGCCATCTATGCGCTGCCTGACGATCTGGCAGACGGGCCGTGAGCTGGGCTGTCATAGGTGGTTCCGGTGCGTTGCCGCTGGTGGAGGATTTCCGGCCGCTGCAGCCCCCCGTGTCTGCCTACCGGAACACGCGTCCCGGGGCTCTGTCAGCGGGACGGCTCGGCGGCCGGGAGGTGATCTTCCTGCCGCGCCACGGCACCCCGCACCAGACGGCGCCGCATCTCATCAACTACCGGGCCAATGTCGATACCCTGCGCCTGCTCGGCGTTCATGGCATCGTTGCCCTCAATACCGTCGGTGGTATCAGCGCGGCGGCGGAATCAGGCCGGCTGGTCGTCCCCGACCAGATCATCGATTACACCTGGGGCCGGGCGCATACGTTCAGCGACGGGAACGCCCTCATTCATTGCGACTTTGCCCGGCCGTTCGACGAGCCGTTGCGGCAGGGGCTGGTGTCGGCAGCCGCGGCCATTGGCGTGCCGGTGACCGAGGGCGGCGTCTACGGCGCTACTCAGGGTCCGCGTTTCGAGACCGCCGCGGAAATCGTCCGGATGCGCCGGGACGGGTGCGACCTGGTGGGCATGACCGGTATGCCGGAAGCCGCACTGGCACGGGAGGTCGAGCTGCCCTATGCCATGCTCTCACTGGTGGTGAATCCGGCCGCCGGCTGCGCCGACGATCCATTCGACATGGTTGTCATCCGCCAGGTGGCCGAAGCGGGTATGCAAAGGGTGGCGCGGCTACTCGTCGAGTTCTTCGAGAACCAGGTAGGCGGCTGACAGCGACTCCGGGGGCGTCACCGGCTCTATCCGCACCAGTACGCCCAGCTTGGGATGGTCCAGATAGTGCAGCTCGCCGCTGCGCAGGCGGCGGCTTTCCAGGATCTGCATCACACCGGCACTTTCCAGGGCTTCGCGGCTCAGTGTCTGACCCAGGGGCGGCGCCGGCGTATCCGGCGAGCGGGCGGCTTCGACGGGCTCGCGCCCCAGCAGCGGCTCCCGGTAGACGAGTTGGGTGCGGAAGTGCAGATAGCGCCCCAGGGTCACCTCCATCGTGCCTTCCAGTTCATGCGCGCCATGCTGATCCGGCAGGCGCCGCCCGGCGTGGATCAACAGGGGCTGCGGTGCGCCGCGCTCGGGTACCGGCTGCAGCCAGCGGCCGTGCAGCAGCACGCGCTGGCTGCGGCTGTTTGCCAGGCGCCTGGCGGGACCGGTCAGGGTGAAGGGGTCGGGTTCGAGCCACTGGTAACTGCGGCGGTCCAGTGCGCGCTCGAAATCGGCCACCTGGGCGAGGAAGTCGAGCAGGGGATCGGCGGCCAGGCGCGGTTCGATGCCAGGTGCCGGAGTGCCTTGTGGCCGCGGTTGTGCCTGGACTTCATCCTCCGCCTCGGCTTCCGGCAGGAGTTCGAGATGGGGGAATGTCAGATACGCCCGTGTGGCCGGATACAGGTCGTAGGCCGACCACAAGGGGGCGTCGGAGCGGAAGGCGTACAGCGTGCGGCCCAGCGGCGTCGGCAGCCCGGTCAGTCTCTCGTCGGTCAGGTGATCCTGCACGGCCGGGCGCTGAAACACGATGATTTCGGTGTAGTACCAGGCCTGCCGGAAGTGGTCTTCCAGCGCTTCGGCGGCGTTCGCGACGGGCGCCGCGGGCAGCAGTGCCAGCCACCACAGCAGAATGGCAGCGTGGTAATTCGGGCGGTTCGGGCTCATGCGCTCAAGGCCCGGCGGCTGCCGCTGGTGGCAGCCAGGCGGTCCAGCAGTTGCGTGGCGAATTCCAGGCGTGCATCGAACTCCGGCAGATTGCGGGTGATGCGCAGCCCAGTGGCGCCTTCCAGCCGGAACGTGGCGCTTTCGGTCTGCACGAGGCTGACGATGAGGCCGGGGTCCACCGGCGTATCCTGGTTGAACTCCAGCTTGCCGCCTGCACTGCCGAGGTCCAGGCGCTTGATGCCCAGCGGCTGCATCTTCAGCTTCAATGCGGTGATGCGGAACAGTTGCTTCATGGGTTCGGGCAGCATACCGAAGCGGTCTATCACTTCCCCCTGCAGATCATCCAGGTCAGTTTCCTGCCGCGCGTTGGCGATGCGTTTGTAGAGTATCAGCCGCGCGTGCACGTCGGGCAGGTAATCCTCGGGAATGCGCGCGCCGACGTGCAGGTTCACCTCCTGGCTGACGGGTTCCAGGGGGGCATCGGGATCCGGCGTCCGGCCTTCGCGGATGGACTGCACCGCCCGCTCGAGCAGCTCCGTGTACAACGAAAACCCCACCGATTCGATCTGGCCGGATTGTTCGTCGCCGAGCAGCTCGCCGGCCCCGCGAATCTCCATGTCCTGGGTAGCCAGGGTGAAACCCACCCCCAGCTCGCCGGCGGCCTCGATGGCTTCCAGGCGTTTCACTGCGTCCGCCGTCATGGCTTTGGGGTGAGGGGTCAGCAGGTAGGCATAGGCCTGGCGGTGCGAGCGGCCCACCCGGCCGCGCAGCTGGTGGAGCTGTGCCAGGCCGAAGCGGTCGGCGCGCTCGATGACGATGGTGTTGGCATTGGGCACGTCGATGCCGTTCTCGATGATGGTGGTGCACACCAGGACATTGAGTTGCCGGTGATAGAAATCGTTCATCACCTGCTCGAGTTCCCGCTTGGGCATCTGGCCGTGGCCCACGCCGATGCGCGCTTCGGGAATCTGTGCGGCGAGCTCGTCGGCCACGCCGGCGATGGTCTTCACCTCGTTGTGCAGATAGAACACCTGGCCGCCGCGCATGAGTTCGCGGGACACGGCTTCCTGAATGACGTGGCGGCGCTTCTCCATGACGAAGGTTTTGATGGACAGCCGCCGCGCCGGCGGTGTGGCGATGATGGACAACTCGCGCAAACCGCTCATGGCCATGTTCAGGGTGCGCGGAATGGGCGTGGCGGTAAGGGTCAGCACGTCCACTTCGGCGCGCAGGGCCTTGAGCCGCTCCTTCTGCCGCACACCGAAGCGGTGCTCTTCGTCGATGATCACCAGCCCCAGGTCAGAAAACGACCCGGCATGACTGAGCAGCTTGTGGGTGCCTATTACGATGTCTGCCTGGCCGCTGGCCATGCGCCGGACCACTTCATTGACCTCGGACTCGGAGCGCAGGCGCGACATGGACTCGATCTGCACCGGCCAGTCGGCGAAGCGGTCGCGCAGGGTGTCGAAGTGCTGCTGGGCCAGCAGGGTGGTGGGCACCAGCACGGCGACCTGTTTGCCGCTCTGCACGGCCACGAAGGCGGCGCGCATGGCCACCTCCGTTTTGCCGAAGCCCACGTCCCCGCAGACCAGACGGTCCATGGGCGCGGCTCGGAACATAGTCGGCGATGCACCGTCGTCGATGGCCTCGCTGCTGATCCGCGGCTTCCTCGAATGGGAAATCGTTCGGCGAAGCGCTGGTAGTCCGCGCCGGGTTCGCTGAAGCGGAAGCGCGGATTGGCTTCCCGGCGGGCATAAATGTCCAGCAACTCGGCCGCCACGTCATAGGCCCGCTCGGCGGCCCGGCGTTTGGCTTTGTCCCACTGATCGGAGCCCAGGCGATGCAACGGCGCCAGGGATTCCTCGGCCCCCGCATAGCGGCTGATCAGATGCAGCGACGTCACGGGGACGTAAAGGCGCGCCTGGTCGGCATAGTCCAGGGTGAGAAATTCGTGGGGCGTGCCGTCGATTTCCAGGGTCTGCAGGCCCTGGTAGCGGCCGATGCCATGCTCGATGTGCACCACCGGTTCGCCCACGTGCAGCTCGGTGAGGTTCTTGATGATCTGCTCGGGGTCGAGCACCCGGGTGGAGCGTTGCCGGCGCTCCTGGACCTGGTGGCCGAACACTTCGCTTTCGGTGACTACCCGCAGCCCGGCGGCGGCCAGGCCTTCGTCCAGGGGCGCGATGGTGATGCAGGTTTCCTGCGGGGCGGTGAGAAAGTCGTCGAAGCCCGCCACCTCCGTGGGCTGGATGCCGGCGCGGCTGAGGAATTCCCAGAACACCTCCCGGCGTCCGGCGGTGTCCGCTACGAACAGAGTCCGCGCCTGGCTCTCGGCCAGAAAGTCGCACAGTGCCCGGGCCGGCTGCTGGGCGCGGGGATTGGCTTCCAGGTTGGGCAGGGGAGCCGTGTCGAAACTGATGGCATGACGGCCGTCCTGGTTGACCTGTATGCGGCCGTAGCGGTTGACGGCCTGCTGCAGCTCTTCGATGCGCAGATACAGAGATTCCGGCGGCAGGATCGGCCGTTCCACATCGTGGCGCAGATTTTCGTAGCGCCGGGCCACGTCGTCCAGGAAATGCGCCGCCGCGGTGTCCACCCCGTGGTCTTCCACCACCATGCTGCCGGCGGGTACGTAGTCGAACAGGTTGGCCAGTTCGTCGAAGAAGAACGGCAGGTAGTATTCGACCCCGCCGGGGGGGATGTGCTGACTGACATCCTGATAGATGCTGGCCCGGCGCACATCCACATTGAAGGTGTTGTGCCAGCGGTCGCGGAAGCGCGCGATGGCGGCCTCGTCGAACGGGAACTCCCGGGCGGGGAGCAGTGCTGATGCGTTCGGTACGCTCCAGGGTGCGCTGGGATTCCGGGTCGAAGGTGCGCAGGCTGTCGATCTCGTCGTCGAACAGATCGATGCGCACCGGCGCCGCTGCGCCCGTGGGAAACACATCCATGAGCGATCCGCGCACGGCGTATTCGCCGTGGCCGGTGACCGTATCCACCGCCGCGTAGCCGGCAGCCTCCAGCCGCCGGCGTTCGGTGTCCAGCGCGAAGCGCTGGCCGGTTGCCAGGTGCATGGTGTGGCCATCTACGTAGCTGGCCGGCACCACACGCTGCAGCAGGGTCTGCACCGGCACCACCAGTACCCATGGGGCTGCGTCCTGCCGGGACAACCCGCGCAGGGTCCGCAGGGCGCTCAGACGCTCGGAAATGATGTCCTGATGGGGCGAAAAGACATCGTAGGGCAGGGTTTCCAGGTCGGGAAACGGCAGGCTCGGTAAACCGGCGCCGTAGAATTCCAGTTCGCGCAGCCAGCGTTGCGCCGACGGCGTGTCACGGGCCACAACGACGGTCAGTCCGGCATGGGCGGCAGCCGCCCGGGCGACGGCCAGGCCGGCCGCACCGGCGTGCAGATTCTGCCACTGACTGCGCTGGCCGGGACCGGGCGTTACCGGCGGATCAAAGGGGTCGCGGCGCGCCGCTGTGTGCTGATTCACGGGACTGGACGTCATACCTGGCTCGTCTGGAGCACCCGCCGCGCGAGTGAGCTCGAAGGGCGGGTATTCTACGGGCTTCGCGGTGCGGAGTCAGGCGCTTGGCATGGCTCGGCGCCCGGGTTACAGTTTGTCTGTGGTAATTGCCCTGTCGGTCCTGCACAGTTGAGCTCCACCTGCCAGTGAGGTCAGTATGGCCGGGTGCCTCGGCGCCGTGCCTGCGTTATTCGAACATGAAGCCCACCAATATTTTCGACCCCGGCTATTTTCATAAGGTGGTGGACTGCCAGTGGGCTTGTCCGGCACACACCCCGGTACCGGAATATATCCGCCTGATCGCCGATCAGGCGTTACACCGAAGCCTACATGCTCAACTGGGATTCCAACGTATTCCCGGGCATTCTCGGCCGCACCTGCGATCGGCCCTGTGAACCCGCCTGCCGGCGCGTGCGCACCGAGGAAAAACCGGTGGCCATCTGCCGGTTGAAGCGGGTGGCAGCCGATCACAAAGGTGACATTCGCGATTACCTGCCCAGAGTCCCGCGGCAGAAGAATGGCAAACGGGTGGCCCTGCTCGGTGCCGGCCCGGCTTCGCTCGCGGTGGCCAGAGACCTGCTGCCCCACGGCTACGAAGTGCATCTGTTCGAGAAAGACCCCTATGGGGGCGGCATGATGCGCACGCAGATTCCCGCCTTCCGCCTGCCGGCCGACGTCCTCGAGGAAGAGGTGAATCTGATTCTCGACATGGGTGTGGAGTGTCACTTCGGCCACGAGGTGACCAGCATGAAGGCCATGCTGGATATGGACTTCGACGCCTATTTCGTCGGCACCGGGGCGCCGCGGGGACGCGATCTCGACCTGCCCGGCCGCGCCGAGGTGGACGAGCAGATCTCCATCGGCATCGACTGGCTGGCCAGTGTCGCCTTCGGCCATACCACCGCCATCAACGGCAAGGTCATCGTCATGGGCGGCGGCAACACCGCCATGGACTGCTGCCGCACCGCGCGCCGCCTGGGCGCAGACAGTGTGCACGTGGTGGTGCGCTCGGCATTCGAAGTGATGAAGGCCTCGGAGTGGGAAAAGGAAGATGCCATGGCGGAAGGCATCCCCATCATCAACAACCGCCCGCCCAAGGAGTTCGTCCACGAAAACGGGCGCCTGAAAGGCATCGTCTTCGAGTGCGTCACCCCGGTGAAAGGCGACGACGGTCGTCTGCGCTATGAGCCCAGCGGCGAGCCGGACGTGTTCATGGAATGCGATCACGTGCTCATGGCCATCGGTCAGGAGAATCACTGTCCCTGGATCGAACGCGACATCGGTATCGAGTTCGACAAGTGGGATTGTCCCATCCTCGATGAGGACACCCTGCAGTCCAGTAACCCCAAGGTGTTCTTCGGCGGCGATTCGGCGCTGGGTCCGGAGAACATCATCTGGGCCTCGGCTCATGCTCACAAGGCCGCCATCTCCATTCACCTCATGCTGACCGGACAGGACATCAAGCGTGATCGCCCGGCGCCCGGGGTGAATCTGCTGAGCACCAAAATGGGCATGCACGAGTGGAGCTATGACGCCGAGCATGATCCGGCGAAACGCTACCTGGTGCCCCATGCCGACAAAGACAAGGCGCTGTCCAACATCAAGGTGGAGGTGGAACTGGGTTTCGACCGCGAGCTCGGCGCCCGGGAGGCGCAGCGCTGTCTGAACTGCGACGTGCAGACGGTCTTCACGGACAACCTGTGCATCGAATGCGACGCCTGTGTCGACATCTGCCCCATGGACTGCATCACCTTCACCGAAAACGCGCAGGAGCCGGAACTGCGCGCGCGCCTCACGGCGCCGGCCGTGAATACCGATCAGGATCTCTACGTCTCCGGCGCCCTGGCCACCG
Organism: Gammaproteobacteria bacterium; assembly: GCA_034522075.1. Classification (GTDB taxonomy): domain Bacteria; phylum Pseudomonadota; class Gammaproteobacteria; order Pseudomonadales; family Azotimanducaceae; genus UBA7803. Next base: position 149,867 of record JAXHLO010000022.1, on the reverse strand, counting down.
GGCGGGTCATGGTGAAAGACGAAGACGTGTGCGTGCATTGCGGTCTGTGCGCCGAGCGCTGTCCCACCAATGCCTGGGACATGCAGCGCTCCGTCGTCCACGTGCCCCAGCTTGGATCGTTTGCCGAATGACTCGTGATACGAAATACAACGACTTCGTGATCCGCTTCGCCAACGTGAACGGATCGGGCTCGGCGAGCGCCAACGGCATGTTCGCCAAGGCTCTGTTCCGCATGGGCATACCGGTGGCCACGCGCAACATCTTTCCGTCGAACATTCAGGGTCTGCCGACCTGGTTCGAGGTTCGCGTCAACGAGCATGGCTATCTGGGACGCCGGGAAGGCGTCGATGTCATGGTGGCCATGAATGCCGAAACTTATGCCGAGGACATTGCCAGCCTGTGCCCCGGCGGCTATCTGCTCTACGACAACTCCAAGCCCCTGGAACGCGAGTTCAGGCGTTCGGACATTCACGAAATCGGCATACCCATTGCCACGCTGCTGCTGCCGGAGTTTGCCGACCCCAAGCAGCGCGGACTGTTCAAGAACATCACCTACCTGGGCGCGCTGTCGGCGCTGCTGGGTATCGAATTCGACGTCATCACCGGCATGGTGGCTACCCAGTACAAAGGCAAAGACGACCTGATCCGGCCCAACATTCACGCCCTGGAGATCGGCCGCAGCTATGCGCGGGACTACCTGGAATGCCCGCTGCCGATTCAGGTGCGCCGCTGCGACAAGCTCGGTGAACAGATCTTCATCGACGGCAATACGGCGGCGGCCCTGGGCGCGTTGTACGGCGGCGCCACGGTGGCGGCCTGGTATCCGATCACGCCGTCCACGTCGGTGGCCGAGGCCTATGAGCGTTACGCGGAACGGTTGCGCGTCGATAGCGACGGCGGAGAGCGCCGCTATGCCATCGTTCAGGCAGAGGATGAACTGTCGGCCATCGGCATCGTCATCGGTGCCGCGTGGAATGGCGCCCGGGCGTTCACCGCTACCAGCGGTCCGGGCATTTCACTCATGAGTGAATTTCTGGGGCTCGCCTATTTCGCCGAGATTCCGGCGGTTATCTTCGATATCCAGCGTGCCGGGCCGTCTACCGGTATGCCGACGCGCACACAGCAGGGCGACCTGATCAGTGCGGCCTACGCGTCCCACGGCGACACCCGCCATGTTCTGCTGTTCCCGGCCACAGCGCGGGAGTGTTTCGACTTCGCCGCTGACGCGCTCGATCTGGCCGACCGCCTGCAGACGCCGGTGATCGTCATGAGCGATCTGGAACTGGGCATGAACGACAATCTCAGCGAGCCCCTGGAGTGGGACGACGCCCGGCGTTACGACCGCGGCAAGGTGCTCGATGCGGAGCAACTCGAAGACGTGGAACGCTGGGGCCGCTATCTCGACCTGGATGGTGACGGCATCGGCTACCGCACCTACCCGGGCACGCATCCGGAAAAAGGCGCGTTTTTCACCCGGGGCACGTCCCGGGACGAGTTCGCCGCCTACACCGAGTCACCGGATGCCTATGTCCGCAACATGGATCGGCTGACTCTGAAGTGGCGCACGGCGGCCGCTCTGGTGCCTCAGGCGGAGATCGACGGTGCCGGTTCCCGGGCGGGGATCATTTTTTACGGCACCAGCGCCACGCCCATGGGCGAAGCGCTGGATCTGCTGAGCGAGGAAGGCATTCATCTCGACACCCTGCGTCTGCGCGCTTTTCCGTTCGGCGAGGAAGTAATCCGGTTCGTGGACGACCACGAGACGATATTCGTGGTGGATCAGAACCGGGACGGACAGATGCGTACGTTGCTCGTCAACGAACTGGACGCGGATCCGCACAAGCTGCTGTCCGTGTGCTACTACGGGGGGCTGTCGATCTCCGCCGATACCATCGCCCGCCAGGTGTCCGAGCATTACACCGCGCGCAAACTGCCGCGGCTCACGGAGGTTAAGTCATGACATTCGTGGCGAAACCGCGGGTGCATCATCCGCGCCTGCCGGTCAACGAGATCGGCCTGACCCGGCGCGATTACGAAGGCTCCGTGTCTACGCTGTGCGCCGGCTGCGGCCACGACTCGGTGAGCGCCGCCATCGTCGCGGCCTGTGCCGAGCTGTCCCTGCCGCCGCACCGATTCGCCAAGGTGTCGGGCATCGGCTGCTCGTCGAAGACGCCGAGCTATTTCCTGAACCGTTCCCACGGTTTCAACTCCGTGCACGGGCGTATGCCGTCGGTGGCCACCGGCGCCAATCTGGCCAATCGGGAGCTCTACTGCATCGGTGTATCCGGCGACGGTGACAGCGCATCCATCGGCCTGGGACAGTTCGCGCACGTGGTGCGCCGGCGCATCAACATGCTCTACGTGGTGGACAACAATGGTACCTACGGCCTCACCAAGGGTCAGTTTTCCGCCACCAACGACAAAGGTTCCACGAGCAAGAAGGGCAAGCCCAATCTCTACGAGCCCATCGACCTGGTCAGCATGGCGCTGCAGATCGGTGCGGGCTTCGTGGCGCGCAGCTTTTCCGGCGACAAGCGCCAGCTGGTGCCGCTGATCAAGGCCGGGCTCATGCACCGAGGCTTCGCCTTCATCGATGTGATTTCCCCGTGTGTGGCCTTCAATAATCACAACGGCTCCACCAAGAGCTATGACTATGTGCGCAGTCACAGCGAAAGTCTGGTGGCGGCGGACTATGTGGCCGGCGGCGAGGAAATCACTGCCGACTATGAGCCCGGTACCACGGAAGACGTTGCCATGCCTGATGGCTCCGTGCTGCGCCTCGCCAAGCTCGACCGCGGCTACGACCCCCACGACCGGGTGGCGGCCCTGCAGCACGTGCAGCAGCGCCAGGCGGAAGGTGAGGTGGTCACGGGCCTGCTTTATATGGATCCGGACGCCGTAGATTGCCACGAGATTCTGGAAACCACACAACGCCCCCTGAACAGCCTGGCCGAGGCCGACCTGTGCCCGGGCAATGAGGCACTCACCGGCATCAACGACAGCTTCCGCTGATTACACCCTGCTGAAGGGTGATTTACATCTCTCCATCCTGCCGCATGCCTTGCGGGAGGATAATGAAATTTTGATAATACGCGCGCTTCACAGCCCCTGCCGGCGTCTTTTTAAGAGGAATTCCCGTGGCACTACCCAGCCTTGACGATTACTTTCCGGACTGGAAGGAACGCGAAGCACTGGCAGAGGCGATGATCCCCATCATCGGCCGCCTCTACCGCAGCAACGTGGTGACCTATTGCTACGGCCGCGCTCTGTACAACCAGAGCGTTCTGCAGATCATGAAAACCCACCGCTATGTGCGCCAGGTAGCCAGAAACGAGCTGTCGGAGTTCGAGAGCTACCCCATCATCGAAGCGCTGGCGGAGCTCGACCTCGGCCCTTCGCACATCGACGTGGGCAAGCTGGCCACCCGGTTCATGGAGGAATCCGAGGGCAACGGCATCTCGCCGCTGGAGTTCGTCACCCGGGAGTGCAGTGAGGTCATCGGCCGCCATATCCCGCCGGTGGAGAAGCCCCAGGACGTGGTGCTGTACGGTTTCGGCCGCATCGGCCGGCTGCTGGCCCGGTTGCTCATCGAAAAGACGGGCAGCGGCCATCAGCTGCGCCTGCGGGCCATCGTGGTGCGCAAAGGCGGCAAGGACGACCTGATCAAGCGAGCCAGCCTGCTGCGGCGGGATTCCGTGCACGGCAGCTTCCTCGGCACCATCCGGGTGGATGAAGACAACGGCTGCATCATCGCCAATGGCAACGTGATCCGCGTGATCTATGCCCAGTCGCCGGCAGAGGTGGACTACGAGAGCTACGGCATCCACGACGCCATCGTCATCGACAACACCGGCGTGTGGCGCGACGAGGCCGGTCTCGGCCAGCACCTGAAAAGCAAAGGCGCCGCCCGCGTGGTACTGACGGCACCGGGCAAGGCCAACATCAAGAACGTGGTGGCCGGGGTCAATTCCACCGATGTATCGTCGGATGACCACATCCTGGCGGCCGCTTCCTGCACCACCAACGCTATCGTGCCCATCATGAAGGCCATGCATGACGAATTCGGCATCGTTCACGGGCACATGGAGACCGTGCACTCCTATACCAACGACCAGAACCTGATCGACAACTTTCATGATAAAAACCGGCGCGGCCGGGCGGCGCCGTTGAACATGGTCATTACCGAGACGGGGGCCTCCTCGGCTGTGGTGCAATTGCTGCCTGAGCTTGCGGGAAGATTGACCGGCAACGCCATTCGTGTGCCCACTCCCAACGTCTCGCTGGCCATTCTCAACCTCACCCTGTCACGGGATACCACGGTAGAGGAGGTGAACGAATACCTGCGCCACATGGCCCTGCACTCGGCGTTGCAGCGCCAGATCGACTACACCAGCTCGCCGGAGGTGGTGTCATCGGATTTCGTCGGCAACCGGCATGCCTGCATCGTCGACGGCGGCGCCACGATTGCGTCCGACAATCGGGTGGTGCTGTATGTGTGGTACGACAACGAGTACGGTTATGCCTGCCAGGTGACCCGCATCGTCCAGAAGTGGGCGGGCATCCGCTACCCGCTGATCCCCAACGACGTGGCCGATCAGGGTTTTTAGTGTGGGGTATCGCAAATAATTTAGCGCTCTGCGCTTCGGTGCGGCTCCTGGACAAGGCGGCGGGCTGTTTGCGAAGCAAACACCTTGGAAGTCTGCTCCGCAGACTTCACGTGCGCCGGTGTGGCAGGCCCCACATCAAGCACCGCCAACGCAGGCCCAGGGGCCGCACCGGAGCGCCCGCAGGGAGGCTCTCTGCGGCTCCGGGATCTGCGTTGCACCTCGTCGGAGTATCAACGGATACGCCTTCCTCGGCGCGCCTTGCCCCGAAGCCGCAGAGAGCCTCAGAGAGCTAAATTATTTGCGATACACCACACTGGATTGGCATCCGTATCGCCGGCCCTCTATAATCCCCGCGGCTCCTGGGGCTCCGGAACGACCACAGGCCGACCGGGTAGCAGCGGTCGCCAGCCGTCCCGCCGTGCCCCCGCTTGCCGACATCAGCCCGCGCCGGCGCCTGCCTTTTCATCTGGCGCGGCGTTCCCCCCGACAGGGGTCGAATCAGGGTCCAGATAATCTGTGCACCGGGCGCATGCCCGAAGATGCGTTTTTCAGGAACGTTGTCGTCCATGATTAAAACGAAAAAGGGCTTGGATCTGCCGATTGCGGGAGCACCGGAACCGGTGATCGAGGCCGGCGGGCAGGTGAGTCGTGTCGCTGTACTCGGTGAAGACTTCCCCGGCATGAAACCGACCATGCAGGTGCAGGAAGGTGATCGGGTCAAGTGCGGGCAGCCGCTGTTCAGCGACAAGAAGAACGAGGGCGTGCACTTCACGGCGCCGGCGGCCGGCACCGTCAGGGCCATCCACCGCGGGGCCAAGCGGGCTCTGCTGTCGGTGGTCATCGATGTGGACGGTGACGACAGTGAATCGTTCGCCAGCTACGGGGCCGGCGATCTGGCCGGGCTCGAGCGCTCGGCCGTCGTGGACAACCTGGTGTCCAGCGGCCTGTGGACCGCCCTGCGCACCCGGCCCTACAGCAAAGTACCGGCGCTGGACGGTCAGCCGCACTCCATATTCGTTACCGCCATGGATACCAACCCGCTGGCGGGTGATCCGGGTGTGGTCATCGAGGCCTATGCCGAGCAGTTCCAGGCTGGCCTGGCTGTGCTGGCGCGGCTGACCGAGGGTAAGGTCTTCGTCTGTCATCAGGCCGGCAGCGAGGTACCCGGGGGCGAGGATGCGAAAATCACCCGGGAAGCCTTTGCCGGCCCCCATCCCGCCGGTCTGCCGGGTACCCACATACACTTTCTCGATCCGGTGGGGCCGCACAAGACGGTATGGTTCATCGGCTATCAGGACGTCATCGCGGTGGGCTATCTGTTTCTCGAAGGGCGGCTGTGGAACGAACGCATCGTGGCCCTGGGCGGGCCCGGCGTGCGCCGGCCGCGCTTTCTGCGTACCAGGCTCGGTGCCGATCTCAGCGAGCTTACCGACGGCGAGCTCGCCGACGGAGATCAGCGGGTGATTTCGGGCTCGGTGCTCACGGGACACACGGCGGAACACCCGGTGAACTTTCTCGGCCGCTATCATGTCCAGGTGTCGGTGATTCCTGAAGACCATGAACGGCGCCTGTTGGGCTATCTGTCACCGGGCCCGGAGCGGCACTCCGTGTTCCCCATCTATCTGTCCAGGTGGCTGGGCAAACGGCCCTTGAGCTTTACCACCACCACCAACGGCAGCCCCCGCGGCATGGTGCCTGTGGGCACCTACGAGCGGGTCATGCCGCTGGACATCCTGCCGACCCAGTTGCTGCGCAGTCTGCTGGTCAAAGATCTGGACAGTGCCATCGATCTGGGTTGCCTCGAGCTCGACGAAGACGACATCGCCACGTGCACCTATGTGTGTCCGGCAAAGTATGAGTATGGGCCCGTACTGCGTGACGTGCTGACAACCATAGAAAAGGAAGGATGAGATGAGTCTGCGCTCGTTCATGGATGGTATCGCGCCGCAGTTCGAGAAGGGCGGCCGTCTGCAGGCACTGTACCCGGTCTACGAGGCAATCGACACGGCGCTGTACACGCCGGGCGACGTGACGGCGGGCCCGTCCCACGTACGCGACGGGCTCGATCTCAAGCGCATCATGATCACGGTCTGGGCCTGTGCCTGGATTCCCGCTCTGGTGGGCAGCTACTTCGCCGGTCTGCAGGCACTGGAGGCCATGCAGTCGGTAGGGGCGACGACCCTGGACAACTGGCGCGGCGGCTTTCTCGACGTGCTGACCGGCTATGACCCGAACAGCGTCTGGGACTGTCTGGCCTACGGTCTGGCGCATTTTCTGCCTTTGTACATTGTCGTTTTCATCACCGGCATCGCGGCGGAGATCCTGTTCGCGTCCAAGCGCGGCCACGAAGTCAACGAAGGTTTCTTCGTCACCAGCATCCTTTTTGCTCTGACCCTGCCGCCCACCACGCCCGCTGTGGATGGCTGCGGTGGGTATCCTGTTCGGTGTGATCATCGGTAAGGAAGTCTTCGGCGGCACTGGTAAGAACTTCCTCAACCCGGCGCTCACCGGCCGCGCATTCCTGTATTTCGCTTACCCGGCACAGATGTCCGGCGATGCCGTGTGGGTGGCCGTGGACGGTTACACGCGGGCCACCGCGCTCGGTAACGCGGCCCTCGGCGAAGACTATGGCGTCTCCTGGCTGCAGGCTTTCGTAGGTAACATGGCGGGTTCCATGGGTGAGACTTCGACCCTGGCTATCCTCATCGGCGCCAGCATTCTGCTGGCCACCCGCATCGCTTCGTGGCGCATCATGGCCGGCTGTGTGGCCGGTCTGGTGGTGACCGCCATGCTGTTCAACAGCATCGGCTCGACCAACCCCATGTTCGCCATGCCGTTCTGGTGGCACCTGGTGCTCGGCGGCTTCGCGTTCGGTGCCGTGTACATGGCCACAGATCCGGTGTCGGCGGCCATGACGGACGCCGGCCGGCTGGCCTTCGGTTTTCTGGTGGGTTTTCTGTGCGTGCTCATTCGTGTGGTCAACCCGGCATTCCCGGAGGGGATGATGCTCGCGATACTGTTTTCCAACCTGTTCGCACCGCTGATCGATTATTTTGTGGTTCAGCGCAACGTCAAACGGAGGCTCGCCCGTGCCTGAATCCAAAAGCTTCGATAAGGAAGGCCTGCGCAACGTCCTGCTGGTGGCGGTAGCCGTGTGCCTGGTGTGCTCGATTGTCGTGTCCAGTGCTGCGGTGGTCCTCAAGCCCCGGCAGCAGGCGAATCAGGAATACGATCAGATGCAGAACGTTCTGCGGGCGGCCGGCGTGCTGCCGGAGGGCAGTAACGTGGACGAGCAGGGCCGCACGGTGGAGGAGACTGTTCACGGATTTCGAGGTGCGTGCCGTGAATCTCGAGACCGGCGAGTTTACCGATGCCGGTCAACCCGGATGACTACGATCCGATCCGGGCGGCCAAAGACCCTGAGCCGTGTCCATGAATCTCGAGTCGAGCAGCAGGATATCGCCACCATCGGTCGGCGCGAGACCATCTCCGAAGTCTACATCCGCCGCGATGCCGATGGCGGGATCGATAAACTGGTGCTGCCGGTGCGTGGTTACGGCCTGTGGGGCACGCTTGTTCGGCTACCTGGCCCTGGAAGGCGATCTGCGCACAGTGGCAGGGCTCACCTTCTACGAGCACAAAGAGACCCCGGGCCTCGGCGGCGAGGTGGACAACTCTCAGTGGAAGGCCCAGTGGGACGGGCGTAGAGCTCTACAACGATCAGGGTGAACCGGCCGTGCGACTGGTGAAGACCAGATCGGCGGAAACGAGCCCTCAGGCCGATCACGAGGTGGATGCCCTGTCCGGCGCCACGCTCACCACCAAGGGGGTGGAGAATCTGGTACGGTTCTGGACAAGTGATCTTGGTTTCGGGGCGTTCCTCGACAGGCTCCAGGCGCAGTCTACGGCCTGATGCTGCGCGCGGTGAGGTGTCCGGGAATCTGGCGAAAGGAAGACGTAAGTAATGGCAACGCCGAAAGAAGTACTGATCGATCCGATCTTCAATAACAACCCCATCGCGCTGCAGGTGCTGGGTATCTGTTCAGCCCTGGCCGTGACGGTAAACATGGCCACCACGCTGGTGATGTGCGCCGCGGTGGTCTTCGTCACCACGCATGGTCGAACACGGCCGTCTCGCTGGTGCGCAACCGGATACCGAGCAGCATCCGCATCATCGTGCAGATGACCATCATCGCGTCTCTGGTAATCGTGGTGGATCAGTTCCTGCGGGCCTATGCCTACGAGATCTCCAAGAGCCTGTCCGTGTTCGTCGGCCTGATCATCACCAACTGTATCGTCATGGGGCGGGCCGAGGCCTTCGCCATGCAGAACCGGCCCGGCCTGTCGGCACTTGATGGGTTCGGCAATGCCCTGGGCTATTCGGTGATTCTCATCGGCGTGGCACTCATTCGTGAGCCGTTCGGCTCGGGCACGCTGCTGGGTTATGAGCTTCTGCCCCGTGTGGCCGAGGGCGGCTGGTATTACGCCAACGGTATGATGCTGCTGGCGCCCAGCGCGTTTTTCATCATCGGTCTGTTCATCTGGGCCATCCGGGCCTGGAAGCCGGAGCAGGTGGAGGCGCCGGACTACGAGATTGCGCCCAACCTCCAGTATAAGGGGGCCATGTAGTGTTGGAGCAGTATCTGGGCCTGTTCATCCGGGCCGTATTCGTCGAGAACATGGCGCTGACCTTCTTCCTCGGCATGTGCACGTTCATTGCCATCTCGAAGAAGATCTCCACCGCCTTCGGCCTTGGCATCGCCGTGGTGGTGGTACTGGCCATTACCGTGCCGGTGAACAATCTCATTCTCAATCATCTGCTCAAGGAAGGAGCTCTGGCCTGGGCCGGCTTCCCCAACGTCGATCTGACGTTCCTGGGCCTGCTGTCCTACATCGGCGTGATCGCCGCTATGGTGCAGATCCTCGAGATGTTCCTCGATCGCTTCGTGCCGTTTCTGTACAACGCCCTGGGCGTGTTTCTGCCCCTCATTACGGTGAACTGCGCCATCCTCGGCGCGTCCCTGTTCATGGTCGAACGGGATTACACGTTCGCCGAGAGCACCGTGTTCGGCCTGGGTGCCGGAGTGGGCTGGGCGCTGGCCATTACCGCCCTGGCCGGCGTGCGGGAAAAGCTCAAGTACAGCGACGTACCCGAGGGGCTGCGCGGGCTGGGTATCACGTTCATTTCCGTGGGCCTGATCAGCCTGTGCTTCATGTCCTTCGGCGGCATCGACATCTGAGGAGTAGTCATGATTGACACCACGATCCTGCTGGGCGTCAGCATGTTCACCGGAATTGTGCTGTTTCTGGTGGCCGTTATCCTGGTGGCGCGCTCCCGACTGGTGAGCAGCGGTGACGTCACCATCGAGATCAACGAAGACCCGGACAAAGCCATTGTGGTGCCTGCCGGGGGCAAATTGCTCGGCACGCTGGCGAACCAGGGTATTTTTCTGGCGAGCGCCTGCGGCGGCGGAGGGACCTGCGCCCAGTGCCGCTGCCGGGTGCTGGAAGGCGGCGGCAGCATCCTCTCGACCGAAGAAACCCACTTCACCCGGGGCGAGATCCGGGAAAACTGGCGTCTGTCCTGTCAGGTGGCCGTCAAGCAGGACATGAAGATTCAGATTCCCGAGGATGCCATCGGTGTGGAGCGCTGGGAGTGCGAGGTCACTTCGAACCCGAACATTGCCACGTTCATCAAGGAGTTGAATCTGAAGCTGCCGGAAGGGGCCAACGTGGACTTCAAGGCCGGCGGCTACGTGCAGATGGAGATTCCTCCCTACGAGATGGATTACAAGGACATCGACGTCGAAGAGCGCTTCCATGGCGACTGGGACCGCTTCAACGTCTGGCAGCACCACAGCAAGGTCACGGAACCGACCATTCGCGCCTACTCCATGGCCAACTACCCGGAAGAGAGGGGCATTCTCAAGTTCAACATCCGTGTCGCCTCGCCGCCTCCGGGGATGGAAGTGCCCCCCGGCCGCATGTCGTCGTATCTGTTCAACCTCAAGCCCGGCGACAAGCTCACGGTGTTCGGCCCCTATGGCGATTTCTTCGTCAAGGATACGGATGCCGAGAAGATCTGGATCGGCGGCGGCGCAGGCATGGCGCCGCTGCGCTCGCAGATTTTCGATGAGCTGCTGCGCAATGGCCGTACGACGCCCATGAGTTACTGGTACGGCGCCCGCTCGCTGAAGGAAATGTTCTACCAGGACGAATTCGACAAGCTGGCCGCCGAGCACGACAACTTTCAGTGGCACGTGGCGCTGTCCGATCCGCTGCCCGAGGACGACTGGGACGGGCACACCGGCTTCATTCACAACGTGGCCTTCGAGCAGTATCTGAAGGACCATCCGGCCCCCGAGGACTGCGAGTATTATCTGTGCGGGCCGCCGCCCATGGTGGCCGCCGTGCTGCAGATGCTCGAAGACCTGGGCGTCGAGCCCGAGAACATCCGGCTGGACGACTTCGGCGGCTGATTTCTCCCCATGGGCTATGCTTAATCCTGATGGTTCAGGACATGCATAACCCACCAGGGAGGGCCACATGGCAGTAGCTTCAGAGCTCTCGGCCGACGGCGGAGAATTGATCATCCGTGTATCCGGGCGCTTCGATTTCAGTGCGCACCAGGAATTCCGCGAGGCCTACGAACTGTTGCCCGAGCAGCCGCGGCGCTACTGTGTCGACCTGCGGGAAACCAGCTACCTCGACAGCTCCGCCCTGGGCATGCTGCTGCTGTTGCGGGACCATGCCGGCGGCGACAGTGCCGTCGTGGAACTGATCAACTGTAACGCCGATGTGCGCAAGATCCTGACCATCTCCAATTTCGAGCAACTGTTCACGATTCATTGAGGGTCGGTAGAACCGCGCCCGTCATGCGCGCTCCAGGATGGTCCGATGAGTGAAACCCTGCGCATACTGGTTGCCGACGACAATCATGTGGACCGCATGCTGCTGTCCGCCATCGTCCGCAAGGAAGGTTATGCCGTCGCCGAGGCCGTAGACGGCAACGACGCCCTGGCCAAATTCCGCGAGTTCCGGCCGCAGATGGTGCTGCTGGATGCGCTGATGCCCGGTCTCGACGGCTTCGAGGTGGCCCATTTCATCAAAGAGGAGGCCGGCGAAGACTTCATTCCCATCATTTTTCTGACCTCCCTGACGGAAGCCGATGCCCTGGCCAGGGCCCTGGAGGTGGGCGGCGACGACTTTCTCTCAAAGCCCTACAACCAGATCATCCTGAAAGCCAAATTGAATGCGCTGCAGCGTATGCGGGCCGTACACGTCACCATGCAGCGGCAGCGCGACGAAATCAGCCGCCACCATGCCCACCTGATCCAGGAGCAGGAAGCCGCCAAAGCCGTATTCGACAAAGTCGCGCACACCGGGCTTCTCGATGCCGCCTTCATCCGCTACCTGATCTCGCCGCTGGCTATTTTTAATGGCGATGTGCTGCTCGCCACGCGCAATCCGGCGGGCGATCTCTATGTACTGCTCGGCGACTTCACCGGCCACGGCCTCACCGCTGCCATCGGCGCCATGCCGTTGGCGGAGATCTTCTACGGCATGGCCGGCAAAGGCTTTCTGCCCGGAGAGATACTGCGGGAGGCAAACCGCAAGCTGTCGATCATTCTGCCGAAGGGCTATTTCTGCTGCGCCACCATGGTGGCGTTGAACTTCAATAAAGGCACCATGGAGTTCTGGAATGGCGGGCTGCCGCCCGGCTGCCTGCTGCAGTGCGATTCCCGCGGGATTGTTCACCTGGAATCCACGCATCTGCCCCTGGGCATTCATGGTGATGACCGGTTCGATGCCAGTACCCGGGTCGTGAGGATGGCACCGGGCGACAGGCTGGTGATGTGCACTGACGGCATTGTCGAGGCCCGCAACGAGCAGGGCGACACTTTCGGCTTCGAGCGCTTCGACGGGATAGTCATGAACAGCGGTCCCGGCGACAGCGTTTTCGAGACGTTGCAGCGGGACGTCTATGCGCACCTGGGCAGCACCGGCAGCGATGACGACATCACCCTGGTGGAGGTAACCATGGTGCCGCCGCAGCAGGCGGCGCTGCCGGAAACAGGGCGTCCGGATCCCGAGCGCGGTACGCCTGCCGATTGGCGGTTGAGCTACGAACTGGGGCCGCGTTCGTTGCGCACGTCGAATCCGTTGCCCCTGCTGCAGCAGATTCTCGTGGAGTTTCCGCAACTCCGCCCGCAAGCCGGTGCCATATTCACCGTACTGGGGGAGCTTTATTCCAACGCTCTGGAACATGGCGTGATGGGGCTCGATTCCAGGCTGAAGCGTTCCGCCAGCGGATTCGCCGCCTACTACGAGGCCCGCCAGCAGGCTCTGGAGACGCTGGAAGGCTTTGTCCGCTTCGATTTCCACTGTGCCATTGACGACGCCGGCGGCTGTCTGTCCGTCACGGTCACCGACAGCGGCCCGGGCTTCGATTTCCGGGCCCGGCTGTGTGGTGAGGCGAACGTCGGCGGCCCGGCTTATCATGGCCGCGGGGTTCAACTGCTGCGCAATCTCTGTCAGTCCCTGACTTACCGCGGTTGCGGCAATGAGGTAGAAGTAACTTTTTCCTGGAGCGACACCGATGTCTGAGCGACTCGATCATGAACTGCTCGCGGAGCTTGAGATGCTCATGGAGGAGGACTTCAGTGCGCTGCTCGAGACCTATCTGCGGGACTCCCAGGCACGCTTCTACGAGGTGAGCGAAGCCTGGGAGGCGGGCGACCTGGAGCGGTTGCGGCGCAGCGTACACAGCCTGAAAGGCGCCTCGAGCAATATCGGTGCGGCTGCCCTGGCAAGCCTGTGCAACGATCTGGAGGAGCTGGCGCGGGATGGCCGTTCAGAGCTGGTTCCGGACGCGCTGGCCCGCGTGCGCAGCGAACTCGGCGAGGTTCAGGACGCGGTCCAGGCCCTCCACGCAGGGCAATGAGGAGCTGATCGGGTTATTGCTGTCGCGCAGCCTCAGCCGCCTCCCGGTCTTCGGGAAACTGATACTGCGGCTCATCGGTACGGCTCACCCGGTCATCGCCATCGCTGCGTTGCGCCGACTGTTTCCAGGAATCGTCATCGGACCAGCGATAGGGTAGCGGGCGAATGGTGCCGGGCTCGCTGATGGTCTCCAGTGCCTCCAGCGCGTCCATCAGAATGGCACGCTGCACCGCCTTGTCGCCGGGTTTGCCCGCCGTATGGCCGAGGGGGAAGTCGATGAACACGGCGCGCGGCGGATTCACCGCCCGGGTGATGCTCTCAGCACTCGACAGGCAGATGGTGGCAATGCCGGCGGCTTCAAGTTGACGGGCGACCAATCCCACGGATTGGTGACAGACCGGTCAGACGGGGACGAGGATCGCCAGGTCCACTTCGTCGTTACGCAGATGTTCGGTGAGGGCCGGTGCCAGCTCCTGCTCGACGCGGCGGGCTGAATAAATGCCACCCATGAAGGTATAGGCGTTGGCATTCACTTCACCGACGTAGCCGTCGCCGGCCAGGTCGAGGAGAGTTTCCAGGGGAAACACCACGTTGGGGTCGGTGCGGGCGTCGGTCAGGTCATAGGCGAAATGGGTAACCCGCAGCGCACCGTAATCGACGTCCCGCGGGACGATCCGGTAGCTGGTGTCGTCCTTGAAATGAAACGCCACCTGACCGCGGACGTAAACGCCGCCGGACGCGATCAGCGCCACGCGGCTCTCGCGCAGCGGCTTCGTCAGCGGCGTGAACGGCGGCGGGTCTTCGTGGTGTATCCATCGGTAGGGCGGATAACCCAGGTGAGCATACTGCTCACGGGTACGCTCGATGTAGTCGACGGGAGCACTCATGACCGCACTGTACCATCCCGGCGCCGGTTCAACGAATCAGCGATCCCGCAACGCTGCGGTGGAGTTCTGCACCCGCGGTCCGCGCGCGCTATCATCGCCGGAAACACCGGGAGGGTTGGCCGATGGCCGAGCAGGTACTCAACTACGACGTCCAGGATCACGTGGGCGTGATCACCTTGAATCGCCCGGAGGCGATGAATTCACTCAACTATCAGCTCTATGCGGAACTCGAAGATGCGGTGCGCGGTTCCACTGCCCGGGCGTTGGTGATTACCGGCACTGGCCGTGCCTTCTGCGCCGGTGACGACGTCAAGGAAATCCTCGGCAGCAGTGAACCGCCGCCGGCGGAATTCAAGGCCCGGGGTGCGCGTACCGGCGGTCTGACCCCGGCGGCCGACGCGCTGCTGTACACCGACATTCCAGTGATCGCCGCCGTGAACGGTGCTGCCGTGGGGTGGGGCATGGAGCTGGCGCTGATGGCCGACATCCGGGTCGCCTCCGAGCAGGCCAGGTTCGGCGAGCTGTTCGTGTTGCGCGGACTGTGCTGCGACGCGCCGGGGCTGGGCCTGCGGCGCACTACGGAACCGGACTGGCGCGATACCGGCCGTTGGGCCATTGAGCAGATTACCCGATTGCGCCAGACCGAAGATTCCAGAGAAGGAGTGCGGGCGTTTCTGGAGAAGCGCGATCCGGTGTACGTGGGACGCTGAGGCGCCGCGTTGCACCGAGGGTATTGAACCGATTGGCAGAACAGGAGACGACTCATGGTGGCACGAGCCCGTCAGGTGGGTGAACAGCGGTATCGGGAATCCTACGGGCGCTATCTGGAGGATTTCGTCGTCGGCGATGTCTACGAGCACCGCCCGGGCCGGACCATCACGGAATCCGACAACACCTGGTTCACGTTGCTGACCATGAACCAGCACCCGCTGCACTTCGACAAAGAGTACGCGGCAGGCAGCGAGTTCGGTCGGGTGCTGGTGAACTCCTGTCTGACCCTGTCGGTTGTCACCGGCATGTCGGTGTCCGACGTGAGTCAGAAAACGGTGGCCAACCTGGGCTGGAACGAGGTGAAGCTCACCGGCCCGGTATTCGTCGGCGACACGCTTTATGCGGAATCAGCGGTGCTCAAGGTGCGGGAGTCACGGTCGCGGCCCACACAGGGGATTGTCACCATTCGGACCCGCGGGTTGAAGCAGGATGGTACCGAGGTGATCAGCTTCGAGCGCGCCATGCTGATCCCGCGGCAGGGGCATGCCGTGGACGATGCGCTGGATTATTGAGGAGGAGGAGCGGGCGCTTCAGACTGCGGCGTAGGAACGGGATTCCATGAGCCGGGCCTCGATGAGCTCCTGAGCGGTCATCCGGCAGCTGCCGCAGCCGGTGCCCACACCGCAGGCTTCTTCCAGCTTATCCACGTGGTCGATGCCGTTGTCCACGGCTTCATGGATTTCGCGGTCGGTGATGGCTCGGCAGACGCAAACGAACATGGCAGACACCCGTTGTCGATGAGCGTATCTAAATACAAATCATTCCCGCTTGCAAGTGTTTCTTGATCCCATACGCATGTGCGACTGGTTCCCTCTTGAGAACAATAGGCATTTAAAATCAACAACTTAGAGTTGCCAATTGATTGAGCATCGGGCATGCTTGCACCTTTCTCGCATCGGAAGCTGTCATGAAAACGCTGGACAAAGCCGTTATCGACTACCTGAACGGGGTGCTCAAGAACGAGCTTACGGCCATCAATCAATACTTCCTGCATGCCAAGATGCTGGAAGATATGGGCCTCAAGCGTCTGGCGGAGAAGGAAAAAGACGAATCCATCGATGAGATGAAGCATGCTGACGAGCTCATGGAGCGGATTCTGTTTCTGGAGGGCCTGCCCAACCTGCAGGATCTCGGCAAGCTCTATGTGGGTGAGAACGTCAAAGAAATGCTCGAGTGCGACCTGAAGCTCGAGATGGAAGGCCTGCCGATCCTGCGCGAAGCCGTGGCCCATTGCGAGAAGGTCAGCGATTTCGTCAGCCGGGCATTGTTTCAGAGCATCCTGAGTTCCGAGGAAGAGCACATCGACTGGATCGAAACCCAACTCGGTCTCATCGGCAAGACGGGCCTCGAGAACTACATCCAGTCCCAGATCGGCGAGTGATCCTGCGGGTGAAGCTGGTATGGTGTGCCCTGGCAGGGGCAGACGTACAGCGTGACCATAAGCAGACGCGATTTTCTCAACGGCGTGGCCTTGAGCGGCGTGGCGGGGCTGGCCCCTGCTGAACTGTTCGCGGCCGGCGGCAACACCCTGGACTATCCACCGCTGCGCACGGGTATGCGCGGCAGCCACGCGGGATCCTTCGAGGTGGCCCATGCCCTGGCGTGGTCCGGGCAGACGTTCGATCTGCCGGGCCAGCCGGACGAGCCCGACTACGATCTGGTCGTCGTCGGCGGCGGCATCTCCGGGTTGGCGGCCGCATTCCTGTATGACCAGCGCAGCGGCGGGCGCCGGCGCATCCTGATTCTCGACAATCACGATGACTTCGGCGGCCATGCCAAGCGCAACGAGTTCGCTGTCGATGGCCGTCGCCTCATTGGTTATGGCGGCAGCCAATCGCTGGATGGTCCGGGTGCCTACTCGGCGGAATCGCAGGCCCTCCTGAAAGATCTGGGCATCGATGTGCAGCGCTTCTATCGCTACTTCGATCGGCAATTCGAGCAACGCCATGGGCTCGGCCGCGGTATTCACTTCAGCGCGCACGCCTTTGGCGGCAACCTGACGCTGCCGAACGTATTTCCCGGGTATACGGGGCCCGGACTCGAGGACCCGGCCGCCGCGGTTGCCGCCTACCCCCTGACCCCGCCGGAGCGGGAAGCCCTGGTGCGCCTGCTGTCCGGGCCGGATGATCCGCTGGCGGACCTGTCGGCGCCGGCGAAGGTGGATTTCCTGCGCCGCACCAGCTACTCCGACTATCTGAGCGGGTGCCTCGGCATGCCGGAAGCGGTCGTGACCCTGGTGCGGGATCTGCCCCGGGGATTGTGGGGCGTGGGCTGGGATGCCCTGTCGACGCTGGAGGCGGCCCGCATGGGCATGCCCGGCATCGGCGCCCTGGACCCGAACCTGGTGGACCTGGCCGTCTACGGCAACGAGCCGTATATCTTCCATTTTCCGGACGGCAATGCCGGCGTAGCCCGGGCCCTGGTGCGCCACCTCATTCCCGCCGCGCTGCCGGGGCAGGACATGGAAGACCTGGTTACCACGCCCGTCGACTACGCCGCGCTCGACCGGCCCGGCAACCGGGTGCGTGTGCGCCTGCACAGCACTGCGGTGAACGTGCGCCACGGTGCTCAGGGCGCCCATGTGGACATCGGATACGTGACGCACGGCAGCGTCCGTCAGGCGCGGGCCCGGCACGTGGTGCTGGCCTGCAACAATGCCATGATTCCCTACCTCTGCCCGGAGTTGCCGGACACGCAACGCCAGGCCATCGGCTATGCGGAGAAGGTGCCGCTGGTGTACATGAGCATCGCCATACGCAACTGGCGGGCGTTCCGTGAGCGCGGTTTCGGCAGCTTCTACATTCCGCGGCCGCGGTATATGCATTCTTTCGGACTGGACTTTCCGGTGAGCATGGGCGCGTACCGCTTCGCCGATGATCCCGACGAGCCGACGGTAGTGCATGGTTCCTGGGTGCCCACCGCTCCGGATCAGGGGCTCAGTGCCCGGGCGCAGCATGCCGCCGGGCGCCGCGTTCTGTATGAGCTGGACTTCGCCGCTTTCGAACGCGACATCGTGGCAAACATGGATGGCGCTCTGGGGCCCGGCGGCTTCGATGCCGACCGGGACATTGCCGCCATCACCGTCAATCGCTGGCCTCACGGTTATGCCTATGAATACAACGACTACTCCGATCCGGCAGGGTGGGGCCCCGGCAACGGTCCCCACGTGACGGGCCGCGCGCAGGTCGGGCGCATCTCCATCGCCAATTCCGATGCGGCGGGCTACGCCTATGTGGACGGTGCCATCGATGCGGCCCATCGGGCCGTCAACGAGCAGTTGCAACTGGATTGACCGGGCCGCTGCGCAACTGCCAGCCGCTTCGCCTGGAAGCGGCCGGCCGCGCTAGAATTGCCCTTTACCGGGTTGGGGGAGAGCCATGATCCTGAGAAGTCTGCTGCTGGCGGGGGCGCTGACGGCGGCCAGTGCCGGCACTGCCGCCGCCGACCGTGAACCGGCGCTGCCGCAGGCCATGGCCTGGAGTGCCTACAATCTGGGCACTACCGGCTACAACCAGGCGGTGGCCATCGGCAAGATGCTGAAGGACAACTACGGCGTCACCCTGCGGGTGCTGCCGGGGAAGAACGACGTCTCCCGGCTGCTGCCCCTGGTGCGCGGCCGGGTGCAGCTCTCCGCCAACGGGGTGGCCACCTATTTCGCTCAGGAGGGGGTGTTTCAGTTCGCCGACCCGCAATGGGGGCCGCTGCCGCTGCGGCTGGTGCTGAGCTCCAATGGCGAGAGCAATCAGGCCCTGGCGGTGGCGGCGGACACCGGCATCGAGGCGTTCGAGCAATTACGCGGCAGGCGCGTGCCCTGGGTGCGCGGCGCGCCGTCGCTCAACGTTTCCACGGAGGCTTTCCTGGCCTGCGGCGGCCTTACCTGGGACGACGTGGAGCGGGTCGATTTCACCGGCTACAACGCCATGTGGTCCGGCATAGTCAACGGCCACGTGGACGCCGCCTATGCCACCACCGTCTCCGGGCCCACGCGCAAGCTGGAAGCCTCGCCGCGGGGCATCCACTGGCCGCCGGCGCCCCATGACGACGCTGCCTGCTGGGCCGGTATCCGCCGCGTGGCGCCGTATTTCACCCCGCACATGGCCACCCGCGGCGCCGGCATCAGTAAAGCGGAACCGCATGAGGGTGCAACCTATCCTTATCCGCTGCTCATCGGTCTGGATACCACGGATGCCGATATGGTCGAGGCCGTGGCCCGGGTCATTCACCGCCACTATGACGAGTTCAAGAACGCCGACCCGGGTGCCATCGGCTGGGCCATGGAGCGGCAGCTGTTCGACTGGGTGGTGCCGTATCACGCCGGGGCGGTCCGCTATTTCCGTGAGGCCGGCGTGTGGAACGACGAACGTGAAGCCCACAACCAGCGCCTGCTGGAGCGCCAGCGGGTACTGGCTGCGGCCTGGCAGGGGCTGCAGCGCAGTGATTTTTCAACTGACGAGGCCTTCACCGCTGCCTGGCTGGCGGCACGGGTCGACGCCCTGCAGAGCGCCGGTTTCGATCCCATCTGGACTGATCCGGGCCAACGTTGACCCGGGAATTCAATGCGCTGCGTTACCCGGTAGCCGCGGTGGCGGCGGCCGCGCTGCTGCTGGCCATGGATACGCTGCGCCTGTTCGGCGGCACCCCTTTGCTGGCGCCGTGGATCGCGCTGGAAACGCACTACTACTTCACCTTGCTCGGTGCTCTGCTGCCGCTGGTCTACCTGGTGTTTCCACGCTGGCTGCCGCTGGATCTGCTGCTGGCCGCCGCGGTGGTGGCTTGCTGCGGTTACTTCTTCGTCCACGCCGAAGACATCGTCGACCTGGGCTGGGAGTTCGGCGCGCCGCCGCTGGCCACCTGGCTGGCGGTGACGTTGTGGGCGCTGCTCATGGAAGCCGTGCGCCGGGCCGGCGGCTGGGCACTGTTCGGCATTACCCTGACGTTTTCCCTGATGCCGCTGGTGGCCGACAGCCTGCCGGCACCGTTTGCCGGCATGTCTGCCACCTGGGCGCAGACGGCGGCCTATCACGTGCTCAGCATCGAGAGCATTTTCGGGCTGCCGTTCCGGGCCTTCGCCGAACTGGTGATCGGCTTCGTGGTCTTCGGCCTGGCCCTGCAGCACACGGGCGGCGGACGTTTCTTCCTGGATCTGGCCTTCGCGCTGCTGGGCCATGTGCGCGGCGGCGCCGCCAAGGTGGCCATCGTGTCCAGTGGTCTCATGGGGTCCATGAGCGGCAGCGTGGTGACCAACGTGCTCACCACCGGCCAGCTGACGATTCCGACCATGAAGGCCACGGGCATGAAAGGGGAGGTGGCCGGCGGGGTGGAAGCCTGCGCCTCCACGGGCGGGGTGCTGCTGCCGCCGATCATGGGTTCCACCGCATTCGTCATGGCGACGTTTCTGGAAGTGCCGTATTACGAAGTGGCACTGGCCGCGGCCGTACCGTCACTGCTGTATTTCACCGGGCTGTTCCTGCAGGTGGATGCCTATGCGGCGGCCCGCGGACTCAAGGGCCTGGAGCGCCGCGATCTGCCCGACTTGTGGCAGACGTTGAAAGACGGCTGGTTTTATCTGGGCGCTTTTGCCGCGTTGATCCTGCTGCTGCTCGTGGCGCAGCGCGAGTCCGTCGCGCCGTATCTGGCGACCGGACTGCTGCTGGCGCTCAATCAGTTTTCCCGCGAACACCGCTGGGGCTTTCGGGAGGGTGTGGATTTCCTCTACGCCGCCGGCTGCCTGCTGGCGGAACTGCTGGCGGTGCTGGCCGGGGTAGGGCTCATCGTCGGTGCTCTGTCGCTCACCGGCCTGGCCGGCACCCTGGTCAACGATCTGCTGTATCTGGCCGGCGACTCGGTGTGGCTGCTGCTGCTCATGGGCGCGCTCACCAGTTTCGTGCTGGGCATCGGCATGACGGTAACGGCGGCCTACATATTTCTCGCCATCGTCCTGGCCCCGGCGCTGATTCAGGGCGGATTGGATGCCATGGCCGTGCATCTGTTCATCCTCTACTGGGCCATGCTGTCGTTCATTACGCCGCCGGTGGCGCTGGGCGCTTATGCTGCCGCGTCCATCGCCAAAGCCAGGCCCCTGGCAACCGGGCTCGCCGCCATGCGGTTGGGCAGCGTCATCTACTTCATTCCGTTCATGTTCGTGCTGAATCCGGCCCTCATCCTGAACGGCACCTGGTGGGCGCTGCTGATCGGACTGATCGAGGCGCTGGCCGGCATCGCCCTGGTGGTCTGCGGTATCCAGGCCTACGTGCCGTGGCTGGGCGTGCGCTGGAATGCCCTGCAGCGGCTGCTGCTGGTGGTCGGCGGCGTCATGGTCGCCATGCCGCCGTTGCTGCCGGCCATCACCGGAACCGGCCGCGGCTCACAGATCGCGTTTGGCGCTCTGCTGGCATTGGCCGCCATGGCCGGGCCGGCGCTGGCGCTGTTCAGGGCGCCGGCCGCGGAGTCACGATAGGAAAGCGCCGTTCGAAGCGGTCGAACAGTTCGCTCAACGTCGCCAGCGCCTCCAGGCTGCCATCTACCTGCAGAGCGCCGTCGCCCATCAGGTCTGCCGCCGTGGTGAGGCCCATGATCATGCGTTTGAAGGCCAGTGCCGTGGTGGTGAGGGTGGCATCCGGGGTGTCGGATCGTTTGCCGGCGAAGGCGTGCAGCACACAGTTGTCGACGGCAAGCAGATAGGCGCGTTCCAGGTCCGTGAAATTCAGGTTGAGGTGCAGGCGCACGCCCTCGGCCTTCGGCCCGTTAAGGCGCACCGCCATGGTCTGGAAGAGGTTGTCGATGGGCATGCCGCGTGCCATGCCTTCGCTGGCATTGAAGGCGCTCGACGTGTCCGGCAGACCGTGGCGCAGCTCGAGCGCGCCGGAGAGATAAAAGTTGCGCCAGGGTGCCGACTCGGCCTGGTAGCCGAGCTGCTCCAGCGTATCCGCCAGCAGGGCCCGGGCGCTTTCGTGGTCCGGGTCGGACATCATCACATGGTTGAGCAGTTCCGCAGCCCAACGGTAGTCGCCGGCGTCGAAGGCGCGCCTCGCGTGTTCCGTCACCGCGTCGGCGCCGCCCATGCACGTCACGTAGCGGCGGCCGGCCTCGGCGGGCGGTAGCGGCCACAGGGTGGCCGGGTTGCCGTCGAAGTAACCCAGATACTTCACATACACGGCGCGGACGTTGTGATGCACGCTGCCGTAATAACCGCGGTTGGCGAATTCCCGGCCGAGCACATCCGGCAGTTGCACCTGCTCGGCGATCTCGTCCTTGGTATAGCCATGGTTGGCCAGGCGCAGGGTCTGATCGTGGATGTACTTGTACAGGTCGCGCTGCTTCACCAGATAGGCGAGCGCCGCTTCCCGACCCCAGATGGGCCAGTGGTGGCAGGCGAACTGAATCTCCAGACGCTCGCCGAACAACTCGATGGATTCGTTGATCTGCTCGCTCCAGGCCAGAGCATCGCGCACCTGGGCACCGCGCAGGGTGTAGACGTTGTGTAAATGGTGCGACGTAATCTCGGACATGCACAGGGCTTTGAAGTCCGGCAGGTAGAACACGAATTCCGCCGGCGCTTCGGTGCCCGGGGTCATCTGGAACTCGAACCGCACGCCGTCGAGTTCGCGTGTTTCGCCAGTGCGGCTGACGAAATCATTGGGCACGACGAAGCCGGTGGTACCCATGGCAAGAGCCGCCCCTAAGCCGGTGGTAACGAATCCGCTGGAGGAGGGCGGCAGCAGGTTGCCGTACATGTAGGTGGCGCGGCGGTTCATGACGTTGCCGGCCAGGACGTTTTCGTTCAGTGATTCGTTGACGAAGTGCTCCGGCGCGACGACGTGCACGTCGCCGGATTCCACCTGCTCCGGGGTCACCACGCCCAGCACGCCGGCAAAGTGGTCGGCATGGCTGTGGGTGTGGATGACCGCCCGCACCGGCCGCGTGCCCAGGTGCTCGTTGGCCAGCGCCAGAGCGGCTGCGGCGGTTTCGGAAGAGGTCAGCGGGTCGACGACGATCCAGCCGTGCTCACCGCGGATCAGCGTCATGTTGGCAATGTCGAAAGAGCGTATCTGATAGACGCCGTCGGTGACTTCGAACAGACCATGGTGCCGGGCATTGAGCTGCGCCTGGCGCCACAGGCTGGGATTCACCGTGTCGGGTGCCTCGGCGTCGAGAAAGCCCAGGCCGCTCAGGTCGTAGGCCGGCCGGTCGGCCCGCTGGTGGGGGATGGTGAGGGGGTCGAGGCTGGCAATGAACCCCCGGGACGCATCGGTGAAACTGCGCCGGTCTTCGAACGGCAGGCTGTCGCGCATGTGCTGCTGCGCTGCCCGGGTGTGTTCGCTGGCGGGTTTGGTTTCCCGCAGTGACGCAGGCAGTGGTCGTCGGCCCTGACTCATTTCCGGTTCTCCCCGAGGCGGTTCATTGGCATGCTAAGCATCGCATTACTGGTCATGGAGGCCAATCTGCAGGTTCCCCGGGCGCCCCATAGCTGGCGGCTGTCGCCCGCCGCGGCCATCGCCGAGCAGCGCCGCCTGGCCGGAAGTGTACGTTTGTGCCCGGCGCCCGTGCCGCGGCGTGTGGTGGGGCTGGATTGCGCTTTTCACGGCGACCGCATTCTCGCCGCTGCCGTGGTCTGGGACGTGGCGGCCGCAGTGGTGGTGGAACAACGCACCCTGTCGGATCGGCTGCGCTTTCCCTATGTGCCGGGGCTGTTGTCGTTCCGCGAGGTGCCGGTGCTGCTCAAATTACTGCGCCGCCTGCACAGCGACGTGCAGGGCCTGTTGTGCGATGGTCAGGGAATTGCGCACCCGCGCCGCCTTGGCCTGGCTTCTCACCTGGGCCTGATCGTCGGTTTGCCGGCCGTCGGCTGCGCCAAATCGCGGCTGTGCGGCCGCCATGCTGAACCGGCCGCGCCCCGGGGCTCCGCGGTAGAACTGCTCGACGGCGAGGAACGCATCGGCACTGTGCTGCGCACCCGGGACGGGGTGCGCCCGCTGTTCGTCAGCCCCGGCCATCTCGCGGATCATGCCAGCAGCATCGACTGGGTGCTGGCCATGGGGGCCGGTTACCGTCTGCCCGAGCCTACGCGCCTGGCGGACCGTCTGGTGGCGGAATTCAAGCGTCAGCGGATTGGTCGAGGGCGGTAAAGTAACGCTCGGCCGCGGCCTTGACCTTGGGGGCCAGCAGCAGCGCCGAGACCATGGTAGGAATGGCCATCAGCGCATAGGCGCCGTCGATGATGCTCACCGCCGCCTCCAGGGTCACCACGCTGGCGATGATGATGAAGCTTACGTAGACCCATTGATAATGGTGGCGGTGTTCGGCCCCGAACAGGAAGCCGGCGCACTGAGTGCCATAGAAGGAGTAGGTGAGGATCGTGGTGGTGGCGAATGCAATGACCGACAGGACCACGATCACCAGGCCCGGTATGCCGAGGATTTCCTGAAACGCCATGGCGGTCAGGGTCACCCCGTCAGCGTCCCCCTGCCACTGGCCCGAGAGAAGAATGGTGAAAGCGGTGGCGGAACAGATGAACAGGGTGTCGATGACCGGGCCGAGCATGGCCACCAGGCCCTCGCGCACCGGCTCTTTCGTGCGGGCCGCGCCATGGGCCATGGATTCCGTGCCGATGCCGGCCTCGTTGGAAAACGCGCCGCGCTGCACGCCATAGAGAATCACGGTGAGTAGCACGCCGGAACCGGCCGAGCGGGCGGTGAAGGCATCTTCCAGAATCAACCAGAGCACGCCTGGTAGCTGGTCGATGTTCAAGGCGACGGCTACCAGCGCGGCACCGACGTAGAGTGCACTCATGGTGGGCACGACCCGGCTGGCCACTTCGGCAATGCGGTGCAGGCCGCCGAAGATCACCACCCCGGCGGTGATGGTGAGAATGATGCCGGCGCTCAGGTTGAAGGTGAGATGGGGGCCGTCCGCGGCCAGCCAGCCGTTGTCGATGAACACCATGTCGCGCACGATCTGGATGAGCTGATTGGCCTGCAGCACCGGCAACGTACCGATGAGGCCGAAGATGGCGAACATGTAGGCCAGCCAGTGCCAGCGTTTCGGCAGCCCCTCGCGGATCACGTACATGGGGCCGCCGCGCAAGGTGCCCGCGGAGTCACGGCCCCGGTACATGACAGCCAGGGTGCAGGTGAAGAACTTGGTGGCGATGCCCAGAACGGCCGTCATCCACATCCAGAAAATGGCGCCGGGCCCGCCGATGGCGATGGCCAGAGCCACGCCGGCGATGTTGCCCATGCCGATGGTGCCGGCCAGGGCCGACGACAGGGCCTGGAAGTGGTTGATATCGCCCGGATCGTCGGGCGAGTCGTATTTTCCGCGCAGGATGTCGATGGCATGAGGCATGTGCCGGAACGGCACGAAACGGCTATAGAGCAGGAAGAAGAAACCGCCGCCCAGCAACAGCACCAGCAGCCAGGGGCCCCAGGCATAGTCCGCAAACGCCTTGGCCAGGCCTTGAAACTGCTCGAGCATTGTTCGGTTACCCCTTCCCAGCCGATCCCCTGCAGCACCCTAACGGTTTTTCCCGCGCGTTGACAGGCGGCCTGCCCTTGCCCTTAAGTGCCGGGTATGGACATTCCGCTGGGTAAACCGACGCCGGCTCCGGAACGCTATGACCCCGGCGTGCTGGCGCCCATGGCGCGTGCCGCGGGCCGGCGCGGCATGGGCCTCGATGAAGCGTGGCCGTTCGCCGGCGAAGATCTGTGGCGCGGGTACGAGTTCTCCTGGCTGTCGCAGCGGGGTATGCCGCAGGTGGCGCTGGTCGAACTGCGCGTGAGCGCACGCTCGCCGAACATCGTGGAAAGTAAATCCATGAAGCTGTATTTCAACAGCTTCGCCCAGACCCGATTCGACTCCGAGCAGGTCGTTGCCGAGTGTCTGCGCGCCGACCTGCAGAGCGCCTTCGGCGCACCCGTGGCCGTGACCCTGAAAGACCTGGAAGCCGCCGCCGAAGCGTCGCTGCTGCCCGGCGCCAGCCTCGATTCGCTGGACATCGATGTGGACACCTATGAACGGGCGCCGCATCTGCTGAGCGTTGTGTCCGGCGGATCAGCGCTGGCGGAAACGGTCTACACCCACCGGTTCCGCAGTCTCTGTCCGGTGACCGGCCAGCCCGACTGGGCGTCTCTGCTGATCCGCTATCAGGGGCCGGCCCTGGACCATGCCGGGCTGCTGCGCTATCTGGTGTCTTTCCGCTGCCACCAGGCTTTTCACGAAACCACCGTGGAGCAGATCTTCCTGGATCTGAAATCTCACGGCCATTGTGAACGGCTGCTGGTAGCCGGCTATTTCCTGCGCCGCGGCGGCGTGGACATCAATCCGGTGCGGGGTGATCCGGGCATGGTGGAGGATTGGCCGGTGCTTCGGCTGGCCCGGCAGTAGAGCTCAATCGTCCCGGCTCGGGCGCAGCCGTGAGCGCAGCCAACCCAGCCAGGTGTTGCCGCTGAGGAACTGGCGATCCAGCCCATCCATGCGTGCGTCGAGATCCTCGGGGTCGGCCAGCAGGGCAGAGCGGCGGACCATGGGTCGTTCCGGGTCCAGCGGGCGGATTACCGTCGCCGGGTTGCCCGCGGCCACGACCCCGGCGGGGATGTCCCGGGTGACCACGCTGCCGGCGCCGATGACGCTGTCGGCGCCGATACGAACTCCTTTGCAGACGATGGCGCCGTCGCCGATCCAGACGTTGTCTTCCAGCGTGACCTTGCCGTGGCTGCCGATGATGCGGGTGCGGTCATACAGATCGTGCCAGTCGGCATCGGTGATATAGGCCCCGGCAGCGATCATCGTGTTGCTGCCCACCTCCACGTGGCAGGCCGAATCGATACGTACGCCCGGGCAGATGAGGCAGAAATCGCCAATGTCGATACGTCCGCGGCCGTCGGCGTGCTCCCAGGTGGTCAGGCGCACCGTGCGGTCGGCGGCGGCCACCACATGCACGCACTCGCCGAGTGATATAGCGGCCCCGTACAGCTTGAAATGCCAGGGCCCCATGATTTTGCAGTGGCTGCCCATGTGGTCGAGCTGGGGAGCGATGAAATGGTTCAGCCACGCCCGTTCCAGCGCGCGGTGCAGCCGTTTCAGCCCGTACGGGCGGTGATCTCTGCGCAACTCGCGCTCCCCCAGGGAAAGCGGGAGCCTAACCAATACCCGGGGCGGGAGCCAGCCCGTGCCCGACCCGACGGCCCGGCCACTCTGAACCGCTGGCCCCGATTCACCTTGGTGCGGCCCGGCCGGGTTGCTACACTTCGCTGCACAGGTTCGTTACCATGCGCGGTCGCGCAATGGGCGCATGATCAATGGCGACCCATTCCGGTCCCCCCGCAACGATACGTTGTGAACCCCGCCAGGCCCGGAAGGGAGCAACGGTAGCAACGAATTCGTGTGCCGGGGTGCGGCTGGTTTGGGTTGCCACCCTTTCGGAGAGGTGGCCGAGCGGTCGAAGGCGCACGCCTGGAAAGTGTGTATACGGCAACGTATCGAGGGTTCGAATCCCTCCCTCTCCGCCAACTAGAAAGGGGCCCAACGGGCCCTTTCTAGTCGGTGAAGCGGGTTGCGCGAGTGCGGGGCCCCTCAGGTTCGACTCGTAGGCTCACGCGCAGCGTGAGCTGAAGAGAACGTCGCCGCGAAGCGGCGGCGGTACAAGCCAACGCTTGGCGTTGGCGCAGAACGTTGCCACGCAGTGGCAACGGTAATCCCTCCCTCTCCGCCAACTGGCTCTACCCCATTAATGCTCAAGAGCCTTAATCAATGGTTTAGAGCCTCGCCCATGGGCAAGCGCGACTGCGCGATCCTGCAGATTATCAAGTCCAGTCCAGGACGGGGCAGGCTGTTTTGTTTGCCGCTCACCGACGAAATGGGTGGCGCCCTGAATTTCGCCTGACGAGGACCTGACGGGAGACTGGGGTCACGAAGCGCTAGCTTGCTGGTGCTCCGTCAGCGCTTCAATGATCTGGCAATCGTCAATCACGCCGCCCTTGCAGCAGGCGATCAAGCGTTGCAGCTCCGCTTCCAGGGATCTGAGCTGTCGCAGTCGTTGCCGTATCTGCACGAGTTGCGCTGCGACCTTGGCATCCACCTCGGCACAGGACGCGCTGGGTTCATCGGCAAACCCCAGGAGTTCCCGGATGTCGTCCAGACTGAAGCCCAGTCCCCGGCTGCGGCGGACGAAGAGCAGGCGATCCCGGTGGTCATTGTCGTAGACGCGGTATCCGCTTGCCGTACGAGGTGGTGAAGGCAGTAGACCTTGCCGCTCGTAGTACCGAATCGTCACCGCCTTCGTGCCCGTAGCCCGGGCCAGTTGTCCGATGGAGTAGTGCTCTGTGCTCATTGCGAAGTTTCCATGGCGTTTCGGGGTTGACCTTATAGCCGCTACAAGGCTCATCCTAACGGCTATTTGCTGGACTGCCGACCGATATGGACGACTGCTGCGAAAGTAAACTCAAGGGCATTGCGGTCCTGCGCGAGCGCCAAGGGCGCGAGTGGCGACTCCACGATCACTACAGCGGTGAGGCAGCGCGGTGACCGCGGCATCAGCCGGCAACCCCGCGGCGCGGCGGCGGATTCTGCAACTGCTGTTGATGGCCGCGTTGATTGCAGCGCCGATCTCGTGGGCCGATGCGCATCTGGCCTGCGGATTTCCGGAGGCCTCTGCGGACGTTTCTCCCTCCGCCATCGATATCCCGGGTGCCATTCCCATGGCCGATGGTGACCATCTGCACTTCGACCAGTGCTGCCAGCATGCTCAGGTCGAGGCCAGCTTCACGCCGGCGGTTTGTGCCGCCTCTTGCGCGCATCCGCCAGAACGACTGCGGAAGGTGCCGCTCCCTGGCACCACCCAAGCACCGTACCGTCCGCCAATAGCCTGAACCACGGCGCCGTTAGGGCGTCCTGCTCCAGTCGATGTTACGCGCCGGCCCTGCGCCGGCCCAACCACGGACGAGACGAAGCGACATGCTCAAACACCTGTTCCTCTGGACGGTTTTCACCGCTGCCGGGGTGCCGGCCGTCCATGCATTAACGCTCGAACAGGCCGTTGCTCGAACCGTTGCAAGCCATCCCGAGTTGAGCCGCTGGCAGGCTGCGGCTCGTGCCGCAGCGGCGGAACGGGATGCGGCCGCCCAGGCTCCGCCGCTGGTGATCGGCGCCGAGTTCGAAGGGCCGCTGGGTATCGGCGATGCGCCGGGCGCGGACGCGGGGGAGGGCACCCTGCGCCTGTCGCGGGTATTGGAGCGAGGCAACAAGCGGATACTGCGCCGGGAAGCTGGCGCTGCGCGGCTGCGGCGGGCGGAGCTCGAGCGCGAACTGCAGTACGTGGCTCTTACGGCAGAGACCGTTCAGCGATTCACCGACGTGGTGGCGTCGCAGTCCCGCCTCGACGTGGCTCACGACCGGCTCGATCTGGCCGAAGTCCTTTACGAGCGCGTGGCCAGGCGGGTCGAGGCCGCGCGCTCGTCACAGGCGGAAGCTCACGGGGCCAAGGCGGAGCTTGCCCGGGCACGCCTCGAGATGATCCGCAGCGAAGGCACGCTGGCGGCATCGCGTGCCCGGCTCGCGTCATTGTGGGGAGACCCCGTTGCCGACTTCGGCCGTGCCGAGGCGGAACTCTTCATTCTTGCCCCAATTCCCGATCTTGCAGAGGTCCAGCGGGACCTGGCGCGCCATCCCGACCTGCAGCGGCTGGCGGCGGAGCGTCAGGTGGCGGAGCGCGAAGCCGAGCTGGCCCGCAGTCAGCGCCGGGCTGACATCACCGCCTCGGCCGGCGCCAAGTACCTCGGCGAACTCGACACCGGGGGATTCATGCTGGAGTTCAGTATGCCACTCGGCACCGCCTCGCGGGCCGAGCCTGCCATTCGCGCGGCGCAAGAGCAGGTGCTCGAACTGGAGCTGACGCAGGCAAGCCGCCACAGAAACCTGGCAGGTGTGGCCGCTGCGCTCATTGCCGAGCTGAATGCCCGCAAGGCGGAGCTCGCCATGCTCGACGAAACAGCCTTACCCGAAGCCCGGGCGGCCGTCACCGAGTATCAGGCAGGGTTCGAGGCGGGCCGCCACTCCTTTCTGGTGGTCGCGGATGCCCAGCGCCGCCTGGTGGAGATCCAGAGCCAGGCCATCACCGTGGCAGCCGATTTTCACCGCCTCATGACCGAGCTCGAGCAGCTCACCTATCGGTTGGAGAATAAATCATGAATTACTGGCGCAGAGCCTGGTGGCTGTCGCTCGTGATCATCCTGGCAGGAACCGGCGGGGCGTGGCTGGTTGCGAGCGAACGTGCAGGCTCGTCTCGACACGAGGAAGAACACCATGACGAGCACGGCGACGAGCAGGGACACGAGGATGAGCACGGCCACGAGGATGGCGGCGTGCGGAAGACGAGCATCAGCCCTGAGGCCGCCGCGTCCGCGGGGGTGCGCACCGCGGAAGCCGGTCCCGCCAGCCTCGTACAGACCGTCGGCCTCACCGGCACGGTCCAGGCCGATCCGGCCGGGCTGGCCGAAGTGCGGCCCCGCTACGCCGGCATCGTTCGAGAAGTTCGAGCCAGCATCGGCCAGCGCGTGCGCGCCGGCGACGTCATGGCCGTCGTGGAGAGCAATGACAGCTTGCAGACTTTCCAGGTCACGGCCCCGATCGACGGCGTCGTGCTGTCCCGGAACGTGCAGGTGGGCCAGGTAGCGGCTAACGAGCCGCTGTTCCAGCTGGTGGATCTCTCCGAGGTCTGGATACAGCTCGACGTGTTCGGCCGCAATCTCGCGCGGGTTCGCGCTGGGCAGGAAGTGGCCATCGAAACCGTCGACGGCCAGCGCGTGAACGGTGTCATCGACTGGCTCTCACCACTGGTTGCCCACGGCAGCCAGAGTATCCGCGCCCGAGTGATCGCGCAGAATCCTGAGGGTCTGCTGCGGCCGGGTCAGTTCGTCTCCGCGCGAGCGGTGACCGACCGTTACGACGTGCCCCTGGCAGTCCTCCACGATGCGCTGCAGACCCTGGACGGTGACACCGTGGCGTTCGTGCGCACCGGCCACACCTATGAAGCCCGCCCGCTCGAACTCGGCCGCAGCGACCACGAGCGCGCCGAGGTGCTCGAGGGTTTGCGGCCCGGCGAAGAATACGTGGTGGCTAACAGCTACCTCATCAAGGCGGATCTGGAGAAATCCAGTGCCGCCCACAGCCACTGACCGGCCTCGGGGAAGCGCCAGTGCTTGAAGCCATACTCCGATTTTCGCTGCGCCACCGCTGGCTCGTACTCGCGGTGACCGCCGGCCTGGCCGCCCTGGGCGTGTACAACTTCGGCCGCCTCAACATCGATGCGGTGCCAGACATCACCAACGTGCAGGTGCAGATCAGCACCGATGCGCCGGGATACACGCCGCTCGAAGCCGAGCAGCGCATCACGTTTCCGGTAGAGACGGCACTGGCCGGACTGCCGCGGCTGGATTACACCCGGTCCCTGTCTCGCTATGGCCTTTCCCAGGTGACCGCGGTCTTCGAGGAAGGCACCGACATCTATTTTGCCCGGCAGCTCATCGCGGAGCGCTTGTCGAGCGTACGCAGCCGGCTGCCGGAAGGTCTGGACCCCGAGATGGGGCCGATCGCCACGGGGCTCGGCGAGATTTTCATGTACACCCTGTCGTCGGCACCGGGTGCCGACGTGGATCCCATGGAACTGCGCACGGTGCAGGACTGGATCGTACGCCCGCAGCTTCGTCTTACGTCAGGGGTGGTAGAGGTCGATACCGTCGGCGGCTATCTCAAGCAGTATCAGGTGCTGCCGCACCCCGACCGCCTGCTCGCACACGACCTCGATCTGCGCGATGCTGACGCACGCGCTGGCCCGGAACAACGACAACGTTGGCGCCGGGTACATCGAGCGCAAGGGTGCGCAATGGCTGGTCCGGTCACCTGGTCAGGTAGCGACGCTCGACGAGATCCGCGACATCGTCGTGGCCCAGCGCGAGGGTGTGCCCATCCGTATCGGGGACGTGGCCGACGTCGCGCTCGGGCCGGCATTGCGCTCGGGTGCTGCCACTCAGGATGGCGAGGAGGTGGTGCTCGGCAATGCCTTCATGCTGATCGGCGAGAACAGCCGCGCCGTGGCTGCCGCGGTTGGCGAGCGCCTGGAGGAGATCCGTCCTTCGCTGCCGCCCGGGGTGGAGCTGAATGCTCTGTATGACCGGACGATGCTGGTAGACAAGACCATCGCCACCGTCCGCACCAACCTGCTGGAAGGCGCACTGCTGGTCATTGCTGTGCTGTTCGCTCTGCTCGGCAACTGGCGCGGCGCGCTGATTACCGCGTCGGTTATTCCGCTCTCGATGCTGATCACCATCACCGGCATGGTGGAGGCCGGCGTATCCGCCAACCTGATGAGCCTCGGCGCCCTGGATTTCGGGCTGATCGTCGACGGGGCGGTGATCATCGTGGAGAACTGCCTGGCGCGGCTGGGGATGGCCCATCGCGCGTCGGCCGATGGGCTCGCACTGAATGAACGTTTGAGGGTGGTGTTCGAGGCAACCCGCGAGGTGCTGCGGCCGAGCGTCTTCGGCGTAACCATCATTCTGGTCGTCTACCTGCCGATCTTCGCCCTCACCGGCGTGGAAGGAAAGATGTTCCATCCCATGGCCATCACCGTGGTAATGGCATTGCTGGCGGCGCTGGCCCTGTCGTTGACGGCCGTACCGGCTGCCGTCGCCCTGTTCGTGAAGGGGCCCGTGGAGGTTCGGCGCAATCCCATCATGGGCTGGGCGCAGAGCGGCTACCGGCGCGGGCTCGCCATTGCACTGCGATATCCCGGGCCGGTGGTGGCCGGAGCTGCCGTGCTGGTGGTGCTCTCCGTGGTCCAGGCCGGCCGGCTTGGCACGGAGTTCGTACCCCAGCTCGACGAGGGCGACGTCCTGATGCATGCCATACGAATCCCCGGCACCAGCCTCAGCCAGTCCGTGGACATGCAGTTCGACGTAGAGGCCGCGATGAAGCAGGCCCCGGAGGTCTCCCACGTGTACAGCAAGATCGGCACGCCGGAGACCGCCACCGATCCCATGCCGCCGAACGTGGCGGACACGTTTCTCATCATGAAGCCGCGCGCAGATTGGCCTGATCCACGCAAGCCCAAGGAAGTCCTGCTCGAGGAGTTGCAAGCTCTGGCCCGCCAGGTGCCCGGCAATAACTACGAGTTCACTCAGCCCATCGAGATGCGGTTCAACGAGTTGATATCGGGGGTTCGGTCCGATCTGGCGGTGAAGGTGTACGGCGACGATCTGGACGTGCTGCGGCGCCTTGCGGGCGATCTGGAACAGGTGGTTTCCGGCGTGCCGGGCGCAGCCGATACCCGCACTGAGCAGGTGGACGGGCTGCCCATGCTCGAAGTCATCCCGGACCGCACACGGCTCGCCTACTACGGGCTGAACGCTGCCGACGTGCAGGACGCTGTGCGCATCGCGGTAGGTGGCGGCAAGGCCGGCATGATCTTCGAGGGCGACAGGCGGTTCGACCTGGTGGTGCGTTGGCCGGACGACCTCAGGACCGACATTGAGGCCGTGAAGCGGCTGCCGATCACTCTGCCGGCACGGCGGGATCAGGTCGTTGGCGATGCGGATACCCTGGGGCTGGTGGAGACCCCACCCGAGACCCTCCCCCTGGAAGAGGTGGCGGACGTGCGACTCAAAGAAGGGCCCAATCAGATCAGTCGGGAAAACGGCAAGCGCCGAGTCTTCGTCACCAGCAATGTGCAAGGCCGGGATCTCGGCACCTTCGTGCAGGATGTTCAGCAGGCCGTGCGGGACCAGGTGGATGTGCCGCCCGGCTACTGGATTGAGTATGGAGGGACATTTGAGCAACTTGCCTCGGCTTCCCAGCGGCTTGCGGTGGTGGTGCCGGTGACGCTGTTGATCATCTTCGGCCTGCTCTTCGCCGCGTTCGGAACTGCCCGGGCGGCCGCCATCGTTTTCACCGGTGTACCGCTGGCGCTGACGGGCGGTATCGCCGCGCTGACCCTGCGCGACATGCCGTTGTCGATTTCCGCCGGTATCGGGTTCATCGCACTCTCCGGGGTTGCGGTGCTGAACGGTGTCGTCATGCTGTCGTTCATGCAGAGCCTGCGTCGCCAGGGTGAGTCACTCGAAGTGGCGGTCGTGGAAGGGGCGCAGCGGCGCCTGCGACCGGTGCTGATGACCGCGCTGGTCGCCAGTCTCGGGTTCGTGCCCATGGCGTTCAACGTGGGCGTGGGCTCGGAGGTGCAACGCCCGCTTGCGACGGTGGTCATCGGCGGCATCATGTCCTCGACGCTGCTCACGTTGTTCGTGCTGCCCGTGCTGTACCGGGCATTTGCCGGTGAGGAGCGGCCAGAGCGTGAAGTGGACCTCGGTTCGGGAGAGTATGGGGTGGATCGCTGAGCCACCTGAATGGCTGGAGTCGATATGCCGTCTCTTAGTATCAGTCTGCTGGCCTACGTTGGCGCCGCAGTCGCGGAAATCGCCGGGTGTTTTGCCTTCTGGGCCTGGCTGCGCCTGGATCGGAGCATCTGGTGGTTATTGCCGGGGCTGGTCAGCCTGGCGGTCTTTGCCTATCTGCTCACCCGTGTCGACGTGCCGTTGGCGGGCCGCGCCTACGCCGCCTACGGGGGGATCTACATTGCCGCATCGCTGGTTTGGTTGTGGGCTGTCGAGGGCAGAATGCCTGATGCCTGGGATGTGCTTGGTGCGATCGTTTGTCTGGCTGGCGCCTCGATTATCCTGCTTGCGCCGCGACCCTTGACGTAGATGCAGGTTCCACCTGAGCTGCTCTTGCATCGATATTGTTTATCTGTTGCGCCTTTACGGCGTCATATTCTGTGCGAGACGTTGTTCGGGAATACGGGTCATGTCGCTTGTCAGAACCTATGAGTCGATTCGACTGGGGTCTACCTGTGCTACCAGGACTTGACCTGAAGGCCCCTGAATCCGGTGAAATCGGGTTTGTTTGAGGTGACGAGTATCAGTTCGTTGACGTGCGCAATCGCTGCGATCTGCCCGTCGACAAAGGGCGGGGTACGACCTGACGCCGCGAGGCGGGCACGCTCCAACGCGTGCCAATCGGCGGCTGCGTTGGTCGTAATCGAGGATCGGAAAGCTCGAGCGTTATCACGTCGTCGAGGTAACGTTCGATGGCCTCGCGCCTTCAGACCTGGGCGAGTCGGGCGCATCAATCGAAGTTCATGCCACACGAGAGACGGGATCGCCGTTTCGCCGTCATGGTCGCGGAGTTTTCGCATGATCGTGGTAGCGGGGTGCGGCCGGAGTGGCTCCGACACCACGTTGGTGCTCGAGCAGGAACCTCGTCGTCACAGGTTAACGTCGCGGCCGCGGGCTTGGTCCCGGGGTTCCCGGCGAACAGCTCATCGGGGTCGATACCCAGTTCGACCAGATCAATGTCTTGAGTGAAATCTTCGTAAGCATCCAAGAAGCTGCGGTACCCGCCGGTGAGTCGCTCGTACTGCCGGCGCCCCAATCAGACGGCAACCGCTTCGCCCCGCCGTGTCAGCTCGACCGCTTTCCCGCTTTCGGCCTCGCGCACGAGCCGAGGGAGGTTGCTTCGTGCTTCTGCAATTGAGTGTCTATCGCTCATTGGGGATGAATAATCATGTACATAAACATGTACATTCTAGTCTCGAATCCGGATCTTGTGCAACCAGGCGGAGGACCCAAGAACGGACCAAGTTGCGTTGCAACGGCCTCCTCTAGCCCTAGACAAAATCGAGGAGACCCCCCCCCGGCTCTGCCGGGGAGGCAGCAGCAGTTTGACAATTCCGGGAGTCCCATGAAGAACTCCCTCAAGTGAGCCGAGAAGCGTAGCGCGAGGGAGTTTCCATGAGACTACGATCGAGGCTCTACGCCGCAGCCGGTGGGAGTGTAAGTACCACGTGGTGTTCATTCCAAAGTACCGGAAGAAGGCGATCTTCGGGCAGATCCGGCGAGAGCTTGGGGATGTGCTGAGACGTCTGGCCGAGCAGAAGGAGAGCCGGATCGAAGAAGGCCACCTGATGCCGGATCATGTGCACATGATGATCTCGATTCCGCCGAAGTACGCGGTGTCGCAGGTGGTGGGGTACATCAAGGGCAAGAGCGCGATTCACATTGCGCGACGCTATGCAGAGCGGAAGCGCAACTTCGTGGGTCAGCACTTCTGGGCCCGCGGATACT
This sequence comes from Gammaproteobacteria bacterium, assembly GCA_034522075.1. Taxonomy (GTDB): domain Bacteria; phylum Pseudomonadota; class Gammaproteobacteria; order Pseudomonadales; family Azotimanducaceae; genus UBA7803. Next base: position 113,492 of record JAXHLO010000022.1, on the reverse strand, counting down.
TCGTCTCGACCGTAGGGCGAGACGAAGACGTGATCCGCGAGTACATTCGCCACCAGGAGGACGTTGGTCTGGCGGATCGGTCAGCTGAACCCGCGTCGCCATCCCCTTCAGGGGCGCCGAGGCCGCGTAGCGGCCATCATGCCGCTTCAGCGGCTTCGCGTTCTGTCGAGAGGCCCCCGGCTTTGCCGGGGGAGCCGTCACTTGAGCAAGCTGGGTGGAGCTGACCCGCTTCCGCGGATAGTTTCCGGCTTGGATTTCAAGCCCCAGCTTGGGCACGGAGCGACCTCTCGTAGTTGATGGGTGACAGATAGTGCAGCGTCGAGTGACGGCGCTGCGGGTTGTACCAGCCTTCGATGAACTTGAAGACGCTATGCGAGCCTCGCCCTGGGTCTTGAACCGGCGCCGGTCAATCAGCTCGCATTTGAGTGTCGCGAAGAAGCTCTTGGCCATGGCGTTATCGTAGGCGTCGTCCACTGAGCCCATCGAGGGTTTCACGTTCACCTCACGGCAGCGACGACCGGTTGAATCCACCATGGATACCCCTTTCTGTAAGGATTAGGTATGCCGCGAAAGCGGTAGAACTCCAGCGTTCCACTCGCGCAAGTTCGCTGGCCCCTGCGCGCGATGTTGCCGTTCGGTGCCACGTCGGTTAGGAGACCTTGCGCGCGCGTTGATCTTCTTGCAGCAGCTCCGTGATCTCGATATGGCTGACCTTTGTCAGCCATCCACCTCCGGATCCGCGCTATTCTCGAACTGAGGTTCCTGGGTTCCCGGCAGCAGCAAATCTTCCAGGAAGAAGGCCGACAGGGCGGCGCGGCCAGACAGCTCAGCCTTGCGGTACAGAGCCCGGGCCTGTTCCCGCACTGTGCGCTCGCTGGTGTTCCGAGCCTGGCCGATCTCTTTGTGGCTGAGCCCTTTGAGCAGCAGCAGGCCGACCACGGCCTCGGCCTGTGTCAGCTCCCAGCGGCGGAACTGACCGTTGCCTCGCCTCCGGACGTCCTGGCCCGGGATTTGTAGGCGATGCCGGCGCAGCCATACGTAATATCAACTAGTGCTAATTAATAGCCTGCTAATGTACGGTGCCGAGCATAGTCGACAAGCCTCACCGGGCCAAGGAGATAGCAATGGCGAGGATCGTGGTGATGGGCGCCGGACTCGGCGGCATGCCGGCGGCCTACGATGTCAAGAAAGCGCTCGGGCGGGATCACGAGGTGGTGCTCGTCGGAACGTCTGAGCATTTCCAGTTCACGCCCTCCAACCCGTGGGTGGCCGTGGGCTGGCGCAAGCCGGATCAGGTGCTCGTGCCCATCCGCCCCAACGTGGAACGCCACGGTGTCGTGTTCCATTCTGAGGGCGTGCAGCAGATCGATGCACAGAACAATTGCCTGGAGCTCGGCGACGGCAGCCAGTTGGACTATGACTATCTGATCATCGCCACCGGGCCGAAGCTGGCGTTCAACGAGATTCCGGGCCTCGGCCCCGGTGCCAACAGCCACAGCGTGTGCACCACCCCGCACGCCGAGAAGGCCGGCCGGGCCTACGAGGAGTTTCTTGAGAATCCCGGCCCGGTGGTCGTCGGCGCTACTCAGGGGGCGAGCTGCTTCGGCCCGCTTACGAGTTCGCCATGATCCTCGATACCGATCTCAGGAAGCGGAAGATGCGCACCGGCAGTACCGAGCCGGTGTACGAGAAGTACGTGCTGAAGGGCCTGGGCATTCTGCGCCTGAAGGGCGGCGAGCACGCCGAGGACAAGGAGACCGCGTAATGTACCGGCCGCCGCCAACCTGGCCGGCCGGGCCCTCGTTGTGAAGGTGGATTCCGACCGCCATGCGGACGTGGCCGGGCGTTACGTGAGCGCCGGCAGTGCCGGTCACGAAGTCGGTGCCTGGCGTACGGCTGGCTTCGGGTTGTTCCCGTTCCTCATGCCCTCGGTATTCTCAATGCCATGTGGTTCGAGCTGCGTGAAGGAAAGATCGCGGTCCCTGAGACCGAGCACGGATCCGGGGCAGGTCAGTGGAATCCCGCATGTTCCGAGCTGGATAAAAAGCATAACTTGGTGACGTAACGTAGATAAAGGAGATTTGACATGGAAAATACGGAAACCAATGTGGCCGCGCCGACGGGGCTGCCTCGCCTGAACGAGCCGGCGCCGGCGTTCTTGGCCAATACCACCTGCGGCCAGCGTTCCCTGGAGGATTACAAAGGCCGCTGGTTGGTGCTGTTCTCGCACCCGGCTGACTTTACGCCTGTGTGTACGACCGAGTTCATGGCATTCGCCAGGGCCTTCGACAGGTTCCAGGAGCGCAACTGCGATCTGCTGGGTCTGTCTATCGACAGCAACTATGCCCACATTGCCTGGGTGCGCAGTATCAAGGAGAACTTCGGCGTCGAGATTCCGTTCCCCATCATCGAGGACCTGTCCATGGCGGTCGCTTCCGCCTACGGCATGATCCAGCCCGGCGCGAGCGACACGTCGGCGGTGCGCGCCACGTTCCTGATCGATCCTGAAGGCGTGCTGCGGGCCATGGTCTATTACCCCATGAGCAATGGCCGCTCGGTGGACGAGTTCCTGCGCCTGCTGACGGCGCTGCAGACGTCGGACGAGCATGGCGTGGCAACACCCGAGAACTGGCAGCCCGGCGAGAAGGTCATCGTGCCGCCGCCGCAGACGACCGAAGCCGCCGAGAAGCGCGAGAGCGAAGGCTACGAATACACGGACTGGTACTTCAGCAAGAAGGACGTAGCTGTATGAGCAACGGTCGAATGCGGGAGGTGTTGTGTCTTCTGCAGCTGCAACAAGCCACTTTGAAATGTCGCTGGATCAACAAGCACTGCAGGAGTTGAACGATGAACGACCAACGTGGAAACAGAGTCCGCCGGCTTAGCGGCATGATTCTGCCCGACATGCCGGCCGTCCGTGGTAGAGGCAAGGGTATGGGCAGTGGACAGGGTCCCGGCGCCGGCCGCGGTCAGGGCCCTGGCGACCGTCAGGGCGGCGGTAAGGGCAGGGGCGGTTGACGCTGCCCCCGCAGCCATTGAATCAGCGAGCCCTGAGTGCGTGACACTGATCGCGCGCCGGGCATCTGTCGGGTCGATCGCAATGCACGGCCGCTATGCGCCACACGACCACAGGAGACACACATGACCGAGGAAGTGAGAGGGTTCTTCGACGAGGCCACCAATACCGTTTCCTACGTGCTCATCGATCCGGCCACGTCCCGCTGTGCCATCATCGATCCGGTCTGGGACTACGACCCCAAGTCCGGACGCACGGACATCGCACAGGCGAAGCAGATAGAGGCGTTCGTCCGTGATCGGGGGCTCACGGTGGAGCTCATCCTGGAAACCCACGCCCACGCCGATCACCTCAGCGCTTCCCAATATCTAAAGGGCGTATTCAGCGCCCCGGTTGCCATCGGCGAGCACATCGTCGAGGTGCAGAAGATTTTCAAGGAGGTGTTCTATTTCGGTGACGACTTCCCCGCCGACGGTTCCCAGTTCGACCGGCTCATCGCCGACGGCGAGCGTTTCAACGTCGGTAAGCTCGAGCTCCGGGCCATGCATACGCCGGGGCACACGCCGGCCTGCATGACCTACGTGTGCGGCGCCTCGGCGTTCGTCGGCGACACCCTGTTCATGCCGGACTACGGCACCGCCCGCGCGGACTTCCCCGGCGGCGATGCCGCCACCCTGTACCGGTCGATCCGTAAGGTGTTCGAGCTGCCCGAGGACACGGTCCTCTACCTGTGCCACGACTATCTGCCCGACGGCCGCAGCGAGTATATGTGGGATACCACGGTCGGCGATGAGCGGCGCAGCAACATCCACGTGCAGGACGGCGTCTCCGAGGCGGAGTACGTGAAGATGCGCGAGGCGCGTGATGCCACGCTGGACATGCCAACGCTCATTCTGCCCTCGGTGCAGGTGAACATCCGCGCCGGGCAGCTGCCGCCGGCTGAGGGCAACGGCGTGTCTCTGGAATCCAGTGGACGCGCTGCAACCAAGGAGGAACCATGACTCTCAAGCACGGCGTCAAGCAGATGCTGGCGGAAGCCAATGCCCGGATCGATACCATCTCGGTGCACGATGCGGTATCGATGCTCAACGAATCGGAGGTGGTGTTCGTGGACATCCGCGAGCAGGTGGAGCGTGCCCAGGGCACCATACCCGGCTCGGCTCATGCACCCCGGGCGTTCATCGAGTTTCAGGCGGATCCGGAGTCGGACGCCCACAATCCGGTGTTCTCCAGCGGGAAGCGGCTGGTGCTGTTCTGCCGTTCCGGCGGCCGCTCGGCGCTGGCCACGAAGACCCTGATGGACATGGGCGTGCCCAACGTCGCCGCCGTGGCCGGCGGTTTTGCGGCGTGGGAAGCGGCGGAGGCACCGGTGGGCAGGCCGTAGGCGCTGCCCCCGAGTCTTCTGTTGGAGCGACCTCCCGGTCGCGACTGACGACGGCCGGGATCGAAAGCGGTCGCGAACGGTAGGTTGTTCCTGCGGGAGTAAGGGATCTGACTGTCGATGCAGCTCGCCGGCTACACTCGCTCCGATTTCACCAGCGACCTCATCGCCGGGGTGATCACGGCCACCCTGCTGGTGCCGCAGGCCATGGCCTATTCCCAGCTCGCCGGGCTGCCGCCGCAGATCGGCCTGTATGCCAGCATGGCGCCGCCGGTGCTCTATGCGCTGGTGGGGTCGAGCCGCACCATGGCGGTAGGCCCGGTGGCGGTGGCGTCGCTGATGCTGGCGGCGGCCCTTACCTCCCGCTGGCCGGCGGGTTCGCCGGAATACCTGGCCGGCGCCTTGGTGGTGGCGGGTCTGGTGGGACTGCTGCTAACCATCATGGGGCTGGCGCGGCTCGGCGTGGTGGCCAACTTTCTCAGCCACCCGGTACTGTCCGGTTTCACCAACGCGGCAGCGCTGGTCATTCTGGTGAGTCAGCTGCCGCCGCTGCTCGGGCTCTCCGTGCCGCGAGGCGACGTGCACCAGGTGCTCGGCGGTATCGTCGCCAAGCTGGAGGGAACCCATGTCGCCACCGCGGCGCTGGCGGCTGCGGCGGTGGCCCTGCTGGTGGTGGTGTCGCGTCGGGGCGGCCGGGGTCTGGCCGCAGTGGGCGTGCCCGAGCGCCGTGCTGACGTGCTGGTGCGGGTCTTTCCGCTGGTGCTGGTGGCCGCTGCCACACTGCTGATCGGCCGCATGCTGCCGGACTACGGGATTACCGTGGTGGGCGACATTCCCCGGGGGCTGCCGCCGCTGGCGTTGCCGCCGCTGGAGCCGGGCGTGTGGTTCGAGCTCAGCGGCGCCGCACTGGCCATTGCGCTGGTGAGCTTCGTCGAGAGCCTGTCCATCGCCCGGGTGCTGGCGGCACGCCGCCGCCAGAAAGTGAATGCGGACCGGGAGCTCGTGGGCCTGGGTGTCGCTAATCTGGGCGCCGCCTTCACCGGCGCCAGTCCGGTGTGCGGCGGTTTCAGTCGCTCGGTGGTGAACTTCGAGGCCGGGGCGCGCACCCAGGTGGCCAGCATCGTCACGGCGGCCATGATCGCGTTCACGGCCTTGTTCCTCACTCCATGGTTTTACCATCTGCCGGTGGCCGTGCTGGCCGCCATCGTGGTGGTCTCCGTCACCGGGCTGTTCGACCTTCATACCCTGCGCCTGTGCTGGCGCTACAACCGGGCGGACGCGATGGCGCTGGCGGCTACCTTCGTCACCGTGCTGGTGGAGGGCATGGAGGCCGGAATCGCGGTGGGGGTGGCGCTGTCGGCGGCGCTGTTCCTGTGGCGCACCAGCCGGCCTCACGCCGCGGTGGTGGGCAGGGTGGGCGACACCGAGCATTTCCGCAACGTGGACCGCCACTCGGTCACCACTTATCCGGGGCTGCTGGCCATTCGTGTGGACGAGAGTCTCTACTACGCCAACACTCAGGCCCTGGAGGAGCTGCTGCTCAACTCGGTGGCAGATCGGCCGGACGTGCGCCACGTGGTGCTGATCTGCAGCGCCGTCAACTTCATCGACACCAGCGCCCTGGAGACGCTTGAGAATCTGGCGGACGAGCTGCGCGGTGCCGGTACCACGCTGCATCTGGCAGAGGTGAAAGGGCCGGTGATGGACGGCCTGAAGCGGGTATCGCTGCTGGAGAAGCTCTCCCCAGGACGGGTGTTCCTCAGCACCCACGAGGCGGTGGCGACGCTGGCGGAGGGGGCCGGAGCCGACGGCCTGACGTTGTTCCTTCTGATCGAAATCAGGTATGAATGTGTGGGAGCGCAGGTTCTGCGCCGCCAAGTCCCAGTTCACTAGCTTGTCGAGCCAGGCGTCCACGCAGTCGGGACGGCGGTTCTGGTAGTCCAGGTAATAGGCGTGCTCCCACGCGTCGATAGTGATGAGCGGCGTCTTGCCGCCGCCGGGCCGCATGCTGTTCCAGTAGAAGGTATGGTTCCAGGTCTGAGCGGCCTGATTGAACAGCTTGTCGCGGCTGGCATCGTTGGCGACCTCGCGGATCAGGTCCTCCAGCGACAGGGATGCCTGCTTCTCTTCGTTCGCGAGCATTTGTGCCCAGCAGGCCGATAATCTCGCCCGTGGATACACGGAGGCTCACGCCATCGACAGCGATCTTGCTCCGATACCGCTTGTACAGATCCCGTGCTTCGAGCGTATGCATAGTTCATTTTCTGCAGGATCATCTATCAGTCAACGGAGCGGCGCATCCATTGAGGGTGTATTCCGGTCAGTGCGCTGCCGGTGAGCCCCACCGGCCCTTGAACGACAGCACGATCAGCCCAGGTTCTGCTCGGCGAATTCCCAGTTGACCAGCTTGTCGAGGAAAGCGTCGATGTAGTCGGGCCGCCGATTCTGGTAGTCGAGGTAGTAAGCGTGCTCCCAGACGTCGATGGTGATCAGCGGCGTCTTGCCGTCCTCCACCGGTGTGTGGGCGTTGGCGGTGCTGGTCACGGCCAGTTTGCCGTTGTCGACGATCAGCCAGGCCCAGCCGCTGCCGAATTGACCGGCGGCCGCCTGCTTGAATGCGTCGCGGAATTCGTCGTAGCCGCCGAAGTCGGAATCGATTCTGTCCTTCAGTTTGCCGGCAGGCTTGCCGCCGCCGCCGGGCTTCATGCTGTTCCAGTAGAAGGTGTGGTTCCACACCTGGGCGGCCTGATTGAACATCTTGCCGCGGTCGGCATCATTGGCGATCTCGCGGATCAGGCCTTCCAGCGACAGCGATGCCAGCGTCTCTTCACCCTCGAGCAGAGAGTTCAGCGCGCACCAACGTAGGTCTGATGGTGCTTGCCGTGATGGAAACGTAGAGTGTCGGCAGAGATAACCGGGTCTAGCGCGGTTTCTTCGTACGGAAGCTTCGGTAGTTCGTGCACTGGAACGTCCTCCTTCTCCAGGTATTGCGGTCTCCGCAGACAGGCAGAAACCAGGTAGATCAGCCGCCAGGGGCGCTTTCGGCGCTCAGTGTAAACAGCGGCCGGTCACAGTCTATGGGCGCGAGGTGAAATTTTCGTGTACGCGGGCCATTCCCGGACAGCCGACATGCTGGGTTCGACCCCGAGCAGCAGCGGTACGCCGCCATTTCCCGGGACACCACAGACCGATCGCATGCCGTGGAAACTACGGAGTCGCCGGCGCCGATGACCAGCGTTACAGTGGAGTATTCCGGCGAAGCGGAAGGTGAACCTCATGCCGACTATGAAAAACGTGCTGGTCGTTCTGGAGAGTGCCGACGAAGCGCGATATGTGCTGGACAAAGCCGCCATGCTGGCCGAGGCGAATCACGCCAGGCTGCATGCCGTACGCGTCGTCTACGAGGGCGTCGCCGAGCTCAGCAGCAGTGCGGTGGACGCTTCTTTCGATCTGAAGACCTTCATTCTGTCGTCAGAAGAATCTGAGCTGGAAGACTGGTTGGAACCGGCCCGCCGCCGCCTCCCCGACCTCGACGCTGTGACTGTATGGAATCCACGTACCTGGGAGGGCATCCTGCATGCCGCCGAGCAGGCGGGGGCAGACCTGATCGTGCGCGCGGTAACCACGCGTCATGGGTTCGGCGACGTCGTGCGCACGCCGGACGACTGGAACCTGCTGCGGCACGCCACCGTGCCCGTGATGCTGGTGAAACCGAGGCCATGGGTGAAGGAACCGGTGATCGTCTGCGCCCTGGATCCTTTCGACGACACCCACGAGCCCCTGAATCTCGCTCTGCTCCAGGAGGCTCAGGGCCTGACAGCCGTGCTCGGCGGAGAAATGATGGTGGTGGTGGCCTATCCGCTCTTCGAGCCCTGGGTGGGCCAACTCGGCGCTCGCCCGGCAGCTACGAAGAGATTCGGCAAAGCATCGAAGCGGACATCCGTTCCCGGGTGGACCACCTGGCCCGCGAAGCCGGCGTCCGCTTCAAGACGCTCTATGCCGAGGAAGGCCATTCAACCGAAGTGGTCTCCCGGGTGGTCGAGGACACAGACGCCGAGTTGCTGGTGCTCGGCACCCACGCCCGGGAAGGAGTTAAAGGCATGCTGCTCGGCAACACCGCCGAGCGGCTGCTGCACGTGGTGGGGACAGACGTAGTGACGGTGCACACACCCTCCTGGTGTCAGACTCCGAACGGATAGGTATCCGGCAGGCCGGTGAGCTGCTCCGTGATGATGGGGTTCACTGCCGTGGTCTCGTCGACCCACACGTACTCGTCGAACTGGCGCGGCAGCACCGCCTCGAAGTAGTGGCTGGCCAGCTCGCTCTCTGGCCGGTAGATCACGCCGATGGCGCGCTCCAGACGTGGCTGCGCCAGGTCGGCGGTGACCCCTGCATCGACGTGGCGCAGCGGCAGCAGCAGCCCCGGGGCGTTGGTCAGGTGGAACTGGCGCTCGTAGCTCTGGCGATGCGACGGCACCACGCGCTTGATCTCCATGGGGCCGTCCCAGTGGCTGGCTGCCGCCACGGTGCCGCGGTCGGTGCCGAATCCGATGCGGTAGGCATCTTCGCCGAACGCCTGCACGCAGAGCTGGCCGATGTTGTGCTCGCCGCGGGCCGACATCTCGGTGGCCCGCGCATCGCCGATGTGCGAGTTGTGCGCCCAGACCACCGCTTTCGCACCCTCGCCGTGGTGGTCCAGCAGACGCTCGAGTGTATTGAACATGTGGCTGTCCCGCAGGTTCCAGCTCGCCCGGGATCCGTAGTACATCACCCGATAGTAGCGTTCGGCCTGGGCCACTACCCGGGCGTTCTGCTCGGCGTCGAGAAACCGATCGGGATCGCGTTCGGCGAGCAGCCAGCGGCGCCGCAGCAGATCGTCGAGCACGCGCACGACCTCGGTCTCGCACTCGTGATAGCGGCCGGTGAGTGCCGCGTGGCCATAGGCAGCAGGGTCGGTCTCCCAGGGGCTCAGGCATCCGTATCGGGTTCGCGCAACGTCGGCGAGCTCCGGGTCGATGTCCGTGAGGTAGTCGATTACGGCCCTGACCGAGCTGAACAGGCTGTACAGATCCAGCCCGCGAAAGGCGGTGCGCTGCTCGAACGGCAGCGTGGCGTTGTACTCGTGCAACCAGTCGACGAACTCGCGTGTCTCCTGGTTGCGCCACATCCAGGTGGGAAAGCGCGCGAACGCCGTCCACTCGGCGGGCGGCACGTCGGCGTGCCGCACGTAGTGATCGATGCGCGCCGCGTCCGGCCAATCGGCCTCGGCGGCAACGATGGTGAACCCGCGCCGCTCGATCAGTTGTCGGGTGATGCGCGCCCGCAGGCGGTAGAACTCCGAGGTGCCGTGGCTGGCCTCACCGATCAGCACGACCCGGGCATCGCCGATCCTGCCCAGCAAGCCCTCGAGATCGGCATTGTCCCAGTTCTCGAAGACCTCGGCACTGGCGGAGATGAGGCCCGGCAAGGTCTGGCTCACCCGGGGCCGGGCCTGGACGACGCGCGCCGGGGTGCTTTCCGGGGCCGGCTCCTCCGCCTCCCACCCTTCGGCGCCGATCAACGGCACGAAACGCACGTCCGCCAGATCCTCGCGGTCGTAGCTGTCTTCTCCGATGCGGGTTACGCGCACCAGTTCCTGCAGCCGCGGATCGGTGCCCACCGGAACCACCAGCCGGCCGCCCACGGCGAGCTGACGCATGAGGGACTCGGGCACCGACGGACCGCCGGCCGAGACCAGAATGCCATCGTATGGCGCCGCTTCCACCCAGCCGCGGGTACCGTCGCCGTGAATCACTGTGACGTTGCGGTAGCCGGCTTCGGCGACACTCTGGGCGGCCGCGTCCGCGAGTTCGTCTATCCGTTCGATGGTCACCACCTCGGCGCCGAGTTCCGCCAGCACGGCCGCCGCGTACCCGGACCCCGTGCCTACTTCCAGCACACGCGCGCTCTCGGGCAGGGCCAGAGCCTCGACCATGAAGGCGACGATGTAAGGCTGGGAAATCGTCTGGCCGGCGGCAATGGGCAGTGGCCGGTCTTCGTACGCATGGCGGCGAACGGTCTCCGCGACGAACAGCTCCCGGGGAACCCGTCCCATGGCGGCGAGAACCTTGGGATCGCGTACGCCGCGGGCATGGATCTGCTCTGCCACCATGCGCCGCCGCGCGGTCGTGTATTCAGCCATGAGCACTCTCAAGCGGCAGGTGTTGACATGTATGCTCTGCCGCACCGGCCAGCCGCACCATACGTAGGAACCCGGATGACGATGCCGGCGTGGGAAGGTCATAGTGCGACGTTTCGGCAATGAAGCACGATGCTGTGTGCAGCGGCTGGATCAGCGGTATCGGCGAGCAGGAAGGCGCGAGCGCCTCAGGCTGGCACGAGCATGAGGACATCAACGACGTCATGCTGGTCACCAGCCTGGCGCCCGAGATGTTCCTGACGATCTGAGCAGCACCAGACTTGCGATACGCCACGCCAGGCAGGGGGATTGTTATCGGACGAGCGTTGGATGGCGACGAATCCAGAGCTTGTGTAGCTCTTCCACCAGCAGCAGGATCAACGCCACCGACAACAGGATCAGCCATTGTTGCAGCGAGATGGGTGACAGCTGCAGCACATCACTCAGGCCCGGTGTATACATGGCGGCGATGTGTATGGCCTGGGCCAGCGGCACGGCGATGACCAGGAACGGATTGGCGAAAAAAGGAATCTGGAAGAGCGAGCGCGTCTCGGAGCGGCTGCTGAGCGCGTGGATATTGCCGAACAGTACCATCAGCATCAGGGTCAGGTTGCGCGCCTCCGGTACCGGCCTCGCTGCCAGTGAACAGGAGATAGGCAAAGGTGGCGAAGGCCAGCACACCCATGGCGCCGCCGGCGACCAGCACGTGCGCGATGATGTGCTTTTCGAACACCGGCTCCGATGGCCTGCGCGGACGCTGGGCCAGCTCGCCGCCCTCGCCCGGTTCGAAGGCCAGCGCCACGTCCTGCAGGCCGTTGGCCACCAGGTTCAGCCACAGTAGCTGCACCGCGATCATGGGCATGGTCAGACCCGCGAGCACGGTCAGGAAGAACAGCAACAGCGCCGAGAAACCCGTGGCGATCAGCAGGCCGATTACCTTGCGGATATTGTTGTAGACGATGCGTCCCTGCTCGATCCCATCGACGATGGAGGCGAAGTTGTCGTCGGTGATGATCAGGTCGGCGGTTTCCTTGGCCACGTCCGTGCCGCGCTTGCCCATGGCAACACCGACGTTGGCATAGCGCATGGCGGGGGCATCATTGACACCGTCACCGGTTACCGCCACGAAATGCCCGGCCCGCATCAGACTGTCGACGATCTGTTCCTTCTGCGTCGGTTCGATGCGGGCGAATACGCGCGCCGGCTTGATCAGTGCATCGAGGCTTCCGCGCGCCTCGTGCCTGCGCCGCCGCGATCTGCGCGCGATCATTCTGCCGGACACCACGGGGTCATCCTCCTCGCAGAGCCCCAGTTCCAGGGCGATGGCCCGGGCGGTGGCAGGATGATCGCCGGTGATCATGGCGACCTCGATACCGCCCTGACGGCAGCGCTCGATGGCGTCCCGGGCTTCGGACCGCACCGGATCGATCATGCCGACCATGCCGAGGAAGATCAGTCTAATCGAGCTGCTCCATGGCGCTTCGTCGCGTCTCCGCGTGTGCGCTGGGCCAGGGCGATCACGCGATAGCCCTGTCCCGCCAGACTCTTCGAACCTGTCGCCTCGATCGACTCGCGGTCTATGGGGACATGCGCGTCCGGCCGCAGTCTGCATCCGGTCGCAGCAGTGCTGAGCAGTTTCTCCGGGCTGCCTTTGACATGCAGCACGGGCCGATCGCCGTTCCTGTTGAGGCTGCCGCTGAAGGCCCGTTCCGATTCATACGGGATCAGGTCTACCTGCTCCCATTCCTCCCGCACCCGGCTCAGGGACAGGCCCAGCTTTTTGGCCAGAACCAGAAAGGCCACATCGACGATGTCGCCATCGGATACCCATTCCCCGCCTGCGTAGTCCAGGTAGCTCTCATTGGCCAGCAGGCCGGTCATGCACAGGCGCTGCAGCCGCTGGGTATCCTCGCCGATGATGCGCCCCCCGGGGCCGATCACCTTCGCCGCTGATCGCGTAGCTCGAGCCGTCCGGCAGTTCGATGGCCCGGATCGTCAGTTCGTTCACCGTCAGCGTGCCGGTCTTGTCGGAGCAGATGAACGTGCACGACCCCAGCGCCTCGACCGCTACCAGGCGGCGGATGATCACGTTGTGGGCTGCCATCCGGCGCATGCCGATTGCCAGCGCTACGGTCAAGGCGGCTGGCAGGCCTTCGGGGATCACGGACACCGCCAGGCCGATGGCCATCAGAAGCATGCCCTCGGTGCTGTAGCCGCCGCGCACCAGCATCAGCCCGATCAACAGCAGTATGGCCACCGCGATGGCCAGCGCCAGTTGATAGGTGAAACGCCGGATGCGGATCATCAACGGCGGTTCCGAGGAATCGGTGCTGCTTACGGCGAGTGAGCGATGTGACCGAGTTCGGTGTCCAGACCGGTCGCGATAACCACGCCCTGGGCTCGGCCGTGGGTGACTGTGCTGCCGGCGAAGCACTGATTGTAACGCTCTGCCATGGGCGCATCCGCTGGCACCTCGGCCTGGGCATTCTTGGTCACGGCGAGAGATTCCCCGGTCAGCAGGGATTCGTTGATACTCAGACTGTGACTGACAGCAAGGCGTATATCGGCCGGCACCTTGTCGCCGGAAGAGAGCAGGACCACGTCTCCGGGCACGAGTTCTTCGATATCGATCCGCTGGGCAATGCCATCCCGGATCACATGTGCTTCGCCCCGGACCATGTTGCGCAGGGCTGCCGCCGAACGCTGGGCGGAATACTCCTGCATCGTGCCGATGGCCGCATTGAGCAGCAGCACGGCGACGATGAACACCGCGCTGGGGATCTGGCCGATGGCCAGCGAGACCGCCGCGGCGATCAGCAGGATATAGATGAAGGGGCTCAGGAACTGGCGCAGGAAGATTACCCCGACCCCCGGAAGCGGCGGTTCCGGCAGGCGGTTGGGGCCATACTGCTGCTGGCGGCGCACCACCTCCTCGCCGCCCAGGCCCGACTCGCCGGCCTGAATCTGCCGCACGGCCGCCTTCGGGTCGTGGCTATCGATCCGGTTGTTCGCGTTCAAATCCTGGAGAAACCATTGGATAGGATAGAAGTCGCAAAATAGAGGATGACAACCGAAGCGGCAATGATTCCCGCCAAATGCTTCGATACGATGTTCATCACGTCGTTATCGTTGGCTGGAATCAGGTGGCCATTAACTCCAAGCTGGGATCAGGTGTACGCCTGAGGGAGTTTACCCGCAGTGGTCGCGAGTGCGCCGAAAGACGTGCCCGTCACGGCTCAGCAATAGACATGATCTAGACACGGTACGTTTGTAACATATTGAAATACCAGGAAACATCGAGGGTTCGAATCGCTCCCTCTCCGCCAGCCGCATGTCGGCTCTCCCCCGGCTCTACCGGGCTCGACTCAGTTTCGCCTTGGGCGGCGCGCTCTGTATCGCCCTCGAATCGCTGGTGACGAGGCTGCAAGCCGGTCAGGCAGAAACCGGCATAGTCTGGCGCCTTCCTGGTTCCAGCGCTGCTGGCGGCCGCATCGGCCTATCTACTGCTGCGTGGGCAGCCACCCGAGTGGAAGCTGGTCGCGCTGGTTGGCGGGTTCGTTCTATTCACATGGGTCTCCGCGGGTCTGGGCGGCTGATTCTTCGTGGTCGACTTGGGTTACCCGCGAAACCATCCCATCAGCTGCACGGCCCCCCAGTAGGCCAATGCCGTCGCGGCGATGCCTGCGGCAAGGCTCCACCAGAAGCCGACGCCGATCCGCAACAGTGCCGGCAGCACGGCGAACAGCACCAGCGACGGCAGCACCAGCCATACGACATCGACGGAGAATGAGGCTAAGCGACCGGTGTCACGGGTTTCCAGGTAGATCCAGATCATGGCGAGCACGGAAACGGTGGGGATGGAGGCGAGAATAGCGCCGGCCAGCGTCGAACGTTTCGCCAGCTCCGAGACGAGCACGACGATGAACGCCGTGGTCGCGAACTTGGTCACCAGATAGATCATCGAGCCTCCCCTCATGTGATCCGCAGGACAAAGACCGATTGATCATCGGTTTTCTGCGATCCTAGACTCACCGGCCTTCCGCCGCCAGCCTGGGCCGCATGACGACATGCCGCGCCCCCGCACGAGCGTTCCCGATCCTATCAATTGGCGAACGGGAGCTGGCGGTGCTGGAGCATGTGTGGATGGCGGGTAGGCGAGGGCCAAGGAAGTTCCCGCTGGCCGCTGAGGGGCGTCGAGACAAGTCGGATCGCATAAATCCGGAAGTTGCTGAGGTCAAGTTGACGTAGATGCAGGTTCCAGCTGAGCTGCTCTTACTCGATATTGTCTATCTATTGCGCCTATACGGCGTCATATCCTGTGCGAGACGTTGTTCGGGAATACGGGTCATGTCGCATGTCAGAACCGATGAGTCGATTCGACTGGTGTCTATCTGTGCTACCAGGACTTGACCTGAAGGCCCCTGAACCCGGTGAAATCGGGTTTGTTTGAGGTGACGAGTATCAGTTCGTTGACGTGCGCAATCGCTGCGATCTGCCCGTCGACAAAGAGCGGGGCACGTTCCAACGCGTGCCAATCGGCGGCTCGTTGGTCGTAATCGAGGATCGGAAAGCTGAGCGTTATCACGTCGTCGAGGTAA
Source organism: Gammaproteobacteria bacterium (assembly GCA_034522075.1). Classification (GTDB taxonomy): domain Bacteria; phylum Pseudomonadota; class Gammaproteobacteria; order Pseudomonadales; family Azotimanducaceae; genus UBA7803. The sequence continues at coordinate 98,319 of JAXHLO010000022.1, read as the reverse complement.
CGTTCGATGGCCTCGCGCCTTCGAGACTTCGGCAGTCGGGCGCATCCGAATCGAAGTTCATGCCACACGAGAGACTGGGTCGCCATTTCGCCATCATGGTCGCGGAGTTTTCGCATGATCGTGGTAGCGGGGTGCGGCCGCAGTGGCTCCGACACCACGTTGGTGTCGAGCAGGAATCTCGTCGTCACAGGTTAACGTCGCGGCCGCGGGCTTGGTCCCGGGTTCCGGCGAACAGCTCATCGGGGTCGATACCCAGTTCGACCAGATCAATGTCTTGAGTGAAATCTTCGTAAGCATCGAAGAAGCTGCGGTACCGGCTGGTAAGTCGCTCGTACTGCCGGCGCCCGATCAGGACGGCAACCGCTTCGCCCCGCCGTGTCAGCTCGACCGCTTTACCGCTTTCGGCCTGCTTTTGTGTTCGTCACAGCGCGCTTCAGGCTTTCGCGGCTCAATCAACGCCAGGGACGCCTACGCCCAGTAATCATGGGCCGTATGAGTTCAACTCTTCCGGCGTACTGGACCACAATAACCGACGCGACGTGAACCAGCGCGGCGATCCACAACAGGTGTGCGGCGAGTTCATGGATCTCCTGCAGCAAGTCGTTTCCAAATAGCGCGTCGATCTCCTCATGCATCCACCCCGTCACGGTCAAGATTGCGATCAGGAAGAACACTACGTAGATCATCAGCGCCCCGAGCGGATTGTGGCCGGATTCCAGAGGTACCTGCCTAGCTGATAGAGCCCTGAGATGTTCCCGAATGCGTGCGCGGCTGGGGGTGAAGCTATCGAAGCGTGCGTATCCGCTACCGATGAATCCCCATACGATCCGCACCACGACCGCTGCCGCAGCAAGGTACCCAATCCAGTCGTGCAGGTCGCTCCCCGGGTCGGTGAACCAGTAGTCCGTGATGACCGCGGCCGCCAGCGTCCAATGGAACCCTCGAACCACCGGATCCCAGATCTGGATGGACGCCGGCTCGCCCACGAATCAGCCTTCTTCGCGTTTGACGACGCTGCCATCGACCGGGTTGAAGTAGATCTCCACTTTATTCTGCTCGGAATCCAACCCCATAGATCTCGTAGCAGTTGCCCTCAGTGACCGCCAACTCGTTAACCGGTAACGATCTTGAAGATTCTGTTGAAACGCTTCGGCGTCTTGCCAGGCTGATTGAGGCTCCGTCGTGCACTGTGTGATCTCTTCACCGGCGCAACCAGCGAGGGCGAAAAGTCCGAGGGAAAAGATGAGAGAGCGTGAATACATATCTGTGGTCCGACTAGAAGGCATGGACCTGAAATCTACCATATCGAATCGGTTCTGATGTTGCCTGCAGCTACGTACTTTCCCAGGGCCCAGCCGCCTTGTGCCATCGCCAGCCCATGCGTATAGTTTTTCGCGTCTTAGGGGAGTAGCCTCCTTCGCCGGCTGGCGAAGGGCGTGCATCAACACACTTGATCCGCATGGATCATGGTGTGCGCGGCCTGCGGGCCTGGCGAGACCTTTGACACGGCGACCTTGAACCGGGGTGGGGCGAGGCGGCGTGTCATAGGTAGCGTCTCCTGCCCCTCTGGACTGATCTTGGATACTTTTCTGATTTCCACCGTCTCGGTGGCGCTTGCCGAAATCGGCGACAAGACCCAACTCCTCGCGCTGGTTCTCGCAGCCCGCTTCCGCAAGCCCTGGCCCATCATCGCTGGCATCCTGCTCGCAACCCTGGCCAATCACGGCATCGCCGCCGAGATTGGCGGCTGGATAAGTCGGCTCCTGGACCCTGCAGTTCTCCGCTGGCTGGTCGCCGGCGCCTTCATCGCCATGGGTCTGTGGATTCTTGTTCCCGACAAGGAGGATGATGCCGCGGCTAGCTACCCATATGGCGCGTTTCTAACGACGCTGATCGCGTTCTTCCTGGTCGAGATCGGCGACAAGACCCAGATCGCCACCGTCGTGCTTGCCGCCAAGTACGAACCGGTCTGGATGGTGGTGCTGGGAACAACGGCAGGCATGATGGCTGGCCAACGTACCCCGTGGGCGCTCGGCGACGCTTCAGCGCGGAGCGGCTGCCGCTGCGCCTTGATCCAGATGGCGTTGCTGCCGCCGTTTTCATCTCCATTGGGGTGTTCGTGCTGTTTGACGGGGTGTAGACGCCCAGCGTTACGACCGAGCTCCAGCGCATGGATCATTCAAGCACCCACTGCCGAATGGGCTGTTGCGGCAGCATGTGATCCACCAGGTGGGCAGCGGACTCGATCATCCGGCGGTGTGATCTCTCGAGTCCGCTCAGGCGGGCACCGGGCCCGACACCTGCAGGCGATGAATCCGCCGCGCTGCATCGCCGTGATCGTGCACGGCGAAGTGCAGCAGGCAGCGGTTGTCCCACAGCACCAGGTCGCCCGGGCGCCACGCGTGCCGGGCCTGGAACTCGGGGCGCACGCTGTGGTTGAACAGGTACTCCAGCAGCCCGGCGCTTTCCTCCCGCGTCCAGCCCACGAAGCGGCGGGTGAAGGCACGGCAGACGTAAAGCGCACGCTGGCCGGTTTCGTCGTGGGTGCGCACCACCGGATGCTCGGCGCGCGGTGCCTCGGCCGGGTCTGCCCCGTACCGGCCAGCCAGGCCTTCGGCAGAGTGCACCGCCCGCAGGGAATCCACCACCCGGCGCAAGCCTTCAGAGAGTTCCGCATAGGCCAGCGCCTGATTGGCGAAGGCTGTATCGCCGCCGATGTCGGGCGCCTCCAGGGCGTAGAGCATGGTCAGCTTCGGCGGGGCCGGGTTGTAGGTCATATCCGAATGCCAGTGCTGATTGATATCCCTGGCCTTACCGGGATTCTTCAGCTCGATGATGTCGGGGTAAGCCTTCATGCCCGCGTAGGGGTGTCGCACCAGCTTGCCCCAGCGCCGCCCGAAGATGAGCTGCTCCTCTGGAGTGAGGGTCTGGCCGCGGAAGACGAGCACGTGATGGCGTTGAAACAGCGCCTGCACCTCCGCGAATTGCGCCTCGCTCAACCCGCGCACATCGACGCCGTCGGCGACGGCGCCGAGCGGGGCGCCGATCTGTTGCACTCTCACTCCGTCTGAACCTGTGTTGCTGATCAACATGCTGTGGAACTATAGCGAAAACTGACCGTTCAGTACGATTAGGTCCCTGGAGTGGGATGACATCCATGAAGACATTCATCAACCACCTGATGTTGGGTGCCGCCGCTGATCGGGCGAGACTATCTGCTAAAAGCCGCCGAAAACGTCGGTTAAATGCCTATACGCTTGTACGTTTATGCGGATAAGCGTAGATTGTGATCGGGAAATTCCCTCGGAGAACACAAATGAGCACGGTTCGATGGTCGATCGTCGTGCGGGGCGACGTGGACAAGAGCCTGCGGGCTTACTTGGGCCGGCGTGGTACGAAAAAGGGTGATCTCTCCCAGTTCGTGGAAGAGGCGGTCCAGGCGCGCCTGTTCGAACTAACGGTTCAGGACGTGAAGCAGCGCAACCGGGATTATCGGCAGGATGACATCTTAGAGGCGATCAACGAAGCTTTGGCCAACGGCTAACAGTTTTGCGGGTTGTTCTTGACACTGGAATCCTGCTTGCCGCATTGATCACTTCTGGTACGCCGCCCGATTTGATCTACCGGGCTTGGCGCAAGAAGGCCTTTGAACTGATCACCTCTGAGTCCCAACTCGAAGAGCTCCGCCGTGTTTCCCGCTATCAGAAACTGACCAAGTACCTCAGACCCGCCGAAGCGGGCACGCTGGTGAACGGATTGCGGCGCCAGGCAACCGTGCTGCAAGAACTGCCGACGGTGGAGTTATCGCCAGACCCCGACGACAACGCCATACTGGCCACCGCCATTTCCGGTAAGGCTCACGCGAAGCGTGAGCTGAAGAGAACGTCGCCGCGTAGCGGCGGCGGTAATCCCTCCCTCTCCGCCAACTGTGTGTCGTCGCTGTCTACGTGGTCACGCCCGTCACCAACCCCTCCGGAACAGGCGATGCATTCAGGTTGGCAATTGGTGGCGTTTATACGAGGAGTTTCAGCGGGGCTTTGCTCCGGAGTTAGTTTGTATTGCCGTCGAGGGTATCCGATCTGAACTGGATTGGTTCTGGACGTGAACGGACGGATCGAGCGGACTGCTCATTCGGATGCGGGATTTTGGCGGACACGTGGTGGGGGGAATTGCGAAGTCGGGGGCGAATAGGAAGAACAACGGGTCGTTTTCCGGGTTAGCGCCGGAGGTGCCTTTGCCTGAGACTTATCGGCGTTTGGCGAACAGATCGGGAGGGGGTGTGGTGGTGCTCGGCTCGGTCGGTGGAAGAATCTGCGGGGTGTTGCCGGGTTGCCTGCGCAGTGGCTGAGTCTTTGGGCTTTTGCCGCCGAACGCGTGCCGGTGCTGGCACGATCGCGCGGCGCATGGGCGAGTTCGGGGCGAAGACGCCGTGATAACGGGTGAGATTGACCCGAGGGCGTGGCACGAGAGCAGCGAGGAATACCCACTTACCTGCAAACCTGTACTTGGTAGCAGCCGAGAGCCTGACTATTGCGAGGCCTCGAACACCGGAACGTCCAGGATGCGGGCCAGTTTTTCGGCATCGGCCCGAGTGGCTCTGCGGTCGCCGTGGTCGGTCACCAGCATCCGTTCATGGTCGTCGAGGATGAGATTGAACTCGTAGCTCCAGTAGCTATCATTGCGGCCCTGACTGACTTTTTGAATGTACTTGGGAAGAATTTGCAAGCCCTTGATCCGCTCCAGACGGTGTGCCTCATCGCTGTCCCCGAGTGAAGCCGGTTTGCGGCCGCGCCAGAAATATCCTGACGCCTTGTCGAAGGTCAGCCGCTCTTTGGGCCGGAGGGTTAGATACGCAGGCAATGACACGAATGCCGCGGCAAACAGCAGGACCAGGAAACCCGTGATCGACATGTCTACAGCATCACTGGTCATCGAACGGAAGAGATCGATGGTCCCGAATGTGACCAGGGCGATCGCGGCAAGTCCGAAAACGATGGGAAGAATCAGGCCACGCAGCGTGTTGACTACCCGGATTTGGCCGGTCGAGTTCTCGGATAGCTTGCGAGTTCGGCCGGAGGAGCCGCCTCCATGAAGACGCGTCCAGCCGGTTTTCCGGGCGATCGGGTCGTCGAATTGCTCGGCCATCCCGGCTTCTGTCTGACGGGCCTGATCCTCGGCAGCTTTGAGTTTTCCTGCGATCTTTTCGAGCATGGTGTCTCCCTGAGTTCTGGATCGGTACCCGAATGAAATGTCATTGCATCCCCGCTTTCTGAAGGGTGATTTTCTCTCAGGTGCCTCGCGTAAACCAGCGGGAGCCCGTATTCTTTGAGTCAAAAATCAACAACAGCGTCCACCGCCTCCGTACAATATCCGTTGCCCCAGTAGGGAACGCCTATCCAGTATCCGAGCTTGCAGTCAGTATCTGTAAGTTGAGTCAGGCTCACTGTTCCTATCAATTCGGACGTTCGTTATGGCTGCAATAGAGATTCCCGCGCCGCGGCGCATCCGTTTGCCAAGGCTTGCCTGGATCGGGCTTGCAGCGTTAGCGCTGGCCGTCGCGTTGACTGCCGACGCGCGCGAGGTCGTCCGCGAAGGCGTCCCCGGCCTGGATGGTGCCGACGGTGAGGCGGGCGATCCAGGCGAGCGCGGTTCGCCCGGTTTTGCGGCCAAGATCGGCTCTGCAGTCGCTCGCTCGGCCGATCCCGTTAACCGTGCCGTTGCCGATGGCCGTGGTACCTCTGGCGGACAAGGCGGCTCCGGTGGGCCGGGAAGCCCGGAGGGCGAAGACGACGAGGACGCGGCAGGCGGCGAGGGTGCGGACGGCGGGTCGGCCGAAAGTGCCGTGGCCACTGCGATCACCGACTGGACTCAAGGTATTGCGAGCGGTGATCCCGTCAAAACGGAGGCACACGCCACTGCCGCGGGTGCTGGCGGTGGCGCCGGCGGGGCAGGAGGCACCGGCGCTGGCGACGGAGCCGATGGCAAGGCAGGTAATGGTGCCGCGGGGGCCAGCGCATCGGCGACCGCAGAATCCGCCAACCTGAATTTCAACAGCGAAGCCACGGCCCGCGCCGGCGGTGGTGCCGGGGGCGGTGCCGTCAGGGACGGCAACGGCGGACGCGGTGGCCCTACCACTGCGCTGGCACGTGCGAGCACGACCGGCGATGGAGACGTCAGTGTTGACGCGGTTGCCCGAGGTGGTGGCGGCGGTACCGTGCGTGGGGTTGGCAGTTCTTCGAACGCCGGAATTGGCGGCGCCGGCGGTTCGGGTAGCGCCAATGCTTTTGCGACGGCCGTGCGCGGCGATGCCAAGGCCACAGCGCGGGGTGATGGCGGCACCGGTGGCAGCGGCGGTTCGGGCGGCGCTGCCGGGTCCGGATCTGCGACCGCGATTGCCAGAAATTCGGGTCCTGGTTCCGTCGAGGCGAGCGCGCGCGCGTCCGGCGGTGGCGGCGGCAGGGGCAAGGCGACTGGCAGCGCCGGGGCCGGTGCGAGTGCATCGGCACAGGCTATCTCATCCGGTGGCGGTGACGCTAAAGTGCGCGTCAATGCGGGTGGTGGCAGCGGTGCCGGTGGCGGTGGCGCCATCACGCTGAATAACGCGGCCGTTGTCAGGACGACCGGTCGGGCCAGCCTGCAGCAGGTGGCGCGCGGGGGCAGCGGTCGACGGGGCAGCAGCGGTGGAAGCGCCGAGTCCACCGTGGACTTCACACACCAGGGCCTCGAGCGCATCAACGTCGATGTGGCGGCGAACGGCGGCAGCGGGGGAGCGTCCGGCGGCAGAGCGAAAACCGCGGCGAAGGTGATCAGCCTTGGACCGATCGTCATCAGCGGTACCAGTCGGGGCGGCGCGGGCGGCGCGGGTGGTCTCGCGGAACTCGGTGATTTCTTCGCCGAATCGAAGCATAACGATGATGTGACGATCCGGGTGCGGTCCAGCGCTGGTTCCGGCAGCCGTCCATCTGAAGCCCACATCGACAACGTCGTCGGTGGCAAGACGCGTGGCAGGCTGCGACTGGAGCAGCGTGCAACCGGTGGCAACAACGATACCCGCGCGGGCCAGGGTGCCGACGCGAGCAACCGGCTGCAGCGTTCGCACGACGGTGAGCGCTTGTACCTGATGGCCGAAAGCAAAGGTGGCGATGGTCACGAGGGAGGCGGCGGCGGTGATGCGCGGGTGACCCTCGGGGGCAGCAATTCAGGTGGTGAGCTGATCCTGCGCGGTGAGGCGCTGGGCGGTGCGGCGGGCACCGGCGACGCCAGTGGCGCCGGCGGCACGGCCTTGCTCGAAGCGGCCGCAACCGCACCGGCCGGCGCAGGCAAAGTCGATATCCGCGTCGAATCGACCGGTGGTCCCGGCGCGAAAGGCAGCGTGGAGCTCAGCCGCGAAGATGCGGCAAAATACGGCGCGGCGCGAAGTGAGGGCATCGACTGGGCGGAACAGTTCGGTATCGGCGGCGATGCGCTGTCCCGGGTTACCGTCGAATCAGCGGCCAGTGAAGATGTCGCCGTGCAGAGTGATGCGGCAGCGGGCAGCGCACGGCCGGAGGGCGTTCTGCCCGCCAACGGTGGCTTTGCGAGCAGCGAGGTGACAGTGCGGGCCGAGCAGGCCCCACGTCTGCAGATCGACAGCAACGCGCGCGGGGGCGATGCTCGGCTCGATGCAGAAGCAGGTGCCGCGGAATCGCGTGCGGCGGGATTCACGAGGAACGTCTTGCAGGTGCACGCCAAAGCGCTGTCCGGCGCCGGTCCGGTGTTCGCCTTGGCGGATGCACAGGCACAGGGCGCGGCTGCCGAAGGCTCGCTGTCCGCGCGTGCCGAGACCCGCACCGATCAACGGGCTGTCGGGCTGAACTGGCTGGCCACGTCGATTCAGGCAGCACCTCAGAATACCTACGCATTCGCGTCAGGACAGTCGCCGTCCGCGCTGGGGTTGCACGCACTAGCCGGATCGACGGCCGAAGACCCTCTGGAGCCGGCGGCCGATCAAACGCCGCCATTCGATGCTGCCGGTACCGCACGCGTTGTCCCCTACCCGCAAGGTGAGGCGGATTCGCTGTTCGCGTTCAGTGTTGCCGTCCGGCATCCGTTGTCGGCCGGCGAGGCCGAACGCTATCGGCAGGCGGACAGCCCCGCGATACGGCAGTTGCTTCAACCCGTGCGCTACACCGCAGAGTTGCACTGGCCGTCAGGCGTGCTGCCGCCCTTTGTGATTCGCGGCACGCGCGGACAGCGCGAAGGCGATCAGCGGATGCACATCGTTGTCACCGGTCTGCACGACGGCGGCGAGCTCGGCCGAATAGTAGTCGACGACGGCGATCCGTCCCACGCGTTCGAGGGCATCTTTCTTGGCGAGTGGCGGCCGGACGGTTTGTTGCGCGACGGGCCCGGTGGACAGTCCATGAGCGGCCTGAGATTGACCATGGAGCTGGCACCGGGCGGTGAGTTCGATGCTCGTCTCGTGATCGTGCGGTAGAAAAAAGAGCGCGATGGAGTACGCCGAAGGCAGTCGACTATCCCTTACGCCTCCCTCTCCGCCACGAATGACGGCGCCCAACTAACCCCCTAGACTGCCCCTGCATCACTGAAAACCTGGCACGATCCAGGAGGAGCACATGAGCGTTCACGGACATGAGCCCGACATTCTGAGCACACTGACGCAGCGAATCGATAGCGCCATCAACCGGCTCGCCGCGGACAACGCCGATGGCGGTGTATCGGCAATTTTCGATGTGCTCGAGCCGGCACAGGCGCTGATGCTCGAGCCGGGTGGAATCAGTGAGCTCTACCTGCGCGTGCCTGCGTTCGAGAATGCCGGCCTCTTTCGCGGCAGTGACTGGGACTACCCTCAAACCCTGGTCCCCGCATTCGCCGCACGAACCGTACGTTACGGTGAGGTGGTCGCCTCACAGGTCGAAATTCTGAGTGAGATTCGCATCCTCGCGGTTGCCAAGGGAGACTACACCCACGCGAGCCTGTCAGCCGAGTATGCCCAGCACTTCCTCGCTCAGGTCATGGCGATGAACCTGGATCTCGTGGTGGGCGAGCTGCAGGAGGCGGATCGACTACGGCCAGACCGTCTCGGCTATGCCGTTCAGAACCTGTACCGCTATCTGCTCGAGCATCTGGGCTATGAGAACCTGCTCGAGAATCTGGTGGCTGAAGTCTGGCGGATTCTTGAGCAGCGTCCCGTTCAGGTGAACGGTATCAAGCACATGGTGACCCAGATCGCCGGCTGCATGAGCCGCCCGGATGTGCTGGAAGGCGAAGCCGGGGCGGATGCGCAGGAGTTGGTCACTTCGGTTTTCAGTCCGAGCGAGGGCTGTCGTGAGGATCCGGGGTTCGAGATATACCGTGAGCGTCTTGCGGTGATGGATGACGCCACGCTGCTGCAGGAGGCCATTGCCTTTGCCCAGGCCATGCACCGAACCGGGCTTGTTTCGCCCTATCTGCCGGTTCTGATTCATCACCTTCGTACCCGCTGGAACGAACTGATTCCCACCGCGCTCGGTCTGAGCCACACTGGAGCGGAAGCGTTTGATTGCTATCCCGCGCTGATACACCGATTGATCGATGAAGCGGTATTCCCCGAAACCAGCCAGGCCGCCTATGGGTTGGCTATGCTGCTCGAACGAGGCGTTCTTTTCTCGCCGCCGGTGGCCCCATCGCTGTGGCGCCAGATCAGGCTTCCGCTGTGCGCTGTGGCGGCGAACAAGATTACCGAAGTGTTCGGAACCGTCCGTTCTCCTGAGTGCTATCTTCTGGCCGACGTGATCAATGTGCTCGGACTTCCGCTGGGCGTCGGCCAGGGCAATTACCCGACCTGCCAGTCGACCCGCGCCATCTCGATGTGGGCTTACAATGAGCCCGATGTCTTGCTGCGTATCATCGCCTGGGCCGCACGGGACGATGAAGTCGTCATGCGCTTCGAAGGGTCGAGCATTTCCTCCAGCGTGCTGAGCGCCGGCCTCGCGACCGAGCCGCCGGTCGATGTGGATGCCGTGTCCCTGATTACCGTGCCCCATCTCGATCGTATCTACTATGAGATGGGCCGCCGCAGCGTGGGACGCGGCGAAGATCCTCACAAGTGGGTCAATGCCGAGTTCCACGGCGATCACGTCGGGCTGGGGTTTCGCATTGCGGTCGATGTTTACACGGGCGGCCTGAAGGACTTCGATGGCTTTGTCAGAGATTTCTATGCCAGCTATCACCCCTATTACAATGGCAATCTGCCCGTTATCAGCCCGCAGCCTGCCGGTATCGCCGTCACCGACAGTTCGAGCCGGTTTCTTGGCTGGCACGCCATCACTATCCAGCGTCTTGCACTCGACCCCGGGAGCCGCATGCGGGTCTATTTTTTCAATCCCAATAACGACAGTGGTCAGAACTGGGGCCAGGGGATCATAACGTCGACACACGGCCATGGTGAGCTCTATGGCGAGGCATCTCTGCCTGTCGCTGAATTCGTATCGCGGCTCTATGTGTTCCACTACGATCCGCTCGAGATAGGTGCGCCAGAAGATGTGCCGGCTGAAGACGTCAGCACCGTAGTGAAGCTTGCGCGCGGCAGTTGGGCGGCAAAGCGCTGAACTCTGACGGGGGCGTTCTGCTGCGCATGGCTTCGTCTGTCTTCCGAACAGATATGCTGTATACTGACTCTCAAACGAAGATGGTGTGCATCGTCAGCGACGATAGATGAACGACATAAAGCAGCGTCGCTGGAGTGCTTGGTGAACGCACTACCAAAGCCATGCGGACGACGACAAGGAGCCTTCAATTATGTCGACATCAGAGTCAAGCCAACCCACTAAATCCTCTTCAGATATGCCAGCCAAGGCAGCTGAGCGTCAGCCTGAGCAGTCGGGTGCCGGTGCCATGGATCCGAACCTGGCGTCCTGGGTCGACCCCACGCTCGATTCCACCAAAGGCACGGAACGGGAAAAGGATCCCTCAAAAGGCTTCATTGCACTTCTGGGCTGGAGCCTCAATGCGATCAAGGCGGCACAGAAGTTTGATCGGCGCTACGTGGTCGTTGCTCCGGAATGGGCCGCAGACTTCTGCGAAGCCAACAAAATTCCGTTCATCCCCTGGGATTTCGTGCGCCTGAACGATCGCTCCATGGAGATCGCCGAAGTCCTTAAAGAGCGTGGCGTCGATGTAGCCATTCCCCTGTTTGAAGAAACGGTGGAATGGTCGGGCGCGATCAACTCTGTTCTTCTGGACAACCCCCGCATGTATGGCCAGTCCATCCTCTTCCGCGACAAAGCTCTGATGAAGCGGCGCGCGCAGCTCGGCGGCATCCGGGTCGGCATCTTCGAAGAGGCGCACGAGAAGGACGACATCGTGCGCTTCATGAAACGCGTCAACCAGACGCTGCTGAAGCTTGAGGGCGACCCCGACGACCCGATTCACGTCAAGGCCTTCGACAAAGCGGGCTGTCTCGGCCACCGGATGATCCGGACCATGGAAGAGATCGACCTGATTCCGGATGAAGAGTATCCCCTGCTCATGGAGAGCCATCTCAGCGGATGGGAATTCGCCGTTGAAGCCTGGATTCACAATGGCAAGATCCAGTTTCTGAACATTTCGGAATACGTCACCCTCGGGTACTCGGTGTTCGTTCCGGCCACCAAAGAGCTTGAGAGCTGGCGGAATGCGATTACACAGCAGGTCGAGAAGCTCATCAAGACCTTCGACATTCAATTCGGCCTGATTCACCCCGAGTACTTCGTGACCGCAGACGGCGAGATGTACTTCGGCGAAGTAGCCTACCGGCCGCCCGGATTCAAAGCCTTTGAGCTCATCGAGCGCGCCTATGGCTTCAGCGCTTACCAGGCGTCAATGCTGGTATTCGATCCGAAGACCACGAAACAGGAAGTCAGAGCGTTCTTTCCCGATGAAGTGGTCGACGCGCACGGCTACGCCGGTTGTTTCGGCGTCTACCCGCGTCGTCGGGTCGTCAGTAAGCTGCAACTGCCGCCCGAGTGTGTCGACCATCCCTATTTCGAGTCGCACGAGCTCCCTGAACCGGCAGAGGAAACGGTGCCGGACCGCTCCGCATTCGGCACGCACTGGGGTCTTGTATTCTTCTTCGGCGACGATCCGATCAAAATGCGCGACCTGCTCAAGTCACTGGAAGAGCTGGACTTTTACGTTTAGGGTTGCCACCCGGGGGCCGGGGCATGCAGCGGCAATGGCGAGTCATTGCCGCTGAATCTGCTCCAGGAAATTGACCAGGGCGTCAATCTTTGCCGTGACCCGTGCTTCGGCCTGTTCGTCGAAACCCTCCTGGCGGGAGAACTCAGCGGCCCACACCGGCATACCCTCCGGGCCGTGGGTGGCGCGAGTGGCGCGTCCGTCGATGATGTCGGTGACGAAGTCGCGAGGGAAAGTGCCGTCGTTGCGGGCGCTCAGATAGCGCAGGTCGAGCAGGACCGTCGATAGGGTGGGGGTGACGATACCGTCCCCCTCTCCGTATACGCCATGACAGTTCGCGCAGTTGTTGAGGTACAGATCGGTTCCATCATAGGCTGGCTGATCGGATTCGGCATTGACTGCCGGGCTCATGAGTACCAGTGTGGGCATAAGCGTGGCGAGCAGGCGGAGGGAAAGGCGGTTTCGGTTCTGCATGGTCTTCTCCCTGGAGGATGCGTCCGGTGTGCCAGCGTGTGCACCCTTTGCAGGCGAAGCTACCACCAAGTGTATTATCCGGCCAGCCCCACCATCGTCCTGAGCTGCGGTTCACCCCTGACATGCCGCTGGCTAGAGCGGCTCCGGCCGCTCCACCGTACGACGCTTGCCGTGTGAAACCTCGGCGAGTTCCCTGATGCCTTCCGCGTCGAACGCGTCCACCCGGATTGCGTCGTACAGGGAGACCAGGGCTTCGAGCAGCAGGCCGCATTCCGCCTCTTTAATTATGCCTTGTTCACAGGCCCAATCCACGAGCTCCCGGCGCTCATGGCCCATCAGCCGATCGATTCGTCCCAGCTCGTTTTCGTCCCGTTCGCGCATGGCCTGGTGCAGGCGCATGCGCAACTCGCGGGTGTCGTTGGCGAGACGGTAGGCATCGAGCACGCGTCCGAGCGAATCGTCGGGATCGGTGGTGACGTAACACCCGCGGCTGACCCGCTGGCGGACGGGGGTATCTTCGACAATGGTGGCGGCTACTCGGGCTCCGAGGGAATCGTCGGGGCCGTTGAGACCGGTGGCGCCGAGTGGGAATACCAGCAGCCGCAATGGCCAGCGCAGCGCCGGGACTGGGAAATGGATGATCAGCGAGCGCAGGGCGGTCTGGGCATCGCGCAGGCTCGTCTGCTGTGCCCACTCGACCAGTGGCTGCTGATCTTCCGGGTAGCCCTCATCGTGCCATTGCTTGATGACGGCGGTGGCGTAGTAGAGATGGATCAGGCAATCGGCCATGCGCCCGGAAAGGCGCTGGCGTGCCTTGAGACCGCCGCCGATGGTCATCAGTGTGACGTCGGTCAGCAGCGAGAACGCCGCGGAGAAGCGTGCGAGCTGCCGATAATAGCGTTCGAGGTTGCCGGCGTGGGGTACCCGTTCGCCACGTCCGCGCGTCAGCCCCAGAACAAAAGCGCGCAGCGCGTTGCGGGTAGTGTGCGCGAGGTGGCGATAGAAGACACCATCGAACTTCCTGACGGCTTCCCGCGCATCTGTCATGCCCGCCGCCTCGATCTCATCGACGATGTAGGGATGGCAGCGAATGGCCCCCTGACCGAAGATCATCAGGCTGCGGGTGACGATGTTGGCGCCTTCGACGGTTATTCCGATCGGCACCGCCTGATAGGCCCGGGCGAGGAAGTTTCTCGGCCCGGTGATCACGCCGCGGCCCGCGATCACATCCATGGCGTGATTGATCACTTCCCGCATCAGATCGGTGTTGCGGTATTTGAGCACCGCCGACGGCACCGATGGGCGCACGCCCCGGTCGAGCATGCCGGTGGTGAGCAGGCGGGCGGCGTCCATCATGTAGGTGTAGCCGGCGATGGGTTCGAGAGCCTCCTGGACGCCTTCGAACTGGCTGATAGAGCGTCCGAACTGCTCTCGCACCAGGGTGTACGAGCCTGTTGCCAGGCTCGCGACCTTGCCGGCACCAGTGCCCATGGCGGGCAGTGAGATCGAGCGCCCGATCGAGAGACTCTCGAGCAGCATCTTCCAGCCGCGGCCAAGCATGTCACGGCCGCCGATGACCTGGTCGAGCGGAATGAACACGTCAGTGCCCCAGGTGGGGCCATTCATGAACGGGGTGTTCATCGGCAGATGGCGCGGGCCGGCGTTCACGCCGTCGAGGTCGCGGGGCACCAGCACGCAGGTGACGCCAATCAGCTCGTCGTCGCCGAGCAGCCGATCGGGGTCGTAGACTTTGACGGCGAGCCCGATGAGCGTCGCCACCGGAGCGAGGGTGATATAGCGCTTGTTCCAGGTCAGCTTCAGACCAAGGACCTCGTGGCCCTCCCACTGGCCCCTGCAGACGATGCCTTTGTCCGGGATGGCGCCGGCATCGGAGCCGGCTACCGGCGAGGTCAGGGCGAAGCAGGGGACCTCCTCGCCGCGGGCGAGCCGCGGCAGATAGTGCTGCTTTTGGGCTTCGGTGCCGTATTCCATCAGCAGTTCGCCCGGGCCGAGCGAGTTCGGAACCATCACGGTCACCGCGGCGGACGAGCTTCGCGTCGAGATCTTCATGACGATTTCGGAATGGGCGGTGTGGGAAAATCCCTTGCCGCCGTGTGCCTGCGGGATCATGAGCCCGAAAAAGCCGTTCTCGCGAATGAACGTCCAGACTTCGGCGGGCAGATCGTAATGCTCGTGGGTAATCTTCCAGTCGTCGAGCATGGCACACAGCTGGTCGACCGGACCGTCGAGGAACGCCTGCTCTTCGCTGCTGAGTGAAGCGGCTCTGGCATCGAGCAGTTTTGCCCAGTCAGGCTGCCCGGAAAAGAGTTCACCGTCCCAGTCGACACTGCCGCTCTTGAGTGCCTCCGCCTCGGTATCCGACAGCGTCGGCAGCCGCCCTTGCACCCAGCCGAGCAGGGGCCGGCTGAGCAGATTGCGACGCAACGGGCTTGCCTGCAGCAGCACGAAGCCGGCGGCGAGCAGCGCGCCGCCGGCGGCGAGGCTCGCCATGTGCCAGCCGTCGAGCCAGGCGCCGATGATCGCCGCGGCGGTCAGTACGACCGCTGCGGTGCCGCCGCCGGTAGCTGAGTAGATCAGCACCAGGGCTGCGATCAGGAAAAGTAGAACGCTCATACGAGTCTCCTGCGGGTTGGCCCGGCCTCGAACACGAGGACATTCTCAACTATGCTTGCCGGTGATATGAAGATCAGAAATCCGCTTCCGCCCATCGACTGGGTCCCGGCCGTGGTTCTCACCGGAACCTTTGCTGCCGCGCTCCTGCTGGTGCCGCTTTACGGCGTTGCCGTGGGTTACAGCACAGCAAGCTGGGTCTGGTTCGCGATTTTCCTCGTGGCGTCCGGGTTGTCCATCACGGCCGGCTATCATCGCTTGTGGGCTCATCGTACCTATGAAGCGCACTGGGCAGTAAGAGTCTTTTTCATGCTGTTCGGAGCGATGGCCATTCAGAACAGCATTCTGGTCTGGTCGGCGGGGCATCGGCCCCATCACCGCTTCGTCGACGATGAGGAGGCAGATCCTTACTCAGCGCGGCGCGGGTTCTGGTATTCGCACATCGGCTGGATGCTGCGGCAATATCCCGCAGCCGTGGCGGATTTCAAGCACGTCAGAGACCTGCAGCGAGATCCGGTCGTCGTATTCCAGCATGATCACTATGTGGCCATCGTTCTAACCATGAATATCGCCCTGCCAGCCGCTGTAGGCTGGTTGTCCGGCGATCTCTGGGGCACCGTGCTGCTGGCTGGGCTGCTGCGCCTCGTCGTCAATCATCATGTAACGTTCTTCATCAATTCGCTGGCGCACCGCTGGGGCAGGCAACCCTACGACGACGGCAATACCTCGAGGGACCATCCGCTGCTGGCGTTGCTCACCTATGGCGAGGGTTACCACAACTTTCACCATCGATTCGCTCACGACTATCGCAACGGCACCCGCTGGTGGCACTGGGATCCGACCAAGTGGCTGATTTGCGCTTTGTCGTGGGTGGGCCTGACGCAACGGCTCCGCACAACGCCCTGGGTGGAAATCGAGCGGGCGCGTTTGACCATGCAGTTCAAACGAGCGGAAGCGCGCATTGAGCGGGCGCTGACTCATGGTCATCACCAGGCCCTGCAGCACCTTCGCGACAGATTGGAGCGCGAGTACGACGCATTCAGCGCGATCCTGGCGGACTGGTCCCGCGCGCGGGAAACCTGGCTCAGCACGACCAGACAGCGGGTCGTTGAACGAATGGATCGCGTGGATGCCGAGATGAAAGACTACGCCCGGCAGGTCGTCGCTCAACTGCGGGCGCAGCAGCGCCGCCTGGAACGGCTTGCCATGGAGTTTGCGTGACCGCCAGCGAGACCGTGAAGCAATCGTGCGCCGAGTTTCTCGCCCTCAGCCACCCGATAGACACCCGCCAAGCGTGTCTGCGAGAAACGCGGTACTGCGGCGTAACGCCGAGCGGTTCAACACAAACATGGACAGGTGTCCGTGATACGGCACGATGTGCAGGTCCGCGCGCACGCCGCGTGCGGCGAGCCGCTGATGCAGGCGGCGTGACTGATCGGCCTCCACCAGCCTGTCCGCGCCGCCGTGATACAGCAGGAACGGTGGGGCGGTATCGGAAACATGGGCTATAGGCGAGGCTTCGACCCAGAGCTGAGGGTCTGCCCGGAACGACACGCCCAGAAAGCGTCTGACGACGGGGCTTTGCGGCCATTTCGTGAGGTCTGCGGGAATGCCGCCGGCGATGACCGCCCGCAGCGAGTAGCCGCGTGCCGGCCGGCTGCGGGGCGCCGCGGCAGATTCGGTCAGGGCGAGCAGGGCGGCCAGGTGAGCGCCGGCGGAATAGCCGAAGGCGCCGATCCTGGCGGGGTCGATTGCCAGCGTCTCGGCGTTGGCAACCATCCAGTTCAGCGCCTGCTCGAGATCCCGCAGCGCTGCGGGGAATAAGTGTTGCGGCGCCAGACGGTAGGCGACATTGACTGCCACGTAACCGCGGGCGGCGAGATAACGGCATATCCGGTTCATGTCGGAAGGCGCACGAGCCGACCAGCTGCCGCCGTGCACGACCAGCACCGCGGGCATCGGTTGGCGATCCCGCGGGCGATACACGACGGCCTCGAGCTCTACCGGCCATTGCGGTGGTGTATAGGTCTGCGGTGCGAGTCGCTGATAGGATTGCCGGAGCATCAGCGTATTCTGACACAGAGCCCGTCGCAGAGGCTTGTGTAAGGATGATTGCCGCCATGGTCGCTGGATTGTCTGTTGCTTGACCCTTGTTCGGCTGAATACCTGCCTCTGTCAGTGGCGCAGCCATTGCGCGTCGGTGACGAGGCAGATGCCGCCGGCACGGGTCAACAGCGGGCGCACGCCCTCCAGAGTCTGCTCAATGACGATCTCGATGCGCTGGTGACGAGAGGTTGGCGAGAAAGACCGATTCCACAGGTCAGCCGCGGCGCGAGACCCGCTCTGCCATGAGCGCGACCTTGTCTCGCAATTCCTGCTTGTAGCCGGCCAGCCGATCGCGCAGCCTCGGGTCGGCAACGGACAGGATCTGGGCCGCAAGAATTCCCGCATTGGTGGCATTGTCGATAGCGACCGTGGCGACCGGCACGCCGGCCGGCATCTGGGCAATGGACAGCAGGGCATCTTCGCCCTGCAGTTTAGTGGCGCTGATCGGCACGCCGACCACGGGCAGCACAGTGATGGCGGCCACCATGCCGGGGAGGTGGGCGGCACCGCCTGCTCCTGCGATGATCACCTGCAGCCCTCGCTCAGCGGCGTTCGACGCGTACTCGAACAGTCTGTCGGGAGTGCGGTGGGCGCTGACGACCGTCAGCTCGAAGGGAACTTCGAATTGCGTCAAGGCAGCGGCCGCGGCCTCCATGACCGGAAGATCCGATTCGCTGCCCATGATGATGCCGACTTTCGCTGTCACGCGAGCGCTCCGAGTGGTGGGTTGCAAAGGCGATCCGAAGCCGAGCTGGCACGGTGCTCGGCGGCCGAGGGTGTATCGGCCAGCGCCGTGATGTGGCCCATCTTGCGACGGGGCGTGCCGTTGAGCTTGCCGTACCAGTAAACGGCGACGCCAGCATCGTCACTGACGGAGCGGCTCGGGGCGCGGCCGCACAAGTGCGCAAGGCCCGCATCGAACAGCAGGTTTTTCATGGCCGCAGCGCGGTGCTGGTCACTCGATCGCAATGCCATGCCGGTCACCGCACGCAGGTGCTGTTCGAACTGGGAAGTCTCGCAAGCCTCCACGGTGAGATGCCCGGCGTTGTGCACGCGTGGGGAAATTTCGTTGACGAGCAGCTCGTCCCTGGCCGTCAGGAACATCTCGATGCTGAAGACACCGACACCGTCGAGCCGGTCTACGATGTCCTCGGCCAGCCGCATCGCTCGGTCTGCCTGGTCGCGGGAAATGGCAGCGGGAGCGGAGACTGTGTCCAGGACGTTGCCTTCGGTATGGAAGCACATCGAGGCGGGCTGATAAGTCGCCAGGCTGCCATCCGCCGCTCGCGCCACCACGACCGCCAGCTCGATGGCATCAGCAACGAATGCTTCCAGGACGGCCGGCACGGGCCACAGCCGTTCCAGCGACGAAGTGTCGCGGATGATCTGTACTCCGCGACCGTCATAGCCGCCGGTGGCGGCTTTCTGCACCAGCGGCAGGCCCAGCCGCCCTGCGGCCATCGCATCGTCGGGTGTTCCAGCGCCCGCCATGAATGTGGCGGTGGGAAAGCCATGCTTTTCAAGCCATAGCTTTTGTCGCAACTTATTCTGCAGCAGCAGCAATACATCTGGCGCGGGATGCACCTGAACGGAGCAGGATTCGACTCTCGACGCCAACAGCTCGAGTACGGCCGGTGCAACGGCTTCGATCTCGAACGTGATCACATCAGCAGCATCGGCGAGGCGCGCGGCGATATCGGTATCGTCCAGGGTGCCGATCAACAATCGGTCGGCTTGCGCAGCGGCCGGGCATTCGGCCTGGGGTGTCAGGACGATGGTTTCCATGTGCAGCTCGCGCGCGGCACGACAGAGCATCCATCCGAGTTGCCCGCCGCCGATGATGCCGACACGGCACTGTTGCGCCGCGGGGCCGGGTTCCGGATCTTGCAATGCTGGCTCCTCAGGGCTCGAAGCGGCCGCCAGACTACAGCAATGCCCCGTGGGGAACATTCGAAGTTCCGGTGGGTTTGCACAGGTTTTTTCGAGGTGGCGGGCTGCGTCATTCGAGCCAGGCGAAGCTTCTCTCAGGAACAATCAGATTTCCGCGGAACTGGCGTCCTGTAACAGTAACGGCAGTGTTTCGGAGGCTATCGTGATGTGGCAGACCGCCAACCCCGACCTGCATGAGCCACGAGCAGGAAGCCTGCTGCCCAGACCGAGGGACTTCATGATGCGCGCGTACCCCGTGGCGGAGGCCGAGAGGATTTACCTGGACGCCCATCGCCTGGTCGATTCGACGAGTTCCGCAGGGCGCGTCTACCTTGCAGATCTCGCGGAGGCGCTGGGCATTGTTCCGACTCGATGGCGGGCTCTGCAGCGAGTGGCGGATAGGGCAGCGTCGCACCGGTCAGCCGGCGCTGTGCTCCCGTAAGTGACTGCCAGTGCCGGAGTCTGCTCGTCAGGAAAAGAGCCGGGCCCTGGCCGATTCGGTGATCATCCGCACAGCCGGGTGCTTGATCTTGCGTTCCGGAGAGATCGCGAAGTAGGTCTCGTGCACCCCGTCGACCTCGCCGATTCGGCTCGCGGAATACATGGTCGCTACCTGTTCGGCGATTACCGATGGGGCGGGAAACAGTCCGAGACCAGCCTCGCCAAAGGCCTTGAGCAGGGCGCTGTCGTCGAACTCGGCAATCACCCTGGGGCGAATCCCCCGCGCCTCGAACCAGTCATCGAGACGCCGGCGCAGTGCGCTGGTATTCATGGGCAGGAGCACTGGTGCGTGATCGAGCGAGGCGGGAAAATCCCGGGCGTAGCTCTCGGCGATCGATGCGCCGGCGAAGAATGACACGCCGCTCTCGCCGAGCGGGTGATTGTATGCGCGCACACTCAGGCCCGTTGGAATGGGATGGTCGGAGATCACGAGATCCAGCCGATGGATGGCGAGCTCTGCCAGCAGATGCTCCAGCGAGCCCTCCCAGCAGGTCAGTCGAATCCCCTGGTCGCCCTCCAGCCCCGGCGCCAGGATCTGGTAGCTGATCAGCTTCGCGATCGAGTTGACAACACCGACATTGAGCGCGATGGGCGTTCCAGGATCAAGGTTCTTCATGCGCTGGGCCAGTTCGGCTCCCAGGGAGAAGATCTCGTCCGCATACTCTTTGACCAGCTGGCCCGTCTCGGACAGCACCAGGCGCCTGCCGACCCGGTGAAACAAAGGCTGGCCGATGGTCTCTTCCAGGAGCTTGAGCTGCCCGCTGATGGTCTGCGGGGTCAGAAACAGCACTTCCGATGCGCGGGTGATGCTGCCTTCGCGGGCCACCGTCCAGAAATACAGCAGGTGATTGTAGTTGAGGTGTCGCACTTGGGCCCTCCCTGGATGTGTCAGCTTACGGCAGGTTACCGGCACGACACCAGCGGGCTGCCAACAACGCTGTGGCATCGAAAAAAGCGAAGCGAAAGTGCGTAACAATCGAGCGCGATCAGGGTATCGGCGACGTGTTCGTGGTGCTCGGGCATACCGACTGCGGCGCCGTGAAGGGTGCCTGCGATGGCGTGCAGCTCGGCAGCTTGACCCACACGCTGAGCAATCTGGCACCGGCCATCTATGCCGTGCCGGGGTTCGAAGGTTCGCGAACCAGCGGTAACGCCGAATTCGTATCCGCCGTGACTCACGCGAATGTCGACCTGAACGTGAAAAGTATTCGCGACCGCAGCCAGGTCATTGCTGACCTCGTTGCCGCCGGCGAGTTGCTGATTGTCGGGGCGATATACGATGTAGCGACCGGCCGGGTCTCCTTTCCCTAGGAGAATTACGTCTACCTGCGCCCAGGTAGGTCTCGTCGCTAGCGCTCTTTATTGAATCGGTCCCTGGCATTGCGCGCATCGTCAGTGGCGGCGCTGAGCTGGCTCTGGTCGGCGTCCGCATAGCTGGCGGTGTGGTTCAGGGCTCCGGCTATGGCGTTCACGCCCTCTTTGATCATGGCTACGGCCACGGCTGGCCGCTCCACTACCGTGCGGGCCATCTCGAGCGCCTTTTCAACGGTCTTGCCGTCCGCTGCCACCTCGTCCACCAGGCCCCAGTCCAGGGCCGTGGGCGCATTCATCTGCTCGCAGAGAATGCAGATGCGCTTGGCTCGGGCCGGCCCCACCAGATTCACCAGACGCGGCAGGGCGCCCCACTGCACGTCAGCCCGATCTTCACCTCAGGGACGTACAGGTAGGCGCTTTCTCCCATCACGCGCCAGTCGCAGGCGAGCGGCAGGGCAACTCCGGCGCCCACAGCGAGCCGTTCCATGGCCGCGACTGTGATCTGCGGCATGGCTTCCCACGCCTCGCACAGGCGCACACCGCGGTAGTAGCTCTGGCGCCGCTCCAGGTCGGACAGTCCGGCCCGGGTTGCCATGTCCTGAATGTCGGCACCGGCGGAGAAGTAGTCCGGCGCGCCCGTGAGTACTACCGCCCTCGTCTCCAGATCCTCCTGAAACTGTCGGGCCACATCGGTTAGCTCCAGGATCAACTGAGCGTCGAACGCGTTCAGATTCTTCTTGCGGTCGAAACGGACGATGGGGAATCCCATCTGCACGTTCGATGGTGACGTAGTCATAGCTCATGGCGTTTCCTCGAAGGTCATATACCGCCATGATACGCAGAGAGCGTTGGGGAGAAGAAGACATGCCGGATTCCATTAATCGGCCGGACACCGTGCGGCTGCAGCGGATCAGAAACTGCTTGGGCGTTACGACGAGACCTTCACAGTGGACAGGGCCCGGGCCTATCACGAGGCCACCTACTCCATCGGCATGGGCGCGGCTCGGCGTTTCCACCGTCACGTGGATCTCTCGGGACGCAGCAAGATCATGGATCTCGGCGGCGGCTCAGGCTGCTACTGCATCCATGGGCACAATGTCGGTACCCTTATCCGGACGTTCTGAGTCGCTGGGGGTTGCCGCATCGCGGGCCCCTCAGCATAGTTTTTCGTCAATGCTGGAGCTGCGGCTATGAGTCAGGCCCTGAACGATTTCTGCAACGACACCCGAGCGATTCTCCAGAAGGGGGACGACCATGACGGCCGGGAGCTGGTCAGGCAGAAGGTCGAGCATCTGCTGCGCGACCCGGATTTCCGTGCCGAGTATCTGGGTGCAGACGAGCCTTCCGGCGTCCGCCAGATCTATGAAGACCCCGAGCTTCACTTCTGCGTGCTGACCTACAACATGACCGACCCGCGCAATTCGCCGCCCCACGATCATGGCAGTTCCTGGGCGGTCTACGGCCAGGCCGTGAGTTATACCGATATGACCATCTGGCAGGCGGAGGACGGCAATGTGCAACCGGTGCGAACTTTCCGCCTGGAACCGGGTCAGGCTGGATTGTTCGATGTTCGTGAGATCCACTCGATTCAGTACGCCGAAGGCGCGAAGTTCGTTCGCGTGACCGGTGTGGACCTGAGCCGGGTGAGTCGCAGGGTGTTCGACCCTGATACCGGTGCCGTTCGGGAGATCGAGCCCGTGGGCACGCCCTCTCCCGGGTCTGGATTCCGGTCAGGCGAAGTCGGCCCGGGTCGAGGCTGATGTCTCTACCACTACCCTAGCCGCGTGGCTCCAGCCCCAAACGCGCAGCGAGCACCTCATCCGATGTGTCCTCCTTGGAAACAATCGCATCGGCACCGCTGTCCAGCGCCTGCCGGAAAGAGAGGCCGGTAGCCTGTCCGGAGATGACGACGATCCGCGGGCAGGGATGGAGGCGTTTCAGGTATTCCAGTACCACCAGCCTGGGACGCTTCGGCAGTATCAGATCCAGGATGACCACATCGGGTGCTAGGGCCGCCGTGAGCTCGAGAACCTGATCACCGTCTGCCGCCGAGCCAACCAGATCCAGATCCGGCTCGCCCGACAGCAGAAACTCGATCCCGGAACGGGAAATGGGATGATCGTCAGCAACCAGAACGCGCACGGCTCAAAGCCCTCCCTCCACTGGACCATAACCGAATTGGAAGGGATATACGCCAGAAGGCGTATATAGGAGGTGGTGCGCGACAGATCTGACAGTTCGGGGGTTACGGAATGAGTACGGCGTCGATGACGTGAATGATTCCGTTGGAAGCTTCCACATCTGCCGCGGTGACGTTGGCGTCGCCGACGGTTACGCCGTCGTTGCTGGTTATCGACAGATCGCCACCCTGCAGCGTCGTCACGCTAGTCAGATTTGCTACCTGCGCTGCCGTGGTCCGGCCGGCGACGACGTGGTAGGTCAGAACAGCAGTCAGTGCATCAGGATCCGCCAGCAGACCTTCCAGTGTTCCCGTCGGCAGGGCAGCGAATGCCGCGTCGGTAGGTGCGAATACCGTGAAGGGGCCATCGCCCTGGAGCGTTTGCGTCAGTGAAGCAGCGTCGAGGGCCGTCAACAGTGTCTCGAAGCTGCCAGCCTCTCGGGCAACGTCGACGATCGTGCCGGCGGGCCCGTGATCGTCTGCCTGAACTTGTGCGGCAACGACGGCGAATATCAGTGCTGCAAAGGCGATTTTTAAGGTTCGCATGGATTCGTACTCCGTGGGTTTGTATTGATCGGGAGCGCAGTCTCCATCGCACCCTGTGATGACGGGGTCACACCAGCGTGACGGCGGCGTGTAGCAAGCCTTCCATATAGGTCCGCGGGCGTATGCCGGCGTTTGTCAATAGGCGTACCTGAAAGCGTCGAATGCCGAGTCCCCCGATATGTTCGGCTCTTCGGCGGATCTCTCCCAGGGCCGGGTCGTGATAGGCGCCGAGCAGGAGGCCAGTCTGGCCACCGGTGTCGATGGCGATCAGACAAACAACGATTTTCCCGGCTCGGGTGCCGGCTATGTTTTCCAGTAGCCGGAATCCGACATGAACGCATAGATTCGCTCGGTTATTCTCACCATAGCTCTAATGCCTGGCAGCTCGGCTGCCGCATGACAGAGGTATGGAATGACATTGTCGCTGCCGGCGGATGCACACGGCTCCAGACCCATCCGGTCCAGAGAGCGTTAGGCAGCGTTCAGCATGTCGCCCTGGCTTGCTCTCTGGTTGGTTGGACTTCAGGCAAGCGTCATTGATCTCGTGCCGGGTGAGGATCCCGCCGATTCGCTGCAGTCTGCGTACGTGTTCGTGGATCATTCCGCGAATCTCGGTTGGCGTTGTCGACACGGTACCGCTGAATCAACATCTCTATGGGGCCTTCGTCTACTTTGAAGCCGTATTCCTGGCCCTGGGTATTGCGTTGCGTATTCGCCGTATGCGGATTCAGCGTATCGATGCGGAAAGGCGCCTCAATCGCAGCCTGGCTGGCGAGCTGGAGGCCACGCAACGGGCCGTCCGGTTGGCAGAGGAGCGGGAGTGGGCGCTGGGCGACCTGGCGGAGAAAGGCCGCCTGATTCTGGCCGCGGGACACGATACCCGGCAGATGATCTCGTCACTGCGCCACTATGCGCTGGGTCTGCAACGCTCGGCTGGGCCGGAACGGGCAGCCGCTGCCGGAGCGGCATTGCAACAGATTGCGTCCAATCTCGGCTTGCAGGTCGTCGTGCTGGATACGGGCGATCAGCTGACCGAATCGTTCCTGAAGGAAGCGTCTGCGATGGGGCTGCATGTCGTCTGCATGACGCGTCCGGAAGAGGCCGTGGAAGTGGCGTCCCGCGAGCGTGTATTGGTCCTCGTCGATGAACACTTCGGCGGTTCACTGGCGGGGCTTAAGCTGGCCAGGGAGATCCAACGCAAGGCACCGGGATCAAGCGTGGCACTCATGACCTTTGACCGTTCCATTGAGGCGCGTATGCGGGCCGTAGACGCCTGTCCGGTCACTGTCTACAAGCCTCTGTCCCTGGATTTGTTGCGTGCCGTTGCCGTGCGTCAGCGTACCGATAATGGATCCCGTCGCGGGTGAGACTCACGACTCTCCCGGCCGCTACGGCCGGGTTGTTCAAAGGGTTGCTTCGTGAATATCGAACTGGGTCTCCCTCTCGGGGCCTCAGCTCCCCGCAACATCATTTGCGAAGACGATTTCCACGCGGCGATTCATCTGCCGCCCGGAAGCCGTTTCATTTGTCGCCACGGGAATGTCCGGACCATGCGCCCGCGTGCTCAGGCTGGCGGCCGGTACGCCCAGTGCCCTCAACGCTGAATGGACACTGTCCGCGCGCCGCTGGGCCAGGCTGTAGTTCGATGCGGCCGAGCCCACGCTGTCGGTGTGGCCTTCGATTGAGGCGCGTGCCTCCGGGTAGCGCTTGAGGAACTCCGCAAGCTTCTGCATGTTGCGTGCCCCCTCGGCGCGAATCTGCGCTTGACCGGTATCGAACAACACATCACCCAGAGTCAGAACCATCCCGCGGTCGGTCTTCTTGGCGTTGAGCGCCACGAGTTGCGCTTCCAACTCTGCAACACGGGCATCCTTTCGCTCCTCCTCGCGTTTGGCTGCGGCGTCCGCTTCTGCCTGAGCCGTGGCCATGAGATCGCTGCGCCTTTGTGATTCGGCAAGATCTGCACGGGCCCGGTCGGCCTCGCCGGTGCGCAACGCCAGACGCATGCGTTCGCGCTCTGCTGCTGCACCGGCGGTGACCGCCTGAGCAGCGCGTCCGAGCGCTGTTTCCTCGGCGACAACCACATGCTGCAGCGTCATGTATGCCAGGTGGTCAACCGTGGCGTTCGGCTCCTGATCTTCCCAGGCCTGCATAGCTGCGCTCAACGACTGGCCCGCTTGCTTCAGTTCTTCGGCAGCCAGGCTCGTGATCTGTGAGTCGCGCTGTGCGGCTTCGTAACGGTCGCGGGCCTGATCCAGCGCTGTGTTGGCGGAAGGAACCGAACTGCAGGCGGCAAATAGACTTGCCATAGCCAACAGGCATGCCCCTTGAAATATCGTTCGCGTATTCATGGTATTGATGCTCCTAAAAGCTTTCATAGATTCCTGCGGCGGCTTTCTTCGCGCAGCGCTTCGGCTGCGTCCAGCGATTCCTGAGCCGATCGCTGCGAGCGCACTCTTTCAGCGTGCAGCATGGCAACCTGTGCATCCACTTCAGCCTGTTCGGCCAGTTGCGCTGCCAGAACATAGTCCTCGCGCGCTGCTGCTTGTTGTGCACTAGCCAGTTTGGCCACGGCGATCTGTAGTTCGCCCGGTGCGCTCGCCCGCGTATTACTGGTATCGGCGCGGTTGACGGAAGCCTCGGCAACCGCGAGCTGAGCCGTGGGGGGCGGCAGGCTGGCGCAGCCGGCCACGGCAAGCACCAGGGCGCCTGCCAGCAGGCTTCGAGCCGCTGCTGCTGGGAGTTTAATCTGCGGTAGAGAGATCGGTATGTTCATGATTGTACTCTGGTTGTGCGGTAGGGCCCCGGCTGCCCGGGGCACTTTGGCGTTTGTTTCACAAAGGCCGGCGGCCCGAGAGGACTCTGACCAGGACCACGACGATGGCCAGAACCAGCAGAACGTGCACGAGCCCGCCCATGGTGGTTGAGGTCACCAGACCCAGAAGCCACAAGATCAGTAGGACGACGACTATGGTGTAGAGCATGGTGCACCTCTGTTGCTTCTCTTCTACCGAGAAAGCTATACGCATCAGATCCGCAGTGCGCGTTTTCCTGGCATAAGCGAATCAGCTATTTGACCGAACCTTTGGCTGGTATTTGGGCAGGCCGATATTCCATCCAACACCTGCACAATAGTCCGGTCGACTCTCCAGTTCTGTGCGGCGGCGTACATAGGAAGGTTGATCGGGGCGTGGACTTCAGTTCGTGATGCGTGAAAAGATGCTGGCGTGTTGCGACTGGCGCCTGCGTTGCTCAGCGTACAGACCCGTCGTGCGCAAGGGTGCATTCTGCCGGATCGATTTTCAGCCGGTTCCAGGCGTTCAATCCAGTACGGCGATGCCGCAGAGGAACACGATGCCATCCTTGACTGAACTGCCGAGCGGCCAACGCCGTGATCGCCAGCCTTCCGCGCAGAGAGGGTCGGCGTTTTGCCGGTTTGTGTGACAGCGTCGAGCTGAAGGCAGGCAGCACACTGTGTGAGTCGAATGAACCCTTTCAAGGCGCCTATTTCCCCACTGCCGGAGTGATATCTGTGGTGAGCACTCTGCATGGCCGGCCGCCTCTCGAACTCGGCTTGATCGGCCGGGATGGTATGCTGGGGGCAACCTTGTCCCTGGGTGTGCTCGTGGCTCCCATGCAGGCTGTGGTACAGGAGGCCGGGAGCGCGCTGGTCATCAAAGTCCCGGAGTTGCGCGCCGAGCTGCACGACAGTCCGCGGCTGCTGGAGGCCCTCCACCGCTACCAGTTCCGCCTGATGATGCAGCTTCTGCAGACCGCAGCCTGCACGCACTTTCATGAAATAGAACCCCGCCTGGCGCGTTGGCTGCTGATGACTCAAGATCTCGGGATCACGGACAGTGTCCACTTCACGCATGAGTTCCTTTCCCATACTCTGGGAGTGCGCCGAAGCGGCGTAACCGTTGCCGCTGGCTCTCTGCAGCGGCGTGGCTTCATCAGTTATTCACGGGGCCACATCAGGATTCTCGATCGCCCCGGGCTCGAATCCGCGGCCTGCGAGTGCCATCAGGCGCTCAATGACAAGTATCGCCTGGTGTTCGGCTAATCGTGTGCTGAACATTCCCGCCCGGTTCGTAACCGGGCCGATCGCCAACATTGCGTACGATAGCGTACCGAAATTCCTGGGGGTGTGTATGATGAGCTTCCCGTGTGGCCAAGCGGCCCAGACTCATGATTCCCACAATCCAGTCACCCCGCCAGAACAAGCTCCTCGCGGCCCTGCCGGCGGACGTTCTACAGCGCTTGACCCCGCATCTCGCACTGGAGGTCTTTCCGCTCGGCAGAGTCCTCTATGAGTCGGGCGACAAGGAGCATAACGTTTACTTCCCTACAGATTCCATCGTGTCCCTGCTCTACGTGATGAGTAATGGCGCCTCTGCGGAGATCTCGGTGGTGGGAAACGAAGGCATTGTCGGTGTCGCCGTATTCATGGGAGGAGAGAGCACGACGAGCCGGGCGGTCGTTCAGAGTGCCGGATCTGCCTTCCGGTTGCCGCGGCAGCGCCTGAAGGACGAATTCAATCGTCATACCGAACTCATGTATCTGATGCTGCGCTACACACAAGCGCTGATCACTCAAATGGCGCAGACGGCGGTGTGTAATCGACATCACAGCATTGACCAGCAGTTGTGCCGCTGGCTGCTCCTGTCGCTGGACCGTCTGTCCGGTGACGAGTTGAACATGACACAGGAACTTATCGCCAACATGCTCGGCGTGCGGCGGGAAGGCGTGACTGAAGCTGCCGGCAAATTGCACAAGCTCGGGGTTATCGAATACAGGCGCGGGCGTATCCGCGTACTCAATCGCCCCGAGATCGAACGGCGCAGTTGTGAGTGTTACGCCGTCGTCAAGAAAGAGTGCGACAGACTCCTGCCGGTCTTGACTTGACGATATATTGCCGCGCACGGACTGCACGCCGTTGATCGCGGCAGGCTTTGTTGGATCAGCCGTTGTCCAGTGTGTTTGGACCCGATCGCTGCGGAGCGGGACGGTTAGCGTCAGCGGTCGCAGGGCAAGCTATCGCTCGGAATCGGTGGGCCTGGTCCCTGGAAGATTGCGTTCCATCGTCGGATGGGCCTGCCTCGAGACCGATGGAATTTTATGCGGCGCCGATACGCGAGAGAGACGGTGGCGTGACAGGTGCCGTTCTGGTCTTCCGGCAGGCCGGCGATTGAGTTCGGCGTCGGCTGGCTGCGCGCCCGGAACCGGCGCAACCGGTTCAGACTCGCCTGAGTACGACGAGCCTCGCCAGCCCGACTCCGGCCAGATACAGAAAGGCCAGCGGCGTCAGAAACAGCAGCATCAAAGGCCAGAGGTTTGACCCGGCCAGCAGAGCGAAGATCGTGTAGCCCGTGAGCGGCACCAGCATCGATCCCATCACCGAATCCGTTGCGCCCGCCTCGCGGAAGGCAGTGCTCACCATGGCTTGCTGGGCCGTGTTGAGTTCGTCGCTTTCGTAGATGAGGCGCACCGACAGGGCGTCACCTGTGAACAGGGACTGAGAAGCCTGCGGATCCGTGTCGGCGAGTTCCACGGCCAGTTCGGCCTGTGCGGGGAACCCCAGCAGCAGGAGCATCGGCAGCCCGATACGGTAGATTGACATGTGCTGGCTGGCTCCTGCGGTCAGTCTGAATCCAGCCGCTCGCTGAAGCGGCCGATGCAGGTTTTGACCGCATCGTCGTCGCAGTCCACGACCCAGAGCATGTCGTCCTCGACCATGAAAATGGCGTCCTGCAGGAAGCGCCGGGCAATGGCGGCGCCTTTCGTGGTGCTGATCTCCACGGCCCATCCGGGTTCCGTGGCGCCTGTGGCTGTCGAGTAAGCCATGAGCCGATGCATCCAGCGATCCATGTCCGTCAGGCTCGCCGTCAGGTGGACTTCAGCAGCGTCGATGCGTGCCTGCGACCACGTTTCCCCTACAGGAGGGTAGGCCGTGATGATGACGAATTGTGCGGGCCAGTAATCCGGCGGCGCATCCTGGCGGAATCGCGTATCCCGATAAGTCTCGTGCATTGGCACCGCCATGCATCTGTGATTGCGTTCGTCGTCCTTATTTTAGTGGACGCTTCGGCAAGGTGCCAACGGCGCACGCGGGTGCTGCCGATGGCAGCACCCGGGGTTCCCCTGGGATATTCAAACGCGCTCGATGATGATGGCCGGTGCCATACCGCCCGCGGCGCACATGGTGACCAGCCCGGTCGCCAGATCCCGGCGCTCCAGTTCATCGAGAATCGTGCCGATGAGGATCGATCCGGTGCCCGCGATCGGGTGACCCAGGGCGATGGCACCGCCATTTACGTTGACCTTGGCCGGATCGAGCTCCAGGTCGCGCATGAATTTGTAGGCCACTACGGCGAAGGCTTCGTTCACCTCGAACAGATCGATGTCGTTGAGGGTCATGCGGGCTTTGGCCAGGACTTTTCTTGCCGCCGGCACCGGCTCGTTGAGCATCAGTTCCGGGCTGCCCGCCACATTGGCCATGGCGACGATGCGTGCCCGGGGTTTCCAGCCCTGGGCTCTGGCGTAGTCGGGGGATGCCAGCAGCACGCCTCCCGAGCCGTCCACCACCCCGGAGGAGTTGCCAGCATGGTGGACGTGGTTGACCTCCAGGTCCGGGTACGTACGGCGCACGATGGAATCGAACGTTTCGCCGGTTTCGTCCACCGGCATGGGCATGAAGTTTTCGAACACCGCCGGCAGTTGCGACAGGCCTTCCAGGGTGGTCTGGGGCCGGGGGAATTCGTCGCGGTCCAGAGCCAGGGTGCCGTCTTCGTTGTGTACCGGTACCACGCTCTTATCGAAGTATCCGTTGTCCAGCGCGGTGGCCGCCCGCTGCTGGCTGGCCAGAGCCAGCCGGTCGAGATCCGCGCGGTCGACGCCTTCCAGGGTGGCGATGAGGTCGGCGCAGATGCCCTGATGGGGCTGCGGATGCAGATCGCGCAGTGCCAGGTTGCCGGCATCCAGCATGGCGCTGCCGCCCTGGGCTGCCAGTTCGGCAGTGTAGGACATCATCTCCACGCCGCCGGCTATCACCAGGTCTTCCATGCCGGACATGATGCTGGCCGCGGCCAGATTGACCGAGGTAATACCGGAGCCGCAGAAGCGATCCAGGGTCACGCCGCTGGCGCGGCTGTCCCAGCCGGCAGCCAGCAGCGACATGCGGGCGATGCAGGCACCCTGTTTGCCGCGCTGGGACGAGCAACCCCAGATCACGTCGTCCACCTCGGCGGTCGGGATGCCGTTGCGGGCTTCCAGCGCCTTCAGCACGGTGGCCGAGAGGTGCTGCGGGTGCAGGTGGGCGAGGGAACCTCGGCCCACCTTGCCGATGCCCCGGGGTGTCCGGGCGGTATCGATGATCCAGGCTTCTGTGCTCATGGTGTCTCCAGTCGAGTCGGTGGTGGATAGAGGTAAACCAGCAATTATATAATGCGTTTCATGAAATTGCTGCCCCGCGGAGTATCGGCGCACCCACCTGTTGCGCGGAAAGCCGGGATCGGCCAGCCGTGATCCAGGACGAGTTGCACCGCTCCACTGGTGTAACGTTCTGCGAAATACGGCATCTGATGTCTTGTACGGCAATAGACGACACGAGGAGACCTGTATGGTCAGCGGCCGCACCGGCGTTGTGACGATCTGCTTCTGCATCCAGCTCTGCACGGCGGCGGCAGCGGGCACGGATACCTCCGCGGAGCGGGGCCCAGGCATTGCTGGTCTGTTCCAGCCTTACGGCGAACTGCTGGCCAGCCACCTGGAGGAAAAGCACCTGAACGGCGGCGGGCTGGTTTCAGCGTTCCGTTACCAGGACGCCCTTGCCGATCCGCGAACGGGGGAGCGCATTCAGACGCAGCGTGACCAACTGGCCGAATTCGATCCAGATCGCCTGCAGGACAAGGACGCCGCTATCGCCTTCTGGCTCAATGCCTACAACTTTTTCATGGTCGCCCACATTCTGGAGGAGCGCCCGGGTGGTGAGCTGGTGGATTCCGTATGGGACTACGGCGGGCGCTACAACCCGTTCCGGGCGAACGTGTTCGAGCGGGAATTATTCAACGTCGGCGGTCGCCAATACAGCCTGGACGGCATCGAGAAGGGTACCTTGCTCGGTGAGGCATTTCAGGAGAAGGGCTGGAAAGACGCCCGCGTGCACTTCGCCGTCAACTGCGCTTCAGTGGGTTGTCCGCCGCTTCGTGACCGGGCCTATACTCGAGACAACGTGCAGGCTCTGCTGTCCGAGAACACGCGTCGCGCATTGCTCACCGAACGTCACATGCGTTTTGCCGGCGAAACGCTCTATCTGACGCAACTGTTCGACTGGTATGAAGCCGACTTCGTCGAAGCAGCGGGAAGCGTCCGTGGTTTCTTGAAGCGCCACACCGATGAGTCCCGACATCCGTCTATCGATGCGGCTGCCGGGATCCGTTTCATCGATTACGATTGGGCTCTGAACTCGCCGGACAACGATCCGGCGATCGAATAACGCTTGCAGTCGAGGTGAATGGCCGCCGTTATGGCAGGCCCAGTTCGAGCTCACAGCGTTTGATCCAGGCGCGCAGTTTTGGCCGCGTGCTCGAATCGAAGCCGCCTTCCGGGGCGATCCGCGTGTAGGCGAGCAGGGCGATATCGGCGACGGTGAAGGCGTCGCTCGCCAGCCAGCGTTGCGAAGTCGGCCGACGCTCCAGCAGATCCAGTGCGTGCTCACCGCGTTCGACCCGCCATGGCTCCCGGTCTGCCGCGGCACGGCCCTGGTAGACCATCAGCGACCGGCACACGGCGATGTAGGGTTCGTGGCTGTATTGTTCCCAGAAAAGCATTTCGTCCACTTTCGCCTGCAGAAACATGTCTGCCGGCAGAAGGCTGGTGCCGGCGGCCAGGTAGCGGACGATGGCGTTCGACTGGGCAAGGCAACGTCCGTCGGAAAGCTCTATACCGGGCACCTGGCCCTGGGGGAAGTTGGCCAGGTAGGCGGGCGTGCGGCTTTCGCCGGCAAAGATGTCGATGTCCACCCACTGATACTCGAGCCCCAGATGGTCTGCCGTGTACTTTACTTTCAGGCAGTTACCGGATCGCGCGTCACCGTAGATTTTCATGGCCCAGTCTCCGCACAATGGATGCCGCAGATGGTCATGTTGACTGCCCGGCGGGCAGATTGATATCGGCGTGTCTGCCAACCAGGGTGATGATTGTTCCAGATGCTCAGCCGGGGCGGTACAAGGCGGGGGAAACGCTCGAATGCTCGAAAGACGCCTGCTGTGGTTCTTCGGTCGCGGTGACGTTTACCCTGGCCTGGGTGGTACCGGGTCTGCTGCTGACAGTCGCTGTTGTTATGGACAGTGTCAGCATAGACCTGTCGCTCTATTCGCCGATCTACTATCTGGGCGTATGGAGCCCGGCCATTGCCGCCATTGCGGCGTCCTGGCTGGTGGGCGGCGCAGCAGAGCTCAAGGCGTTCCTGTCCAGCATCCTCCGCTGGCGCTGTGCTTTTCGATGGTATCTGGCGGCGGTGGTGTTGCTGCCGGGCCTTTATCTTGGCGCTGCGCTGGTCTGGTCCGGGTTGGGTTATCCTGCCTTGGCGTGGCTTGCGGACGGTTGGCGCGCGCCGCCGCCGGGCGCAGTGCTTACCGCCACGGCCGGTCCAGTGGAGGAAATCGGCTGGCGAGGGTTTGCGCTGCCTTGCTCTGCTCCAGCAGCACATGAGCGGTGTTTCGGCAGCATTGCTTGTCGGTGCTGTCTGGGGTGTGTGGCACCTGCCGATCTTTCTCGTTGGCGGCTCCGATGCCACGGACTTTCTTATCTTCTGGGTTCAGATCATGGCCGTCTCGGTGATTTTTTCGGTGTTCTTCAATGGTTCCGGCGGTTGTGTGCCACTGCTCAATGCTGATGCACTGGCTGACAAACTTTCCCTATCCCTGGGAAGGGCAGGCCGATCTTTCTGCTGCCCCAGGCGCGGTGCTGCCGCTCGCCGCACTGGTGATCGGCGCCGCCTTCGGCAAACGCTATCTGGGGACGAGCAATCAGGTTCGCAGCCATGCACGGAGCTGACCCGTGAGCGGCTGCGGCGCCGGGCTTGCCCTGCCCATGCGCCGTGGTACCGTGCTACGACTCAACGGGGCGGGGAACGGCTTTCATGAACCTGGAAAAGGTCATATTCGGTTTTTTCATTCTGCTGGCGGCGACGCTGAACTTCGGTTTCGTCTACGGTGATCTGGACAACCCGGAATTCCACAATCGCTGGGAATTCTTTGCTGCCCTGGTGGTGAATCTCATCGCCACAGTGCTCAAGTTCGGCGACCGCACTCACGTCGGGGCCATCCATCTGGCTGCCAGCATGGTGGCGGTCATTCAACTGGTGGCGGCTGCGCTGGTGTGGTTTTTCGCCCCGGCCGTCGCCGACGGCGTGGTGGCATCCCATGCCATGGCGGCCATCGTGTCCCTGGCGGCGGGTGCACTGCTGGCCAATGTGGTGTCTGTGACCATTCTCATCATTGAAACCACCATGCAGAGGCGCTGACGTGAAGAGCAGCGTGCTGCTGCTGGGCCTGCGTCACCTACGGGGCCCGCTGATCGCCATCATTGCCGTGTTTTCCGGCGGCATTGCCGGCCTGGTGCTGTTGCCGGGCGCGGACACCGACGGCGGAACGTGGCACCTGAGCTTCGCCGAGGCGCTCTACTTCATGAGTTATACGGCGACCACCATCGGCTTCGGCGAGATACCCGCAGCCTTCACGGCCATGCAGCGCCTGTGGGTGACCGTGATCATCTTCGCCTCGGTCATGGCCTGGGCGTACCTGGTGGCGAGTCTGCTGTCGCTGGCCCGGGACGATGCCATCCGCGGTGCCCTGACGGCCGCCGGCATCGCCCGTGCCATCCGGCGTTTGCAGGAACCTTTCTATCTGCTCTGCGGGTTTGGTGAAACCGGTCTGCTGGTAGGTCAGGCGCTGGATCGTCTGGGGCTGCGGTTCGTGGTCGTGGACATCGACGAGACCCGGGTGCAGGAGTTGAAACTGCTCGATCTGACACAGGACGTTCCGGCGCTTTGCGCGGATGGGCGGCTGCCGGACACACTGTTACAGGCTGGTGTGGCCAAACCGAACTGCCGTGCCGTGCTGGCATTGACCAACGATGACCAGGCCAATCTGGCGGCGGCCATGTCGGTACGCCTGCTGAACCCGGATACGCCCGTTCTGGCCCGTGCCATGAGCCGGGAGGTGGAAGCCAACATGGCATCGTTTCGCACCGACCACATCGTCAACCCGTTCGCCCGGTTCGGCAGCTATCTGGCCCTGGCTCTGGCAGCTCCGGCGTCCTATCGGCTGGTGTCGTGGCTCACTTCACAGCCGGGCAGTGAGTTCAGCGTGCACATGGCGCCGCCGCGAGGCCACTGGGTGGTCTGCGGCTATGGAAGATTCGGCCGGGAAGTGGTCGATGCCCTGCGTGGACAGGGTCTCGATGCCTGTGTGGTGGACCCGGGGCAGGAGCCGATTCCCGGACTGCAGACGATTCAGGGCACCGGTACCGAAGCGGAGCCGCTGATCAGTGCCGGAATCCGTGACTCGGTGGGCATCGTCGCCGGTACCGATGACGACATCACCAACCTGTCCATCGCCGTGACCGCCCGCGAACTCAACGACAACCTGTTCACGATCGTGCGGCAGAATGTGCAGTCGAGCAGTGCGCTGTTTGCGGCGTTCGATGCTGACATCACCATGGTCTCCAGCGAGATCATCGCCAATGAATGTCTGGCGTTGATCAGGACGCCGCGCCTGGCCGATTTCCTGGATTTTGCCCGCAGTCAGAGCAATGCCTGGGCGGAACGTGCCTTCGAGGAACTGGCGCAAGTGCTCGGCACGCGCGCTCCGGAAATCTGGTGCGTCCGGTTGACCGCCGCCGACGCGCCTGCGCCGCTGCACGCCATGGAGTCGGCCGGTCGCCAGGTAACCATCGCAGATCTGCGGCGTGATCCCACCGACCGGGACGAGCCGCTGCCCGTGCTGGCGTTGAGCCTGTCGCGCAGCGGGACGTTTCAGGCCCTGCCCGGGGACGATACCGTGCTGCAACGGGATGATGAATTGTTGTTCGCCGGCACGCTGTCCGCCAGCCGCACCCAGATCGGCGTGCTGCGCAACACCAATGTCTGCGACTACGTGCTCACCGGTGACGACAGACCCGCCGGCTGGGTCTGGCAGCGGCTGCAGAGGCGTCAGGGATCACCGGCTGCCTGATGCTGTGCGTTAGTGTGCGGGCAGGGGAGGTGGCATCGGCAGCCGCATTGCGGAATCATGGAGCCTGCCGGGTAGCCGCTCGTTGCAGCAAGAGGTCGTGATTTCCTGGTTGGCGAATCCGCACGATGCGTCCTAGGATACGCGGCCGCTATACAATGTCCGCCGATAGGTCTTTATTTTGAGTCGAGACGCCGATTCCTTCGCCCGCCTGCGCACCCGGTTGTGGCTGCGCCGCTACCTGAATCCCATCATGGAGCGCGGCTCCCGGCTGCTGTCGCCGACTGCCTGGCTGCAGGGCAGAGAGGTGGTCTTTCAGGGGATCGTGCATCGCGAGCTCGACCGGCTGGGAATCCGCGATACACCGTTCTATCCGCTGCGCAGTGCCGCCACCTACAGCTACCTGTATCTGCTGTTGCGCGCGGTGCAGGAATTGTCCCCGCTCAAGGTGCTGGAACTCGGGGCAGGCCAGTCCACCCTGTTGCTGGACCGCCTGGCGGCATCGTTTCCAGTGTCCTGTACCACGCTCGAGCACGATGCAGGATGGCGGGAACGCCTGCAGAGCCAGGTGAGTGGTGCCGTGCTGGCGGCGCCGCTGGTGGACAGAACGGTGCTCGGCCACCAGGCCGCCGTCTACGATGCCGCGGTGCTGGGCGCAGAGGAGGCTTTCAATGTGCTGCTCGTCGACGGGCCCCGTTCCAGCCGGCGCCGTTCGCGCTGGGGTTGCCTGCAGTTCATCGAGTCCAGCCTGGAGGAGGAATTCCTCATCATCTTCGACGATGCGGAGCGCCGCGGTGAAATCGACACCATCGCCGCGGCATTGCAGCTGCTCGATGCCCGGGGCTGTTCCTATCGGACCAACCTGGTGCGCAGCATCAACAGTCAGTTCCTGATTGCCACACCCCGATTCCAGGCGGCACTCAGTTTCTGATGTTCTACGGCCGGCGGGCTGGCGATCCCGCACTTGGGACGGACAGCGCTTTGCGGTTGACCGGCAGCGCAGCCGCCAGCAGCCAGCGGGACAGTACGGCGCGGGGCAGGCCCGCAGCCAGGCGGCTGCCGACGGCGCGCCGCAACCAGTGGCGTCCGGGCGCCTGGCGATCGAACCAGCAGGTGCTCGCCCAGATCAGGGCGACCGCCCGGGACAGAGCTTCGGGGTCATAACGCTGCCGGCGCCCGTTGGCTTCCACAATGGCGGTCAGCCATTGCTCTGCCCATGCCAGGTGCTCGGCCGCCGGCGGCCGCTCGGCATCCGGCCGTTGACTCAGGCCGTAGTGCAGCGCCAGGTCATGGTCGTCGAACTGCACGCCGAGGGTGTCGAGCAGGCTTGCCTGTATGGCTATCTTGCGGTCCCGGCCAACGTCCCGGGTAGCGCGGGTGAAACGCCCCTCGTGTTCCCGGCCGCAGACCAGAATGCTCGGCAGATTGGCCATTGCATGGTGTTCGGACAGGCGCGCGTGCAGGTCGTAATCCTGGCAGCGTGGGAAGCGCTCGTCGTAGCTGAACTCCTTCAGTATGGCGGTTCGAGCCATGATGGTACGATTGATCAGCGAACAGTGAAAAAGCAGGTGCACGTCCACGTCGGCGCACCGGGTGGGTTGGCGGCGGATGCGCGGCAAGAGGCGGGCAGCGTCGTCCATCAGCGAGCACCAGCTGCCCACCTGTGCGATGGCGGGGTTGCTGTCCAGAAATGCCACCTGGCGGCTCAAGCGCCCGGGATAGGAAAAGTCGTCGCTGTCGAGCAGGGCGATGTATTCGCCGCGGGCGCAGGCGAGGCCGCGATTGCGGGCGGCGGGAATGCCTGCGTTCTCGGGGCTGCGTTCCAGGCGCACACGGGGATCGTCATAGCTTTCCACCAGCTCCGGCGTGCGGTCGGTGGAACCATCGTCTACCACCAGGACTTCCAGGTCGGTGAAATCCTGCTGCAGGATGCTGTCGATGGCCAGTCCGATGTAGTCTTGCCGGTTGTAGGCGGGAATGAAGACGGTGACGCGCGGGACGCTTGGCATGCTGCACAGATTACCCAGAGGAATGGCGGAGTTCTTTAACATGCTGTGGAATGGATATCCACCTCGACGGCGGCCAACGGCGTGATCGGCCGCATCGGTCACCGTCCGGCGCACCGCTTGAGCCGGCGCCTGCTGAACACCCTGCGTTCATGGTTCCTGGGCGGTGTGCGGAAATCCCAGGCCGTTTACTTCGTTGATATCAACGGCCACCGTTACAAGCGGGTCGTGTTCGGCGACAGCCGCCAGGCCGAGGGCGTGGAGGCGGCGCTGCGCACCGTGCCGATCCGGCAGGCCTTTCCACGTCTGGTGGAACGCCATGAGAACGAGATCTGGGTGGAGTTCATTTCCGGGCGGCGGCCGAGTCTCGGCAATGCGGCCGATCTGGCACAGCTTGCGCAGTTCTTCGGCCGCCTTTACGCACAGGAGTCGCGATCCTGTCCGCTGGCCGAAACACCGTGGCACGAACAGTTGCACACGGATCTGTGGTTTCTCGGCAACAGCGGCGTGCTGACGGAACGCCGGGCCGTGGAGATTGCTGAGCATGCTGACGTCATTCGGCCACGCACCGTCTGGCAGGGCTTCGACTATGTCGACCCGGTGGCCAAGAATTTCGTCATCGCCGATGGTGAACTCAGAGCCATCGACGTGGAGAGCCTGCAGCCCGGACAATTGCTGGCCACGGGGATCGCCAAATGCCGGGTCCATGCGCCGGAACTGGACGTGGAGCGGTTTATCGGCGAGGTCATCGACGCCGGTGCGCCGGACATCCGGGCCCAGTACGCCTATACGGAGCTGTGTTTTCTCGCGGGCTGGACGAAGCGCAAACTGCTGGCCGGCAAACGACATTATGTCCAGGCTGAACGCTTCCAGGGCTACTGAGCCGCGTCTCCTGACGGCCCGGTCAGACGTGATGCAGCTTGTCGGGATTGCGCACGACATAGACGCGCTGAATCAACCCGTCACCGCCCTCGAAGGCGAAGGTGCCAAGGACGCTGCCGCCTTGCGTCACCACGAACCCCGGCATGCCGTTGATCAGACGTTCATCGATCCCGAGGGTATCCAGGTCGAGGCCACGGGTGATGCCGAGGAAGAAACGGCTGATCCGGTCGGCTGTGCGAATAGGCCGCAGGGCCGCCTGTACCCGGCCGCCGCCGTCTGAGAGCAGCACGGCATCTTCGGCGAACAGGGCCATCAGCTCGGTCTCGTCCCGGGCCCGGAGGGCCCGCTGGAAACGCTGCACCAGCGCGCGGCGTTGGCCGGCGGATACCTGGAAACGCTGGCGTTCGCCGCGCGCGCGGCGGCGGGCCCGGGACACGATCTGGCGTATGGCCTGGGGCCTCTTGCCCAGGGTAGCGGCGATGTCCCCGTACGCCACGTCGAAGACGTCGTGCAGCAGTAACGCTGCCCGTTCCTCCGGACCCAGGCGTTCCAGTATGAGCAGAAAGGCAACCGACAGGTCGTCGGCCAGTTCCACCTGCTCCTGGGGATCCGCCGTTGCCGCTTCTTCCTCGGGCGACAGCCACGGTTCCGGCAGCCAGGGACCCACGTATTCGCGGCGTCGGACTTGCTGGCGGCGCAGTTCGTCGATGGCGAGGCGGGTCACCGTGGCGGTCAGCCAGGCGGCTGGCTCCCGGATGCCGCTTCCTTCGGCACGGCGCCAGCGCAGGTAGGCTTCCTGAAGTACGTCTTCGGCCTCTGTCAGGGAACCCAGCATACGATAGGCGAGGCCCAGCAGGCGCGGACGCTGCGCTTCGAACGGCCCCGCATCGGCGTGGGCCCGATCCCCGGCCGCCTGCCGTTCTGGCTCGGCGGTGCTCATGCGGCGTGCTCCCTGCCAACCATGTGCACGATCTCGCCCCGGACGTTGAGCCTTGCGCAGCTCTGGGCGTGCCCCAGGGTCTGTTTCAACGTCGGGAAGATGCGTGCGCTGGCGATGCCCAGTGCCAGCGATGTCAGGCCTGCCTCGCCGAAGCGGGCCAGAATTTCCGCTCGCACCTGGTCGGCGGCCGTAGCGCCGGCCACCGCCTCGGCGAGCCGCACCCCCAGAGCGACGTCCGTGTTCATGGCAGCGAAGTCGCGGGCGACGACCGCACGTACCTGGTGGGGCTCCATACCATCCGCCAGGGCCATGTCCACCACCAGTTGGGTACACGGCCCGCAGTCTTCGTGCCGTGCCGCGACGATACGCGCGGCGTGCCAGACGGGCCGCGGTACCCCCTGACAGTGCGTGTTGATGCCCTGAACCAAGGCAAGTTTGAGCATCGCCGCCGGCGATGTGTCGATGAGGTCGTGCATGTAGGCCGCGTCATAGCGGAATCGGCGTTCCATACGCCGGATTGTACGGTGCAACAGATGGCGCAGCATGACGTCAGGCCTCCCGACCGGACTGAGCCGGCCAGTTCATGCAGACGACGGCGAGGAGCCCGGCCGGCGGACCGTAGATACCCAGCAGATCCATGGCCGACAGGCCCTGCGCCTGTCCGGCCAGCGCTTCCACGGCGTGCACCAACGCATGGCCGCCGATGAAGACCAGGGCCGTCAGGCCGCCGGGCAGCAGCCAGTCACGGCGCAGGGCAGCGCACATCACGCCGATACTGGCCGCCAGGTATGCACAGCCGATGTCGCGGACGAAGTGGATGTTCAGTGGCCCGCTGAGCGGCACGCTGTCGATGCTGTAATACCACACTGTGGGCATGGCAAGCATGAAGGCGCCGTTGGCGGCCAGAAAAGCGGCGATCACGGCGAGGGCCAGACGAGCTTTCATGATTTCTCCCGGGTTGTTGTGTCTGCTCCTCTGACGGCTGGCCGGGCCCGGTTGTGACAGGCGCGGTGTAGTTTGGCATGGTGGAACAGGTTCCTCAGCCGGGAGAGCGCATGGACAGCATCGGTGCCGGGCTACAGGCCCTGTCGGCATTCCTGTGGGGCACGCCGCTGATCGTGCTGCTGGTGGGCGGCGGCATTTATTTCGCCGTATACAGCCGCATGCGGCCTTACCGGTACTTCGGCCATGCGGTGGCGATTCTGCGCGGCAAGTACGACGACGCCGACGATCCCGGTGACATCAACCATCTGCAGGCCCTGTCCGCGGCTCTGTCCGGCACGCTGGGGCTCGGCAACATCGCCGGGGTGGCCGTGGCCATCGGCATGGGCGGACCGGGCGCCGTGTTCTGGATGTGGGTCACCGCCGTGGTGGGGGTGGCGACCAAGTTCTTCACCTGCACGTTGTCGATCATGTACCGCGGCCGGGACAGTCTCGGTCATGTTCAGGGCGGCCCCATGTATGTCATTCGTGAAGGCCTGGGCAAGCGCTGGCGCTGGCTGGCGGTATTTTTCTGCGTGGCGGGCCTGTTCGGTACCCTTCCGGTAGTACAGATCAATCAGCTTACCCAGATCATGCGCGAGGTGGTGTTCATTCCCGCCGGGCTGGTAGACCCGGCGGACCATTTTGCCTTTGACCTGATCTTCGGCCTGACGGTAGCCGCCGTGGTCGGCGGGGTGATCTTCGGCGGCATCCGGCGGGTTGGCTACGTGGCCGCCCGGCTGGTGCCGTTCATGGTGGTGGTCTATCTGCTGCTCACGGCCATGGTTCTGGCCGCCCACGTTACCGAGTTGCCGGGTCATCTGTGGTTCATCGTGCAGGATGCGTTCACCGCCGCCTCGGTGGGCGGCGGCGTGCTCGGCATGATCACCATCGGCGTGATGCGCGGTGCCTTCTCCAATGAGGCAGGGGTGGGCACCGAGGTCATGGCCCACGGTGCCGCCAAGACCCGGGAGCCCGTACGCGAAGGGCTGGTGGCCATGATGGGGCCGGTCATCGACACCCTCATCGTCTGCACCTGCACTGCCCTGGTCATCCTGGTCACCGGCGTCTGGCAGACCACCGATGCCGGCGGCGTGACCCTGACGGCGCTGGCCTTCGGCGAAGTCCTGCCGGGCCGGCTCGGAGCCTATGTCATTGCCTTCGTAGTGCTGGTCTTTGCGTCGAGCACCATGTTCACGTTCTGGTACTACGGCACCAAATGTCTGGGTTATCTCATCGGCGCCCGCCAGCAGCACTATTATCGTTACTTCTACGTCGCCCTTGTGGTACTCGGCTCGGTGGTATCCCTGGAGGCCGTCTTCGGCCTCATCGACAGTATGTACGCCTTGATGGCCATACCCACCATGACGGCGACACTGCTCCTGTCGCCGCAGGTCATTGCCGCCTCGCGGGATTACTTCCGCCGTCTTCGGGAAGGCGCTTGAACGGCATGGGATCCGGGGTCTGCCGACGGTTTGTCCTGGCAGCCATGGCGGCGGCCATGGTCGCCGTCGCGGCACCGGCACTAGCACAGGGCAACGAGACCTATGGGCGTATGGCCGTGTCGGCGCATCCGCTGGCCTCCCAGGCGGGCATGGATATCCTGCGCCGCGGCGGCCATGCCGTCGATGCGGCCGTGGCCATGCAGATGGTGCTGACGTTCGCCGAGCTGCAGGAGACCGGTATCGGCGGCGGTGGTTTTCTGCTGCTCGAGGACGCTTCGGCAGATCGCACCGTCTTTTATGATGGCCGGGAGACGGCACCGGCTGCAGCCACACCGGAGCGCTTTCTGCTGGCCGGCCGCTTCGCCATGCCGCACTGGGCTGCCGTTGTCAGCGGTCGCTCCGTAGGTGTGCCGGGTCTGCCGGCCATGCTCGAGCTGGCCCATGACGAATACGGCCGCCTGCCCTGGGCGGAACTGATTCAGCCGGCCATCGATCTGGCCGAGGCCGGCATTCCCATGCCCCGGCGGCTCCTGCAGCAACTCGACCGGGATCCGTCGTTGCCCTGGTTTCCGGATCTGCGTCGTCTGGTCACCGATCCCGCCGCCGCTGAGCCGCCTCGGCTGCGCAATGCCGCGCTGGCGGAGACGCTGCGGCAGGTGGCTGCCGGTGGAGCGGGGGTGCTTTACCGGGGTGAGGCCGCCGAGCAGCTGGTACGCGCGGTGCGCGGCCGCTGGTTTCTGCCCGGTGATCTGAGTCTCGACGATCTGGCGGACTACATGCCGCAGCGGCGCGATCCGGTGTGCGGCAGCTACCGGCACTGGCGTATCTGCGGGGCGCCGCCGCCGTCGTCCGGGGGTCTGGCCATCCTGCAGATACTCGGCATGCTGGAGCGTTTCGACCTGGCCGGGCTGGGCGCGGGATCGGCCCGGGCCGTGCACCTCATAGCGGAAGCCAGCCGCCTGGCGTTTGCCGACCGCCAGCAATACGTGGGCGATCCGGACTTCGTCGATGTGCCCGTCGCCGGGCTTATCGACCTTGACTATCTGGCAGGGCGGACCGCTCTGATCGACGCGCAACGCACACGGCCCCGGGCGCGACCGGGCGAACCTCCGGCGGTGCCGCGGCTGGACCGGGCGGCGCCGTTGCGCAGCGATCGGGAACGCGGGACTTCCCATTTCAGTGTGGTGGACGGCGACGGCAATGCCGTGGCTTTGACCAGCTCCATCGAGGCGCCGTTCGGTGCGCGCCTGGCGGCCAATGGCTATCTGCTCAACAACCAGCTCACCGACTTCGACTTCCAGCCGCGCCGGAACGGCGAGTCCGCGGCCAATGCCGTGGCACCGGGCAAACGCCCGCGCAGTTCCATGGCGCCCACGTTCGTCTACGACCAGCACGGCGAGTTGGTGCTGGTCGTCGGATCCCGCGGCGGCAGCCGCATCATCGGCTACGTGCTGAAGACCCTTATTGGTGTTCTCGATTGGAATCTCACTGTGCAGCAGGCCATAGACCTGCCGAAT
The DNA here is from genome assembly GCA_034522075.1 of Gammaproteobacteria bacterium. Classification (GTDB taxonomy): domain Bacteria; phylum Pseudomonadota; class Gammaproteobacteria; order Pseudomonadales; family Azotimanducaceae; genus UBA7803. The sequence continues at coordinate 54,479 of JAXHLO010000022.1, read as the reverse complement.
TTCCTCCACCGGGGGGACACCCTGGAGCTGGAAGAGGATTCCCCCGTGGCCGAGCTGGCCCCGGCGCTGCGCGAACTCGGCCATGAGGTGACCGTGCAGCGCCTGGACAGCGGGTTGCACGGCATGGAAAAGACCGGCGATGGCTGGCGCGGCGGGGTGGATGCCCGGATGGATGGTGCGGCCGTGGGCGACCGTGTCCGTCATTGAACAGAACTGTACGCTCCGAGGACAGCGGCCCGACCTCGCCGGGTGGTAAACATGCTGGATAGTCACGGCGGTTCCACCCGGAGGACGAGGCATGGCGGAGTTTCCCAGGCGGGCGACGGCAGTGATCGTGGGGCAGGGCGGCATTGTCGGCGCATCGGTGGCCCACCACCTGGCGGAACGCGGCTGGAGCGGCCTGGTGGGTGTCGACAAGTCCGCAATTCCCACGGATATCGGCTCCACCTCTCACGCCTCAGATTTCTGCTATCTCACCGCCCATGACCCCATGGCCTGCTACACGACCAGCTATAGCGTGAACTTCTATGAGCGCCGCGGCCGCTATGCGCGCGTGGGCGGGCTGGAGGTCGCCCGGGTCGGTGACGCCGAACGTATGCAGGAGTTGCAGCGCAAAGCGGCGTCCGCCAAGGCTTACGGCACCAACGCCCGGCTCATCAGTGCGGCGGAGGCGAAGCAGAAAATGCCCCTGCTGGAAGAAGACATGCTGCTCGGCGCGCTGTGGGATCCGGATGCCGGTCTGGTGGTGCCCCGTTCCCAGCAGGTGGCCGGCGAGCTGGTGGATGAAGCGGTGGTGGCGGGCAAACTGCAGGCCTTCGCCAATACGCCGGTCACCGGCATTGATATCCGGGATGGACGCATCCGCGGTGTCGAAACCTCCCGCGGCTACATCGAGACCGATCGGGTCATCGTATGCGCCGGCATCTGGGGTCGGTTGGTTGCCGGGATGGCCGGTGAAGACCTGCCCATGATGCCCGTAGAGCATCCGCTGCTGTTTTTCGGCCCGTATCATGAATTCGCCGGTACCGGCCGGGACATCGGTTATCCGTTGCTGCGGGATCAGGGCAACTCGGCCTATCTGCGCGATACCGGCGACCCCGCCACCAGCGAAGGGGGTTGGATCGAGTGGGGCTACTATGAGGAACACAATCCGCGCCTGGTACATCCCGACGACATTGCCGAGAAGGAGACGGCGCGGCTGTCACCGTCTCAGCGTGATCTGGCCATGGAGCAGATCATGGCGCCGCTGGAGCGCTCCATGGCGCTCACCCCGGTCCTGGCGGAGCTCGGCTTCGACGACAGACGTTCCTTCAACGGGCTGCTGTCCGTGACCGCCGACGGCGGTTCCATCATCGGCGAGTCGCCCCGCACCCGGGGACTGTGGTTCTGCGAAGCGGTCTGGGTCAAAGACGGGCCGGGCATGGGTAAGGTCCTGGCGGATCTGCTGACCGATGGGCGCACGGTGCTGGACATACACGGCATCGACGTGGCCCGGTTCTACCCTCATCAGAAGAAGCCGGCCCATCTCGAGGCGCGCTGCTTCGAGACGGCCATGAAGATCTATACCCCGCCGGTGCACGACCGGGAGCCCTACTGCTCGGCGCGCAATCTGCTGCGCAGCCCGTTCTGGCCGCGGGAGCAGGCGCTCGGCGGTTACTTCATGGAAGCGGCGGGCTGGGAGCGTGCCCACGGTTACGCGGCCAACGAACCGTTGCTGGCGAAGTTCGGCGAACGGGTGCCGGTGCGTGACGATGAATGGGACGCCCGGCACTTCTGGCGGGTATCCAATGCCGAGCAACTCGAGCTGTCCGACAACGTGGGCATGATCAATCTGTCCCATTTCGCCGTTTATGACGTCACGGGGCCGGATGCCGAAGCGCTCATGGAGTACCTGTGCGTGGCGCGGGTAGGCGGCAATACCGTGCCGGGCAAGGGTGTTTATACCCATTTTCTGGACGCTGCCGGCGGCGTGTGCGCGGATCTGACGGTGATCCGCACCGGCGTCGGGGCCTGGCGCGCTATCTGCGGCGGCGACACGGGCCATCGCGACTACGTCTGGATGCAGCGCATGGCCCAGGACCGGGGCCTGCGTGTGCAGATCAGCTCCCGCACCGAAGAACTGGCCTGTCTGGGCGTGTGGGGACCCAACGCCCGCCGGGTTCTGCAGGCGGTGGCCGATGAGCCGCAGGGCCTGTCTACGGAGCACTTTCCGTTCGCCACCGCCCGGGACATCACCATCCGCGGCATACCGGTGTATGCGTTTCGTATTTCCTACGTGGGGGAGCAGGGCTGGGAGCTGCACGTGCCGTTCGACCACGGGCTGGCCCTGTGGGACCTCTTGTTCGAGCAGGGCGTCACGCCGGTGGGCATCGAGACCTATGCCAACAGCCGGCGCCTCGAGAAAAGCCTGCGCTTGCAGAATGTGGACCTGCTCACCGAATACAACCTGTTCGAAGCCGGGCTCGCCCGCCCGAAGGTGAAACCCGCCGAGTTTCACGGCAAGACGGCCTACCTCGAGCAACGCCAGCGTCCGGCGCAGCCGGCATATCTGTGCACCCTCACCATGGAGCAGAACGTGGACGGCAATGGAGTTGCCCGCTACCCGGTGGGCCAGAGCCCCATCCTCGACCCGGACACCGGCGATGTGCTCGTGGACGACGCCGGACGCCGTTCCTATGTGACCAGCATTGCCTACGGGCCGTCGGTGGGAAGGAACATCGCGCTGGCATACCTTCCGCAGGCTTATGCACAGCCGGAGCAGCCGCTGCTCATGGAGTACTTCGACGAGCACTTTCCCCTGCGCATCGCGGCGGTAGGTTATCGGGCGCTGTATGACCCGGAGAACGAAAGGCCCAGGTCCTGAGTCATCTGCACCAGCCAGCGACGGGTGACATCTACCTGGTTGAAGGTGAACAGATGAACCCCGGCTAGATTGTTCTCCGGGTCGGTCAGGGCGGGTGCCAGTGCCTGCAGGAGTTCATCAGCCTGATAGTGCTGGCCGGTCAGTGCAGCGCCCAGCAGACCACTGCGCTGGCGCAGCAGGCGTAGTGACGGTCCCAGGCCCAGCCGCAAGCCCAGAGCAAGCAGCTTGCGGCGCTCCATGGTGCCGGGCAGCCCCGCGTACACCGGCAGATGCAGGCCGGCATCGCGCTCACACTGCAGCCATGCGAGCAAAGTCCCGGCATCGAAACACAGTTGCGTGACTGCGTAGTCGGCCATGGCCGATTTGGCGTGCAGCGTGGCGCGGAGACGGCCGGGGTCGATGAGCGGATGACCCTCCGGATAGGCGGGCACGCCGATCCGGGCGGGTTTATCTGTCATGCGGGTAAGGTCTTCGAGCAATTTCAGGCCGTCGGCGTAGCTGCCCTGCGGTTCGGCGGCGTCACCCCCCACGATGAATACTTCCGAGATGCCGTTGGCAGCCAGGCGCTCGACCAGGCGTTCGAGGTCGTTGCGGTCGCGCACCAGCCGCGCGGCGATATGGGGGACGGCCTGGAAACCGAGACCGGTCAGGGTTTCCGCATAGTCCAGGGTGCGGCCGATGCCGTGGCGCGGTGAGCAGGTTACCGTAACCACCGAGCCGCTGGGCAGGGTCTGTATCTCTGTCAGGGCCCCGGGCAGCGGCAGAATTTCGTAGCGCGGCGCAGTCAGCGCCGCCTGTGCGAATTGCTCGATGAGACTATCGCCGGCGTTCATGAATGAACTGCCGTCATCCTTTTGGGGTGTCCTTTTTCGGATCGTAGAAAGGCTTCGGCACTACCGCGGCATCCTGCATGCCGGTGTTGGCGTCGATGCGCAGACTGGTGCCGAAGTCGGTGTGGTCGATGGGAACCATGGCGTAGCCGATGTTTTTGTCGAGCCGGGGCGAGTGGCAGGCGGAGGTGACTTTGCCGATCCATTCCCCGGCGGTGTTGTAGACGGGAAATTCGTCGATCATGGAGCCGTCGGTAAAGTAGCCCACGCTGGGACCATCGATTTCCACACCGACCAGTTTGCGGCGCACGCCTTCGTCACGGATGCGCAGCAGCGCCTCGCGGCCGACGAAGTTTTCGTCGCCGCGGAAATCCACCATCCACTCGTAGCCCATGCCGACCTCGTAGGGATTGGTGTCGTACCAGATGTCGCAGCCGAAGGCGAGCATGGCGCCCTCGATGCGGCGGATGTGACAGGGCCCGATGACCTGCATGGCGTGGGGCCGGCCGGCTTCGAGCACCCGGTTCCACAGCTCCTGGCCGTGGGCGCCGGCATCGCGCAGGTAGATCTCGTAACCGATTTCGCCGCTGTAACCGGTCCGTGACACCACCACGGACATTCCATCGAGCTCGGCTTCCATCAGGTGGTAATAGGCCATCTCGAGGACGCGCTCGCCGAACAGGTCCACCATCACCTGCTTGGCCTTCGGTCCCTGCACCTGCAGCGGTGCCACGTCCACCTCGGCGATGGTCACGTCGAGGCCGCTGTTATGGGCCAGGCCCCAGCACCACAGCATGACGTCGCTGTCCGCCAGCGACAGCCAGTAGCGGTCCGGCTCGATGCGCAGGATCACTGGATCGTTGATGATGCCGCCGTCCGGGGCGGTGACGAAGGCGTACTTGCATTGCCCGGCAGCGCACTTGCGCATGTCACGGGGCACGAGCATCTGCACGAAGTTGAACGCATCCGGTCCGCTGATCTCGATCTGGCGCTCTACCCCCACATCCCACAGGGTCACGCCCTGCACCAGGGCCCAGTACTCGTCCACCGGGTCGGTGTACAGGCGCGGATGATAGTGATGGTTGTAGACGCTGTACTTGCGCACACCGTGGCGCCGTGAAGCGTAGAAGAACGGCGATTTGCGGATGCGCGGGTAAAGCAGAATCTCCGGGGTCGCCGTGGTGTAGTCTACCTGTTCGATGACTCGTGCCATGTACGGGGTCCTCCGCCGCCTTGCAGCTTCGTGTGGTTGCTGGTGGCCGCAGACTACCCCCGCTCGAGTGTTCCCGACGCCCTGCCCGCGACTGCCGCTTGCCCGGCTGCGACACCGTGCGCGGCAATGTCGCTGGCGGACAAGAAGACGTCGTTTGCGGTCAGGTCAGCCCAGGGACCGGACCGCCGTCAGAGGGTTTTCGCTGGTCAGGCGTTGATCGCGCTGCCGCCGTTCGTTGCTCGGCGAGCGGGCGTAGCGTTCCTGATAACACTTGGCGAAATGCGGGGGTGAGACGAATCCGCAGGCAATGGCCACGTCGGTGATCGGCATGGCGGTCTGCAGCAGAAGCTGACGCGCCCGGGCAAGGCGCAGATCCATATAATAGCGGCTCGGCGGGCAGTCGAGGTAGCGCTGAAACAGGCGCTCCAACTGGCGCCGCGACAGGCTGGCGTGGCTGGCCAGTTCGTCCAGATTGAGTGGTTCGTGCAGGTTGGCTTCCATCAGGGTGACGACCTCCACAAGCTTCGGCTGACTGGTGCCGAGCCGCACTTTCAGCGGCGTTCGCTGGCGGTCGCTGAAATCGCGGATGCGTTCGTGGAGAAATTCCTCCGCGATGTCTTCTGCGAGTCGTGCGCCGTGCTGACGGGCAATCAGGTTGAGCATCATGTCCAGCGGTGCAATCCCGCCGGAACAGGTGTAGCGGTCTCGGTCCAGGACGAACAGCTCCGAGGTGAACTGAACCTGGGGAAACGTAACCGCCTCCGCCAGGCTGGCGATGTGTTCCCAATGCAGCGTGCAGCGATAGCCGTTGAGGACGCCCGCCCGGGCGAGCAGATAGCCGCCGGTGCACACGGCGCCCAGCGCCACGCGCCGCGCCGCCATGCAGCGCAGCCAGACCATGAGCTCGCGGCTGGTATGAAGATGCACGTCCAGTCCGCCGCAGACCAGCGCAAGATCGAGCTCTGCATCACGGGCGACGGCGCGATCCGGGGTGAACCTCAGGCCGCAACTGGCTGATACTGCAGCGCCGTCCACCGTCAACAGCTCCCAGCGGTACAGAGGCTGCTCGGCAAGCTGGTTGGCCATGCGCAGGGGTTCCAGCGCTGAGGTCATGGCAATGGCCGAGAATCCGGGCACCAGGACCAGGCCCACCGTGCGCTGCCGCACATCTTCTCCAGGGACGGCTCTATTCACCATGACGACCCTCGGCTGATTGGGATGGCTATCCGCTGTTGCGTCGATCCGTCTGTGTCCGGTTCAGGTTGACAATAGAGCTCAGCTGGCCGGCCGCGGCTGCTCTGGAAACGACCTCCACTGTTCTGTGAGAGTCATGGGGCGCTCCCAGGCCGTCGTCCGCATTGTGTCGTATGGCGTACACAGACATTCGCCTGCACTCGCCAGCCCTGATAATTCGATCGCCGTGCAGTGACCCGGTTCCCCCAGCTGGTGAGGTGATCATGAACGTCAAAGCCGACCGAGTCGACCTGTCCCGGGCCGTGCCCGATAATCTGAGTATTGCGCGCAGTGTCGCTGGGCGTCCCATCGGCGAGATCGCCGAACGGATGGGGTTGCGTGCCGAGTGGCTGGAGCCCTACGGCCACCGGGTAGGCAAAGTCGACCTGGCAGCGATGGACGCCATGGCCGACCGTCCGCCGGGGCGTTACGTGGTCGTTTCCGCCATCACGCCCACGCCGCTTGGCGAAGGCAAGACCACGACAGCCATCGGCCTGGCCCAGGGCTTTCACCATGTCGGGCGCACGGCCACGGTGACGCTGCGCCAGCCGTCCATGGGCCCCACGTTGGGCATCAAGGGCGGGGCCGCCGGCGGCGGCTGGAGCCAGGTCATTCCCATGGAGCGGATCAACCTGCACCTGACCGGCGACATTCACGCCATTACCGCCGCGCACAATCAGCTCGCCGCCATGATCGACAACGAGCTCTACCATCGCCGGGGTGTGCCGCTGGATCCGGACACCATCACCTGGCGCCGGGCCATGGACGTCAATGACCGGGCCCTGCGCAACATCGTCGTGGGCATCGGCCCGCACAGCGACGGCGTCACCCGACAGTGCGGCTTCGACATTACCGCTGCATCCGAAGTGATGGCGGTGCTCGCTCTGGCCGACTCGCTCGGCGATCTGCGCCGGCGGCTGGGCCGCATCGTCGTCGGCTATACATACGGCGGCGAGCCGGTGACTGCTGAAGACATCCGGGCGGCGGGCAGCATGACGGCCCTGCTGCGTGATGCCTTGAAACCGAATCTGCTGCAGACCCTGGAGCAGACGCCGGCGCTGATTCACACCGGACCATTCGGCAACATCGCCCACGGCAATTCGTCCATCGTCGCCGACCGGATCGGTATCCGCTGCGGCGACTATCTGGTAACCGAAGCCGGTTTCGGTGCCGACATGGGGGCCGAGCGGTTCTTCAACATCAAGTGCCGGGCATCCGGTATGGTTCCGGATGCTGCTGTGGTCGTGGCAACCGTCCGCGGGCTCAAGTACCACTCGGGCCACCACCGGGTGGTTCCGGGAAAGCGGTTGCCCGCTGCCATGCTGGTCGAGAACCCGCAGGAAGTCTGGGCCGGTGCCGCCAATCTGCGCAAGCAGATCGACAACATCCGCCTGCACGGCGTGCCGGCGGTAGTGGCCATCAACGCATTTCCCGGAGATTTGCCTTCGGAACATGCCGCCATCCGGGGGATCGCCGAAGCGGCCGGAGCGCCGGTAGCGCTGTGCACCCACGTACGCGACGGCGGTGCGGGTGCTGCGGAGCTCGCCGAAGCCGTGGCGGAAGCGGCGCAGGGGCCGGCTGCCTTTCGGTATCTATACGGCTCCGATTTACCGCTGCCGGACAAGATCGAGCGGATTGCCACGCAGGTCTATGGCGCGGCCGGCGTGAGCTTCAGTGCCCAGGCGCGCCGGGCTCTCGAGCGATTCACGACGGCGGGCTACGGCCACCTGCCGGTGTGCATCGCCAAGACCCATCTGTCGTTGTCCGCCGACCCCGCATTGACCGGAGCTCCGACAGGCTGGACGCTGCCGGTCCGCGAGGCCCGGCTTTCCGCAGGTGCAGGGTTCATCTATGTATTGTGCGGTGACATCCGCACCATGCCGGGGCTAGGCTTAGAGCCGGCGGCGGCCGGAATCGACGTCGACGATGCCGGCGTGCTGCGCGGCCTGTTCTGAGCGGGCGACGGCGGCAGGATCCGCCGGTGGCCTGGCTCAGGCATCTCCCGGCCGCAGGGCCTCAATGTGCTCGAGCAGCACCCGTCTGCTGAAGGGTTTGATGAGTACGCCGTTGATGCCGAGTTCTTCGACCCGGGCATACTCCTGTTCGTCGAGGTGTCCCGAACACAGCAGAATCGGCAGGTCGGGCACCAGTTCGCGCACCTGTTCGATGAGTTTAATGCCGGTCATGCCGGGCATTGCCTGGTCCGTAACGAGCAAGTCCACGGCGCCAGAGTCGTCGTGAATCTGCCGCAATGCCGACTCGCCGGATGCGGCCTCGCGGACGTCGTAGCCGTGGCGTTTCAGGATCATCGTCGTGGTAGCGCGGACGAGTTCTTCGTCATCGACGACCAGAACCGTCAGGGGTCTGTCTTCGCGGATAGACGGCAAGATGTCCGGGGGCTCCCCGGGGGCGTCGGCGGCCGGGCTGTCGCCGGCGACCTCTGCCAGGCGCAGCACGAAACAGGTGCCTTCATCCGTAGCCGAGTGAAAGGATATGCTGCCCCCCAGCGCGGTCGTCAGCCGGTCGACGATCGCCAGCCCCAGACCGGTGCCGCTGCCGCTGCCGGGTTCGCGCGTAGAGAAGAATGGATCGAAAATTCTGTCTCGCAGTTCAGCGGGAATACCGGGTCCGGTGTCGCAGACTTCGATGATGACTTCCCGGGCATCCGGTTCGCGGCGCAGTGCCAGCCGGAAGGTGCCCCCGCCCTGATCCTTCATGGCCAGGATGGCGTTGGTGCCCAGGTTCATGATGATCTGATGCAACTCGCCGGGGTCGGCAAGAACGTGAGCATGAGGTGCGTCGAAGCGGAACTCGAAGCCGATGCCCGCCGGGGCGGAACTGCGCAGCAGGCCGCCGACTTCCTGCAGTAATGGTTCAACAGAGAGAGGACGCGGGTTGACTTCGCTCGTGCGGCTGAACGCGAGAATACGCCGCACCAGGTCACGGGCACGCAGGCCGGAATTGATCACGGAATCGAGATGCTGACGTTGCCGGCTGCCGGCCGGCGCTTCGTCGCGCGCCTCTTCGCTGGCCATGAGGATCGGTACCAGCAGGTTGTTGAAGTCGTGGGCTATACCGCTGGCCAGGGTGCCGAGAGCGCTCTGCTTCTGATTGTGGAGGAGTTCCTCCTGCAGTTGCTCGCGTTCCTCCAGAGCCTCGGCCAGGCGTCGGTTGCCGGTTTCCTGCTCGATCAGGGAAGATTCCAGGCCGCGCAGCAGCCGCGCGATCGACAGTGACAGGAGCGCGGAGAGGAATACCAGGCTGCCGGAGGAGCCGAGCCAGGCCGCCAGGTCGTAGGACGGGCCCCGGACCAGAACACCGGCCTGGTGAACCGGCAGCAGTAATCCGAACAGGACGCTGACTGCGGCGATGGCGCCAATGCCGATGAAAGCCCCGGCGAACCCGAAAAACAGCGCCGCCAGGACCGGCACCGCCAGCAACCAGGCAATACCGGCGCCCACCGGGCCAATTGTCCAGAGCAGCAGCAGGGCGAAGACGAACCATAGCGCAACGAACGAGCCCGCTCGCCAGGAGAACGCGAGGCCGCGCCAGAGCGCCAGTACCAGGACGAGGCCCCAGACCAGCGTGTCGGCGACGACGACGGACCACACCTGCTGTGACCAGGCCGCCGAGACGCCGGGTACGTAGGCGATGCCGGCGAGGATCGCCGTGGTCCACAGCGTCTGCTGGAGAATGCTTTCCCGCCAGTCAGCCAGTCCGCGCGTCATGGGTTCAGGGGCACTCCGTGTTCGCGGTCGTCGTGCTGCATCGACCCCGGTTCAGGACACTGAATTCTGCTCGGTACACTATCACCTGTGCGCAGGCAGGGCGATGGCGTCGTGCGGACGGTACTGCATGCCACCGATGCCGGCGACGGGCTCATGTGGCGCTGGAAGTGGAGTTCTGAACGGGGCGCGGTCAGTCCTTCTTCAGCAGTTCGTATTTCTTCAGGTAGCCGCGCAGCTGGTGATAGGTGAGCCCGAGCAGGTCGGCGGCCTTGCGCTGATTGTGCCTCGCGTGCTCCAGTGCCTGCTCGATCAGCGAGATTTCGTAGCGCTGCACCGAGTCCTTCATGTCCACAGGCAATTGCGCGCTGCCGTTGTCCGTAGCCGGATCCTGCCTGCCGGTCTGGGTGGCGGCGACGGCGGGTGCGGCGTCGGGGGGGCGGGGCCGGAACGGCGAGTCGAACGGGTCGAAGATGATCTCGTCGACTTCCCGATCCTCCGGGGTGCGGTAGACACAGCGTTCCACCACGTTCTTCAGTTCCCGGACGTTGCCCGGCCAGGGATATTCGGTCAGCGTCTGCCGGGCACGGGCCGTGAAGCCGGCGAACAACTCCCGGTCGAGTTCATTGGCCATGGTGATGGCAAAGTGCTCGGCGAGGATGAGGATGTCCTCCTCCCGTTCGCGCAGCGGCGGCAGGGTAATGACGTCGAACGCCAGCCGATCGAGCAGGTCGTGGCGGAACTTTCCTGCGGCCGCGCGGCTGGGCAGATCTTCGTTGGTGGCGGCTACCAGGCGTACATCACAGTGCAGGGTTTTGCTGCCGCCGACCCGTTCGTATTCGCCGTACTCGATAACGCGCAGCAGCTTTTCCTGGACCAGCGGTGAAGTATTGGCCAGTTCGTCGAGGAACAGGGTGCCGCCGTCGGCGCGCTCGAACCGCCCCTGGTGGCTGCGCGTGGCGCCGGTGAAGGCTCCGGCGTCATGGCCGAACAGCTCCGTTTCCAGCAGAGAGTCGTTGATAGCGGCGCAGTTCAGTTTGAGGAACTGGCCTTCCCAGCGGTTGGACAGGAAATGCAGCCGGGCGGCGATCAACTCCTTGCCGGTGCCGCGTTCGCCGACCACGAGCACGGGCTTGTTCAGCGGCGCCGCCTGCGACACCGCCTCCAGGGTTTTCAGCATGGCCGGGGATTCCCCCAGCAGACGGTCCTGCTCGCTTGGCATCGGCGGATTCTGCCAATAGTTGGTGAACGATGCCATGGGTTCCGTCCGCCGCCCGAAGAGCTACATAAAAAGTCTTAGAAAACAGCAGCTTGCAACCGCGCAAAAACTGGCACGCTTCCTGTATTAAGGGAGGTGCGCATTGCAAACAGGTGCGGTCGTCGTACCCGGATTGACCCCAGTCCGGGGCGGCCCCTGAGAGGGTAAGCCCTCGACTCAAATGGAGGCTGACAGAAAATGGGTATCTTTTCTCGTATCTCGGACATCATCAATTCCAACATCAACGCCATTCTCGATAAGGCGGAAGATCCGGAAAAGATGGTTCGCCTGATCATTCAGGAGATGGAAGAAGCCCTGGTGGAAGTTCGCAGCACTTCGGCACGGGCCATCGCCGACCGGAAGGAGCTGTTGCGCCGTCAGGAATGGCTGGAACAGGAGGCCGGCGAATGGGAGCGCAAAGCCGAAGTCGCCGTCCAGAAAGGCCGCGACGACCTCGCCAAAGGCGCCCTCATGGAGCGCAACAAGGCCGCTGAGGCGCGGGAATCGCTGGATCGTGATCTGGAGATTCTCGATGATACGCTGGCCAAGTTGAACGGCGATATCGCCGCTCTGCAGGCCAAGATCAAGGATGCCAAGACGCGCCAGAGCGCCATCATCCTGCGCGGCAAGGCTGCCCAGTCGCGGCTCGGCGCGCGGCGCAAGCTGGCCGATCACAGCATCGACGACGCCATGCTGCGCTTCGAGACTTATGAGCGCAAAATGGATGATCTCGAGGGCCAGGTGGAATCTTACGACATGGGTCAGAAGACCCTGTCCGAAGAGATCGACGAGCTGGAGTCCGACGAGCGCATCAATGAGGAACTGCAGGCGCTGAAGGCCCGTATGGGCGGCGCCGGCAGCGGTGCCTCGGGAGCCGCGGAGCAACCAGCGCCGCCGCGCTCCGAGGGCAATACACCCGGCAACGGCTAAGGACGGATCATGGAAGAGTTCCTGCTGGCACCGACGATCATCTTCCTGGTGTTCGTCGCACCGATCTGGATCTTCATGCACTACCGGAGCAAACAGAAATCTCAGAGCACGCTGTCCGAGGATGAGCGAGCGGAGATGGAGCATCTGGCCGCTAAGGCCGAGCGGATGGTAGAGCGGATCGAGACCCTGGAAGCCATTCTCGACAGCGAGACGCCGGGGTGGCGCAATCGTATGAGCGCGGAGTACCGCCATGACTGATCCCCGCTTCCAGCGCTCGCGGGAAGACGCCTCGACGCATGGCCCGGGCGGCTCGGACAGGCACCGGTCCGGCGATTTCCAGGAATCCGTGGCCCGGCTGGAGCGGGCCGTGGACGACCTGGTGGGTACGGCGCGCAGCCGCTTCTCCGATCGAGCCACGTCCTTCATTGACGAAACCACCGAGCGCCTGGAGCGGGAGATCGGCCGCCGGCCGGGCCATCGGACCGGCGGCGGGGATCGTCTCGACGCCATGCCGCGCAAGCTCTATCGCGACCCGGCCCGCGAGCGCATCGTCGGCGTCTGTGCCGGCATAGCCCGCTACTACGGCGTGGAGCCCTGGGTGGTTCGCTGTATCGCCGTCACCGGTCTGCTGTTCTTTCCGACCATCGTCTTCCCAGCCTACTGGATAGCGTATTTCGTCATGGAAAAACCACCCAAGAAAGACGCCGAGCCGCTGCGCGAGCGGCCGCGCCGCTACGCTCACAGCTCGCCGACCCCGGAACTGGGTCCGCGCTGGTCGCCGCGCGACAGCTTGCGCAACGTGCAGGCCGACCTGGCGGAAGCCGAGTTGCGCCTGCGCCGCATGGAAACCCATGTGACCTCCGGCCAGTACGAACTGCAGCGCGAACTTCACCGGATCGACGGAGCCCCTGATGACGGCCCTCGCTGAAGGCTCGCGCCGGCCGGGTTGGCCGGCGGCCTTGCTCGCCGTCACCCTTCTGGCGGCCCCGCTGCTGCTGGCTGCCGCGGCTGTGCAAACGCGCGACTATCCGCTGGCCGCCTTCGATCGGCTGCAGTTCTCCGGTGCCGGCAAGCTGCATCTGACCCAGGGCGACAGCACGCGGCTGACCGCGCGCGGCAGCACTGCGACTCTGGATGCCCTGCAGGTCGACGTCCGTGACGGCACCCTGCACATCGATACACGCCACGCCGGGTCCGATCTGGAAGTGGATCTGCAGGTTGCCGATCTGCGCGCCATCGTCAGTCGGGGCGCGGCGCACATTACCAGCAGCGGTCTGCACGCCGACAATCTGCTGCTGCACGGCAGCGGCGCGGGCAGCTTCGACCTGCGGGGCCTGGAAGCGCAGCACCTCGAAGTGCGCGGTCAGGGGGCAACCCGCTTCGCGCTGACTGGCCAGGTTGGCAGTCATGTGATCAATCTGCGCGGTTCCGGGGCCTATCAGGCCGGCGAGCTGATCAGCGATCATGTCCGCATAGACGTGGCCGGCGCGTCGGACGTGCGGCTGTGGGCCGACGAGTTGCTCGACGTGGTGGTGGCGGGTTCGGCGCGCATCCGCTATGCCGGGTCGCCCCGGGTCGAACAGCAGGTATCCGGCCTGGCCCGGGTGCTGCGCGTGCCGCAGATCATAATCTGATAAGAGGGTGGGGTATGGATGTATTCAGCATGGTCGTCGCCATTGTGGCGATTTCCTGCGTAGCCGGGATGGTCAACAACTACTTCAAGACCCGGCGTCTGTCCTACAAGGTGACGCCGGGGGAAGAGGTTGCGGCGGAGCTGGAATCGCTCAAGCAGCGGGTTGCCGTGCTCGAAGAAATCGTTACCGATGACCGCTACCGGCTCAACAAAGAGTTCAATCGGCTGGGTTAGGATCGTGCATCAGCGCATCAACGCCGCAGCCGTGATGCGGTCAGGGTAGTCGGTGAATAACCCGGCTGCGCCCCAGGCTATGAACCGGCGCGCTTCGGCCAGATCGTTCACGGTGTAAATGAAGGTCTGCAGACCCCGGCGCCGGGCCTCTGTAAGCCTTTCCCGGGTTACCGTAGTGCGCGACAGATTGACGGCCCGGGCGTCGAGCGCGGCGGCGATCCGCCAGGCGTTCGGGCGCCAGCGGGCGAACAGCGGCGCCACCGGGGTGTGGCCATCGAGTTCCCGGAAGCGGCGCAGCTCAGGGTGAGTGAACGACGACACCAGGCTGTCCAGGCCGGAGTGCCGGGCAAGCTCCTCGGCCACCGGTGCAGCCGTTTCAGGACCTTTGAGCTCCACGTTCAGGCCTACGCCGGCGGGCAGCTCGGCGATCACTTCCGACAACAGCGGCACGGGCCAGCCGTCTCCGGCATCCAGCGCCCGCAGCGCCGCCAGGGAATGGCCCATCACCGGTCCGCTGCCGTTGGTGGTGCGCTGCAGGGTGGCGTCGTGAATCACCACGAGCTCGCCTTGCACCACGTAAACGTCGAGTTCCACAGCGCTGACCCCGCAGGCATAGGCTCGGCGGAAGCTGGGCAGGGTATTTTCCGGCGCCAGGCCGGCGGCCCCCCGGTGACCGATCACCACCACTGCATCCGCAAAGCTCATGGGTTCTCCCTGCCCTGTGTACCCTCGCCGGTGCGAAGCTACTACAATGCGCGCCAATGAGTTATCAGGTTCTGGCACGCAAACTACGGCCCGCCACGTTCGATGCGCTGGTGGGCCAGGAGCATGTCGGTGCGTGCCCTGCGGCATGCCCTGGATGCCGACCGCCTGCATCATGCGTATCTGTTCACCGGCACCCGGGGCGTGGGCAAGACCACCATCGCCCGGGTGCTGGCCAAATGCCTCAACTGCGAGCAGGGCGTGTCGTCGACGCCGTGCGGCGAGTGCTCCGTATGCCGCGAGGTGGCGGAGAACCGCTTCGTCGATCTCATCGAGGTGGATGCCGCCTCCCGCACCAAAGTGGATGATACCCGCGAGCTGCTGGAAAACGCCCAGTATCTGCCTACCCGCGGGCGCTACAAGGTCTACCTCATCGACGAGGTGCACATGCTGTCGGCGGCCAGCTTCAATGCCCTGCTGAAGACCCTCGAAGAGCCGCCGGAACACGTCAAATTTCTGCTGGCCACCACCGATCCGAAGAAAGTGCCGGTGACCGTGCTGTCGCGCTGCCTGCAGTTTCAACTGAAGAATATTTCCGCCGAGCGTATCGGCGAGTATCTCTCGTCCGCATTGACCACAGAGGATGTGGCGTTCGATCCGGAAGCCGTGGCCACGATTGCCGCGTGCGCCCGCGGCAGCATGCGCGATGCCCTGTCCATCACGGACCAGGCCATCGCCCACGGCCAGGGCGCTCTGCGGGCTGCGGATGTGGCCGACATGCTCGGCCTGGTGGGGCGCGATCAGGTCGCGGCTCTGCTCGATGCCATCGCCGGTCAGGATGCCGGCCGGCTGCTCGAGGTGACCGCGGAACTCGCCGAGCGGGCCGTGGATTTTGAGGATCTGCTGGCCGAACTGATCAGCGCATTTCACCGCATGGCCGTGGAACAGGCGCTCGACAGTAACGCCGAGGCCGCAATCTTCCATGCGGAAACGTTGCAGCTTTACTATCAGATTGCGCTGATGGGCTACCGGGATCTGCAGATGGCGCCTGATCCGCGGGCCGGGCTGGAGATGACCCTGCTGCGCATGCTGGCCTTTGCTCCGGACGATGATCAGGCGCGGGAAGTTCCCCGGGCGCCGCAATTCGGCGCCGCTCAGACTGGCGCGGACGCGGCTCCGGCCGAGCCGGCTGTCGAAACGCCCCCGCCGGAACGCTCGTCCGCCGCCGCTGCGCCGGCGCCATCGTCTGCCGGGTCGCTGCAGGCTGTGCCCCGCGCCGCGGCGGAAGTTGCGCCGGACGGCGCTGCGCCCTGGCACGAAATCGTCGCGGAACTGTCCCTTGGCGGTGTGGCGCGGATGATCGCTGAACATTCGGAACTGCTCGAGCGCAGCGACGATGTTTACCGGCTGCGCCTCGACAGCGCCCACGACACCCTGCTGTCCGACGCCCCGGTGGCGGCCATCGAGCGGGCACTGGCGGCCCGTGGCCGGCCGGTGCGGCTGCAGGTCGAGGTGGGTGAAGTAGCCCGGGAAACGCCGGCGCAGCGGTCTGCCCGTCAGCGCACCGAACGCCAGCAGGCGGCGGAGGAGGCCCTGGCCACCGACAGCACCGTCAAATCGCTGATCAGCGAATTCGGCGGCCGCATAGATGGTGTCAATCCCATCGAGTAGCCGTTGCGGCGGTACACTGTGTTCGAAACCCAAGCGTAGGATGGTCGTTATGAAAGGGCTCGGCGACATGATGAAGCAGGCACAGGCCATGCAGGAGCGCATGCAGCAGGTGCAGGAAGAGATTGCCGCCATGGAGGTGGCCGGCGAAAGCGGTGCCGGGCTGGTGAAGGTCACGATGAACGGCCGTCACGAGGTGCGCCGGGTGAACATCGACCCGAGCCTGCTCGGGGAAGACAAAGAGGTTCTGGAAGATCTGGTGGCTGCCGCCTGTAATGATGCAGTCGGCAAGGTGGCCGAACAGCAGAAGGACAAAATGGCGCAGATGGCGTCCGGCCTGGGGCTGCCCCTGGACAAAATGCCGTTTCAGTTCTGATGGCCATGAGCCCCCTCATCGACCGCCTCATCGAGGCGTTCCAGGTGCTGCCCGGGGTAGGTCCCAAGGGTGCCCAGCGCATGGTGCTGTATCTGCTGCAGCGCAACCGCAGCGGCGGCCGGCATCTGGCGGAAGTGCTCGGCGAGGCCCTCGAACGGGTAGGCCAGTGCGAGACCTGCCGCAATCTCTCCGAGGAACCCCAATGCACATTGTGCAGCGACCCGCGCCGCGACGACGGCGTGCTCTGCGTGGTGGAATCAGCGGCTGACATCCTGGCCTTCGAGCAGGCGGGCGGCTACCGCGGGCGCTATTTCGTGCTGCACGGGCATCTGTCGCCCATCGACGGCATTGGGCCCGAGGCCCTGGGCCTCGATCTGCTGGAACGCCGCGCGCGGGAGCTGGCGCCTCAGGAAGTGATTCTGGCCACCAATCCCACCGTAGAAGGCGAAGCCACCGCCCACTACATCAGCGAGCTGCTCGGTGACGCGGTGGGCAATGTCACCCGGATCGCCCACGGTGTGCCGCTGGGCGGGGAACTGGAATACATCGATGGAGGAACGCTGGTCCATGCCCTGCAAGGCCGACGAAGCATCCGTTAACTGGGTGGGTTCCGATGCGGAACTCACCGCAGCGGCCGTTCAGTGGCAGCGCGTGGTGGGGCTGGATACGGAGTTTCAGCGCACCGATACGTTCTTTCCGCTGCCCGGGCTCTACCAGGTCTCGAGCGGTGAGGATGTCTATCTGCTCGATCCGCTGACCATCACGGATTTCAGCCCCTTGCTCGAGCTGCTGGAAGACCGGCGGGTCACCAAGATCATGCACGCCTGTTCGGAAGACCTGGAACTGCTGCGGCACCACTTCGGCGCGGTGCCCGTGGGGCTGTTCGATACCCAGCTCGCCAATGCCTTCGTGTCGCCTGACTACAGCGTCAGTTTCACGCGTCTGGTTGGCGAGCGCCTGGGCGTGGAGTTGAACCAGCACGAGACCCGCTCCGACTGGCTGGCCCGGCCGCTCAGCGCCGAGCAGATACGGTATGCCCGGGAAGACGTTTACTACCTGCCGCCGCTGCACGCAGCGTTGTCGGATGAGCTGGAGCGGCTCGGCCGGATGGGCTGGTTCCGGGAAGAAATGGATCTGCGCGGCCGCTTTGCGCTCAGTGACCCGGACGACTATTACCTGACCATGAAGCACGCCTGGCGCCTGCCCGGCCCGGTCCGCGCGCGTCTGCAGCAGCTTGCCGCCTGGCGCGAACGCCAGGCCATGGCGGAAGACCGGCCGCGCAACCGCATCGTGCGCGACGAGCATCTGCAGACCCTGGCAGCCCTCGATGACGCTGATGACCAGGACATTGACAACGTGTTGCCGCGGGGTGTGGCTCGCCGTTACGGTGACGATCTGCTGGCGGCCCATCGACAGGGCTCAGAACTGGTTGAAGCCCCGCCGGCCCCGGTGCCGCCGCTGGGCGCCGCTGCGACCGGCCTGGTTCGCGACTTACGCGATCTGGCCCGGGCCCGGGCCGAAGCCCTGGATATGGCGCCGGAGCTGCTGTGCCGTAAGCGCGAGGTGGAAGCCTGTGTGCAGCACTTCACAGCTACCGGAGAGCTGTCGCCGGCCTTTCGAGGCTGGCGCTTCGAACTGGTAGGCGAGGCATTCCAGCAGCGCCTGGAGCAGAGCCGGTGAGCACCGATCATGGCCGCCACATTCGGGTCTATCGGAGCTCCCGCAAGGTGGATATGTACCTTTACGTCGACGCGAAAGATGATCTCACCCCGGTACCCGAGGAGCTTCTGGCCCAGTTCGGCAAGCCGGTGGAGGCGCTGTCGCTCATGCTGACGGCTACCCGCAGGCTGGCCCGCGCCGACGCGGCCCGGGTGCTCGACAGCATCGAGGAGCAGGGGTTCTATCTGCAGTTGCCGCCCGCGGCAGACACCTGGAGCCAGGCGTGAGTTTCTGGCACGACAAGTCGCTCGCCGAGATGACCACGGCGGAGTGGGAGTCGCTGTGCGACGGTTGTGCCCGCTGCTGCATGATCAAGCTGGAAGACGAGGACAGCGGCGAGGTGCACCACACGGCCCTGGTCTGTGATCTGCTGGATATCGACGCCTGCCGCTGCACCCGTTACCCGCAACGCCATGAGCTGGTGCCGGATTGCATCGAATTCAACGCCGACCTGGCTGGGGCCCTGAACTGGCTGCCCACCACCTGCGCCTATCGCCGCCTGGCGGAAGGCCGCGGTCTGCCGGACTGGCACCCGCTGATCACCGGCCGGGCAGAAAGCGTGCACGAGGCGGGTATCTCCGTGCGCGGCCGGGTGCTGCATGCCTCGGCCGTCCACGACGATGAGCACGAGGCCCACGTGGTCCATTGGGTGGAAAGCTGATGACGGCGTATGGTTGGGCCTGGTTGGCGGTGGCTGCCAGTGTGCTGGTGGGCCTGCTGGCGCTGTGGCGAGCCACCCGTGGACTGCCCCTGGGACGGACACGGCCGCTGCTTGCCGCTCTGATCGCCGTGTGGCTGCTGCTGCCGGCGCCGATTCCGGGCTACGCCGGGCACTATGCCCCGGCATTTCTGGTATTCCTGTTCGAATGGTGGTTTCAGAACCCAGGCCAGCCGCGCCCTGCCGGCTTCATTCTGCTGGCCGGCGGATTGCTCGTAGCGGCAGCGGCGCTGCTGCTGGGTATCCGGCGGCGCCGCCGGGCCAGCCGGGAAACCTGAGCCGCAGCGCCGGCGGGCAAGTGCCGGCCGCGCGTCTATGCTTAACTCGATGAGATTTCGACGTTATTCAGTGACCGGCTGCCGTGCGCGGCGCCTGCGGCGGCGCGGCGTCATAGCGGCTATGCGCCTGCCGGTTCTGGCCGGGCTGGCTGCCTGGGCAATGGCCGCCGGTGCGCTATCAGCAGCGCCGGCGCCCGCCGCTGACGTCCGCTTCGTGGTCGATGGCTCTGCGGCCATGGCCCGCAGCGACCCGGACAATGTCCGCAGCGGCGCCCTGGGCATGCTGCTGCGTCTGCTGCCGGAAAGCGGCCGCGCCGGGGTCTGGACTTATGGCGAGCATGTCAACGAACTTGTTGAGTATGGCGTCAGCGACGGCCTGTGGCAGGAGAATGCGGTCATTCGCACGCGTAACCTGACAACGGTTGGTCAGGGTTCCAATCTGTTCGAAGCCCTTGACCAGGCGAGCTGGGACCGGCACCAGCCCGGGGCCGGCCCGGCCCAGCTGATTCTGCTCACCGACGGGCGGCGCCACGACGGCGATGATCCGGCAGACAGTGCCGCGCACCGGCAGCGGCTGCTGACGGAGCTGATCCCGGAGCTGAACGAAGCCGACTTTACGCTGCATGTCGTGTCTCTGTCCGAGGCGGCAGAGCAGGATTCCCTGGGTCAATTGGCGGCCCTCACCGGCGGTATCCATGCCTCCCTGCCGGCCCCGCGAACGTTACCCGAAGAGCTGCTGGCCATGCTCGGCTGGTTGACCGGGCCGGCCGGGCTGCCGGTATCCGCCGCTGGCGGGTTCCAGGTAGCGCCGGGCACTCGCTCTCTCACAGTGCTGCGCCTGGGGGCATCCCTGGATGAATCCGTCACCCTGGTTACCCCTGGCGGCGACCGCCTCACGCGGACCACGTCCCGCGAGCGGGTACGCTGGCACGTGGCTGACGGCTATGAGCTGGTCTCGCTGGCCCGTCCGGCGCCCGGCGCCTGGCGCTTCGAAGGGCCGGCCGAGGGCGTTCACGTGCAGGCCTACGGTGACCTCCAGGTGGTCTATCAGGATCTGCCGGCAACGCTGTTTCCCGGCGGCCTGCGTCGATTCGAGTTCGCTCTCATGAGCGGCAGCAGCGAGATCCGCGATGCCGATTTCCTCGATCTGCTGGATGTGTCGGCACAGTTGCGCGGCAGCGATGGGACCACGCCGCTGGTGGTCGAGCGAACCGACGCCGGGCGGTTTCAGGTCAATCTGCTGGGTCCGCGTGAGCAGGGCGACTACCAGCTCGACACCCGGGTCAGCGGTCCGACATTCACCCAGGAGCTGACCCTGCCGCTGGCCCTGCGCAATCCGTTGAGCATCGAGGTCCATCCCGCAGACGATGGCTTCGTCGTCTGGGCCACCGTGGCAGCGCCGGAACTCGACCATGAGGGGCTGCGCCTGGCGGGCATGGTGAAACGTCCGCCCGCGGCGGCGCGGCTCTTCCCCATGGAGCGCAATCCGGCCGGCCTGTGGAAGCTTGCGGTGCCTGGCGGACGGGGGCTGGTAGAGCTGACCCTGGATCTGCGCGGCAGCTATCTGAACGGCCGGGAGTTCGAACTGCGCACGGAACCGATTCGAGTCATCCTGCCGGTGTCCGAGGTTTCCCAGGTCAATCTCGATCTGCGCGGCCAGCCCCTGCTGGTGGCGGCGTCCGAGGACCGGGCTGACGACGGCAACCGCCAGGCGGCAGGGTTTGCAGGCGCACCGCCTGCGGCTGCGGCGCCCGGTGCATCGCGGCCGGGGCCGGCGGCCGCGCAGGCGTTCAGCCTGCCGGTATGGCTGGCACTAATGGTGGGCCTGATGAATCTGGTCATGGGCGGGTCACTGTGGTGGCTGCTGGGCACCCCGCAATATTCCGCCGAACGCCATGCCATGCTCGACCGCCTGCGGGAACTGGCCCGGGTCGACGACGCCGCTGCGGAGCCGCACGCCGCAGCAACTTGATCCGTCAGGTTGCGCTCCTATAAAGTACCAGGCTTGCGCAACTCACGACTCGACCCTGATCCGGCCCGTTGCGGGCTGTCCCATGAACGGTTGGTGCCGGGCTCCGCCCCGCCGGGCCCGACATCTAGCTGCGAGACCATTGCATGATATTCGACAGTACCGATACCTACATCTCCACCGAAGAGCTCAGCATGGCGGTAGACGCTGCCGTAAAGCTGGAGCGCCCGCTGCTGGTCAAGGGCGAGCCCGGCACCGGCAAGACCATGCTGGCCGAGGAGGTGGCCAAGAAGCTGGGCCTGGAACTGATTCAGTGGCACATCAAGTCCACCACGAAAGCCATCAACGGTCTGTATGAATACGATGCGGTATCGCGGCTGCGGGATTCGCAGCTCGGCGACGAGCGCGTCCACGACATCCGCAACTACATCAAGAAGGGCAAACTGTGGGAGGCGTTCGAGTCAGAGCAGCGGGTCGTACTGCTCATCGACGAAATCGACAAGGCCGATATCGAGTTCCCCAACGACCTGTTGCAGGAACTCGACCGCATGGAGTTCTACGTTTACGAGTTGCATGAAACCATCAAGGCCAGGCACCGGCCCATCGTGGTGATCACGTCGAACAACGAAAAAGAGCTGCCCGACGCGTTCCTGCGCCGCTGCTTCTTCCACTACATCAACTTTCCCGACCGGGACACCATGCAGTCCATCGTCGACGTGCACTTTCCGGAGGTGAAGAAAGACCTGGTGAAAGAGGCCATGGAGATCTTTTTCGACGTGCGTAAAGTCCCGGGCATGAAGAAGAAGCCTTCCACGTCCGAGCTCATCGACTGGCTGAAGCTGCTCATGGCCGACGACATCCCGGACGAGATTCTCACCAACCGTGATCCCAGCAAGGCCATTCCGCCGTTGTACGGGGCGCTGGTGAAAAACGAGCAGGACGTTCACCTGCTGGAGCGTCTGGCGTTCATGAATCGCCGTGACAGCCGGGGGTAACCGCCGACCATGCTGATTAATTTCTTTCTGACCCTGCGAAAGTACAAGGTTCCGGTAACCATCCGCGAGCTGATGGACCTGCTGCAGGCTCTGCAGTACCGGCTGGTGTACGCCAACATCGACGACTTTTATCTGCTCTCGCGCACCTGCCTGGTGAAGGACGAGAAGCACTACGACAAGTTCGATCGGGCGTTCTCGGCCTACTTCAAGGGGCTGGAAGATCTGCACGGCCTGCTCGAGTCGCTGATTCCGGACGAATGGTTGCGCCGCGAGTTCGAGAAGTCGCTGACCCCGGAAGAGTTGGAGAAGATTCAGTCCTTAGGGGGGCTCGAGAAGCTCATCGAGGCGTTCCAGGAAGCCAAGGCCGAGCAGGAAAAACAGGAAGCTCAGAAAGGTAAGGAAGGCGAAGAGGGCCAGGAAGGTGATGATCCCAACCGCACCGGCCGTAAGGGTCCGGGCGGCATGGGACAGGGCAAGAAGAAGAAAGCCAAGAAGGTCTGGGACCAGCGCCAGTACAAGAATCTGGACGATTCCGTAGAACTGGGCACGCGTAACATCAAGCTGGCGCTGCGGCGCCTGCGTAAATTTGCGCGCTCAGGCAAGGAAGAAGAGCTGGACATGGACGGCACCATCAAGTCCACGGCTCACAACGGCGGCATGCTCGACCTGCGCATGCGTCCGGAGCGCAAGAACACGGTGAAAGTGCTGCTGTTCTTCGATATCGGCGGGTCCATGGACGCGCACGTGAAGGTCTGCGAGGAGCTGTTTTCGGCCAGCCGCACAGAGTTCAAGCACATGGAGAGCTATTACTTCCACAACTTCATCTACGAGTCGGTGTGGAAGGACAACCGCCGGCGCATGAACGAACGCATTCCCACCTGGGAGATTCTCAACAAGTATGCACACGACTACAAAGTCGTGTTCGTCGGTGACGCCACCATGGCGCCCTATGAAATCACGCATGCCGGCGGCAGCGTGGAGCACTGGAACGAAGAGCCCGGCGCGCTGTGGATGCAGCGCTTCGCCGAACTTTACGACAAACTGGTGTGGATCAACCCCACGCCGCAGGAAACCTGGGAGTATTCCAGTTCCGTGGGCATGACCCAACAGCTCGTGGACGGCCACATGTACCCGCTCACCATCCGCGGCCTGGAAGACAGCATGGGTTTTCTGTCCAAGTAGGAGCGACCTCCAGGTCGCGATCTGGAGATCGCTCCCACACCGGATCGCGATCCGGAGATCGCTCCACAGCTCACGGTCGCGACCTGGAGGTCGCTCCAACAATCTCAACATGGCATCCCCGACTCCTGAATCCAGTGCGGTGTCCTTCGACCCGGCCGCGGTGATGCGCCGGGACGTGTTCCGCCTGCGGCGCCTGGCTGACAAGGACCCGGCGGCATTTGCCGCATTGCTCGAGCGCTCGCAGACGGAACTCGCCGCCCGCCTGCGCAGCGAGCCGCGCATTCACTATCCCGAGGAGCTGCCGATTTCCGCCCACGCCGGCGAGATCCGCGCTCTGCTGGAACGTCATCAGGTGGTGGTGGTGGCCGGAGAGACCGGTTCCGGCAAGACCACCCAGTTGCCGAAGATCTGCCTGGATGCCGGCTACGGCCGCCGCGGCATGATCGCCCACACGCAGCCCCGGCGGCTTGCAGCCCGTTCCGTGGCGGCCCGCATCGCCGACGAGATGGGCGTGGAGCCCGGTGCCGAAGTGGGCTATGCAGTGCGCTTCAGCGACCAGACCGGACCGCAGACCCTGGTGAAGCTGGTGACGGACGGTCTGCTGCTCACGGAAATTCGCCGCGACAGGTTTCTCGACAACTATGACGTGGTGATCGTCGACGAGGCCCACGAGCGCAGTCTCAACATCGACTTTCTCCTGGGCTACCTCAAGCGTCTGCTGGGCCGGCGTCGTGACCTGAAGCTGGTGATCACCAGCGCCACCATTGATGTGGAAGCATTTTCCCGTCACTTCGGTGATGCCCCCGTGGTGGAAGTGAGCGGCCGCGGTTATCCCGTAGAAGTGCGCTATGCGGGCGGCGAGCAGCCCGAGGAGGAGCGGCTCATCGAATGCCTGGAGGACATCGAAACCGGTCCTCAGGGCCGGGCCCGCGACGTACTCGTGTTCCAGTCGGGTGAGCGGGAGATTCTCGACACGGCGCGGTTGCTGCGCGACACCTTCGGCGACCGCATGGAGATCCTGCCGCTGTATGCCCGCCTGGCCCATCGCGATCAGCAGCGGGTCTTTCAACCGGGCAAGCGACGGCGAGTGGTGCTGGCCACCAACGTGGCGGAGACCTCCATCACGGTGCCGAACATCGGCTATGTGATCGATCCTGGGCTGGCCCGCATCAGCCGCTATTCTTATCGTTCCAAGCTGCAGCGCCTGCCGGTGGAAGCCATTTCCCAGGCCAGTGCCAACCAGCGCATGGGCCGGTGCGGACGGGTGGCGCCAGGGGTGTGTTACCGGCTCTATGACGAGGCCGATTTCCTCGGCCGTCCTGCTTTCACCGACCCGGAGATCCGCCGCACCAACCTGGCCTCCGTGGTGTTGTCCATGGAGGCCTTCGGCCTGGGCCAGGTCAGCCGTTTTCCGTTTCTCGACCCGCCGGAACCCGGGGCGGTACGCGATGCGGTGAAGCTCCTGGAGGAGTTGGGCGCGCTGCGGGAAGGAAAACTCACTGAGGTGGGGCGAACCATGGCGCGCCTGCCGGTGGACCCCCGGCTGGCGCGCATGCTGGTGGCCGCCGATGAGTTGCGCAGCTTGAGTGAGGTGCTGGTGATTGCCAGCGGCCTGGCGGTGCAGGATCCCCGTGAACGGCCGCTGGACAAGCGCGGCGCTGCAGATCAGGCCCACGCTCAACATGCCGATGAACGCTCGGATTTCCAGGCGCTGCTGAATTTATGGCAGTTTCACGAACGTACCCGCCAGGAGAATACCCGGGCGGGGGCCCGCAAGGCGCTGGAAAAGCAGTTCCTGTCTCCGGCCCGCCTGCGCGAATGGCGCGAACTGCACCGTCAGTTGCTGCTGGCGATTCGTGAGCTCGGCCTGCGTCCGAATGAAACCCCGGCAAACTATGCGGACATCCATCGGGCCGTGCTCGCCGGCTCGCTGAGCCTCATCGGTCTGCATGAGGAAAAAGGCAGCTATCAGGGGCCGCGCAATCTGCGTTTTCGCATCTTTCCCGGGTCGGGGTTGACCGGGCGGTCGCCCAAGTGGCTGATGGCCGGCGAGATCATGGAAACCCGGCGCATCTATGCGCGGTGCGTGGCCGTGGTGGAACCGGCCTGGATCGAAGCAGCTGCCGTGCATCTGAGCAAACGCAGCTACAGCGAGCCGCACTGGAGCGCGCGCCGCGGCGAGGCGGTGGTGTTCGAATCGGTATCTCTGTACGGCCTGCCCCTGGCGGACAGACGGCGGGTCAGCTATACGCGCATCGATCCGGCGCACAGCCGTGATCTGCTGATCCGCCAGGGTCTGGTGGCGGGCGGCGTCGCCCGCCAGCTGGCGTTCCTGGAACACAACCTGAGTCTGGTCAGGGAGTTGCTGGAGCAGGAAGCCCGCGGGCGCCGGCGCGGCCTGCTGGTTGGCGAGGAGCGGCAGGCGGAGCTCTACGACCAGCGCTTGCCGGCAAACGTGGCCAGCGTGGCGCAGCTCGAGCGCTGGTGGCGCAAGGCCGCTGAAGAGGAGCGTCAGCGGCTGTTCTTCAGCCATGACGATCTGGCCGATACCGGCAGCATCCGCTTTGCAGAGGACGACTATCCGTCGCAACTCGAGCTGCGCGGGGCCAGCTTCCCGTTGAAATACCGGTTTGCGCCGGGCGAGGAAGATGACGGTATTTCCATTCAGGTGCCGCTGGGCGCGCTGCCGGCGCTGGTCGGTGAAGCATTGGAGTGGTCGGTGCCGGGGTTCTTTCCCGCGGTCTGCGAGCAGTGGCTGAAGTCGCTGCCGAAGAGCAAGCGCCGCCATCTGGCGCCCATCGCAGACAAGGTGGACGAGCTGGCAGGGCTGCTGGCGCATCCGGACCGTTATCGCCAGGGCCGCCTGTCGGCAGCGCTGGCGCAGGCGGCGGCGGAGCTGTTCGACGTTCGCATCGACGCCGGCGACTGGGATCGTGAGCGCATCGATCAGCATCTGTTGATGAACGTCCAGGTGGTGGATGCGGAGAATCGGTTGATCGCCCAGGGGCGCGACCTGGAATCCCTGCAGAGCCGGTTCGCCAGCGACGTTCGCGCACGCCTGGAAGACGGGCTGGAGCAGGTCGAGCAGACCGGTTTAATCCGGTTTCCCGATGGCGTGTCTCTGCAGGGGACCCTGGTCGTGGACGACGGCGGCGGCAAGGTGGCGGTGTATCCCGCCCTGGTGGACCGTGGGGACAGCGTCGATCTGCAGGCGCTGCCCACCGAGGAAGCACAGCGGCGCGCCAACCGTGCCGGTTATCCCCGTCTCGCCCTGCTCAATCTGGGGCAGACCGCGCGGCATCTGCGTAAGCGGGCCGAACGGGAGCAGACCATGGGTCTGCATTTCGCGCCGCTCGGTGATGCGCGCACTCTGCAGGACGAACTGCTGCGCGGCGCGGCCTGGTATTGCTTCTTCGCTGAGCGGCCGTTGCCGCATACGGCGGATGAGTTCGAGCAACGCCTGCGCGCTGACAAGGCGCGCCTGACTCAGGTGTTCGAAACCACATTGCAGACCGTGGGCGACATCCTGGAGCGGCGCTTTCGGGTGGCACGTCTCATGCAAAGCCTGGATTCTCCGGCCTACGAGTCGACCTTGGCAGACGCCGGCGCGCAGCTTGAACGTCTGGTGCCGGCTGATCTGTTGTCGGCGACCCCGCAGGCATACCTGCCGGAACTGCCCCGTTATCTGGATGCGCTGGATTACCGGTTGCGTCATCTGCAGGGACGGGTGCGCAAGGACCAGGAAATGACCCGCGTGATCCATGGTTTCGAGGAGCGCCTGGCCCGGCTGGCCGCTACCCCGGGCATAGCGGCGGATGATGCAGACCGGGCCTGTCAGCGGTTACGATTCGCCGTGGAGGAACTGCGGATCGCTCTGTTCGCCGAGCCTCTGGGTACCCGGGGTAAGGTGTCCGAAAAGCGCCTGCAGCGGGAATTCCTGGCGCTGGAGCGGGAACTGGGGCTCGCCTGAAACAAGCCGGGTACCGCCGGCGCCGGCTTGCCAGCATACTGTCCGACAGAGCGGAACCAAGGAGAGCGGGCTGAGTCTGAGACTCTGACGCTGTAACAACGCAGTATGAATGGCGTCTAATTCATACCTTAAACAACAAGCCGGGGCAGTCCTCGGAGAGGAGATCTTGATCATGTTGAATCAACGAATGAAACCCGTTACGGCCGCGATCGGCCACAGCGTTCGTGGCGTCGCTGGCAGCTACCAGCTTTGCAGACGTTCAGAGCAATCCATTCGGTGCCGAGGAACTCGATTCCGGCTATGACCTTCTGGCTAAAGGCGAAGGTGAAGGCAAGTGCGGCGAAGGCAAATGCGGCGAGTCCAAGTCTGAAGGCGAGGGCAAGTGCGGCGAAGGCAAGTGCGGCGAGTCCAAGGCCGAAGGCGAGGGCAAGTGCGGCGAAGGCAAGTGCGGCGAGTCCAAGGCAGAAGGTGAGGGCAAGTGCGGCGAAGGCAAGTGCGGCGAGTCCAAGGCAGAAGGTGAGGGCAAATGCGGCGAAGGCAAGTGCGGTGAGTCCAAAGCCGAAGGCGAAGGCAAATGCGGCGAGGGCAAGTGCGGCGGTGCTGCTTAAGCGCATCAGCATAGCGCATCTGCCATGAAGTCCTTTCCGGTTCACGGGGCAGGGCTCGGTTTGCGCCGGGGCCTGCTGCCTCAGATCATCGACATGAGCGACGACGCCGTCGACTTCATGGAGATGGCGCCGGAGAACTGGATCGGGGTTGGCGGCCGCTTCGGCCGCCAGTTCCGTCGGGTTGCCGAACGGTTTCCACTGGTGTGTCACGGCCTGTCGCTGTCGCTCGGTAGTCCCGCGCCCCTGGATACCGGGTTCCTGCGCTCCGTCCGGGAATTCCTTGACGCCCACGACGTTCGCGCTTACACCGAGCACCTGAGCTACTGCAGCGACGACAAGGGGCATCTCTACGACCTCATGCCCATCCCGTTTACCGAAGAGGCCGTGCACTACGTTGCCGGGCGCATTCGCCAGACCCAGGACATTCTCGGGCGGCGCATCGGCATTGAGCACGTCTCCTACTATGCGGCACCCGGGCAGCAGCTTTCCGAGCTGGAATTCATCAATGCGGTTCTGTCGGAAGCTGATTGCGACCTGCTGCTGGACGTGAACAACATTTACGTCAACAGCATCAATTTCGACTACGATCCCTATGAGTTTCTGCGCGGCATCGACGGCTCGCGCACCCTATACGTGCATATCGCCGGCCACTACGAAGAGGCCCCGGATCTGCGGGTCGATACCCATGGTTCCGCGGTGATCGAGCCGGTCTGGGATCTACTGGCCGCCGCTTACCAGACCTGGGGTGTATTGCCGACCCTGCTGGAGCGCGACTTCAACTTTCCGCCCATGACCGAATTGCTCGGCGAGATCGAGCGTATTCGCAGCCTGCAGGCCAGCACCGGGCGCCGTGTCGCGGCGGGGTAAAAACCTGCCGGAGTTCATGGACCGGCAACTGGAATTTGCCTCTCACATCCGCAATCCGGATGCGTACCCGCGGCCGGGCGATGTCGAGCCGCGGCGTATGCAGATCTATCTGGATCTGTTCTATAACAACATCGAGTCTTTTCTGGCCAATACCTTTCCGGTGGCCAGGAAAGTTCTGGGTCACGAGCGCTGGCACGAGCTGGTGCGGGCCTTCGTTCATCAGCACTCGAGCGACTCACCGTACTTTCTCGATATCTCGCAGGAGTTTCTCACCTTCCTGGCGGACAGCCAGCAGGCTCCCGAGCCGGCGTTTCTGCTGGAACTCTGTCACTATGAGTGGGTGGAACTGGCCCTGTCGGTGGCAGAGCAGGAGATCCCCGATGCGGGTGTCGATCCCGGCGGTGACCTGCTCGATGAAATACCCGTGGTATCCCCGCTGATCTGGAAACTCGCCTACGCCTATCCCGTGCACCAGATCGGCCCGGAGTTTCAGCCGCAGGCGCCGGGCGAACGGCCCACACAACTGATAGTCTACCGGCGCCGTGACGACAGTATCGGTTTCATGGCGGTCAACGCCCTTACCATGGCCCTGCTCGATGAGCTGGATGGCAGCGTTACCGGGCGGCAGGCCCTGCAGCGGCTCACGGCCCGGGCAGCGGACATCGACCCGGAGGTCATCAACCGCGAGGGCCTTGCAACCCTGGAGCGCTTGCGAAATGCTGAGATCCTGATCGGGACTCAGAACGAAACTGGAGGTTCGAGTTGACGAACTGGTCAATGGCGGCTGCCTGCCGTCGGAATCTGGCTACGCTGTGCGCCGGCGTACTGATGTTGGGTGCCGTTCCGGCCGCCGGGGCGGAAGACCCGCTGGAACCGGCGAATCGCAAGATATTTGCATTCAACGACACGGTGGACCGCTGGGTGTTGCGGCCCGTGGCCAGCGGTTACGATCGGGTGACGCCGCAACCGGTACAGCGAGGTATCGGCAATTTCTTCGAAAACCTGGGCACGCCGGTCGTGGCCTTGAATCAGGTTCTGCAAGGTAAGCCCAAGCGCGGGCTCGGCGATTTCACCCGTTTTCTGGTGAACTCCACCATCGGTATTGGCGGCTTATTCGATATCGCCGGACGCAATGGTCTGCCCAGGCATAGCGAGGATTTCGGTCAGACCCTGGCGGTATGGACGGGGGGCCAGGGGCCGTTTCTGACGATACCGTTTCGCGGCCCGGCTACGACCACCCACGCCGTGGGGATGGTTCTGCAGGGGTTCGCCAGCCCGCTGCGGCTCATCTCCCCGCAACGGGATCGCATGATCATCTTAGCGGTAGATCTGATCGACACCCGGGCGGATCTGCTTTCCACGGATCGAATGGTTTCCGGTGACCGCTATCTGTTCATACGCGATGCCTATCTGCAGAACCGGGAATACCAGATCAATGATGGACAGGTCGAATGCGACCCGTTCCTCGACGATTGCTAAGAGTGAGTAGCTTGTCATTGTGTGGTGAGGAGAGTAGGGTTTCGCTCCCATCTATGATGGCTTTCCACCCCCCAATATGAGCCTGGTTCTGGCCGTCGCCAGGGAAGATGTATCGGCTCGGCTACTGGACCAGCTCACCCGGCTCGGGTTCTCGGTGCGCTCCGCGGCGGATATGAAGGTTGTCATGAATCTTTGCGAGCACACGGTGCCGGAAGCAGTGATTCTCAGCGATGCAGATCAGGCCGGAGCGGTTGCCGCAGAGCATCCGCGCATACCCGTGGTGCTGGCCGGCAATGATGCGCTGGGCGCCGAGGCGCTGCTGGAGGTGTTGCGCTCCGGCATCAGCGACGTGTGGATGCTGCCAATGTCCGACGATGCCATTGGCGAGCGGCTGGCTGCCATCTGGTACCGCCGGAAGGCCCTGGCCTCCGACGCGGAACGGCAACTGGGCGCCCTCATGGCGGAGCTGGAGCTCGACCAGCGCGCCGGCCGCTACATCCAGCTCGGCATGCTGCCGCCCAACCCCATGGCTATCGACGGTTTCCGCCTGCAGCACCACATTCTGCCGTCACTGATTCTGTCCGGTGATTTCGTCGACTATTTCCGTATTACCGACCGTTTTTTCGCCTTCTACGTGGCCGACGTCTCCGGTCACGGTGCCTCATCGGCGTTCGTCACCGTGCTGTTGAAGAACTTCTCACGGCGTCTGCGCCGCGAGTTCCGGCCCAGCATGCTGAGCAACCCCGGCGAGATTCTGCAGTGGATCAATCGGGAACTTCTCGAGCAGTCCATCGACAAACACGTGGCATTGATACTAGGTGTGGGCAATCTGGATACCCAGGAAATCCGCCTGGTGAACGGCGGTCACTATCCCCCGGCCATTCTGACCAGAGCGGGCCGCAGCGATTTCGTCGAGCAGCGCGGCAAGCCGGTGGGGTTGTTCGAAGAGGTGGAGTATCAGTCTTATACGGTGCCCATGGAACCGGGCGACCGGCTCGTCATGTTCTCTGACGGGGTCCTGGATCTCATGAAGCTCGACGATCTGCCGGCCAAGGAACAGCGCCTGTTGAGCGCGGCCAATGCGGGCGGCAGCGTCGAGGACATGTGGAGCCGACTGAATTTGAATTACAACAGCGACAGCAGACCAGACGATATGACCTGCCTGCTGGCATCCCGAACGGGAGAGTTGATTTTGCGCGGCCGTATTCTGATCGGTGATCACGACGGCGTATACGTGCTGCTGTTTCAGGGCGACGTGAGGCTCACCCTGTGCACGGCTGTAGACGCGTTTCTTGATCGAATGTTCGGCGACGATGACTTCCGCTCCGTCGTCGTGGATCTGGCGGAAACCGACAGCATTGACAGCACGTCGCTGGGGCTGCTGGCCAAACTGTCGATTCAGGCCGAGCGGCGTTTCGGCTACCGGCCGACCATGGTTTCCACGCGCCCGGATATCACGCGCATTCTGGTCAGCATGGGCCTCGACGACGTCTTCAACCTGGTGGAAGATCCGCTGCAGCACCGCGACCAGCTCAGTGAACTGGCGTGCTGTGCCGCCAGCGAAGACGAGGTGCGCGCACGGGTGCTCGAAGCACACCGCATTCTCATGGATATGAATGAATCCAACCGGCTGGCCTTTCAGGATCTGGTGGCGACCCTGGAAGAAGAATGCCTGCCGGTACCGGTCAGGCGTCGCGCTTCGCTGTAAGCTTGGCCTCGATGAAGCGGTTGTGGCTCAGATAGAGCAACTCGGCGATCTTGCGGATCGTGTGTTCCTCGTAGTGATGGAGTTCCTCGTTGGCCAGGGCCAGGCGCCACAGGGCGTTGACCAGTGCAAACTTCCGGGGTTCGTCCCACTCTTCGTTGATGGTGCGGGTATAGCCGTACATGCCGACGCTTTCGTTGTGGGCCTCCCGTGACTCGCTGACCAGTTGAGCAACCTCGTCTTCGCCGAGCCCGAACTGGCTGCGCAGTTCCTGCTCGATCAGCGCGAGTTCGGCATCAGCAATCTCATGATCGGCCCAGGCGACCTCCAGCAGCAGAGCGGCCGCCGCCAGTGCCTGCAGGTGCTGGGCATCTTCGTCTTCCCCGGGCGGTTCTTTCAGTCGATTCAGCAGTTGTCCGAGCAATGACTCCTCCTCAGGCGGCCCGGCTTTCCGGCCTGTTCCGCGTCACGGCTGCCAGAGCTTCGTCTACGACGCTCAGATCATTGGCTTTCAATCGTCCGGCGTCACTGAGAATCCGACGATAGCGCCGCGCGCCGGGACGGCTATTGAACAGACCCAGGGCGTGTCGGGTCATATCCGCCAGGCGTGTGCCGGCGGCCAGCTCTGCGGCCATGTAGCCTCGATAGGCCTGCATGATCTCCCAGGCGGGATCGGCGTCCCCTGCACTCAGCTCCGAGTGCAGGTGTTCATCCATCTCCCGCAGAACCAGCGGATTCTGATAGGCCGCCCGGCCGATCATGACGCCGTCCACCGCCGCGAGATGGGTGTCGAGTTCCTGCGGCGTTTGAATCCCGCCGTTAATGACGATCTCGAGATCTGGAAAGCGGGTCTTGACGCCGTATACGCGCGCGTAATCCAGCGGCGGTACGGTGCGGTTCTGTGCCGGCGACAGGCCGTTCAGCAGCGCTTTGCGGGCATGCAGATAGAAGGTCCGGCAGCCGGACTTCGCGACGGTTTCGACGAAGCGCTCGAGGAACGCCACGCTGTCGTCATCGTCCACTCCCAGGCGGCACTTGACCGTGACCGGCACCGGCACAGCGGCGGCCATGGCGGCCACAGCGTCGCCGACCAGTGCCGGTTCGCGCATCAGGCACGCCCCGAAACGGCCCTGGCGGACCCGCGGCGACGGGCAACCCACGTTCAGGTTGATCTCGTCGAAACCGGCTGCAGCACCCATCTGCGCGGCGGCTGCCAGCTCGTCCGGGTCGCTGCCGCCGAGCTGCAATGCCACCGGGTGCTCGCTGGCATCGAAGCGCAGCAGGCGTTCAGCGGGCCCGTAGCGCAGCGCGCCGCTGGTTACCATCTCGGTAAAGAGCAGGGCATGAGGCGCCGCCAGCCGATGCAGATAGCGGCAGTGGCGATCGGTCCACGCCATCATGGGCGCGACGCAGAGTTTTCGGCTTGGCTCAAAGCCCCTGGTCATGGGGAATATCCAGTCTAGACGAGTATTTAAAGGAAGATCATTGCACACACTTGCAACGCCACGCCACCCCGTGCAAAGTCGCGCTCAAGGTATTAATTACCCCGAATTGGGGTACTGAAAAGTCTTTGGGGTACCGAATGTCGTACTTTGTCGAAAAGCGAGTGGGCAAAACCAAGACCTTCTTATCGGCGTCCCGGTATTCATAACGAGCAGGACGGGCGCATATTACACCGTGAGGCTAGATCCTTCCCAAACTATCGGGACGGCAATTCTTGGGGGGCACAACGGGACAAGGTGCTAAAGAAAGCCCTTGACGATCCTGATGCTTTCGCAGAGTTGGTGCAAAAGGGGGCGTCTTTAACGGTTGGGGAGTTGATCCGTCCGAACAAATATTCGAAGTCCTACGGTCGAACAGTGGGCAAGGACCTAGAACTGCTCGAGCGTGCGCCCCTGGCACACATCCCGGTCGGAGAGCTTAGGTCTGGCGACATCGTTACCCACATCAAGCGGCGGGTAGAGGGTTACAAGAAATCTGACGGCACGATCGTGGCGGGCGTTAGTCCCGGCGACCGCTTCCAATGATCTAACCCGGCTGCAGACGGTTCTAGACGCTGCGTGGGCAAGTTTCGATATTCCGGTACCGCGTCGAGATCGAAGGCGCGACTGGAGTGCCGTCGTCGGCGCCTGGTGGCGAAGTCCAAGGAGCGCACCAGAGTTGCGAGTGATGAAGAACTGAACCAGCTTGTCACGCACTTTCGGCAAGGGACACGGGGCGAGATCCCTATGGCAGATGTCGTTATCTCGCCGTGTACTTCGTGCCGCCGCCAAGATGAGATCACCCCAGTTGCGGTGGCCCGACAACGACCCGAAAAGCTGACGGGCATTGTGCCGCGCCTGAAGGATCCGAGTGGGGTGCGCTTCAAGGTGCCCTTCAGGTATACGCAGGAAGCCTGGGACATTGTCCAGCGTCAGCCCAAACCAAAGGGCGAGGATCGGGTGTTCCCCTACAATTCCAAGTCGATCAGCGCCGCCTTCACCCGGGCCTGTCGTTTGCTCGGTATAGAGGATCTTCGCTTTCACGATCTCCGGCACACGGCCGTCACCCGGCTCTTTTAAGCATTAGGGTCCGCGAGGGTTCCGGCATTCTCCCTGCACCGCAGCTGGGCGACGCTGAAGCGCTACACGAATATCACCGTTGACCAGGTGGCGTTGAGATGATTCCTGACCTGAAGGAGCATTTGGAACGGGTGCTCCAAAAGACCCTAAGCTTGCTGCGGAGGTCCTCGAATATGTGAAGTTGAACCTCGACCCCAAACCGCTCTGGGTGGCGAACTCCGGAACATGGACGGGCCCATCTTCCACGGTGTTAATACCGTTTTAATCGAGAGCGTATCCGGCGCGCTGCTCGGCTGGCGGCAAAGCTGCGTCAGGCGCTGTCTGAACTTAACTACGCCGATCTTGAGCACATCATAGTCCAAAGCGACGAAGTTCCGGGCGTCGAACGATTAGGTGACTATCTGTTTTTCCCAACAAAAAACATTCACGATTTCTTCGTCAGACACGATGTAGCTGGTCTCGCGAACTCGCTTGCCGACGCCGAAACCGCGCTGGACCGCTT
The DNA here is from genome assembly GCA_034522075.1 of Gammaproteobacteria bacterium. GTDB lineage: Bacteria > Pseudomonadota > Gammaproteobacteria > Pseudomonadales > Azotimanducaceae > UBA7803. Next base: position 19,261 of record JAXHLO010000022.1, on the reverse strand, counting down.
GCCTCGCCAAACGAAACGTACTCGATCCAGGAAGTTGTGTGGAGTCTAGCGCGCGTTTGGAGGCCCGCCAGATTCAGGAGAGTTGCCCTCGGTCTGGAGCAGTGAAAGCTCCGGCGATGCGCCGTTCCTGGCTGTGGTAGATCTGGTGCTGAGTGCGTTCGCTCTTGAGAGCCTAAGCGATAAAACTGTCAGAAGCATCATCGGAAAATTAGAGACCAAAACTCAGGCCTAAGTTCGCTATATCGCCAATCGGCTAACTCGGAATACTCACTTTCAGAGCAACGCAGACCACAGCGTTGCACATCGATCATTTGATGGAACTGAGGTGCGATGCGTCACCAAACCCCCTAAGTTTCGCGAACTCGGCGAAGAACGGGTCGTCATACTGGTCCATTCGTCGCCTCGTGCCATGGCGTGGCCCAAACGGTCTCGTTCCCTGATGGCGAAAGAATTCAAACCGAGTGGGCCAATCGCTACCGGAACCACGGCCTGACTGTCCACGAGATGGAGCGATATCGGGCTTTTATGCGTACCCAGCATCCAAAGGCAGCGGGATAGTCTGTGCTTCTGCGGCGAAAGGGGACCTATGACGGCAGCAAAAATGCTGTCCCACCCTAAGTACGTCCAGACCCTGGGCACGGCCAGGACGTTGGGAGCCGGCCACCGCCGCATACCTTCACGACGACCGAGCCATTGGGCCGTGATCCACCTATTGGAGGACGGCCGAGTCGTGCTTGATTGCCACGCCGGCTGTACGGCTGGGGCCGCGTTCGCTGCAGAGGGGCTCGGGTCGGGTCCTCATGAACCGTAGCCGGGCGGTGACATTGCATCGGGCACCACCAACAATCGTCTCGATTGAGCGCCACAATCAGCGCAATCACATGAGAGGACTAGGACCACCACTCCTGAAATCTGTGTGTGAAAGGCGAGCGCAATGAAGTGGTTCAAGCACTTTTCTCAGCTTCGGTCAAGATTCAAAGGTCACAGGACTGCCCAGGGCCGCTGTGGCCGAGACTGGGTTACCGGGTATCGATTCGCGATGCTCCTCTTAGAGGTCGTTGCCGAGAACATGGAGCGTCATTCAACCAGCATCAGTCGCGTTTCCTGAAGCGATGTGGCACTCATTCACCGGTGTTCACCCCCGTACCTTCGCAAAGTATACGGAATGGTTGCGAGCAAGCGGCGTGATAGCTCTTGAGCGAAACGACAATCAAATTAGGATAGAAATTCCTAAGTTGCTGAAATGGCGGGATGAATACTCGCGAAAGTCCGGACAATCTTCGGCGGCTGTCGGGACAAAGTCACACCAGAGAATCAGAGACAGAGAAAAGACAGAACCAAGGAGAAACAGAGCAGAAGCAGAAGCAGAAGCGGAAACAGACCGGAACCTCTCAGCTGTTGCCGAATCCGCTTTTCAACGCGTCGCTCCGCATCGATCGCCAGCTTCGGTACCCCAAAGTACGTTGCCGGAGAAAGTAGACGCCCTACTATCGACGCACCGAGACCTGTTCATGAGGAACGGTGTTCCCGACGTCAATTACCTGGCGAGAGTGATTCATCAGCGTGACGGCTGCGAAGGCGAGCCGTCCCAGATCACAGCCGTTCGTAACTGCGTCAATGCGAGCCGAACGGCCTGTCGATGACTTTTTGCGTACGAAGACCGACTTTAGCCGAATGTCTTAGGGAAACCGATGGGCGGATACGGATCCGGTAGCTCGCTGCCAGTCCAGACAACCCGCTATGGAGGAGTTCGCGCAGATAGACGTCCATGCGCTGAAGCGACACCAGTATTCCGGGATCGCCTACTACCGGTACCACTGGGCTTTGGGCGGGAAACCGTCCGGCTCGGTCGATATGGAATCCAGCCCGGGACTGGGTCGAGTTCCCGGTACGGGATCTCCCTCCGAAACGGCTCAGAAAAATCCAACGTCGATTGAGAGACGTCGACTGGGAAAACACTCTCGAGATCTGTCTCCTCAAGCCAGATCGAAGGAGTTAAAACGACCTGCGGATCCTCGCTCAAGCTGAGAGGCCGAAGCGCGTACTGCGGGGCGAGTTTAAAGGGCTGGGCTCTCGATCTAAACCGATTAGATCCTCAAGAGGATTCAGTTGGCCTGACCGATGAATTGAGAGATTGACGATTCTGGGAAGGGCCCGCTCATGTCAGAAGGATGCTACGCGATAAAGTAACGGGAGAAGCGAACAATGAAACACGTAATTGAATCTAAAGGTTGGAAGCTAATCAGCGTTGATGATGGGTGTGGCCTTGTCGGATTCCTGACGCCGACTCACCTGTCGTTTCGCTGTGACAACACAATGGCCCATTCCCATACGATTGTCCAAGCGATCTTTTGGATGCCGAAGCGGTCTGCAGCGGAATTTTGAACGACTGTGGAGTAGAAATTGTGCCAGAGAAATGGAACTCGCTTCTAAACACCGTCCTCGTTCATGAGACCGATGCTGCGTGGTTTGCAGACACCGAAGTTCTAGGGGGATGGATGATGTCGTAGCGGTATCGAGTCAGCGCCGGCCAGCGGCTTAGCGCGTAAGTGATCGCGCCGGCGAGCGCGCTCTTCTTCGACGCCGCGATACATCGCCTGCAGCCAGCCGTGTAGGTCACCGAGGCTGCGAGGGGGCTCAGAAAGATCCAGCGGAGATTGGGAGACGTCGAATGGGAGAACACGCTGGAGGTGTGTCTCCTCAAGCCAAAGCGAATGAGGTGGGCAACGTATGAGGATCCTCCGTCAAGCTGAGAGGCCGATGAGGGTGCTGACGCACGAATTTGGAAAGCCTGGGTATACACGCATTCGCCGAACGCGAAGAAACCATGTAGCGCTAGCGATAACTCACTTGCGGATGGCAAACGCCATCGAGGAGATGAGCAGTGTCAACACGTTTCATACTGACCAAAAGGTCGACATGACTGATTTGTTCTGTGGACGTTTGGAACAATACGGGATACGCGAGGAGATTGCCGACGGTACCACCGAGTCTAAACGTTGTCTGACCGATGGCCACAATTTCATATGGGTCTACGGCGACGAAATGGTTGAACGTCTGACTCGACCTTGGTCCAGCGGACCGCCCGTAGGAATTCTGCGCGCCATCGCTGAGGAGTTCCAGACGGAATTATATTCTGAGTACGAACCACAGTTTGGTAGAGACAGATGAAGAATGGGATGCGGCAATGGCGGAGATGGCCAGAAAGGAGGACGAGCGCCGGTACGCAGAGACTCGTCAAGTCCTCAACGGAGAGGTGCATGCGATTAGGCCGGGTACAATAGATGCTAGTAAGGCAGACGTTGCAAAGGAACTCATCACTGCAGATCCAGGAATGATCAAGGAAGAACGCAAGAGCGAGCTGCTAGAGGCGATTGATGCTGTATACGAACACCGACACACCATCACTGTCGTAGAGTTAACTGATCGCGACAAGGAAAGGCTCAAAGCCATGACCACCCAGGTTGATCCAACTGTGACGCGTGAGCCTGGAGAATGAAGCTCCTGTTTTGAGACCTTGGCTTGTCAGATTGCGAGCTTGGACTACGCTTGACGCATGACATCCTTGAATCCTGGAGAGGAACAACGTGCTGATAGCAAGACTGACGGCAGCCGCAATGCTTGGAGGGCTGCTTGGAGCTTGCGGCGGTGGAGGCGGAGGCGGGGGCGGCTCAAACGCAGCACCACCTGGAACCCGACTTAGCCATCAGAGGATTCTACAACATCCAGATTTCGTCAACGTTGATGGCACCCCGGTGACGCCACGCTTGCCATTTCTGAAGATGGCGAGTTTCACGCGTCCGAGAATCCTACCGGTGCATTGGACGGCTTGGCATCCCCACGGCCAGATTGCTGTCGATGGGGACAGAGTAAGCGGAAGCGGAACCCAGATCGCCGGGCTTTGTGTTCACGCTTCGATTATTGGCCAGCCAGGTCACGAGCTTGCAGTTGACTCTGTCAGGAACGATCAATGCAGAGCGGCGTGATATTCAAGGCACAACAACCGTCAACGGAATCGCCGGCCAGGGCACATTCCGGGCGCAGGCGTCAGCGCAGGATCAGGCTCTTTACGACGTTGATTCCTCATTCGCGGCTATCTCTGGCCGGTATCAAGACATCCGAACAGGGACACTGATCGATGTCACTATTGCGGCCGATGGCTCAATTACCGACAACAACTCGAACTGCACCATAACGGGAGACGTTGTTCTCGCAGTTCAACCTGTACGAATTGCAGGTCACGGTTTCCGCTTGCCCAGGGTTCGTTGAAGGAAGTTCTGAAGGTTTCGCCTCAATGGACGAAGATTCCGGCGCCCCGGTTCTCATAACTGCTGGGGACAACGGCTCCAACGCGTTGTTCGTGTACATCATGGATTCGATCTAATAAAAGAGAGGAGGAGCCTCTCTGCCCGTCTGGTTGCGCCGGATCAGAGCACCCGACGGTCCCGTCCCTGAGAGAGAATTGACAAGCCTCGTGATAGAGGCCCACGATTCCGTCAACCCAACTCGGACGAACCTCAATGCCTTCCTTCAACGCATCCTACGAGCAAGCAGCTGACCGGTACGGCCTAGGCCGGGTGCGAATCTTCGCGCCCGCGAGGCGCCGGCCGAGGAAGAGGCGCACCCGGTACGCTCTCAAGGCCCCAGCCATCGACCAACGAGCCGCTGCCGCGGTGGACCAGCGACGATCTCGCGTGGGGGCACAATATGCCGGCGCCGAAGGGCAACAAGTACGCCAAGGGCAACCCGGGAGGGGGAAGGCCGACGCTCTACAACGCCGACAACGTCAGGCTTGCTTATCACGTCGCACTCCTGGGCGCTACAGACGTGGAATTGGCCAATGTCTTGCAGGTCTCCGTGACGACAATCGAAACCTGGAAGCGTCGACACAAAGAGTTTTCTGAGGCCCTTCGGCGGGGCAAGATGATCGCTGACGCGAAAGTGGTCGAGGCGCTGCGTAATCGTGCGCTCGGCTACAGCCATCGGAAGAGAAGATCTTCCACCACAACGGCAAGATCGTGGGCCGAGACCACGAAGCACTACCCACCTGAGACCGCCGCAGCATCGCTATGGCTGAGGAACCGGCAACCCGACAAGTGGCGCGATAAGCCAGTGCCTCAGGCAAAGTCAGCCGATGATCCGATAGTTGTGATCGTGAGATTTGGAGACGGGCGCCAGGACTGAAAGCACAGATTATTCTCTGCACCACCGCGCCAGTGACCCAGCCGAAATCCAATCATAGCCTGGAGGTGTCTAGTGGACCGGGGGAAGTCCAGTCTGATGCTCGATCTGTTGCTTTGACTAGGAAAAGTGACTCAGTTCCATGCGTGATTTGATGCTCAACGAATCGGATCAATACTTGATGGCGCTGGCCAATCACGATGGGGTTGCCGAGCAAAGGTGCCGTATTGAGCTAAGATCTCTGGCTCTCCTATTCCTGCAATTCCATCTGAGCCTTTGGGAATGAGATGCTGGGCTCAGTTGGGATCTGTAGATTGGGCTAGTCTTGAACAATGACTGCAGAACCCGTCACAGAAAGCGTCAGTAAAGAAACCGACTACTTCCATTGTCTTTGGCGGGGTAGGATCCCGCTCAAGATTACCTTCTGGTACTGGGGCGCAATTCCTGCCGTATTGCTCGGCTATGTCGCTCCCTATGCTCTCGTGGCGGTCTCAGGGGCACCAGGTTTGGTGCTGGGCATTGCGTTCTGGAATCAGCCATGGGATCTTCATCATCCCTGCGATATGGCGATCAGCGAGTAGGTATGCCGGAGATCACCCGCTGATCACTTTGGCGAAGCTCGTTGTGGTCCTGTACGCAGGAATCGTTCTACTTGTTGTGGTGGTGTTCGGGCTGGGCGTACTTAGTGTAACTCTGAACAGTTGAGACCGTGTGCCCCTCACGCTTAAGCTGGTTTTGCTGAGAATTCGTACATTGGTTCCGTAGCAGGTTGCCTTCACCACTTACAATCGGTGCTTCGCGGCACTGATGCTCTAGCACCGCTCAGTTTCGCGAGTCCAGCAGTTCGGCTCCGAGGGAACGGACAAAGGCTCTAACAATCTTGCGGAGACAGGGCGGTGAACAAGCATGAAGAATTGGATGTGCTCATCAAGGCGCAAAAGACGCCGGTGTTCTAAGCGCGCCGTTTAATCGCGACAAACTTTCCGGTATCCAATTGCTGTCCGCCGTCCCAACGGTATGCCACCAGTTTTCCGCCCTCTTTGGCGACGGAGTAATCCAAGCAGGCGATATTCGATGCCAGTGGTGTTGGTTCCCCGCTTAACCAGTAGTGCCCCAGGAACACGGGTGGCAGGTGGTGGCCGTACTCGATCAGATGATCTCGATCGGCGCTCTGTGCCGGAATATGGCTGATCGCACTCTCTGGGCCTAGAAAAGCATCGCGGTGCGTCCGGGCGGATTAATCCCACCAACGAATTCGTATGTGGTGACGGTGATTCCCATCTTTGTCCTGAAAGCTCGCGCCCTTTGGCAGCGGTATCTCTTTTCCCTTCAGGAGCACCTCGACCGCCTCGTGAGTGATAGTCCCCTTCTTCGAAGCGTCGCGGAGAACCTCATCGTTGAGGCGCCCACTGTCGGTACGTCCTATTAGGTGCGAAATCGAGACGGGTCCCGACAGGCATGCACGATGCGGATGTCTCCCAAGTCGAGCCATAGCGGTAGAGTTATTGAACCAACTGATAATCTCTGCATGTTCTTGAGACCCAAATGCGTCTCTCGAAGAAAGGCTTCATGCTGTCCGCAGTTCTTGTCAGTGTGTGGCCGCAGATACCCATCACCCTCCCGGGTAGCGAAGGCTATAGCGTTGAACTCGTGATCCATGACCGACAAGGCCGTGCCGCTCTCAATCATCGGGCGCACGATCTCGAGCACCCTGACGTTGCTGAGGGCCGCGGTCAACGAAGTCCCCGAGGAAAATTGCTCAAGCATTGGATGGCGGTAGGTGGCGCTCTCCTGAACGTAGCCAAGCTCGAGCAGCGCGCGGTGAGCGATTCAGCGTGCCCGTGGATGTCACCGATAAGGTCGTAGCTTGTCATTTGTGGTCCAATGCTTCGCCGGGAAAGCGCCTGCATTTCTAGGTTACAGGACCCGAACCCACGGCTGAAGGACTGCATACACGCCATCTGGAGTCAGACAACCTTGGACGTGCCTGCCCGGAGGCACGTTCTCCCACTCGATGCCGAACTCTTTGGATCGCCCGATCCTTCTGATCTCGAGCTTAACTGGCTTTCCCAGCTGCTTGGCTCTCTGCCTGCCGATGAATCCAAGCCAGCGGACATAGCGGTAGTCGCCGCAGCGAGTGAGTACTCCAACGACCTCACCGCCATTTTCGTCCCTGAGCTCGATGAAGCGTTTGTTGAGGTACCTCCAGCACGATGTCCATGCTGTATATATAACCAGTTAAATGCTTCCTGTGGAACTCTGGCTTTGCAATAATGCGCGGCGTGGGGGCTGTGATGAATCGGTTCAGACGCCGGCTGCCGCGGGTACGCCTCGCCGTGGCGCTGATCGTTGGATTGGCGCTAGGCGCCGAGCTTGACGTCGTCGGTTCGGCGTCGAGGTCGGTGGCGTTGTTCGGACGCCGCGAGGCCTTGGCTCAGCGCGGTTGCCCCATCGAGTGAGCTTGAAGTCGGTGCATTTGCTGGGGTGGAAGTACTCCAGGGGCGGGTGGTTGGCATCGCCGACGGCGACACTCTGACGCTGCTCGTTGACCGGACCCAGCATCGAATCCGCTTGGCTGAAATCGATACACCGGAATCCGGGCAGCCTTGGGGAAGCCCGGTGCCCGCCAGGCGCTCGCCGAGCGAGTCGTTCAGGAGATCGCAAGCGATCGAGGCGGTGGCTACAGACAGGTCCGGGCGGAAGGTCGGGGAAGATCTCGCTCGGAGATCGCGACATCAACCGCGAACTGGTGCGCCAGGGCCACGCCTGGGTCTATCGGCGGATATACGAGGACGAATCCCTGCTGGAAGACGAAACGGCCGCCAGAGAGGCGCACAGGGGCTTGTGGGGCTATCGGACCCAGTGCCGCCATCGGAGTGGCGGGGCGGCAGACGAATCGAGTCAACGCCTGCTGCGAGCTTCCAGTGCGGATCGAAAACCTACTGCCGCGCAAATGGCTTCCTGCGAGGAGGCCAAGTTCTATCTGAATGAATGCGGATTGAACCGCCTGGATGGCGACTCGGACGGTGTGCCGTGTGAGGCACTCTGCAGATAGAGGAGGGCGTTTGATCTGCTGAAGACCGCTCCCGACACAAAGCTAAACTGCTACGCTATCTGTATTGAATTATATCGAGACTGGAAATGAACAATGCGGCCATGATCACCATCTTCGTCGCCTTCTTGTCCGGCTGCGCCTCGAATACCGGCGTTGTCAATCTGGCCGATGGGGAATACATGATAGCCAACCAAGCATCCACAGGATTTTCTGGGGTTGGATTCATCAAAGCTGATGCACTGAAGGAAGCCGAGCAGCACTGCTCAGATCAGGATAAGGATATGGAGGTCGTCAAGCTCTGGGAGAACGAAGGGCCATACCTGGCGGGGAAATTTCCGCGAATTGAACTCACGTTTCGGTGCAAGTGACTTTGCTTTACCAGCGTTTATAAGGCTAAACGCTCGTGAAGACCAACAACGGCGATGAGCCGGATTCCAGAAAGAGTCCATACCTTTGGCTTCCGCAGAGGCAGTGCCACTTTCCGGTGCCATGATCGCCGGCGTTAGGCGGCAGATGTTCATTCACCTTCAAAGCCAGGATCACAGGAAATTCGTTTACCGGATTACCACTCTCACTCGTGTTCTGGAGCTTTTCCGTTCCAGACAGAACGTGTTGGTCAAACCTCGTCGATGGGACGATCCCTACGAGAACTTCATCCTTCAGCAGAAGGTTCGGCACCGCTCTGGTGGCGTCCGCTCCTACACTTATCACGATTCCATCTTTGGACAATGCTGGACTTTGCTTAAAGCATCGGATGCGATGTGGCGGATCTACGCGCCAGCAGGGGATGGAATCCGATCCGCTCACGCATTGCCACCCTCGCGACCACATTGGCTGAAGCCCACCCGCACCTGCCGGATGCTCAGTGCTGCATCGGCAGGATGGTATCTCAACGCGAGGGCGCTTCGAGGTGTCGCGAACGAGACCTTTGATGACTACGGCATCGGTGTAGGAGATGTTCACAAGCGTCTTTTTTGGTCAAACGGTTGGCGTTTAGGCATGAGAGAAGTCCGCCTTCTCTACTTTGCAATGGACGAGGCCCAAGCCAACCAACACCTCCACCCCTATAGCGTAGATCCTCATTCGTTCATCGACCAGATCATGGTTGACCCCGGGTTGCCCCAAGCAAAGGCGGAGGCCACCATAGACGAATTGCAACCGAGACAGCTTCAAGGGACCGATTCTTCGATCCCTTCTGTATGGCCCGAATCCAACAGTACTGGATGTCTCAAAATGGGAACCTTGACTGGTTGCCGCCTAGCATGATGCCGATCCAATGGCAAGTCCATTCTATCAATGCAGCGGGCCGTCCAAACCGTCATCAAAATTGCTTTCGCAATTTTGGCGCCGCCGCCGCTGATCCCGGCGTTAGGCGTAGCGCCATGATTCTAACGCCACCGATCCGATGGGGGACTCCTTGAGTTATTGGTACTGTTGGCATAGGCTCCGGCGGTTAGGGCTTTGCGAGAGATGGAGCGCAGCATGAGAACTGGGAAACACAAATTTGGATCGGCGACTGATTGGATCTCAATTGTAGTAGTCGTCTTGCTCTATCTGCTAGCACAGCACGCAGTAGCAGTATCTTTGACATATTCGGCGGTGAACCAGGAGCCGGTCAAGCCACCGCCTATCGAGTTGAGCGAATCTCTGCCAAGGTCTTATCGGTTGATAGTTGTATTCGACTTTAATGACACAAGACTGCGGTGCGTCGTCGAGTCAAAGGTAAGCTTCGACGCCGTCTTCCGGCTCAACGCGAGCGTACTTGATGGTGAGGGCGTTCGGCTTGGTGCAGAGTTTCGAAACCCAGTTGGCCTAGGCGCCAACGGGAAAGCACGTTGAAACAATCGCTTCGAGCGGTGAGATGGAAACTGCAAGCCGGGTGGTCTTCGATGTCGAGTCTGTTAGAGAGCAGTCGTTTATAAGACGCTCTACGACCCAAGTATTCCCGAGTCATACGCTCCAGCCTCTCATTGTGAGGAAGCTTCCAATTATGAGCGATATCAATGTGGCAGTTGAGGATCTGGTAGAGGCGGTCCGCAAGGAAAGAACTCCACCCAATGGAGTGAAGGTAAGCGTTGGCCTATGGGGCGAACTCAGACGAGCGAATAAGTCAGAAGAGATCGATTTCTGCCCGATCGGAAAAGCCTGAATGTGCCTTTCCGCTGCCCGTACTGACAGGCACCTCTATCGTCGTCTGGGTAGATCCGGATCTGCCTGGACATCAGTATGCACTCCCCAAGGGCGATGACGCCTGACAAGGGCGATGCAGCAGTCCGTCCAAACCGTCATCAAAATTGCTTTCGCAATTTTGCCGCCGGTTGGCTCGGCCGCTGATCGCCGACGGTAGGCATCGCCAGCCCAGGATTTTTGGTCCAGCAGCTAAGTTAGGGAATATTCTTTTTGCTGGGCTGATGTCGGCCAGTCATCCTCTCAATCTTTGATGAATTGGGAGGGCAGTCGCCTCACCGGTAATTCGTATCGCGCAATCGGTGCGCCGCCGAGATCCTCTAGAATAGCCGCTGTTGTGCCTTCCGAGTCAGGTCCAGTTGTTCTGCGGGCCTGGCCTCACGCCTGAGACATGCCGGTTCAGGAACCGATCCGTAGACGTGAGCGGCAGTCGCGGTTGGCGCTCATGCTGGAAGACGCGTTCTCGTTTGGTCATTACCTTCCCTCCATGCCTCTTGAGATTCTATCGGCAAATGTTTTGCAGCGGGACCGTCGGAATCAGCAATCGGGACTCTCCTCCAAGTCCTATGATCTGGCCCACAAATGTTCCCAAAATGGGACAGTTCATCAGGTCCCTGCCCGCGGGGACGCGGCTTGGCTGTCCGCTGAAACATCAGGGCCCAGCAGGTGTAAGTGGGACAGTTTCAGGATACTTGGGAGTTCAACCCGGCCCGATAGGCTACCGTGAGGGCCAGACATTGCAGATTACCCAGCATGGTCACACAAGGTGCTGGCTCGATGGGCTGCGTGAATGCGGAAAGTGGCAGCGATCGCGCCGTCCTCTAGGAGCGGTCGGTCGCCAGCACCGAAAGGGAGCACGGAAATTTACGGTGACTGGCCAATCAGGAGACATTGCCGCGCAGATGGTTGAACGCAATAAAAACCATCGCATAATCTGCTATTGAAAACATGCTTTTGGAAGACTGCCCACGGTGCTTACCTATCAAGTCAGGCAACGTACGTTTCGAGTAGCTCAGGATCTGCAAATTCCCGAATTCGGTCGCGGCGAGGTTCCGATTCAGGACCGACGCGGCGTTCGGGAACCATCGCGCCGACGGCAGGACATGGAAGCAATCCACCGCCGGCCAAGTTGAATTCAACGCAAACACTGGCCGTTTCAAAATACGTCCTGAAAACCTATCGAAGAACTGGACGTGTGCGTCCAACATCCAAACATCGTTCCAGTTGAAGGCGAATGAACTAACGATAACGACCGAATGCGATTCCAATGCGGATCTGACGCAGCTCATCGAGTCTATCTATTACGTCTTCCCATTCGCCTTGAGCTTGAAACTACAAGAAGATCCCGTAGTGATTGATCGTGTTGAGGGGTGCGTTGGATATGATCATTTTGCATGGGAGTTAGCTGGCTTGAACTCGCCGATTCTAATATCTACTCGTGACAAGCAGGAGTCCTTGGTCGCATCGGCTTGGGAGCTGCAGACATTTTTAGCCAGCTATGGCAACCGCCGTCTGGTTGCAGCGCTGCGGTATCCATAATGCCTGTCGCTTGCTGCGCTCCGGACATACCCCGTGGGAATTCATGTCAGAGTCATTGCTGAGCTTCGCAAAAGTACTCGAAACGCTTTTCCCACCTGGAGAAGATCGATTAACAAGGGGGTGCGGCGCGCAATGGTCTTGGCCAGCTTGGATACCGACAACGATGAGATCGAAAAATTCTTCATTCCGGTAATGCTGCTCATAAACGAGATAGATGTTGGACATGCGTTGCTTGGGGATCTGCTCGAACGAGTTAAGCACGCTGCATACGTACACCGATCTCGTAGAAGAGAAGTGATGGAGATGATCGAGCGAGTGATCCAGAAGCTACAAGACCAAACCGGACTTCTTCCGGCGACACACGGCGGCGAACCTGCAGGTGACAACACGAAAAAGATCGTCAAGACAATTGGTAATGCGTTAGAAAGGCAATGACCGCTCAGGGTCGTCTACGGCCGGATTGCCGCAGTGCAGGGAATGTCGCTGACTGCCGAATGGCGGACCTGCACCGATTCCATTGCCGAGAGTCTGCGGCAAGCGGGCATGTCGTCGAAGGAAGGTAACAGTCGAGGACCGGGTCGATAACGGGATAACGAGCATGGGTGCGCGGCGTATTGGGAGATTGCTCACGCGATGATGTGCGACGCGGGCCGCCGATAGCTTTGGTTAGGTTCGGCTCGCCGTATGCGGCGGCCGTGCCCGTCAGTCGGATACGAGCCGCTGCTGACAACTGTTCGGGCGAGCCTTCAAAGCCTTCATCGAGCAACTTTTGCATTGCACGCTGCGTCGTAAGTTTCTTCAGCTCGCCCAGCATCCGCGAATACCTGAGCCTGTTGCTGAACCTCCTGGTACGACCCACAATCAAAAGGATGATCGCGGTAATCAACGGGCTGATCAGACAGCCGTCAACCCCCAGCCGATACCACTGCGCCCCCAGCGTGATGCCCAAGCGCCGAGCTCGGTGCCGAGCAGCACAGAACATCACCAGAGCTTCATCACTCATCTCCCGTGAGCGGACAACCACGTTGCCCCACTTCGCTACCCCATCCGGGCGCAGCGTCTTTCCTCGTTCTTCAGGCTGTTTGCAGAGCGATCTGCCCAAGGCGGCAAGTGCCGGCAATGGCTGCAGGCGGACTGTGGACCGCCCGGTAACGGTCCGGGTATCGGCTATGCCCACGATCGGCCCCGACGACTATCCCTGAATTTGGACCCAGGAATTCGCCGCTATTCTTGTTGTGCCATTCGACCGTGTAGCCTATCACCTCTTCACCGAATGCCCCGTGAGGACGGCACGGGCACGTGCGAACCTCTTGCGACGGGTCGTAGCTCTTCTCGCCGTGGGACTTGAGTTCAAAGTTCTCTTGTCCAAGAAGTGCGGCAGCTGGAGAGTCTCGTACGATGCGATCTGTGAGCGAGACGATCTCGGCGCTGCCACAATTCGGGAGCAATCCGCTCGAGTAGACGTTATAGGCGCCGAGGACGGATCCAAGCGCAAGCGCGGCGAAGACCGTAGCCACGCCGTGGCCGGCGCGAGGCTCGACCGGATGCTCATTTGCCACTTCGATCAACCGAGATCTGTTGATTAGATAGGCAGAAACAGACAATCCAAAGCATCAGATTAGCTATCTGCCCCAGCGCCTGCCGACATGTTGAACATCCCTTTACGGTCGGGCACCTTTCCGATCTTATTCTTGGTCGCATCCCAGTAGACCCAGAAAGCGCTCGCACACACCACAACCAAGATAGCCATCCTGATTCGAATTTCTCCATGAAGGTCCTTGGCTTCAGTTTGGCCAAGATGTTGGTCTCGGATTTGATGCAGGTACCAAACAAGCGCTGGGAGAATCCGCTCAGATTACGGATTCGTGAACTCTGTTTCAGTCGATGCGGTTCATCGGCCTTGAATGACCGGTCTTACCATCGGAGCAGACGGAAATCCGCAAATCAGCGAAGGGCTCCAACCGACCCCTAGCAGCCTCCCACACGATTCATCAGAAGATCGAGTCTCTGGATCGAAAAAATGTGGTATTCACCACCGACCGGACGTGCCGGGCAACTTGCGATTCTCCTGCAACAAGGTCTAACGGATTGTTTCCGGAGCCGGGTGAGCGCCTTGTGCGCCATCCTAGCTATCCTCTCCTTGACACGCTGATAGCGACGCAACTCGAAGGATTCGGGGTGACGTTCCCAGGAGCGAAGCCATTCTCATCGATGAACGAACGGTACCGAAGCACACACCAATGCGGCAAGTGCGTCTCACTCGCAGAGATTTTCCACCCTGTGACGCAGGCCACACTGCACGCTAATTCTACTATCTTGTTTTCTAAATCGGATTGAAAAGCGCGGACGAAGGGAGAGGGACTTGTTCTAATGATCGTATCTAAACGATTTGTGCGTTTGTGGAGCTGATGAGCCTGCAGCTTGGCTGGGCCTGGCGCTCTTCCATATAACTCACAGCACGTCAACCAAGACTACGGAATTCTTGACTACAAACTCATCCAGGCGCAAGCGCCCGTCTATCCCTGGTGGCGCCCAGACGCGAGGCATTGAGGGATATGTTTTGCTCGAGTACACGGTGACGAAGGATGGCAAAGTAGAGAACCCACGTGTCATAGAAGCTAAGCCACCAGGTATCTTTGATCGAGCTGCGTTTAATGCTGTCTTGTCCTGGCGCTACCTTCCGCGGATCGAGAATCTTGAGCCGAGGAACATGAACCGTGTCCGGAACGTTGTCACTTTCAACCTTGCCCCAGCTTCTGGAGAGCAGAACGCGAAGCAAGAGCATGGCGATGAAAGCCGAAAAGAGCGCGACAGCGCTGGCGACTACGCCGGATGACTTTGCAGGAGATGATCGCTGCCAGGGAAGCTGAGGTCGCGCGCCGAGAAACGCCTTCGCCGAGACGGAACGCCAACGGGAGCGCGATCTGGCTGACGCAGCAGAAGAGCGCAAGGCTGTTGCTAAAGCCGCGCACCTTGCCAATGAACGCAAACAGCGCGCCCTGGAAGAGAACATGAGCAAACTTGTCGCCGATGCAAACCGTCGGCTGGTCGTAAGTTGGTCCGCTCCATCGAAGATTCGATCGCGCGCAGGCAGTGCGGACGAGGCGCTGAACCTAGCGAACGCGGTGTTCCAGGCGTCCCTCAAGATTCCGGCCAAAGAGGCCACTTTCAGCCGCCCAAGAAGGGCGAGTTCGAGACCGAAGACTACGAGGCTGCGTTCGGAACTCAAGTCCGCACATCGAGCAGCCATTCGGGAGGCGCAGGCGGACCATCGAGGCGTCGCAGCGTGACCTCCGTGAAGAAGCCCTAGTCAATGCCGTAGGCCAACCCCGCTATAGCTGAAGCAAACTACGACGCGGACGCGGAGCAGTTCAATACTAGTGATCACCAGCCGAGGCGGTATGCGAGCGGAGGCTAAGCTGCCCGTGTCAATCGATCAGGCACGGGCGTTCAAACAGTCAACAAGCTCAAGACCGCCTTAGTGTTCGAAGTGCCGGTGATTATGTGGAACTCTCTGGTGTGTTCGTGCAAAACTCAGAGAAAGCTTGGACGGCGCGCCCAGCCTGCGCCTACTGGTCTTCCTTTTACTGCAAAGCAACTCGCGGCCTTCGAAACGGTACAGGCTCGGAAAGACGGAGTCCCAAAGACCGAATCCGCCGAAAAGCTGAGGCCGCAGCGCGGCGTGAACGCCGCAAGGCTTGGCCTCGCGGATCCGTTGCACAGCTAAACTCTGGCGCAGTGATCTGTGATTCATACAAGGGCATCATCGAGGCTCGAGACCTCGTAGCCCGGCCAACAACCCCTACGTCGCCCAGGACGCCGGATGCCTGCAGCTGCCGCAGGAGAGCTATGCCGCGCAGGTCGAGCACGTGGGTCTGGCATCTCAAAGGTTCGCCTGGTGGGCGGCATGGTCTCGGGCTTCGTCGAGTCGAGTGACGTGATCCACTAATTTCAACTGATAGCAGGCCCTGCCTGAGACCGCATGGCTTGCTCCGAGTTCATCGAAGGCCGCACCAATCTCCAGCGTCGCCACGCGTCATTCGTGTACGTATCACCAACCTACTACGAAAGGTGCGGCTATGATAAGACCTCGGATTGAATCCCAAGCCCAAAGCCATTCAGAAGAGCCTCAAGCTCCGAAGCCCGACTCACAGGAACGCAGGTGTGGGCCACGAATTCAGCCCACAGTCGGTCGGCTCAAAAGGAATCATTGAGACGCACATCACATCCAAAGTGGGCCTGCGTAAGCATGGGCATCTCGGAAGTGCCCTGGTTCTCAGTCAATCTTGATGAATCCACTTAGGCTTCATCCATTGCAAGAACATGAGATGTGGACATGGGTGACTATAGGGAATGCTCTGACTGCGGGATCGAGTATCCTGATGATTGTGCGAAATGCGCGAAATGCGGCGCTACTCTTTCCACGAGCACCAACCAATCCAATAGTTCAAGCTCTGGAATCAGCAATCGAAAACTCTTCGCCCTTTTAGGCATTGTTGGTCTCTGTTCTGTTGGCGTGATCATCTCTGCCAACCAGAGGCGGAACTTTCGGTCGCATCGGTGGAAGATCAGATTCATCGCAGAGAGCTTTATGGATTGCTCAACTCAGGACATTGCCGGGAGTTTTCACTATGGCGATGACGGCAAAGTCTATGTGGCAGGAAATTCGACAGGTGCGCTGATTGGGAATTGGAGTGCTCATGACTCAGCAGGGCATCTTTGTCGACGCCAAGCTCACGACACTCAAGAAGACCGACGGGGCGACGGTTAGCTTGCCAGAACCTCGGGCGCTAGGCTTTACTGTAACTTCGGCCGATCGAAACCAGCTCGAAATCAGCGGGAAAGGCGGGACGACTGGCCGTTGTGTTGCATCGAAATTTCCAGTAGATATCGCCCAACTTACGAGGGCTAAAGAGAGAGGCCTGAAAGAGCCAAATCCTGCTACTGGATTATCCGCGTACGACGAAACGCTGTTGGCTCAGATGAAAAATTGAAGGTCGAACGGTTTTTCCAAATATTCCGGCGCATTGAAAACTATGCTCGGCCGGGCAAATCCAGTTATGTTGACGGGGTTTTCGCACAGGCAGAAGAGCGCAACTGTATTCCTTCGCAAGGGTGGTAGATCATTGGACTGAGGGTCCCCGAAACGACGATCCTGTCCCGAGCCGATATCGGAATTAGCGGCGAGTCTTTAGAACCTCCGTTCCCGACCCTGAGGCGTCATTCGGAAATGTTCGTTGAGGACACGCGGTCGATGGCCGGCCAGACGATGGTCGCTGACGGGCAACTCCCGTAAGGCTGCCATGATGGAAGAAGGTTTCATCGATCTCGAGCACGGGCGGATATGGTATCGCCGGAGCGGCGGCGGCAGTGCTTTGCCTGTCCTGTTTCTGCATGGCGGCCCGGGCGCCGCGTCTTCCTCCTTGAGCCACTTGAGGAGCGCCTCTCCAGGCATCGTAGTCATCGTTTACGATCAGCTCGGCTGTGGTCGATCGGACAAGCCTGACAACCCGTCTCTCTGGACCCTCGATTACTTCACTTCCGAAGTCGACCAGATGCGCAATGCGCTTGGGCTTAACGAATGCCACCTGCTCGGGCATTCGTCGGGCGGATGGCTCTCCATCGACTATCTCTGCGGTGCCCGGAAGGAGTTTCCAAGGTCGTCCTTCATCAAGCGTCTTCGAACATTGCGACCTTTGTTGAAAACTGCCAGCACCTGATTGCCCGCCCCGCACGCCGAGGTGCTCCTGGCCGGGGATCTCGACGACCCTGGTTATGAAGCCGCTGAACAGGCTTTCTTGGAGCGCCACCTGTGTCGCCTCGATTCGTGGCCCGAGTCGATATTGAAATCCGTCGAATCGCTCGATGGGAACCAGGTTTATCAGACAATGAATGGTCCAAACGAGTTTACTGTGGTGGGCAACCTGAGAGATTGGTCTCGCGACGCTGACCTGCATCTCATACGTCAGCCGACGCTGATCACCTACGGGGCATATGACGAACTCGGTGAGCCTTGTGCTCGCAAAATCAAGCGGGTGTCCACACGCGGAACTGATCTGCTTCGAAGAGTCTCCACACGTGGCCCACATCGAAGAGCCGGACGCTTACTGCGCTGCGGTGGAGACATTCCTGGCACGCTAGTTCTCGTGATGAGATGGCCTTTCCTGGGCCGATTCCAGAAGTAGCCGGTCGACCGGGCGCGGTCCGGAGTCGGCGAGACAACGAGCCTTACCCATCAAGTCGGTAGTCATCCAGCCGCCAGAGAAGCTAGCAACCTTCCATACTGCGTTGCAGAACAGGACCCGGACAGCAGGCGCGCCTCGCTACCCGCCAAACGCCCTTAAAGCGGGTAGGGGACATCTCGGTGTATCGAACCGTATGCGTGATGGAGGCGTGGCCTAGGTACGCCTGCAGTGACCGCGTGTCCATGCCGCGGTTGGCGAGAGCGTAGCCGCAGGCGTGGCGGAGCATGTGCGGGTGCACTGGGAATGGCAACTCCGCTTTACCCCAGCGCGCCAGCTGCTTTCTGAACCCAGCGGCGCTGATCGGGCCGCTACGCTCCGAGGTGAACACGAATGGACCCTGTAAGGCCCTCTGGAGCGATCTCAGCGGCCTTAGCTCATCACCCTCGAGGTAGTGGGTCGAGTCCTTGGAGCCCTTCAGGCGCCGAATGTGGATCGTACCGGCCTTGAAGTCGATGTCGGACCACTTGAGGTCGATGAGCTCAGACACCCGCAAGCCGTGCCCTGATGCCATGAGGATCATCAGATGATCCCGCGGCCCCTGACGGCCTTTTTTCGCAACTTGGAGGAGTGCCTTGACCTCGGTCTCGGTAGAGTGCGGCACGGGTCCGCGCCGGCGTCATTGGCTCTGCGATTGGGAACTGTCCCATTTTTGGCTTTTGGGGCGGACGGTTCAGCAGCTTTGAAAGCGACGACTTCTCCGGACTTGGCCATGGCTTCTGTCCCAATAGTGGAATGTTTATGGGACAGTAAGCCAAGGCCTTCTCCCGGTCGATGTCATACTCCTGCGACCACTCGACAAGAATCTGCGGGCTCGAAAATTGACGCGGATCCGGCTCGGGACTTGCAGAAGGTCGGTTTCTTGAGAAGACCATTCACTGAGGATAGTCCGAATGCGACGTTCACTGGAGGCAGGCAAGCAGGCAGCATCACCGGGCGTTAAGCTAGCTTTCTTGAGCTCGATGCGACTGATGTAGCCTATTTAGGATTTCGGGAGACGAATGCATGACCGAGGACCGTATAAGCAGCAAGGTCGCCGAACTCAGCAATTTCGTCT
>JAXHLO010000021.1:0-137969 GCA_034522075.1 Gammaproteobacteria bacterium | reverse complement strand
TGGCCATCGCGGCTTTCTGGCAATCTCTCGGCGTGATTACCCGGCTGCACCAGAGCGAACTCAAAGCGCACTTCAGCGACCTGCGCCAGGGTAATTTTCAGGTGGCCATGGCCGGCTGGTTCGGTGAAAGCAATCCTGAGCATTACCTGGGCCTGTGGCGCTCGGACACCGGCGACGTCAACTACGGCGGCTATGCCAGCGACGAATTCGACCGGCACATGATCCGCGCCGGCGCCGCAGCCGACCTCGACGAGC
Organism: Gammaproteobacteria bacterium; assembly: GCA_034522075.1. GTDB lineage: Bacteria > Pseudomonadota > Gammaproteobacteria > Pseudomonadales > Azotimanducaceae > UBA7803. The sequence continues at coordinate 137,714 of JAXHLO010000021.1, read as the reverse complement.
GCAATGCGCTGCTGCGCCGTGCCGAGGCGGCCGGCATTGCCGATTACCCCGTGGTGCCGCTGTATTCGGTGATGGTGCGCCGGCTCGTTACGCCGCGCCTGGGGGGCTGGCACGACAATCCCAGGGACGCCCATCCGGCCCGATTCCTGTACTGGCAATGACCAGACGTCCGGCATCCGTCGAGGCGAGCTGAGATGGCGCGCTATGTGCTGCGCCGGCTGGTGTGGTCGCTGGTCACCTTCTGGATCATCGTCACCGCGGTGTTCTTCCTGTTGCGTCTGGCGCCCGGCGGGCCGTTTGACGGCGAACGGCGCCTGCCGGCCGAGGTGGAAGCCAACCTGCTCGCCGCCTACCACCTGGACGAACCGCTGCCGACGCAATATGCCCGCTACCTCGGCATGCTCTTCCAGGGGGACCTGGGACCATCCTTCAAACAGAAAGACTTTTCCGTCAATGACCTGGTGGCCAGCGGCGCGCCGGTCAGTCTGCTGGTTGGCGGCCTGGCGCTCCTGCTGGCCGCCGGTATCGGCATCGGCATAGGGGCTGTGGCCGGGCTATCGCCCGGCAGCAGTTGGGACCGCACCCTCATGGGCGTGACGAACCTGGGTCTGGCCCTGCCCGCCATCGTGGTGGCACCGGTTGCGCTGCTGGTGGTCAGCGTGTGGCTGGGCTGGCTGCCCACCGGCGGCATCGGCAGCCCGGCACACTACATACTGCCGGCGCTGACTCTGGCTGCGCCTTTCACGGCGGCCATCGCGCGCCTGACCCGCGGCAGCGTGGCGGAAACCATGACCGAGCCCCACGTACGCACGGCCCGGGCCAAGGGCCTGCCGCGCCGGCGCATTCTGCGCCGCCACGTTCTGCCCCTGGCTCTGCTGCCGGTAGTTTCGTTCCTGGCGCCGGCAGCAGCATCCCTGCTAACCGGCTCTGTGGTCATCGAGCAGGTATTCGATCTGCCCGGCATCGGCCGCTACTTCGTGCAGGGTGCACTGAACCGCGACTACACCCTGGTGATGGGCGTGGTGATCGTCTACGCCGCCCTCATACTGGTCTTCAATCTACTGGTGGATCTGGCCTACGCGCGCCTCGATCCGCGCATCCGGATCAGCCTGTGATGGGCCGCGCCCTGTACCGGGCCCTGCTCGACACCGGGCTTGCGCGTCTGTGCAGCGGCCTGCTGGCCGGCATCATCGCGCTGGCTCTGTTCGGGCCCTTGTTTTCACCCTGGGAGCCGAACGAAATCGACTGGAACGCGCTGCAGGCGCCGCCCAGCGCCAGCCACTGGTTCGGTACCGATCTGGTGGGCCGCGACCTGCTGGTGCGGACCGCCATGGGGGCTCAGGTCTCGTTGTCCGTCGCCGGCGTGGCCACCCTGGTGAGCATGCTCATCGGTGTGCCCTGGGGCGCCGCCGCAGGCTATCTGGGCGGGCGCGCGGACAATCTCATGATGCGCATCGTCGACGTGCTCTATGCCATTCCCTTCGTGCTGGTGGTGATCCTGCTGGTGGTGGTGTTCGGACGAAACCCCTATCTGCTGTTCGTCGGTCTGGGAGCCGTATTCTGGCTCGATCTGGCGCGCATCGTGCGCGGCCAGACCCTGCGCGTGCGTCACGAAGCCTATGTGGACGCCGCGCGTGCCATGGGCGCCACCACGGCCGGCATCCTGGCCCGGCACGTGATACCCAATGTGGCCGGCCCGGCCCTGGTCTACGGCACGCTGACCATACCCGGCGTCATCCTCGCCGAAAGTTTCATCAGCTTTCTCGGCCTCGGGGTACAGGAACCGAATACCAGTTGGGGTGTGCTCATTGCCGACGGCGCTCAGACCATGGAATCCGCCCCGTGGGCACTGGTCTTTCCTGCCGCCCTGCTCGCCGTCACCGTCTGGAGCATCAACATGCTGGGCGATCGTCTGCGCGATCAGTTCGACCCGCGCGGGCCGAGCAGCGAACACCGCCGTGGCCCGCACCTGGCAGGGTACAATTCCCGCCTCAGCGAAACCGGAAGCTCACTATGACCATCAGTGCCGGCCTGGGCCTGGCCAATTTTCCCTTTGCCGATGCGCGGGAATTCTGGCAATGGGTCGATCTGTGCGACAACGGCGGCGTGGATTCGCTGTGGCAGAGCGACCGGCTCATGGGCCGCGATGCCAACCTGGAATGCATGAGTGTGATGGCCGCACTGGCCGGCGCTACCAGGCGCGTGAAGTTCGGCATGAACGTGGCGAGCCTCGGCCTGCGCGAGCCGGTGCTGACGGCAAAGGCCTGCGCCACCATCGACGTCCTCTCGGAGGGGCGGCTGCTGCCGGCCTTCGGCGTCGGCAGCGCGCTGGGGCGCGACTATGCGGCCACCGGCATACCCACCAAGGGACGCGGCCGGCGCACCGACGAAGGGCTCGAAATCATGTCCCGCCTGTGGTCGGAAGACAGCGTGACCTTCCACGGCCGCCACTACCGGCTGGACGAGGCGAGCATCGCCCCGCGCCCGGTTCAGCAGCCGCTGCCGCTCTGGGTCGGCGGCTCCGCCGACCAGGCCATCGAACGCACTGCCCGCTGGGGTACCGGCTGGCAGGCCGGCATCGACTCGCCCGCACAGGCCGGACGTGTCATTACCGCTATCAAAGCCCGCGTTACCGAGGTCGGGCGCTGCATCGACGAGGACCACTACGGTGCCGGCTTCGCGTTCCGCTTCGGCAGCGCGGAAGAGCCGGTGGTGGCGCGCTTTGCCGAGCAACTGGAAAAACGCCTGGGGCGGCCGCCGCAGGGTTTCATGGCCGTGGGCGGCAGCACCGAGATGCTGGCCCTGCTGCGGGAATTCCACCAGGCGGGCGTACACAAATTCGTCCTGCGGCCCATTGCCGCAGACGGCGCGGACTACATAGCACAGACGCGGCTGTTCATCGAGCAGCTGCTCCCCGAAGTGGCCGCCCTCAACCCTTGAGGGCCTGGGCCTGGGCCACGTAACCCCGGTTCCAGGTGGGACTCACGGTGAGCTCATTGATGCACACATGTGCCGGCAGCCGTGCCAGAAAGGCAATGATCTCACCGCAATCGTCGGGCTGGACCATGCGGGCGCGGTCGGCATCGCTCACCGGAACGGGCCGATTATCGAGAATGGGCGTAGCGACTTCGCCGGGGCAGACGGCGCAGGCGCGCACACCGTCAATGCCTGCCTCCATGTTGATGGTTTCGTTCATGGCATTCATGGCGTGCTTGGCTGCCGTGTAGGCAGGACCGGTGATCATCGACACATGGTTGCCGGCCCACGACGACACGTTGATGATGAGTCCATCCCCCTGCTCCCGCATGGCCGGCAGCACCGCCCGGGCACAATAGAAGGCACCATCCAGGTCGACCCGGATCACCTGGTCCCAGTCGTCGGTGGACAGTTCATGCCAGTGCCGGCCGCGGATATTGATACCGGCACTGCTGACCAGCACATCGACACGCCCATGGCGGCCGAGAATGTCCCCGGCGACCGCCGCGACCGCGGCTTTGTCCGCCACGTCCAGGACTGCTACCTCCGCTTTCGGCCCGATGCGCTTCGCCACGAGATCCAGCTTGTCACGGCGGCGTCCTGACAGCACTACGGTCATACCGGCATCGGCCAACGCCGCAGCGCCGGCCTCGCCAATCCCGGTTCCGGCGCCGGTGACCCAGGCGACGCGTCCTTCTAGGTCTCTCATCATCTGCTTCCAGTGGTTATGCTGTGTGAGGGTTCCGTTGTAATGCAGCCGCATCCGGATTGCGAGCCACCCGTGCGACGCAGCTTGCCCGAGGCCAGGTTCGCGGGTACTTTCGCAGCGGTGGCTCGTCTGTACCGCTCAAGATGACGGATGCACCAGCCTGCGTCGGGAGAGACTCATCATGAATCACATGGAACGCATCCGCCGCGACGGCTATACGGTGCTCGAGCGCGTGCTGCCGGAATCCACCCGCGGGCGCATCGCGGCGGAGCTTGCGCCGTATCTGCAACGCCGCTACATGGGCCGCAACGAATTCGAAGGGCTGTACAGCGAACGGGTCTACGCGTTGCTGAGCAAAGCGCCGTCGGTGGCCGACTTGGTGGAACACCCCCAGGTGCTGGCGCTGGTCGACCAATTGCTGCCGCGCAACTTTCTGCTGTCGGCAGCTCTGGCCATCAAGGTGCATCCGGGGGAAACGCCCCAGGATTTCCACATCGACGACGCCGCCGGCAGCGCCGGCCATCGCCTGTTCGAGCGTCCCAGGGACATGTTCGGCGTCAGCGCCATCTGGGCCGTGGACGAGTTCACCGCAACCAACGGGGCCACGGAAGTGATCCCCGGCAGCCATCGTCAGCCGACCACCAGCCCAGTGCCGAAGAAGCGGTCAAAATCACCATGCCGGCCGGCTCCGTGCTCGTTCTGGCCGGTAATCTGTTGCATCGCGGCGGCGCCAACCACAGCAACGGCACGCGGCTGGCCATCACCCCGCAATACTGCCTGCCGTTTCTGCGCCAGATCGAAAACATGGTGCTGGCAGTGCCGCCGGAGGTGGCCGGCGGCTACAGCGAGCGCATCCAGCAGATGCTCGGCTACAACATCATCGACCCGGGTTTCATGGGCTACGTCGACGGGCGTCATCCCAGACACCTCATCGACCCCGGCTACAGCGGACGCAAGCAGCACGGAGTACGGCCGGGCGGATGACCTGTCACCGCGCCGCCAGAAACTCCAAAGTCCGCGCGAATGCACCGTCGTCCACGGCCGCAATGGCGGCATTGAAGTGGGTGACGCCCATGTCTTCCAGGCGCCGGAGATCGCTGCGCAGGGCGTTCTCATCGCCGACGATGGCAATGTCGGCGGGCCCGTCCGCACCTTCCCGGTCGAGCATGGCCCGGTAACTGGGCAACTGGCCGTATATGGTCAGAGACTCCGCAATCTTTGCCCGGGCTTCGTCGGGTTTGTCGGTCAGCACGATGGGAAATCCGCCTACCACCAAGGGATCAGCGCGCCCGGCTGCACCGGCGGCAGCGCTGAGGCGGCGGATGATGTGCGACTCCATGGTTCTGGGGCCTACCATCCAGGTGTTGGTGCCGTCGGCCAGTTCACCGGCGAGCTTCAGCATGACCGGCCCAAGGGCGGCGAGCACCACGGGTAATGGACCGGCATCGGGCACATCCAGCGCCACATTGGCCACCTGGTACTGCTCGCCCTGAAAATCCGCCGTTTCGCCCCGTACCAGCGGCATCAGTACGCTCAGATACTCGCGCATGTGGCGGGCGGGTTTCTCGTAGGAAAAACCGAGCATGTCCTCGACCATTACCTTGTGGGACACACCGATACCCAGCGTGAAGCGGCCCGCACTGGCCGCCGCCGTGGTCAGCGCCTGCTGCGCCAGCGCTGTGGGATGACGGGGATAGGTCGGGGTCACCGCCGTGCCCAGGCCGAGCCGGGTGGTTTCGCGGGCCACCAGCGCCAGCGTGGAAACCGCGTCATGGGAAAAGATATTGGCCATCCACACATCATCGAGGCCGGCGGCTTCCACTTCCCGCGCCATGGCAATGATGTCCGCAAGGCTGCGCCGGACGCCGTCACCGCCGATCATTACGCCGATTCGCATGTCTCATGCTCCAGTGTTGTGCCGTGTACCTGTACAACCATACTGCAGCGGTGTGGCACCGGGTACCACGTTGACGGCATAATCCCTGGCTTTTCACCGTCCCGGCAACGTGAGGTAGTAACATGGCAGACGCCAACTCAGGACCCGACACCATCGCCATTCTCGGCGGCACCGGCGATCTCGGCACCGGCCTGGCCATCCGCTGGTCCAAAGCCGGCCACAAGATCATCATCGGGTCCCGGACCCTCGAGAAAGCCCAGGCGGCAGTGGCCAAGCTGCAGGAAATCAGCCCGGATACGCCGGCTGAGGCCATGGAAAACGCCGATGCGGCGGCTGCCGGCAGCGTGGTGGTAATCACCGTGCCCGCCGAGCATCAGATCTCTACCCTCGAGCACGTGCGCAGCGGACTTGCCGGGAAAATCCTCGTCGATGTCACCGTACCGCTGGTGCCGCCCAAGGTCGGCACGGTTCAGCTTCCGGCAGAAGGCAGCGCCGGCAAGCGGGCCCAGGAGTTTCTCGGCGACGACGTCATGGTGGTCAGCGCCTTTCAGAACGTCGCCGCCCATCTGCTGCAGCGCGACGTGCATATCGAGTGCGACGTGCTGGTAGCCGGCAACAAGAAGGACGCCCGCCAGCGGGTGATCGACCTGATCGAGCAGGCCGGCATGAAAGGCTGGCACGCCGGCCCCATCGCCAATGCGGCTGCCGCGGAAGCGTTGACCTCCGTGCTGATCCAGATCAACCGTCAGGGCGAACTGTCCCATGCCGGCATCAAGATCGTCGGCCAGGCCGAACACTGACGGGGGCGGATCGGTGAGCGACACCCTAACGGTTCGGCCGGTACCGGGCATCCCCATGATCCGGACCGGAGACGACCTGGCGGCAATCATCGGCGAAGCTCTGCAAGCCGCGGACATCCGGCTCAGCGACGGCGACGTGATATGCGTCGCGCAGAAGGTCGTCTCCAAGGCCGAAGGGCGCCTGCTGGCCCTGGCGGACGTGACGCCCGGCGAGCAGGCCGTGGCCCTGGCTCATGAGACCGACAAGGACCCGCGGCTGGTGCAGCTGGTGCTCGATGAATCCACTGAGGTCGTCAGGAAAAAGCCTGGAGTGCTCATCGTCCGTCACCGTCTGGGGCTGGTGGGGGCCAATGCGGGAATCGATCAGTCCAACATCGAACACGGCGGCGACGCTGCCGAGCAGGAATACGCCCTGCTGCTGCCCGCCGACCCGGACGGGTCTGCGCACCGCCTGCGGACGGCTCTGCAGACGTCCAGCGGCGTGCGGCTCGGGGTGATCATTACCGACAGCAGCAATCGTCCCTGGCGGCTGGGTACCATCGGTGCCGCGCTCGGCTGTGCCGGCATCCGTGCTCTGGACGACCGGCGCGGCGGCCACGACCTCTACGGCCGCGAACTGCAGGTGACCTTGATCAATCGGGCCGATGCCCTGGCCACCATGGGCACCCTGGTCATGGGCGAAACCACCGAACGCACGCCGGCGGCCGTGATCAGCGGTCTGGCGCCCGACGACGTGGACGAACCGGCCAGCAGCATCATCCGGCCACTGCACGAAGACCTGTTTCGCTGACATGACGCGCATTCTGGCGATTACCGGAGGAGTTGGCGGCGCCAAGCTGGCCCTCGGCCTGGCCAATGTACTCGACCCGGACGAGGCAGGGTTCGTGGTCAACACCGGCGACGATTTCGAGCATCTGGGCCTGGAGATCTGCCCCGACCTCGATACCCTGACCTACACCCTGGCCGGCCTGGCGAATCCTGACACGGGCTGGGGGCGTGAGGACGAAACCTGGAACTTCCTCGAGACGCTCGAGACCCTGGGCGGCGAGACCTGGTTCCAGCTCGGCGACAAAGATCTGGCCCTGCACGTGACCCGCACCCGCCTGCTGACTGAAGGCGCCCGCCGTACCGAGGTTGCCGCCGCCATCGGTCGGGCTCTGGGGGTGCGCCATACCATCCTGCCCATGTCCGATGACGCCGTGCGCACCACCGTGCTGACCGCTGACGGCGCGCTGGCCTTTCAGCATTATTTCGTTCGGGACCGCTGCGCACCGGCAGTCACCGGCTTCGAGTTTCGCGGCGCCGCAGCTGCCCGGCCCAGCCCGGAAGTGCTGGACTGGCTGGCTGCGGCCGACGGCGTGGTGATCTGCCCGTCCAACCCATTCGTCTCTGTCGATCCCATGCTCAGCATCCCGGGCCTGCGCCAGGCTCTGATCGATGCCCCGGCCCCGGTCATCGCGGTATCGCCCATCGTCGGAGGCGCCGCGATCAAAGGTCCCGCCGCAAAGATGATGCGCGAACTGGAATTGCCGGCCAGCGCTGACCAGGTGGCTGCACATTATGGCGGCCTGCTCGACGGCTTCGTTCTCGACCGCCGGGATGCCGACCTGGTAGCGCGCATCGACGTGCCCGCTGTCGCGGCCCAGACGGTCATGCTAACGTTGCGCGACCGCATCGATCTGGCGCAAACCGTGCTCGAATTCATCCACCGGTTGCGTTGACCCCCATGTGGGCCATCGTTCCCATCAAGGCCCTGGAGGCAGCCAAGCGCCGGCTGGCCAGTGTGCTGTCGGCAGACGAACGCCGGGCGTTGATGCTGGCCATGGCGCGGGATGTTCTGACCGCCCTGGCCGGCTGCCGGGCCCTGGCCGGTGTGCTCATCGTGTCGCGTAGCCCGGAAGCAGACGCGCTCGCCCAGGCCTTCGGCACAGAGCGCTTCATCGAGAGTCCGGACGCCGACCTGTCGGCCGCCCTGACTCAGGCTGCGGCCTACGCCGCCGAGCACCTGCAGGCCGACGGCGTGATGATCGTGCCTGCCGACGTGCCGCTGATCACCGCCGCCGAGATTGCCGGGATTCTCGAGGGTCACACCACGGTGACCATCATGCCGGACGACGAACACCTGGGTACCAACGGCCTGATCTGCTCCCCGCCAGGGCGCATCAGCCTGCGCTTCGACGGCCGCAGCTTCAAACCCCACGTGGATGCCGCCTTTGCCAGCGGTACCACGCCGCGGGTGGTGCCTTCGGCGCTTTTCAGCCTGGACGTGGACACCCCGGACGATCTTGCCGCCCTGCTGGCACACGGACCGACGACCCAGACGGCCGCCTTCCTGCACAAATCCGGCATCGCCCGGCGTCTCGGCGTCGAGCAGCCGGGCGGCGAATCCGCCCCGCAGCAGCGGCAATAACGCCGCCCGGCGACGGCTGGACGGCCGCGGCCGTGATGCCCACAATGGGCCGATGAACACCTCGAGCCGACCTACTATGACCGACTCAGCACTACACCGGGCTGCCCGGATGACCGGCGGCGGCGAGTTGCCGGACCGGGACCTGGCTCTGGCGCTCGCAGAAGAATCGGACACCGCCGCACTGACCGAACTGGCAGCGGCCATCCGCGACCGCGGTTTCGGCAACGCCGTAACCTACTCTCGCAAGGTCTTCATTCCTCTCACCCACCTGTGCCGCGACGTCTGCCACTACTGCACGTTCGCTCAGGTGCCGCGCAGGATCAAAGCGCCTTATCTGTCCGTAGATGAGGTCCTGGACATCGCCCGCCATGGTGCGGCCATGGGTTGCAAAGAGGCGCTGTTCACTCTGGGCGAGAAGCCCGAGCTACGCTACAAGGCAGCCCGCGAGGCGCTGGCGGAGATGGGTTTCGACAGCACCCTGGACTACCTGCATCACGTGGCCGAAAGAGTGCTGGACGAGACCGGGCTGCTGCCCCATCTGAATCCCGGCACCATGACCCGGGAAGAGCTCGACCGGCTGCGCCCCATTTCACCGTCCATGGGCATCATGCTGGAATCCCTGTCCGAGCGGCTGTGCGAGAAGGGCATGCCGCACTACGGATCCCCGGACAAGGTGCCGGCCGTGCGTCTGGCCACTCTGGAACGCGCCGGTGAGGCACGCATTCCGTTCACCACCGGCATTCTCATCGGCATCGGCGAGACGCGCCGCGAACGGGTGGAGTCGCTGCTGGCCATCCGCGATGTGCACGACCGCTATGGCCACATTCAGGAAATCATCGTCCAGAACTTCCGCGCCAAGCCGGAAACCAAAATGGCCCGGGCGCCGGAGCCGGACCTGAACGAACTGCTCTGGACCATCGCCGTGGCGCGCATTCTGTTCGGCCCGCACATGAGCGTGCAGGCGCCGCCGAACCTGAGTCCCGGCGTGCTGCCGCGCATCGTCGCGGCCGGTATCAACGACTGGGGCGGCGTGTCGCCCCTGACTCCGGACTTCGTCAATCCTGAGGCGCCCTGGCCGCACCTGGACGAACTGACCCGGGAGACGGCCAGCGCCGGCAAACATCTGCATGAACGCCTGACCATCTATCCGGCATTCGCCCGGGATCTCGATACGTGGGTGGACGCGGGCCTGCACGAACGTCTACTCGAGCACATGGATGCGGAAGGCGCTGCCCGCACCGACGACTGGTGCCCGGGCGCCGAGGTGGAACCGCCAGCCGAAGTGCTGGAGGCCATCACCCGGCAGCCGCAACGAATCTCTCCGGAAATCAGTGCGATCATCGAGCGCGCCGGCCGCGGCGAGGATCTGGACGAAGCCGATATCGTGCGCCTGTTCGCCGCGCGCGGTGACGATTTCAGCGCCGTGGTACAGGCCGCCAACCGGCTGCGCGAAGCAGTCAACGGCGACACGGTGACCTTCGCCGTGAACCGCAACATCAACTACACCAACATCTGCTATTTCAAATGCCAGTTCTGCGCCTTCTCCAAGGGCAAGCTGTCGGAGAACCTGCGCGGCCGCCCCTACGATCTGGCGGATGAAGAAATCCAGCGCCGCACCCGGGAGGCATGGGAGCGAGGCGCCACGGAAGTCTGCATGCAGGGCGGCATTCACCCGGAATACACGGGCGAGAAATACGTAGAGATTCTGGCGGCGGTGAATGCTGCCGTTCCGGACATGCACATTCATGCCTTCTCACCACTGGAAGTCTGGCAGGGGGCGGCCTCTCTGGGCGCGGACCTGCACAGCTATCTCAAGCGCCTGAAGGACGCCGGCCTCGGCACCCTGCCGGGCACGGCGGCAGAGATCCTGGACGACGAAGTCCGCCAGATCATCTGCCCGGACAAGATCAATACCGCGCAATGGCTGGAGGTCATGGAAGCCGCTCACGAGGTCGGCTTCAACACCACCGCCACCATCATGTACGGCCATGTGGAACACCCCGAGCACTGGGCCCGCCATCTGTTGCGCGTACGCGAGCTGCAGAAGCGCACCGGCGGCTTCACTGAGTTCGTGCCCCTGCCCTTCGTGCACATGGAAGCCCCCATGTATCTGAAAGGCAGAGCACGCAAAGGCCCCACATTCCGCGAAGCCGTCCTGATGCATGCCGTGGCCAGACTGGCCCTGCACCCGCACATCTCGAACATCCAGGCGAGCTGGGTGAAACTCGGCTATGCCGGCGTGAAAGCCTGCCTGAATGCCGGCTGCAACGACCTGGGCGGCACGCTCATGAATGAAAGTATCTCCCGTGCCGCCGGCACCAGGCACGGCCAGGAAACCTCGCCGCAGCTCATGATCGACATGATCGAGTACGCCGAACGCAAACCCCGCCAGCGCAACACGGTGTACGAGGATGCGCCGGCGGAGCGCGTGGAGGCCGGCCTGGCCGCCGGCGAGTTGGCCGATATCGTCAACACGCCGGCGCAGAAGTACGAGCGCAAGCGCAAGGGCCCGCTGCTGCGGCCGGGCCTGATCGAGGCCGTCAGTGTCAGTGACCCCTGATGTAGGAGCGACTTTCTAGTCGCGACTGGAAAGTCGCTCCTACAGGCCCTCCTCACACCGCTTCCGGCATCACCCGCTGCGCCCGGGCCGCGGCCAGCAACGGCAGCAGCAGCCCAGCCAGAATGACCAGACTGGCACCCGCCAGCAGCCACAACGTTGTGCTCATACCCCACAGGTCCAGAACCTGGCCCACCACCGGACCGGTGACGATGAACGCCGCGCGGAAGCCGAAACTGGCCAGGGAGTTCGCCGTGGCCCGGTAGTGGCCCGGCACCCGGCGATTCAATGCATCGCGCAGCACCACCATGCCCACGCCCCGGGCAAGGAAGAAGCTGCCGCTGGCCAGGAATGCCCCCACCGGCCCGAGTAGATCCAGGCCCAGGTACCCGAGCGCCGGCAACACACCGATGAGCACCAGAACTCCGGATGTACCCAATCGCGCCTCGACCACGTGGGCCCAGCGACCCGCCACAGCAGCAATGACGGTAAGTCCGGCCCACAGGTAGCCGAACAACGCCAGCGCGATGCCCTGCTGCTGCCACAGCTCCTGAATCAGCCAGACCGCATAGAAGGTGGTCAGACTCCAGACACAAAGCGCCAGAAACGTCAGCCTGAGCACCAGGCTGTGCTGCACCATATGGCGGCAGATCTGTGCCATGTTGCGCAAATGCCCCGATTGCTCCAGACGTACCACCGGCGGCTCCACCAGGCGTATGGCCAGCAGCAGCGGGATCCAGCCGATTACCGCCTGTACATAGACGACCATTTCCAGAGACACCAGCAACAGCAGACTGCACACCACCGCCGCTATCGCCTCGGAAAACGTGCGCACGGAATACAGCCGGCCCACGACTTTCCGCTGCTCTTCCTCACCACGGCCGAGTGCAGCCTCGCTGTCATAGATAATGGCGATGTCCGATCCGGAAATGAGGCTGGCCGATATGCCGAGAGCCACCTCGAACAGAGCCAGCCCCGCGAAACCATCGGCAAATACCAGGATGGTGTGACCCACTCCCGCCACGACCGCACCCACCAGCAGTGTGGGCCTGCGGCCCAGCAGGTCAGCCGCATAGCCTGACGGCACCTCGGTGATCAGTATCACGGCGGCAAAGATGGCCTGCAGTGCGAATATCTGCTGCATGTCCAGGCCGCGGCTCTGAAAAAACGGCACAGCAACCGGCATGATCACCAGGAACACCTGAAAAAACGCCACCGCCAGTGTGGTGCCGAAGTTGCGCTCCAATGCGCGCCGTTCTGCTTGCCTGTCCATCATCGTGATCCCGATGCGATCCCACTGTTTTTTCTGCCCTGAAACGAAAAACCCCGGAGGCTGGCGGGCTCTCCGGGGTTCTTCTGCAAGCTGAGTTGTGCTTGTCGAAAGGTCTATCCGCTTGAGCCGGGGCCTCCATGCGCAATGGTCACCACCAGGTAATCGCGCAGCCATTGCGTCACCGGGGAGGTGTCCATGAACTTGGTGCAGATCGCGGAAATCATGTTCGTGCCGTTGTTACCGACTGAAAGCGTGTTCTGAGAAGCGGCGAATCATGCTCCTGGTGACGCCGCCTGTCAACGGATTCGTTGGCCGGACCGGACCAGCTTCGACATACTGGGTACCCGGAAAGCACAGGAGCACGGCATGACTCTGAAAGTGGGCCTCATCGGTTGTGGCCACATCGGCACCTTTCACGCCCGCAACATCAAGGACGTGCAGACTCGCGGTCTAGCCGATATCAGCTATCACGCGACGTGCGACCGCGATATCTCCCGTGCGGAGAAATTCGCCACCATCGCCGGCTGCAGCCTGGCAACACAATCCGCGGAGGAGATCATTGACTGCTGCGACGCCGTCTACGTGTGCACAGAAACCGCCGAGCACCCTGCGCTGGTCCAGGCTGCCGCCGCCGCAGGCAGGCACGTGTTCTGCGAAAAACCCCTGGCCCGATCGCTGGCAGATGCCCAGGCCATGGCGACGGCAGTGGACGCAGCGGGCATTACCCACCAGGTGGGACTGGTCCTGCGTCACAGCCCCGTTTACCGGGTTCTGGCCGATCTGCTGGAACAAGCGCCCGGGCCGCTGCTCAGCGCTCACCTGCGCGACGATCAGTGCTTTCCCATCGGCGGCCACTATGGGTCCACCTGGCGCAGCGACGTGCAGCGCGCCGGCGGCGGGACCCTGCTGGAACATTCCATTCACGATGTGGATCTGTTCCGGCGCCTGTTCGGCGAGATCGAGCGTGTCTCCTGCCATACGCGCAATACGGTCGGCTATCCGGGCATCGAGAACGTAGCAGTCGCCACCTTCCATCACGAGGGCGGACATGTCAGCACGCTCACATCGGTCTGGCACGACGTAACCACGCGCCAGTCCAGCAGGCATCTAGAGGTCTTCAGCGCGGGTGCCCGCTTGGATACCCACCAGGATTACTTCGGCGCCGTCAGCGTGGAACAGGGTGACCATGGGCCCGTAACCCTGTCCAGTGACGAGGTGCTTGCCCGCTTCATGGTGCTGGAAGGATTACACGCGCGGGATGAAGATCTGCGCGGGCTGGCCGGGCTTTCCGACCGGCGGTTTCTGCAGGCTGCGGCAGCGGGCAAACCCTCGACTCCGGACTTTCAGGACGCCCTTGCGGCTCATCGAGTCGTGGACGCCTGCTACCGCAGCGCGGCCGAAAATCGCGAGCTGGCGGTGTAACCTCCGCGCTCCCGACTCCACGTCCTGTACCATAATGCATCGTTAACTCAGGACGACACGCAAGGGGAGCCAGGCCCGTGACCACAATCAACTATGACTTCGGCGCGGGGCGCGCCGATCCGGACACTTTCCCCACCGAGGGGCTGAAGGCGGCGGCCGTGCGGGCCATCGATGCCTGTGCCGCCGACCTCGCCGACTATCCGGGGGCTCTGGGCTATGCCGGTCTGCGCGAGGCCATGGCGGCTCGAGAGTCCCATCGCGAGGGGGTAACGGTGAACCCGGACCATCTGGTCATCACCAACGGCTCCATGCAGGCGGTCACGCTGACGGCGCAGACGCTGCAGGAAGCGCCCGGCGACACCGTGCTGCTGGAGGAGTTCAGCTATCCAGGCACACTGGCTGCCTACCGCAATCTGCGTCTCAACATGCACGGCGTACCGCTGTCGGACCAGGGCATGCGGCTCGAGGCCCTGGAGGAGAGCCTGGAGACTCTGGCCGCCGAAGGCCGGCAAGCCAGGTTCATCTATGCCATCAGCACCTATCAGAATCCCACGGGCTTCATCATGCCCAAGGCCAATCGTCAGGGGCTGATCGAACTGGCGAACCGTTTCGAGGTTCCGGTGGTGGAGGACAACTGCTACGCGGATGTGCATTTCGAGGGCAGCGTGGAACCCGCACTCTATGCGCTGGACGAAAGCCCCAATCAGATCTACCTGTGTTCGCTGTCAAAAATCCTCGGCCCGGGGCTGCGTCTGGGCTACATCCTGGCGCGGCCGCCCATGCTGGAAAGAATCACCGCGCGGCGCAACGACGCCGGCAGCAATACCCTGGCCGCAGCCATCGCCGCCGAGTTCTATGCCGGCGGGATCTGGGACCATGCCCGCGTCGTCAACGAAGCACTGCTCGTCAAACGCGACCGCCTGCTGGCGGCGCTCACGGCTCACATCGACGATTTGTGTGTCTGGTCGAAACCACCAGGCGGATTGTTCGTCTGGGTGCGGCTGCCGGACGATGTGGACCGCCGCAAGCTCTGGGAGCTGTGCCAGGCCGAAGGGGTCAACTACCTGCCCGGTTCGCTGTTTCACTATGCCGGTGCCGACGTTCCCTATCTGCGCCTGGCTTTCGGCCACCTGGATACGACCACCATCGACGACGGCGTCGAACGTCTCGCCGGCTGCCTGCGCCGGGCCAGAACCAGCAACGCCGGCCGGGAATTCGACACGCTGTTCTGAATCGGCAAAAACTGCCGCACTCAGTGCACGGAGTCCAGGTACTCGGTAAGCCGCGCCAACTGGTTCGCCAGCACCGCGTCCACCGGGCCGGCAATGTCGCCCAACCCGTCTGGCGAGAATCCGGAGACAATGTAGCGCAACTCCAACCGCGTGGCGGCATCGCCGGCTGCGCGCAGGTTGAAATCCATACTGCCGGATGCGCCCATGCCCTGCAGGGGCCCGAGTCCGCCGGTCAGCCGCAACAACCTGCCGGGAGACGCAAACACCACGCGCATGTGCTCCACGCTGCCGCCATTGCCCAGCCGTTCACAGAAGCAGCCACCGGCCCGGGCGTCGAGAAACAGGTTGTCCGCCTGCCCCGAGTAGGAGTGATCGGGATCCCACCAGCGGGCAATTTCATCCGTCAGAGCCACGAAGACGCGCTTCGGAGTACCAGCAACCGTCATCTCGTGGCTGATCACGAAGCCTGCAGCATCCTGCGCGGCAACCTTCCCGTGTACCGCGCCCCCGGCGCCTGCCAGGACGGCCGCCAATGGCACGAGCACCAGCAAGCGCTTTGCTGTGATGTTCACCAGCTTGATCAGGCCGGCCGCTGACCGCGCAACAGGCCGCGCAGCCGGTCCATGAGCGTGTCGTACTTCAGGTCGGTGAACTCGCCGGCATCGAAATACAACCCGCCGCATTGCGGACAGCGCTCGTACCAGATGTGGGTCTGGCGCTCGTCATGAGCTTTCTCCATGGCTACAGCGCACTCCGGGCATTCGATGTCGTCAAGCTTGTCATGCTGCTTCCCCAGGCGCGGATCGCCGGCATCGAGCACCGCCTCGGACATCCACTCCCGCTTCATCTCGATGAGCACTTCCGGTTTGCACCACAATCCGCCGCACTCATTACAGCGGTGGACGGTGATCTTGCGGCCGTAGGTTCGCTGTTCCAGCGTTCCGGGACACTTCGGGCATTGCATGGTCCGTGCTCCAGCCGGTTGGCGTTTCAGTTACCGAAATCCCACGTCTCCCCGGCGTGATAGCGGCGCAGGATGAGCTTGGCAATGAGAATTTTGTGTACCTCGTCCGGACCGTCTGCCAGGCGCAGCGTGCGGGCCCCCTGATACATACCGGCCAGCGGCAGATCACCGCTGACGCCGGCGGCCCCCCAGACCTGAATGGCCCGGTCCACCACCCGGTGATAGGCCTCGGGCACGAAGACCTTGATAGCGGAGATGTCGGTACGCGGGTCTGCACCGCTCTCCATCTTCTCGGCGCAATGAATGGTCATGAGCCGCGCACTTTGAATATCGATGTAGCTGTCGGCCACGAAGCCCTGCATGAACTGCTTCTCCTCGAGCTTCTCACCGCCGTGGACCTCCCGGGTGGTGAGGCGCTCTACCATCAGGTCGAAGGCACGCCACATGGAGCCCACGGAATTCATGCAGTGATAGACCCGGCCGGCACCCAGCCGGTCCTGCGCCGCCTGGTGGCCGCTGCCGGTGCGGCCGAGCTGGTTTTCCTTGGGCACACGCACGTTGTCATAAATGATCTCGCAGTGACTGGACGCGCGTCCCCAGACCGGAACCCCGCGCACCACGTTCACCCCCGGCGTGTCCTTGGGGACGATGATCTGGGTCATCCTGTCATTGCCCTCGCCCGGCGCGTCCGGATCGCTGGTACGGCACATGACGATGTAGAAGTCGGCAGCGTGACCGTTGGAGGTGAACCACTTGTGGCCGTTGATCACCCACTCGTCGCCGTCGAGTTCAGCGCGCGTAGTGATGGAACGCGGGTCGGATCCCGCGTTGTCCGGCTCGGTCATCGAGAAGCCCGACTGCATCGTGCCTTCGACGAGGGGCTTCAACCACTTTTCATGCTGCTCCGGGGACCCGTATTTGACGAGAATTTTCTGGTTGCCGGCATTGGGCGCCACCACCCCGAACAGTGCCGATGCACCGGGGCTGTAGGCCAGCACTTCGTTCATGTAGGCATGCTGCAGGAACGTCAGCCCCATACCGCCGAACTCCTCGGGCAGATGCGGGGCCCACAGCCCGGCCTTTCTCACTTCGTTCTGAATGTGCTTGCGCAGTTCCTTGGCGTCCTGCTTCACCTCGTTGGGCTGATTGGCGCTGTCGGAAACACCGGCCCACAACCGACCCTCGTTGGGGAGAATCTCCCGGTTGATGATCTCCGCCGTTGCCAGACGAATCTCGTTGATCTGGTCGTCGAGCGCCGGTACCGGCTTTACATTCATGGCCATGGTCGATCTCCCCTTGATTCAGCTGGTAAATCTAAAGCATCCCGCCCCCGCTTGCCCAGCCTGGTACCACCGCCGGGTGTTGCTTTCCGGGGCCGTTGGCGCCAAGGTCAGGGATTCGCCGGGGATAGGAAGACTGCCATGAATGTCGCAATCGGGCGCTGGGCCGCCGCGCTGGTGCTGTTGTCGCTGGGCGCCTGCGGCCAGGGAGATAGTACGCCGCAATCCATGAGCGCCGACCCGGCCGCCCCGCCGGACAGCGACACGCAACAGCTTCGCATCGGCCTGGCCAACGGTGCCAAAATCCTCTGCTCATCGGTCTTCGTGTCCGGGCGCGAGCGGCAGCACGTCCTCGCCGAGGAACTGCAGGAGGCGGCCGCCCAGGGCGTCAGCTTTACTTTGACCGACGACCCCGCCACCGTGGTTGCCAGCGCCACCGGCCAATCGGCCACCGCCGTCTACCGCGGGCCGCTGGGATGCACCCTGGCGGACGCCGATGACATCTCCGGGTTGCTCGCCCAGTTCGATCCTGCCGGCTACCCGGCCCTGGCCCCCGCCGATCCGCAGGCGGACTGGCCCCAGGGCACCCGGGTGAATGTGCCGGAAACCGTGGATGGCGTAGATCTGGCAGCCGTCGATGCCGCGATCACCCAGGCTTTTGCCGAAACCGATCCGGACAATCTGCTGCGCAGCCGGGCCGTGGTCGTGGTTCATCAGGGACGCATCATTGCCGAACGTTATGCCGAGCCATTCGATGCCGCCACCCCGCAACTCGGTTGGTCAATGACCAAGACGGTCACGGGTGCGCTCACGGGTCTGCTGGTGGCCGACGGCAGTCTCGCGGTGGAGCAGCCGGCCCCGGTCAGCGAATGGCAGAACGAAGGCGATCCGCGTGCGGCCATTACGCTCGAGCACCTGCTGCGCATGTCCAGCGGTCTGGCGTTCTCCGAGGTCTACAATGCCGAGTCGGCTTCCGATGTCGTGGCGATGCTGTTCGGCCCCGGCAAGGACGACATGGGCAGCTTCACCGCCAAAATGCCTCTGGATCACCCGCCCGGCACCCACTGGTCCTATTCCAGCGGCACCAGCAACCTGATCGCCAGGATCCACCGCCAGCAATTCGAATCGCTGCAGGATTACTTCACCTTTCCCCGCGAGCGGCTGTTCAATCCGCTGGGTATGGCCAGCGCCGTCATGGAGCCCGACGTTTCCGGCACCTTCGTCGGTTCGTCGTACATGTACGCCACACCCCGGGACTGGGCCCGCCTGGGGCTGCTGTACCTGCAGGACGGTGTCTGGAACGGCGAGCGCCTGCTGCCGCCGGACTGGGTGGCGTATTCGCTGACGCCGGCGCCGGCGGCCGAACAGGGACAGTACGGCGCGCAGGTCTGGCTCAATCACGGTGCCGACGACGATCCGGCAGACCGGCCCCACCCGGACCTGCCCGCGGAGATGTTCTATCTATCCGGATTCGAGGGTCAGAACGTGGTGGTGGTCCCGTCCCGGGACCTGGTGGTCGTGCGCATGGGCCTGACCCGCGGCGCCGCCCGCCCCATCTGGACCCTGACCCGGGGGGTCCTCGATGCCATGGAATGAACACGCGCCGCGCCGCAGGCGGCGGGAAAATTGCGTTAGACTGGGGCAGCGATGAACGGTCTCGACTACCCGTACGGTGAACACCCTGCCCCCGGCCACACGGTAGACGTGGCGCCCGGCGTGCGCTGGCTAACCATGCCCATGGGCGGATCGCTCAACCACATCAATCTGTATCTGCTGGAAGACCGCGACGGCTGGTGGGTGGTGGATACCGGGCTGCCGCTGCCGCAAATCACCGAGCTTTGGCACGACATCTTCAGCCGCGAGCTGTCCGGCCGGCCGGTGGTCGGCGTGATCTGCACCCACATGCACCCGGATCATGTGGGCCAGTGCACCATGATCACCGACCACTTCCGCTGCCCGTTGTACATGACCCGCGCCGAGTATTATCAGGCCCGCGCCTTCTCGGCGAGCGGCCCCGGCCATCATTCGAGCTGGCTGGGCCGGGACTTCTACGTGCGCGCCGGCATGCCGGCGGAATACCTGGAAGAACTGCGCCGGCAGTGGAGTGCCCGGGCCAGCAGCGGGATGTCCATGCCGGAGATGCCCGCCGGATACCGGCGCCTGGAACACGGCGACGTACTCACCATCGGCAACCAGCACTGGCAGGTCGTGGTCGGCTCAGGACACTCCCCGGAGCACGCCTGCCTGTACAACCCGGCGGCCAAGGTGCTGATCTCGGGCGACCAGATTCTGCCGGTGATCACCAGCAATGTCAGCGTGCACCCCACCGAGCCGGAGGCCAATCCCCTGAAAGAATGGATGGAATCCCACGACCGGCTGCTTAAGCTGCCCCCGGACCTTCTGGTGCTGCCCGCCCACAACCTGCCCTTCTACGGCATTCGAGAGCGCCTGCGGGCACTCATCAGCCACCATGAAGACCGCATGCTGGCTATCGAGGAACACTGTGTGGAACCGGCGCTCGCGAAGGATCTGCTGCCGGTGCTGTTCGCCCGCAAGCTCGATTCCCGGCAGACGATGATGGCACTGGGCGAAGCCATCGCCCATCTGCACCTGCTCATGCACCGCAATCGTATCGAGCGCACGCTGCACGAAGACGGCCGCTATCGGTTTCTCTCCATCGATCCGGACCTGGCGCGCCGCGCCCACCCGGAGAGCCACGACGCTACCCAGCGACGGACCCATGATGGTGTAGCGCTACGGGCTAACCGGCGTTGACCGAATCCACATCCAGCCAGTAACCGCCCTCCGCCCGCGTCTTCACATATCCGGCGGTGGGCGTGGCGAAATGCGTGCCGATGACCAGCACCGGGCCATCCGCGTAGCGTTCGAGCACCGCTTCGCGGGTGCTGCGCCCCTGTTGCTGGTCGGTATCCGCGGCGCTGCACCAATCGGTGCGGCTCATCTGGCAGGGGTGGTGAACGCAATCGCCGGTAATCAACGCCTCTTCGCCGGCGGAGGCGATGTGGACGCTCACGTGCCCCGGTGTGTGACCCGGCGTCGGTTCCAGCGTGATCCCATCGCACACCTGATGATCGACGCTGACCAGATCCACCAGGCCGGCCTCGAAGACGGGCCGCACGGAATCATCCAGCACGTTGAGATTCATGGGATCGTCGTCGTGAGCGTCCCAGTAGCGCCATTCCGCTTCGGCGAACAGGTAGCGGGCGTTGGGGAAGGTTGGCACCCATTTGCCGTCCACCAGCATGGTATTCCAGCCTACGTGATCCACGTGCAGATGGGTGCACAGCACGGTGTCGATGGAATCCCGCGGATAGCCGGCGGCTTCCAGATCCGCCAGGAAGCCGGTCTGCAGATGGCTCCAGTTGGGTATGGAGCGCTCCTTGTCGTTGCCGATGCAGGTGTCCACCACGATGCGATGCTCGCCGGTATCCACCACCAGGGCATGCACGCTCATGACCAGCTTGCCCTCATCATCCATGAAGTGCGGCTGCAGCCACGGCAGTTCCAGGCAGGCCTCCGGTGTGGCGTCCGGCAGAATGAAGCGCGTGCCGCCGGCGATTTCCACCTCGACGATGCGCGTGATCCTGACGTCCCCCACCTGCCACTGATTCATAACACTCTCCCCGGCGTGCCGCATGCTGACGGAGCCAGCATGCCACAATCGTCTTGAAGGGGGCAGTCCCGCCCGCTATCGTCTGGCGTTCGTCCGAATCAGCACAGGAAATCCTATGGGAATCGTCGATGTCGCCCGGACCGTGGCTCAGCTACCCACGCTCATGGCCCTGAAGAAAGGCATGCAGCCGCGGCCTCTGGACACGCCGGACTGCGTGGCCGCCATGGTGGAGCGAACGGCCCAGGCATTTCCCGAGCGCATCGCCGTGCTGTTCGAAGGTCAGCGAATCACCTGGCAGGAACTGAACGCGCTGGCCAACCGCTATGCCCGTGTGTTCCAGGCCCAGGGACTCCAGCGCGGCGATGCGGTGAGCGTGTTCATGGAGAACCGCATCGAATTCCTGGCCACCTGCATCGGTCTGAACAAGCTCGGCGTCACCGCCGGCCTGATCAATACCAACCTGCGCGGACGCCCGCTGACCCATTGCGTGCAGGTAACGGAATCGACCAAATGCGTATTCGGCGAAGAACTCGCCGACGCCATGGCGGAGGTGAAAGACGAACTCCCGCTCGCGGAAGGAGAGGACTTTTTCTGGGTTCCCGACCGCTCCGGCGGGACGCCGGAAACCGCGCCGGACAACTGGTCGCAGAATCTTGCGGCCCTGGCTGATCAGGCGGGCGATGAGAACCTGGCCGAAACCGGAGAAGTGCTGCTGGGCGACAACGCCTTCTACATTTTCACATCGGGAACGACCGGCTTACCAAAGGCGGCGGTCCTGTCCAATCGGCGCTATCTTGCCAGCGCGACGCTGTCCGCCAAGGCGGGGTTGAAGTGCACACACAAAGACCGCCTGTACATCTGCCTGCCCCTTTATCACGGCACCGGACTGATGATCGGTGTGGGCGCAGGGCTCGCCTCCGGCGCCAGCATGTTCATCCGGCGCAGATTCTCCGCGAGTAATTTCCTCAGCGAGGTTCGTGAGCACAATACCAACTGCTTCATTTACATCGGTGAGCTGTGCCGCTATCTGATGAATACACCGGCGGCCGCCGACGACCACAAGAACCCGCTCACCCGCATGATGGGCAACGGTCTGCGCCCCGATATCTGGAAGGACTTCAAAAAGCGCTTCGGCGTCAAACGTATCGCCGAGTTCTACGGCGCCAGCGAAGGTAACGTGGCGTTTGCCAACCTGTTGAACAAAGACTGCACGGTAGGCATGACCTCCGCCCGTCACGCGCTGGTCCGATACGATGTGGACAAGGACGAAATCGTGCGCGACGAGCACGGCCGCTGTATCGAGGTGGAACCCGGTGAACCCGGCCTGCTGCTCGGCCACATCAACCCGGAAGCAGTGTTCGAAGGCTATACCAGCAAAGAAGCCACCGAGAAGAAGATCGTGCGTGATGCTTTCGAGGAAGGCGATGCCTGGTTCAATTCCGGAGACCTGATGCGCGAAGTAGACGCGGGCTTCACCCTGGGCTATCCCCACTATCAGTTCGTCGACCGGGTCGGTGACACCTTCCGCTGGAAGTCGGAGAACGTATCGACCAACGAGGTGGGCGAGATCATCAACGGTTTCAGCCAGGTGCGCTTCTGCAACGTCTTTGGCGTCGAAGTGCCGGGTGCCGACGGCCGTGCCGGTATGGCGGCGATCACCCTGGACGAGGAGGTCGACGAACTGGATCTGGACGCGTTCTCAGAGTACGTCAACCGGCAATTGCCCTCCTATGCCCGCCCCGTGTTCCTGCGCGTGGAACCCGATGTGGATGTCACGGTGACGTTCAAGCTGCTCAAGAACAAACTGCGCGAGGAAGGCTACGATCCGGACAAGGTGAGCGACCCCTTGTACGTCATGAAACCGGGCAGCAGCCGCTACGAGCCGCTGGATCGCGACTATGCGGCCACCATTGCCCGGGGCGAAGCCGGCTTCTGATCCGACCGGGATGAAACGCTATATTCTCTGGGATCACGACGGTGTCCTGGTGGATACCGAGCCCCTGTACTTCGAGGCCACCCGCCGGGCCATCCGGGGTCTGGGTGTGGATCTGCAGCATGCCGCCTATCTTGCCGACATGGCCCTGGGGCGCTCAGCCTGGGCACGGCTCGAAGAACAGGGCGTCGACCCCGAAACGATCAGCCGCCACCGCGAGGAACGTAACCGCCTCTATCAATCCCTGCTGGAGAGCGCCGACATCGCCATTCCCGGTGTGGAAGACGTGCTGCGGCGACTGGCATCAGACTACGCCATGGCCATCGTTACCACGGCGAAGAAAACGGACTTCGAATTGATCCACCGTAAACGCAACATCGTCCCGCACATGGACTTTGTGCTGGCCAACGGCGACTATGCCCGCTCCAAGCCGGCACCCGACCCGTACCTGACGGCCCTGCAGCGCTTTACGGCTGAGCCCCACGAAGCCGTGGTGGTGGAAGATTCGGAGCGGGGCCTGCGGGCCGCTGTGGCTGCGGGCATCGACTGTATCGTCGTTGCCAACGACTTCGTGCGCGGCCAGGACTTTTCCGGCGCAGCGGCGCGCATCGACACCCTGGCCGAGCTGCCAGCCCTGCTCAAGACCTTCTAGCGAAGTCTCGCCGGGCTATCGCGACTCCACCCGCAACGACCACCAGCCGCCGGCCCTGCTGCGCGGGTCGCTACAGTGCCTGATTGCTCAGCTGCTTACGAGCCCAGTCGATCTTGGCGACATACCGCCGCCCGGCCTGCACCTGCTGGCTGTACATGCCGATATTGTAGGCTTCCAGTGCGCAGACTTCATCGCCGCAGCGCTCTTTCAGGTGTGACAACACCTGGGCGCCGCAATAGATGTTCTCGGCGGGGTCGTGCAGGTCGCTGCTGCCGCAGAAAGTGCTCCAGAAGTTGGGGCGGACCTGCGCCGGACCGATAGCGCCCACGTGAGAGCGCGCCACTTTGCGGAAGGTGCTCTCCGTGTGCACCAGACTGGCCAGCAGCTCCGGCTCCAGCCCCTGACGCTGCGAGGCTTCGAGGATCCACGTGGCAAACTCATTGGCCGTGCCGGGCCGCACGCCGAAAGCCCGGCTGACCTTATCGCCGAAGTCTTCGACTTCCGCGCGCCAGGGCCGGTTGACGTGCTCGGCCGCGGGAATGGCAAAGGCTATACGCTCGTATCCCTGGGGAGCAGCGAGATTCACCACTACGGTGGTGGCGAACATGGCACCCACCAGCAGAGATATCTGCAGTTTGAAAAGAAACGGCAACCGCTTCCAGAGCTTGTGCACGCGCCCTACCTCTCGTTCGTGTCGTTGCACCACTGGAGTTGCGCAACAGCCAACCGGCGGCGCATTCTAATGGGTCCACGTCACATAATGAAGGAAAAATGGATCACGTTCGTGGTGAGAACTGTTCGGGGCTTGAAAGTACTTTTTAAGTCAGCAGGCGCTAACCTGGGAAGACTTGAAAACCCAGAATCAGGGCGTCGATTACCTGCCAGAGAAACACCCTGATATTCTTTTTAGTTCTATAAAAACTGAAGAAAGTCAGGATCAGCCGGCGCGCAACTCTTCGATGATCGCAGCGCGTTCCTCCTTGGGGATGTTGGCATAGGCGGCCGACGTCCGGTCGATCAGGTCGCCGTAACGTGCCTTGATCTGCCCGGCGATGGTCGACGGTTCGCCCACCACGGCGAAGGCCTCCAGCATGCTGTCATCGATGAGCGTACCCATCTCCTCCCAGCGGCCCTGCTTGGACATGCGGTTCAACTCGCCCTGCAGGTCCCCCGCGCCAATGGACTCGAGTACGGGCTTGTAGGCCGGAGTGGATCCGTAGAACGCAATCTGCCGACGGGTATTGCGCTTGGCCTCTTCGAGGTCCTCTTCGTTCTTACCGGTGACCACGAATACGGGATAGCTGATCTCGAAATCCGCGCGCTTTCTGCCCGCCTTGGCGAACCCCCGCTCCAGCGCCGGGAGAGTAGTCTCGCGCAGATACTTCTCGGTGGAGAAGGCATGAATGATCACGCCGTCGGCCACCTCGCCGGCCACCTCGGTCATCAGCGGCCCCACGGCCGCCAGAAACACCCGGGGCGCCCCGTAGTCGTTGTTGGTGGGCATGAAGAACGGGGTCATCAGGGTGTGGGTATAGAACTCGCCGGTGAATTCCAGCGGCTTGCCGTCGTGCCATGCCGCCCAGATGGCCCGCATGGCGAGGATGAATTCGCGCATGCGCGCTGCCGGGCTCGACCACGGCATGCTGAAGCGCTTGGTGATGTGCGGCTTGATCTGCGAACCCAGACCGAGCACGAAGCGGCCTTTCGACGCTGCATTCAGGTCATGGCCGATGTTGGCCAGAACCATGGGTGTGCGGGCGAATGCTACGGCAATGGAGGTCATGAGATCGACGCGCTTGGTGTGCTGCGAGGCCACCAGCAAGGGAAAGAACGGATCATGAGCGGTCTCTGCGGTAAGAATGCCCGAGTAACCCATCTCCTCGAGTTCCTGCGCCTGAGGACCGACCTTGTCCAGTTCCCAGCCGATGCCGCCGTCCACTTTCATGCCGTGTCCCCTGCCTGATTCCGTCACTCCCGGCGCCTTGCCGGGCCGGCGATTGTTTCACTGTCGTTTTCCCGAAGCAATCCGGGCTTGGGACCCTGCCCCTCCAGGTAGTAAGCGCTGCTGGTCTGACCCGAGGGCGCAATCTCCACCCGGTAGAACAATTCATTGGGATGCCGCACGGTCACCGCTTCGGCCGGGCTCAGCGCCAGAAGGCGTTTGACGATGACCCGGGACATGACGCCATGGGTGATCAATGCCAGCGTACGCTCGCTGCCGTTGACCAGAGCGTCGAGCAGCACGGCGATCCGGGCTTCCATGTCCACCAGGTTTTCACCATCCGGCGGCCGGTGATGATAGGGATCGACACTGCGCGCCTGCCATTCCCCGGGATAGGCCGCCTGGATCTCGCTCAGGGTCAAGCCCGACCAGGCCCCGCAATCGCGCTCCATGAGCGCATCTTCGAAACGCACGGGCGCGGCGAGATGCTCGTTCACCAGCTCGGCAGTGTCGCGGGTGCGGCCCAGCGGCGAAGCAATCAGTGCTTCCACGGGATCCTGCCGGGCCAGGGTCCGGCCGTGCAGCTCAGCCTGCACGCGGCCCAGTGCGGTGAGCGGCGAGTCGCGCCGGCCCTGCATGCGCCGCGCCGCATTCCATTCGGTCTGGCCATGGCGAAGAATGTAGAGAACTCTGCCGTTCATTCATCCCTTTCGCCGGCGCTGCGGTAGTCGCCGAACTCGGCATCCCGTTTGCTCAGCGCCTCGTTGAGGCCGCGGCGCAGCTCGGCTAAGTGGGCGCGGGTGGTCTCAGTGAACGTCGCGAGTTGCTGCAGCTCGGTACCCGCACGAATCCCGGCTCGAATACCCATGGCATCCATCTGCCGGTGCACGGCGCGTTTGTTGATCTGCTGCAGATCCGACGGGGTCTTGGCCACCCGCTCCGCCATGGCCAGCACCTGTTCGTCCAGCTCGGCTTCGGCATAACTCCGGTTGGCGAAACCACAGGTCACGGCTTCGCTGCCCGACATATGGTCACCGGTGAGCATGAGCTCCATGGCCCGGCGCAGGCCGACGATCCACGGATAGAACTGATTGTCCGGCGGGCTGATGGAGCGCACCACCGGATAGCCGATCTTCGCATCGTCTGCCACGTATACCAGGTCGCAGGCCGTGGCGAGCTCGGTACCCCCGGCCAGACAATAGCCGTGCACCTGGGCAATCACCGGCTTCGCCAGATCCCAGATACGGAAGAAGCCTTCCACCACGTGACGCGGCCAGTTGCCCAGCCCGCCGGCGGTGTAATACGGCTGGTCTTTCGACACATCGGACGCCAGGTCATAACCGGCAGAGAAACAACTTCCAGCGCCACGGATGATGGTAACCCGTACCTCAGGATCCTGATCCGCCGCTTCCAGGGCGTCGAACAGCTCGCCGCGCAGCTCGTTGGACAGCGGGTTGCGCTTCTCCGGGCGGTTCAGGGTGATCCGCCGCACGTAAGGGCGCGGATCGTCGACAATGATTCGGGCGTAGGCCACCGGAGCCTCAGCGGAAACTGAAACGGTCGCCGCGGAACGCATCGAAAGTGCGTTGCGTGGCTTCCGGCGTCGGCGCCATGGGCGCGATGATGTGCGTGTGGATGCCGCCGTCGGCCGCCTGCTGGATGCGCTCGCGCACTTCGTCTTCGTCGCCGATGAGGGCGATCTCGTCCACCAGTTCGTCAGACAGGGCACCGCTGGTCTTGTCGCGGTCTTTCTCCGCCCAGCCTTCGCGGATGGTACGGGCAGCGTCTTCATAACCCGCCCAGGAGAGGAATTTGTTGTACACCGGCGTGGCGTAGTACGGGGCGAACGCGGCACGGAACAGGTCGCGGCCGGCGGCCTTGTCGTCGGTGACCAGCACCATGAAGCGGTTGACCACCTCCACGTCGTCCGGGTTCTTGCCGGCGCGCTCGGCACCGATCTTCACGTGCTCCATCATCTTCGGCAGCGCACCTTTGGGCCACAGGTTGAAGATCACGCCGTCGCCCACTTCCGCCGCTGTTTCGATCATCTTCGGCCTTAGAGCAGCCAGATACAGGGGCGGCGGATCTTCCAGCGGCGCCTGCCGGTAACCGCGGCTGTAGAGGGTTTCGAAGTCCGTGAAGTCGGATTTCTCCCCTTTCAGCATGGAGCGCACCATGATGGCCGTTTCCCGCACCCGGGTGAGCGGTTTGTCCAGAGCGATGCCGTTCCACTGACCCATGATGGTCTGGCTGGAGGAGCCGAGGCCCATCACGAAGCGCCCCGGCAGCACCTGGGCAATGACGTTCACCGACGCGGCGAGCACCGCCGGCGTACGCGTGTATACGGGCGTTACCGCCACGCCAATGCGCATCTGCCTGGTGTGGTGAGCCACCGCGGCGATCTGGGTGAGCGTATCCGGTGCGCCGGCATCGCTGAACCAGCCGTCGGGTATGCCGTTGTCCTCGGCCCAGCGGATGCGGTCGATGGTCTGCTCGAGCCTGGGCCCGGCCGGCAAGGTAACGGCAATTCGTTTGTCTACGGGCATGCGCCTCGATCCCCCAGGAAAAGAAATTAAGTGCCCCGTGGCGCCAATACGGTCACGTCTGCGCGCCGGAGCGGCTGCTGGCCAAGGCGGCGACGCGCAGGCGTGGCCTTTCCACGTCAAGCGGCGCCAACACCGGCCAGCGGCCGCTCCGGGCGCCCTTCGGAGCCTTGCTGGGCACCATGACCGCTCCCTCGCATTGCTGCCCTGCTCGTCAGCGCGCCTTGTCCTGGCGCCACGAGGCTCGACTGGCCGTATTGGCGCCACGGGCATGACTGCATTTTGCGGCGCGAGTCGAGAGCTCTCGGTCGAATCAGGAGGGACTCATGAGCAACGCAGAACTCACGTCGGTACGCGAGGCGCACCGCTTCGACGAAACGGCCCTGGCCCGCTACTTGAGCGAGCACGTGGAGGGCTTCGACGGCCCCATGAAGGTCGAACAGTTCGAAGGCGGGCAATCCAACCCGACGTTCCGCCTCGAGGCCGGCGGCCGGCACTACGTGGTCCGCAAGCAGCCGCCGGGCGAGCTGCTGCCTTCCGCCCATCAGGTCGACCGGGAATACCGGGTCATGAAGGCCCTGCAGGACACCGACGTGCCGGTACCGCGCATGTATGCCCTGTGCGAGGACACCGACGTCATCGGCACCAAGTTCTACGTCATGGAATGGGTGGACGGCCGGGTGTTCACCGAAACCCGCCTGCCGGAACTCGAACCGGCCGAGCGCCGGGCCATCTATCTGGACCTCGCCCGGGTGCTCGCCAAGCTGCACAACGTCGACCCGGAGTCCGTGGGTCTCGGCGAATTCGGCAAGCCGGGCAACTATTACGAGCGTCAGATCGGCCGCTGGAGCAAACAGTACCTGGCCTCGAAGACTGAAGAGATCGAGGCCATGGACAAGCTCATGGACTGGCTGCCGAAAAACATTCCCGAACAGCCGAAGACCGTGATCGTCCACGGCGACTATCGCCTGGGCAACACACTCATCCACCCCACCGAGCCGCGCATCGTCGCCGTACTCGACTGGGAGCTCTCCACCCTGGGCGACGGTCTGGCCGATCTCGGCTACATCTGTCAGGACTATCACGGCGAGTCCTACGAGGACATGGGGCTGGCCGGCGCGGATCTGGAGGCCTTGGGGATTCCCGCCGAGCAGGAGATGGTGGACGAATACTGCCGCCACGCCGGTATTGAGCGCATCGACAACTGGCCCTTCTATCTCATCTACAACATGTTCCGCTCGGCGGCCATCATTCAGGGCGTATACAAACGCGGCGTGGACGGCAACGCCAGCTCCGAGAAGGCACTGGAATTCAAGGAGGCGGCGCGCATGCGGGCAGAGCGGGCCTGGCAGCTGGTGGAAGAATTCACATGAGCACATCCCGGTCCGGTCTCGACGCTTACTGGATGCCCTATACCGCGAACCGCGAGTTCAAAAACAACCCGCGCATGATCGTCGAAGCTGAGGGAGCCTATTTCACCGATGCCGACGGCCGCCGCGTGTTCGATGGCTTGTCGGGACTGTGGACGTGCGGTGCCGGCCACAACCGCCCGGAGATCGCGGAGGCCATCACCCGCCAACTGTCACGCCTGGATTACGCACCGGCTTTCCAGTACGGCCATCCCGGCGCCTTCGAGCTGGCCGAGCGCATCGTCGACGTCATGCCCGACGGCCTCGACCACGTGTTCTTCACCAACTCGGGCTCGGAATCCGCGGATACCGCCACCAAGATCGCCCGCGCCTACTGGCGCCAGTGCGGCCGGCCCACCAAGACCCGCATCATCGGCCGGGCCAAGGGCTACCACGGGGCAAGCTGGGGCGGCATCAGCTTCGGCGGCATCGGCACCAACCGCAAGCTCTGGGGACAGGGCATCGAGGCCGACCATCTGCCCCACACCCTGCTCCCGGAGAACGCCTTCAGCCGCGGCCTGCCCGAGCACGGGGCACACCTGGCCGATGCCCTGGAAGAGCTGGTGGCCCTGCACGACGCTTCCAATATCGCCGCCGTCATTGTCGAGCCCATGGCCGGCTCTGCCGGGGTGCTGCCGCCGCCCCAGGGCTACCTGAGCCGTCTGCAGGAGATCTGCAACAGGCACGAGATTCTGCTGATATTCGATGAGGTCATTACCGCCTTCGGCCGGGTAGGCGCCTGGACCGGCGCGGCAGCCTTCGGCGCCGTGCCGGACATCGTCGGCATGGCCAAGCAGCTCACCAACGGGGTCATCCCCATGGGCGCCGTGGCCGTCCGCGGCGACATCTATCAGGCGGTAATAGAGGCCGGCGGCGCCGAGCACGCCATCGAGCTGCCCCACGGTTATACCTACTCCGGCCATCCGGTGGCCTGCGCCGCCGGTCTGGCATCGCTGGAGCTGCTGGCCCGGGACGGGCTCATCGATCGAGCCCGGGACATGGCAGCGCCGTTCGAAGCGGCCCTGCACGGGCTCAAGGGCGCCAACCGTTACATCAAGGATATCCGCAACTGCGGGCTGGCCGGCGCCATCACTATCGAGCCCGCGGGGAGCGATCCGACGTTGCGGCCCTATCAGATCGCCATGAAGTGCTGGAAGAAAGGCTTCTACGTGCGCCACGGCGGCGACACCGTGCAGCTCGGCTTGCCGTTCATCGTCGAACGCGCCGAGATCGACGCCGTGGTCAACGCCATCGGCGAAGCTATTGACGAGCTGGCCCCCTGATTTGTGGGAGCGGTCTCCAGACCGCGATTGGACTCGCGTGGGCGAATCGCGGTCTGGAGACCGCTCCCACCTGGAGACCGCTCCCACTGTCACCGCCAGTTCCTACAGAATGTTCTCCGCCAGCAGTTGCAGTGCTTCCGGCTGCTGTGAGCCGATCAGCATGCTGGAAACATGGCCCTTCTTGCCCGCTTCTTTCCAGCGCTGCAGCCGATCCTTAATGCGGTCCGCCGGACCCACCAGGTGGCAGGCGTCGATCAGCTCGGCCGGCACCGCCGCCATGGCTTCGTCCTTCTTACCGTCCAGAAACAGGTCCTGGATCTTCACCGCGGCCTCCTCGAAACCGAGGCGTTTGGCGTAGTCGTTATAGAAATTCTTGTCCCGCGCGCCCATGCCGCCGATATACAGCGCCATGGCACCGCGGATGGGCTGCATGCACTTCTCCACGTCGTCGCCCATTACACAGGTGACGAACGGCGCGATATCGAACTGGCTCAGATCTTTGCCGTTGCCGGCGCGGGCAAAGCCTTTCTCCACAGGTTCCTGGAATACGTGATATTGCTCCGGATCCATCCATACCGGGAAGAAACCGTCCGCTACCTCCGCGGCCGCTGCTACGCCGTTGGGGGTGATGGTGGCGGCATAGATGGGAATGTCTTCCTCGCAGTGCAGAATGCTCTTCAGCGGTTTGCCGAGACCGGTGGAGCCTTCGCCCTTGTAGGGAAGCTGGTACATCTTGCCGTCATAGGTCATGGGCCCTTCCCGGGCGATGATCTGCTTCATGATGGTGATGTATTCCTTGAGCCGCGTGACCGGCTTGCCGTAAGGCACGCCGTGCCAGCCTTCCACGACCTGCGGGCCGGAGGCGCCCACGCCGCAGATGAAGCGCCCGCCGGACAGCTCGGCCAGACTCATGGCCGTCATGGCGGCCATGGCCGGGGTACGCGCCGGCATCTGCATGATGGCGGTCCCTGCCTTGATCTTGGTGGTCTGGGCGAGAATCCACGCCGCCGGCGTCACAGCGTCGGAACCGTAGGCTTCGGCGGTCCAGATGGATTCGTAACCCAGACTCTCGGCGTGTTTCACCTGATCGATGGGAATGTGCATTTTGCGGCCGGAATAGCCGCTGATCAGCCCTAGCTTCATGGGGAGCTCCCTTGGTGGTTGGATATTCGGGTGCGCCGGAACATAGCAGAAGCCGCCGGGCGCGCCAAACGCTCGGCAGTCGTGCTACGCGTTCGCATACCGGCGTTTCAGGTAGTCGATGATGTCCAGGGATTCGTACAGCCAGCGCACGGTTCCATCACGTTCGATGCGCAGGCACGGCACGGTGGCCCGGCCGCCGCCGTCGATGAGTTCACGGCGCGCCGCAGGATCGCGCAGAATGTCGCGCATGGGCAACTCGATGCCCGCCTGGTCGAGGAACTGCCGCACCCGGGCACAGAACGGGCAACTGGCGTAGTGATAGAGCGTATAGGTTTCCGCCATTTCGGAACTCTGGCTGAATCGGCCCGGCAGTATGCCATACCGGGCTGCTGCAGGCGCCGCAGAGCCTGAGGCGAGGCGACGAATGAGCTGCGTCTGGTTACACTTGCGCCAGGAATCGCTGCCGGAGCCACAATGCCAACCCGAAAAGAACGCCAGGTCATCCGCACCCGCAACACCATCATCGGCGTGGTCGCGGCCATCGTCGTCATCGTCATCGGCTACGGCCTGGTGTACAGCACCGGTTTGACGGAGGGTGAGTTCCAGGCAGGCACGCACTATGAGGTGATCGAAGATGCCAGGGGCCGGCGCCCGGGCGAGCCCATAGAAGTGCGTGAGTTTTTCTCCTATGCGTGCATCCACTGCCGCAACTTCGACCCCATGATCGAAGACTGGCAGGCCGGCAAGCCCGACGGCGTGGAGTTCCAGCGCACGCCGGTCACGTTCTCACCGGTGTGGGCACTGCTGGCACGCACCTATCTTGCCCTCGACGAGCTAGGCGCCCTGGAGCGGAACCACGAGCGGCTGTTCAGCGCCATCCACGACCAGGGGCGTCAGTTCCTGTCCGCCGAAATGGTGGCGGACTACGTGGACGGCTACGGCGTCAGCCGGGAAGACTTCCTGCGCGCCTTCGACTCGACCGCTGTGCGCAGCCGCTTCCGCCAGGCCGAGCGCGACCAGCGTGAGCTGCGCATCGCCAGTGTGCCGACGCTGGTGGTGGACGACAAATACCGCATCGGCATGGAAGTGGGCCGGCGCACAGCGCTGGATGTCCTCGATCACATCATCGCCCTGGAACAATCCGCCGAGACGCCGTAGCCCGGCTGGCAGTCGAGTAAGTCACCGCCGGCCGTCAGTTCCACAGCGTCACCGTGACGCCGTAACGTCGCGGCTCACCGAACTGGAACCAACCATTGGGCTCATAACCCGTGCGAGGATCATTGCCGAAATAGAAGCCGCGCACGGCATAGGCCTCGTCAGTCAGGTTGCGGCCCCACAATTTCAGTTTCCAGTGCGCCGCTTCATAGCCGACGCTGGCATTCCACAGCTCGTAGGCATCGGAGCGCACGTCGTCGGGGTCGGGGACGAAGCGGTTGCTGTTGGAGAAGTAGAAGCGGTCTTTGCCTTCCGCCTCCACCCGCAGGTACCAGCCCGGTGCGAACCGGTATTCGGCACCGGCAAAAAATTGATAGTCCGGTGCATGAGCCTGCGCTTCGCCGCCGAGATCTTCGCCGTTGTTGTTGACGAAGTCGTCGAAGCGCGTATCGAGGATGCCCAGGCTGGCAAACAGCGACAGCGCTGCCAGCGGCCGGTAGTCCACCTCCAGTTCCAGGCCGCGATTGCGGCCTTCGGCGGCGTTGCTGACCAGGTCGATGAACTCGACGCTGCCGTCGTCGCGCTCGATGGTGATGGACGTGGCCACCTGTACGTCATCGCGCTGCATGTAGAAAGCCGAACCCCGGGCACTCAGGCGGCCGTCGAGCCAGGTGCCCTTCAGCCCGGCCTCGTAATTCCACACAGTCTCCGGGTCGTATTCGCGCAAGGCCGGATCCAGCGTGCCGCTGACATTGAAACCGCCCACCTTGTAGCCCCGGGTGGCACTCAGATAGCCCATGACGCTGTCGGTAGCGTCATGCTCCAGCACCAGACGGCCGCCGAGCATGTGATCCGTGGGGCTGAAGCGCACAGCGTCGGAGTTACCGTAGTCGGCGCTGTGACGCTCGGCGCGCAGGCCGAATATCAGCCGGGTTCGCTTCGTGAAGGCATGCTCGAGCTCGCCGTAGGCGGCCAAGCGGCGGGTTTCGAAACGGCTCGTGAAATCCTCTGCCAGGAAGGTGTACTGGCGTTCCAGATCGGAAGTCTGATCCAGTGCGTAGAGCCCCACCAGCCAATCGGTGCTGTCACCCCACAGCCGTCCGTCCGGACCCGACAGCAGACGCAGATCCAGCGACACACTGTCGCGCTCGCGCAGGTACCGGTCGGTGGACGAATAGCCGTCCGGATGAAAGCCCTCGAACGACCAGTCTTCGTCGTAGCCATAGTCGCTGTCGCTGCGTGAACCGCCAAAGGTACCGACGAAATCGACGGCATCGTTCAATGCCCAGGTCACGTGTACGCTGCCGTAACCGGTCTGCTGCTGATCCTGGCCGGGTTCGTCGGACAACGTCGTCCGATCGTTGTCCAGAGAGAATGCATCGTAGCCGTTGTCGGCATCGACATAGCCCGCGGCGAACGTCCAGGTCTGCTCCGGCTGCGGCGTCCACAGCAGCTTGCCGCGTATGGTCAGTTCATCGTGGTCGGCGACATCGTCGCGGCCGAGAAAGCGGTTCTTCATGAAACCATCGTCCTGGTAGCGCTGTGCGGCAATGCGATAGCCCAGCGTCTCCGACAAGGGCCCGGACACAACGCCGCCCACGCCTCGAGCGCCGTAATCTCCGGCTTCCAGGCGCAGGCGTGACTCGAACTCCGCGGTGGGATCGTTGCTGCGCACGTTGATCAGGCCTGCCAGGGCATTGGCGCCGTAAAGCGTGCCCTGGGGGCCGCGCAGCACCTCCACCTGGTCCACATCGAACAGCGTGGCGGTGACCCCTATCCCGGACAGGTCGACACCGTCGAGCACCAGCCCCACAGAGGGGTTCAAGGGCTCCTCGAACTGGCCCCGCTCGCCGATACCGCGCATCTGCACGAAGCGGGCCCGGCCGCCGCCGCTGGCGAAGTTCACGTTCGGCACCCAGCCGAGGATCTCTTCCAAGTGATTGACAGTGCCGGAGCGCTGATCTTCCAGATCGATCACCGAGATGCTCGCCGAGCTGTCGAACAGCGTCGCTTCGCGCAACTCTCCCGTGACGATGATTTCTTCGATTGGCTGGCCCTGGGCGCGCGCAGTGGCGGCGCCGGCCAGCAGCAGACCGATGAGCAGAAAACCGGAGTATCGGGCTTTCATCTTGCAGACTCCTGTCTTGCGGAAAATGAACGCCCTAAGGAATGCAGAGAAGCAGCCTTGTGAGGAATGCCTATCCCTACGCCGGTGTTAACCGGATCAGGTTCAAAGGGTCCACCGTTTCGTGCGGCTGTGAGCGCACTCGTCTTGTGCGCTTTTAGCGCACACGGTGTCTCAGGTTGAAACCACCCCTTAGGACCCGTCCATTGTTTCAGAGCCGGGCCGGTGACCGCAAGATGCAGCCGACGCATTCGGCGTGGCCCGGTTTCAGCCTGCATTCAGGTTGAATGGCTATTCTCCCGGCAGCATAGAAAACTCCGACGAGGCCACCGTGAGCGAATATGACGCGTTGATACAGACCATTGCCCTGACCATGGGGGTCGCCTGGGCCAGCGGCATCAACCTGTATGCAGCCGTCGCCATGCTCGGCATGGGCGGTACCCTGGGCTACATCGAACTGCCGCCGGCCCTTGACGTCGTACAGGACCCGCTGGTGATTCTGGCCGCCGCCTTCATGTATTGCGTGGAGTTCATGGCGGATAAAATCCCCGGTGTGGATAGCGGCTGGGATGCCCTGCACACGTTCATCCGCATACCCGCCGGAGCCGCCCTGGCCGCCGGCGCCGTGGGCGACGTAACCCCGGCATTGATCGTTGCCGCCGGCCTGGTGGGCGGCGGCGTCACAGCCGCCACGCATGCCACCAAAGCCGGCAGCCGGGTGATGATCAACACCTCGCCGGAGCCCTTCTCGAACTGGACGGTATCGTTCGCCGAAGACATCGCGGTGTTCGCCGGGCTGTGGGCAGCACTCCAGCATCCCGTGGTATTCTTGGCGGTCTTCGTAGTATTTCTGCTGCTGTTATGCTGGCTTCTCCCCAAACTCTGGCGCGCTGTGCGAGTGGTTTTCCGCAAGCTCGGCACCTGGCTCGGCCTGGTGCGGGAGCGCGAGCAGCGCGACCCCCGTTCGCAACTGGAATCGGTCTGACCCCGTTCACGGCGCCGGGTAGTGGCTGAACGCCGCCGCTCCAAGGCCCGCCGTAAGACCCGGCGGCAGCTGCCGCGCTGGTTGCGCTATGGTCTGCTCGGTGCACTGGTGTGCGCTTCACTGGCGGTGGTCGCCGTAGCCGGCTATCTCTTCTACCTCGACCGCACCATCACCAGCACCTTCGAAGGCCGTCGCTGGTCGGTACCGGCGGTGATCTATGCGCAACCGCTGGAGCTGTATCCCGGAGCGGCGTTGAATCTGGCCGACGTCACGGGCGAACTGGAACGGCTGGGCTACCAGGCACAGGCCAATCCCGCCTCCCCCGGCACCTACAAACGCACGGCCAACCGCCTGGACATCCATCTGCGGGCATTCCGGTTCATGGAGCGCCAGCGCGCCAGCCAGCGTGTGAGCCTGACTTTCGAAGGCGGCGGCATCGCGGATATGGCCGACAGCAACGGCCGTCCTGTCCCGCTGGTTCGGCTCGAACCGCTGACCATCGGCAGTTTCTTCCCCAGTCACGGCGAAGACCGCCTGGTCCTGCAACCCGAGCGCATACCCGATCTGCTGCGCGACGCCCTGAAAGCCGTGGAGGACCAGAACTTCGACGACCACGCCGGGTTCGACCTGACGGGCATCGCCCGGGCCATGTGGGTGAACCTTCGAGCCGGCGAGATCCGTCAGGGCGGCAGCACCCTCACCCAGCAACTGGTGAAAAGCTACTTCCTCGATAACCGCCGGACCTTCGAGCGCAAGCTGCGCGAGGTCGCAATGGCCGTCATTCTCGAGGCGCGTTTCGACAAGGAGGATATCCTCAACGCCTACATCAACGAAATCTATCTGGGCCAGGACGGCCAGCGCGCCGTGCATGGCTTCGGCCTGGGCGCCCAGTATTACTTCAACAAGCCCATTGCCGAGTTGAGCGTGGACGAGATCGCCACCTTGATCGCGGTGATTCGCGGGCCGTCCTACTACAACCCGTTCCGGCATCCCGAGCGCGCTCTGGCGCGGCGCAACCTGGTGCTGGCCAAGATGCAGCAGAGCGCGCTGATCGAGGAAGCTGTCTACGAACGCAGCACGGCCATGCCCCTCAAGGTGGTAAGCGGCACCCGCAGCGGCGGCGCCTATCATCCGGCGTTCATGGATCTGGTGCGCAAGGAGCTCAACGAGCGCTATGCCGATGACGACCTGACGTCCCAGGGTCTGCGGATCTTCACCACCCTGGAACCCAACGTGCAGGATGCCGTGGAACAATCACTGTCGGAAACGCTGATACGGCTGGAACATCAGCGCGACATGCCCGCCGAGTCGCTGCAGGGTGCGGTGGTGGTCACCGCCAACCAGACCGGCGAAGTGCTCGCCGTGGCCGGCGGGCGCACCGCCGGCTTCGACGGCTTCAACCGGGTACTCAATGCCCGACGACCTGTGGGCTCGCTGATCAAACCGGTGGTCCATCCGACCGCCCTCGAGCAGGGCTATCACCTGGCCAGCATGATCAATGATGCGCCGGTCATGCTCGAGCAGAGCGGACGCAGCTGGTCGCCGCGCAATTTCGACGAAGAAGTTCACGGATCCGTCCCCCTGGTCCGCGGTCTGGGAGATTCGCTGAACCTGGCCACCGTGAATCTGGGGTTGGAGCTCGGCGTCAATACGGTCGCCGAACGTCTGGGCACATTGACCGGCATTGCGCCCCAGAACCGTTACCCGTCATTGCTGCTGGGTGCCGAAGCCATGACGCCGCTGGAAGTGGCCACCCTTTACGGGACCTTTGCCAGCGGCGGCTTTCACATGCGGCCGAAAGCGGTCATCGCCGTACTCGATGAAAGCGGCGCCCCGGTATCCCGACACTCCCTGGACGTGGACCAGCGCATCGAACCCCATCATGCGCGCACCCTGTCCCGCGCCCTGGAGGCCGTGATGCAGCAGGGCACAGGTGCCACATCGCGCTTTGCCCGCGCCGGCACCGCCGGTAAAACCGGCACCTCCGACGACTTCCGCGACAGCTGGTTCGCCGGCTACGACGACGAACACCTGAGTGTGGTCTGGGTCGGCACCGACGACAACCTGACCATGGGGCTCACCGGTGCCGGCGGAGCGCTGAAAGTGTGGGACGAGATCATGACCCACCTGGGCGTGCGGCCGCTGCTGCACACTCCCGGCCAGCGGCTGCAGACCATCGAATACGACACCGGCCTGGTGGCCCATGACGGCTGCGCCGAGGTGGTGGAACTGCCGCTGCCGGACGACGCGGCTTTGCGCAGCAAGCCGGGCTGTGGTATCAACCTGCGCTCCATCACCGACCGGCTGCGATCTTGGATCGGCAACGACTGAACAGCGCAGGAGCCGCCCTGCTCTTCCTGACCATGACCCTGGCCGCGGGTTGTGCCGGCGTACAACCGCGTTCCGACGGCCCCGACAGCCCGCCGGTGGTGGACGCCGGAGAACCCGGTGCTGCCGATACGGACGACGGAACCCGAAGCGAGCGGCAGCCCGCAGCGAGCGCGCCCGCCCGATCCGATGCCAGCGCCCCCACCCTGGCACTGCTGCGCCAGAGCGAGCGCTCTGCAGAGAGCGGCGATCTGGCCGGCGCCATCGCCTACGTGGAGCGCGCCATTCGCTTGAACTCCAGAGATGCCGAGCTGTGGCTGCGGCTGGCCCGCCTGCAACTCGCCGCCGAGCGGCCGGAGCGCGCCGAGCAGCTCGCCCAGAAAGCCATCGCGCTGGCGGGAAACGCCAGCGACGAACAGCGCGCCGGCTGGCTCGTGGTCGCCGATGCTCTCGAAGCTCAGGGAGATCGGGATGCGGCCGCGCGAATTCGCGCCCGCTGGCGCACTTACCGGGGCTGACACTGCCCGGCGCACAACTACTTCAGCAGTTCCAGCCAGTGCACTACCGGTTTCCCGGCAGCACCTGCCAGATGAAGCTGACAGCCGACGTTCGCCGTGGCGATGACGTCCGGGTCGTGCTGCTCCAGCGCGGTCAGCTTGCGCCGCTTGAGTTGGCCGGACAGTTCCGGCTGCAGTATGGAATAGCTGCCCGCGGAGCCACAGCACAGATGTGCCTCGGACACCTTGACCAGCTCATAACCGGCTTCGCCGAGTAGAGTCTCCACCACCCCGGTGACCTGCTGGCCGTGCTGCAGGGTGCAGGGCGAATGCCAGGCCACACGCCGGTAGTCGCCGCGGCGCTGCCAGTCGATGGCTTGCCCGCCCAGATATTCCGCCGCATCCACGGTCAGCTCGGCCAGGCGGCGCGCCGTTGCGGCGCGGCGCGGGTCGTCGGCCAGCAGGCGGCCATAATCCTTGACCGTCACGCCGCAACCGCTGGCCGTGGAAATCACCGCCTCCACCTCATCGAGCCGCTCCGCCAGAGCATCCAGGGTACCGGCCATAGTGGTCCGCGCCCGGTCGGTTTCGCCGAGGTGCAGGGCCAGTGCGCCGCAGCAGCCTTCCTCCGCCACCGTCACGGTCTCGATGCCGCGGCCGGCCAGCAACTCCGCCAGCCGGGCATTGACTTCCGGCGTGGCCGCCTGCTGAACGCAACCCTGCAGCAGCAGCACCCGGCGTGTCGCGGCAGCGGCCGGCACAGGCACAGCGGCCGGCTCGGCGGGCGCTGGCGGCACCTGAGCGGCAAGCCGGCGCGGCAGCAGCCAGCGGAATGCCCGGCCCAGCCGCGCCCAGCGCCGGAAACGCCGCCGATCGGGTACGACCCGCAACAGCCAGCCGCGCAACCAGCGCTCCGAGCCGCGCCGCGGCCGTTCGCGTTCCAGGAAGTCGCGGCCGATCTCCAGCAGCTCGCCGTACTGCACGCCGCTGGGGCAGGTGGTTTCACAGGCGCGGCAGGTGAGGCAGCGATCCAGGTGGCGCGCTGCGACGTCGTTGGCGCGCTGTGACTCCAGCATCTCTTTGATCAGATAGATACGGCCGCGCGGACCGTCGAGTTCATCGCCCAGCAGTTGATAGGTGGGACACGTGGCATTGCAGAAGCCGCAGTGCACGCAACTGCGCAGTATGCCGTCGGCCCGGCTGCCGGTGTCAGTCGCCAGATATTCGCGCGGCAGTTCAGTCTGCAAGGTCGGCCTCGGCTGTGCTGGTGAGATTGCGGTTGAACACCCTGTGCGGATCGAAGGCCTGGCGCAAGCGCTCCGACAACCGGGACTCCGCCCCACTCAGGTGCGCGCCGGTACGAACGCCGAAGCTGCCGTCGTAGGGACGCGCATAGCCTCCCTGGGCCGCGGCCTGGCGCCGCGCCGCTTGCCTATCGCCCGGCCGCCACCAGCGCTCGGCACCGCCCCAGGTCACCAGACAGTCCTCGGCGGGAAGTGCCGCTGCCGGCGGTACGGAAGTCCGCCACAGACCGGGTTCGGCGAAGAACTCCAGACGCTGATCGCGCAAGGCCGGCCAGAACCCGGAACTGGTATCGTCATCGCCGCCGAGCTGGGCCGCCGCCTGAGTCACGGCGGCTTCGGCCCCGGACAGCCGGACGCGCAATTGCCCCCGGTGATAGCAGGTGGCCGTGATAGGGTAGGGTCGCCGGGCCCAGGCGCGACAGCACACCAAGGCCTCGGCGGGCGGCAACTCGAATACCCGGGTCCGCTCGACGCTGGGCCGGGGCAGCACCTTGACGCTCACCGCCAGCAGCAGGCCGAGGGTACCGAATGCGCCGGCCTGCAGGCGCGATACGTCGTAACCAGCCACGTTCTTCATGACCTGACCGCCGAAACGCAGCACCTCGCCGCGCCCGTTGAGCAGCTCAACTCCCAGCAGCGCATCACGCAGCGCCCCCCGCCAGGGGCGGCCGGGACCGGACAGCCCCGCAGCCACGGCGCCGCCCAATGTACCGCCGCCATGAAACTGCGGGGGTTCGAACGGCAGATGCTGGCCGGCCTGGGCCAGCACCCGTTCCACCTCGCGCAGCGGCGTACCGGCACGGGCAGTGAGCACCAGTTCCTCGGGGCGGTAGTCGACTATGCCGTGGTGCTCGGCCACGGACAGCAGCTGCCCCCCGGCATCCGCCGGCAGCGCCTCGACGCCCCGGGTGAGAAAGCTCTTGCTGCCGGCACCGACGATGGTCAGCGAGCCGCCCGTAGCGGCGCATCGTTCAACCGCTTCGCACAGAGCCCCGGTGAGATCTTTGCCCGTAGCCACAACTAAAACCGCGGCAAATGTGGAAACGGCAGCCGCCCGCCGTGCACGTGCATGCCGCCGATTTCGGCGCAGCGGGTCAGAGTAGGCACCGCCTTCCCGGGGTTCATCAGACCGTGCGGATCGAAGGCTGCCTGCAGCGCGTGCATCTGCTCGAGCGCTGGGGCGTCGAACTGGCCGCACATGGGATCGAGCTTTTCCGCCCCCACCCCGTGTTCGCCGGTAACCGTGCCGCCCACCGCAACGCACAGCTCGAGAATTCGCTCGCCCAGCGCCTCCGCCTGCGCCAGTTGGCCGGGAACGTTGGCGTCGTAGAGAATCAGCGGATGCAGATTGCCGTCACCGGCATGGAAGACGTTGGCCACGGCCAGGCCGTGGGACGCCGACAGGTCGCCGATACGCTTCAGTACATCCGCCAGGTGGGCCCGGGGGATGGTGCCGTCCATGCAGTAGTAGTCCGGCGAGATCCGGCCTACGGCGGGAAAGGCCGATTTGCGCCCCAGCCACAGCCGTGCCTGCTCCTCCGGCGTCTGCGCCACCGTGAGCGAGAAAGCCCCGAAGAGTTCCAGCACCCGGCTGACCCGCGCCAGGTCCGCTTCCACCTCGGCTGCCACACCGTCCAGCTCGCAGAGCAGGATCGCCTCGGCATCCGTGGGGTAGCCGGCGTGAACGAAGTCCTCGGCGGCACGGATCGCCGGCGCGTCCATCATCTCCAGGCCCGCGGGAATCAAGCCGTCGGCGATGATTGCGCCCACCGCATCGGCCGCGGCGCTCACTTCGGCAAAGGCCGCCAGGACGACCCGCTTGGCCGGCGGCGTGGGCAGCAGCCGCACGGTGACCTCGGTAACCACGCCGAGCATGCCTTCGGAGCCCATGACCAGCGCCAGCAGATCGTATCCCGGCCCATCGAGGCCCTTGCCGCCCAGTTCCAGGATCTCGCCGTCAATGGTGGCCAGGCGCACGCCTACCACATTGTGCACGGTCAGCCCGTATTTCAGGCAGTGCACGCCGCCGGAGTTCTCCGCGACATTGCCGCCGATGCTGCAGGCAATCTGTGAGGAGGGGTCAGGTGCGTAATAGAGACCGTGTTCTTCCACCGCCTCGCTGATGGCCAGGTTGCGCACCCCCGGCTG
This sequence comes from Gammaproteobacteria bacterium, assembly GCA_034522075.1. GTDB lineage: Bacteria > Pseudomonadota > Gammaproteobacteria > Pseudomonadales > Azotimanducaceae > UBA7803. The sequence continues at coordinate 95,113 of JAXHLO010000021.1, read as the reverse complement.
AACCCGGGCGACGGCGTTGTCCAGGTCGATGTCGATGATGCTCGCCATCTTCGACAGGCCCAGCACCAGGCCCCGGGCCAGAGGCCGGGCACCACCCGACAATCCGGTACCGGCGCCGCGGGGTACCACGGGGACGCGGAATTCCCGGCAGATGCGCAGCACCGCCAGCACCTGGGCCTCGGTTTCCGGCAGCGCCACCAGCCACGGCACCTCGCGCAGCGCGGTGAGCCCGTCGCTTTCGAACGTTTTCCTGGCCAGGGGGTCGGTGATGAGCGATGCCGCGGGCAACTCGGCCCGCAGCAGGGCTTCGACGCGGCGCGCCCGGCGCGCCGCTGCTGGGGAATCTGTCATGGCGCCCGATTATAGGGGAGCCGGACGCCATCGTGTCAGAAGTAGAAGTTTACCGCCGCGTAAGGGCCGCTGATGTCGATCTCGGCATGGTCGATGTCGTCGATGTCGTCCAGATCGAGGCGCAGTGTCCGCCAGCCCAGTTCTGCACCGAGTCCCACCGGCGACGTCCAGCCGATCTGGGCACTGGCGTCGATCAGGCTGTGGCCGTCGTAGGCAAGCCCCTGGGCTTCAGCGCCGGCCCACAGGCCGGTGAGCGGCAGGTCGACGCGGCCCCGGGCGTACAGCAGCGGCAGCACACCTTCGAACTCCGCCCGTGCCACGGCACTCTCCGAGGCGACCTCGATCTCACCGTCGATCCAACGGGCCGCAATGCCCAGATCCAGCGACACGACGTTGTCCAGCAACTCGTAATAGAGCACCGCGTCGGACTGGGTCAGCTCGACTTCAGAGGCCACGTCTTCACTGATGCTGAACGTCTCGCCCCGGAACTCCACCGTGCGGGTCAGCACGCTGCGTCCTTCACCGGCGACCCTGGCATGATTGACCCGCACATTGGGCAGCACCGGAACCCCATGCTCGAGCCCCGCGTACAACACGTTGTTGCGTTCCCGATCGAAATCCAGGTCGCGCTCCAGGTCCACCTCCTCGCCACCGGAGGCCACGTCGCCGGAGAACTCCTGCTGCCAGGTCCCGGCCCCGGCATAGACACCGAACAGAGTCTCCGCCTGCACGCCGGCGGCCATGAGCAGACTGCCGGAAATACCGGCAATTTTGAGAAAGCGCGTTGTCATGATCTTCTCTCTGGTGGTTCATCCGCAGTATAGGAGCTGACCAGAGGCGCGCTGTGATCGGCTGCTCACCTCGCCGCAGGCCCAACCTGCCGCCGCAATGCGCTACAGTAGCCGGCATCAGCCAGCGGAGTTCATCCCGTGACCGACTCCAGGACGCCGGAACAGCGTCTCGAAGCCCTCGGCATCGAGTTGCCGCAACCCATGAACCTGGGCAGCCTGCCGTTCAAGCTGGTCCGTATCGCCGGCGACCGGGCCCTGGTTTCCGGCCATCTGCCCCTGGCGGCGGACGGCTCCATCGCCGCGCCCCTGGGCAAGGTCGGCGCCGATCTCACGGCAGAGCAGGGCCAGACTGCCGCCCGGCTCGCAGCGCTCGGCATGCTGGCGAGCCTGAAACAGGAACTGGGCGACCTTGACCGCATCAGCGCGTGGCTCAAGCTATTCGGCATGGTCAATGCGGCGCCGGGGTTCACCGCCCTGCCCGGCGTCATCAACGGAGCTTCCCAGGTAATTCTCGACGTCTTCGGGCCGGAGCGCGGCGCCCATGCGCGGTCCGCTGTGGGCATGGCAGAACTGCCCATGGGCGTTCCGGTGGAAATCGAAGCGGAAGTCATCATCCTCGGCCAGGGAGCACGCTGAGTTGAGCGACAACGCCAGCCGCCTGCAGCGAGCCAGCGCCGCGGTGCGCCAGCGCCTGTGGGGAACGCCGCGGGACTGGGTCAATCCGCGCCGCAAGCGCTTCTGGGCCCTGTCGATTCTGTTGCTCTACACCCTCGCCGGTTTCCTTATCGTGCCCTGGGTGGCACGCCAGCAGATCATCGACCGGGTCGGTGAACTGGTGGACCGCCCGGTCGCGCTGGAAACGCTGCGGGTCAATCCGTTCGTGTTGAGTGTCGAGGCCCGCGAATTCGCCATCACGGAAGACGACGGATCCGGGATCCTCAGCTTCGAGCGGCTGTATGTGAACTTTCAGCTTTCGAGCCTGTTTCGGTGGGCGCTGACGTTTCGCGAGATTACCCTCGAGCATCCCTCACTGGCGTTCGTGCGTTTCGCCGACGGGCAGACCAACCTTGGTCAGCTCCTGTCGCCGGCTGAGCCCGAGCCGGCCCGGACGACGGAAGCGCCCGCTGAAGCCGACCCGGAAGCGGGGCTGCTGCGCGTCATCGTCGGCGAGTTGAACCTGACAGGGGGCGGCGGCACATTTACCGACCGCGTTCCCGGCACCGACTTCGTGCAGGCCATCGGCCCCATCGACGTCAGTATCCGCGACATCAGCACCCTGCCCGAGGACAGCGGCCGGCAGCGGGTGGCCGTACGCATCGGCGACGAGGTGGACGTCGCCTGGCAAGGCAGCCTGCAGATCGAGCCTCTGCAGTCTGCCGGCCGCCTGACCGCCAGCGGTGCGTTCCTGCCCCTGGCGTACCGCTACTTTCAGGACCAGGTCGACGTTCAGGTACCCAGCGGCACGGTGGATCTCGGCTTCGATTACGCGGTGGCACTGGATGACACGGGCACATTCCGCGCCGACATGACAGAGCTCGAGGTCGATGTCCGGGACGTACGGGTCACCCAGGCGGAGCGCGCCATAGTCGAGCTGCCGGGACTGCGCCTGGAAGGCGGGTACCTGGCCTATCCGGCCCAGCGAGCTGGGGCCCGGCGCATCTCCCTGACCGCACCGGAACTGTTCATGTGGCGCGACGCGGACGGCATCAGCAACCTCGAACGGATCATCAGATCACCGCCGGCCGACGAGCCCACCGCAGAGGCAGAGCCAGAAGATGACGCTACAGCCGCCGCTGCCTGGTCCCTGAGCCTGCAGCGCTTCGAGGTGAACGATCTCGCGTTCGATTTCGAGGATCGGACCCTGCGGGATCCCCAGCCCATCGAAATCCGCGACTTCGATCTGCGTCTGGAAGGTCTGGACAACGCACCGGACACTCGCTTCCCGCTGACGCTGTCTTTCAATTCCAATACCGGCGGCCGGGTGGCGCTGAACGGCACCATGGGCGCCCTGCCGGCGCCCTTCCTGGACGCCGAGCTAACCGTGGACGGCCTGGCACTGGGCATTGCCCAGCCCTATCTGAATGATCTGGCCCTGGCGCAGATCGACGACGGGACCGTCAGCACCCGCACCCGGCTCACGGTTTCCGCCGAGGAACCCCTGGGTGCCAGCGGCGAGCTGACGGTGGACGGTCTGTCCATCGCCAGTACGCAGCCCGAAGAGCGCCTGCTGGGCTGGCAACAGCTCGGCGTCAATGAGTTCAGCTACTCACACGCCGCCGGGGCACTGGAGATCTCACAGGTCACGGTAAGCGAACCCTACGCCCGTCTGCTCATTGCCGAAGACCGGACCACCAACTTCCAGCAGCTCATGCGGCAGCCCGAAACTGCCGCCGAGCCTGCGGACGAAGGCGCCGAACCGGACGACGGCAGCAGCGATGCCGCGCCGCCCGTGCAGCTGACCATAGGCCGGGTTGCCGTGAGCGGCGGCTCGGCGGACTTCTCCGACCTGTCCCTGCCGCTGCCGTTTCGCACCAGTATCAGCACTCTGGAAGGGGAGATGACCACCCTGGACTCGAGCAGCGCCGAGCCCTCCCAGGTGAGACTCGATGGGCAGATCGAAGACTTCGGCCTGGCGCGCATCCAGGGTGCGTTGATGCCGCTGGGCATCACCCGGAATACCGACGTCGAACTGTTGTTCCGCAACGTCGCATTGCCGGACCTGACGCCTTACACCATTCGCTTCGCCGGCCGCCGGGTCGCCGACGGACGCATGGAAGTCGACCTGCGCTACCAGGTCAAAGACGGCCGGATGACCGGGCAGAACAGTGTGGTGATCAGTGACCTCGAGCTCGGTGAGCGGGTGGAGCACCCGGACGCTTTCGATCTGCCGTTGAATCTGGCCATCGCCCTGTTGAAGGGGCCGGACGGCAGAATCAACGTGGACATCCCCGTAGAAGGCGACGTCAACGATCCGCAGTTCCGTATCGGCGGGGTCATCGCCGGGGCCGTGGCCAACGTCATAACCGGCATCGTGTCGTCACCGTTTCGCCTGCTCGCCCGCCTGGTGGGCATGGAATCGGAGGAGTTCGGCCGCGTGAAATTCGAACCCGGCAGCGCGGCGCTGACGCCGCCGGAACGCCAGAAGCTCAGCAAGCTCGGTGAGGCATTGAACATGCGCCCGCAGCTTGCGCTGCAGGTAAACGGCGTGGTGGCCCCGCAGACCGACCGAAAAGCGTTGCAGACGCTGGCCACCCGGGCCCGCATCGACGCGGCACTGGCCGAACGGAGCGACGGCGAAGATTCCGCCGGGACCATGCTCGGCGATCGCCGGCGTGCCGCCATCGAAGCGCTATTCACCGAGGACTTTCCGGAAACCAGCCTGGCGGAGGTGCGCGCGCAGTTTCAGCGTCCAGTTGAAGAAGATGGCGAGGACGGCGAAATGCGGCTCGACGAAACGGCCTATGTGGCGGAGCTGGAGCAGCGCCTCATCGACGCCGCTCCGATGGACGAGGCGCAGGTCCAGGCATTGGGCCAGGAACGTGCCCAGCGGATATCCGACTGGCTGGCGGAGAACGCCGACATAGACCCGGCGCGCATCACCCTGGGCGAAACCACCACGACCTCGGCCGACTCGGGGTGGATTGCCATGGAACTCGATGTGACCGCCACATGAAGGAGACACTATGGAGATCCGCGCCGCCGAAACCAGCGAAGCGGAACGGCTGAGCGACCTGGCACAACGTTCCAAGGCGCACTGGGGTTACTCCGATGCGTTCATGGAAGCCTGCCGTGACGAGTTGACCTACACGCCCGAGCAACTGGCCGCCGGCGGCTTCCGGGTGCTGGAAGACGACGGCGAGGTCCGGGGGTTCTATGCGCTGACCAAAGTTTCGCCGGATGCCCTGGAACTCGAGGCCATGTTCGTCGAGCCGGAACACATCGGCCGCGGCTACGGCCGGGCGTTGATGGATCACGCCCTGGCGGAATTCGAGGCTACGGAGTTGTCACGGCTGATCATTCAAGCCGACCCCAATGCGGCACCGTTCTATGAGCATGCCGGCGCGCTGCTGATCGGTGAGCGGGCGTCGGCCAGCATCGAGGGCCGCAGCCTGCCTCTGTACGAAATCAACCTGGATCGCAAGGAGTAGCCCATGGCCGACCTGCTGGCAATGTCTTCCGGCATCATCGATGGGACCACCAGCGCCGACAACGTCGGCCCCATCAACCGCATCAATCACGAGCTCTCCGTCATCGCCGACGGCGTCGCCATGGTGGAAGCCTTCTCCCACTGCATCCTGTTCGAGACCGACGACTGGTCTGCTCGCCTTCGACACCTCCAATCCCGCCGGCGGTCCCCGGGTGGTGAAAGAAATCCGCCGCTGGCGGGCTGACCGTTTCAACACCATCGTCTACACCCACGGCCACGTCGACCACGTGGGCGGCTGCGGCGCCTTCCTGGAAGACGCGGCCGCCGCCGGGCAGGTAACGCCCCGGGTCGCCGGCCACGTGAACCTTGGCCGGCGTTTCGACCGCTACAACCTCACCAACGGCTACAACCAGATCATCAATGAGCGTCAGTTCGGCCAGTTCCGGCGGCGCGGCTATCAGATAGCCGACAGCGGCAGCTTTCTGCCGGAATCATCACCCAAACCGGATGTGGCCTACGAGAACACCCTGCCACTCGAAGTGGGCGGCATGAGCCTGGAACTGCGCCATGCCAAGGGCGAAACCGATGATCACACCTGGGCCTGGATACCCCGGCACAAGGCCATCTGCGCCGGCGACTTCTTCATCTGGAATTTCCCCAATGCGGGCAATCCGCAGAAAGTACAGCGCTACCCGGCGGAATGGGCCGCAGCCATGCGAGCCATGGCCGCCCAGGGCGCCGAGCTTTTTCTGCCCGCCCACGGCCTGCCCATTGCCGGCGCCGAGCGCATCCGGCTCGTTCTCACCGATGTGGCCGAGGCTCTGGAACACCTGGTCCGTGAGACAGTGGCGATGATGAATGAGGGTGCCCCGCTCAACGACATCATTCACGCGGTGTCCATCGACCCGGCAGTACTGGAAAAGCCCTACCTGCGGCCCATGTACGATGAACCCGAATTCATCGTGCGCAACATCTGGCGCCTCTACGGCGGCTGGTATGACGGCAATCCGGCCAACCTCAAACCGGCCCGGGAGGATGCGCTGGCCCGGGAGCTGGCGGCACTGGCCGGCGGCGCAGACAAGCTGGCGGACCGGGCGCTGGCTCTGGCCGACACCGATGCGCGCCTGGCCTGTCATCTGGTGGAATTCGCCGTTCGGGCCGAGCCGGACAATGCCCGAGCTCACGAAATCCGCGCCGAGGTCTACCAGCGCCGCCGCGACCGGGAGACCTCACTCATGGCCAAGGGCATCTTCGGGCACGCAGCCAATGTCTCCCGCGGCAGGGTCGACGAATGATCGCGCTGATTCGTGGCGCAGTTCGCGGAACTTTCGTGACGATTCACTACCCTGCAAGGGAACATTCAAAGAGCATACGGCCATGCCGCACAAATTCACCCACACAGACGACCAGCGACTCGCCGGTGTCTGGTTGACCCGCAATCTGCGCCGCTACTGCGCGTGGCAGTTCGAGCCCACCACCAGCACCCTGAAGGCCAGCCGCGGCGTCACGGTTCATACCGCGACCCTGGACGGCGAAACCCGGACGCTGGAACAGCTGCGCGAGGAACTGCCGCAAATGGCGCTGCAAATGACGACGGAATTACGCCTGGCCGGTTGACTTGAGCCTGCGTTCGCGCAGGACCTCCACCGGATGAAACGAGGTGCAGTCGACCACGTCGAAGGTCGCCTCGAAGGGCGACAGTGCCTCCTCGGTCAACGCTTTAGCCTCCGAGCGATATTCCGGCGCCACGTTCAGCGCCAGAGTGCAATGCGGAACCCAGCGCTTCGGCCGGTAATTGGCGTGGCAGCGCTGGGTATCGATGATGCTGTGAATCGACTGGTGCAGCCGGCGCAATTGCCGGGTGACTCTGGGCGCGGCCCAGATTACCAGGCCGTTGGGTGGTGTGAAGCAACCCAGGGATTCGAAGCGCAATTTGATGGGCCCGTCCGCCACACCGTCCACGACCGCAAACAACTCGGATTCCGGCACATCTTCATAGATGGCCAGGGTGAGATGGGGCGGGTAATTCAGCGCCCGCATGGTGGGTGCCGGCTCGAAGACTTCCAGACGCTGCCAGAGCTCCCGGATGGGTGCCGCCGTCTCATTGTCGCTGCGTATGTTGATGGCAAACGGCACGATCACCGCCTCCGCAATCGGCGGCGCGGCTCAGTCAGCCGCACTGCCCGCTGCCGGTGCTCCCGCCTGAGTCTCACCGACTGTGGAATCACCCAGATAACGCCCGGTGAGCACACCGGCGGTCATGGCACCGTTGACGTTCAGTGCCGTGCGCGCCATATCGATGAGCGGCTCGATGGAGATCAGCAGAGCCGCCACGGTCACCGGAAAGCCCATGGCCGGCAGCACGATGAACGCCGCGAAGGTGGCGCCGCCGCCGACCCCGGCCACACCGAACGAACTGATGGCGACAATACCCACCAGCCCGGCAATGAACGACAGACTCAGGGGATCGATGCCCATGGTGGGCGCAATCATCACCGCCAGCATGGCCGGATAGATACCGGCACAGCCATTCTGGCCGATGGTCGCGCCGAAGCTGGCGGACAGATTGGCGATAGGGACCGGGACTCTGAGTGATTCGATCTGGGTTTCCACGTTCAACGGAATGGTCGCCGCCGAACTGCGCGACGTGAACGCAAACGTCAGCACCGGCCAGACGCTGCGGAAATAAGCCACCACATTGAAACCGCTGGCGCTGATGAGCACTGCGTGGACGGCGAACATGATGCCGATGGCCAGATACGAAGCGCCGATGAAGCTGATGAGATCGAGAATGTCCGCCGCATCGGACCCGGCGACTACTTTGGTGATCAGTGCCAGGATGCCGAATGGCGTCAGAGCCATGATCATGTGCACGAGCTTCATGACGATGGCCTGAGCGGTCTCGATGAACTCGCGGATGGCCCGGCCCCGTTCCGGATTGTCCCGCGCCACACCCAGCGCGGCAATGCCGAACAGAATACCGAAGATGACCACACCGATGATGGAGGTGGGACGGGCTTCCGTGAGATCGAGAAACACGTTGGACGGCACGAAGCGCACCAGCATGTCCGCCAGACCGAGGTTGGCGAACTCCTCGTAGCGCTCACTGAGCGCCTGGGAGCGTTCCAGTTCACGGGCGCCCTGGGTGAGCCCTTCGGCGGTGAGACCGAACACGTTGGTCACGGCTATGCCCACCAGCGCGGCAATCATGGTGGTGCCGATGAGAATCCCGATGACCATGCCGCCGATCTTGCCCAGCGCGGCCACCTCCTCCATACGCACCACGGCGGCGACCATCATGACCAGCACCAGGGGCATGATGATCATGCGCAGCAGATTCACGTAAGCACTGCCGACTACATTGGTCCAGTTCAGCGTGGCGTCGATGACCGCCTGGTCGCCGGCATAGAGGACCTGCAGCGCCAGGCCGAACACCACGCCGGCCGCCAGACCGCTGAGGATCCGTTTCGACAGCGAGAAATCCGGGCCACGCAGCCTGGAAAGCAGGATGATGAGCCCGGCGAACACGGCCAGATTGATGATGACGAAGGTAGACATGGCGGCTCCGGCCCCGATTCCCGCGGTCAGAATGGCGCCCGCGCCCATGGATTACAAGATGGTGCCCTCAGCCGGGATCTTCCTCCTCAGTGCTGCCGCCGCCGGGCGCTGGATCGGCCCGCGCCGGCAGATGCAGATCGAAGCGCCGCCAGACGTATAGAAATGCCAGGTAGCCGAGCAGGCAGACGGGCAGCGCGATGGCCAGGCTGCCCACGACCAGGGACGAGGTCCCATGGATGATGTCGTCCCCGACACCCGGCAAAGTGTCGAAGCGCACCGGCAGCAGGCTCAGAATGTACTCACCGGCCTGATGCATACCGAAATACAACGGCGCGAAGGTCAATGGGTTGTTGATCCACGACGCCAGAAATGCCGCCGGGAAATTGGCCCGCAGGATCATGGATGCCGCCAGCATGAGCGGTGTCTGCACGCCCAGGGTTGGCGTCAGGCCGATGAACAGGCCCACCGCCACACCTCTGGCGAGGGTGAACTCGTCGACGTTGAGACTGCCCGTGCGGGCGAGAAACCGGCGCCAGCGGGGGTGGCGCTGCAGCCAGGCCCGGGTATGTACCCGGGCCCGCCACGATGCATCTGCGATTCGCTGTCTGAACCAGCCCGCCGCCGGGCTCATGGCCTCAGCTTGCCTTGTCGCGCAGACTCGGCAGCACGTAGCCCTGCTCGTCCAGGTCGGCGCGTACGACCTTTTTGTCCATCTTGCCGGTGGAGGTCAGCGGGATGCTGTCCACGAACAGGACGTCGTCGGGCAGCTGCCACTTGGCGAAGGTTCTGGACGCATGCTCGAGAATCGCTTCCTTGGTGAGGTTGGCTCCTTCTTTGGTCACCACCAGGGCCACCGGGCGCTCGTCCCACTTGGGATGCGGCTGGGCCACCACGCATGCCTGGGCCACCCCGTCCATGGACACAAGATGGTTCTCCAGGTCTACCGAGGAGATCCACTCGCCGCCGCTTTTCACCAGATCCTTCGAGCGGTCGCTGATGATCAGATACTCTTCCGGATCGATCTTGCCCACGTCCCCGGTGATCAGCCAGCCGTCATGGAATTTCTCCGGCTGCGGATCGTTGTAGTACTCGGAACAGATCCACGGTCCGCGCACGAGAATCTCGCCCACCGTCTCGCCGTCGTGAGGCAGGCGGTTGAACTCCTCGTCGAAGATCTCCACCTCGATGCCGGGCATGATCTGGCCGGCCTTGGCCACATTCGCAAATTGCTCGTCTTCGCTCAGATCGAGCTGGGAGCGTTTCATGACCCGGCGCGACAGCGTGGCCAGCGGCGAGGTCTCCGTCATGCCCCACCCCTGGATCATCTCCACGCCCAGGGCATCCCAGTACCAGCGGATCAGCGATGCCGGGGGCGCCGAGCCGCCGCAGGTCACACGGGACAGTGACGACAGATCGTACTTCTGCGGGTCTGCCTCGTAGAGCCCTTTCACGCCTTGCCAGATGGTGGGTACGCCGGCGGAGACGGTCACGGACTCATCGGCCATGAGTGCGATCAGCCGCGCCGGGTCCATGAAGCGGTGAGGCATGACCTGTTTGCAGCCGAGCATCAACGCCGACCACGGCAAGCCCCAGCCCATGGCATGAAACATGGGCACGATGCCGAGCAGGCAATCGGTGGCGGACAGATTCATGCTGTCCGTCATGCACTGGGTCATGGTGTGCAGATACTGGGAACGGTGCTCGTACTCCACGCCCTTGGGATTGCCCGTGGTGCCACTGGTGTAGCACAGACCCAGGGGCGAGTTTTCGTCGATCTGCGGCCAGTCGTAGGTGGTGGGCTTGCCGGCGATGAACTGCTCGTAGTCCACCGGGTTCGGCAGGTCGGTCTGCCAGTCCTCGAACCCTTCCTCGACCGCCACGATGATGCGCTCGACACTGGGCATGCGGCCCTTGAGCTTTTCGAGCAGCGGCAGCGCGTCGGCGTCGACGATGATCACCTTGTCTGCGGCGTGGCCGATGATGTACTCCAGGTCGTGATCCGACAGGCGAATGTTCAGGGTGTGCAGGACGGCACCCATACCGGCCACGGCGTGATAAGCCTCCAGGTGGCGCGAGCCGTTCCACATGAACGTGCCGACCCGGTCGCCGATGCCGATGCCGGCTTCGGCCAGCGCATGGGCAAGCTGATGCGCCCGGTTGCGCGTCTCCAGATATGTCTGTCGGCGTACGCCGTTCTCTGTGGCGGTGACGATCTCCTCATCCGGCGCTACCTGCGCGCCGCGGTCCAGAATGTTGGACATGAGCAGAGGCGTATGCTGCATTGCCATTGCATGGCCCTCCCAATAAGCTTTGTCGAGTTACCTGCACGCGAGTGTACCATCGGACAGGACCCGTTCGTGGAGACCCTGCAAGATCACATGCTGAACATTCCCCACGCTCGCGCCATCGGCATGAGCCTGGTGAGTCACGACGCAGCCGGCTGCGTCGTGCGGGTACCGTATGCCGCCCATCTGGTCGGCGACCCGGATACCGGCGTCGTGCATGGCGGGGTGTTGACGGCCCTGCTCGACAACGCCTGCGGCATGGCCGTGCGTCCGGCCGGCAACACCGACGAGCCGGTGGCCATGGCCACGCTGGACCTGCGCATCGATTATATGGGGGCGGCGCAGCCGCATCGCGACATTCTGGCGCAGGCCGTGTGCTTCAAACGCACCCGGCACATCGCCTTCGTGCGCGCCACGGCCTATCAGACCACGCCGGAAGAACCCATCGCGACCTGTGTGGCGAGCTTTATGCTTGGAACGCCCAACACTGTAGGAGCGACCTCCGGGTCGCGATCTGGAGATCGCTCCAACACAAAGGAAGGCGGTTGAAGCTGCTCTCGGAACTGCGGGCCCAGGGCCGCGGGCGGGACATGGCGGCCGTGCTGGCGCACATTCCTTATGCGCGCTTTCTCGGCATCGAGGTGGACTGCAAGGGCAACGAGCTCACTACCATCATGCCGTTCAAAGAGGAGCTGGTAGGCAACGTCAATCTGCCCGCCCTGCATGGCGGCGTGATCGGCGCCTTTCTGGAAATCACGGCGGTGATCCAGCTGCTTCACGACACGTCCTGCGAGCGGCTACCCAAGACCATCGACGTATCGGTGGATTACCTGCGCTCCGGCCGCCCGCAGGCCACGTTCGGCCGCGCCGTGGTCACCCGCCATGGGCGGCGCGTTGCCAACGTGCGCTCGGAGATCTGGCAGGAAGACCGGGGCCGCCCCATCGGCGTGAGTCACGGCCACTATCTGCTGGCGCCATTGACGGCCGAATGATCGACGCTACGGCAATTCAGGCGTCGGCAGCCGATCCGGCGTCATCACGAAACAGCAGTTCGTCGCTCAGTCGGCGCTTCACGGCAGCCGCCTGAGACTCGAGCTGAGCTGTCGACCAGTCGCGACGTTCGCCCAGCAGCTTTGCGGCTCCGGCGATGACAGCATCGACCTCGTCCGGCAGAAACCAGGCCGCCCGCAAGCGCCGGTACACGACGTCCTCCAGGTCCCAGGCCCCTTCCACATCGATGGCCCAATGCACCTCTTCAGCGAACACCGAGGGCGACAGCGGTGTCGGCCGCTCACCGAGCACGGCCATGACCTCGGCGCCATACAGCCGCACCAGTCGAACGGCCGGATGCTCATCGAGCTGATAGCGCCGCTGCACCTCAGCCACCAGAGCATTCACGTCGCGAACCTCACCACCCGGAAGGGGCGCCAGGGGCGCCGGCATGGTGCATTCGCGCCCCAGCACCTCGCCCACCACCGCCATGGTCTGCTGCGCCATCTTGCGAAAGCCCGTCAGCTTGCCGCCCGCCACGGTCACCAGAGCGCCCTGCCGCCAGATCTCGTCGCGGCGCGACATCTCCTTGGGCGACTTGCCCCGCTGATGAATCAGCGGCCGCAACCCGGCCCAGGTGGCCAGCACGTCCGCGGCGTTCACCGGATCGATACGGAAATGGCTGTTGATGGTGTCCAGCAGATAGCCGATGTCGTCGCCGTTCACCTCCGGCCAATGCTCCGGGCCGCCTTCATGCGTGGTGTCGGTGGTGCCTACATAAGTCACCCCACCGCGGGGAATGGCGAACACCGGACGGCCGTCGGCGGCGGTCATCATGACCAGATTCCGCACCGGCAGGCGCTGCCGGTCCAGCACCAGATGCACGCCTTTGGAAAGATAAAGGCGCGGCCGGTCAGCGTTGGCGGGCGGGCCGCCCTCCTCGATCGACAGGCTTTCCACCCACGGCCCGGCGGCGTTGACCACACAGCTGCCGTAGATCTGACTCTCGGTACCCGAACGCTCATCCACCACCCGGAGGGAGCAGCCGTCCTCCTGATGCGCCACTGATACCACCCGGGCCTGGTTGCAGACTGCCGCCCCGTCAGCGGCGGCAGCACGCAGGGTCGCCAGCACCAGGCGCGCGTCGTCGGTCAGATATTCGCGGTACACGCACGCCCAGGGCAGCCGCTCGCCATCGAGCAGCGGCTCACCGGCTTCCAGGCTCTGGCGGTTCCAGTTCCGATGGCGCTCGCCGCGGGGCACGGCGCCCAGCCACTCGTACAGGCCAATGCCCAACCGCAGCTTGGCGTATTCCAGGCGGCCGCGCGCCGGTACCAGCATCCAGCGCGGTTCCGTCAGATGAGACGCCATGGCCAGCAGGCTCTTGCGCTCCAGCGCGCTCTCCCGGACCAGCATGAAGTCGCCCATGGCCAGATACCGCAGGCCGCCATGAATCAGTTTGGTGGAACGGCTCGACGTGCCCGCAGCAAAGTCACCGCCCTCCAGCAACAGGGTACGCAGCCCGCACTGAGCCGCATGGCGGGCCACACCTGCACCGGTAATGCCGCCGCCGATAATCACCAGATCGAAGCGCCGGCCGTCCAGCTCGGCCGGACGGGCCCCGGTCAGGGCGGCCGGCCTGCCGTCTGCCATACGCTCGCCGCTCACAGGCGGACGGCCACGGTTGCCAGGAATACCACGTCCGGCGCAGCGGCCCCGGTCAGATCCTCGGTAACGCCGAGATCCAGCGTCAGCGCCGGAGACAGATGCAGGCTGCCGCCCAGCGTGCCCTGCAGCGCCCCGGCTGCGAACTGATCCAACCCCGTGTCGATCACCTCACTGTGCCCATCGAGCTGGGCACGCAGGACCAGCCAGGACGTCAACGGATAATGCACACCCACATGCCCGGAGAGCACCGCGTCCTGCGGTTGCGTATCGGCCAGTTCACTATGCCCCGGTAACGTCAGCCCGCCGTTCAGAGTCACCGTCACGTGCAACGCCTCGAGCAGCCGCGCGTCATGCCATTCCAGCCACAGCGCCACGTCGACGCCCTCGGATCCGGAAAGCGTTGCTACGCTGCCCGTGGGCACTTTGACCTGTGCGCGCAGCGCCCCGCCCCGACCCGGCGACTGGTGTACACGCCAGCCAAGCCAGCCGCGCACATCACCGACATGAGACGTGGCACCGTCGATGGCTGCCACGGGGCCGTCCGTCTGGTCGATGCGATAATCCATGCGGTTGCTGGGCACGGCGTCCCGGCCGCCGCCCGGAAAACCGAACAGATCGTGAAAGCCGTCGATGAAGCTGTCGGTGAAACCGCCGCCGTGGTGCACGTGGGGCACCTCCAGCCCCCACTCGAAGCGCCGCCCCCAGCCGCGGCGCAGGCTCACACTGGTGACCGTCGTGGTGCCGTCGAAGAACACGGCCGCCCGGTCGTTGCTGGCGGCGGTGAAATTGTTGGCATGCTCCACGGTCAACGCCAGCTCCGTGGTGTCTGGTGCAGCGAGGGTGCCCAGCGGTCGCGGCAAGCCGAACAACTGGGTCGCCGGCGACAGATTGCGTACGCGCAGCGGCGCGGTTGCCGCAGGGCCGGCAGCTTCGGAATGCGCGCCAGCAGCCGCCGCGGGTACCGGCCAGGCGGCGATAAGGCAGACCAGGGTCAGCCCCGGTACCAGGGCGCCGAAGGGTGCGGCAATGCTCATGAACCGCTTCCGCCGCCAGCGTCGTGCAACGCCTCCCGCAACTCGGTCTTCAGCACCTTGCCGGCACCGCTGCGCGGCAGGGGTTCGCTGCGGACCTCAATGCTCTTCGGACATTCGTAGCCGGCAAGCTGCGTCCGGCAATGGGCCAGCAGCGCGTCCCGGTCGATCTCAGCGCCGCTGCGGGGTACGACTACGGCATGCACGGCCTCGCCCCAGCGCTCACTGGGAATGCCGATCACGGCACATTCGTGCACACCGGCAAACTGATGAATGACATTTTCCACGGCCGCAGAATAGACGTTCTCACCGCCGCTGATGATCATGTCCTTGACCCGGTCCACCAGAAACAGAAATCCCTCGTCGTCCAGGTACCCCGCATCACCGGTGTGCATCCAGCCGCCGCGCAGGGTCTCGCCGGTGAGTTCCGGCTGACGCCAGTAGCCCTGCATGACCATGGGACCGCGTACGCATACCTCACCCACCTGACCTTGCGGCAGCGGGGCATCGTGCTCGTCCACAATGGTGATGTCGGCGTTGAAGACCGCCTGCCCGGCGGAACGTACCCGACCGGCGTCGGGGCCGCTGAAGACGTGATACCGGGGCGCCAGGCAGGTGGCCACCGGCGACAGTTCGGTCATGCCGTAAGACTGCAGGAACTCGACGCCCGGCAGGCGTTCCATCGTCTGGCGCAACAGCGATTCCGGCATGGGCGACGCACCATAGGTGAGCAGCCGCAGACTCGACAGATCGAAGCGCTCGAGGTGCGGATACTCGAGCAGAGCGTTCAACATGGCCGGCACCACCACCGTCACCGTGACGCGATAGCGCTGCACGGCGTCGAGGAACAGCTCCGGTTCAAAGCGCGGAATCACGGCGTGGGTGCCGCCCGCCACGGTGACGGTAAATACCCGCGAGCCGCCGGCCACGTGAAACAGCGGCGCAACATGCAGATGCACGCTGTCTTCACGAATACCCAGATTGACCAGTGCCGTCATGGAATTGGCCATGAAGTTGTCATGGCTGAGCATGACGCCTTTGGCGCGCCCGGTGGTACCGCCGGTGTAGAACAGAGCTGCCAGGTCGGACCCGCCGCGTCCGGCGTCGGCCATGGGCCTGGCAGACTCGAGCAGGGTCTCGTAATCGGCAAAACCGCCGGCCGGGCCGGCGTCGGCATGAATCACCTGCTCCAGTGCCGGGCAGGCGCTGCGCAGGGCCGCCACCTCACTGTGGGCGCCGGCGTCTACCAGCAGCAGCCGGGCCTGGGAATCATTCAGACAGTGGACCTTTTCCGGCAGCGCCCAGCGGCCGTTCACCGGCACCATGACGGCTCCCGCCCATAGAGTGGCAAAGTAGAATTCCACGTAGCGGGGCGAATTGGCGGCCAGCATGGCCACCCGATCACCCGGGCCGACACCCAGATCGGTGAGTGCGGACGCCAGCCGGGCCACCCGGTCGGCAAATGTCTGCCAGGTCAGGGAGAAGTCTGCGCCGAGCAGCGCCGGCCGCCGGGCATAGAGCTGCACTGCACGATGAATGCCCTGGGTAAGACGCATGGGGTCGGAGGCTCCGGCTCGAAAACCCGGCATTCTACCGGCTCCCGGACGCCTGTGTAGCGCCCGCGAGGTCGGTTCAGTGCAGGTCGCGCTCGCCGGTGACCCGGTTGCGGCCCTGGGACCTGGATTGCTCCAGGCACGCCCGCGCCCGCGCCTCGAAGTCGGCGGATTCTTCATCCAGGCGGAACTGGGCCACGCCCACCGAGATGGTCAGGTCATCGATCTCCCGGCCGGTCTCGGTCTGGATCACCTGGGCTTCGATGATGGCGCGGATGCTCTCTGCCAGCATGAGCGCACCATTGTAGGCGGTATCCGGCAGCAGAACGGCGAATTCCGCACCCGCATAGCGGGCCAGCAGATCCCGGCCCTTGACGCACTGATCCATCTCCTGAGCCAGAAAGCGCAGCACCTGATCCCCCATCTCGCCGCCGTGGGCATCGTTGAAGCGGGTGAACTCGTCCACGTCCACCAGCAGCAGAGAGAGCTCGGCACCGCTGGCAGATGCTTCCCGGGTCATACGCCGCACGCCGTCGTCGAATGCGCGGCGATTGGCCACACCGGTCAGGGCATCCTGCAGAGAATCCCGCGACAGAGCATCCACCTGCACACGCATCTCGTTGAGTTCCGCCGCCATCGCCTGCAGCAAAGCTTCCACTGCGGCGCCGCGCTGACGCGTCGCACGGGTCTCCTGCATGAGCTTTGCCACCACAACACGCAGGTCCGCCTCGCTGGGTGCCTGTTCCAGCGTGTCGCTGGCGGTATCGAGAACGCCGACGAAGTCATTCAGGGCGGCATGAAACCCACCGATCTCGTCAATGGCCGTATCCACGTTGCGGCGCATGCTTTCCTGGATTTCTTCGACCTGGGCGCGCAGTGCGTGAATGAAGTACTTCTCGAACAGCGACTCGCAGACGTCCGGCGTAAAACCCAGGCCATGGCTCATGCGCTCTTTGAGCTCGGCTACCAGCGACTCGTTGGCCTCGCAGACGTAGTCGTACCAGATGGCGTAATTCTGCGGGATCGTGGGTACCCGGTGCTGACTCATGAGCGGCAGCACCTTCTTCAGAACCGCGTGCGACTCCTCGACGGAGACCTTGAAGGTGATGCTCGACATGACCGCTTCCGACTGCTGCGCTATCTTAAAAATAGCTCACACCAGCGTATCCGGCCGGGAATTCTTCCGGGGCCGAAGCCCGGCTCAATCCTGTGGTTCGCCCACAGCACCTGTGCCCGGCAGACTATCAGCGTCCAGGCCCAGCTCCGTGAGGATTTCCCGGGAATGCTCGCCCAGCACCGGCGCATGCCGGGTCATCTCCGCCGGTGTGCGGTCGAACCGCGCTGCCGGGCGCGGTTGCCGAACCCTCCCCGCCACCGGGTGATCGTATTCGGCAACAGTACCGTTGACCTTGATCTGCTCGTGCTCGAAGACCTCGTGACGCTCCAGCACCGGCGCGCACGGCACCCCTTCGGCATCCAGCCGCTCGAGCCAGTCGGCACTGGACCGATGGCGCAGCACGTCGGCCATGAGCTCGAGACGCTCCTTGACGTTGACGACGCGGTCCTGCGCCGTGCGGAAGCGTTCATCGCTGAGCCATTCGTCGTGCTCCAGCGCCCGGCACATGCCCTGCCACTCGGCGTCGGACACCGCACCTGTGGTGATGTAGCCGTCCGCCGTAGCGAAGATCAGGTCCTGAGCGAGCTGGGCGCGGGAGCCGGGCACTTCACGGCCGACGAAGGTGTAGCCGGTCATTCCCTCGGGCCACAGATAAGCCACCATGGTATCGAGCATGGCCAGCTTCACATGCTGGCCCTCGCCGCTGCGCTCCCGGGCAAAGAGCGCGGCCGTAATGGCCTGAGCCGCAGTCACTGCCGTGGTCTTGTCCGGAATAATCGTCCGCACCATACGTGGACGGCCCGTGGCGCCATCCTTCTGAATGGCCGCCAACCCGGACAGTGCCTGAATCACCGGGTCATAAACGCGCTTCTGCGCGTAGGGCCCCGCCTCGCCGAAACCGCTGATGGACACGTAGACGATATCCGCACGAATGGCCCGCACGACCTCCTCGCCCAGACCCATCCGCTCGATGGCCCCCGGGCGGAAGTTCTGTACGAACACGTCAGCCGTGGCCAGCAGCCGGGTGAGCACCTGCATGCCCGCCTCGCTTTTCAGGTCCAGGGCTATGCTGCGCTTGCTGCGGTTGGCAGAAATGAACGTCGCCGTCAGGCCGCCCCGGCTCGGTCCCAGATGGCGCACCAGGTCGCCATTGGGCGGCTCGACCTTGATGACGTCGGCGCCCTGGTCGGCCAGCATCATGGTGGCAATGGGTCCGGAGATCATACTGGTAAGGTCGACGACCCTGACCCCGGCTAACGGTCCTGCCATGACGCGGCTCCCAGTGGAAAAAACGGTCAACGATTATACGCACCAACAGTTGGCGAGAACGACCAGGCCGGCAACAGGTCCCACTCCCGGTTCACGCCACCGCAACGCCCGTCCTACGGGGCCTTTGAACCTGCAGCGGGCGTTTCGCCGCGATGGCACGAATCATGAATGACACACAAATGAGAACGGTGCCCTTAGAGTTCAATCGGATCGAATAGCCATGCACGAGTCATTTCGTCTTTCCCGGATCAGAGCCCCGCGCGGCAACCTGGCGGCAGTCATTCTGCTGGCTGCGGTGTTCATCGCGTTCGGTCTGGTCCTGTCGGGCCTGGCGCCGGCACACACCGGCGCCGCACCCCGCTATTTCGACAGCCAGGTTCTGACATTCGCCAACTGGATGCTCGGCGTCTGACAGCGCCCCGCTCAGCAGGAGTTCTGCCACATCATGTCTGACAGCGCCTTCCACAGACTTCACCGTCACGTCCGGCTCGACCGGCACAATGCCTGGATCGCCGGGGTCTGCGCCGGCATCGCCGCGGCTCTGCGCACCGACCCGGCGTTTCCGCGGGTAGCCTTCGTGCTGGCGGCCCTGTTCATCCCCCGGGTTGCCATCGGTGTGTACCTGGTGGCCTGGATCGTTCTGCACCAGCGCGACAAATCCGCGCATTCGGACTATAGGTCCGACGCCCGGACACGCCGGCGTTGAATAGCTTTTGCCTATTGAGTGGGTAGAAAAGAGCAATTTCACTAACGCTTTCCAGCGGCGCAGACTCGCTCCATCGACTGCCAGCGGTGCCTTCCGCACCTGCAGCAGCTCGGCCACAAGGAGCAGAACATGACGGCCAAAGACATCAATATCGGCATCGACAGCGACGACCGCCAGCAGATCGCCGGCGGGCTGACCCGCCTGCTGGCCGATACCTATACGCTTTACCTGAAAACTCACAGCTATCACTGGAATGTCACAGGCCCGCGTTTCCGGGATCTGCATCTGCTGTTCGAGGAACAGTACACGGAGCTGGCCGCAGCCGTGGACGACATCGCCGAACGCATCAGAACCCTCGGCTATCCAGCGCCCGGTACCTTCCGCGAGTATCTGGAGCTGACGGCCATCGAAGAGATCGCCGGGGCCCCGGAAGCGGAGGAGATGTTGAGCGATCTGGTAGTGGCCCAGGAGATCCTGGTGCGCACCTGCCGGGAGATTCTGCCCACGGCCCAGGAAGCCAACGACGAATCCACCGCCAGTTTGGTGGCCGATCGCATGGCCATTCACGAAAAGGCGGCGTGGATGCTGCGCAGCTTGCTCTGAACGCGCTTACGACGCGCCGTCACAGCCCGCCAGACACGGCAGTGGCGCAGTCGGTGCCGTGGTCTCCCGGGCGGCGAGTGCGCGGAAGTCTTCCGCCAGCTCACCCAGGCGATCGCGAAAACGCTGCTGCTGGCGGTCGGTGAGGCTGTTGACCAGCCAGACGCTGGATTCGCGCAACAGCTTCACGTTGTTGTCGTCAATGGCCGTCAGGCGGGGGCCGTAGTAGAGCTCCCGGTGGCGGGCCAGCTCAGCCAGGCCCCGTTCAAGCCCGGCGCGGTCCTGGCGGAAGCGCAGTAATGCCAGCAGATCCGCCTGCCAGCGACGCCGATACTCCGCCCAAAGTACCCGCTCCGGCTGGTAGCGCTCTGCCTGGCTGCGCAGATAGGCCTGCTGTACGGCAGTCAGCTTCCCGGAAAACCGGCTGAAGCGTTCGCTGAACTCTTCCACCCACAACTGGCGGATCTCCGCCGGGGAGGCGCCGAGCTCCGGCTCAGCGATCTCACGGTTACGCTCCTCCAGCGTGACGGCCAGTTCCCTCACCTGCGCATCCGACAGAGAGGCGAGCATCTCGGTCGTGGCCGGCAGTGCGCGGGCCTGCACCTCTTCCGCCCAGGCCACCACCTGATCGACCACCTGCTGCATTTCCCTTTCGCTGGTGCCGTCGACAAAACGCACCGCCACGCTGTCGAGGAAGTCCGCGTACTGCGGCAGGTGTTCGCCGCGATGCCAGACCCACACCTCCTCGACCGCGGCGTCGAAGTAGGCCCGCTGATCGCTGGTCATGTCGATGTAGTCACCAACCGACCAGCGGGCCAGGCGGTCCAGATTGTTGTAGGCGAGCTGCACGCTGCAGCCGGATACCGCCACCAGCAGACCGGCCACGAGGCAGCGTCCAAGCACGCCCATGGGCCGTCGCCGTGGGCGGCGGTCAATGGTTGCCGAGGGTTGCCAGCTGGACGACATGAGAAATCCCGGCCGTGAACATGACAGGATTATGCGGGGGATTCACCCCCGCGGACACCCTTAAGTGTCTCCGGGAAGGTGAAGTTTTCCAGAATTTCTGTGGATAACTCTGAGGATAAGTTCTGAGTATGGGTACGCAGGCCCACCAAGACGCCATTGCGGCCGGCTGATCAAATTTTGATCATTCAAATTTATCTGCATGTATAACAATAAGTTAGACCTATCACGTCAGCATGTAGTTTAAGGATCGCGGGCAATTCGAACGACTCCCAACCAAAACCCCGCCCCTGTGTATAACGGTTGTCCGACATGCCGTTAGTACATGCTCACATTCAGTCGTGCATGCAGCCTGCGATGACAGGACAGTGACAAGATTTCAGGCGCGCCATAACCCAACAGTTCTATATGGGGGCGCTCATTGGCTGTCGAGCTGGTCCTCGGGCAGGCGGACGGCGGGCTCCGATGCGGTCACCGGCAACAGCTCAGTGAAGATTGCCGCATCGAGGCGGCGTACCGGCGACGCTTCGTCGCCGAGCAGCCGGGCGCGCAACCCTTCCGGCTGGGTAACCTGGTGAGCGGCCTGGGCCTCAGGAGAAGGTTCCGGCGCCGGCGCGGCCCACAGTGATGTGGAACTCAGCGGACCCATCACCAATGCCACCAGCAGGGCCGGCAGAACGCCGCCCGGCGACCCGGTCCGCCCACCTTGACGATCAGAATCGATAGCGCAATGCGCCATACCAGCGAGAGCCGCCATCATCGAAGCCTCCACTTCCACGCGTTGCCACCGGTAATGCCCAGCTCAAACTGCTGGACCATCCCGGCCCCAGATCCGCATCCCAGCCCAGACCCACGTCGCTGAGCCGCACCCATGTCTCGTCTCCCTGGGCCCGGCCATCGCCATAGGCCGTCTCGCCGAACACCACCAGTTCGCCGAGCGGCAGCGGTACGCGGGCCTCCAGGCCCACCAGCAGGCCACGGTCGGCGAGAAAAGCGCTGCGCTCGAAGGCCCTGAGGCGGTGGGCACCGCCCAGGGCAAACCTTCTGGTGGCCGGCAGCAGGCTGTCGCTCCACTGGCCGGCGCCGAACAGACGCACTGTCTGCTGGCCGTCGAGCAGCGGCAGATCCACCGGCATCCAGGCCTCGGCCTCCGCCTCCAGCAGGTAGAAGCCGTCGTCCTGGCCGACGAACCGATCGCCGCCGATGCGGCCCAGGGAAACGCTGAAGGCTCCGTCGGCGGCGATGCGCGGCCCATCCCAGACCCGGTGGCCGGCCAGGGCCGCACTCACCAGGGACACGGTCTGGTCGACACCGTCATCCCAATCCAACTGGTGCCGGCCCAGCCCCAGCACCAGCGTCACGGCCCGTTCGCGGCTGTAGACGAAGCTGCGCCGGGCGGCCAGATCCAGGAAGACCCCGCTGCCATCCAGGCTGAGCGGATCGTCCTGGGAGAAGTCGTTGTTGGCCAGCCGTGCTGCCAGCCGGTAGTCGCCGGCCAGCGGCATCTCATAATCCACGTAGCCGTACGTCTGGTTGGCCGGGTTCGCCGTAATCAGGGCGCCGGCGCTGAGCCGGTCACCGACATGCCGGGGATTGAGCCAGGCTCCGCTGACCTTGATCCGCTGATCTCCAGTGCGGCTGTCGCCGTGGTTGTCCACGGCCACCGCCGCGGTCCAATCGCGCTGTTCGATGAGATCCAGGCGCAGGCGTGATTCGCCCACGCCGGTACCCGGGCCGAACGACGCCTGAGCGGTGAAGCCCGGCCGGGCATTGAGTGTCTGCAGACGGCTGGACACATCGGCCAGGCGCAGCGGCTGGCCGAGCAGCGCCGCGAACACTTCCATGACCGGGCCGGCATCACCGCCCTCCACCACGATATCGCCCAGCCGGCCCGGCAGCACCTCGACGCGTGCCTCGCCATCCTGCAGGCGCTGGGCCGGCACGTAGGCCACCGCCAGGAAATAGCCGGCCGACCGCACTTCTGCCTGGACGTCATCCGCCAATCCCTCGAGCTCCGCCACCGAGATACCGCGGCGCGATTTCTGATCGCGGATCAGGCCGGTCAGATCCCGGGCGTCGGCGGCGTCGAGTCCGCCCTGTGAATCATGCACGCCCAGCACATTGAGAAACCGGGCCACCTCCGTCAATTCGCTGGGAGTGAAGCCATGGGGACCGGGCGCGTTGCTGGCCCGCAGGGCCGCCAGACTCTCGTCGGCGCGGGTCTGCAGGGCGGCCAGATCCACGCCGCGCAGTGCGGCGGACGCGTCATCACCCCATGCCACGCGCACCCCGGTCAGCGCCAGCCGCGGGCTGCTGGCCGGGTCCGGATGCCGCTCGGCTACGGCAACGATGTCCAGCCGGGCGTCTGCGCTACGGCCCGTTGCCGGCACCGCCAGCAGGGCACCGGCCAGCAACACGGCCAGCAGCGCCAGCCAGGGCCAGCGCCGGGGCCGCTCGCCAGCGCCGGCCAGGGGCGTTTCCATGCCGATACACCCGGCCATGCCGTTGTTGCTGCGCAAGGTGGGCTCCTGGGACCAGCGCGGCCGGGTGTCGTCATCGGCCACGGCGTCGACGGGAAAATCGTCGATGATCTGGCGCCGGGCCTCGCGGTATTCCTGCTCCGTCAGTTCTCCCGCCGCGTGGGCCTTGGCCATACGCCGCAAGCGAACGGATTCCGGAGCCAGCCGCATGTAGCTCATGACACCTCCCTGACCAGACGAAAACCGCTGACCGGGTCCGGCTGACCATCATGGTTGCGCAGCGTATCCAACCGGCAATCGGCAATGGGATCGCGGAACGCGCCGCCGGCTGCTTTCAGCTCGCCGCCGTCCATCACCCACTCCTGGACATTGCCGAGGGCATTCACCAGGCCGTACGGATTCGGCGTGCCCGTGTCCGCCGCCACCGGTGCCAGCCCCCGGCGCACACTGCCGAGCTGTACCTGGCAGTTGCGGTTCGGGTCATCGGTGCCCCGGGCTGCCTGCTGCCACTCCGCATAGGTGGGCAGGCGATAGCTGAATCCAGTTTGTCCACTCAGCCAGGCCGCGTAGTCCCGGGCCACATCGACGGCAATGCCGCTGACCGGCTGCTCTCCTGCACTGCCGGGCCGGCAGCGGCCGGAAGCCTCACAGAAGGGATTCAGATCCTGCCAGCTCACTTCGTGACGGCTGATGGCAAATCGGTCCGTCGCTTCGCCGCCGGGGATCACCACCAGACGCGGTCCCTGACCGGCCTCGCCGAAGCGGTCCACACAGGAACCGCGGCGGCCGCCCTGGCGGCCGTTGCCCACCAGATAGTCGGCGCCACAGGGATCCTCACGATAGCTTTCCAGTCCGGGCAGCGGGCCGAATAGTCGCTCGCTGCGCTGTCTGAGGGCCAGGGCCCGGTCAGCGTCCAGCACCTGCAGTTGCGCCACGCAGCGGGACACGTGCTCACCCACCTGAGACCGTCCCTGGGCGGCGAATGCCGGTCGCCGCGCCACCCAGCGGCGGAACACGGCAGCGCTGGCTGCGGGGTCGAAATCCGTGCAGGCTCCGCGCAGAGTCTGTGCCAGCTCGGTGCGGAAGCTCTGTCGGGCTGCCTGCAGAGCCTGGGCCGATTGCTGTGCGAGGAACTGCTGCTCCGCCTGCTCCACCCGCACGCGCAACTCGCTGAGCACGTCCGGCGCGAAGCTGTAGGTTTCCAGGAACGTCAGGGCGCGCCGGGCGGCGGGAAAACGTTCGGCTTCCAGACTGGCTTCCAGCTCCGCCTGCAGCACGTCGGCGGTCTCCAGACGCAGCGCCGCCAGCTCGGAACTCTGCGGAAAGGCCTCAGCCAGCCGGCCCAGAGCCCGATCCAGCGCATCCATCCATGCGCTGTCCAGAGCAGGCGCATCGAGCAACGCAGTAACGTCGCTGGCCAGCCAGGCCAGCAGAAATTCCCTTGCCTGCGGCATGGCGCCGTAGCTGAGGGCCCGCTCATACAGAGCCACCGCCCGGTCCGGGTCGGCGGCGCGGCGGATCTCGCTCGAGTAACGCCCGCGCAGGCGTTCCATGATCGGCAGCGGCGGCGCATCGCCCTGACGCAGCGCCGACAGGGTCGCCACCTCTTCGGCTACGGTGGCTTCCCAGGCCGCATCGAATTGCGGTGCGGCGAGCAATGCATCGAGACGCGAAATCTGCGCGTCCACCAGGGTGGTCTGGCGCACTTCGACCCGCGCCTCCTCGACTGCCGCTTCCTCCTTGAAGCCGCTGACAGCGAAGGTTACGGCCACGGCGCCTGCTGCCACCAGAGCCGTGCGCGAGCGCCAGGGTGACGGTTGCAGCAGATACTTTCTGATCTCGGCCACGCTGGCCGGCCGGGCTGCCCGGTCATAGGCCAGGCAGCGCTCGAGCACGCGCCATTGCCGCCGGGTCAGACGCCGCGGCCGCTGTGCGCGCAGCCCCTGGCGCGCTGCCTCGTTGGCCGGCGTGCGCCCGTAGGGATGCTGGCCGGTGAGCATCAGGTAAATCACCACACCCAGGGAAAACAGGTCGTCGGCCGTTTCCGCGTCGGCGCCGTCAAGCATCTGCGGACTGGCGTAAGCCGGCGTCAGGGCGGCCAGGCGGGTCGGGTCGAACACTGTATCTTCAGCCAGTGCCTGATTGATCTGGACCGCACGGGCGATACCGAAATCCAGAATCTTGGCGCTGTGGTTGTCGGCCACGAACACATTGCCGGGTTTGAAGTCGGCATGCACGAGCCCCGCCTCATGGGCGTGCTCCAGGCCATCGCACATGCTGCGCACGATGGGCCAGAGCATCTCGTCCGGCAGGCCCGTGGGAAATGCCCGCAACCGGTCGGCGAGTTCCTGCCCCTGCAGCAGCTCCATGATGATGAAGGGCACATCGCCGTCTTTGTCGAAGTCGTAGATGGAGACGATATTGCGGTGGGAAAGCTCCTGGGACTTGGCCGCTTCGCGCTGCAGGGCGATGAACGCTTCGGGATGCTCGCGGAAATCGTTGTTGAGGACTTTCACGGCCACGTAAGGATGGCGGTCGCGGGCTTCCACTTTGCGCAGATCCTTGGCGCGGAATACCGTCCCCATACCGCCGCTGCCGAGCTTTTCATCGAGGACGAAGCGCTGCTTGAGCACTCGCGGCGTATCGGCACCGCCAGCGCCGGAACCACCGCCGGATCCGCTCAGATCGGTGCGCAATACAGTGACGTCCTGAGCCGTACCGGTCATGCCGGCAACTCCGGTCGGGCGATCACCAGAGAAATATTGTCCTGGGCGACGCCGGCGAGACACTGTTCGAGCATCGACTCCGCCGCCTCTTCGAGAACGTCACCGGCCAGAGCGGCGGCTATGGCAGCGGCATCCAGTTCCCGGTACAGCCCGTCACTGCACAACAGAAAGGTGTCGCCGCAGTGCACGTCGAAGACCGCCAGGTCGAGAAACAGCCGCGCCTGCCCGCCCACCGCCCGGGTAATGATGTTGGTCTCGGCGGCCAGTGCCTCCTGCTCGGACACAGCCCCGCTGTCGAGCAGGTCGGCTACCGGATTGTGGTCCCGGGTGATCTGCTCGAGACAGCCGTCGCGCAGACGGTACAGGCGGCTGTCGCCGGCCCACAGCACGACCGCCCGATCGCCCTGAACGACCATGGCCACCACAGTACTGCCGATGGTGGCACCATCTCCCTGGCTGTGCGCGTGCAGGCGCAGTTCGGCGTTCACCGTGAGCAGCGCATCTTCCACGGCATCCACCTGCGCGGACAGCGGGCCGTCGAGAACCACCCCCGCCAGAGCGGCGGTGATGGCCTGGCTGGCAACCTCCCCAGCCTGGTGGCCGCCCATACCGTCCGCCACCACCCACAGCCCGGCGCCGCAACGGCTCAGCACGGCATCTTCGTTGTGGCGCCGCCGCTTACCGCGATGGGTTTGCTGGGCGCTCTGCCAGACCCATTGGGAATGCATTGTCGAAGTCGTGAGTTCCATTACTCGTGCCGAAAGCGGATGGCGGACTCTTCGGACAGCGGATCGCCCAGACTGATCCAGCCATCGCCCCACAGGCGCACCTCGCCGCGCCGCACGAAGCTGATCCGCTCGTCCTCGGTCTGCACGAACGTGCCATTGGTACTGTGGTCGACCAGCACATAGTAGTGTTTGCGCCGCTCGATGGTCGCGTGATGGCGGGACGTGTAGGCTCCAGCCACCTGCAGGCCGTCCGCAGCCAGGGCACCAAGCAGTACGGTACCGCGCCGTTCATCCAGAACGGCGCGCCGATCATGCCAGCTCAGTATTAATGGTGAGCGCTCTCGAGCGTCCATGCCGCCACTCGCCGGAAACAGTTCGTCTCAGCAAGCATAGGTCAGGGTTGGCGTCCAGGCCGGGATCCAGATCACACCGGCCTCAATGCATGAAATTGAACATCCTGCGTCGATAACGCGATGCCAGCTCGGACCCTTTGCCCATGAGCATGAAGATGCGGATCATCGTCAGCCGCCCCAGGTCGTCGCGAAAGCCGCGGTCGGCCTGCAGAATGGCCAGGGCTTCGTCCAGGGCCCGCTGATAGTCCCCGGCCGCCGCGGCATGCACCGCCAGGCGGTAGCGGGCCTCCAGATCGTCGGGTTGCCGAGCGACCGTGCGCTCCAGCTCTGCTGCAGGCTCGAAGCCGGCGGCTTCCTCGAGAAACTCCATGCGGGTGCGCGGCCGCTCAAGATCCGCCGCGTCCTCAGGGACCCCGTCGAGCACCTGCCGCGCCGCCTCGGCGTCACCCCGCAGAGCCAGCAGGTCGGCAAGTTCCACCCGGTAGCTGTGATTGTGGGGTTCCTCCTCGATGGCCTGCTTGAGCATGGCCATGGCGCGATCGTAGTCGCCGGCCTCCAGCAGCCCGGCAAGATCCTCCTTGAGCAGCTCAGCCGATGACATGGTGAGCTGATCGAGCAGAGACCGCAGGGTGGCTTCGGTCTGTGGGCCGTCAAGCTGGTGGACGAGCTGACCGTCCTGTACCACCCGGATACTCGGCAGGCCCTGAACCCGCAGATGCTGTGCGAGGGTGGGGTCTCGAGACACGTCCACCAGGCCGATGAATACCTTGTCCGCATAGCCGCGGGCGATGTTCTCCAGATCACGCCGGAGTTCCGCTGACGGCAGCACCTCCTGCGCCCAGAACAGCAACACGACGGGGGCCTGACGGGAGCGGTCGAGCACCCCGGCCTGAAAATTGTCCGGAGTGACTTCGAAGGTCTGAGCTGCGGGGCTGCTGGCTTCCATGACTGACTGCAAATTCGGCTGCTGGAAGGCGCATGTTACTACAGCCGCCCGAACGGCCGGCAACCCCGGTTGCCCCTTGAGGCTATGGCCGACCGCCCGCGCAACGCGCTAAGCTGCGGTCCAGTACTGAAGGCCCGAGCAGCGATGACGGAACCCGTGCCATTCCAACTGCAGCACCTGGACCATGTGGTCCTGCGCGCCCGCGACAGCAGGCGGCTGATCCAGTTCTACCAGAACGTACTGGGCTGCATGGTGGAACGGGAAGCCGCCGAGCTGGGGCTTACTCAGCTGCGCGCCGGTGCATCTCTCATCGACATCGTTGCCGTGGACAGCCAGCTCGGACATCAGGGCGGCGCGGCACCGGCAACCGACAGCGGTCACAACCTGGACCACCTGTGCCTGCGGGTGGAGCCCTTCGACCCGGACGCGATACACGGTCACCTCGAGCGACACGGCGCTGCCGGCAGCGCTGTTCGCCATGTGTACGGCGCCGAGGGCTTCGGCCCCTCCATCTACCTCGACGACCCCGAAGGCAATACGGTGGAGCTGAAAGGCCCCGCGGACGGCCGGCCATGACGGGCCGGCTGCCGCCCCTGCTTCTCGCCGCCGTGCTGGCCGCTGCAGCCCCGGCCTGCGGCCAGGCACCCCCCGCCGACGCTGCCGCTGCCGGCGGTCATGCCGTGGTATTGCTCTATCACCATGTGGCCGACGATACACCGCCGAGCACCTCGGTTACCCCGGACGTGTTCGACGCCCATCTCGACTACCTGGACAGCAACGGCTACCAGGTCATTGCCCTCAGCCGACTCATCGATGCCCTGGCCGACGGCGGGAATGCGCAATCTCTGCCGGAAAAGGCGGTGGCGATCACCTTCGATGACGCCTATGCCTCAGTCTACCACCAGGCAGCAGCGCGGCTCGAGCAGCACGGGTATCCCTATGCCGTGTTCGTCAGCACCGATTACATCGATCAGGGCCTGGGCAACTACATGACCTGGCAGCAGCTTCGTGATCTGGAAACGCGCGGCGCGGAAATCGCCAACCACTCCCGTGACCACGGCCACTACGTGCACCGGCCGACAGGTGAGTCCCGGGCCGAATGGCGGGCGCGTATCAAAGCGGACATCGAAAGCGCCCAGCAACGCCTGGAGGACGAACTGCACGCCCCGCTCGAGGTCATCGCCTACCCCTACGGCGAATTCAATCCGGCGCTGCAGACACTCACCCGGGAACTCGGCATGGTGGGCTTCGGCCAGCAGTCCGGGCCGGTGGGCAGCGCGTCGGATCTGCAGGCGCTGCCGCGCTTTCCCATGGCCGCCGGCTTCGCCGAGTTGGACAGTCTGGCGGAAAAACTGCGCACCCGGCCGTTCCAGGTGACCGTGCTCTCCGACGACGACCCGGTCCTCGCCCACGATGCGCCGGCGCCCACTCTGCGCGTGAAACTTAAGGCGGACACGGCGCGGCTGGAGGCACTGTCCTGTTTCGTCACGGGCCAGGATGCACCGCAACTCGAGTGGGTCGACGCGGATGCCGGCATCCTGGAGGTGACGGCCCGCCGTCCGCTGCCGGCGGGCCGCAGCAAGTACACCTGCACGGCCCCGTCCACAGAGGGCAGCGGCATTTTCCACTGGTACAGCCATCTGTGGATGAAGCCGCCGGGGCCGGGCAGCTGGTATTCGGATTGAGGTACCGCCGGAGTACTCTGGACGGCGGCATGCCGAGGGCAAAGCATGACGAATCACACCCCAACGCCGGGGCCGATCGTCGAGCATCACGGGCTCCTGCTGCGAGCGTCTGAGGCCACCGACGGTCTCCTGAACACAGACTGGGCGGCCACGCCGCTGGGTCCTGTCGAATCATGGCCGCCAACGCTGCGGGTCGCCGTACAGCTTTGTCTCAACTCCCGCTTCCCGGTCACACTCTGCTGGGGCAGGGAACTCACCGTGATCTACAACGACGGCTACATTCCGATCATGGGCCGCAACAAGCACCCGGGCGCATTCGGCCAGCCGGCCCTGGAGGTCTATGCCGAGATAGATGAGTTCCTGCGCCCGCTCACCACATCGGTGATGGAGCAGGGCGAGACCGTCTGGCAGGAAGACCAGCACATTCCCATCGCGCGCCACGGCGAACCGCAGGAAGGCTACTACACGTTCTGCTACAGCCCGGTCCGCGACCCGGACGGCCGCATTCAGGGCCTCATTTCCATCGCCACGGATACCACCGACCACGTCGTGCGCCGGCGCCGGACGGCGGCCGGCCGGACCGCCGTCGCCCACGGACCGGTGCGGTTGCGCACCCTCCATCCGGTACCACACCGCGCCACCCACCGAGGCATTGGAGAGCGACACCATGGACTTCGCCAGGGTGGCACTGTTCACCCTGGACGACGAAGCCACGATGCGCACCACATACGTGCGTCCGCCGGAATTCGAGCAGCAGCTCGACGCCGAGAGCCTGATTCGCCCCATACTCGAGCGGGTCGCCGGCTGGACAGAGCCTGACGCCTCGGTGGAACAACTGGGCCGCCAGGCGCCGAACGGGGTCAACCCGTGGGCGGCGTCGGCCTGGTCCATGCGTGCAGGCGTTGCGTTCTGGTGCTGGAACCAGACCCGCTGGTGCCGGCCGATGCGGAATACCGCCGCTATCTTAAGATTCTCCGGGACGTCATCGCCGGCGCGGCGTTCCGCATCGCGCTGGAACAGGACGTCTACAGCGAGGTTTCCCGGCAACTCGACGAACGCGACCGGCTCTATCGAATGCTGTTCGAGTACAGCGGGGACGCCATCGCAATTGCAGAGCCGACGGGAGATCAGTAGTCGGCCGCCGACCCCGGAGGCCTGCGCTATCAGCCCGTGCTACCGAGCGAATCCGCAGCCGACAGGCCGGACACTGGCCGAGTTCATCGACAACCGTGAAGGAAGCCTGGACCGGGCGCGCAGCCAGCTGCTCGCCAGCGGACGCTACGCTGGCGAGATGACCCTGCGCCGCAAGGACGGCCAGGCCGTTTCAGTAGATCTCAATGCCCGCGCCGTTCCAGGAACAGCCGGCCATGACAACACCCGATCGATCATAACCCAGCTCAGAGACGCCGCTCCCAGGCACGAGAATCAGGAACGCATGAAGTCGTCGGCCAGACTGGAAGCCATCGGCCAGCTCACCGGCGGGATCTCCCATGACTTCAACAACCTTCTTCGATCCTACCATCATCGACGAGTGCCGAGGATCTGGCCGCAGGCGCTCGCGCGCGGCGGATCATCCGGGTGCGGAGATCAGCGAATCTCGTGCTGTCCGCCTCGCTGAAGGCGGCAGACCTGACCCGCCAGCTTCAGGCCTTCAGCCGGCAGCAGCCCATGCAGGTACGTACCCTGCCGGTGGCCGAAGTGCTCGAGGAGCTGCGCGGATTTCTCGACCGCGCCATCGGCTCCGGCATTCAGACCGCCGTCGATGTGGCTCCCGGTATAGAGATCCACGTGGACCCATCACATCTGCAAAGTGCGCTGTTGAACCTGGGGATCAATGCGCGGGACGCCATGCCCGAGGGCGGCACACTGACCCTGTCTGCACGGCATTGCCGGCTCGACGGCGCGCAGGCGAGCCGCCTGGATCTGCCGGAAGGCCCCTACGTCGAGATCTGCGTAGCCGACACCGGTGTCGGCATAGCGCCGGAACATCTCGACCGGGTGGTCGAGCCGTTCTTCACCACCAAGGGCTTCGGCGAAGGTACCGGGCTGGGTCTGAGCACCGCGTACGGCTTCGCGCGTCAGTCCGGCGGTGCCTTGACCATCGACTCCACACCGGGGAGCGGCACCCGGGTGCTGCTGTACTTTCCCATGCCTCCGGAGGATACCCAACCGGACGCTGCTGATGCCACGGAGTCGGATCCCCTGCATCCCGGCAACGGTCAGCATCTGCTGGTGGTCGAAGACAACGATCTGCTCGGCGCCATGCTGCAGAGGATACTGCAGAGCGGCGGCTACCGGGTCACCCTGCAGACCCAGGGAGATGCCGCGCTCGCCGCCCTGGCCGCAATGCCGGACATCGACCTGGTTATCACCGATATCGTCCTCGGCGGCAGCATCGACGGTTGGCAGGTGGCACGCGCCGTCCGGGCCACCAGGCCCGATTGCCCGGTCATCACCATGTCCGGCTATGCACCCGGCGACGGCAGCATGACGGTGCCCGACAGTCTGCCAAATTTGCGCAAGCCCTTCCGGCCCCGGGAGATTCTCGCCATGGTGGGCAAAGTGCTGACCCGAGATCTGGATTAGTCCTCCGCCTGATACAGCGGCGACGAAGCTTTCATGAAACGCAGCATCATGCGCTGGCTGGCGATCAGCTCGGCATCGCGCCAGGCGAAGGAATCGAACCACAGCGATTCGGTTTTCGGGCTCTCACTCAACGCCACCACCTCGGCCGTGACTCGATAGGTCTCGCCGAGCATCAGCGGCCCGGCGTGATGGGCTACCTCGATAGCCCCGAACAGGCCTACGGCTTCTCCCAGCGAGCCGCCCAGGCCGCGCATGGGCACACCCCAGAGTAACTCCACCGCCGTGGACGGTGCGGCTATGGGGCCGCCCCACGGCGAGTCCTCGGCGTACCTCGGCGCGACGGGTCGCCTGCGATGCGCACCGGCCGCATAGCGCCGCCGGGCAGTCCCCAGGCGCGGCCAGGGTTTCGTGCCACTCGCCGATGCCGGCGCCGGGCACCAGCCCTTTGAGGATCCGCAGTGCCTGCGGCTCCACCGGGCGCAGATCCCGGGTTCGCAGCGCCGTGGCGCCGTGCTCGCCCAGGGACGCCGTACCCGCGGCGACTTCCAGATCATCCTCGCGGCGCAGCCAGACGCTCACCTGGCTGGCACCGTGGGGAACCTCGCAAACAGCCTGAACGCGCTCACCATCCGTGGTGGCATTGCGGAAGTACAATGACAACGCCCCCTGTTCGAACCAGCGCTTGCCGTACTCTTCCACCAGCAGCGCCGCACACTGGTCCATGTGCACGCTGCCCGCCACGGTGCCGCCGCGAAAACCCAGACGGGTAGCGGTGGCATCATCGTGAATGCTCCCGGCACCGGCATCGGCGGACCAGTTGCGCGCCGCCCAGAAGGGGCGTGCGCTGATTTCTCCCTGCGCCATGCGTTTCCTCCCCCGTGACCCCTGCCATGCTAAGCCAAGTCTGCATCCACGCCGGGCCCAGACCCGGCAGATACCCTCCCGCAGCCGATCTCCGGTACCTGGCAGACCGGAACAACGAACAAGAAACCCGTATGCACAAACGCCTGCTGATCGCCAACCGCGGCGAGATCGCCATTCGCATTGCCGCCACGGCCGCCGACCTGGGCATCGAAACCGTGGCCGTGTTCACCCCCGATGATGCGGCATCTCTGCACGTACGCCGCGCCGATCAGGCGCTGGAACTCGAGCGGCCGGGTGCAGCCGGCTACCTGGATAGCGCTGCCCTGGTGGCCCTGGCGCGGCACGCCGGGTGCGATGCCGTGCACCCCGGCTACGGTTTTCTGGCGGAAAGTGCGGCCTTTGCCCGGCAGGTGAACGACGCCGGCATGACGTTCATCGGCCCGCGCCCGGAGGTACTGGAGAGCTTCGGCCACAAGGTCACGGCACGCAACCTGGCCGCCGAATGCGGTGTTGCCGTGCTGCCCGGAACCATGGGTCCCACCAGCCCGGCCGAAGCCCGGGATTTCTTCGCCGGGCTGCCGGCGGGCACCGCCATGGTCATCAAAGCCATCGCCGGCGGCGGCGGTCGCGGCATGCGCATCGTGCGCAAGGCAGAGCAGATCGACAGTGCCTTCGAGCGCTGCGCCTCGGAAGCACGGGCAGCTTTCGGCAACGACGAACTGTACGTGGAACAACTGGTGGAACGGGCCCGCCACATCGAAGTACAGATCCTGGGCGACAGATCCGGCAACGTCAGTCACCTCTGGGAACGCGAATGCTCGTTGCAGCGTCGGCATCAGAAGCTCGTGGAGATGGCACCGAGCCCGGCCCTGCTGCCGAATACCCGCCAGGCCCTCATCGAATCCGCTCTGGCGCTGGCGGCCCACGCCCGCTACGACAACCTGGGCACCATGGAATTTCTTCTGGACGACAGCGCCGCCGAGCCGCAAGGCGTGTTCATCGAGGCCAACGCCCGCCTGCAGGTGGAGCACACGGTGAGCGAGGAGATTACCGGCGTGGATCTGGTGGCCGCTCAGCTTGCCCTGGCCGCCGGTGTCAGCCTTGCCGAACTGGGACTGGACCAGGACCACGTGCCGCCACCGCGCGGGCGGGCCGTGCAGGTCCGGGTGAACATGGAGTCGATGCAGGAGGACGGTTCCGCCCGGCCCGCCGGCGGTACCCTGCGGACATTCGAGGTCCCCACCGGCCGCGGTATCCGCGTGGACACCTTCGGCTATGCGGGCTACACCACCAGCGCCGCATTCGACTCGCTGCTGGCCAAAGTCATCGTTCACGACGGCGGTGTCGATGACCTGGCCGGCGTGGACGACGGCGCTCTGCTGCGCCGTGCCGAACGCGCCCTGGCGGCCTTCCACATCGACGGTGTGCCGACCAATATCGGTTTTCTGCGCGCTCTGCTGCGCAGCGACGGGGTTCTCAACAATGCCGTCTACACACGCTACGTGGAGGATCACATAGGCGCACTGATCCGCGCTATGCCGCCAGCCCCGGCGACGGCGACGGCGGAGGCCGGGCACGCCGCGCAGCCATCGGCCGACGTGCCGTCCGTCGAAGGCCTGGAGGCGCCGGGACGCCACGTGGTCACCGCACCCATGCAGGGCACCGTGGTGACCGTGACCGCCCAGGCGGGCGAGCGTGTCGCTGCGGGCAGTGAGCTGGTGATCATGGAAGCCATGAAGATGGAACACGTGATCACGGCGCCAGTGCACGGTACTGTCAGCGAGGTGCTGGTCTCGGCCGGGCAAACCCTGCAGGACCAGCAGCCGGTACTGCTCATCGAGGAAGGTGCAGCCGCCGACATGGACGCTGTGGCGGAAGACGAGGTGGACCTCGAGCGCATCCGCCCGGACCTGCAGGAGGCTTTCGACCGCCACGCCTACGGGCTCGACGAGAACCGCCCGGAGGCCGTCGCCAAACGCCACGCCCGCGGCAACCGCACCGCCCGGGAGAACATCGACGACCTGGTGGATCCAGGCTCGTTCGTGGAATACGGGCCACTGATGGTGGCCGCCCAGCGGCGGCGCCGGTCGGTCGACGATCTCATGGCGCGCACCACTGGTGACGGCATGGTGGCCGGCGTAGGCCGGGTCAACGGCGACCGCTTTGCCGCCGATCGGGCCCGCGTCGTGGCCATGTCCTACGACTACATGGTGCTGGCCGGCACCCAGGGCTACATGAACCACCTGAAGAAAGACCGGCTGTTCGAACTGGCGGAACGCAACGAATTGCCGGTGGTGCTGTTCGCCGAAGGCGGCGGCGGCCGGCCGGGCGATACGGACGGCACCGGGGTGGCGGGCCTGGACGTGCTGCCTTCCAGCCACTTCGCGCGCCTGGTCGGCCTGGTGCCGCTGGTGGGCATCACCAACGGCTACTGCTTTGCGGGCAACGCGGCGCTGCTCGGCTGCTGCGACGTCATCATCGCCACCGAAGGCAGCAACATCGGCATGGGCGGCCCGGCCATGGTGGAAGGCGGCGGACTGGGCGTGTTCGCGGCACAGGACATCGGCCCCCTGCCCGTGCACCTGGCCAACGGTGTGGTGGACGTCGCGGTGGCCGACGAAGCCGAGGCGGTACAGGTAGCGAAACGCTACCTGGGCTACTTTCAGGGCAGCGTCGCCGACTGGACGTGCACTGATCAGCGACTGCTGCGCCACCTCATTCCGGAAAACCGGCTGCGTGTCTACGACATACGCCGCGTCATCGATGCACTGGCCGACGACGACTCGGTGCTGGAACTGCGCAGCTCCTACGGTCACGGCATGATCACTACCCTGGCCCGTATCGAGGGGCGTCCCATCGGTATCGTCGCCAACAACCCCACCTACCTGGGCGGCGCCATCGACAGCGTCGGGGCCGACAAAGCCGCCCGCTTCATGCAGCTTTGCGATGCCTTCGACGTGCCGCTGCTGTTTCTCTGCGACACGCCCGGCTTCATGGTCGGCCCGGAGGCCGAAAAAAGCGCTCAGGTACGCCGTTTTGCACGCATGTTCGTGGTGGGGGCCAACGTCGCCGTGCCGTTTTTCACCATCGTTCTGCGCAAGGGCTATGGGCTGGGCGCCCAGGCCATGGCCGGCGGCAGCTTCAAGGTGCCCATGTTCACGGTTTCCTGGCCCACCGGCGAGTTCGGCGGCATGGGTCTGGAAGGCGCCGTGAAACTGGGCTACCGCAACGAACTGAATGCCATCGAAGACCCGCAGGAGCGGGAACGTGCCTATCAGGAGATGGTGCAGCGCATGTACGACCGCGGTAAGGGCGTGAGCATGGCTCAGGCGTTCGAGATCGACGACGTCATCGACCCGGCGGATTCGCGGCGCTGGATCACCATGGCGCTGGAGAGCGCACCGTCACGCCCGCGTCAGGGCAAGCGGCGGCCGCACATCGATACCTGGTGACGCTGCGCTCAGGACTGGCGCCGGGCCACCAGCCGCACCAGAGCCACGGAACGGCCATCGGGATCCTGAGTGCTGCCCTCCCAGTACTCGGCAACGACCAGCCCGTGAGCGGCGGCCCGCAACTCCCCGGGGTGAGCACGGAACGCGGCATCGCGCGGCCCGATTACCGGCTCGTCGGACACCAGGTGCGCCTCGCAGATCAGGTAGCCGCCCGGACTCAGCCGTTCCGCCGCGGCGGCCACCAGCGACAGATCCAGATAACGCATGATGAGGATCAGATCGTAGTCACGCAGACCACGCGGCAGCCCCTGGTCCAGGTCATGCACGACCCACGATATCGGCAGCTCTTCCCCGCGCGCCGTCTGCTCGGCGCGCGCAAGTGCCTCGCTGGAGATGTCCAGGGCATCTACCCCATAACCCAGCCGCGCCAGGTACAGCGCATTGCGCCCCGCACCACAGGCCAGATCCAGGGCTCTCAGCTCAGCGCCTGCCGCCTGCTGGCTGGCGAATATGTCGGGTACGTACTCTTTGACCAGCACGCTGGGATGGCCGCGCTCCCGGTAGGCACCGCGCTGGTAACGGTCGTTCCACTTGTCACGATCGGAGCGGCTCATCGTCAGGACAGGCGACCTCGTGCGTTACCTCATCGACCCGAAACGATCAGCCCTGTTCCGTCAGCGTACCCGGCCGGCCCGCCAGGCCTCGATGAGTTCGTCATAGGGTACTGTCCGTCCCGGCGGCTTTTCCTGGTCGAGCTTGGGCTTCGGCGCACCCGGTCGGGCCAGCCAGGCTTCCCGGGGTTCCTGTGCATTCAACCGCGGCCCGCAGGGACCCTGGATGCCGGCCCGCTCCAGACGCTCCATGACCCGGTCCTGCTCCTCGGCCAGCGTGTCCATGGCCTGCTGCGGTGTCATCGACCCGCTCACCGCATTAGCCACATTGGGCCACCATAGCTGCGCCAGCTTCGGATAGTCGGGTACGTTGGTGCCCGTCGGGGTCCAGGCGGTGCGCGCCGGGCTGCGGTAGAACTCCACCAGGCCGCCGAGACGCGGTGCCGCTTCCGTCATGGCCGCGGAGCGCAGGTCGGAGTCGCGAATGGGCGTCAACCCGGTGAGAGTCTTCTTCAGCGACACGGTCTTGGCCGTGACGAACTGGGCATACAGCCAGGCGGCCTTGCGCCGCTCCAGCGGCGTGCTGCGCATGAGAGTCCAGCTTCCCGCGTCCTGATAGCCGAGCTTCATACCCTCTTCCCAGTACGGCCCGTAGGGCGACGGCGCCATGCGCCACCTGGGCGTGCCATCGTCATTCACCACCGCGAGACCGTCTTTGATCATGTCGGCGGTAAACGTCGTGTACCAGAATATCTGCTGAGCAATGTGTCCCTGAGCCGGTACCGGGCCGGCCTCGGAGAAGGTCATGCCGGAGGCTTCCGGCGGCGCGAATCGTTTCAACCACTCCATGTACTTGGTCAAGGCATAGACCGCCGCCGGCCCATTGGTGGCGCCGCCGCGGCTCACCGATGAGCCCACCGGACGGCAGCCGTCCACGCGGATACCCCACTCATCTACCGGCACCCCGTTGGGCAGCCCCTTATCTCCGGTTCCCGCCATGGACAGCCAGGCATCAGTAAAGCGCCAGCCCAGGGAGGGATCTTTCTTACCGTAATCCATGTGGCCGTAGACCCGCTGACCGTCCAGCGTGCCGACGTGGTCGGTGAAGAACTCGGCGATGTCTTCATAGGCCGACCAGTTCACCGGGACACCCAGTTCGTAGCCGTAGCGCTCGTGAAATGCCTGGCGCAGGTCGTCGCGCTGAAACCAGTCGTAGCGGAACCAGTACAGATTGGCGAACTGCTGATCGGGCAGCTGATACAACTTGCCGTCGGAGCCGGTGGTGAAGCTGCGGCCGATGAAATCATCCAGGTCCAGGGTCGGCGAGGTAACGTCCGCGCCCTCTCCGGCCATGAAATCCGACAGCGGCACCACGTAGCCATAGCGGGCATGGGTGCCGATGAGATCGGAATCGTTCACGTAGGCGTCATAGATGTTCTCGCCGGACTGCATCTGTGTCTGCAGCTTCTCGATCACATCGCCTTCCTGGATGAGGTCGTGGGCGACCTGAATACCGGTGATGTCGGCGAAGGCGCGGGTCAGCACCTCGGACTCGTATTCATGGGTGGTCAGGGTTTCCGAAACCACGTTGATGCGCATGCCACGAAACGGTGCCGCCGCCTCGGTGAACCAGGCGAGCTCGGCGAGCTGTGCCTGCCGGTCGAGGCTGGAGGGCTGAAACTCCTCATCCACCCAGCGTTCGGCATTGGCGGCATAGACCGCCGGGTCGACGGCCGACCGAGCGGTCTCTTCCGCATTGCGGTCGGCATCACTGCCGCAGCCGGCAACCCCGCACACCAGCCCCGCCAGCACTATCCATCGAGCCATGCGACCCCCTCTCCCTGACTGTGCTTCATTGAACCCGCTCAGCCCCAGCGCATCAAGCCCGCCGCCAGCAACAGCGACAACCCGCTCGCCCAGACGAGCGGCAGTTCGGTGAGCCCGAGCCAGGCCACATGGACGAAGGCTGCCGTCAGCAGGCTGATGAAGAAACGATCGCCGCGGGTGGTGGCCAGAGGCAGCCAGCCCCGGCGCAGCCGGGTGGGATATCTGAGCTCGAGCCAGGTCAGCGTCAGCAGTGCCATGGCCACCGCAACGAAGAACAGCGCCGTCGGCAGGGTCCACGCCATCCAGTCCAGAGCCATCAGACGCGCCCCAGGGCGAAGCCCTTCACCAGGTCGCGCCGGACAAACCAGACCACGGCAATACCGGGCAGAATGGTGAGCAGCCCGGCGGCTGCCAGCACACCCCAGTCGAGCCCGGAGGCACTCACGGTACGGGTCATGACCACCACGATGGGCCGGGTCTCGCTGCCGGTGAGAGTACGGGCCAGCAGCAACTCCACCCAACTGAACATGAAACAGAAAAACACGGTGACGGCGATGCCGCCGCGGATGTTGGGCAGGAACAGACGGAAGAAGAAATAGATCGGGCCATGGCCGTCGAGGCGCGCCATTTCGTCCAGGGAGCGCGGTACCCCGGACATGAACCCTTCGAGGATCCACACCGACAGCGGCACCGTGAACAGGCAATGAGCCAGCGCCACGGCCAATGGCGTATCGAATATCCCAATGGCGGAGTAGAGCTGAAAAAACGGCAGCAGAAAGACCGCCGGCGGCGCCATGCGATTGGTCAGCAGCCAGAAAAACAGATGCTTGTCACCGACGAAGCGGTAGCGCGAGAACGCGTAGGCGGCGGGCAGAGCCACCGCCACGGAAATCAGGGTGTTCAGAATCACGTAGCTGAGCGAGTGACCGAATGCCGTGTACCAGACGGGATTGGTAAAGATCTCGGCGAAGTTGGCGAAGGTAATGCGCGTCGGCACCACCTGCAGGCCGGCAACGATGTCCTGGTTGCGCTGCAGCGCCATGGCGGCCAGCCAGTAGATCGGCAGCGCCAGATACGCACAGTAGACGTACAGCAGCCAGCGCGGTCTGCGGCGGCCCGCTTCAGGACTCACTGGGGCCGCCTTTCAGCTTGTCGGATTGCATGACGGCCGTGAAAAACAGCCAGCACAGCAGCAGGATCACCAGGAAATAGAGCACCGAGAATGCAGCAGCCGGCCCCAGATCGAACTGACCTACCGCCATGGTGGTGAGGTGCTGGCTGAGAAATGTGGTGCTGTTGCCCGGCCCGCCGCCGGTGAGTACGAACGGCTCCGTGTAGATCATGAAACTGTCCATGAGGCGCAGGAGACCGGCAATGAGCAGCACCGGCTTGAGACCCGGCAACTCGACGTGGCGGAACACCTGCCAACGGCCCGCGGCATCGAGCTCGGCGGCCTGGTAGTAGGCAGGCGGTATGGCGGCGAGACCCGCATAGGCCAGCAGCGCCACCAGTGAGGTCCAGTGCCAGACGTCCATGAGAATCAGCACCAGCCAGGCATCCAGCGGATCAGCGGTGAAATTGAAGTCGAACCCGACCGCGTTCAGCCCGGCACCGAGCAGGCCGATGTCGGGCCGCGCGAACATCTGCCAGATGGTGCCCACCACGTTCCAGGGAATGAGCAGCGGCACGGCAATGACAACCAGCCACACGCCGGCCCCGGCTCCGCCGCGCGGCAGACTGCGGGCCACGAGAATACCCAGCGGTATCTCCACCGCCAGGATCACGGCGCTGAACAGCATCTGGCGCCACAGCGCAGCCAGGAAGCGCGGATCATGCAGGGTTTCCCGATACCACTCGAAGCCGACGTAAATGCGGGTCGACAGATCGAAGATATCCTGGACGGAATAGTTGACCACCGTCATCAACGGAATCACCGCGCTGAAGGCCACGATCAGCACCACCGGCAGCACGCCCAGCCAGGCTCTGTTGTCGTGTTTACGCGAATCAGCCACGGGCGTTCTTACGCGGGTCGGCGCCACTTGCACTTTCTCCGGTTACCCGCCGGCCATCGCGGAAACACAGCACGCGCTCGGCGTCGAGGCGCAATCCGGCCGGTTCTCCACTGTCCACATCGATGACCTGGCGCGTGCACAACACCTGGCCGCCCAGGGTGGCCGTAACGATGCCCAGGGGCTGCCCGCCGTGAACGCCCAGCACCCGGGTCGCCGTAACGCGGGCCGCCGGTGCGTCTCCGTTGGGACATTCGAGCACGGCCCATTCCGGGCGGAAGCCCAGAGTGCAGGGTCCGGGAGTCTGGCCAGGCGCCGCAGCCAGCCGGGCGTCGCCGACCCAGTAAGCATCGTCCGCCACCGTAGCGGCCAGCAGGTTCATGCCCGGAGAGCCGATGAAATGCGCCACGTGCTCATGGTCCGGCAGGTTGTAGAGTGCTTCCGGTGCCCCGGTCTGCAGAATCTTCCCGTCGTGCATGACGCTGATCCGGTCGGCGAAGGTCAGCGCT
This sequence comes from Gammaproteobacteria bacterium, assembly GCA_034522075.1. Taxonomy (GTDB): domain Bacteria; phylum Pseudomonadota; class Gammaproteobacteria; order Pseudomonadales; family Azotimanducaceae; genus UBA7803. The sequence goes on along the minus strand of JAXHLO010000021.1, from coordinate 53,308 downwards.
TCGGTCTGATCATGGGTCACGTACACCATGGTCGCACCCAGTTCACGCTGAATGCTTTTGATCACGCGGCGCAGCTGCCATTTGGTCGCCGGTTCCACGGCGGTGAGTGGTTCGTCGAGCAGTACCAGGGCGATGTCCGGACGTACCAGGGCACGGCCGATGGCGACCAGTTGTTTCTGGAACAGGGACAGCGACGCCGCCCGCGCGCCCAGCAGCGGCGACAGTTCCAGGCGCGCGGCTATCTCCGCCGCTCGCGCTGCCGCAGCGGCACGGCGCCAGCCGCGATTGCGCAGCGGAAAGGCCAGGATCTCGGCCACGCTCAGAGACTGGTACAGCACGGGAAACTGGAACACCTGTGCTACGGCCCGATCGCGGGGACGAACCGTCGAGACATCCCGGCCGTCGAAGGTGATGCGCCCCGCACTCGGGACCAACAGGCCGGACAACAGGTTTACCAGCGTGGTCTTGCCGGCGCCGGAACCGCCGAGCAGGGCGTGAGCCTCGCCGCGCTCGATGCGCAGACTCAGGTTGCTGAGCGTATCTTCCGCGGCACCGGCGTAACGCTGCGTCACCGACTCCACAACAATCTCAGCCATGCAGCGCACCCTCGAAGCGCAGCAGCGCTTCCTCGGGGGCATAGACGCTGACCCGCTGACCGGCTTCCACCCGGTGCAGGCCCTGCAGCTTGGCTACCCAGTGATCATCGGCCATGGTCCCGTGCAGGTAGGTCTCCGAGCCATTGGTTTCCACACCGAGCACGGCCAGATCGAATTGTCGGGCCGCATCGCTCTCCGGGGTCAGGGTGAGGTGCTCCGGCCGCACCACGCAGAGGGTGCCGCCATCGCGGAAGCGGTTGACCCCGGGGTCGCTCATCAGCTCGGCTGCGGCCGGTGTGCACGGCCGCTGATAGACCTCCAGCGGCGCGCCCGCCTGGACGATCCGATGGTCATCCAGCAGGACGACCTCGTCGGCCAGATTGAACGCATCGCGCGGATCAGACGTGGTATAGATCACCGTCAACCCCTCGGCGTGCAGCATGGCCCGCAGCTCGTATTCCAGAGCCTCGCGCAACTTGTAGTCCAGATTCACCAGCGGTTCATCGAGCAGCAGCACCCGGGCCGATTTGGCCAGTGCCCGGCCGATGGCCAGCCGCTGTTGCTGGCCGCCGGAGAGCTGCGCCGGCAAACGCTCGAGCAACGGTGCCAGCTGCAGTTGCGCGGCGATGGCTGATACCCGTTCACGCACTTCCGCGCGCGGTCTGCGCTGTGCCCGCAGAGGTGAGGCGATGTTTTCGAAGACGGTGAGATTGGGATAGTTGACGAATGCCTGATACACAAGGGCCACGCTGCGCGCACCCGGCGGCTGTCTCGTGATGTCCTGCCCATCGAGCACGATGCTGCCGCCGCCGGCCGCCTCGAGACCGGCGATCAGCCGGCAAAGGCCTGTCTTGCCGGAACGATTGCGGCCGAGACTCCGACCCGGAATGGCGCCGGCGACCGGACGCATTGGTCAGGGCGTCGGCACCCAACGCTATGTCACGCAACTCGAGCATTCGCGGATGCTACGACGTTTGCCGCGCCGCCACATCCCCGAATCCGTTGTCCGGCAATCGGCCATTGCCAGCCTCAGACCCCGGGTATATATTCGCTGCCATGTCAGGCGGAAAAATAAGGAGGTGATCCATGTCTACTCGTTTTGCTCGTGAGGGCGATCAGTAACAGATAGCCTGCCACGGGCTTACGGGGGGGCCGGTCCAGGACCGGCCCTTTTCATTCCGGCTCCACGCCGCCCGCACATCAGATCGACGAAAAATAGCCTTCCAGCCGTGCCAGACGATGCGCCCAGGCATCGTCGTACCAGTCACGCCAGGCACCTTCCGGGAATGCCTCCTGCGAGAGCTCGATTCGGCAGCCTCCGCCCAGATCCGCCAGCTCGACGTGCAGCCGGCTGTCACAGGAACCCCGGCCGGGTATGCTCAGATGCAGCGTGCCTGCCAGGGCGCCCGCCGCCGGCGGCGCTGTCCGTTCGAAGACCTCCGTGGCGAGGCCGGCGGACGCATCGCGCCAGACGGCTCGGAATCCATCTTCGCGTCCGTGCACGCTGCTCTCCTCTCCCTCCGGCGGCACATACCAGCACGCCAGATGTGCCGGTTCGATCCATACCTCGAGGACCAGCGATTGCGGCACGTACAGCTCGCGGCTGATCCGGATGGATGCTGGCGCCGAATCTCCCATGGCGCCATGCTACCCCATCGGGCGCCGACGTGTTCCCACCGTGCCAGTGTGTCACCATTGACCGGCCCCATCATCGTCAGGAGCGACCAGCATGACGGACGTTTCCACCCTGCGAGCCAACGGCACCCGACTCTGGGAGCGCATCATGGCCATCGGCGAGATCGGTGAAACCGCCAAGGGCGGCAGCAACCGCCAGGCGCTGACCGACGAAGACCGCCGCGGCCGCGAGTTGTTTCTGTCCTGGGCCGGCGATGCCGGCTGCAGCACCCGCGTGGACGAAATCGGCAATCTGTTCGTGCGCCGACCGGGAAGCCAGGATCTGCCGCCGGTGCTCATCGGCAGTCATCTGGATACCCAGCCCACCGGCGGTAAGTTCGACGGCATCCTCGGCGTGCTCGGCGGCCTCGAGGTCATTGAAACCCTGAACGATGCGGACGTCCGCACCGAGCATCCCATCGAGGTCGCGGTCTGGACCAATGAAGAAGGTGCGCGCTTCGACGTGGCCATGATGGGCAGCGCCGTGTGGTCGGGAGCCATGCCGTTGGACGAGGCCCGTGCCCTGGTGGACCGCGCCGGGGTGTCCGTGGGCGAGGAACTCGAGCGCACCGGCTATCGCGGCGCGGAGCCGGCACAGCCGTTTCCGCTGGCAGCCGCTTTCGAGCTGCATATCGAACAGGGCCCGGTGCTGGAGGACGCCGGTATCACCATCGGCATCGTCCGCGGCGTGCAGCACATGAGCCGCCACCGCATCGTGGTGGAAGGCCAGGAATGTCATGCCGGGCCCACGCCCATGAACCTGCGCAAGGACCCGGTCATGGCTCTGGCCCGCTTCCTGCCGGAGGTGTATGCCATCGCCGACGCTCATGCGCCCGAGGGCCGGGTGACCATTGGCTGCATGGAAGCCCGGCCCGGCTCCGGCAACACGGTTCCCGGAGAACTGGAAATCACCGTGGACCTGAGACATCCGGATGAGCAACAGTATCAGGCCATGGTGGATGCCTGCGAAGCAGCGGTGGCCGGAGCATGCTCGGCGCTGGGGCTGGCGGTCACACAGCGTCGAGTCTGGCATGCGCCGGGTGTGGAGTTCGCCGAGCCATGCATCGACGCCGTACGCGAGGCGGTGCAGATCACCGGCCACGATGCCCTGGAAATGGTCAGCGGTGCCGGCCACGATGCCTGCAACGTATCCAGAGTGGCACCCACCAGCATGATCTTCATTCCGTGCCGTGACGGCATCAGCCATAACGAGGCGGAGTGGGCCACCGAAGCCCATTGCGCGGCGGGAACCGACGTGCTGCTGCACGCCGTACTGGCGGCAGCCCGCGCGAGCCCGGCGTGATCCTTGCATTCCTTTCTGCAAACCACCTGGAGGGAATATGTCCGACTACAGCTTCGAAGACACGACGCCCTGATCATTGTCGACGTGCAGAACGACTTCTGTCCCGGCGGCAAGCTGGCCGTGCCGGACGGCGACGCCGTCGTGCCTGTCATCAATGCCGGCATCCAGCGGGCTCAGGCCGCCGGCATTCCAATCATCGCTTCGCGGGACTGGCACCCGCAACGTCACGTCAGTTTCGAAGACCAGGGCGGACCCTGGCCTGAGCAGCGCCCGGGTTTGACGGCGAACCGGTGCCGCCTTCCGCGAAGATCTCGATCTGCCCGACGGCACTGTAAAAGTTTCCAAAGGCGTCCGGCTCGATAAGGATCAGTACTCGGCATTCGACGACACCGGGCTGGGCGAATTTCTGCGCCGTGCCGGCGTGAAACGCGTCTGGGTCACCGGCCTGGCACAAGACGTCTGTGTCCATGCCACCGTCATGTCCGCCCGGGAAGAAGGCTTCGACGTGGTGCTGGTGGAAAATGCCACCCGCGCCATCGACGACGAGAGCGGCCGCAAGACCCTGGATGAGATGCGCAAAGCCGGCGCCGAAGCTACTGAGGTCCGGGCATGAGTCAGCCCTATCTCACCGGTACCAGCGCGGCGCTGTTCACCGATTTCTACGAGCTGACCATGGCCCAGGCCTACGTGGCCGAGGGCATGCTGGCGCCGGCCACCTTCAGTCTGTTCTATCGCACCCTGCCCGACGAACGGAACTACCTGCTGTCCTGCGGCGCCGACGACGTGGCGGACTTTCTCAGCGAGGTCCGCTTCAGCGATGACGATCTGACATTTCTGCGCGATACCGGCAGATTCTCCGACGCCTTCCTCGATTACCTGGCCGACTTCCATTTTACCGGCGAAGTCATGGCCGTACCGGACGGTACGCCCGTGTTTCCCCAGGAACCCCTGGTGGAAGTCACCGCGCCTCTGCCGGAAGCTCAGATCATGGAAACCTGGGTCATCAATCAGATGCATGCGCAATCGGTGCTGGCCACCAAAGCCGCCCGCATCGTCACCGCCGCTGCCGGGCGGCCGGTGCTGGATTTCGGCTTACGCCGCATTCACGGCGCCGACGGCGGCCTGAAAGCTGCCCGGGCATTCCATTTAGCCGGCGTGACCGCCACCTCCAACGTGCTGGCCGGACGACTCTACGGCGTGCCGTTGTCCGGCACCATGGCACACAGCTACGTCCAGGCCCATGACAGCGAAATGGCAGCGTTCCGGGCCTTTACCCGGGAGTTTCCGGAGACCGTCCTGCTGGTGGATACCTACGACACCCTGGCCGGCGTGCAGAAGGTCATCGACCTGGCCGGCGAGCTCGGCAACGATTTCAAGGTGCACGGCGTGCGCATCGATTCCGGCGATCTCGCCGATCTGGCCCGACGCTCGCGCAAACTGCTGGACGATGCCGGCCTTTCCGCCGTCCAGGTGCTCGTCAGCGGCGGGCTGGACGAGTTCGCCATCGAGGCGCTGCTCGACGACGCCGTGCCCGTGGACGGCTTCGGCGTCGGTACGGCCATGGGCATCTCCACGGACGCACCGGAGCTGGACATTGCCGACAAGCTCGTGGACTACAACGGCTCGGGGCGGATGAAGCTCTCTACCGGCAAGCCGTCGCTGCCGGGCGCCAAGCAGATCTACCGCCGCTTCGAAGACGATACGGCCCGCGGCGACGTGCTGGCCCGCCGGGACGAGACCCGGGACGGTACGCCGCTGCTGGAACCCTACGTCCGCCGGGGCCGCCGCGTGCGCGAAACGGATTCTGCCGAGCGCTGCCGCCAACGCGCCGACGCGGCACTGGCTGCCCTGCCCGCCGAAATACGCGCCGTTCACCGGGCCGCCGAGGCCTATCCGGTGACCCTGAGTGACCAGTTGCAGGACCATCGTGAACGGGTGCAACAACGCATCGAGCAAATCGCCCATTCCCCCTGATCCGGAGTCTGCCGTCATGACCGACCGCCAGCCCACCCTGCATCTGGCCGATGCCGCCGCCGTGGAGGCATTGCTCGATGAGCTGGCCGGCGCCATCCAGCCTCACCTGCAGGCGACTACCGCCCTGGTCGGCATACTGCGCCGCGGCGCCCCGCTGGCTAAGTTGCTGGCGCAACGCCTCGAGGTTGCCGGCGGCCGGGCGCCGGAAGTCGGCGAGCTGGCCCTGAAACGCTACAGCGACGATCTCGAGGTGCTGCACGACCGGCCCCGCCTGGACGAGGACAGTCTGGACATTACCGTGCACGGCCGTCACCTGATCCTGGTGGATGACGTGCTGTTCACCGGCGAATCCATGTTCCGGGCCGCCTGCCACCTGCGCGCCGCCGGCGCCACCCGGCTGCAGACCGCCGTGCTCTGCACCCGCGGCCGCCCCACCATGCCCGTGCACGCTGATTTCGCCGGCCGGCGCCTGGACGTGGGGCCGGGCTGGATCGTCGACTGCACGGTGCCGCCTTACGAATCGGCCCTGGGCATTACCATCCGCGCCGTCGAAGCCAACGACAGCTGAGGCCAGCCGCTGGCTACTGTTCCTTCGGGTCAGGCGGTACGTCGAACTCCTTGATGGCCCGCAGCAGGGCCCGGCAGGTCACCTGCCCGACCAACCGCCCGTGGCGGTCCACCACCGGCCGGCGCCGGCGCTTGTGATCGAGCATGGATTGGGCGACATCGATGATGTCTTCGTCTGCGCCCACGGTCTCGACCGGGGTCGACATGTGCTCATGCACCGGATGGCTGCCCACTTCTTCACTGTGATAAGTCGCCCACAGAATGGCGCGCAGACAGTCGAGCTCGGAGAGCACCCCCACCGGCCGATTGTCGTCATCCACCACCGTAACGCCGGAAATCCGGTTCACCAGAATCTGGTGAATGGCCTCGAAGACATCCGTATCCCCTTTGACCACCACCGGTTTGGTGATCATGTAGTCACGGACCCTTACCGATTTCAGCATGACCAATTCTCCCCGTTACGGGGCGATCCGTTACGGATCGCCCCCGTTTGCGGCATTCAACCGCTCCAGCTCTGCAGAGCCTGGCGGACCAGGGTAATCAACGGTGCCGGGTAGATGCCGAATACCAGCAACAGCGCCGCCAGAACCCCCAGGGTAACCCGTCCTGACACCGCCACACCGGGCCCCGGCGCCGGTTGCGCCGACACATCCCGGGTCATGACGAAAACGATGCGCAGGTAGTAGTAAAGGCCGATACCGCTGCCTGCCACCAGCGCGATGAGCAGCAGCCAGGTCGCCGCCGACACCCCGGCCGCGAACAGATAAAACTTGGCGATGAAGCCCAGGGTGAGCGGAATGCCCGCCAGCGACAGCAGCACCAGGGTCAGCACACACGCCACGCCCGGGCGGCGCCAGAACAACCCTTCATAGTGATCGAGGGCATCCGCATCCGCCGTTCCCGCGCCGGCGGACAGCACGGTGACGACGCCGAACGCCGCCAGCGTCATGACCACGTATGCGCCGAGGTACACCAGCGACGCCTCTACCGCCAGGTCCGGGTCGCTCTGTCCCAGCGCGACGAGGGGTATGAGCAGGTAGCCGAGATGGGCAATGGCGGAATAGGCGAAGATGCGTTTGATGTAATGCTGGCGCAGGGCCAGCAGATTGCCCACGATCATGGACAGCACGGCGAGCACCAGCAGCACGCTGTGCAGCGCCGGATCCGCCAGCGCGCCGGAATCCAGCAGGTAGCGCAACAGCACGGCGAACATGGCCGCCTTGGACACGCTGGCCAGATAGCCGCTCACCGGCGCCGGTGCGCCCTGGTAAACGTCCGGTGTCCACATGTGAAACGGCACCAGGGACAGCTTGAAGCCTGCACCGGCCATCAGCATGACCAGCCCGGCCGTCAGATACAGATCACCGGCAGCAGCGCCCGGCGGCGCGAACGCCAGGGTACCCGTGGCTGCATAGATCAGCGCCATGCCGAACAACATGGTGGTGGACGCGGCGCCGGAGAGAATCAGGTACTTCAGCGCCGCCTCCAGCGGCGGATGCCCGGAGCGGGGGTAAGCGATGAGTACGTAGAGGGATACGGACAGAATCTCGAGCCCCAGCAGCAGCGAGGCGAAGTGGCTGGCACCGGCCAGGGTCACGGCCCCTGCGGTGGCCGCCAGCAACAGCAGATAATACTCCTCCGGATCGTCGTCGCAGCCGTCCAGGTAGCGATAGGACAGCAGCACGGTGACCAGGGCGGCGCCCACCAGCAGTGCCGAGAAGTACAGAGCGTAACCATCCATGACCACGAGCGGCGTCACACTGCGCGGAATCACCCCCGCTGCGGCGCCCAGGGCGGCCAGGGCTGCGGCCAGAGTGGCCAGGGTGAGATATTGAACCAGGCGGTGCCGGCGCAGGAACGAGATGGTCAGTAGAACCACCACGACCCCGCCCGCCAGAATCAGCAGCACGGACAGCGCCTGGAAGTCCGCGCCGCTCACGGCAGTGCTCCCCGGCCGGTGCCCAGGCCCTCGAGCACCGGGCCCGACAGATCCAGCAGCGGCTGCGGATAGACACCCAGCCACACCAGGGCCGCCGCCAGCACCAGCATGACGGCCATCTCCCGGGCGCCGAAGTCCTGCAGCGGTGCGGATCCGCCCTGGGCCGAGCCTCCCGGCGATCCCTGAAATGACCGCTGCATGAGCAGCAGCGCGTAGGCCGCAGCTACCACCAGCCCCAGGGCGGCCAGCACGGTGAGCTCCACGTTCACCTGGAAGGCGCCGACCAGCACCATGAATTCGCCGACGAAGTTGCCGAGCCCGGGCATGCCCAGAGAGGCCACCACGAAGAACAGAGTGACCGCACCCATGCGCGGCGCCCGCCCCCAGAGACCGCCCATCCGCGCCAGGTCGCGGGTGTGCAGCCGCTCCTGCAGCGCGCCGGCCATCATGAACAGGGCCGCCGTGGAAAAGCCGTGGGCCACCATCTGCACCACGGCGCCCTGTACCGCCACTTGATTCCAGGCGAACACGCCGAGCAGGACGAAGCCCATGTGGCTGATGCTGCTGTAGGCCACCAGACGTTTGAAGTCGTCCTGGGCGAACGCGACATAGGCCCCATAGACCACGCTCACCGCACCGAGCAGCATGATGGGATAGCGCAGTTCCAGGGACGCCTCGGGAAACAGCGGCACCACGAAACGGATGAGCCCGTAGGCGCCGGTCTTCAGCATGATCCCGGCCAGAATCACGCTGCCCGCGGTCGGCGCCTGGGTATGGGCGTCCGGCAGCCAGGTATGCAACGGCACGCCCGGCAGCTTGGTCAGAAACGCCGCCAGGAATCCCAGCATGATCCACGCCGGCACTCCGGCCGCCGCACCGAGCAGAATCCGGTAATCGAAGGTGAGCACACCGCTGGCCGACTGGTGATGCAGCACCAGGGCGATAATAGCCACCAGCAGCAGCAGCCCGCTGATCTGGGTGAACAGAAAGAACTTCATGGACGCATAGCCGCGTTCTTCATGCCCCCAGATGGCGATGAGCAGGTACATGGGTACCAGCATCACCTCCCAGAAGACGAAGAAGGCGAACAGATCCAGGGCCGTGAATACGCCGACCACACCGGCCAGGGTCATGAGCAGGTTGAGTTGAAACAGTCCGTGGCGCTGGCTGATCTCAGTCCACGAGGAGATCACGGCCACGGCCCCGAGCAGTACGGTCAGGGCCACGAGCAGCAGACTGAGACCATCCAGCGCCAGCACCAGACCGATACCGAAGCGCGGTATCCAGGGCAGATCCGTGAGCGCATAGAGCCCCGCCGCGTCGGCGCCGCCGATCCACAGCATTGCTGTGCAGACAGCCGCCACCGCCAGGACCAGCAGCGCTACCCGCTGCGGCCAGGCAGCACCCATACGCTCGCTCAGCCAGGCCAGCACCCCGCCCCCGGCGAGCACGGCGATGAGCCACAGCAGCATTACGCCGCCCCCAGCACGATGATCAGCAGGAGCGCCAGTCCGGCCGCCATGTTCGCCAGATACCAGCGCAGGCGGCCGTTCTGACCATCTGCCGCCAATTGATGGCCGATGCGCAGCAGGGCGGCCGTGAGGACAAAGGGTACGTCCACCACATCCCGCCGGTTGAGCCGCGCCAGCGCGGTGAATGGCTGTTCAAACAACCGAGCGTACAACCAGTCGAAGCCCCAGCCCGCCTGCCAGAAGCGGCGCAGCGTCTGCGCCGCCGCGCCGCTGACCAGCGCGGCGGTACGCTCCCGCCAGCGGTAGAACAGCAGATAGCCGAGACCGACACCGAGCAGCGGCACGGCGCCGGTGACCCAGGCCAGCCAGCCGCCATGGCCGTGGCTCACGCCGCCATCCGGCAGCACGGCAGCCGGCGGCGCGAGACCGAACCAGCCGCCGCCGAGGGCCAGCAGGGACAGCACGACCAGCGGTCCGCGCATGGCGTTATTCGAGCCGTCGTCGGGCCCGGCTGCGGAACCCGGCGGGCCGAAGAACACCACGAAGATCAACCGCGCGCTGTACAGGGCCGTCACCAGGGCTGCCAGCGAAGCCGCGGCCCAGAGCCACAGGCCGCCGGGCGCCGCGGCGCTGGCCAGCAGAATGGCATCTTTGCTGTAAAAACCGGAGGTGAACGGCAGAGCCGCCAGCGCCGCGGCGCCCACCAGCATGCCGGCGAACGGCAGCGGCAGCCGACGCCACAGCCCGCCCATACGGAAAATGTCCTGCTCGTGGTGCAGCGCCAGGATCACCGAGCCGGCCGACAGGAACAGCAGCGCCTTGAAAAACGCGTGGGTCATGAGGTGGAACACCGCCGCAGACCAGGCACCGACACCCAGGGCAAAAAACATGTAGCCGATCTGGCTCATGGTGGAATAGGCGAGAATGCGTTTGATGTCCCGCTGCACCAGCGCCGCACAGGCAGCCATGAACAGAGTTGCCAGGCCCACCCCGATCAGCGCGCTCTGTGCCAGCGGCGAGAGCAGGAAGAGGTCGTGCACACGGGCAACGAGATAGACCCCGGCAGTAACCATGGTGGCCGCATGAATCAATGCGCTCACCGGGGTGGGGCCGGCCATGGCATCCGGCAACCAGGTCTGCAGCGGCAGCTGTGCCGATTTGCCCACGGCGCCGCCGAGTATCAGCAGCGCTGCCACGGTGACGGTGGTGGATCCGTCGGGCCACGTTGTGGTCGCTGCGCTGAGCACGGACTGGATGTCCAGTGTGCCCAGCTCCCGGAACAGCAGAAACAGGCCCAGCGCCATGGCGGTATCGCCCACCCGCGTCACCACGAAGGCCTTACGCGCCGCGTAGCCGTTGGCCGGCTCGTCATGGAAGAAGCCGATGAGCAGATAACTGCACAGGCCCACACCCTCCCAGCCGAGATAGAGCACCAGCAGATCGTCCGCCAGCACCAGCATGAGCATGGCGAAGACGAACAGATTCATATAGGCAAAGAAACGGCTGTAGCCCGGATCGCCGGCCATGTAGCCCGTGGCGTAGAGGTGAATGAGAAAGCCCACACCGGTAATGACCCAGACCATGGCCAGCGACAGACCGTCCAGGTACAGGGTGATGTCCGGAGAGAACCCGGCCACGTCGATCCAGACCCACAGCGGCTGGGCGAACACCGTGCCCGGCCCCTGCTGGAGAAAATCCAAAGTCACCGGTGCAGCAGCCAGCGCCGCCAGGCCCACGGAGCCCGCACCGATCATGGCCACGAGCACGGCGGGCAGGCGCCCCTCGGTGACAAGCAGAGTCACAAAGCCCAGAAGCGGCAGCAGCGGTATGAGCCAGAGCGCTTCCACGGTCAGCCTCGCAACTCGCTGGCCGCATCGATGTCGAGACTGCCGAGGCGGCGCTCGAGCTGCAGCAGCAGACCCAGGGCGACGGCCACCTCGGCGGCCGCCAGAGCCAGTATCAGCATGTACATGATCTGACCGTCCGCTGCCCCCCAGCGGGCGCCGGCGGCGATGAACGCCAGGCCGCAGGCGTTCATCATGATCTCCAGCGACATGAGCAGGAAGATCAGGTTGCGCCGCACCAGCACACCGGCCAGGCCGATCAGAAACAGCGTGGCTGCCAGAGCCATTACGTGCTCGAGGGGTATGCTGACGGCGTTCACGGTGTTTCCTCCCCACGCCGCCGCGAGGGCATGTAGCGCCGGCCCAGATGATAGGCCCCCACCAGGGCAGCCAGCAGCAGCAGCGCCGCCAGTTCCACCGCCAGCAGATAAGGACCGAACAGCGCCAGACCCACCTCTTTCGGGCCCACCACCTGGCCCGCGCTGACCGCCGAGCTGGTAAAGATGATGTAGGTCAACTCCAGCAGCAGCACCAGGGCGAGCAACGACGGGCCGATCCAGTTACGCGGCGCCAGCCACGCCCGTTCGGCAGCCGCACGCCGTTGTCCCAGGTTGAGCATCATGACCACGAAGACGAACAGCACCATGATGGCGCCGGCATAGATCACCACCTCCAGTGCTGCGGCGAAGGGGGCGCCCAGCACAAAGAAGATCACCGCCACTGCCAGCAGGGAAACGATGAGGTAGATGAGACCGTGGGCAGCATTGCTGCGGGTGACCGCCAGTACCGTGGCGATCAGCGCCACGGTGCCGGCCACGTAGAACAGGATCAGCTCCATAGCACCCCTCCCCGCGTCCGCTGTGCTGCCGCTGCGGCCCTCACGGCAGCAGACTCCGTACGTTCACCGGTTCCTTTTCGCGCTCTGCCTCGCCCTTGCCTTTGCCGTGAATGGCTTTGCCGGCCACCTGCCAGAAGCTGTAGTCGGGGTACTTGCCCACACCGTCGATGAGCAGATGCTGCTTTTCATAGACCATGTTGTCGCGCCGGTACTCGCACAGCTCGAAATCCGGAATCAGTTGAATGGCATAGGTGGGACAGGCTTCCTCGCACATGCCGCACATGATGCAGCGGGAAAAGTTGATGCGGAAAAACTCCGGATACCAACGCCCGTCGTCGTCCTCGGTTTTCTGCAGCGCAATGCAGTCCACCGGGCAGGCCACCGCACACAGGTTGCAGGCCACACAGCGCTCCTCGCCGTCCGGGTCGCGGGTGAGGACGATACGGCCGCGGTAGCGCGGCGCCATATAGGGCATGGTCTCGGGGTATTGCACCGTATCTTTGCGAGTGAACGTATGGGTCAGTACCGTCCACATCGTGCGCAATTGACTCAGCACGTCACACCTCCCCGCCGTTGTGGAACGCCAGCACCAGGGCGCCGGTCACCAGCAGGTTCACCAGGGTAATGGGCAGCAGAATCTTCCAGCCGAACGCCATGAGCTGGTCGTAGCGCGGCCGCGGCAGCGATGCCCGCAGCAGCACGAAAAAACAGATCAGAACAGCCGTCTTCAAGGTGAACCACACCAGCGGCGGCAGAAACGCCGGGCCCAGCCAGCCGCCGAAGAACAAGGTCACGGTCATGGCCGAGGTGAGAATCACCGCCAGGTACTCGCCCACCATGAACAGACCGAACTTCATGCCGGAATATTCCGTGTGATACCCGGCGGTGAGTTCGTGCTCGGCTTCCGGCAGGTCGAAGGGCAGCCGGTGAGCTTCCGCCACGCCGGCAATGAGAAACACCACCAGGCCCAGCACCTGGGGCACCGCGAACCAGACACTGCGCTGAGCTTCGACGATGGCGCTCAGGTTGAACGACCCCGCCAGCATGACCACACCCATGAGCGACAGGCCCATGAACACCTCGTAACTGACCATCTGCGCCGCACTGCGCAAGCCGCCGAGCAGAGAATACTTGTTGTTCGAGGCGAAACCGCCGAGCAGCACGCTGTACACGGCCAGGGACGTCATGGCCAGGAAGAACAGTACGCCGATGTTCAGGTCGATGATGACCGAGCCCCGGGGCGAATGGCACCACCGCGAAGCCCATGCAGCATCACCGGCCGCCGCTGGCGGTGGGCGCCAGGGTGAACACCACCCGATCGGCAAACGGCGGCACCCAGTCGTCCTTGGTGAGCATCTTGATGGCATCGGCCGCACTCTGCAGCACGCCGAACGGCCCGAGCCGGTTGGGGCCCAGGCGATCCTGCCAGAAGCCGAGCAGACGCCGTTCCCACCACACCAGCAGCAGAGCGCCGATGAAGGCGCCGGCCAGCACGGGAACGATCATCAGCATCTGTACGCTCACGTTCATCCTCGCGCGATCACTCCATCCGTGGGCGGCAGGTAATCCGGATCGGCGGTCACGTCCACACTCAGGCCCAGCCGCAGCACCAGCGGAGCGCTCATCCCGTCCACCAGCCCGACCGCACCGGGCTCCATGGCCGGATCGACGCGCACCGCGAAGCTTGCTGTTCCGTGACCATCGCTCACCCGCACGCCGGCTCCTGCGGCGATGTCCAGGCGCTCGGCATCCGCCGGCGCCAGGACTGCATAGGGAGCGGGCGCCCGCTGGCGGACCGCGGCGGCGTGCAGAGACGATTCGTCGCTGGCGAACACCTCCTGCAGCGGCACCACCTGGAACGGCCGATCAGTGCCGCCGGTCGGCGGCATGTCCAGGGCCGGTGCGGAATCCGCCCGGGCCAGGTCCAGGCGCACGCCCGCCGGTCCGCCGCGCAGCGGCCCGCCCGCCTCAGCCTGGAACTTGTAGATGGACTGATTGGAGTTCCACCCCGGCGACCAGCTGAACGGCAGCAGTGCCCCGGGATCGTGAAGCTGCCGGCCTTCCATGGAAAAGGCCAGCGGCGACTCGGTATCAGCCGGGACGCGCGGCTCGTGAACGCTGACGTGGGCGTGCATGGCCGTGCGGCCGCTGTAGCGATGGGGTTGCCTGGGCACCCGCATTCCGGCCGGCGGGCCGCTGCCGGGCGCAGCATCGGCGGCGGCCGCAAACACCGCATGTTCCCGGGCCAGCGCCGCGGTGACATCCGCCACGTGCTCGATCCCGGCAAGGCGTGCGGCAGCTTCTCCGCCCACAGCCCCGGCCAGACGGGTCAGCCAGTGCCAGGCAGGCGCACTGTCGGCGCGCGCCGGGAACACCCGATAGAAGCGCTGCGCTCGGCCTTCGTAGTTGACCCAGGTGCCGTCGCTCTCCGCAAAGGTAGCCGCGGGCAGCACCACGTTGGCCTGCTCGGGCGTCCAGCCTTCCAGACAATCGAGCACGATCACATTGGCCCGTTCGAGGGCTGCCGCCAGGCGATCAGCGTCCGCCCGGCGGCATCGACTCGTTTTCCAGCACGATCAGGGTATCCGCCTCGCCTCGCTCGAGCTGGGCCAGCACCTCGCCCAGACCCAGGCCGCCGCCCAGCAACTGTGCGCCCATGGCGTTGCATTCCGGCACGTTGAGGCACAAGGACACCTCCCGGCCGCGGGCCGCCAGGGCCCTGCGCGATGTTGCAGCCGCCTGCACGATCAGCGGCGGCGGAGCCGCGAGCCCGTTCCGCAGACGACCAGCGGCCGTTCGGCATCGCCTAGCGCCTGCGCCGGCGGTCTGCCCGCAACGTCGCGCCAGCTCACCGGACAACGCCGCCTCCCCGGCCGCGCTCTGGCCCAGTTGCGCTGCCACGGCCTCACCCAGCCCGGCGGCGGCCTCCGGCCGGCAGTGCACACTTGCCGTGGCAATATCGTCCAGACGGGTACCCAGCACCGTGGCCTGAAACAAAGGCGTGCTGGTCAGGCTGGCGCCAGTTCGCGCACCGCGGCGTCATGCCACGGCGGGAATGCCTGGCGCTCGGCCAGCTGCCGCGAAGCTCTGGTTGCGTACGGTCTGGCGCAACGCCAGAGCGACACGGGGTGCACTGTTGGCCACATCCTCACCGAGGACCAGCACGGCATCGGCCGCTTCCACGTCCTGCAGCGTGGGCACCCGAACCGCCGGGTCGCGCGACGAGCCTCAGACCACTGGCAGCATGGCATGCTCTGATCGATCGGCGACGCCGGCTGTAGAAGTTCTCCTCGCCCACCAGACTGGCGCAGGGCGAAGTTCGACCCTCGTTGATGGCCCGCGGCGAGCCGATACCCAGCACCCGCCGCCGGCAAGCTGACTTGCAGCCCGCTGCACGGCTTCCTCGGCGGTCACGGCATCGAAGGAGCCATCTTCCCGGCGCACGCCGGCGCGCTCCAGGCGGACGTCGCTGTTGACGAAGCCGGCACCGAAACGGCCCCGGTCACAGAGAAAATAGCCGTTGAGCTCACTGTGATAGCGGTTGTGCACCCGCTTGAGCGTGCCGTAGCGCTCGCCCGGCGGCGTGTTGCAGCCAACGCCGCAGCCCGTGCAGACGCGACGGCGCCGACGTCAGATCCCACTTGCGCGTATAGGTCCGGCTGAACGGCTTGTCGGTGAACACCCCGGTGGGACACACCTCCACCAGGTTGCCGGCGAACTCGCTCTGCAGCACGCCGTCTTCGGCACGGCCGAAGTAGACGTCGGTCGACGCGAGCCGAAGGCATCGAGATCCCGGCCGCCGGCATAGTCACGATAGAAGCGCACGCAGCGGTAACAGGTTATGCAGCGGTTCATCTCGTGGTTGATCAGCGGCCCCAGATACTGATTGCGGAACGTGCGTTTGCGGCCACGGTAGCGGCGGAAGGTATGACCGGTCATGACCGTCATATCCTGCAGATGGCATTCGCCGCCTTCCTCGCAGACGGGACAGTCGTGGGGGTGGTTGATCATCAGCCATCTCGATGACCGCTGGCGCGGAATCGCCGTGGCTTCGGCCGTCCTTGATGGACAGCCGGCTGCCGTCGGCGGCCGGCGTCATGCAGGCCATGACGAGCATGCCCGTGTCGTCCTCTTCGTCCGTGTACTGCATCGACCGCGCACTGCCGGCAGGCGCCCACCGAACCCAGTGACGGGTGCCAGCAGAAATACGGCAGGTCGAGACCCTGGGACAGGCACGCCTGCAGCAGGGTTCGCGTCGCCGCCTCCCGAACCTGCATAGCTGCACGACTCGTCGACTTCGATGGTCGGCATCAGATCGCTCTCAGCCGTCATGCAGTGGACAGGACAGGCACGCTCCTCGATGTGCGCCTCGAAATCTTCACGAAAGTACTTCAGCGCACTGGCCAGCGGCTCCATGGCGCCGGTCGCATGCACGCAGAAGGTATTGCCGGGTACGCCGATGTAATGCGCGTTGCGATCGCAGCAGTCTCCAGGTCGCCGGGTCTCCCCGCGCTGCCCGCCTCCGATCGCGGCCAGCATCGCGCTCCAGACCCAGGGCAGGCCTTCCCGGCAGGGGGTGCAGAAGCCGCAGGATTCCTGCGCGAAGAAATGCTGCAGATTGCGCGCCAGATCCACCACGCAGACGGAATCGTCCACGATGATCATGGTGCCCGTACCCAGCCGGCTGCCGGCATCGCCGATGGCGGCATAGTCCATGGGCAGATCCAGGTGCTCCTCGACCAGAAAGTCCGTGGAGGCGCCGCCCGGCAGCAGCCCGCGGAACGTATAGCCGTCCTGCATGCCGCCGGCGTGGTCGTAAAGAATCTCCCGGATGGGCGTACCCATGGGCAGCTCCCAGCAGACCCGGGCGCTGCACCCGGCCGCTGACGCCGAACAGCTTGGTGCCGGCATCCTCGCCGCGGCCGAGTTCCTGGTACCACGTCGCACCGTTGCGGATGATGCCGGGGACGTTGCACAGGGTTTCCGCGTTGTTGACGATGGTCGGCCGGCCCCAGGCGCCGCTGGCCGGCGGAAACGGTGGCTTGGCCGCGCGGCGTGGCCCGCCGACCCTCGAGCGCATTGAGCAACGCCGTCTCCTCGCCGCACAGGTAGCGACCGCCGGAGCGGTGCAGCACGGTCCGATCGAAACCGGCTCCCGAGCACATCGTGGCCGCAGATAGCCGCTGCTGCCGCCTCCGCAATGGCTTGCCTCGGAGCGCCGGGCGGCCAGGTGATACTCGCCGCGAATGAAGATATAGGCCTGCTGCGCCTGAATGGCATAGGCGCCGAGCAGAAGGCCTTCGAGCAGCAGGTGCGGGTCGTTCTCCATCAGGTAGCGGTCTTTGAAGGTGCCGGGCTCCATCTCGTCGGCGTTGCAGATGAAATACTTGATGCCATCCCCGGCATCGTCGCCCATGGGCACAAAGCCCCATTTGACGCCGGTGGGGAATCCCGCCCCGCCGCGGCCGCGCAGGTTGGCGTCCTTGACGGTCTGGGTCACGTCCCCGGGCGCCATGGCCGTGACCGCATGACGCAGTGCCTGATAGCCGCCCGCCCGCTCGTAGGCGTCGATATCGACGAAGCCGCCGGCCACCGTGATGCGCGCCGTCAGAGGTTTGTTGTCAGCGGCCTCAGTCATGGCGCGACAGCAGCTCCTGTATGGTGTCCGCGGACACGTTGCCGTAAAGCTCCTCGTCCACCATGACTACCGGAGCCCGATCGCAGGCGCCCAGACATACGGTGGGGAGCAGGGTGAAGCGGTCGTCAGGGGTGGTACCCCCCGGTTCCACCCCCAGTTCGTGGCACAGCCTGGCTTTCACCGCCTCGCAGCCCATGACGTAACAGCTCACGCTGTCGCAATACAGCACCACATGGCGGCCCACGGGCTGGCGGAATATCAGGTTGTAGAAGGTCGCCACGGCTTCCAGCGCATCGCTGCTCATGCCGAGCTGGCGGGCGATGGCAGCCAGGCTCTCGTCGGATATCCAGCCCCGCTTTGCCTGCACGATGCGCAGGGCCTCGATGGCCGCGGAGCGCCGCTCGGGCAGATGGGCAGCCTCGGCCTCGATGGCGGCGATCTCTTCTGCCGACAATGGATTGATCAGCTCGCTCATCGGTCTACATCCGCCATGACGAAGTCGATGCTGGCAATGATGGCTATGAGATCCGCCACCAGCAGCCCCCGGCTGATCAGGGGAATCATCTGCAGGTGCGGAAACGACGGCGTGCGGATACGCGTGCGGTACGACGCCGTATTGCCGTCGGACACCAGGTAATAGCTGTTCAGCCCTTTGGTGGCTTCGACGCTCACCGAGCATTCCGACGGCGGAATCACCGGCCCCCAGCTCACGTTGAGAAAGTGCTGAATCAGGGTCTCGATGTCGTGCATGGTGGCATCGCGCGGCGGCGGCGTGGTCTGCGGATGCTCGGCCTTGACCGGCCCGGACGGCATGTTATCGACGCACTGGCGGATGATCCGCAGACTCTGGCGCATCTCTTCCACCCGCACCACGCAGCGGTCGTAACAATCGCCGTTGCTGCCCACGGGAACCTCGAAGTCGAACTGATCGTAGCCGCCGTAAGGCCGTTCCTTGCGCAGGTCCCAGCCGAGACCCGTGGCCCGCAGACCGGGGCCCGTGACGCCCCACTCGATGGCCTCCGCCGTATCGTAGGCACCGATACCCTTAGTGCGGCGCTTGATGATGCCGTTCTTCAGCACCATGTCGTCATAGTGATCCAGGCGCCCGGGCATGTCGTCGAGAAAGTCCCGCAGCATGGCCTCCCAGCCCTGCGGCAGATCGGCCGTGACGCCGCCGATGCGGAACCAGCTCGGGTGCATGCGTCCGCCGGTGATGGCCTCGACGATGGAAAAGGCCCGCTCCCGGTCGGAGAACATGTAGAACACCGGTGAAAGCTGCCCCAGATCCTGGGCAAAGGTGCCGTAGAACACCAGATGGCTGGCGATGCGGAACAACTCGCTGACCATGATGCGGATCACCCGCGCGCGTTCCGGGACTTCGATGCCGGCCATACGCTCCACGGCCATGACGTAGGGCAGGTTGTTCATCACCCCGCCCAGATAGTCGATGCGGTCGGTATAGGGGATGAACGTGTGCCAGGACTGGCGCTCGCCCATCTTCTCCGCCGCCCGGTGGTGATAGCCGATGTCGGGCACGGCATCGACGATCTCCTCGCCGTCGAGCTGCAGCGCCACCCGGAACACACCGTGCACACTGGGATGGTTGGGCCCCAGATTGAGGAACATGTAGTCGGTGTGCTCGGTACGCCGTGACATGCCCCACTGCTCGGGGACGAAGCGCAGCGCCTCCTGCTGTTCCTCCAGGAACTCGTCGCTCATGGCGAACGGTTCCATTTCCGTAGCCCGCGCCGGGTGCTCTTTACGCAGCGGATGCCCCTGCCAGTTCGGCGGCGTGAGAATGCGGAACAGGTTCGGATGACCGTCGAAGTCGATGCCGAACATGTCGAAGGCCTCGCGCTCGTACCAGTTGGCTGCCGGCCACAGGCCGGTCAACGTAGGCACGCGCAGCCGATCGTCGAACAGCGCCACTTTCAGCCGCACCTGCTCGGCACGCTCGAGCGACCACAGATGATAGAAAGCGGTGAAGTCCGCTGCCGGCTGCCCGGGGCGATGCTGCCGCAGCCGCTCGTCAATGGCCGACAGGTCATAGAGCATGCTGAACGGCTGCGGCACCTCGCGCTTCAGAAAGGCGGCGACCTCGACCAGACGATCCGGCGGTATCCAGAACGTGGGAATACCGTCCACCGTGGCCTGCTCGTGACAGACGTCGCCGAAACGGGCGTTGAGCTCGCGGGCGACTGCCGGAGACTGCTCCTGTTGTGCGTTTGCAGCCTCCGTCACCGCCCAGCCTTAGAACGACCCTTGAGGGGCGTACCGTAGGGGGGAACATCGCCCACTCCGGTGGGCTCGGCGTAGCGGGTGGCGCGCATACGCTCCGGCGTGCGCTGGTCGCGCAGGCTTGGCCTGGCCGGCTCGGGGCGCGGTTGATCCTCCACAACCCAGGACAGGGGCCGCCGGTCTGCGGCCACAGCATCCTGCAGCAGGGTCAGGCCCTGCATGAGCGCCTCGGGGCGCGGCGGACAACCGGGCACATAGACGTCCACGGGGAGAAATTTGTCCACACCCTGGACCACGCTGTAAACGTCGTACATGCCGCCGGAGTTGGCGCAGGAACCCATGGATATGACCCACTTGGGTTCGAGCATCTGATCGTAGAGCTGCTGCAGCACCGGACCCATCTTGCGGAACACCGTGCCGGATACCACGATCAGGTCCGCCTGACGCGGGCTGGCGCGGATCACCTCGGCGCCGAAGCGGGCCAGATCGTGGCGCGGCGTGAATGCGGTGGCCATTTCCACGTAACAGCACGACAGGCCGAAGTTGAACGGCCACAGGGAATTGGCGCGCCCCCACGCCACCAGGTCTTCCAGCCTGGCCAGCAGCACACTCTGGCCATTAAGCCGATCACGTTCGGCATCCGCCTCGGTCATGGGCTCGTCCGGCGTCACCGGAATCAGGTTCCACCTCATGAGGCCCCTCCCGGCAGCTCATCCCGGGTTCCGGCACTGCGCCGGCTGCGGCGCTTCACACCCCAGTCCAGCGCGCCGATGCGCCACTCGTAGACCAGGGCCGCCAGCAACACGATGATGAACACGGCGCTGCCCAGATAGCCGCGCCAGCCGAGTTCGAAAAATGCCACGGCCCAGGCAAAGAGGAAGATCGCCTCCACGTCGAATATGACGAAGAACATGGCGACCAGATAAAACTCCACCGACAGGCGCAGCTCATCGGCATTGCCCACGGACACGACACCGGATTCAAAAGGTTGATCGGTGGCCCGGCGGCGCCGGGTACGGCTGCCCGCAACCCAGGAGATCAGCAGAGTAGCGGCGAGAACGCCCACCACAGACAGCGAGTAGGCAAGGAACGGCATGAGGCTCTGAGCCTCCTGGATAGCGCCCGGGCTTCCCGTCGTATCCATACCTGCCCCTTCACCGGCAAATATAGCGCGCTGCGTGGCTGGACTGCGTAGCCCGGCCACCGCACGCACGGGGATGGCCGACTACGCGTCCACGATAACCCCATGCATGAGCTGCCGGCAACCTGCTTATCCGCTCCGCGCGCGTCAGCGCGCGCACCTGGCTGCAGGGCTCGGAGACAAGTCGGCCCTGGGGTATGAAGCGGCAGCGCCCCTGAACCCGCCGCCGTCAGGCGTGGGCGTAAATGTGCTGGGTTTCCAGCCGGTCGAGAATGCCATCCAGAGCGCGGCTGATCTTCGTGCAGTTGCGGATCATCTCGATGCGCGGCCAGGTCGCCTTCTCGCCCTCGCTGATCAGGGTACGCACCTCGCCCTCGTCGAGAATGGACAGCAGTTTACGCGGGTCCCAGAAGCGCCGCCGCGGCAGGATGTTGATGTCGGCCGTGTAGTCCTGGGTGGCGACGCTGTAGAACATGCGGGTGATGATGTTCAGCGGATAAAGATCCCGGGTCAGTTCCATAGCGAACGGATAGGTCGCCCGCAACAGCTCGCGGCTGGCGTTCTGGTTGATCTCCCACCAGCGCCCGAGCAGGTTGTCCTGAGCCTGGGAGTCGCGCATGGCCCAGAGCACCAGCGGGTTGGTCTGGCTGGTGATGAAGTGATTGACGCCGTACAGGCGGATCAGCCGCTTGGCGGGCAGATCGTCGGTGACCGAGCCGTCCATCCACTGCCGGCTGGGTACGTAGGGCTGCCGTTGGCCGTGACGGTCCCGGGCGGCCAGGGTCACCGGCGGGAAAATGCCGGGTATGGCACAGGAAGCCAGCACGGCTTCGCGGATCAGCACGTTGGGCGATGTAATGGCATTGAGCAGCCGCGACTGCTGATGCAGCTCCCGGGGTGAGACGGATATGTTGATACGCCGCCCGGTCAGCTCGAAAGCCTCCTGAAACGTCATGTCGGGAATCTGGTGCTCGACGAAGCCCCGCACCTCACGGATGCTCATGCGCCGGTTGCCTTTGATCAGGTCGGCTTCCGCCGCCGCCTCCTCTGCGAACACGTCGACGATGCTGCGCGGCTCGAACACCTCGTGCAGGGCCGCATCGTCCCGGGTGCCGACGATGGCGGCCACCAGGGCACCGGCGCTGGACCCGGAAATGACGTTGGGCAGCAATCCCTGTTCCACCAGCGCTTTGATCACACCCACATGGAACGGACCGAGCGCCCCGGCGCCCGACAGCATGAGTGCCGTCCGCCCGAAGCAGTGGCTGGCGCGGCGGAAGAAGTCGAGCTTCTCGGGCAGCGGAATGACCGAGTCGTCCACCGCGGCAATCTGCTCCAGGGCATCCGCCTGTTCGTCGATGTAGCTGGTGATGAGATCCTTGGTACCGGACTTGGCCTTGCGGTACAGGCGGCTGCGGCCCATGCCGCCCATGTTGCCGTGGATGCCTTCGTTGAGGTAATAGAGCAGACGGTGCGGGTCCTCCGCGGCGCGCACGGCCCGCAACTCCTCGAGGCGCCGGCGGATCACCCGATAGTCATAGCGCCGGCTGACGTCGGTGCGGCGCCAGGCAGCGGCCCCGGAGCGTTCGTCATGAGCCTGGGCTGCCGCCTGCCACTGTGCATAGCTCTCGGCATCGTCCAGGGTCGGAAGGCGCTCGGGGGCGCTGCGCGTCTCTGCCGTCATTTCCATGGCTGCCTAACCTCAGGCACTTATTGTGTACTGCACAATTTAGCGGATCCTGGCGCCAATGCAAACGCCCGCTCTGCGGCGATGCTATGCTCACCACGGTCCTGCGGCGGGAGCTAGCATGAATCAGCCCAGGGGCCTGTGGGTCCTGTTCATCACCGAGATGTGGGAGCGCTTCAGCTACTACGGCATGCGCGCTCTGCTGGTGCTGTATCTTATCTCCTCCACGGGCGGCCTGGACGAGCCTGCCGCCAACCCGGGGTTCGGCTGGTCGGAAGCCGACGCCTACCGCCTCTACGGCATCTATACCTGGGCCGTCTATCTCACCCCCATCATCGGCGGCTTCATTGCCGACCGGCTGCTGGGTACTCACCGCTCTCTGCTCGTGGGCGGCTGGATCATCGCCGCCGGCCATCTCACCCTGGCCGGCACGGAACTGTTCGGCGTGACCCCCGGGGCCGCCGTGACCCTGCAGACCAGCCCGGGCGCGTTGCTGTGCTTCATCGCCGGACTCACCCTGATCGTCATCGGCACCGGCTTCTTCAAGCCCTGCGTGAGCGTCATGGTCGGTCAGCTCTACGAACGCGACGATCCGCGCCGCGACGCCGGGTTCACCGTCTTCTACATGGGTATCAACCTGGGCGCCGTAGCCGCCCCGCTGATCGCCGGCACCCTGGGTGAAATGGTCGGCTGGCACTGGGGGTTCGGCTGTGCGGCCGTGGGCATGATCCTGGGCATTCTGACCTATCAGTATCTGCGACCCACCTACCTGGCCGGCATCGGCCTGGCCCCGGAGCCCGGCGCCCGGGCGGCGCTGCGGCAGCAGGGTGGGCTGCGCCTGTCCCGGGTGGAATGGCAGCGCGTGGGCGTCATCGTAATCCTGGCGTTCCTCGGCAACGTGGCCTTCTGGACGGCCTTCGAGCAGGCGGGCAGCTCCATGAACGTCTTCGCAGCGCAGAGTACCGACCGGACGCTGTGGGGGCTGCTGGAGCAGCCGTTTCCGGCCACCTGGTATCAGTCGGTAAATCCGGCCGCGGTGATCGCCTTTGCGCCGGCCTTCGCATGGTTGTGGGTGTTTCTCGGCCGCCGCGGCCTGGAGCCCAGCACGCCCGTCAAGTTCACCCTGGGCCTGTGGCTGCTGGGGCTGGCCTTTCTGGCCATGGTGGCTGGCTCTCTGCAGGCGCGCGGGGAAGGCCTGGCCGGCGCGCACTGGCTGCTCATCACCTACGTGGTCTATACGTGGGGAGAACTGTGTCTGTCCCCCGTAGGCCTGTCCATGGTCACCCGGCTGGCCCCCTACCATCTCCAGTCACTCATGATGGGTGTCTGGTTCTTCACTTTCTCGCTGGCTAATCTGCTGGCCGGCGAAGTAGCCCGCTTCTCGGTTATGTTGCAGCGTGGCGAAATGACATTCCTGCTGGAAGGCCTTGCCGGCTTTTACCTGCTGCTGGTTCTGGGGCCGCTGGTCATGGGTACCCTGGTCCTGGCACTGACGCCGTTGCTGAAACGCTGGATGCACGGCGTTCGTTGAAACCGGCTGGCCGGCTCGGTCAATCGGCCCACTCGGTAAACGGCTGCAGCGCCAGGCTCGCATTGTAATACGGCGCCTCGCCGGTGACCTCCCGTCCCACCCAGCCAGGCACCTCCGGTGTGTCATCGATGCTGGTCATTTCCACTTCGGCCAGCACCAGGCCGTCATTGGCTCCGGAGAAGACGTCCAGCTCCCAGATGTAGCCGGCGTGGTCGATACGGTAGCGCACCTTTTCCACCGGCGCCCCGACACAGAGGGTATCCAGCATGACCCGCGCATCCGCTGCCGGGATGGCGTACTCGAACTCCGTCCGGCTGGCGCCGTCGCCGGGCCCCTTGATGTTGAGATGGGCGCCATCGCCGGTGATCCGCACGCGCACCGAACCGCCGGCGTCGGCACGCAGATAGCCCTGGATCATGGGCTGGCCGTCCAGCGACTCCACGTCCGGCAGCTCGTTGACCAGAAACTTGCGTTCAATCTCGGTTGCCATGCCTGCCTTCTACAGCGCGTAACGGGCCGGCGCAAGGGTCAGGCTGCGCCGGCGGCCGCTGGCGCAGGTTCACGGCCTTGAGTGTGAAGTCATTCTCATTATCAGGCGCTCAGGGTGACTAAGCTCTCAAATCAGGGGCCGTGTGCCCGAGAGACCATCCGCTCAAGGGAGTTCACGCCCGACGGCACCGAACCGGTGGAGGATCAACAGCCGTGAAGGACAACGGAAGACTTCCTGCCGTCACCGTCCGGGGGTTCAGGGCACCGTTCCGCCCGGCGCTTGCCTTCGTGCTGCTGCTGGCCGGCGGTCCCGCCGCGGCCACGCAGGTTCAGTTGCGGGTGGTGGATGCTGCCGGTGAACCGCTGACCGATGCTGTGGTGGCTGTGACGACGGCTGCCTCGGACGGCTCTGCGGGTTCGGCAGACCCTGCCGCCGCCGGGACCCGGGCCGCCACCATGGCCCAGCAGAATCAGGCCTTCGCCCCGGAGATTCTGGCCATCAGCCGCGGCACGCGCGTCAAGTTTCCGAACCTGGATGATACCCAGCACCACGTCTACTCGTTCTCGCCGGCGAAAGTCTTCGAGTTGCCGCTGTACAAAGGCGACACCCATGAGCCGGTGGAATTCGACAAGACCGGCGTCGTCGCGCTGGGGTGCAACATTCACGACGATATGCGCGGCTACATCTTTGTTGCGGATACGCCGCATGTGGCACTGACCGACACGGGCGGCCTGGCCACCATCGATGGAGTGCCGGATGGCGACTACGAATTGACCATCTGGCACCAGCGGGCGGAGGAGCCTTTCGTCCCGGAGCCGCTGACCATCGACAGCCGGAGCCTGGAGCTGCAACGCAGCATTCACGTAACACCACCCCGGAAACCCCCGGTCAGAGGCCTCAAAGCCTGGGCCAATCAATGAGCCGGAGACTGCTGCCGCAGGGGTTTCAGGGCAAATTGTTGCTCGCCTTCACCGGCCTGCTGTCGGTGACGGTACTCTGCGTGGGCGTCGCCGTTTCCATTACCAGTTCGCAGAAGGTCCTCAATCAGATGCGCGAGAAGGCGCTGGTGGGCAGCCATGTGCTCGACAGCTTTCTCAGATCGCGGCGCGAACAGCTCGAATCCGCCGTCGCCGTACTCACCAACGACTACGGCTTTCGTTCCGCCGTGGCCAGCAACGACGAAGCAACCATTGCCTCGGCGCTGGCCAACCACGGTCAGCGGGTTCAGGCTGATCTGGTTGTGCTGGTGAATACCGCCGGCCGGACGCTGGCAGCCGCCGGGGCCACCGCCGTGGACGACATGCCTTTTCAGGCTGCCCTGCAGCGCGCCCGGACGGAAGGCTCCGCCGCGGCCACTGCGGCCTATCGGGGCAACCTGTATCAGTTCTTCGTCGTCCCGGTACTGGCCCCGGAGCCCATTGCCTGGGTGGTGGTCGCCTTCGCCATCGATCACTCGATCGCCCTCGAGCTGGCTGAGCTTACTGATCTGGCGGTGACATTTACCGCCCTCGACAAGAACGACAGCGTCGCCGCTGCGGTGTCCACCCTGCCGGTGGCAGATCACCGGGCACTGCTGCCGACACTGGTGAACTACCGGGCCGAGCGTGACGGACGGATTCTCTATACAAACGAGCAGACTTACCTGAGCGCCGTACGTGCCTTGAATTCCGACGGAGACACACGCATTTTCGCCGTTCTGCAGAAGCCCACCCGGGTCATCAGCGAGACAATCTGGCTGGTGATCGGCCAGACCACGGCCATCCTGTCAGCCGCCCTGGCTCTGGCATTGACATTGAGCATCTACCTGGCCCGCCGCATGTCCAATCCAGTGCAGCGCCTGATCAGCGCTGCACGCAAGATCGAACAGGGCGACTACACCACTCCAGTACGTGTGGAGGACGGGGGTGAGATGGCCTTGCTCGGCTCAGCACTGAACACCATGCAGGACGGTATCCGGGAACGTGAAGCCCGCATCCGCTACCAGGCAGATTACGACGACCTGACAGATCTGCCCAACCTGCGTCGCCTGCAGCGTGAATACAGCAACCAGCCGGCACCGTTTACCCTCTGCCTGCTGGCCGTGGCCGACCTGAAGGACGTGAGCTTCAGCTTCGGCTACGACATCAGCAACGCGCTGCTCGCGGCACTGGCCAAACGCCTGAGCGGAATTCCCGGCGTTCGCGAAGTAGCACGGGTGAGCGGCAATGAGTTTGCCGTCGTGCTGCCGCCCATGTCGCCGGAGGAAGCCTTGATTCAGGCTCGAGCAATGCGTGACAGGGCTGCGGAAACCTATGCCATCGGCAACCACACTGTGACCTGCCGCTGCTGCGCGGCCGTCATCGCTTATCCCCGGGACGCGGGCGATTTCCTCACCCTGTACCGGGGCGTAGAGACCACCCTGGAAGCTGCCAATGAGACGGCAGACGGCTGCATGGGCTACCTGCCCGGGCGCGAGGAGTCCCGCGCCCGTCAGCTCGACATCATTGCCAGCTTCGAGGACGCCTGCGCGGGCGACCAGTTAAGCGTTTTCTATCAACCCAAAATTGACCTGGCGAGCAACCGGGTCGTCGAAGGCGAGGCATTACTGCGCTGGCAGCACCCGCGCCTCGGCTTCATCCCGCCGGACGAATTCATTCTGCTGGCGGAACGCTCCGGCAACATCCGCCTGCTCACCGACTGGATGCTCAACGCTGCCATCAGCCAGGTCGCCCGCTGGCAGAAAGCCGGCATGGACATGTGCGTGTCGATCAACCTGTCAGCACACGATCTGGCCGATGCCAATCTGCACCGGATCATCGATCGCATCATGCAGCACTATGGCGTAGACGGCAGCCGGCTGGTCATGGAGATCACCGAAAGCGCCATCATGCGCGACCGCGACCGGGCCTGCCAGGCTCTGGAACGGCTGAAGGCCCTGGGCATCCGCCTGTCCATCGACGACTTCGGCACCGGCCAGTCGTCTCTCGCTCAGCTCAAGCAGCTGCCGGTAGACGAGTTGAAGATCGACAAGTCGTTCGTCCTCGAACTCGATCGCAGCGCTGACGACGCCCTGATCGTGAGCTCCACCATCGATCTGGCGCACAACCTGGGCCTGCGCGTCGTGGCCGAAGGGGTGGAAAACGCTGCCAGCCTGTCTCTGCTGATGAACTATGATTGCGACAAGGCACAGGGATATTTTTTCAGCAAGCCGCTACCTGCCGAGGCATTTCAGGCCTGGGTGACCCAAGCAAATGCCGGCGGGCAGAGCCTCCGCGAAGCCACGGGACCGTGATCATGCCGGGCAGTCTGCTACAGCGAATCTCATTGACGCATGCGCTACTGGCCATGACCCTGCTGGCAGTGACCCACGGCGCCGCAGCCGGCAGCCGCATCATAGCCACCGGCGGCGCCAGTCCCATCGAAGGCGGCGGCGGCGGCGGCTTGTCGCCCTGGGCCGTGATCACCGGCTATGCCAGCACTGAGGAATTTGCTGTAACCGGCTTTGCCACGCGCGTCGACGTCCGGGATTTCACCTTGAGCAGCCGCGGCGCGGCAATAGGATGGAACGACCGGCTGGAAATTTCCTACACTCGCCAGGCGCTGGACGTGGATCCGCTGGATGCGACCCTGAAGCAGGACATCTTCGGCGTGAAGGCGCGCCTGTACGGTCACCTGCTCTACTCTGCCTGGCCGCAGATCTCAGTCGGCGTGCAGCACAAGCGCAATCGCACATTCGCCCTTCCCGAGGCCCTCGGTGCCCGGGACGACAGCGGGATCGACGTCTACGTCTCCGCGTCGCGGCTGTGGTTCGCCGCCCTTTTCGACCGCAACGTGTTTGCCAACGTTACCGCCCGGCGCACCCGTGCCAACGAAACCGGCCTGCTGGGCTTCGGAGCACCGGGCGAAAGTCACAGCATGGTCGTGGAATCGAGCGTCGGTGTGTTCATCAACAACCACTGGGTGGTCGGCTACGAATACCGCCAGAAACCCGATCATCTGGCCAGTGTGGAAGAGAACGACTGGCAGGACGTCTTCATCGGCTATTTCCCGAACAAACATCTGTCCATCGTGGCAGCCCGCGTGGCGCTGGATGAAATCGCCGGCCTGCCGGACCAGGACGGCTGGTACCTGTCCCTGCAGGCGGGCTTCTGAGCCATGCGCCGCGTGTCGACCCTCTGTCTCGTGGTGGCGCTGACCGGCGCCGCTTGCGCCCATCAACCCAGCGCGGACGACCTCTACCGCGATCTCGGCGAAACCCAGGGTATCGCTGCTATCGTCGATGGCTTCCTGCTGCATCTGGCCGGCAACGATCGCATCGTCGATACCTTCGCCGATACCGACATCGCCGAGTTCCGGCGTCTGCTCATCGAACAGCTCTGCGATCTCAGCGGCGGCCCATGCGAATACAGCGGCCGCAGCATGGCCGAGGCTCACCGTGACATGGACGTGTCGGCCATGCAGTTCAACGCACTGGTGGAAGACTTCATGAAAGCCATGGACGACGCCGGCGTACCGCGCGGCGCCCAGAACCGGCTACTGGCCCTGCTCGCCCCCATGCACGGCGAGATCGTCGCACCCTGATCAGCCCTGCAGGGGCCAGAAGTACGGAATAACCAGCACCGCAACTACGCCCGTCAGCACGTTCAACGGCGCCCCGATGCGCAGAAAGTCCTTGAATCGGTAGTTGCCGGCCCCGTAGACGATGGTATTGGTCTGATAGCCGAGCGGCGTCGCGAAGCTGGCACTGGCGGCGAACATCACGGCTACCACGAAAGGCCGGGGGTCGAGGCCCATGTGCTCGGCCAGACCGATGACCAGCGGCGTGAGCAGCACGGCCACGGCATTGTTGGTAATGGTCTCGGTGAGCAATGATGCCAGGGCGTAGACCAGTGCCAGCATCAGCCACGGTCCGAACACGGCAGCCGGCCCGCTGAGCTGGCCCACCAGCAGGGCCGCTGCGCCCGTGGCCTGCATGGCCTGGCCTATTGCCAGCATGCCGAAGATCAGAAACAGAATGCGCCAATCGATCATCCGGTAGGCTTCTTCGGGCTCGATACAGCGCAGGGCCATCACGCCCACGGCCCCCGCCACCGCCAACCCGGCGATAGGCATCACATCCAGCGCCGCCAGCGCAACGATCACGACCACAGCGGCCAGCGCAACAGGTGCCTGCCGGTGCCGGTAGATCACGGCTGCCGGCTCGCTCAGATTGATCAGATCCTGCTTGGCGAACAGTTCCCGCAGGTGCTGCTCGGAAGACTCCAGCAACAACGTATCACCGAAGCGCAGGCGTTCGGCCTCGAACTCCGCCACGTCCCGGCCCTGCCGATGCATGGCAAGCACCCGCACATCGAAGGCCTGACGCAGGTTCAAGTCTCCTACACGCTGCCCGCGCAGACGTGAATCGGGACCGACGATACCTTCCATGACCGTGGTGCGGTGGTGTGCCAGCGGCCGGAAGCCGGCCAGCAGCGCGCCGCGGTCGCGCCGCCGCTGATTCAGCTCCCGGTCCGACGGCCCGACCATATCGCGCAGTTCCAGTACGTTCGTGGCGTCGGAGCGGACAGTCAGCCGATCGCCGTGCTGCAGAACCAGATCCGAGCGCGGCTCCACCGGTGCATGGTCCCGCACTACGTCGATTATCTGCACGTCGTCGCGGTCGAAAACGTCCGTTTCGCCCAGCGTCTGCCCGGCCAGATCGGATTCCTCGGCAACGAACAGCTCGGTGACGAAGTCGCGGCGCGCCCTGATATCTTCTGTACCGAAGGACGGCCAGCGCTCCGGCAGCAGCCACGGCCCCATCACCAACAGGTAGGCGATTCCCAGCAGACCGACGATGATACCCGGTGCAGTAATCTCGAATATGCCGAAGGGCGCCAGGCCATGCTCCTGCGCTACGCCATCGACAATGAGATTGGTGGAAGTGCCGATGATGGTGCAGGCACCGCCCAGCACGCTGGCATAGGACAGAGGAATCAGCAGCTTCGAGGGTACGGTGTCCAGCCGGTGAGCCAGCGCAATCACCACCGGCGCCAGCACCATGACGACCGGCGTATTGTTGATAATGCCTGATATCGCCATCACCGAGGCGAACAGAATCAGCCGTGCGCGCAGCGGCCCGAGATCGGCCAGTGTGTCGACGCCGGCCGCCAGGCGGCTGACCACGCCGGTGCGCTGCAACGCGCCGCTGACGACGAACAGGGCGCCTACGGTAATGGGGCCCGGATTGCTGAAGACGTCCAGCAGGTCGCCAACCGGCAGAACGCCGCTGATGACCAGAACGGCCGCACCGCTCATGGCCACCACATCCGGAGAGCGGGCGGAGCGCAGGAAGCCCAGCAGCACAGCAGCGAGCACGGCGTAGACCAGGACGATTTCCAGGCTCAAAGCCGGAGCATTTACGACCGATTCTGTCATGAGGTATCCATGATAGAGGGGTTTCGCAGTGTCGATGAACCATTGACTCGTGCGTCTCTGCAAATGTTCGCTATGCACGATTCGCACCGTGGCCCGAGGCAAAGCTGCACAGATTCCGGGTACAATCCGTGAACATCGGGGTGCCGGCGGTGCGCGCTGGCCAGGTCTGTCGCAGAATCGGGCAGCCCGTACGGTCTTGACCCAAGGATTAGAAAAAGACGAGGAATCATGATCGGGGCGCTTTGCAATCGTTACAAAGTCCTTTACCGCGAGGGCCGGCGAACAGGAACCAGACGGTGAAGCTGCCGTACCAGATAACGCTGTACGGGCTGTTCCTGTTCGCCGTGTGGCTGGTCTGGAGCGGCTACTTCAAACCGCTGCTGCTGATTCTGGGGGTCGTTTCCTGCACCCTGGTGCTGCTGCTCATCCTGCGCATGCATGTCGGATTTCCCAGGGAACGCTTCTGGCTGCGTCTGCTGCCCCGGCTCCCGAGGTTCTGGTTGTGGCTGTTCTGGGAGGTGGTCAAGTCCAACATCCGCCTGGCTCGCGTCATACTCAGCCCGCAACCGCCGGTGGACCCGCAGGTCGTAACCATCACAGCAGAACCGGACAACGACCTCGGTCAGGCGATACTCGGCAACTGCATTACGCTCACGCCGGGCACCCTGACCCTGGACGATCACGACGGCACGCTGCAGGTTCATTGCATCACCCAAGGCGACGCCGAAGATCTGAAGGCCGGCAGCATGAACCGCCGGGTCGCCGCACTGACCCGGGGCTGAAATCATATGTACGTGGCCGCTTCGATCGCCATTTTCATCACCATGGGTCTGGCCCTGCTGCGCGCCATACTCGGCCCGACGGTTTACGATCGCGTGCTTGCGGTGAATATGTTCGGCACCAAGACGGTGCTGCTGCTCGCCGTGGTCGCTTACCTGTATGGCCGTCCGGATTTTCTGGATCTGGCGCTGGCGTACGCGCTGATAAATTTCATCGGGGTACTGGCCGTGCTGGAATTCTTCCAGAAGGCCCGGTCAGCAAAGGAGCGGCAATCCGATGGCTGACTTCCTGAATACGGCGCTGTGGCTCGCCAGCTGGGCCCTGCTGACCGCAGGCGGGCTGTTCGTGCTGATCGGCGGCATCGGTGTCATCCGCATGCCCAACCTCTATACCCGGATCCATGCTTCCGGTATCACGGACTCCATCGGCCCGATTCTGGTTCTCGGCGGCCTGATGCTGCAGGCCGGCTTCACCCTCGAGCTGGCGAAGCTGTTCGCCATTCTGCTGTTCATGATGATTACCGGCCCAACGGCTACCTACGCGCTGGCCAACGCCGCCCTGGGAGCGGGGGTACACACGTCCCTGGACGACCAGGCCGTTGACCGGGAGGGCGGCTGATGTTGGTAGCGGTATTCGGTCTGTTTCTGCTCAGTCTGCTGGTGATCACGGCCATCGCCATTGTGCGCTCCGAGGACCTGTTCTCTGCGGTCATGCTGAGCAGCATCTTCAGCCTGCTCATGGCTGCAAACTTCTTCGTCCTCGATGCAGCCGACGTAGCGCTCACTGAAGCCGCGGTGGGTGCCGGTGTGGCGACCGTGCTGCTGCTCGGCGCGCTGGCCTTGACACCCACGCGGGAGCGCCCCGGCGCCGGGACCGTCCTGGCTGGTCATCGCCACGGTGGCCGCCAACGTCGTAATCATTCTCTATGCCACTTCGAACGTGCCGAGCCTGGGTGATCCCAACGCCCCGGTGCATCAGCACGTCGCACCCTGGTATCTGGACAATACCGATGCGTTCATGGGCATTCCCAACGTGGTGACAGCCGTACTGGCGAGCTTTCGCGGCTATGACACACTGGGCGAGGTATTCGTCATTCTCATCGCCGGTATCGGTGTGCTGTTCGTACTGAGCGCCGGACGCGCCGACCTCCTGAGCAAACGACCGGAATCCCACCGCAACGTCGGACTCAGACATCATCTGATTCCCGAGGTGGTGAGCCGGCTGTTGATCCCGTTCATCGTCCTGTTCGGCCTCTACGTTCAGTTCCACGGCGAATACGGACCCGGCGGCGGCTTTCAGGCCGGGGCCATCGTCGCCGCAGGCATGATTCTGTATTCCGTGATCGAAGGGGAACGGGCTGCCCTGAAACTCCTCCCGCCAGGCCTGCTGTTCGCACTGTCTCTCGGCGGCGCGCTCACTCTACGGACTGGTGGGGGTGGTCTGCATGCTGCTCGGCGGCAACTTCCTCGACTACTCGGTGCTCGCCGCCGATCCGGTGATCGGCCAGCAGATCGGCATCATCGTCATAGAACTGGGAGTCGGCCTCGCCGTCACGGGCGTATTGCTCACCATCTATCACGCATTCGCCACGCGGCAGGCATAGCCCATGGAGATCCTCGGCCACTTTCACTATGGCGTTTTCGCGGTTCTGGTAATGATCGGCTTCTATGCGCTGGTGGCCAAACAGAACCTGTTCAAGAAGATGCTGGGCCTGTCGATTCTGCAGTCGGCCGTGTTCCTGCTCTACATCACCATGGACGGAGGTGGAGGGCGCGACCGCGCCCATCCTGAAATCCGGCGTCCCCGACCAGGTCTATTCCAACCCGCTGCCCCAGGTGCTGATCCTCACGGCCATCGTCGTGGGCATTTCAACCATGGCCCTGGGGCTGGCCATCGTCGTTCGCATCCGCGAGGAATACGACAGCATCGAGGAAGACGAAATCCGGCAAAAGGACAGCCGTTCATGACACTGGACCATGCCGCATCTGCCCGCCCTGCAGGTCGTCGTGCCGCTGCTGGCGGCGCCGCTGGTCATCCTGCTGCGGCCGCGGGGCCTGGCCTGGGCCGCCGCCATCGGCCAGCATTACGGCGTTCGCCATCTGCCGCGTTGCTATACCGCCGGATGCTGGTCAGACGGTCCGGCGAAGCCACGGTGAGCTACGACATGGGCGGCTGGCCGGCGCCCTACGGCATCGAGTTGATCGTCGATGCATTCTCCGCGCTGCTTCTCGTTATCGTGACGGGCGCGTCGACCGCCGCGCTGCTGGTCGCCCGGGGCAGCCTCGATACGGAGATTTGCGAGTCGCGGCAACACCTGTTCTACACGGCGTGGCTGCTGGGCCTGGCGGGGCTGGCAGGCATCGCGTGTCCGGCGACGCGTTCAACATCTTCGTGTTCATGGAGATTTCCTCGCTCGCGACCTACATACTGATCGCCGGCGGACGGCGGCGCCCTGCCCGCCGTCTTCAAGTACCTGATCATGGGAACCATCGGCGCGACGTTTTACCTGATCGGCGTCGGACTGATCTACATGATGACAGGGACACTGAACCTGGCCGATATGGCGGCCCGGATTGCGCGATGTCTCGCTATCGAGCCCGATCCTGGTTGCAGGCGGTTTCATTACCGTCGGCCTGGCACTCAAGGCCGCCGTATTCCCGCTGCATACGTGGCTGCCGAACGCCTACACCTATTCGCCACACGCCGTAACCGTCTTCATCGCGGCATGTTCGACCAAGGTCTCGCTGTACGTGCTGCTGCGGTTCGAGTTTATCGTG
Source organism: Gammaproteobacteria bacterium (assembly GCA_034522075.1). Lineage (GTDB taxonomy): Bacteria > Pseudomonadota > Gammaproteobacteria > Pseudomonadales > Azotimanducaceae > UBA7803. The sequence continues at coordinate 18,423 of JAXHLO010000021.1, read as the reverse complement.
TTTCAGCCCAACCTGGCCGAGCACGCCATTCAGTCGGCGTTCATCCTTGCCGCTCGGCTGTGCTGGCGGTGCATGCATCGGCTTCGGCGGTCGCGATGTTCCAGACCCACCTCAAGCGGATGCTCGGCTATTCCTCGTCGCTCAGATCGGCTACATGCTGTTCTGGCTGCTAGCCATCCTGACCACGGCTGGGTCTGACCGGCGGTATCATTCACATGTTCAATCATGCGCTCGCCAAGGGCGCTCCTGTTCATGGCCGTGGTGCCTCTATTAGCGTATGCGCACCTGCTCAGCTTCGAACGAGCTAACGGGCGGCTGGGCGCGAACATGCCCTGGACCATGCCGCCGCTTTCGTCGTTGGCAGGCTTCAGCCTGATCGGGCGTGCCTGGCACCGCCGGGTTCATCAGCAAGTGGTATCTGGTGCAGCGCCGCATTAGAGTCAGGGTGCTAGTCATACGGCCATTCTGCTGGTCGTCCTATTCTTGTGTCGTCGCTTCTCGCGTGGTGCTATGTGCTGGCGTGTCGTTGAATGCCTGCCATCTTTGCGGCGAGCACGCGCCGGATCCGTCGAGGGAAGCCCCCTTTCGATCGCTTGGTGCCGCTGTGGTCTGCTGGCGCATCGCCGAACATCTATTTCGGCCTGAGCTCCGGAGTTTCACCACTGGCCTCGCCAGCCGAGCGGCGCGCATTCTGACTGGAGCACTACAATGACCGCGGAAGCTGCGCATGATTCTCAGCGTTGGCGATTCCGCTCGCTGGCGGGCGCGGTTGGCATTGCGCTCGCCGGGCATTACCGCAACCTGCGCGAAACCATCACGCTGGTCACGTCGCCTGGCGCCCTGGTGGCGGCGCGGTATCAGTCCTGCGTGTCCCGGAGGTCAGTTCGACCGGCAGTCGTCCCGAGCTGTAACTTGTGGACCCTCCGGGCGTCGACACTTGCACTTCAGGTAGAGCCGCTGGGACTGCTGTTTGCCTGCACTTGCCTCAGCTTGCTGTGGATCGTCAATTCCATCTATTCCATCGGCTACATGCGCGGCAATCAGGAGAAGCACCAGACCCGCTTCTACGTCTGTTTCGCCATCTCGATTGCTGCCGCCATCGGCATCGCCTTTGCCGGCAACCTGCTGACGCTGTTCATCTTCTACGAAGTTCTGACCCTGGCGCACCTGATCCACTGTGTCGACCCAAAGGCGATACCGCAGCGGCCCGTCATCGGCGCGCGTCTACCTGGGCATTCTGCTGAGCGACGTCCATCGGCGCTGTTGCTGCCGGCCATCATCTGGACCTACTATGCTCGACCGGCGCAATGGATTTCGTACAGGGCGGGATTCTGGCACGGCAACATTGGAGGACCGCATGGGTCGTGCTGCTGGCGCTTGTTCGTTTTCGGCATCGGCAAGGCGGCCGTCATGCCCGTCCACCGCTGGCTGCCGGCGGCCATGGTGGCGCCGACCCCGGTGAGTGCCCTGCTGCACGCCGTGGCCGTGGTCAAGGCCGGTGTGTTCACCATCCTCAAGGTCATCATCTACATCTTCGGCGTGGAACACCTGTTCGCCGAGCCGAGTTCGGGCTGGCTGCTGTTCGCCGCAGCCTTTACCGTTCTCGCCGCCAGCGTGGTGGCCCTGCGCCAGACCAATCTCAAACGCATGCTGGCCTATTCCACGATCAGCCAGCTTTCCTATGTGGTCATGGCAGCAGCCGTGCTCAAGCCCCTGTCCGAAGTGGGCGCCGCTGTGCACATCGTGTCCCACGCTTTCGGCAAGATCACACTGTTTTTCGCTGCCGGCGCCATCTATACCGCATCCAAGAAGACTGAACTCGCCGAGCTCGCGGGCATCGCGCGGCGCATGCCGTGGACCATGGCGGCATTCAGCATCGGCGCACTGAGTATGATCGGGGTACCGCCTACCGGCGGCTTCGTCTCTAAATGGTACATCCTGGCCGGCGCGTTTCAGGACGACAACTATGTGGCCATCGTCACCATCATGCTGAGCACTGTGCTCAATGCCGCGTACTTCTTGCCCATCGTCTACGCCGCGTGGCTGATGCCGGAAACCCATACGCCCAAGCAGGATCACGGCGAAGCACCGTGGCCCGTCGTCGTAGCGCTGACTGCCACAGCGGCGCTGACGCTGCTGTTCTTCTTGTTCAACCAACCCGTGATCGATCTGGAAACCCAGCTCGTCACCCCGGGATCAGGAGGGTCGCCATGAACCAGCCGTCCGACGATCACTGGCTGTCACGGCCGAGTACGATCCGGCGTTTGTGGTGTCGTGTTCAGCATCGCGCTGGCCCTGACCGTGCTCGCTCAGCTGGTCTTTCCGGTGAAGGGTTACTTCGGCGTTGATGGCTGGTTCGGCTTCGGCGCTCTGTTCGGCTTCGGCTCCTGCGTGTTGATGGTGTTCGGCGCCAAGCTGCTGGGCCTGGTCCTGAAGCGGCCCGACGGCTACTACCATGATTGAAGTGCTCCCGCCTACGCTGGTCCTGATCGCCGGCGGGGTACTCAGCGCGCTGATGCGCGGAATGTTGCGCTCGGCCGTGGTACTGCTGACCCCGCTGATCACCCTGTATGTGATCTGGCAAGTCCCGGACGGTGTGGCCATGACGGCGCACTATCTCGACTTCACGAGTGAGCCTGTGGAAGGCAGTCCGCTGCGCCGTCTGTTTGCCAGCATTTTTGCTTTCATGGCATTCGTCGGGGCCCTGTTCGCTTTCCGCCACGCCAAGTGGTATGAGCTCGCCGCCGCTCACCTGTATGCCGCCGGTGCCGTGGGCGTCAGTTTCGCCGGCGACCTGATCACCCTGTTCGTCTACTGGGAACTGATGGCCATCTTCTCGACGGTCGTGGTCTGGTGCGGTGATCGTCCCAAGGTGCATGCCGCCGGTATCCGCTACGCCGCCATTCACCTGGCCGGCGGCGTGATCCTCATGGCCGGCATCGAAGCCATCATGGTGCACACCGGCTCCATCGAGATCCTGCCGCTGGCCCTGGACAATGTGGGCGCTTGGCTGGTGCTGGCCGGGGTGCTGCTGAACGCGGCAGCGGTACCCATATCGGCCTGGCTTTCCGATGCCTATCCGCGCTCCAGTCCTACCGGTTCGGTATTCCTGTCCGCGTTCACGACAAAAGCGGCCGTGCTGGCATTGATCCTGCTGTTTCCCGGCGCCGGGATCCTGGTGCCCATCGGTCTGGCGATGATCTTCTACGGCATCATCTACGCTCTGCTCGAGAACGACGTGCGGCGCATCCTGGCGTATTCCATCGTCAACCAGGTAGGGTTCATGGTCTGTGCTGTGGGCATCGGCACCGAGGTGGCCATCAACGGCGCGGCAGCCCATGCTTTCGCCCACATCATCTACAAAGCGCTGCTGTTCATGAGCGCGGGCGTGGTCATCTACCGCACCGGCGAGAACCTCTGCTCGAACCTCGGCGGACTGTACCGCACCATGCCCGTTACCGCCGTATGCGGCATCATCGGCGCTCTGTCCATATCTAGCTTTCCGCTGACCTCCGGGTTCACCACCAAATCACTGATCTCCGAGGCTGCACAACTGGAGGGCCTGACCGTTGTGTATTTCCTGCTTGCAGCGGCGTCCGCAGGCGTGTTTCTCCACGCCGGCATCAAATTTCCCTGGTTCGTGTTCTTTCAGAAGGATTCGGGCCTCCGGCCGAAAGATGCGCCGTGGAACATGGCGGCTGCCATGATCATCATGTCGGCGGCGTGCATACTGATCGGCGTGTTTCCGGAGCCGCTCTATGCCTTGCTGCCCTACCCGGTCGTCTACGAGGCTTACACGGCCTCGAAGGTCATATTCTATCTGCAGCTGCTGCTCTTTTCGGGGCTGGCCTTCTTTCTACTGCTGCCCTGGATGCAGCGCACGCTCACCATCACGCTGGATGTCGACTGGCTGTGGCGCCGGGGCCTGGCGCGGGCGTGGGAAGGCGGCACACGGCTGGTCGATCATGCCGCAGCCCGTCTCGGCCCCATTCGCAAGCGCATCGCCGAGAGCGGCGGCAGTACCCTGGCGCGAACTCTGTCACCGTCCGGCGTGCTCGGCCGCTCCTGGCAGATCGGCACAACAGCCCTGTGGGTGGCGGTGATGCTGCTGGCTTATGTCGTGATCTATATGCTGTGAGGCACTTAGTGGCCCGTAACGCCCATTTTCGGGCGACTAGAGATACGGGCTGAACAACCACGCCAGACCATCCAGCAGACGCGTGCCCAGACGCCGGCCGTCCACCTCCGACAGACTGATCTCCCGGGCGCGGCCCCGAGCCTCCTGGTAGTGTTCGCCAAGACTCACGGCCAACTGCGTATCCAGAATCTCCACGTTCAGCTCGAAGTTCAGCCGCAGACTGCGTGGGTCGAGATTGGCCGAGCCGATCTGCGCGTATTCGTCATCCACCAGCAGCAGCTTGCTGTGGACGAACGGGCCCGGCTGAAAATAAATGCGCACGCCGCGCTGCAGCAATTCCCACAGCAGATGCCGGGTGGCCCGATGCATGAAGAACAGGTTGTTGTGTTCCGGCAGCAGCAGAGACACATCCACCCCGCGCAAAGCCGCCGTCTGCAGCGCCCCCAGCAGTTCCCGGGGCGGAATGAAGTAGGGGGTCATGATGGCCACGCGACGCCGCGCCAGGCCGATGGTGCCGACCAGAAGCAGCAGCAGACGGTCCAGCTCTTCATCCGGGCCGTCGGCAATGGCCCGGCACAGGGACGGCCCGGCCCGTTCGGTCACGGGCGTATCGGGCACGGGCTCGCCGCCGGCGAACACCCAGTCGCCGCTGAAAATGGACTGCAGGCTGGCCACCACCGGCCCGCGCAGCAGGAAGTGCACATCCACGACCCGGTGACTCTTGCCCGGCAATTCGAGGCGATGCCGATCGGAAATATTCATGCCGCCGGTGAAGGCTGTCTGGCCATCCACCAGCAGAATCTTGCGGTGATTGCGCAGGTTGATCATCAGGCTCGGCGGCAGCAGCCGCGGCGGCAGAAAGCGCCGCACGGTAATGCCCCGTTTGCGCAGCATGCGCCGGGCTCGGGGAAAGGAATACAACTCGCCGAAGCCGTCCAGGAGGACCTGTACGTCAACGCCCCGCTGTACCGCGCGCTGCAGGGCATCGGCGAATTCCCGCCCGGTCTGGTCGGTATCGAAGATGTAGCTGCTGAGCAGAATTCGCTCGCGGGCATTGTCTATTGCCGCCAGCATGGCCGGGTAGGCTTCTTCCCCGCAGCGCAGCAGTTCCACAGCATTGCCGGCAAGCAGCGGCTGTCCGCTCAGAGCTTCGCCAAGACGGCCCAGCGCGCCGGCTTCATCGGCGGACAGCTCGGCGTGCACGCTGCGGATGGCGGCAAAGTAGCCTTCGTCACGCAGTTTCTGGGCCTTGCGCCGGCTGCGGTTTACACCGAACAGGTAGTAGAGCACGGCGCCCGCCAGCGGAAACATCAGACACACGGCAATCCAGCCGAAGGCGGAGCGCGGCCGGCGTTTGTTGAGCAGGGCGTGGCCGCTGGCCAGTATTCCCAGCAGCCCGGCGACGACGCCGAGCGCTACCGCCAGCACATTCGGATCGAGCCACGGGTTCACCCGCCGGTGATCCTGACCTGTAATGCCGCCCCTGGCCCGAAGATTGCTGGCAAATCAGACATGATCGACCATCATGTCGGAGGACATTCCCGTGCGCAATCTGATCCCACTTGTCGGCGTGATTACGCTCAGCCTCGGAACCTGGCCCCTGGCGCTGCACGCCCAGAGCGCTGAGACGCCGGCCATGCCCGCCGAAGACATCGACCGGGAGCTGATCGTGCGCTTCTCCCGCGCCTACGGCATGGCCCAGGGCGCCTTGAAAAAGCACGACGACGACGCGGACAACGGTTCGCTGCAGGAGCCCGAATCGCTGGACGGCGGACTCACCGACGAAGTCCGGCAGATCATGGAGCAGAACGGTGTGTCCCGGGACGAGTGGCAGGGACTCATGGCGCGAATGGCAGAGGATGAGGAATTCCGCCAGCGGGTCGAATCGCTGTCCACACCCTTCCGCTACGATTGAGTGTTCGTTCCGTCAACAGACACTGTGTTTGATTATCAAACACATTTCACTCGAGCAGACCGAAAACCAGCCGTTCGGTCCCCGGCCCGAGCGGCCCGGCGGCTTGCCAACAGCTGGCACGGACCTTGCGCCCTTTCCAGCGACGACCAACGAAAGGAGCAGTCATGACCCCTACCTTCAGAAACTTCCTCACCGCCCTGCCCGCCGCCGCCCTGGCGGCCGTCCTGTCGCTCGGTGCGGCCACCGCCACGGCACAGCCGCAGCAGGGGCAGCAGCAATCCATGGACGTCAGCGACGATCAGCTCGAGCAGTTCGTGGAAGCGGTCACCGAGGTGCAATCGGTGCAGCAGGAATATGCGTCCGAGATTCAATCCACCCAGGAAGCTGCCGAGGCTCAGGCACTACGCCAGGAAGCTCAGGAGAAAATGGTCGGGGCCGTGGAAGATGCTGGCCTCTCCGTGACGGAGTACAACCAGATTTCTCAGCAACTGCAATCCGACCCTGCACTGGCAGACCGGCTCGAATCCCTGCAGCGCAACTGAAGGCGCGCAAGACTCCGGGAAAATGCCCCCTTGCCGGGGGCATTTTTCGTTCTGCACCCGTCACATCGCCGACACACAACAACCCACCCCTGCCAAGCGCCGGCCATTCATTGCATCATAGGCTCTGAATCGGATTGAGCGCTCATGAACGAAGCCATCGAAGGCTACCTCTTCTACGAAATCGCCGCCTTGCTGGTGCTGGCCGCCGTGGGCGGTTTCATCGGCATGCTGCTGCGCCAACCACTCATCGTCAGCTTCATCGCGGTGGGCATTGTCGCCGGCCCGGCCGTGTTCGACATCGTTCAATCCGAGGAACAGATCGAACTGCTGGCCCAGCTCGGCATAGCCCTGCTGCTGTTTCTCGTGGGCCTGAAACTCGACCTGGGGCTGGTACGCACCCTCGGCCCGGTGGCGCTGATGACCGGCCTGGGTCAGGTCGCCTTCACCACCATTTTCGGCTTCTTCATCACGCTGGGTCTCGGCTTCGATGCGGTCACCAGCATCTACGTCGCCGTGGCGCTGACCTTCTCGTCCACCATCATCATCGTCAAGCTGCTCTCGGACAAACGCGAGATCGACTCGCTGCACGGACGCATCGCCGTGGGCTTCCTCATCGTCCAGGATCTGGTGGTCGTGCTGGCCATGATCGTGCTGTCCGCGGTCGGCGTCGGCACGGCCAGCGAGGCGGCCCTGACCGACGTTCTGTGGGTATTCGGCTACGGCGCCGTCATGCTGGCCGCGGTGGGCCTGTTCATCCGTTATCTGGCCAATCCCCTGCTGGACAGGCTGTCGGGCGCGCCGGAACTGCTGGTGTCCTTCACCATCGGCTGGGCGGCTCTGCTGGCGGCCCTCGGCGACTACCTGGGCTTCGGCAAGGAACTCGGCGGGCTGCTGGCCGGGGTTTCTCTGGCATCGACCCATTATCGCGACGCCATCGCCGCCCGCCTGTCGTCGCTGCGCGACTTCCTGCTGCTGTTCTTCTTCATCGCGCTGGGTGCGTCCCTGGACATGTCGCTGCTCGGCGAGAGCGTGAACGCGGCGCTGGTGCTGTCCTTGTTCGTGCTCATCGGCAATCCGCTGATCGTGCTGATCATCATGCGCGCCATGGGCTACGAGCAGCGCACGGGGTTTCTCGCCGGCCTGACCGTGGCACAGATCAGCGAGTTTTCGCTGATCTTCATCGCCATGGGCGCAGCGCTCGGCCACGTATCAGAAGCGGCCATGGGTCTGGTAACCCTGGTGGGACTCATCACCATCGCCGCCTCTACCTACATGATCACCTATTCCCACCAGCTCTATGCCTGGCTCGCCCCCCTGCTCGCGAAGGTGGACAGGAAACCGGCAAAAATCAGTGCGGAATCTGTTGCACCGGCACAGGGTGATTCCGTCGACGTCATCATATTCGGCCTCGGCCGTTACGGCTCCGCCATGGCCAGAGCGCTGGAGAACTGCGGCCTGCGGATACTCGGCGTGGATTTCGACCCGGTAGCCGTCCGGCATGCCCGGGAAGCAGGCCTGAGGGCGTACTTCGGCGACGCGTCGGATCCCGAATTTCTCGTGCAGTTACCGCTGCACCAGGCGGACTGGATCATCTCCGCGCTGCAGGAGCACGCCACCGGCATCACGCATCTGAACCCACGCCGATCGATCATCCGCGCCTTGCGGGATCTCGGCTTTCACGGGCGCCTGGCCGTCGCTGCCCACAGCGAAGCCGGAGCGCAGCGCCTCAGCGAAGAAGGCGCCGACCTGGTGCTGCTGCCATTCCGCGACGCCGCCGCTCAGGCCGCCAGCCTGGTCAGTCAAAGCCTGGTCACGGTGCAGGAGATACCCGACGATCCGCTGGGCCAGAAGGAACTGCCGGAGTAGCAGGGCCGAACCCGGCTTTCGAGCATGGCCGTTCCTGTACAATGCCCGCACCAGCAATCACCGCGAGGAATCCTGATGGCAGAGTTCGACCACATCCTGGTGCCCATTGACGGCTCCGAAGGCTCACTGCGTGCGGCCCGTTTCGCAGCCAGGCTGAGCACAGCGCTGGACTCTCCCATCAAGCTTGCCTACGTGGTAGCCATGTCGCCCGAGTCCGTGATGAGCTTGTCGCATCTGGACAAACCGGAGGTGGAGCGCATTCAGCAGGAGCGCGCCCGGACCGTGATCGAGAGCGCACGGCAGGCGCTGGGCAAGGCCGCCGATCGTGCCGAAGATGTCATCCTGTCCGGCGACCCGGCCGAGGAAATCCTTCACTACATCAGCAAAAATCCCAAGGCTCTGATCGTCATGGGCCGGCGCGGCCTGTCGCCAGTCAAAAGCCTGCTGCTCGGCAGCGTGAGCGAACGGGTCATGCGGCATGCCGAAAGCGTAGTCACCCTGGTCAACTGACGGCGGCCGCCGGCAGTCGCCATGGAACAGCTCTGGCAGTACTGGCTGGTGGTGGACGAACCCATCGGCACCGTCCTGGGTTTCGTCATCGTCTGGTGCCTGATCCGCCAGAACCTCTGGGCCTGGCCGCTCGGCGTTGCCTACGTCGTCGTCTCGGTCAGCGTTCTGCTGGAAGCCCGGCTGTACGCCAACCTGGCGCTGCATGTTTTGGGGTTTCTGCCGCTGAACCTTTACGGCTGGTACTACTGGATTTTCGGCAGAGCGCCGAGAGAAGCCGTGCTGCCGGTGACCCGGGCGAGCCGCGCGAGCATCGCCGCGCTGGCCGGCGCGTGCGTGGCCGGCACCGCCATCCTCGGCACCCTGTTCTCCTGGTATACCGATGCTGCCCTGCCCTACTGGGACAACGGGCTGTTCGTCGCCAGTCTGGCGGCGATGTGGCTCACGGCGCGCAAGAAGATAGAGAACTGGCTGTTCTGGTTCATCATCGACGTGGTGTCCGTGGGCGTCTACTGGGCCCAGGGGCTGCCCCTGTATGCATCACTGTACTTCGTCTACCTGGCCATGGCCGTCGCCGGCTGGCGGAGCTGGAAAACTTCCATGACCGCCTCTGACCCCGATCACGCCAGGTAGCGTTCGGCCATCTCGGCCAAAGCGGGCGATTGTGCCACGATTCAACCGGCCTGTGGCTGTCTGCGCAGCGCCAGCAGATTGCTCAGCGCCGCAAGGGCAAGCAGCACCAGCGCCAGCAGCACACGCGGATCGCTCAGATACAGATCAGCTTCCACCGGGAAAGCCACGGTTCTGGCCAGCGCTGCCACCTTGTATTCGTGCCGTTCGGCGAAAGCAGGGTCCGTGGCGATCTCCAGCATGTCGCGGCGGCTGCGATAGCGCATGAGCGCGGCCCGGCTCCACGGCGCAGCGTCGTCGATGCCCGCCAGGTCCAGGAGTCCGGCAACGGCCGTGCCGACGAATACCGGATGACTGGCACGGCGCGCCAGTTCCGGATACATGTGCGCCATGTAGTGATCGAGCAGGGACTGCGCCGCGGCATCGGGGCCGGTGGCCGGCAACACAGGCGCCGGGTCAGCCAGGTCGAGCAGGTTCACCATGAAGAACTGCCCGCCGCTATCCTCCGCCATGAAGCGGCGCAGCGCTGCCAGGCGCTCCGGGTCACCGTCCCGGCGTTCCAGTGCTGTGCTGAACTGGCGGATCTCCGCCGCCGTGAGCGGCCCGCCCAGCGGCGTGTACCAGAACCAGAACACCCCATAGAACACGGCGATGGCCAGCCAAAGCCACGCCCGGCCGCTCACGCCGGCGCTTCCAGCAACGGCTCGCAACCCGTGTCGTGCAGCATTTCCCGCACCGTCTGCTGGTCCGCCGCTTCGAGGCCGGCAAATTCCCGGCGAATCCACTGCAGACACTTGCCCTGGTAAGGAAACACCGGCTGAGTCCACGGCCGGCCGTCGACGGTGGCGGACAGCGTCTCATCCCCGGCAGCCAGCGCCGCAGCATTGGCGAGCATGACAGGGGCATAAACACGGCCCGCTTCACAGAATATCTCACGCAGATCGCGGCCGGCATCCGCCCGGCTTATCCAGCCGTCATCGTCCGCCGGTGTACCGGAGAGATCGTCCACCAGATCGGTCCAGGCCATGACCCGCGGCGCTTCCTGCAGACAGAGCTGCGCGGGAGTCGGGTCGAACTGAGCCAGTTGTGTGAGCTGCGCGTACACCGCGAAGTCGGCCGAAGCCGGACGGCTGCCGAACAGGAACGGATGGCCCTGCAATACGCGGTCGAATACCGCCAGGAAGCGCCGGTAACTGTCCTCGATGACCGGTGCCGTGGTGTCGTTGGAACCTACCACGTAAAGCCGGTCGATCTGACGCTGGCTGATGAACGCCTTGGCCGCCGTCAGGCGTTCCGGCGTTTCCGAGATACCGCGCCACATGGGCAGAATCGTACCGGCCTTGTCGATGTCCGGCGCGTATCGCCAGCGGTAGTGAAACATGGCCTTGGTGAGCCATTCATCGGCGTAGTCTTCCAGCAGGTAATTCAGAAAGCCCAGCACCGGGTCGCCGGGAATCACCGAGCGGTCGGTGAACTCCGTCTCGAAGCGGCGGATCAGCGGCGTGGAATCCACCACCGCCTCGAGCGCGCCGGACTCGTCTGGCAGGTAGAAAGTCGGCAGCAAGGCCACCCGCGGCTCCGGCAACCCCAGATTAGTGGCCTGATCACCGACCAGGAACTCGTAGGGCAGGTGCCGGTAACGCAGCAACGCGAGCATCTTGCGCGTGTACGGTGAACCAGGCGCGCCCTTGAAGCGAATCGGCAGTATCGTCGTCATGGCTCGTTCCTCACAACGGATTGTCGCGGCAGAAGCCGATCACCGCATCGGCAAACTCGGCAGGCGCATCCTCCTGCAGAAAATGTCCGGCACCGGTGATGGTCACATGAGTCTGGTTGCGCGCCCCGGGCACGGTCTCCTGAAAACGCCGGTGTGCGCCCGCAGTCACCGGATCCCGGTCACTGAACGCGGTGAGGAACGGCTTGTCGAAGCGCGCCAGCACCGCCCAGGCGCGCCGATTGTCTTCCACTGCCGGGTCATCGGGAAAGATCGGCACCAGAGAAGGGAAGCGACGCGCGCCCTGCTTATAGGCCTCCGACGGGAACGGCGCGTCATAAGCACGGACCTGGGCCGCGGAGATCTCGCCCATGGCGCTCAGACGAATGACGTCGCTGATCACCAGATCCGGATACTCGGCGCAGTATTTGATCCAGTACATGAAGCCGGCTCCGTGCTCGTTTTCCTTAAGCTTCGCAGCCATCTCGGCGGGCGGCAGAGCGGGAATACCGGCGAACAGATCCCGCATGGGCCCGGCCATTTCCGGCCCCAGACCGTGGGCGTCCGGCAGACCGGTGTTGGCGGTCACCACCCGGGCGAAACGCGATTCGTCATTGCTCAGCACGCGCAGGCCGATGAGCCCGCCCCAATCCTGGCACACCAGGGTGATGCGGCGCAGATCCAATGCTTCGACGAACCCGGCCATCCAGGCAACGTGGCGGGCATACGTGTAATCGTCGCCGGAGGCCGGCTTGTCGGAGCGCCCGAAACCCACCAGGTCCGGGGCAATGACCCGGTATCCGGCGTCGGTCAATGGCGGAATCATCTTCCGGTAGAGGTACGACCAGGTGGGCTGGCCGTGCATGCACAGCAGCACTTCGCCATCCGCCGGACCTGCGTCCACATAGTGGATGCGCAGCCGGCCGCCGTCGCTGTCGTCCACCTCGACGTAGTTGGGCTCGAACGGAAAATCTTCCAGGTCGTTGAAGCATTCGTCAGGGGTGCGCAGTACGTTCATCATCGTCTCCAGGGTGGCACGGCCGAACGATTCAGTTCGGCCAGTACAGGTATTCGTCGCCTTCTTCGTAAGGCTCGGCGGCCGTCTTGTCGATGAGCACCGGCGCCTCGATGACGCTGGGCCACAGCGGTTCCGCCTGGGTGGCGTTGTGCCGGGCGAGCAATGTCTCGAGTTGTGCCACCTTGCCGGCATGCCGCGCGGCCACATCGTGCTGCTCCGTGGGATCGGAATTCAAGTCGAACAGCCAGCGCCGCGCCGGACGCTCGCTGCTGATCAGTTTCCAGCCGTCGTGCAGCACCGTCTGCACATAGCCCTGCCGCCAGAACAGTGTGTCATGCGGCTCGCCGTCGGTCTCGCCGGTGACGAACGGCAGCAGATCGACGCCGTCGACAATGCGGTCTGCGGGCACCTGTGCACCAGCGGCCGCGGCAATGGTGGGGAACAGGTCGATGTGATTGACCGGGGCCTCGAAGCGGCTGCCGGCGGCAATGCGCGCCGGCCAGCGCGCGAAGAACGGCACGTGAGTGCCGCCTTCGAAGTGGGTGAGCTTCCAGCCGCGATACGGCTGATTGATGTCCGGCAGGCCGAGATAGCCGGCCCCGCCGTTATCGCTGGTGAAAATCACCAGGGTGTTGTCGGCCAACCCATGGTTTTCCAGAGCCGTCATGACCCGCCCCACCCCGCGGTCCAGGGCCATGATCATGGCTGCGTAGACGCGCAGGCGATGGTCGTCGATGTGTGCCAGCGCGTCGTAGTCCTCGCGCTTGGCCTGCAGCGGGTTATGCACGCCCCAATGAGCCAGATAAAGCAGAAACGGCCGGTGCCGGTTGGCTTCGATGACGCGGATGGCCTCGTCGGTATAGTAATCCGTCAGATAGCCGTCGGGCTCGAAGGTGTGACTGCCGTCGAACTGCGCGGCATAGCGCGTCGACGCCCAGACCATGCGGTCGATGGGATCGAACGGCTGCCTGGCGTTGACCACCTCCGGCGAGTCTTCCGGCAGGTAGGACATACCCGCCATGTACAGACTGTTGTGGAAACCCTGATCTTCCGGTCGCATACCGGCCGTACCGCCGAGGTGCCACTTGCCGATGTGGGCCGTGTAGTAACCGGCTTCAGCAAGGGCTTCGCCCATGGTGATTTCCTCCGGCGGCATACCCTGGTGTTCCATGGATGGCATGTCATCGAGCCGCTGATGGTGAATCACCGGCTGCAATGCTCCGGGGTCGTCTTCGTACATCCACTCGATGATGGTGGCGCCGATCTTGAAAAACGGCGTGTACTCGAAGCCGAAGCGGGTGGCATAGCGCCCGGTCATGATGGATGCCCGCGACGGGGCGCAGACAGCGTTGGCGGCATAGCCATTGGCAAACACCACGCCTTCATGGGCAATGGTATCGATATTGGGTGTCTGCAGGGTGCCGTCCGCCGCCCCGCCGTTGAAATAGGACAGGTCGTTGAACCCCAGATCGTCGGCCAGAATGAGCACGATGTTGGGCAGGCGCTGACCCGGCGGCAGCGTTGCCTCTTCAGGGCCCTCAGGCCAGTGCACCGGCTCATTCGGTGCCACCGGATCACGCCAATCGGCAACGAGCGGCGCGGCCCAAAGCAGCAATTCCAGACGGTACTGATAGGCCGCCAATCCCAGCACACAGACCGCGGCCACGATCATCAACCCTCGTCGCATTGTCCGTTCCCCCGACAGCCTGGGAACAGTGTGACAGGAATCGAATCTTATGTCACTATGAATGACATATTATGCGACGCTGACGACGCCATGATTTCGCCGCCAATCGACGGCCGCGCCCGGCGCAGCCAGAAAAGCCGCCAGCGCATCATCGATGCCATGATCGAACTGGTTCAGGCCGGGGTGCTCGAGCCAACGGCAGACCAGGTCGCGGAACGGGCCGGGCTGGCCATGCGCACTGTGTTCCGCCACTTCACGGATATGGAAAGCCTCTATCGGGAGATCGCCCGGCGCATGCAGTCCCACGCGCAGCCGCTGCTGGACGAACCCATCGACGGCGCTACCTGGCAGGCTACCCTGCACAAGCTGGTGGACAAACGCGCGCGGCTCTACGAGGAACTGCTGCCCATGCGCCGGGCCGCAGATGCCCTGCGCCACCGCTCGCCGTTCCTGCAGCAGGAGGATGCCCGCTTCGCCCGGCTGGCCAGAGACGTATTGCGCCGGACGCTGCCCGCTGAGCTGGCCGGCGACCCGGAGCGCTTCGAAGCGCTGGACGCCCTGCTCAGCTACGACATGTGGATGCGCCTGCGCCGCAGCCAGCGGCTCTCCGCCAGCGCTGCCCGCCGCGTGCTGCACGCCGCAACCGCGTCGCTCACTGCTTCACCTGCATCCGGCCCATGAAGTCGCGCTTGCCGAGCGGTACGCCCTTCATCCGCAGGATGTCGTAGGCGGTAGCGGCATGGAAATGCACGTTGGGCAGGGAGAAGGACAGCACGAAGCCTTCCGCGGTGAATGGCACTTTGCGATCGCGCGCCACGAAGACCACGTCACGCCCCTCCAGGGCTTCGACCTGCTCGCGGCTGTAGCCCTCGAGTTCGGCATGGGTCTTTGCCATCAGGTCCTGAAATCCGCCGTAGTCCAGTTCCGCCAGGTTCGACGGCGGGAAGAACTCACCAGCCTCGATTGCCTGCATGGCTCCCAGCGAGTGATGGGCAACGGAATGAAGCTGAAAGCTGAACGGCAGCATGTCGCTAAACAGCCGGGTCTGCACGATCTCGTCCAGATCCATGCCTTCCGCGTCGCAATGGGCTTTGCCCTTCTCCAGAATGCCGACGACGGCCCCCACTGTCTGCAGGTAGGATTGAATGCTGAGGTCATACAGTGAAACAGCCATAAGATCGATACTCCGTGAATGAGGAAGTGAACAGCATACTCCATGCCCCGGCGGCGGAGCGAAACCGCGAGCCCATCCTGAACGTCCTGCAGGGCGCCCTGCCGGCCCGCGGCCGCGTGCTGGAAATCGCCAGCGGCACCGGTCAACACGTGGTCTACTTCGCCGCAGCGCTCCCGGCGCTGCACTGGATACCCTCCGACCCGGACCCGGCTCAGCGCGCCTCCATAGCGGCACGTACGGCCGCTGCAGGCCTGGACAATGTGACGGAACCTCTGGATCTCGATGTGCTGGGGGACTGGCCGGATCTTGCGGTGGATGCGGTCATTACCGCCAATCTGCTGCACGTCTCGGCCCGGCAGACCATGAGCGCCCTGTGCCGGGGTGCAGCGGAGGTTCTTGCGCCGGGCGGGCTGCTGCAGGTGTACGGGCCGTTCAAACGCGACGGCGAGCACACCTCCGCGGGCAACCGGCAGTTCGATCTGTCTCTCAAGCGCCAGAATTCCGCCTGGGGAATCCGCGATGTCGAGGAACTGCTGGCAGAGGCGAACGACACGGGTCTGGCTCTCGCCGACATCATCGAGATGCCGGCGAATAATCTGTGCATCGTGCTGCGCACCCGTTCTGGCGACCTTCAGCCGCCCTTCTCCCAGACCGAAACGTGAGCGGTACTCTCATGCGTGAAGAGTTCGCGAGAGGCTAAAATACGCATTCCGACGCGACAACAGGAATGCCCGCCATGGAATGGATCGCCGACCCCCAGGCCTGGATTGCACTGGCCACGCTGACTGCCCTCGAGATCGTCCTCGGCATCGACAACATCATATTCATCTCGGTGCTGGTGAGCCGGCTGCCCGCGGAGCAGCGACAACGGGCGCGCATGATCGGTCTGTCCATCGCCATGGTGAGCCGGATTCTACTGCTTCTGGCCATCGCCTGGATCATGGGGCTCACAGCGCCGCTGTTCACCGTCCTCGACCATGCCATCTCCGGGCGGGACCTCATCCTGATCCTCGGCGGTCTCTTTCTGCTCGGCAAGGCCAGCCACGAGATTCACAACAACCTGGAGGGTGACGATCCGTCCACCGGCGGCGCAGTTACCGCCGGCTTCTGGTCGGTGCTGATTCAGATCGGGCTCGTCGACGTGGTGTTCTCCATAGATTCCGTCGTTACCGCCGTGGGCCTGGCCGATCATGTATCTGTGATGATCATCGCGATCGTGATCGCCGTGGGCGTGATGATGGTATCCGCAAATGCCGTAGGCAGGTTCGTCGACCAACATCCGACCATCAAGATGCTGGCGTTGAGTTTCCTGACCCTGATCGGGTTTACCCTGGTTGCCGAAGGCATGGAATTCCACATTCCGAAGGGCTACGTCTATTTCGCCATGGCGTTCTCAGTGGCGGTGGAAATGCTCAATCTGCGGGTGCGGGCCCGCCGCCGCAAACAACGGCCTGTCGAGCTGCGCCGCAGCCTCGAGCGGGCGGAGAGGGCCGGAGCCGAGGCCGGGTAAGGGTCTCACCACATCGCCACGGGATTGACGATCATCTGCACGGTCCCGCGCACCCGCGCCTGCCCGAGCACGAACATGAATTCGTTGACGCCCTCGCGTACCAGGGCTCCGGTATTCATGGTCTCGAGCAGATAGACGCCGTCTTCGGCGAGGTGACCGAGGCCATCGATCTGCGAGCCGATGCCGAACCACAGATGGGCGACATCATCGTTGTACACCGCATCGTAACCGAACTCGGTGAGGCGCTGGCCGCCCTGCTGGTTGGGCTGCACTACCTGCAGCGACAAGCCGCGCGGAGCGAACGCCGGCGTGCTGGAGTCGATGACGATACCCAGCGGCTGAGACCTGCCCTGCCGGACCAGCGCTGCCGCGGCGCGCACACGCTCGGGCGTCACCAGATTCGCCGACCCGATCTCGTCCTCCGGTCCCCACTTGGACGGTGTGCATTCCTCGGCGGCAACCGCGGCATTCACACCCAGCAACACCCAGGCGGTGAGCGCCCCCAGCATCCACCCTCGATCTTCACGGTTTACCTTCCCCGATAAACTCGAAGCGGCCGAAGTACGCCAACGAACGGCAGTCGACGGCGCAGCCGAGGCAGGCCGGTCGCGCTCGTTAACCCCTTTCGCCGCCGTGCCGGCGTTGACTGCACTGAGACCTGATTAATCAATGGCGCGACCGCCGCGACGAATCGACCGATGCCCAACTCCAGGTCGCGCGACGGCTGCGGCTTCCCGGCCGCCTGCTCGCGGCCCTGCTGGTGACTATGGCGGCATGCGCCGGCCCCAGGGACGACGTAGACGTTGCCGAGCCGGCCCGCCAGCCGGCGCCCATACAGGAGAGGAGTAAACCTGCCAAAGTACGCCCGCAGCCGGAAGCGGGCCGCCAGGAGGCGGAAGTCGGCCGCCGGGAGGCGGAAGTCGCCCGCCAGGAGGCGGAAGTCGGCCGCCAGGATCGGGCCCGGATCGGTGGCCTTGCCAGCACCCGGCTCGAGGAGTCCGCCGCCCTGCATCACTGGCCGGCTACGCCAGCAGACCGTGAACGCTACACGCATTTCGACGACAACCCGGTGCATTCGGCCGCCGCGGATCCCGTGTCCACATTCTCCATCGACGTTGACACCGCTTCGTACAGCCGCCTGCGGCGCTTCCTGAACCTGGGACAGATACCGCACGCGGATGCCGTGCGCACCGAGGAATTGATCAACTACTTCAATTACGGCTATGCGCCGCCGCTCGATGCCGAGCAACCGTTCGCCGTGCATCTGGAGATGGGGCCAAGCCCCTGGCACACGGAAAAGCGGCTCCTGAAGATCGGTTTGAAAGGCTTCGAGCGCGCCCCCGAGGACCTGCCGCCGGCCAATCTGGTGTTCCTGGTCGACGTGTCCGGATCCATGCGCGGCCCGGACCGCATCGATCTGCTGAAGCGTTCCCTTGGCCTGCTGGTACGCAAGCTTCGCCCCGAAGACCGGCTCAGCATAGCCGTCTATGCCGGCGCCGCAGGCGTTGTCCTCGAGCCAACCGCCGGCGACGAGCAGGCGAAGATTCTGGCCGCGCTGGACAGGCTCGAGGCCGGCGGCTCCACCAACGGCGGTGCCGGCATCCAGCTCGCCTACAACCTGGCCCGCCAGGCCTTCGCAGACGAAGGCATCAACCGGGTGATCCTGGCCACCGACGGTGACTTCAATGTGGGCACAGTTGATCAGCGGGCACTGTACAGGAA
>JAXHLO010000020.1:0-9122 GCA_034522075.1 Gammaproteobacteria bacterium | reverse complement strand
GCCTGGCACATCCCCAACGGCGACACGCCGGAAAACATGAAGAACCATCCGGCGCTGGAGGGCGAGACTGGCCCGCACGGGCAAAAGCGCCCTCCCAGATGCGAACAGGCATCACGACGTGGTCGCTGCGCATCATGAGCTGCTGCGGCGCCCCCATCCGCATGGCTGGCGATAAGGCCACCGGCCGGTACCTCGCCGGATCGAACTGCCCGCGCTGGTACATGGCGCCGACGAACTGACCGCCGAGGACGCCAGAGCATCATCGTTCGGTCGGCGGCTCGGCAACTCCGGAGTTCGTGGCCCTCACTGTCCCGGGAGGATCTGATGCGCGTATGTTCGTAGGACTACGGTCCCGTTTGTCCTGGACCCCCATGCTCTCGGCCATGCTGGCAGGCTGCCTGGCCGCGGGTGCCGGCGCCGAGACCCGCACCACGGCCGACGGGGTCTACACGCCGGAACAGGCCGCAAGGGTCTGGAAGTTCACGAAAAGTACTGCGCCAAGTGCCACCACAACGGCTACTACCGGGGCAGCTTTCTGCTCTCCTGGCAGCATCAGCCCGTCTCGGCCCTTTATGACCTGATCGAGCTGAAAATGCCTGAGGACCGGCCGGGGCATTGAAGCCGCGGGAATACGCTGCTCTGCTGGCCTACGTGTTCGAGCTCAACGACATGCCCGCCGGAGAGGGAAAGCTGCCCACGATCATGCCATGGAACAGATTCTCATCACCGATGAATAGGTTTCGCTTGTGGGAAAGGGCGCCAGGCCGCAAAGCTTAGCGTTTGATCCGGGAGTCTCGATGTCACCGCCATTTTCCCGGCAGACAGTTCCTCAACATGGTCGGCGGCCGGCGGTTCGGCCGCCGTCTATCAGACGAGCGTGGCACTGGGGCTGATTCCCGACAGCGCCGCCGCCCATACCCCGCGTGCCGAGCTGCAGACGCAGCGCGGCACCGGCCCCAGCGTAGTGATCCTGGGTGCGGGTATTTCCGGCCTGGTGTGCGCCTACGAGCTCGAGCGTGCCGGCTATGACGTCACCGTGATCGAAGCCTCCGGGCGCATCGGCGGGCGCAACATGACCGTGCGCCGCGGCGACACCATCGACGAGATGGGTAACCGCCAGGTCTGCGGGTTCGACGACGACCCGAACCTGTACTTCAACTGCGGTCCGGCACGCATTCCCGCCCATCACGAACATCTGCTGCACTACTGCAAGACCCTGGGCGTGCCGCTGGAGATGTTTATCAACGTCAACTACCACGCCTGGGTGCACGATCCCCAGTGTTTCGACGGCGCACCGGTGCGCATGCGCGAATACTTCGCCGACGCCCGCGGCTTCATGACCGAGTTGATCTCCAAGGCCGTGAACAAAGCCGAATTCGAAGCCGCCTTCACCGACCATGACGCAGAACGCCTGCTGGCCTTTCTGCGCGCCTATGGCGACCTGGACGAGAACAACCTCTACAAGGGTTCGCGCCGCGCCGGTTATGCCAGCGGCGGCATGACCAGCCCGCCGGAGCTGAAAACGCCGCTGGATTTCAGCGACATCCTGAAGAGCAATTTCTGGCGCTTCCGCATGCACTGGGGCGAGGGCGAAGACCAGGCCGCACCGCTGATGCAGGCCGTGGGCGGCAACGACAACATCGTCCGGGGCTTCGTGCGCAACATCTCGAGCCCCATCATCACCAGCGCGCCGGTGCAGTCGATCAAGTTACTCGAGGACGGCGTGGAAGTGGCCTACGACCACCGCGGCCGCATCCACACCCTGCGCGCCGACTACTGCTTCAACTGCATCCCCATGCATCTGCTGCCCGGCATTCCCAACAATCTGCCGGCCGATTACCGCGCCGCCATGAGCAACGGCGGGCGTGGCAAACTCACCAAGATCGGTTTGCAGATGAACGAACGCTTCTGGGAAAAAGAGCACATCTACGGCGGCATAAGCTGGACGGACCAGGAAGTGGAACAGATCTGGTATCCCGGCCACGGCATTCACGGCGACAAGGGCATCATGCTCGGCGCCTATATCTTCAACGAGCAGACCAACGAGGCGATAGCCCGGCTGACGCCGGCGGAGCGCATCGAGCTGGCCATCCGCAACGGCGAGAAAATTCACCCCAACTACCGGGCCCACGTGGAAAACGGTGTGACGGTGGCGTGGCATCGCATGAACTACATGATGGGCTGCACCACGCAATGGGAATCGGAACAGATCCGCCGCGACTCCTTCCGCATTCTGCAGCAGCCGGCCGGCCGGCACTTCCTGATCGGCGATCAGATGAGCTACCACCCGGGCTGGCAGGAGGGCGCCATCAGCTCGGCGCATCTGGCCATGGCGGAGATGGACCGCCGGGTTCGCGAGGCCGCACAGAATGCATAGCTCGCCCCCGCACCGCCGCAAAGCATCCGCCGCCCGACACTGCGCGCTGCTGTTCAGCGCCGCTGCCTTTCATATGCCCAGGGCAGCACGGCCCGGGAAGCCGACGACATCGTCGCCGCGCCGGAGCCGCTGCGCACCTGTGTGGTCTGCCACGGCGTCGAGCTCATGGGCAACCGCGCCGTCGACGCCCCCAAGCTTGCCGGGCTGCCGGCCTGGTACGTGCGGCGTCAGATGGAGGCGTTCCGCAACGGCTGGCGCGGCGTGCACGAGGACGACGTCAACGGCATGGAAATGCGTCCCCAGGCCACGGCCCTGACGGCCGCACAGGTGGAGGATGCCGTTGCTTTCGCCGCCGCGGTACCCGAGCGCCCCGCGCCGGCCACGGTGTCCGGCGATGCCGCACGGGGTCAGCGCCTGTATCAATCCTGCGCTGCCTGCCACGGTGTTCGCGGGGAAGGCAATGAGACCCTGCTGTCGCCGCCCCTGGCCGGGCAGAATGACTGGTACCTGGTCAGTCAACTCGAGCTGTTCCGCTCCGGCGCCCGCGGCAGCGCGCCGGACGACACCCACGGCGCCATCATGCGCGCCGCAGCCCAGACCCTGACAGACGACCAGGCAACCGCCGACGTGGTTGCCTACATCAATACCCTCGAGGAAGGAGAGAACCCCATGAAGAACAAGACCGTAGCAGCCGCCGCCCTGGCAGCCGGACTGTCCGGCGCGGCCATGGCTGACGTCACCCGCTACCCGCTGCCCAACAGCGACTTCCCCATCGCCCAGGCGGTGGAGATTCCCGCCGGCACCACCTTGGTCTACCACAGCGGCATGGTGCCGCGGCCGGCGAACCCGGAAGCCGAACGTTACACGCGGGAATTCTGGGGCAACACCGAAACCCAGGCCCTGTCGGTGTTTGCCCGGCTCGAAGAGTCACTGGCCGCCAAGGACCTGACGTTCAGCGACGTGGTGAAGATGCAGGTCTTCCTGGTCGGCGTGCCGGAGAAAAGCGGCGCCATGGATTTCGACGGTTTCATGAACGCCTATCGCCGGTACTTCGGCAGCGAGGATCAGCCCAACCTGCCGGCGCGTTCAGCGTTCCAGGTGGCTGGACTGGCGGCACCGGGAATGCTGGTGGAAGTGGAAGTGGTGCTGGCACGTCCCGTCGAGTAGAAGACTTAGTCACCCGACTGCATGAATGGGATCGCAGCGCCCAGAACAACCATAACCATGGCACAGGAAGACCAGCGAAAGTAGCGGGCGCCTTACGGCGCCGGCTCGCGATCGTGCTTCCCTGAGCTTACAGGCTCATCGTATAGCGCCGATAACAAACAGCGCGGTGCGGATCGTGGGTGAAGAGATCGAAATCGCTGACCGGTTAAGGCTCACGATCATCCGGCGCGACCTGGCGGATATAGATAAACCTCGCCGAAAATGCGTAGTCCAATTGCCGAGTCACCGATCTCACACAGGCGCCACGCGTCCCCAGCCGGCTCCGGCGGCGCACCGCCCGCGGAGCTGGATATTCCGTGGTCACGCATCAGATAGGCCCGTGCCGCGTATTCATCCGACAGTTCAGGGCACCAGCGCAGCGCCGCACCGGCCGGGAGTGCGGCGGCAACCTCGGCAGCCAGTGCCTGCTCGTCACGGTCGTCGCCGACGGTGCCGAACAACCAGTAACCGCGCAGCAGCACTCCCAGCAGCACCAGACCGACAAGACTCCAGACAGCCGCCGCGCGGATACGCCAATGGCCTGCCGGCTGGGCCAGCATGCCCAACCCTAGCGCGAACAACGGCAGCGAGGGCAGTAGATAGTGCTTGAACTGGCGGGCGCTCAGCAGCAACGGCACTGACGCCGCCGCCCCGAGCAGCAGCAGGGCCCAGGCCCGGCCCTGAGCCGGCCACCGCCCCCAGCGCCACAGAACCAGCCCGGTCAGCAACACCGGCGGCAGCAGATTCCGCGCCAGATTGCCGAGTTGATAGAGGCGGCCGTGAACCACCGGGCGGTCCGCAGCGATGCTGGCCACGACCTGATTCTGCCACCAGGCGGCAAGCGCCTGCCGCGCATCAGCGTGGGCCAGCAACAGGGCCAGACAGGCACACAACAGCAGCACGGCCGGTATCGAGCGGGTCAGACCAAAGGCCGCTGCAGCGGGCGATCCGGGTGATCGCCCGGGCGGCGGCTCGAACACCGCGAACACGAGCGGCGCCGCCAGCGGGTAAAGGCCCACCGGGCCCTTGATCAACAGCCCGGCGAAAACGCCGCCGGCCAGCAGCATCGACCAGCCGGCAAAGGCCCCGGCTGACAGCGGCGCGGGCACCAGCCGCCAGCCCGCCCACACCGCCAGCAGGGCCGCCAGCACCAGGGCGGACTCCAGATAGTTGTTCTTCAGCGTGTAGGTGGCTACGGGCATGACGGCAAGCAGCAGCCAGGGCCACCACACATTGAGCCGGCCGGATACCTCGCGCCAGAGCATGCCCGTCAGGCCGAAGCAGCCGAGCGTACAGAGTCCGGCGTAGGCCTTCTCCGCCCAGAATGGATCGCCCACCAGGCGCATCCACTGCGCAAGCAGCCAGATGCCCAGCGGCGGGTGTTCCAGAAACGCCCCCGGGGAGCCGTCGTAGTGGGGAAGCGCCCAGAATCCGCCTGCGCCCTGGGCCAGTTGCTGGGCGATGCTGGCATAGACCAGACCGTCCAGGGCGAGCCCCCGGGTGAGCAGATCCGGCACCAGGTAGAACGCCAGCAGCGCCAGCAGCAGAACGCCAAAGGCCATGTCATGACTTTCCCCGGGCCCTCCGGTATAACCGGGGCGATGGAGAGTCGAGGCGCTACAGGGAGGGTTCATGGACCGGCATCGCGCGTGTGTTTCGTCATCCCCACGTTCAACGAAGCGGCCAACATTACACAACTGCTCCAGGCGCTGCTAGCAACCTTCAGCAACCGTCCGCAATGGCACGTGCACATGCTTGTCGTGGACGATCACTCCCCTGACGGCACCGGCGCCCGGGTTCGTGAGCTCGCGCAGCAGCACGCACACATCCATCTGCTCGAAGGCCCGCGCCGCGGGCTCGGTGATGCCTACATTCGCGGCTTTGCCCATGCCCTGGAGCATTACCGGCCGGACGTGGTAGTACAGATGGACGCCGACTTCTCGCATCGCCCGGGGGACAGCGTACGGCTGCTCGAAGCGCTCGATGAGAACACCGACGTCGTCATCGGCAGCCGCTACGTGGCCGGCGGACAGGTGGATGACGCCTGGAGCTGGCAGCGCCGCCTGCTCTCCCGGGCGGCAACCTGTTCGCCCGTTACGTGGCCGGGTTGCCTGGAGTGCGCGACTGCACGGCCGGGTTCAAAGCCATCCGGACGAACGCCCTGCGACGAGCCGAAGTGCAGCGGATTCCCATCCAGGGCTACGTCTTTCAGGTGGCCCTGCTGCATGCACTGGCAAGCAGCGGCGCACGCATCCGGGAAATTCCCATCGCGTTCGACGACCGCCGCCACGGCGAGACCAAGCTGAGCTGGCACGATGCCGCCGAATTTTTCGTGCATATCTGGTGGCTGCGCCTGCAGAGCCACAAGACCTTCATCAAGTTCGTGCTGACCGGACTGACCGGCGTTGCCGTGAATCTGGGCGCCTTCGCGGCGCTGCTGGAACTCGGCCTGCACAAATATCTGGCCTCGGCCGTCGCCATCGAACTATCCATCGTCTGGAACTTTCTGCTGAACAACTACTGGACATTCCGCCACCGCACCATGACGTCGCGCAAACGCATCAGAGGCCTGAAGTTCAACGCCGTCTCGGTGCTGACCCTGGGTATCAGCTTTTCGACGTTCGTGCTGCTGTCCATGGTGTTTCCCACAGGCTCACCTCTGCTCCACCAGGCCATCGCCATCGCCCCCGGCAGTCTGGTGAACTATTTCGCCAACAGCTACTGGACGTTTCGCCACCAGCCGGGTTGAAAGAGCGCCCATGAAAAAGGGCGCCCGCAGGCGCCCTTTAAAACGACTTCCGAAAAAGGGCGCCCGCAGGCGCCCTTTAAAACTGAATCGGCATTCACCGATCAGTAATCCAGAATGGCCTCCATACGGAAGTAGTAGAAACCGCCGTCGAAACCCCAGGGTGTGCTGGTTGCATACGCCTGGCCGGAGTTGTTGGAGAAGCCTGGCGGTGCCGTATTGTTGGCATCCCGCGGGCCTTTCTCGTCGAAGACATTCTGGCCGCCTACGGTGAACGTATAGCGGTCGTTCAGCGTGTAGGCCACTTCGGCGTCGAAGATCCACTCACCGCCATAGCACTGGTCCTCGGAGCAGTCGACGTTGTAGGCCGTGCCGCCATCGGCGAAAGGATCACCGGAGAAGTCGCCCACGATCCAGTCGTCATAGTAGCTGGCCCGCAGCAGGAAGCGCCAGTCGCCGAGCAGATGGTTGGCGGTGAAGATACCGCGATGCTCCGGATTGAAGTTCTCCAGATCCACCACACGGTTTCTCGACACTTCGGAACCTGCGTCGTCCACTTCCGTCTCCGTCCAGTTCCAGGCGGCGGTCAGGTCGGTCATCCCGGCCTCGCCCCAGTCCTGGGTGTAGGTGGCCACGAAGTCGATACCCGTCGTGGTGGTCTCGAAGTCGTTGGTGAAGAACGACACGCTGTTCAGGTCGGATGCGCCGGGAATGCCCAGAGCTTCCAGACACTGCGGCAGATTCGCGGCGTCCGGACAATCCCCGGCGATGCTGCCAGGGATGGGAGTTTCCGCGATCACGATGCTACCGGTCTGCGAGATGCGGTCTTCCACGTTGATCTCGAAGTAATCGAGGGTCAGCGTCAGGTTATCCGTGACATCCCAGGCCCCACCCAGGGTGAGGTTTGTAGCAGTCTCGGCGTCGAGCGTCTCACCACCCAGGAACTGGGCGATGGGATTATCGGGCGGTATCTGCCCGCGCTGCTGCAACTCGCCGTCGATGGTTATCGTGGAGACCTTGGTCACGTTGGACTGGCCCGGCGTTGGCGCACGGAAGCCCGAGCTGAGAGAGCCGCGCACATTCAAGGTCGGCGTGATGCTGTAGCGGGCCGCCAGCTTGCCGTTGGTGGTGGTGCCGAAGTCGGTGAAGTCCTCGAAGCGCACTGCCACGCCCACCAGCAACTGCTCGGTGACGTCGGCTTCCAGGTCGGTGTAGACGGCGTAGTTGGCGCGGTCGAACTCGCCGGCCTGGTCCGGGCTGAACCCG
The DNA here is from genome assembly GCA_034522075.1 of Gammaproteobacteria bacterium. GTDB lineage: Bacteria > Pseudomonadota > Gammaproteobacteria > Pseudomonadales > Azotimanducaceae > UBA7803. The sequence continues at coordinate 1,527 of JAXHLO010000020.1, read as the reverse complement.
GCGAAGCCGTGGGCGCCGATGCTCAGATCCAGCATGGGCTCGCCGTTGGGATGGAGCGTGTCGCTCTGAAACGCAAACGGCCCCGAGCGCCAGGAATCGGGCTCGCCAAGGACGATCTTGAAGGTCTCCACCCGGTACTCAGCACCGAAGGCCACGTTCAGGTCGGAATGGAACGCGTCCACTGCCACCGGATACACGAAGTTGGCGTTGTAGTTCTGCTCCACCTGCACGTATTTGCCCAGCTCGAATTCCGTAGGCGACTCCGGTCCCAGCGACGGGTTCCAGGTATTGCCGATACGGAACGACGTCTCGTTGCGGCCGAGCCCCAAACTGAAATCGTAGGACAACCCATTGTCCAGGGTACCGCGCAGACCCACCAGGCCGCTGATGTCCTCGACGTCGCCGCCGAATGCCGGCATGTAGCCGCCGGGATAGAGGAAGTTACCGGCCCAGCAGTTGTCGGGCATGCTGTTCAGCGCGGCACGGTCGGCATCCACGGCGGCCTGATCCGTGGGCGTGGAGCCCGGGCTTTCCAGGAACGGGCAGTTGGTTACCGCCTTGTCCATGTCCGCCAGCTCCAGGTCGACGATGGCGCGCTGGCCGCCGCTGAACGAATCGGTGAACACACCGGGCCGGGCATTGGGGTTGCGATAGAAGAATGCACCCGTGGTCGCTCGCTCGGCGTAGTTGCCGAAAGCGTAGAGTTCCTGGCTGTCGGTGAGGTCGATACCGGCATTGAGGAAGAACGAGACATCGTCGTCCACTTCCGGGGCGCCCCAGATCTGGGCCGGCTGCTCCACAGCCGTGTTGCCGGTGTCGATCAGTGCCTGGGCATCGGTACGCGGCAGGCTGCGGCTGGTAGCGTCGACGCTCTTCACCTGCAGCGTCGCACTGGCGAAGCCGTCCGAGCCCAGCGGCATGCCGACGTTCACGGCGCCCTGCCAGAGTTCGCCGTCGCCTTCGTAGGTCTCACCCCAGCGGGCGTCGGCGGTGATGCCTTCGCGGTTCTCTTTGAGAACGAAGTTGATTACACCGGCGATGGCGTCCGAACCGTATTGCGCAGAGGCACCGTCGCGCAGCACCTCCACCCGGTCGATGGCCAGTGGCGGAATGACGGAAATATCCGGACCCTGAGAACCGGCCGCCAGCGACCCGCCGAGTTCGGCGATGACCGACGCGCGGTGACGGCGCTTGCCGTTGATCAGAACAAGGGTGTTGTCCGGCGGCAGGCCGCGCAGGGTGGCCGGCCGGGTGATGGTGGCGGCGTCGCTGATGGGCAGCCGCTGCACGTTGTAGGACGGCAGCAGGTTCCGCAGCATGTCGTCCATGTCGGTGGTGCCCATATGCTTCATGTCTTCGCTGCTGAGGACGTCGACGGGCACCGCCGACTCGGTGACAGTCCGGCCGGCACGGCGCGAACCGACCACCACGACCTCTTCGATGGCCATAGCGCCTTCCTGTGCCAGCGCGGCGGGAACCGCAACCGGAGAAAGGACCAGGGCGCCGACGAGGCCAGCTCGTAGTAAT
>JAXHLO010000019.1:0-121620 GCA_034522075.1 Gammaproteobacteria bacterium | reverse complement strand
CGCATTGTCTTCGAGTACATCGAAGGGTTTTACAACACCCGGCGGCGGCATTCCTTCTTGAACTATGTCAGCCCCACAGAGTATGAGAGCATCAACTCAGCACGGACCGCCACGTGCTAAACAAACCGTCCACCGAACCGGGGGAAGTCCGCCGCCAGCGCTCGTGGCGCGGCGGAACGTTCCGTTCTCAGGGCTTTTGGCGTACTGTTTGGCGTGCAATGAAGGCCCCCCTAAAACTCTACTGGTCCCGCTCCAAACCGAATTTTGGCGACTGGCTGTCCCCGCTTGTCTGCCTCCGAAACGCCCCAGCGGGCGGCGGGTAGAGTTTTGCGCCGATTGTGATAGCGTTGCGACCTGGTGGCAATCGGCAGTTTGTTCGATAGGCTTCCCCGGAGCGCTGGTACACCCGGCGGCTCGACGTTTGGGGTACGGGAGTTCCATTGAGGAAACCTCCGTACGTCGGAGCCGCCACAAGTACCACGCTCTGCGGGGGCCCCTCACGGCCAGTTTGCTGTCGGATCCCCCGGCTGTTGCGCTAGTGTCCTGTAACCTAAATGGCGTTAATTAATTGTTGATGGATGCTCTTGCTCGATCGATCTTCGCGAGGATCTCCTCACCTTTGGCGTGCCAGCGATACGGCTTCGGATTCTCGTTGCGTTGTGCCAGAAAACTTTCGATGTCCATGACCAGAGCGCGGACGCTGGCGAAGCTGCCGTCTCGCACCACTTCCCGAGTGAGATCGGCAAAGAAGCGCTCGACCAGATTCATCCAGGAACTGCTGGTGGGCGTAAAGTGGATGTGAAAGCGCGGTCGCTTGGCCAGCCAGTCACGAACTTTCTGATGCTTGTGCGTACAGTAGTTGTCGACGATCAGGTGTATGTCCAGGCCTTTCGGCGTTTCGCGTTCGATTTGTTTGAGAAAACGCAGCCACTCGACGTGGGTATGGCGTGCCTCCACGCGACTGATGAGCTTGCCGTTGAGATAATTCAAGGCGGCAAACAATGTGATCGTGCCGTGGCGGATGTAGTCATGTGTGCGGGTGCGGATATGGCCGATTCCCAAGGGCAAGCCCGGCTGGGTGCGTTCGAGAGCCTGGCACTGACTTTTCTCGTCACAGCAGAGCACCAGGGCCCGTTCCGGGGGATTGAGATACAGACCGATCACGTCCCAGAACTTCTCTTCGAAGGCAGGGTCATTGGAGAGTTTGAACGCTTCCGTAAGGTGGGGCTTGAGGTCGTTGTTCCGCCACACCCGGTGCACGGTGGTATGCGAGACGCCAACCGCATCAGCCAAACTGCGGGTGCTCCAGCGCTGGCGGCCCGGGCCCGGTTTGCGCCCGGCCTCCGTCACCACCCGCTGCACCTTCTCGACGGGCACCGACGGCCTCCGGCCTCTTCCAGACTGATCGTTCAGGCCTTCCAGTCCGTCTCGCTCGAAACGCTGACACCAACGATTTACCAAGACGATGTTGATACCCAGGCGTTCCGCGACCTCTCTCTGCGACAACCCTTCGCTGCGTAGTAGAATGATCTCCGCACGCCGGTGATCACGTTTTGCCGTGGTGCTCGCACGGACCCGGCGCGTGAGCTCCTTGCGCTCCTCGTCGGTGATTTCCAGAATCGATATCGGACGCGCCATACCCCAACTCCCGCTCGTTGGAGTATCTACCATATCGCATCTGATATTAATTAACACTAATTGCGTTACACCACACTAGGCGATCCGGGATTACTTGCGGCCGACCTGCTGCCGGAACGACGCCTGGACAAGCGATTCCGGGTCGGCATTGTCCCCCACTACAAAGACGCTACGTCGAGCACGATTTCCGGGTTGGGCAATGCTTTTTGCAAGGTATGCTGGATTGATGTATTCGATCCGCCTGGAGGTCCTGAAACAGATATCGGCCTGCGAGTGCGTTCTTTCTTCGAGCCTGCACGGGCTTGTCGTCGCCGAGGCCTTGTCGATTCCGGCCTGGTGGGTCGTCGCTTCGGACTCTGTGCGAGGGTATGGCTGGAAGTTCCGCGACCACTACGCTGCCACTGGATTGGACAATCCGCGCGGATACCTGCCCACTGAAATAGCAGCCATGAGCGTCGACAGTCTCATGGCCGCCAGCGCGGGACCGGAGTTGGAATCCTGTCGAGAAGGGTTGGTACGGAGCTTCCCTATCGACCTTGAGGGATTGCGGAGTGGTTCTCGGGCAGCTTGGAACGGTTCAGGTTTCTCCCATTCTCGAGCGCCGCACTCCCGGAGGGCTAGCTCGCTTGCCCGGCGCCGCTAAGGCTCTTTGAACATCGTGATCGGAACACTCGCTTCACTTTTCTGATGCCTCTTTCGCCGGCCTTCGCCACTGCATCAGGCAAAGACGGCCGCGGATATTCTTGCCGGCAGTGCAACCCGAAGAGGAAAGCTGAATCCGTTCTGCCTGGCAAGGCCGATGATTTCTTTGTTCAAAGGGTCCCTGCAGGTTTTCTCAGAACCTTGAATATGAACCGGTTTCTTACAGCCTGATATTTGCGGAGATCAAAGACCGCTGCGAACGCGGCAATCCTGTCCTGAATCTCGAAGGTCAACAGCGTCCTGCAGCATTTGCGGCACACGGAGCAGTTGTCCGCTCCGCCCATGTCGGGAAACGCAAGCGTTGAGATGTTCTCTGGCAGGCGGATAGTCGGCGACGGCACGAGGGTCTTGTTGGTCCTATCGGTCTGACCTCCAAACGGAATGCATTCAAGCTTTTCCGTAGAGAGCAGCGGCACTGCGAACCGGTAAAATCGGCACATCCATCGCTCCTTCAGGTGGCTGTCTGGATAGGCGAGCCCGGATGAGTAGTAGTATTTTCCAGCAGTACCTATTACAGAAGAACTGCAGAGGCCAGATTCTGAATGAGTGAGCATTCTGGTACTTGATCTTGGAGAAATCGCTGTGATTGGTGTCCACTCTCACCAACGGAAGGCGACTGTTTGCAGCAGATTTACTCACGGTCTCGAGTCGTGCGAGCGCCAGGCTGTCCTTTTTGCCCGCCTTGGATCTGTGACAACTATACAGAAGGTGCGTCAACCGGTAGCTGTGTGGAACACTGGCCTGCGAATGACTGGCAATTGAGTAAAGGAGTCAACGCCGCCTGAGATGCCGGTCGCAACGCCGCTGGAACTGGTCTGCGCCGAACGTAAGCCGGCGGGGTTGATCGTGCTGACGCTGAGGTAAGGCATGATGCAGCGCTGCATCGGGACCAGAAAGTTGCTGATGTTGTAGTACAGCTTTCAGGAGATGACCCTCTCAGACGATGTCTTCACCGCAATACATCGTCTGCAAAAGCGCTGATGGAATGCATCGTGCACTTCGCAATCCACATATTGTGCCCATGGCGGCCCGACACCAAACGCTATTGTGGAACTGGCGGCGCTGGGATGTTGCGGCCTTCAGTTTGAAATCTGACCTGGTCCCCACTATCGATGGTTTCTATCTTGCCGATTATCATCGCCGCTTATCAGGATATCCTGTAGGTAAACGCCGTGGCGGTAAGACTGACGCCAGGTCGGCGGCGGAAAGGCGAAGGGCGTACAACAGCCCGGAAGTTTGGAAAGGCGCTGAACTGGACGTTGGCACTCGAGGAGTGTATCTCTGCCCAGCCGGATTTTCACTGATTGAGCGACGGAGCTTCGTGGGGTTCATGGGTCCGGTAACTCACGTTGAATGGTGGTGAAAGTGGCGGCTATGACCTTCACAGAGTTCTTTACGGTGCTGGCGCGTGACGGCCGTGCGCCGCGGGATTCCTGGCCCGCTGACCAACGTCTCGAGGACTTTGGCCTGCTGGAGCAAGGTGCGTGGGTGATTCCGGCCGCTCCATTCGACCCGCTGTCCGCCGAGGAGATTCGCCGCGGCCTGTCACGGCGTGCCCGCAACTGGCTGGTGTCACTGGAGGTTCTGCCGGTGGTGGGGTCGACCAACGCTGAACTCATGGAGCGCGCCAGGCACGCCCCGGTAAATGGCAGCCTGTATACGGCGGAACTGCAGTTGAGCGGCCGCGGCCGGCGCGGGCGCCGCTGGATGAGTCCGTTCGGCGCCAATCTGGCCATTTCCATGGGGATCGCCGTGGATCGACCAGCAGCCGACCTGGGCGGGGCCAGCCTGGTGGTGGGTCTGGCTGCCCTGGATGCCCTGGAGCAGTTCGGCATTGACGGATTGGCGCTCAAATGGCCCAACGACCTGTTGCTCAATGAGGCCAAGCTCGGCGGTATCCTCATCGAGTTGGCTCAGGCGCAGGGCACGGAACTGGTAGTCGGGCTGGGGCTGAACGTTTCATTGCCGGATAGCGCCCGGCGCGGCCTGCCCGACGCCGTTGCCGACCTGGCCAGTGTGGCTGCGGCACCGGAGCGCAGTCGCCTGGTAGCGGCCATTACCTCGAGCGTGGTGGAGTTTCTGGACGAATTCGCCCGTGTTGGTTTCGTGCCTTTCATCCCGGCCTTCAATCAACGCCACTGCTACCAGGGTCGCGAATGCCAGGTCCTGGCCGGTGACGGTGCGCAATTCGGCGTGGTCAGCGGCGTTGCACAGGGCGGCGAGCTGATACTCGATACGCCTGAGGGCCCGAAGAACTTCCACGGCGGCGAGGTATCCCTGCGCCGGACCTGACTCGAGGATCTGCGCGGCGAATCGTGAACCGGTATCTTGTGCAGCGCCGGTCGTGGTGACAACATTGTGCCGCCTGCGGGAGCAGGCTTCATATCAAGTAACCTGGCAATATGCTCATGCCCGCCCAATCCGCCTGGATGCGCCCATCGACGCTGTTTCTGACGGTCGTGCTGGCTGCAAACCTGATGTTACCGGCAGCCCATTTCTGGCCGTCGGCGGGGGCTTCCGGTGAATCGGCCGGCGAATCACGCCCGACGGTCGAATCACCCCGGCTGAAACTCGCCGCCGATGCCCGGCGGGTCACTCCGGTTACCGCCCCGCCTGTGGCCAAACGGGTCGCCGTACGCCAGCCCGTCCCTGTGTGCCTGGCCTGGGGGCCGTTTGCCGATGCCCGGGAAGCCGAGACTGTCGCCCGGCAACTGGCGCTGAGTCCCGCCAGCTTCGAGATTTTCGAGGCTCAGGTTTCCGCCAGCGCCGACTTTCTGGTAACACTGCGTGTTGGCGGCAGCCGGGACGCGGTGGACCGGGCCATCCGGGAGCTGCGCAGCCAGGACGTGGACAGCTACCTGCTGCGGCGCGGGGAGGCGGGCAATGTCCTGGCCGCCGGCGTGTTCAGCCGGCCGGCCGGCGCAGAAACGCGGCGCCGGCACCTGGCGGATCTCGGCTATGACGCCGGCGTGGAGCCATTGGAGCGTGCGCACAGGGCCTACCACCTCATGGCCCGGATACCGCCGGACCAGGATCCGCAAATAGCACCGGCCGGGCACTGCAACGACATTGCACCCGTGCAGCAGTTTCTATAGAATTCCGCTCCCATTTTGGCCGCCATAGCTCAGCTGGTAGAGCAGCTCACTTGTAATGAGAAGGTCCAGGGTTCAACTCCTTGTGGCGGCACCAGGGCGTGACAAGCAACTCAAGTGGTTGCTTTGACAGAAGATTTTTTCAGGCACCTCGTCTGGGCGGAAACGGCAGGACGGAGGGTGCGTTTTGCGTTTCTGAAGCGGAGCCGAAGATGATCGATAGTGCTGCCGCCTCGGGACGTTGGTTAAATGGTGGGGTTCCCGAGCGGTCAAAGGGATCAGACTGTAAATCTGACGGCTCAGCCTTCGAAGGTTCGAATCCTTCCCCCACCACCAGAGGCGGCGCGGCAGGCAGATGAAGGAAGAGGCGGGTATAGTTCAGCGGTAGAACCTCAGCCTTCCAAGCTGATGACGCGGGTTCGATTCCCGCTACCCGCTCCACCCGCGCCTGCCCGGCAGGGCCCTGAATGTATCAGGTAAGAGGACAGTTAAGCGTCGGGTGGTGGCCCGACAGAGTTTCGCGAAGCGAAACTCAGAAAGGTCGGCGCAGCCGACCGGCAGGCTCACATAGCTCAGTCGGTAGAGCACTCCCTTGGTAAGGGAGAGGTCATCGGTTCGAATCCGATTGTGAGCACCATTAAATGACCGATGCAGTGAAACCGCGACACGTCGCAACCGTCTAGAGAGCGAGTAAGGAAAGAGCAACCATGTCCAAAGCGAAATTCGAGCGAAAGAAGCCGCACATCAATGTGGGGACGATAGGTCACGTGGACCATGGTAAGACGACGCTGACGGCGGCGCTGACGAAGGTTTGCGCGGAGGAGTTTGGCGGTGACGTTCGGGCGTTCGACCAGATCGACAATGCTCCGGAAGAGCGCGAGCGGGGCATCACGATTGCGACGGCGCACGTTGAGTACGAGTCGCCGGAGCGTCACTACGCGCACGTAGACTGTCCGGGTCACGCGGACTACGTGAAGAACATGATCACGGGTGCCGCGCAGATGGACGGGGCGATTCTGGTGGTATCGGCGGCGGACGGCCCGATGCCGCAGACGCGCGAGCACATTCTGCTGTCGCGCCAGGTGGGTGTGCCGCGGATCGTGGTTTACATGAACAAGGCGGACATGGTCGACGACGAGGAGCTTCTGGAACTCGTCGAGATGGAGGTCCGCGAACTTCTGGATGCCTATGAGTTTCCGGGAGACGACACGCCGATCGTCATCGGCAGTCGCGCTGAAGGCGCTGGAAGGCGATACCGGTGAGATCGGTGTGGAGCTCGGTGAAGAAGCTGGTGCGCAGCGCTGGACGAGTACATTCCGGAGCCGGAGCGTGCGGTAGACCAGCCGTTTCTGATGCCCATTGAGGACGTATTCTCGATTGCCGGTCGCGGCACGGTGGTAACGGGCCGGGTCGAGCGCGGGATCATCAAGGTGGGTGACGAAGTAGCCATTGTCGGCATCCGCGACACGACGAAGACGACGGTGACGGGCGTGGAGATGTTCCGCAAGTTGCTGGACGAAGGCCGGGCTGGCGAGAACATTGGCGTGCTGCTGCGGGGTACGAAGCGCGACGACGTGGAGCGCGGTCAGGTGCTGTCGAAGCCGGGAGCGATCACGCCGCACACGAAGTTCGAGGCGGAAGTATACGTGCTGTCGAAGGATGAAGGCGGGCGGCACACGCCGTTTTTCCAGGGCTACCGGCCGCAGTTCTATTTCCGCACGACGGACGTGACGGGGACGGTGGAGCTGCCGGAAGGTGTCGAGATGGTGATGCCTGGCGACAACGTGAACATGGAAGTGACGTTGATCAACCCGATTGCCATGGACGACGGTCTGCGCTTCGCTATCCGGGAAGGCGGCCGAACGGTCGGCGCCGGCGTCGTCGTTAAGATCATCGAATAGGGTAAGCCCAGCAGTGGGAGCGACCTCCAGGTCGCGACCCGGAGGTCGCTCCAACAGGGTCCCTCCTACAGGAAAGTTATTAGGCCAGTAGCTCAATTGGTAGAGCAGCGGTCTCCAAAACCGCAGGTTGGGGGTTCGATTCCCTCCTGGCCTGCCAATTGAGCAGGTAAACGACTTGAGTACAGGTTCTTCGGAAGCAGCAGCACGGTCGCCGCTCGATACGCTCAAGTGGCTGGTGGTGATAGTCCTGGTGGGCGGGGGCGTATTCGGCAACTGGTATTTCCAGGGCCAGCCCTTGCTATATCGGGTCGTGGGCCTCATTGTCCTCGCCGCGCTGGCAGCGTTGATGACGGTCCAGACGGAAAAAGGGCGCGCGGCATGGACGCTGATGAAGGAAGCCCGGGGCGAGATTCGACGCGTGGTCTGGCCCAAGCGGGAAGAGACCGTGCAGACCACGCTGATCGTGCTGGTACTGGTGCTGATTTTCGCATTCATTCTGTGGTTGCTGGATTCCGGGTTGTCGTGGCTCGTGTCGAGGCTCATCGGCTAGCCGGTCGGCGTGCCTGTCGGTCAGCCGGCTGGCGAACCGGCTGGCGAACCGGTTGGCGAACCGGCTGGTGAACCGAATTACGAATCGAACGAAGGTATCGAGGATAATGTCGAAAAAATGGTACGTGGTGCACGCCTACTCGGGCTTCGAGAAGAACGTGGCGCGTGCGTTGCGCGAGCGGGTGCAGCTTTCCAAGCTGGACGACTCTTTCGGCGAGATCCTCGTTCCCACCGAAGAGGTGGTGGAGATGCGCGGCGGCCAGAAGCGCCGCAGCGAGCGCAAATTCTTTCCCGGCTACGTGCTGGTGAATATGGAATTGAACGATGACACCTGGCATCTGGTCAAAGAGACGCCCAGGGTCATGGGATTCATCGGCGGCAAGGCTGATCAGCCGGCGCCGCTTTCCGAAGGCGAGGCAAATGCCATTCTCGATCGTGTGGCCGCTGGCAGCGAGAAGGCCACACCGAAGACCATCTTCGAGCCCGGCGAAGTCGTACGGGTGACCGATGGGCCGTTCAACGATTTCAACGGCGTCGTGGAAGAGGTGAACTACGAAAAAAGCCGCCTGCAGGTGGCGGTAACCATCTTTGGCCGCTCCACACCGGTGGAGCTGGATTTCGGCCAGGTGGAGAAAAGGTTGAGCTGGGTTGTGGGAGCGGCCTCCCGGCCGCGATTCTTCCGGCATGCTAGCCCATCGCGGCCAGAGGCCGCTCCCACCGAACTTTGTTGACGGGGAGTGGCGCCGTTGGATCGGCCCGCGTTCGAACCCGATAGGAGACATCGATGGCGAAGAAAGTCGAGGCCTACGTCAAGCTGCAGGTGGCAGCCGGGCAGGCCAACCCGAGTCCCCCGGTGGGCCCGGCGTTGGGCCAGCATGGCGTGAACATCATGGATTTCTGCAAGGCGTTCAACGCCCAGACCCAGAACCTGGAGCCGGGCCTGCCCACGCCGGTGGTGATCACCGTCTATGCGGATCGCAGTTTCACCTTCATCACCAAGACGCCGCCGGCATCGGTGCTGCTGAAGAAAGCTGCCAAGATCAGCAAGGGCAGCAGCACGCCGCACTCCGACAAGGTGGCGACGCTGACCCGCGACCAGATCGAGGAGATTGCCAAAATCAAGATGCCGGATCTTACGGCGTCGGACATGGATGCGGCGCTGCGCACCATCGCCGGCACGGCCCGCAGCTCCGGAATTGACGTGGAGGGTCTGTAACGTGGCTAAGATGACGCGGCGCAGACGCGCCATTCTCGAAAAAGTCGATCCGGAGAAGATCTACGCCGTAGACGAAGCCGTGAACCTGCTGGCTGAGTGCGCCAATGGCAAGTTCAAGGAAAGTTTCGATGTGTCGGTCAATCTGGGCGTGGACCCGCGCAAGTCGGATCAGGCGGTGCGCGGCGCGACCACATTGCCGCACGGCACCGGCAAGACCGTGCGGGTCGCCGTGTTCGCCCAGGGCGAGGCCGCCGACAAGGCCAGCGCCGCGGGTGCCGACATCGTCGGCTTCGATGATCTGGCTGATCGCATCAAAGGCGGCGAGCTGAACTTTGACGTGGTGATCGCCACACCCGATGCCATGCGCATCGTCGGTCAGCTCGGCAAGATTCTCGGGCCTCGCGGCCTGATGCCCAATCCCAAGACCGGCACCGTCACGCCGGATGTGGAAACCGCAGTGCGCAATGCCAAGGCCGGGCAGATTCAATACCGGGCCGACCGCGGCGGTATCGTTCACGGCAGCGTCGGTCAGGTTGGTTTCGAGGCCACCCAGATCAAGGAGAACATCGCAGCGTTGATCAACGACCTGAGAAAGTCCAAGCCGGCCTCGGCCAAGGGGCAATACCTCAAAAAGGTCACCCTGTCGACCACCATGGGGCCGGGCCTGACCGTGGACCAGGCATCGTTGGAAGTCTGAACAATTGGAAGAGATTTGAAGGTGTCCGGCCGCCACTGCGTGGCGGCTTGGCAGTTCCGCAAAGCGGAACTGCAGGCCGCTTCGATCTGGGGCTTGGCAGTTGCTTCGCAACTGCGGGCCGCCAGGAGTGGTGGGTCGGGGCCGTCAAAAACCGCAGGTGTTGGTTTTTCGCTGGGCGGCAGCCACGCAGTTGCGAAGCAACTGCCAAGCTGCCACGCAGCGGCAGCCGGCTTAATGGCCTGCGCAGACGGTGGAACCTCAGAGCGTGCACGATGAATGTCGTTTCGTTTCCTGGGGTCGCCGTTGGCCGTTCACTGAAAGTGAACGGCTGGAGGGTTTGCTTCGCAAACTGCGGCCGTTTCGCTCCATTCGGGGCGAAACACCGCGGCTTGAGAGGTGACTGTCCGGGTCTTCCGCATGGGGCGGAAGATGTGTGGATATCGGCGATATCCGAGGAGTAAACATGGCACTGAGACTTGAAGAAAAGCAAGCCATCGTTGCCGAAGTGAACCAGGTGGCCGGCGGCGCGTTGTCCGCGGTAGTCAGTGACTATCGGGGTCTCACCGTGAGCCAGATGACCGATCTTCGCGTCAAAGCGCGTGATGCCGGTGTCTATCTCAAGGTGGTTCGCAACACGCTGGCGCGCAGAGCCGTCGAAGGTACCGACTACGAGTGCCTGTCCGAGGCATTCGTCGGTCCGACCATGCTGGCGTTCTCACAGGAGGACCCCGGTGCGGCGGCCCGGTTGCTGAAGGACTACGCGAAGCAGAACGAGGCCCTGAAGGTCCGCGCGCTGTCGCTGGCAGGCGTGCTCTACGGGGCGCAGGACATCGACCGTCTCGCTTCCCTGCCGACTCGCGAGGAGGCTCTGTCCCTGCTCATGTCCGTCATGCTGGCGCCCATCACCAAGCTGACCCGCACGTTCAACGACGTGCCCGGCAGGATGGTGCGAGTGGTGGCTGCGGTTCGCGACCAGAAGCAGGCGCAGGAAAGCTGACCCCGGCGTTCCGGCATGGTTTCACTTCCGCTAACGAAACAGCGAAAACGACATCAGGAGTATTGAAGAAATGGCACTCTCTAAAGACGACATCCTCAACGCCGTCGCCGAGATGAGCGTAATGGACGTAGTGGAGCTGGTCTCCGCTATGGAAGAGAAGTTCGGCGTATCCGCCGCCGCCGCAGTAGCGGCCGCTCCAGCAGCAGCTGGAGGCGGAGAAGCCGCCGCCGCCGAAGAACAGGACGAGTTCGAAGTCGTTCTGTCCGCGGCCGGCGAGAAGAAAGTCAACGTGATCAAAGTGGTTCGTGCCATCACCGGCCTGGGGCTCAAGGAAGCCAAGGCTCTGGTGGACGAAGCACCGTCTTCCGTCAAGGAAGGCGCAAGCAAGGACGAAGCTGAAGACATCAAGAAGCAACTGGAAGAAGCCGGCGCCACTGTTGAGCTCAAGTAGTCGCGCTGCGCAATGTGGGAGCGGCCGAACGATGTTCGGCCGCTCCCACCCATCAGGCTGGGCACCACTTATGGTGTCCGGCCTTTTGTCGCTGGAAAAGTCGCAGGAAAAGTTCGGAAGTTCGAGAAATTCAGGCCTGATTAGCAGCCGCGGGAGAAACTAATGGCGTACAGCTTTACTGAGAGGAAACGGATCCGCAAGGACTTCGGCAAACTGCCCGAGTTCATGGAGATGCCGTATCTTCTCTCCATACAGATTGACTCGTACAACCAGTTTCTGCAGCTCAGCCGTAAGGTGGACGAGCGCGACGAATCCGGCCTGCACGCGGCGTTCCGGTCGGTGTTTCCCATCGTCAGCTATTCCGGAGCGGCAGCTCTGGAGTACGTGGACTATCGCCTCGGCGAACCGACGTTCGACGTCAAGGAATGTACCTTGCGCGGCATCACCTACGCGGCGCCGCTGCGGGTCAAGGTGCGGCTGATCATCTACGACAAGGAATCGTCGAACAAAGCCGTCAAGGACGTGAAGGAGCAGGAAGTATACATGGGCGAGATTCCGCTCATGACCGAGAACGGCACGTTCGTTATCAACGGCACGGAACGCGTCGTGGTGTCGCAGCTGCACCGTTCGCCGGGCGTGTTCTTCGATCATGACCGGGGCAAGACCCACTCGTCGGGCAAGCTGCTCTATTCCGCCCGGGTGATCCCTTACCGCGGCTCGTGGCTCGATTTCGAGTTCGACCCCAAAGACTGCGTGTTCGTGCGCATCGACCGGCGGCGCAAGCTGCCGGCGAGCATCATCCTGCGGGCACTGGGATACAGCACCGAAGAAATCCTCGACATGTTCTTCGAGACCAACATCTTCCACGTGAAGAAAGACGGGTTCTCGGTGGACCTGATTCCCGAGCGCATGCGCGGTGACGTGGCGACGTTCGACATTGCCGACAAGAAAGGCAAGGTCATCGTCGAGATCGGCCGCCGGGTCACGGCCCGCCACGTGCGCCTGCTCGAAGAGAGCGGCATCAAGCGGCTGGACGTACCCCGTGAATACCTCATCGACCGGGTAATCGGCAAGGACGTCGTGGACGAGGCCTCCGGCGAGATCATCGTCCCCTGCAACACGCTGATCACCGACGAGGTGATCGACCGGTTGCTGGAAGCCGGCGTCACCGAGATTGCGACCATCTATACCAACGACCTGGACTGCGGCCCGTACATGGCCGACACCCTGCGTATCGATCCCACCACCAACCGCCTGGAGGCGCTGGTGGAGATCTATCGCATGATGCGTCCCGGCGAGCCGCCCACCAAGGAGGCGGCCGAGAATCTGTTCAACAATCTGTTCTTCTCCACTGAGCGCTATGATCTGTCTGCCGTGGGCCGGATGAAATTCAACCGACGCCTGGGCCGTGAGGACATCACCGGCGAAGGCACCCTGGCCAATGAGGACATCATCGACGTGCTGCGCACGCTGGTGGAAATCCGCAACGGCAAGGGTTCGGTGGACGACATCGACCACCTGGGCAACCGCCGGGTCCGCTCGGTGGGCGAAATGGCGGAAAACCAGTTCCGTGTGGGCCTGATCCGGGTCGAGCGGGCGGTCAAGGAGCGTCTGTCCCTGGCGGAATCCGAAGGCCTCATGCCCCAGGACATGATCAACGCCAAGCCCGTGGCAGCGGCGATCAAGGAGTTCTTCGGCTCGAGCCAGCTCTCTCAGTTCATGGATCAGAACAATCCGCTCTCCGAGGTGACCCACAAGCGTCGGGTCTCGGCTCTCGGGCCGGGCGGTCTGACCCGGGAGCGGGCCGGTTTCGAAGTCCGTGACGTGCACCCGACCCACTACGGCCGGGTCTGCCCCATCGAGACCCCGGAAGGTCCGAACATCGGCCTGATCAACAGTCTTGCGACCTATTCCCGGACCAACCAGTACGGGTTCCTGGAGACGCCTTACCGGCGGGTCGAGAACGCCAAGGTCACGGAAGACGTGGAATATCTGTCGGCCATCGACGAAGCCGCCTACGTGATCGCCCAGGCCAGCGCGCCGCTGTCCGACAAAGGTGCGTTTACGGAAGAACTGGTGGACGTCCGCCATCAGAACGAGTTCCAGAAAACGACGCCGGATAAAGTCCAGTACATGGATGTGTCGCCCAAGCAGGTAGTGTCCGTGGCGGCAGCGCTGATTCCGTTCCTCGAGCACGACGACGCCAACCGCGCGCTCATGGGCTCCAACATGCAGCGCCAGGCAGTGCCGACGCTGCGTGCCGAGAAGCCTCTGGTGGGTACCGGCATGGAGCGGCATGTGGCGCGGGATTCCGGCGTGTGCGTTATCGCCGGGCGCGGCGGCGAGGTGGATAGCGTGGATGCCAGCCGCATCGTGGTGCGGGTGGCGGACGATGAGATCCAGGCCGGCGAAGCCGGTGTGGATATCTACAACCTCACCAAGTTCACCCGTTCCAACCAGAACACCTGCATCAACCAGCGCCCGCTCGTGAAACCGGGCGACGTGATCGCCCGGGGCGATGTGCTGGCCGACGGCCCGTCCTGCGACATGGGCGAGCTGGCGCTGGGGCAGAACATGCGCATCGCCTTCATGCCGTGGAACGGCTACAACTACGAGGACTCCATCCTCGTCTCCGAGCGGGTGGTGCAGGAAGACCGCTTCACCAGCATCCACATCCAGGAACTGACCTGTATCGCGCGGGACACCAAACTGGGGCCCGAAGAGGTCACCTGCGATATTCCCAATGTGGGTGAGGGCGCTCTGTCCAAGCTGGATGAGTCCGGCATCGTCTACATCGGTGCCGAGGTGAACGCCGGCGACATTCTGGTGGGTAAGGTAACGCCCAAAGGCGAAACCCAGCTCACGCCCGAGGAAAAGCTCCTGCGGGCCATTTTCGGTGAGAAGGCGTCCGACGTGAAGGACACCTCGCTGCGCGTGCCCACCAGCGTCAAGGGTACGATCATCGACGTCCGGGTGTTCACCCGTGACGGGGTCGAAAAAGACCAGCGTGCGAAAGACATCGAGAAGTCCGAACTCGCCCAGATCCGCAAAGACCTCGATGACCAGTACCGGATCGTCGAAACGGCCACCTATGAGCGCCTGCGCGCCGCCCTGACAGGCAAACAGGCGGCCAGCGCTCCGGGCAAGAGCAAAGGCCTCAAGATCGATGACGAGTTCCTCGATTCGCTCGGCAAGGACGACTGGTTCAAGATCCGCATGTCGGACGACGAGCTGAACACCGTGCTGGAGCGGGCCGAGGCCCAGCTCAAGGAGCGCAAGGAGCTGCTCGACGCCCGCTATGCGGACCAGCGTTCCAAACTGGAGACCGGCGACGACCTGGCGCCTGGCGTCCTGAAGATCGTAAAGGTCTACCTGGCCATCAAGCGGCGCATCCAGCCGGGCGACAAGATGGCCGGCCGCCATGGCAACAAAGGCGTGATCTCCGTGATCATGCCGGTGGAAGACATGCCGTTCGACGACGACGGCGAACCCGTCGACGTGGTGCTGAACCCCCTGGGTGTGCCGTCCCGCATGAATGTGGGGCAGGTGCTGGAAACTCACCTGGGCTGGGCGGCCAAGGGAATCGGCCGCAAGATCAACGACATGATCGAGGGTCAGCAGAAAGTGGCCGAGGTGCGGGCGTACCTGGAAGACGTCTACAACAGCGTGGGTGAATCCAAGGTCGACCTGAAGTCACTGTCCGACAGCCAGCTGATCGAGCTGGCCGGCAACCTGAAGGCCGGTCTGCCCATTGCCACGCCGGTGTTCGACGGCGCCAACGAACCCGAGATCAAGAAACTCCTGGAGCTGGCAGATCTGCCTGCCACCGGTCAGTCCACGCTGTACAACGGCCGCACCGGCGAAAAGTTCGACCGCCCGGTTACCGTCGGCTACATGTACATGCTGAAGCTGAACCATCTGGTGGATGACAAGATGCATGCCCGCTCGACGGGCTCCTACAGCCTGGTGACCCAGCAGCCGCTGGGCGGCAAGGCGCAGTTCGGCGGCCAGCGCTTCGGTGAGATGGAAGTGTGGGCACTGGAGGCGTACGGTGCCGCGTACACGCTCCAGGAGATGCTCACGGTCAAGTCCGACGACGTCAGCGGCCGCACCAAGATGTACAAGAACATCGTGGATGGCGACTACAAGATGGAGCCCGGTATGCCGGAGTCGTTCAACGTGCTGCTCAAGGAGATCCGATCCCTGGGCATCGACATGGAGTTGGAAAGCGAATGAAAGACCTACTCAACCTGCTGAAGGCTCAAGGCAGCGTCGATGAATTCGACTCACTGCGCATTGGTCTGGCATCGCCGGATCTGATCCGCTCCTGGTCGTTCGGCGAAGTCAAAAAACCCGAGACCATCAACTACCGGACGTTCAAGCCGGAGCGCGACGGCCTGTTCTGCGCGCGTATTTTCGGTCCCATCAAGGACTACGAGTGCCTGTGCGGCAAGTACAAGCGGCTGAAGCACCGTGGCGTGATCTGCGAGAAGTGCGGGGTGGAAGTCACCCTGACCAAGGTACGCCGGGAGCGGATGGGTCACATCGAGCTGGCCAGCCCGGTGGCGCACATCTGGTTTCTGAAGTCGCTGCCGTCGCGTATCGGCCTGCTGCTGGATATGACCCTGCGCGACATCGAGCGGGTGCTGTACTTCGAATCTTTCGTGGTCGTGGACCCGGGGCTCACCGATCTCGAGATCGGTCAGCTCCTCACCGACGAAGACTACTACCAGAAGCTCGAGGAGTTCGGCGACGAGTTCGATGCCCGCATGGGTGCCGAAGCGGTCAAGACGCTGCTGAACAACATGGATATGGAGGCGGAAGCTGCCAGACTGCGGGAAGAGATCCCCGCCACCAACTCGGAAACCAAGATCAAGAAACTCTCCAAGCGACTGAAGCTCATGGAGGCTTTCTTGTCCTCCGGCAACGACCCGGAGTGGATGATCCTGTCCGTGCTGCCGGTGCTGCCGCCGGATCTGCGGCCGCTGGTGCCGCTGGACGGCGGTCGTTTCGCCACTTCGGATCTGAACGATCTGTACCGCCGGGTCATCAACCGCAACAACCGCCTGAAGCGGCTGCTCGACCTGTCGGCGCCGGACATCATCGTGCGCAACGAAAAGCGCATGCTGCAGGAATCCGTGGACGCGCTGCTTGACAACGGCCGCCGCGGCCGGGCCATTACCGGCTCCAACAAGCGGCCGCTCAAATCCCTGGCCGACATGATCAAAGGCAAGCAGGGCCGGTTCCGCCAGAATCTGCTGGGTAAGCGCGTGGATTACTCCGGCCGCTCGGTGATCGTGGTGGGTCCGACGCTGCGGCTGCATCAGTGCGGCCTGCCCAAGAAGATGGCTCTGGAGCTGTTCAAGCCGTTCATCTTCGGCAAGCTGGAAGCCCGCGGTCTGGCCACGACCATCAAAGCCGCCAAGAAGATGGTGGAACGCGAGACCCCCGAGGTCTGGGATATTCTGGCCGAAGTAATCCGCGAGCATCCGGTGCTGTTGAACCGGGCGCCCACCTTGCACCGCCTCGGCATTCAGGCATTCGAGCCCGTGCTCATCGAAGGCAAGGCCATTCAGCTGCATCCGCTGGTCTGCACCGCCTATAACGCTGATTTCGACGGCGACCAGATGGCCGTGCACGTGCCGCTGACCTTGGAAGCCCAGCTCGAGAGCCGGGCGCTGATGATGTCCACCAACAACATCCTCTCGCCGGCCAGTGGCGAGCCCATCATCGTGCCGTCCCAGGACGTGGTGCTCGGTCTGTACTACATGACCCGCGAGCGTATCAACGTGAAAGGTGAGGGCCGCGTGTTTGCGGATCTCGCCGAGGTGCACCGGGCCTATCACGGCGGTCTGGTGGACCTGCACGCCAAGGTCAAGGTACGCATCGAAGAAAGCCAGCTGGCGGAAGACGGCAGCCGCTCGCATCGTGCGCAGCGTTGTGGACACCACCGTTGGCCGAGCACTGTTCTACGAGGTGGTTCCCAAGGAGCTGCCGTTCGAGCTGGTCAACCAGGCCTTGGACAAGAAGGCCATTTCAGGGCTGATCAATGCCTGCTACCGCAATGTGGGGCTGAAGGAAACGGCGATCTTCGCCGACCAGCTCATGTACATCGGTTTCGCCCAGTCCACGGCGTCCGGTGCTTCCATCGGGGTGGACGATTTCGTCATCCCCGCCGACAAGGTGCGGATCATCGACGAGGCCGAGGCGGAAGTAGCCGAGATCGAGTCGCAGTTCTCCTCGGGCCTGGTTACCGCCGGTGAGAAATACAACAAGGTCGTGGATATCTGGTCGCGGGCCAACGATCTGGTGGCGCGGTCCATGATGGAAGGTATCTCCAAAGAGCAGGTCACCACCCGCGACGGCGAAGAGGTCGATCAGGATTCCTTCAATTCGGTGTTCATCTATGCCGACTCCGGGGCACGGGGTTCTCCGGCCCAGATCCGGCAGCTGGCCGGCATGCGGGGTCTCATGACCCGGCCGGACGGCAGCATCATCGAGAACGCCATTACCGCCAATTTCCGCGAGGGATTGTCGGTGAACGAGTACTTCATCTCCACGCACGGCGCCCGTAAGGGGCTGGCGGACACGGCGTTGAAGACGGCCAACTCCGGCTATCTGACCCGGCGTCTGGTGGACGTGTCTCAGGATGTGGTGATCACCGAAGAAGATTGCGGTACCGAGAAGGGCCTGCTGGTAGCCGCCATCATCGAAGGCGGTGATGTGGTAGAGCCCCTGGGCGACCGGGTTCTCGGCCGGATCGTGGCCTCCAACGTGTACGCGCCGGACGGCAAGACCGTGCTGGTGGAGAACGGCACGGTGCTCGACGAAGCCTGGGTGGACCGCCTGGATGAAATCGGTATCGATCAGATGCGGGTGCGTTCCCCCATCACCTGCGAAACCCGCCATGGCGTGTGCAGCACCTGTTACGGTCGCGACCTGGCACGGGGCCACGTGGTCAACGTGGGTGAAGCTGTCGGCGTCATCGCCGCGCAGTCCATCGGTGAGCCGGGTACCCAGCTCACCATGCGGACGTTCCACATCGGCGGCGCTGCTTCCCGTGCCACGGCCATCGACAGCATTCAGGTCAAGCACGGCGGGTTTGCCCGTCTGCACAATCTGAAAACGGTCAGCCGGGAGTCCGGCGAGCTGGTGGCTGTCTCCCGTTCCGGGGAGATCGCCATTGCCGACAATCATGGCCGCGAGCGGGAGCGTTACAAGCTGCCCTACGGCGCGGTGATTTCGGTGACGGATAACAACGAAGTGGAGGCCGGCCAGGTAATCGCTCAGTGGGATCCTCACACCCACCCCATCGTCACCGAGGTGGGCGGTATCGTGCGCATGCAGGATATGGAGGAAGGTCTCTCCATCAATCGGCAGACGGACGAGCTCACCGGCCTGACCAACATCATGGTCATGGATCCCAAGGATCGGCCCAGTGCCGGCAAGGACCTGCGTCCCGCGGTCACGCTGGTGGACGACAAAGGCGAGACCGTGCGTCTGCCGGGCAGCGATGTGCCCGCGGCGCTGCTGCCTGCCGAACGACGGCATCGGCGACCTGCGAGGACGGCGACAACGTCGAGATCGGCGACGTGATCGCGCGCATTCCGCAGGAAGGGTCGAAGACCCGGGACATCACCGGCGGTCTGCCGCGGGTGGCTGACCTGTTCGAGGCCCGCAAGCCGAAAGAGCCTGCCATCCTCGCGGAACAAACCGGCACCGTCAGCTTCGGCAAGGAGACCAAGGGCAAGCGGCGCCTGGTGATCACTCCGCCGGACGGGGATCCGGTGGAAACGCTGATTCCCAAGTGGCGCAACATCGGCGTGTTCGAAGGCGAGCAGGTGGAAAAAGGCGAAGTGGTCTGTGACGGACCGCCAAGTCCCCACGACATCCTGCGCTGAAGGGTATCGCGCGAACTGGCCGAAGTACATCACCAATGAGATCCAGGATGTGTACCGTCTGCAGGGCGTGAAGCATCAACGACAAGCACATCGAGGTACGTTGCCGGCAGATGCTGCGCAAGGTGGAGATCCCGCATCCCGGCGACTCCAGCTTCATCGCGGGCGAGCAGGTGGAGTACGTCGCACGTGCTGCGAGGAGCAACGAACGGCTCTGCAGGCCGAAGACAAGCGGCCGGCGGAGTTCGCAGCGTGTGCTGCTCGGGTATTACCAAGGCATCGCTGGCTACGGAATCGTTCATCTCCGCGGCGTCCTTCCAGGAAACCACACGGGTGCTCACCGAAGCTGCCGTCACCGGCAAGCGGGATTACCTGCGCGGTCTCAAGGAAAACGTGGTGGTCGGGCGACTCATTCCGGCTGGAACGGGTTTGACCTATCACAGCGATCGTAAACGGCGCCGGGCCGAAGATCTGGCGGCGCGGCTGGCCAAGGAGCAGGGCGCCACGGCGGACGAGGTGGAGCAGGCGCTGTCGGAGGCGCTCTCCAACAGCGACTAGGCGGAATTGCTGTGGAAGCGGCTTGTGGAAGCGGCTTGTGGGAGCGGCCTCCAGGCCGCGATCCGAAGGGCGATACTGCAACCCGTCGCCTTCTGGCGACGTCCGCTCAGTTCGCCGAAGGGCGATACTGCCAAGCCGCCTTACTCGAGCGACGGCCAACCGCCTTCTGCGAGCGAGGCGGTGCGATTAGAATCGCGCGCCTGCTGACTCCGGGCCGCGCTTGCGCGGCCGCGGATCTGTTATTGCTGAGGGTCGCCGCCGCGGTGCGGCCCCAACTGGAGTGAAAATGGCGAGAATCAGCCAGCTCGTGCGTAAACCGCGCAAGCGCAAGATCGAGAAGAACATCGTGCCGGCCCTGCAGGGCAGCCCGCAGAAGCGGGGAGTATGCACGCGGGTCTATACCACGACCCCGAAGAAGCCCAACTCCGCCCTGCGCAAAGTCTGCCGGGTGCGCCTGACCAACGGCTACGAAGTGACCTCTTATATCGGCGGCGAAGGCCACAACCTGCAGGAACACTCCGTGGTGCTGATTCGCGGCGGCCGGGTCAAGGACCTGCCGGGCGTGCGCTATCACACGGTGCGTGGAACCCTCGATACGTCCGGGGTGTCAGACCGCCGTCAGCGCCGGTCCAAGTACGGGGCCAAGCGACCGAAATAGGATGCCAATTCTGGTAGGAGCGGCCTCCAGGCCGCGATCTCGCCGGTCTAGGCAATCGCGGCCCCGAGGCCGAGCGCTCACAATGCGAGCGCCAAGCCGAACGAAGTTCGGCCGCTCCCACAGGGCCAACCAAACAGTAAATCGACAGACGAAAAATCTGTTCCAGTAAGGCCCGGACCCCGAACCCACATCGCGGACATGGCAGCCTTCCGGGATCAACCTGAAGCCATGGAGCTTTGTAATGCCAAGACGCCGAATCGTCTCTAAACGGGAAATTCTTCCCGACCCCAAATATCACAACCAGACGGTTGCCAAGTTCATCAACCACGTCATGGTCAGCGGTAAGAAGGCCGTGGCCGAACGCATCGTGTACGGCGCGCTGTCGCGTATCGAGCAGCGGGGCGCCGGCAATCCGGTGGACGTGTTCGAAAAGGCGCTGGAAGCCGTAGCACCGTTCGTCGAGGTCAAAGCCCGGCGGGTGGGCGGTGCCACCTATCAGGTGCCCGTGGAAGTGCGGCCGTCACGGCGTGATGCCCTCGCCATGCGCTGGCTGGTGGACAGTGCCCGCAAGCGCGGCGAGAAGTCCATGGCCGCCCGGCTCGCCGGCGAGTTCATGGACGCGGCGGAAGGTCGGGGCAGTGCCGTGAAGAAGCGCGAGGACACGCATCGCATGGCCGAGGCCAACAGGGCTTTCTCGCACTACCGCTATTGATCGGCCCGAAGCAGTCAATCACTACAGATACCATCACTTAGACGTAAACGGAGAGCATCATGGCTCGCAAGACCCCAATCGCACGATACCGGAACATCGGCATCGTGGCTCACGTGGACGCCGGCAAGACGACCACGACGGAGCGGGTGCTGTTCTATACCGGCCTGTCTCACAAGATCGGCGAGGTTCATGACGGTGCCGCCACCATGGACTGGATGGAACAGGAGCAGGAGCGTGGTATCACCATTACGTCTGCTGCGACCACGTGCTTCTGGTCGGGGATGAACCAGCAGTTCGATGAGCACCGGGTGAACATCATCGATACCCCCGGCCACGTGGACTTCACCATCGAAGTGGAGCGCAGCCTGCGGGTGCTCGACGGTGCGGTGGTCGTGTTCTGCGGCACCTCGGGCGTGGAGCCGCAGTCCGAAACGGTCTGGCGCCAGGCCAACAAATACGAAGTGCCCCGCATCGTGTTCGTCAACAAGATGGACCGGGCCGGTGCTGACTTTCTCCGCGTCGTGGACCAGATCAAGAAGCGGCTGGGCTCCACGCCTGTGCCTATTCAGTTGGCCATCGGCGCCGAGGAAGACTTCAAAGGCGTTGTCGACCTGTTGAAGATGAAGGCGATCATGTGGAATGAGTCCGACCAGGGGCTGAGCTACGATCTGGAAGACGTGCCTGCGGACATGGCGGAAGAGGCTGCCATGATGCGGGAACAGATGGTCGAAGCCGCCGCGGAAGCCAACGAAGAACTGATGGACAAGTATCTCGAGGGCGGCGAGCTCACGGAGGCCGAGATCAAGAAGGGCCTGCGGCTCCGCACTCTGGCCAACGAGATCGTGCCCGCGCTGTGCGGCTCGGCATTCAAGAACAAGGGTGTGCAGGCCATGCTGGACGCCGTCATCGAGTATCTGCCGGCACCCACGGAAGTGCGCCCCATCGAGGGGCTGCTGTCCGACGGCGAGACCGTGGACACCCGGGCTGCCGATGATGAGGCGCCCTTTGCGGCTCTGGCATTCAAGATCGCCACGGACCCGTTCGTCGGTACGTTGACGTTCTTCCGCGTCTATTCCGGGGTTCTGTCCTCCGGCGACCAGGTGATGAATCCGGTCAAAAGCAAGCGCGAGCGGGTGGGCCGCATGGTGCAGATGCACTCGAACAGCCGCAACGAAATCAAGGAAGTCCGAGCCGGCGACATTGCCGCTGCCATCGGTCTGAAGGACGTCACTACCGGCGATACGCTGTGCTCCATGGACAAGGTCATCACCCTGGAGCGCATGGAGTTCCCCGAGCCGGTGATCTCTGTGGCCGTGGAGCCGAAGTCCAAGGTCGACCAGGAGAAGATGGGCGTGGCACTGGGCAAGCTGGCTCAGGAGGATCCGTCATTCCGCGTCAAGACCGATGAGGAATCCGGCCAGACCATCATCTCCGGCATGGGTGAGCTGCACCTGGATATCATCGTCGATCGTATGAAGCGCGAGTTCAGCGTCGAGGCCAATATCGGCAAGCCGCAGGTCGCTTATCGGGAGTCCATCCGTAAGCCGGTGGAGATCGAAGGTAAGTTCGTGCGCCAGTCCGGCGGCCGGGGTCAGTACGGTCACGTCTGGCTGAAGCTGGAGCCCATCTATCACGAAGAAGGCGAGGAAGATCCCAAGCACTACGAGTTCGTCGATGAGATCGTCGGCGGCGTGGTCCCTCGCGAGTACATTCCGGCAGTCAGCAAGGGCATCGAAGAGCAGATGCAGAACGGCGTGCTCGCCGGGTATCCGCTCATCGACGTCCGGGCGACCCTGTTCGACGGCTCGTTCCACGAAGTGGACTCCTCGGAAATGGCGTTCAAGATCGCTGGTTCCATGGCCCTCAAGGCCGGTGCGCTGAAGGCGAGCCCGGTGATGCTCGAGCCGATCATGGCGGTTGAGGTCGTGACGCCCGAGGATTACATGGGCGACGTGGTGGGTGATCTGAACCGGCGACGCGGCATTATCCAGGGCATGGACGAGAATCCAGCCGGGAAAATCATCCGCGCAGAGGTGCCGCTTTCCGAAATGTTCGGTTACTCCACCGATCTGCGCAGCGCGACCCAGGGTCGTGCCAGCTACGTCATGGAGTTCGAGCGCTATGCCGAGGTGCCGGACAACATCGCCCAGGGTCTGATGAAACAATAGGAGTGCCGTGGCGCTTCGCGCCAACTCCGTGCAGTGAACAACAGGGAGCGGAATAACAATGTCCAAAGCGAAATTCGAGCGAAAGAAGCCGCACATCAATGTGGGGACGATAGGTCACGTGGACCATGGTAAGACGACGCTGACGGCGGCGCTGACGAAGGTTTGCGCGGAGGAGTTTGGCGGTGACGTTCGGGCGTTCGACCAGATCGACAATGCTCCGGAAGAGCGCGAGCGGGGCATCACGATTGCGACGGCGCACGTTGAGTACGAGTCGCCGGAGCGTCACTACGCGCACGTCGACTGTCCGGGTCACGCGGACTACGTGAAGAACATGATCACGGGTGCCGCGCAGATGGACGGGGCGATTCTGGTGGTGTCGGCGGCGGACGGCCCGATGCCGCAGACGCGCGAGCACATTCTGCTGTCGCGCCAGGTGGGTGTGCCGCGGATCGTGGTTTACATGAACAAGGCGGACATGGTCGACGACGAGGAACTTCTGGAACTCGTCGAGATGGAGGTCCGCGAACTTCTGGATGCCTATGAGTTTCCTGGAGACGACACGCCGATCATCATCGGCAGTGCGCTGAAGGCGCTGGAAGGCGATACCAGTGAGATTGGTGTGGACTCGGTGAAGAAGCTGGTGCGCACGCTGGACGAGTACATCCCGGAGCCGGAGCGTGCGGTAGACCAGCCGTTTCTGATGCCCATTGAGGACGTATTCTCGATTGCCGGTCGCGGCACGGTGGTAACGGGCCGGGTCGAGCGCGGGATCATCAAGGTGGGTGACGAAGTAGCCATTGTCGGCATCCGCGACACGACGAAGACGACGGTGACGGGCGTGGAGATGTTCCGCAAGTTGCTGGACGAAGGCCGGGCTGGCGAGAACATTGGCGTGCTGCTGCGGGGTACGAAGCGCGACGACGTGGAGCGCGGTCAGGTGCTGTCGAAGCCGGGAGCGATCACGCCGCACACGAAGTTCGAGGCGGAAGTATACGTGCTGTCGAAGGATGAAGGCGGGCGGCACACGCCGTTTTTCCAGGGCTACCGGCCGCAGTTCTATTTCCGCACGACGGACGTGACGGGGACGGTGGAGCTGCCGGAAGGTGTCGAGATGGTGATGCCTGGCGACAACGTGAACATGGAAGTGACGTTGATCAACCCGATTGCCATGGACGACGGTCTGCGCTTTGCCATCCGGGAAGGCGGCCGAACCGTCGGCGCCGGCGTGGTGGTTAAGATCATCGAGTGAGGGTAGGCCGCAAGCTGTGGGAGCGGCTTTGGGCGCGCGAAGCTCGCTCCAACGCGAACGGAGCTCGCGCCAGATCCGCGACCTGGAGGTCGCGCCAACACCTGCCGACTCTCCGATGGCTGGCAGGATTCCTGGCAATTGTCTGCCGGGGTGTTGCGAGATCCCCCAGCCGTCTGTATAGTTCGCCCTCCCTTTTTCGAGGGCCGAAAGAGGGGATTCGGAGCCCACCGCCTGCCGTATTACAAGTATTAATCCGGCGGTGAGGCCGCTCTTTAAGATTGTTGGAGTGTAGAGCACTGTGCAAAGCCAGCGTATTCGTATACGTCTAAAGGCGTTCGATCACCGGTTGATCGACGTTTCCACGCAGGAGATCGTCGACACGGCCAAGCGGACGGGTGCCCAGGTACGCGGGCCCATTCCGCTGCCGACCCGCAAAGAGAAATATACCGTGCTCGTCTCTCCACACGTGAACAAGGATGCGCGGGATCAGTACGAGATCCGCACCCACAAGCGCATGCTCGATATCGTTGAACCCACGGAAAAGACCGTCGACGCGCTCATGAAGCTCGACCTCGCCGCCGGGGTGGACGTACAGATCAGTTTGAATTGATTCGCCTGCCGGCTGCTGGCCGGTGGGTTGACAGCCGGTGCCGTAATGAAACCGGCGAGCCGCTGGCCCTGGAGCGACAGATGCTCCGGCCGCGGCCTACATGGCCCCGATGGGGGGCCGCCGATGTTCGAAGCCGTTTGCTGGCACCCTGTGGGGGATGGTTGGCAGGCGGCTTGCGCATCTGATGAAAGGACATATGCCGCAAGGCCGTTGAGGCCGCGGATGGACGCAGGTAGGAAATACGCCAATGGCAATTGGATTGGTAGGCCGCAAAGCGGGCATGACCCGCGTGTTCACCGAGAACGGTGACTCGGTGCCGGTGACGGTGATCGAAGTCGAACCCAACCGGGTGACGTATGTGCGTACGCCGGAAGCCGACGGCTACGCGGCCGTGCAGGTTACTACCGGCACCGCCAAGCGCAGCCGCGTCGCTAAACCTCTGGCAGGTCATTTCGCCAAAGCCAAGGTCGAGGCCGGCCGGGGCCTGTGGGAATTCCGCCTGGCGGCGCCGGAAGACGGGCTGGAAGTAGGCGGGGAACTGGGCCTCGACCAGTTCGAGCCGGGTGCGCGCGTCGACGTGCGCGGCATGTCCAAGGGCAAGGGTTTCGCCGGCACGATCAAGCGGTGGAATTTCAAGGGCCAGGACAACTCTCACGGCAACTCGGTTTCGCACCGGGTTCCAGGTTCCATCGGCCAGTGCCAGACCCCGGGCCGGGTGTTCAAGGGTAAGAAGATGTCCGGTCACCTGGGCAACGCCAAGGTCACCACACAGAACCTGGAAGTCGTGCGGGTGGATGCGGAGCGCAACCTTCTGCTGGTGAAAGGGGCTGTGCCGGGGCCCGCCGGCGGAGATCTGTACATCCGCCCGGCGGTGAAGACTTGAGCGCTCGGAGGTAAGTCGGAATGAATTTGAACCTGGCAACGAGCAGCGGCAGCGTGGAAGTCTCCGAGGCTGCATTCGGCAGAGAATTCAATGAGGCGCTGGTGCATCAGGTAGTGGTTGCGCACATGGCCGGCGCCCGTCAGGGCACGCGCGCCCAGAAGACCCGCGCCGAAGTACGCGGCGGCGGCCGCAAGCCGTGGCGGCAGAAGGGTACTGGCCGGGCCCGTGCCGGTTCCATCCGCAGCCCTCTGTGGCGTGGCGGCGGCAAGATTTTTGCGGCCCGGCCGCAGGACCACGACCAGAAGGTCAACCGCAAGATGTACCGCGGCGCGCTGCAGTGCATTCTTTCCGAGCTGATCCGTCAGGAGCGGCTGGTGGTCTGCGACAGTTTCAGTGTCGAGGCGCCGAAGACCAGGACTCTGCTCAACCAGCTCAGGGAACTGGATCTCAAGAGTGTGCTGATCGTCGCCGAGGAAGTGGAAGAGAATCTCTACCTGGCATCGCGCAACGTAAAGGACGTGGATGTTCGCGACCTGGACGGCGTAGATCCGGTGAGTCTCATCAGCCACGACAAGGTGCTGATCACCGTCGGTGCATTGCGCAAGCTCGAGGAGGCTCTGGCATGAACCCCGAACGCCTGTATACCGTGCTGCTCGAGCCGCATTTCTCCGAGAAGGTTTCTCTGCTCGGCGATGCCAGCAACCAGTATGGCTTCAAAGTGGCCCGCGACGCGACCAAAGCCGAGATCAAAGAGGCCGTGGAAAAGCTGTTCAAGGTCACCGTCGAAGACGTCTCCACGCTCAACGTGAAAGGCAAGGTGCGGCGCACCATGCGTGGTGCATCACGCCGCAAAGACTGGAAGAAAGCCTACGTACGCGTGGCGGACGGCCAGGAAATCGACTTCATGGTTACGGAATAGTCAGATGCCCGTAGTAAAAGCCAGACCAACATCCGCCGGCCGCCGCTTCGTCGTCAAGGTGGTGAATCCGGACCTGCATAGCGGCGCGCCGTACAAGCCCCTGCTCGACAGTCAGAGCCGTTCCGGCGGGCGCAACAATTCCGGCCGCATCACCACCCGGCATCAGGGCGGCGGCCACAAGCAGCATTACCGGATCATCGATTTCAAGCGCAACAAGGATGGTATTCCCGCCGAGGTTGAACGCCTGGAGTACGACCCCAACCGCACCGCAAACATTGCTCTGCTGAAGTACAGTGACGGTGAGCGGCGTTACATCGTCGCGCCGCGCGGCGTTGCCGCAGGCGACGTGCTCATGAGCGGTTCCAGTGCGCCCATTCGAGCCGGCAACGCCATGGCCCTGCGCAATATTCCGGTAGGCAGCGTCATCCATTGCGTCGAGCTCAAGCCCGGCCGCGGCGCTCAACTGGCCCGCAGTGCTGGCGCCTCGGTGCAGCTCGTGGCACGGGAAGGCACCTACGCCACGCTGCGCCTGCGCTCCGGCGAGATGCGCCGCGTATTGACCGAGTGCCGCGCCACGCTGGGTGAGGTGGGCAACTCAGAACACAGCCTGCGCTCGCTCGGTAAGGCCGGTGCCAAGCGCTGGCGCGGCAAGCGCCCGACCGTGCGCGGGGTTGCCATGAACCCGGTTGATCACCCCCATGGCGGTGGTGAGGGCAAGACCTCCGGCGGCCGTCATCCGGTGACGCCGTGGGGTGTGCCGACCAAAGGCTACAAGACCCGCAAGAACAAGCGTACGGACAAGCTCATCGTCCGTCGTCGAGGAAGGAGATAAGGCGTGCCGAGATCGCTGCACAAAGGGCCTTTCGTCGACCTTCACCTGCTGAAGAAGGTGGAGACGGCCGCGGCCAAGAACGACAAGCGACCGATCAAGACGTGGTCGCGCCGCTCCATGGTGGTACCGGAGATGGTCGGCCTGACCATCGCCGTCTACAACGGCCGTCAGCACGTGCCGGTGTACATCAACGAGGACATGGTGGGTCACAAGCTCGGCGAGTTCTCACCCACTCGGACTTACCGCGGCCATGCTGCGGATCGCAAGGCACGGCGCTAGTGGTGCGGCGCCCTGTGCAACGATCCTTGAGGAGTTAAAACGATGGAAGTGTCCGCCACAGCTAAGAGGTTGCGAGTCTCGCCGCAGAAGGCGCGGCTGGTGGTCGACCTGGTGCGCGGCAAGCCGGTTGGCGATGCTCTGGAGATTCTCGGCTTCAGTACTCAGAAGGCCGCGGGGCTGGTACGCAAAGTGGTGGAGTCGGCCATCGCCAATGCGGAAAACAACGAAGGCGCCGATATCGACGAGTTGAAGATTTCGCAGATCTTCGTCAACGAGGGGCTGACCATGAAGCGTATCAAGCCCCGCGCCAAAGGCCGCGCGGACCGGATTCTAAAACGCACCAGTCACATCACCGTGACGGTCACGGACGAGTAGGTTAGGTATGGGTCAGAAGATAAATCCGATTGGCTTCCGTCTGGGGATCGTCAAAGACCACACATCGGTCTGGTATGCGGATAAGAAGCACTATTCCAAATACCTGCTCAACGACCTGGAGGTTCGCGAATTCCTGCGCAAGCGCCTGTCACAGGCATCCATCAGCCGGATCGAAATCGAGCGGCCGGCGCAGACTGCGCGCATCACCATACATACGGCGCGTCCGGGCATCGTAATCGGCAAGAAGGGCGAGGACGTGGAGCGTCTGCGCCGCGAGGTGACGGCCCTTATGGGGGTGCCGGTGCACATCAACATCGAAGAGATCCGCAAGCCGGAGCTGGACGCTCTGCTGGTGGCGCAGAACGTCGCACAGCAGCTCGAGCGCCGGGTGCAGTTCCGCCGGGCCATGCGGCGGGTGATTCAGAACGCCATGCGTCTGGGTGCGGAAGGTATCAAGGTCCGGGTCGCCGGCCGTCTGGGCGGCGCCGAGATCGCGCGCTCGGAGGTCTATCACGAGGGTCGCGTGCCGCTGCACACCCTGCGCGCCGACATCGACTACGCCACCTGGGAGGCGAAGACCACCTACGGCGTCATCGGCATCAAGGTGTGGATCTTCAAGGGCGAAGTGATCGGCCAGGATCGGGCGGCTGAAAAGCAGTCGGCATAGGGAAACAGGTAGGGCAACGTGTTACAGCCGAAGAGAACGAAATTCAGGAAGCAGCAGAAAGGCCGCAATCGCGGGCTGGCCGAGCGCGGCAGCCGCGTGAGCTTTGGCGAGTTCGGCCTGAAAGCGGTTGGCCGCGGACGCCTGACCGCGCGCCAGATCGAAGCGGGCCGGCGGGCGATCACGCGGCACGTCAAGCGTGGCGGCAAGATCTGGATCCGTGTGTTCCCCGACAAGCCCATCACCAAGAAACCGCTGGAAGTCCGGCAGGGCAAAGGTAAGGGCGGCGTGGAGTACTGGGTGTCGCAGATTCAACCCGGGCGCGTTCTCTACGAGATGGAAGGCGTGCCCGAAGACATTGCCCGCGAAGCGTTCTCTCTGGCGGCGGCCAAGATGCCGTTCCAGACGACGTTCGTTAAGCGGACACTGATGTAAGCGGCCGGAAAGGTATGTTGGAAATGAAAGCATCCGAACTGCGTGACAAGTCGCCGCAAGAGCTTGGCGAGGAGTTGATCAAGCTCCGCAAGGAACAGTTCAGTCTGCGCATGCAGAGGGCCAGCGGCCAGCTCGGTCAGCCGCATCTGCTCACTGAAGCCCGTCGCGATATCGCGCGGATCAAAACGATTTTGGCGGAGAAGCGAGATGGCTGAATCAGCAGCCGCGACAGAACAGGGTCAGGGCGAAGAAACGGTCCAGCCGCACAGCAATCCGCGCACGGCGTCGGGGACGGTGACCAGCAACCGCATGGACAAAACCATCACCGTCCGTGTGGAGCGGCGGGTGCAGCATCCGGTGTACGGCAAAGTCATCCGCCGTTCGTCGAAGCTGCACGCCCACGACGAGAACAATGAGTGCAAGGAAGGCGACTGGGTCACGGTGATCGAGTGCCGGCCGTTGTCGAAAACGAAAACCTGGATGCTGAAGAGCATCGACGAGCGTGCCCGCGAGGTTTAGAGCGGTGCGGGTCTGTGGTGCCAGAGGGTTCTGACGATGATTCAGACTGAAACGATGTTGGATATCGCTGACAACAGCGGCGCGCGCCGGGTGCAGTGCATCAAGGTGCTCGGAGGTTCGCGGCGCCGTTATGCCGGTATCGGCGACATCATAAAAGTCACCGTGAAGGAAGCGATTCCGCGGGGCCGCGTCCGCAAGGGCCAGGTGATGAACGCCGTAGTGGTGCGCACACGCAAGGGTATCCGCCGCCCGGATGGTTCCGTGATTCGCTTCGATCAGAACGCGGCCGTGCTGCTCAACCCGCAGAACCAGCCGGTTGGCACGCGGATCTTCGGTCCGGTCACGCGGGAACTGCGAACGGAAAATTTCATGCGGATCATCTCGCTGGCTCCGGAGGTCCTGTAGACAGAACCTGCTGTGGGAGCGGTCTCCGGACCGCGATGTCGGCAGATCAGGGTCGCGATCGGGAGATCGCTCCTACAACGGAAAGATGCAGAACACAACGATGCTGAAGATCAAGAAAGACGACGAAGTGGTGGTGCTGACGGGCCGTGACAAGGGCAAGCGCGGCAGCGTTCTGCGGGTCAGAAAAGACGGCCGGCTGATGGTGTCCGGTGTGAACATGGTCAAGAAGCATCAGCGCCCCAATCCCCAGATGGGACAGCCGGGCGGCATCGTCGAACAGGAGGCGCCCATCGATGCGTCGAATGTGGCGATCTGGAACGACGAGGCCGACAAGGCCGATCGGGTGGGCTTCCGTGAAGAAGACGGCAGGAAAGTGCGGTACTTCAAGTCCACGAACAAAGTGATCGAAGACTGAGAGCTTTTGCAGACATGGCGACTCTGTTACAACAATACGTCGACGAGATTCGACCGCAGCTGAAGACGGAAGGCGGCTACGCCAACGTCATGCAGGTGCCGAGACTCACCAAGGTCACGCTGAACATGGGCGTGGGCGAAGCTGTGGGCGATCGCAAGATCATGGAGGCCGCCGTGGCCGACATGTCTTTGATCACCGGACAGAGGCCCATCGTCACCAATGCGCGCAAGTCCGAGGCCGGGTTCAAGATTCGTGAGGGCTGGCCCATTGGCTGTAAGGTGACGCTGCGCCGCGCGCGCATGTATGAATTTCTCGAGCGCCTGATCGACATCGCTATCCCGCGGATACGCGATTTCCGCGGCCTCAATCCACGGGCCTTCGACGGCCGGGGCAATTTTTCCATGGGCCTGGCCGAGCAGATCGTATTTCCCGAGATCGACTACGACAAGATCGACCAGATCCGGGGTATGAACATCACCGTTACCACCACTGCGGAGACGGATGAAGAAGCGCTCGCCTTGCTGCGCGCCTTCAAGTTTCCGTTCCGCACCTGATTCAGATAGGCGAGAGTTATGGCAAAGGTATCCATGGTAGAGCGCGAGAAGAAACGCGCCCGGCTGGTGGCCAAGTACGCCAAGAAGCGCCAGGCGCTGAAGGCGATCATTCACGACCGCAGCCTTCCCGAGGAAGAGCGCTGGGAAGCGCAGATGAAACTGCAGAAACTGCCGCGCAATGCCAGCCCGGTGCGCAAGCGCCGCCGTTGCGGTCTTACCGGCCGGCCCCATGGCGTCTATCGGAAGTTCGGTCTGGGGCGCAACAAATTGCGCGAAGCGGCCATGCGGGGCGACGTGCCCGGCCTGGTCATGTCGAGCTGGTAGGCGCCGCGGAGGAAGCACAACAATGACTATGCAGGATCCCATTGCCGATCTTCTGACGCGCATCCGCAACGCTCAGCAGGCGCATCATCCGCAGGTGAGCATTCCCAGCTCCCAGTTGAAGGTGGCCATCTGCGAGGTGCTCGCTCAGGAAGGCTACATCGACGGATTCGAGGTGGCCGAGGGCCAGAAGCCGACGCTGAACGTTGCGCTGCGCTACTACCGGGGCAAGCCGGTGATCGAAGAGCTCCAGCGGGCCAGCCGGCCGGGTTTGCGCAGCTACAAGGGCAGCGGTGAGCTGCCCAAGGTGCGTGGCGGGCTCGGGGTGTCCATTGTCAGCACCAACCGGGGTGTGATGACCGACCGTGAAGCCCGGACCCAGGGCATCGGCGGCGAAGTGCTCTGCACCGTATTCTGACGAGGTAGACAGATGTCGCGAATTGCAAATTATCCGATTTCCGTACCCAGCGGTGTGGAGGTCAACCTGCAGGGCCAGAGCGTGCATATCAAGGGTACCAAAGGCGCCCTGGATTTCGCCGTCCACGATGATGTGGAAGTCGTGCAGGAAGACGGGACGCTGAAGATCGTGTCGCGTAACGACAAGCCGGAGACCGTGGCTCTGTCCGGCACGACGCGTGCCGTGCTCAACAATATGGTCACGGGCGTTTCCACGGGCTGGGAACGGCGGCTGATGATCAATGGTGTGGGCTACCGGGCTCAGATCCAGGGCCGCAAGTTGAATCTGCAGCTGGGCTTCTCGCACCCTATCGAGTACGAGCTGCCCGAGGGTATCGACGTACAGACCCCGACTCCCACCGAAGTTGTGGTATCGGGACCGAACAAGCAACTGGTGGGTCAGGTGGCGGCGGAGATCCGCGGTTTCCGGCCACCCGAGCCGTATAAAGGTAAAGGCGTGCGCTATGCCGACGAACGGGTACGGCGCAAGGAAGCGAAGAAGAAGTAGGAGCGACTTTCGTAGGAGCGACTTTCCAGTCGCGACCTGGAGGTCGCTCCCACAGCACAGCAAACGAGGCGACAAGGTAGATGAAGGGCAAGAACGAAGCGAGGCTCCGGCGGGCACGACGCGGCCGCATGAAGATGCGCGAGCTGGGAGCGACTCGGCTCAGCGTCCATCGGACGCCCCGGCACATGTATGCGCAGGTGATTACGCCGGCGGGCGACAAGGTGCTGGCTACGGCTTCCACCCTGGAGAAAGACCTGCGCGGCGGTGCTACCGGCAACGTCGACGCCGCCGCGAAGGTGGGCAAACTGATTGCCGAACGGGCCAAATCGGCGGGCGTCACGGCGGTGGCCTTCGACCGATCGGGTTACAGATATCATGGCCGGGTCAAGGCTCTGGCCGAAGCCGCCCGTGAAGGCGGATTGGAGTTCTGACGATGGCGTATGGGGATCACGTACAGGAAGAAGGGCTGGTAGAAAAACTGGTCCAGGTGAATCGCGTGGCCAAAGTGGTGCAGGGTGGCCGTGTGTTCGGCTTTACCGCCCTGTCCGTGGTAGGCGACGGCAACGGCCGGGTCGGGTTCGGGCGCGGCAAGGCCCGCGAGGTGCCGCTGGCGATTCAGAAGTCCATGCAGGCGGCACGGCAGAACATGGTGGAAGTCGACCTGAACGGATCTACATTGTGGTACGCCGTGACCGGGCGCCACGGCGCTTCCAAGGTGTACATGCAGCCGGCCTCGGAAGGTACCGGCATCATCGCCGGCGGCACCATGCGTGCTCTGCTCGAGGCAGCCGGCGTGCACAACGTGCTGGCCAAGTGCTATGGCTCCACCAATCCGGTGAATGTGATTCAGGCCACGTACAACGCACTGACCAGCATCCGGTCGCCGGAAACCGTGGCAAGCAAGCGCGGCAAGACCGTGGAAGAGATCGGCGTCTGAGCGGGCGTCGGCCAGGGTTCATACAGGTACAAGCAATCATGAGCGACAAGACACTGCGCGTGACACTGGTGAAAAGCACCGCCAAGCGGCTCAAGCGGCACAAGGCCTGTGTGGCCGGTCTGGGCCTGCGGCGCGTGGGTCACTCGGTAGAAGTGGAAGACACGCCCGCCGTGCGCGGCATGATCAACCGCGTGAACTACATGGTCCGCGTGGAAGGAGAATAGCGCAATGCACCTTAACGACCTGACCCCGGGCAGGGGCAGCAAGAAAGCCAGACGGCGCGTCGGGCGGGGCGCAGGCTCCGGACTGGGCAAGACCGCGGGGCGTGGCCACAAGGGCCAGAAAGCGCGCGCCGGCGGCGGCGTACGGGCCGGTTTCGAAGGCGGCCAGATGCCGTTGCAGGTGCGGGTGCCGAAGTTCGGTTTCCGCTCCCGCGTGGGCAGATCCACCGCAGAGGTCCGCCTCGGCGAGCTTGCCAAGGTGGACGGCGATGCCGTAAGCCTTGAGTCCCTCAAGCAGGCCAATGTGCTCAAGCGCAGCGTCAAGCGTGCCCGCATCGTGCTCTCCGGCGACATCGACCGCCCGGTGACCGTCAGCGGCGTGAAAGTAACCAAGGGTGCTCGAGCCGCGATCGAAGCAGCCGGAGGCAAGGTAGAAGACTGATGGCAACCCCTCCGGGACAGCTCGCTGGCGTGCAGGCGGGGCTCTCCGAGCTTCGCGGCCGTCTGCTGTTCGTGTTGCTGGCGTTGCTGGTGTATCGCATCGGCACGCACATTCCTGTTCCGGGCATCAATCCCGTGCGCCTGGCGGCGCTGTTCGACCAGCAGCAGGGCGGTATTCTCGACCTGTTCAACATGTTCTCCGGGGGCGCTCTGGAGCGCATGAGCATTCTCGCCCTGGGGGTCGTGCCCTACATCACCTCCAGCATCATCATGAACCTCATGAGCATGATGTATCCGGCGTTGCAGCAACTGCGCAAGGAAGGGGAAGCAGGGCGCCGCAAGATTACTCAGTACACGCGCTACGGGACCCTGGTGATCGCGCTGATTCAGGGCACCTCGCTTACCGCCACCCTGGCCAATCAGGGGCTGGCCTTTTCACCGGGCTTCACCTTCTACTTCGTATCCACAGTCACACTGGTGACCGGTGCCCTGTTCATGATGTGGCTGGGCGAGCAGATTACCGAGCGCGGCGTCGGCAACGGCATCTCCCTGCTGATTTTCTCCGGCATCGTGTCGGGCTTCCCCTCGGCCATCGGTCAGTCTTTCGAGGCGGCGCGTCAGGGCGACATCAATATCATCGCGCTGCTGGCCATCGGCGCGCTGGCCATTGGACTGGTGGCATTCATCGTATTCATCGAGCGGGGCCAGCGGCGTATCACCGTCAATTACGCCAAGCGCCAGCAGGGCCGGCGCATGTACCAGGCCCAGGCCAGTCACCTGCCGCTGAAGATCAACATGGCCGGGGTGATCCCCGCTATCTTTGCCTCGAGCCTGCTGCTGGCGCCGGCGTCCATGGCGCAGTGGTTCGGCAATTCCCCCGGCATGGACTGGCTGCAGCAGGTGTCGCTGGTGCTGTCGCCCGGCCAGCCGCTGTACATCCTGATGTTCGCCGCCGGCATCGTGTTCTTCTGTTTCTTCTATACGGCCATCATGTTCGACCCCAAGGACGTAGCGGAGAATCTGAAACGCCAGGGCGCCTACGTACCGGGCATTCGACCCGGCCAGCAGACGGCACGCTATCTGGACGACGTGATCACCCGGCTTACCGTGTTCGGTTCGCTCTACATCACCATGGTATGCCTGCTGCCGGAGTTCATGATCGTGGCGTTCAACATCACCTTCCAGCTCGGCGGTACGGCATTGTTGATCGTCGTGATCGTGGCCATGGACTTCATGTCCCAGGTCCAGGCGCACCTCATGTCCAGCCAGTACGCCAAGCTGATGGAAAGGTCGAATCTTAAAAGCTACGGACGCAGCACCAGCGTGCGCCGGTGAACGAGTCGAAGAGGAAGAACCCGTGAAAGTAAGAGCCTCAGTCAAGAAGATCTGCCGCCGGTGCAAGGTGATCAAGCGCCGCGGCGTAGTAAGAGTTATCTGCAGCGCAGAGCCCCGACACAAGCAGCGTCAGGGCTGAGGCGCAGAGATCAAACGGAGCATTTGAATGGCACGTATCGCCGGTATAAACGTACCCGACAACAAGCACGCAGGCGTTGCCCTGACCTATATATTCGGCGTAGGCCGCACGCTGGCCGTCAAGCTGTGCAAGGACGCCGGCGTCGACCCTGCGACCAAGGTTCAGGATCTGTCCGACGATCGGCTCGATGCGCTGCGCAGCGAAGTGGGCAAGCTGACCGTCGAGGGTGATCTGCGGCGGGAGAACGCCATGAACATCAAGCGGCTCATGGATCTCGGCTGCTATCGGGGCATACGTCATCGCCGTGGTGTGCCGGTGCGGGGCCAACGCACGCGCACCAATGCGCGCACCCGCAAGGGTCCGCGTCGGCCGATCAGAAAGTAGCCCGCAGCGTTGATTACGGAATAAAGACAGGTAACTGGTAATGGCAGAGCGCAAGAAAGCGAAACGGGTGGTCACGGAAGGTATCGCGCACATTCACGCGTCCTTCAACAACACCATCATCACTATCACGGACCGGCAGGGCAACGCACTGTGCTGGGCGACTTCCGGCGGCTCGGGCTTTCGCGGCTCGCGTAAGAGTACGCCATTCGCCGCTCAGGTGGCCGCGGAACGGGCCTCCAATACGGCCATCGAATACGGTATGAAGAACGTCGACGTTTACGTGAAGGGGCCTGGCCCGGGACGCGAATCGGCGGTACGGGCTCTGAACAACGCAGGCCTGAGAATCAACAGCATCGCGGATGCGACGCCCATTCCGCACAACGGTTGCCGCCCGCCCAAGCGGCGGCGCGTCTGACGGCAGCCGCGTGAACGCGCAGGAGAATTAAGATATGGCACGTTACATTGGTCCGAAACTGAAGCTCGCTCGACGGGAAGGCACCGACCTGTTCCTGAAGAGCGGGGTACGGCCCATCGATTCGAAATGCAAGATCGATTCGCCGCCAGGCCAGCACGGCGCCCGCCGCGGCCGCCTGTCGGACTATGCGGTTCAGCTTCGTGAGAAGCAGAAGGTGCGGCGCTTCTACGGTGTGCTGGAAAAGCAGTTCCGCAATTACTACAAGAAGGCGGAGCGGCAGAAGGGCGCCACGGGCGAAAACCTGCTGCGGCTGCTGGAAGGCCGGCTGGACAATGTGGTCTACCGCATGGGTTTCGGTTCGACTCGGGCGGAGTCGCGGCAGTTGGTGTCGCACAAGAGCATCCTGGTCAACGGCAAACCCGTGAACATAGCTTCTTACCAGGTGTCGCCCGAGGACGTGGTGTCGGTGACGGAGAAAGCCCGCGCGCAATTGCGCATTCAATCCGCCCTGCAGCTGGCCGGCCAGCGCGCGCCCATCGACTGGGTGGACGTGGACGCCACCAAGATGGAAGGCGTGTACAAACGCGTCCCGGATCGCAGCGAGCTGCCACCGGAAATCAACGAGAACCTCATCGTAGAGCTGTACTCCAAGTAACCGAGAGCTCAAGGAGACTGATTTAATGGCACAATCGCTAACCGATTTCCTGACCCCGCGTCACATCGACGTCCAGGAGGTGAACGCCACCCGCGCACGCGTGACGCTGGAGCCGCTGGAACGGGGCTTCGGCCATACCCTGGGCAACACCTTGCGCCGGATTCTGCTGTCCTCCATGCCCGGCTGCGCCGTTACGGAAGTGCAGATCGACGGTGTGCTGCACGAGTACAGCACCATGGAAGGGGTCCAGGAAGACGTCATAGACATACTGCTGAACCTCAAGGGCGTGGCCGTAGTCCTGCATAATCAGGATGAAGCGGTGATCACGTTGACTAAAGAAGGCACCGGGCCGGTAACCGCGGCCGACTTTCAGCTCAGCCAGGACGTGGAGATCGCCAATCCCGATCAGCTGATCTGCACCTTGAACGAGAAGGGCTCGATACGGCTCGAGGCCAAGGTCACCCGTGGGCGCGGCTACGTGCCGGTGGACAGCCTGGAGGATGACGAGGACAGCCGTCCCATCGGGGTGTTGCGTCTGGACGCCACGTACAGCCCCATGCGCCGCGTCGCCTACAGCGTCGAAAGTGCCCGGGTGGAGCAGCGCACCGACCTGGATAAGCTGGTACTCGACATCGAGACCAACGGCACTATCGACCCGGAAGAGGCCATTCGCCGCGCGGCGACGATTCTGCAGCAGCAGCTCGCCGTGTTCGTTGACCTGGAAAGCGAAGGCGAGCCGGCCACCGAGGTTCAGGAAGACGAGATCGATCCGATCCTGATCCGGCCGGTGGACGATCTGGAGCTGACGGTTCGTTCGGCCAATTGCCTGAAGGCGGAAAATATCTACTACATCGGTGATCTGATCCAGCGCACCGAGGTTGAGTTGCTGAAGACGCCGAATCTGGGCAAGAAGTCGCTGACCGAAATCAAGGACGTGCTGGCTTCGCGCGGTCTGTCACTGGGCATGCGCCTGGAGAACTGGCCGCCGCCGAGCCTGCGCGGCGACGACAAAGTGGCCTGAATGATGTGAGAGCTCTCTGTAGGAGGGCTCTCCAGAGCCCGATCTGCGCCGACCGAACAAATGAGAACTTTAGGAACGAGCCATGCGCCATCGTAAGAGTGGTCGACAACTGAACCGCAACAGCTCCCATCGCCAGGCGATGTTTCGCAATATGGCGGTGTCGCTGATCGAGCACGAGATCATCAAGACGACCTTGCCCAAGGCCAAGGAGCTGCGGCGGGTGGCGGAGCCGCTTATCACCCTGGCCAAGGAAGACTCGGTCGGCAACCGGCGTCTGGCTTTCTCGCGCACCCGCAGCAAAGAGGCCGTGGGCAAGCTGTTCACCGAGCTCGGCCCGCGTTACCAGGAGCGTCCCGGCGGCTACACCCGCATTCTCAAGTGCGGTTTCCGGGCCGGCGATGCCGCGCCCATGGCTTACATCGAGCTGGTGGGCCGGGAAATGGCCGACGACGATCTCGATGACGATCTGGAAGAAACGGAAACCGCTGAAGCGGAGCAGTAAACCGCTTCAGCGCCGACTCACCGGTACGCTTTCGGTACCTTGAGATCCGACACCAGGCGCAGTTTCTCCAGCGCCTTCAGCAACCACCACGTCAGGTCGAGCTGCCACCACTCCAGCCCGTGGCGGGCCGAGAAGGGGTACATGTGGTGGTTGTTGTGCCATCCCTCCCCGTAAGCGAATATTCCCACCAGCGGATGATTCGTGCTGGCATCGCCGGTGGCGTGGGGCCGCCGGCCCCACGTGTGACACACTGAGTTCACCGCGAAAGTGATGTGCCAGGTCAGCACCGTGCTGACGAACAGGCCCCATACCAGCATCTGTGCCCCGGACGTGCCCCAGTGCGGGAACGCTGCGGTTCAGGGCCGCGCCCAGCGCGTACAGAGCTACACCCTGGCCGACGATCAGCGGCACGTAGTAGCGCTGCAGCCACTTGAGCTCGGCGAAACGATGCAGGTCGCGGGAATTGGTGCCTTTCTCCTGAAACGCGGCCTGGCTCATCATCCAGCCCATGTGAGACTGCCAGAAGCCTTCTAGGTGGACCGGCGAAGTGGATATCGTCCGCCGGCATCGGTGTCGCCGGCGATGGGAACGACTGGGTGGTCGCGTACCCACCACAACGGCTCGCTGCACGGCGCCAGCGGACACCCGCCAGTGCCAGCAGAAACTGCAGCGGCCGCGATGTCTGGAACGACCGGTGCGCCAGCAGCCGATGGTAGCCGGCCGTGATGCCCAGCCCGCGCACCAGATAGAGCGCCAGGCGGCCACCGCTAGGGCTTGCCGTGGCTGATGCTCGGTAAGGGAGGCGCGCCAACGGCGCCGAGTGATGGAAGGCCGATCATGACGACGGCGCGTTCCATAGACGCTCAAGCGTACGCTTGCGCTTTTCTCGATGGTTGCTTCAGACAAATGACATCCCGCCCCGCAATTGACCCGGCGAGAGGTTATGTGCCGGGGCGCCGCCTTGCAAGCCGCCCGTCGCGGCGGCGCGCGGTCAGAGCACGGTCTTGAGGAAACGCCCCGTGTGGGAACCGCGCTTCCTGGCAATCTGTTCGGGCGTGCCCTCGGCGACCACGCGGCCGCCGCCGGCGCCGCCCTCCGGCCCTAGGTCGATGATCCAGTCCGCGGTCTTGATCACGTCCAGATTGTGTTCGATCACCACCACGGTGTTGCCGTGATCGCGCAGCCGGTGCAGCACCGTCGAGCAGTTGCTGGATGTCGTGGAAGTGCAGGCCGGTGGTGGGCTCGTCCAGAATATAGAGGGTCTGGCCGGTATCGCGCTTGGACAGCTCCCGGGCCAGCTTGACGCGCTGGGCCTCGCCGCCGGACAGGGTGGTGGCGGCCTGGCCCAGGCGGATGTAGGACAGACCCACATCCATCAGCGTCTGCAGCTTGCGGGCCACGGCGGGCACGGCGTCGAAGAAGGCGCAGCGCCTCCTCCACGGTCATCTCCAGCACCTCGTGGATGTTCTTGCCCTTGTAGCGGACCTCCAGGGTTTCGCGGTTGTAGCGCTTGCCCTTGCAGACGTCGCAGGGCACGTAGATATCGGGCAGGAAGTGCATCTCCACCTTGATCACGCCGTCGCCCTGGCAGGCCTCGCAGCGTCCGCCCTTGACGTTGAAGCTGAAGCGGCCGGGCTTGTAGCCGCGCGAGCGGGCCTCCTGGGTGCCGGCGAACAGTTCGCGGATGGGCGTGAAAATGCCGGTGTAGGTGGCCGGGTTGGAGCGCGGCGTGCGGCCGATGGGGCTCTGGTCGATGTCCACGCACCTTGTCGAGGTGCTCCAGCCCCTCGATGCCGTCGTAGGGCGCGCGGCTGTCAGGGTGGTGGCGCTGTTGAGCTCGCGTGGCGGCCATGGGATACAGGGTGTCGTTGATCAGGGTGGACTTGCCGGAGCCGGACACGCCGGTGACGCAGGTCAGCAGGCCCAGCGGCAGTTCGACGGTCGACGTCCTGCAGGTTGTTGCCGCGGGCGCCGCTGATGCCGCAGCAGCGTCTGCGGTCGCCGGGTCGTGCGCTCGGCGGGCACGGCGATACTCTGTCGCCCGGACAGGTAGTCGCCGGTGAGCGAGCCGGGTTGCGCCTTGACGATGTCCTCCAGCCGTGCCCTGGGCGACGATGCGGCCGCCGTGCACGCCGGCGCCGGGGCCGATGTCGATGATGTGGTCGGCCGCGCGGATGGCTTCCTCGTCGTGCTCGACCACCAGCACCGTATTGCCCAGATCGCGCAGGTGGGTGAGGGTGCCCAGCAGGCGGTCGTTGTCGCGCTGGTGCAGGCCGATGGAGGGCTCGTCGAGGATGTACATGACGCCCACCAGGCCGGCGCCGATCTGGCTGGCCAGGCGGATGCGCTGGGCCTCGCCGCCGGACAGCGTCTCGGCGCTGCGGTCCAGGGTCAGGTAGTTCAGGCCCACGTCCACCAGGAACTGCAGTCTGGCGCGGATCTCCTTGAGGATCTTCTCGGCGATCTTGCCGCGGCGGCCCGGCAGCGTGCAGCCGTTCGAAGTAGTCCGGCGGCCTCGCCCACCGGCACGGCGGTGATCTCCGGCAGGTTGCGCTTGTCCGACGAACACGTGGCGGGCCGCCTCGCTGCAGGCGGGTGCCGCCGCAGTCCGGGCAGGGCTGCGCGTGCTCAGGTAGCTTGGCCAGCTCCTCGCGCACGATGGTGGAGTCGGTTTCGCGGTAGCGGCGCTCCATGTTGGGGATGACGCCCTCGAAGCGGTGGCTGCGATGAATCACGTCGCCGCGGTCGTTGACGTAGCTGAAGTTCGATCTCCTCGCTCGCCGCTGCCGTAGAGGATCGCGTCTGCGATGTCTTCGGCGGCAGTTGTTGAACGGGGTGTCGATGTCGAAGCCGTAGTGCCCGGCCAGCGAATTCAGCATGTGGAAGTAGTAGACATTGCGCCGGTCCCAGCCGCGGATGGCGCCTTCCGCCAGGGTCAGGCTCCGGGTCGGCGACCACCCGGTCGGGATCGAAGAACTGCTTCACGCCCAGGCCGTCGCAGGTGGGGCAGGCGCCGGCCGGGTTGTTGAAGGAGAACAGGCGCGGCTCCAGCTCGCTGATGCTGTAGCCGCAATGCGGGCAGGCGAAGCGGCCGAGAGAACAGCAGCGTCCTCGCGCCTGTCGCGTCGTCCATGCGGGCGACTCGGCGCGATGCCCGTCGGCCAGACTCAGGGCGGTTTCGAAGGACTCCGCCAGGCGCTGGCCGCATGTCGGCGCGCACCTTGAAGCGGTCCACCACCGACCTCGATGGTGTGCTTGCGCTTCTTGTCCAGCGCCGGCGGGTCGTCCAGGTCGCAGCACCAGGCCGTCGACGCGCGCCCGGATGAAGCCCTGGGCCCGCAGCTCCTCGAACACGTGCAGGTGCTCGCCCTTTCGCTCGGTCACCACGGGAGCCAGCAGCATGATGCGTTTGCCCTCGGGCAGCGCCAGCACCTGGTCCACCATCTGGCTGACGGTCTGGGCCTCCAGGGGTTCGCCGTGGGCCGGGCAGCGCGGCTCGCCGACGCGGGCGAACAGCAGGCGCAGGTAGTCGTAGATCTCGGTAATGGTGCCCACGGTGGAGCGCGGGTTGTGGGAGGTGGACTTCTGCTCGATGGAAATGGCCGGCGACAGCCCCTCGATATGGTCCACGTCC
Organism: Gammaproteobacteria bacterium; assembly: GCA_034522075.1. Lineage (GTDB taxonomy): Bacteria > Pseudomonadota > Gammaproteobacteria > Pseudomonadales > Azotimanducaceae > UBA7803. The sequence continues at coordinate 79,275 of JAXHLO010000019.1, read as the reverse complement.
GGCTTTTCCATCATCGACAGGAACTGCCGCGCGTAGGTCGACAGCGACTCCACGTAGCGCCGCTGTCCCTCGGCGTAGAGCGTGTCGAACGCCAGGGACGACTTGCCGGATCCCGACAACCCGGTGATCACCACCAGCCGGTCGCGGGGGATATCCAGATTGATGTTCTTCAGGTTGTGGGTGCGCGCACCGCGTACGCTGATGGTATCCAAGAGACTGGGACCGCCGGATGTAAACGATCCAACATAAACGTATCGACAATTACGAGCAAGGCTGACTCGACTGTGTCCTGCCAGACGCTGTCAGCAACCGGGTCCAGGCTTTCCTACCGGTCGGCGGGGCCGAGGCTTACGGTTGTGCGGGTCAACCCGGATAGGTCTGGGGCGGTCAAATGGGATAGACTGCCTGCCATCGTCAAGGGAGTTCGAAACTATGGCTCGGGGGGTCAATAAAGTCATCCTCATCGGCAATCTGGGCGCAGACCCGGAGACCCGGTATTCCCAGGGCGGCAATGCCGTCACCAAGTTCCGCATCGCCACCAGCGAGAACTGGCGCGACCGCCAGTCCGGTGAGCAGCAGGAGCGCACCGAGTGGCACAACATCGTGTGCTTCAGCCGCCTGGCGGAGATTGCCGGTGAATATCTGCGTAAGGGCTCGCGGGTCTACATCGAAGGCAGCCTGTCCACCAGCAGCTGGGAAGACAAAGAAAGCGGTCAGAAACGTTTTCGCACCGAGATCATCGCCCGCGAGATGCAGATGCTCGATTCGCGCAGCGGCGGCGGCTCCGGTGACGGTGCACCCAGCGGCTTCGAGTCACGTCAGGCGCCCGCGGACAACCGCCCGACCCTGCCCGAAGACGACGACTTCGACGACGACATTCCGTTCTAGCAGAGCTCCCGTCGCGCCGTGTTGCAGCCTTACAGGGCGTACCACAGGCCCAGCAGCACGGCACCCATGGCCAGGCGGTAGATCACATAGGGCAGCATGCCGGTGCGCTCCACCAGGGCGATGAAGGCGCTGATGCACGCATAGGCCGCGATGCCCGACAGAATCGCGCCGCTGAGCAGTACCCCCCACTCCACCCCGCCCTCGCGGCTCAACAGATCGGCCACGGCCAGCAGACCTGCGCCGCCGATGGTGGGAATCGCCAGCAGGAACGAAAAACGCGCCGCCCGGGTCCGGGACAGGCCCAGCAGCAGCGCTGCGGTTATGGTGATCCCCGAGCGCGACGTGCCCGGTATCAGGGCCAGCACCTGCATTCCGCCAATGATCAGGGCATCCGGCCAGGTGATCGACGTGCGCTGGCCATGGCGGGTGTCCGCTACCCCCAGCAACAGTCCGAAACCGATGGTCGCAGCGGCGATGACCGGAACACTGCGCAGGTCGGCTTCCACCCAGTCTTTGAGCAGCGCACCGCAGATGACGATGGGCACGGTGGCCGCAACCAGTTTGCCCAGCTCATCGGCATGGTCATCGAAACGTTGCCGCGTCAGAATAGTCCATCCACTTGTCAGATAGGCGGCCAGATCACGTCGAAAATAGATCATGACCGCCGTCAGCGAGCCCACGTGCACGGCAATGTCGAATGCCAGCCCCTGGTCCTCCCAGCCCAGCAGTTGCGCCGGCAGTATCAGATGTGCCGAACTCGAGATCGGCAGGAATTCTGTGATCCCCTGAATCAGGGCGAGGATGATGATCTGCAGGTAATCCACGCCGGGCAGTCTACCCGGTGTTTGCGGCGGCGGCGTTAGGGGGTTTGTAGGGCCGGTCCCTGCCGGGTTGGGTTGGTCGGTGGGATGGGTGGTGCTCGCCGCCGGAGGAACGCTTTGCTTACGCGTGGCGACATTGTCGTTGGACGGGTTCGTTTTGTAGACGGGAGCCTGAAAGCTCCAGCAAGCGTTCCGCCGGCGCCGCCCACCCATCACCGTCCATCCAACAACGGCGTCGGAAGAGGCTGCGGGATGTGCTTCACATCAGATTGGCTCACCCTGCCGGCCGCCGTGCCGCCGTGCCGCCGTGCCGCCGTGCCGCCGTGCCGCCGTGCCGCCGTGCCGCCGTAGGCGACCGTTTCACTAAGGGAAGCGACAGGGCGGGACGTGTCAGTCACACCCCCCAGCCGGTCGGGGACCGCAAGGGGCGTGGGTGGTGCAGCACTGAGCAACACTTTACGAAGCTTTAGTGCTTCCCGGCGGCGCACGAGATCCGCTCTAACGACAACCACGCCAACGCGAAGTAAAGTGTTGCTCAGGGATTGCCGCCACCGACGTTGCAGCCCCACTACCGGCCCCGCGCAGTAAAGCGTCGCGGATTGCCGCAGGCCGACGTTGCAGCCCCACTACCCGGCCCCGCGCAGTAAAGTGTTGCTCAGCGCGCGCCGCCACCGACATTTCATTCACGCTGCCGTGCTATCGTCCCCCCATGCCCGAAACCGTAGAAATCCCCCTGTTCCCGCTGCATCCGGTGCTGTTTCCGGGCGGACGGTTACCGTTGCAGATCTTCGAGCCGCGCTATATGGGCATGGTCGTGCGCTGCATGCGCGACGGCGCCCCCTTCGGGGTGGTGTTGATCCGCAAGGGTACGGATGCGCGGGTCGATCCGCAGGGCGGCCAGCCGGACATCTTCGACGTGGGCACCGATGCGCACGTGGTGGATTTCAACCAGCTCTCCAACGGCCGGTTGGGGATCGTGGTGCGCGGCGGGCGCAAGTTCCGCATTCGTTCGGTGCGCGAGCAGGCCGACCACCTGCTGCTGGGACAGGTCGAATACCTGCCCGAGGAGCCGGCGCTGGGGGTGGACGAGGAACACCAGGACCTGGTGGACATTCTCCAGGAGCTGATCAAGCACCCGATGATCGAGAAACTCGGTCTGGACATCCAGTTCGAGGATGCCCGGTCGGTGGGATGGCGGCTGGCCGAGCTGCTGCCCATCGAGCCGGAGATCAAACAGAGCCTGCTCAAGCTGCAGTGGCCGCGGGAGCGGCTGCAGGAACTGTCCCGCCTGGTGGACAAGCTGCGCGGCTGACAGTCGGGTATACTGCCCGGTGGCATAGCGGCGCACAGTCCGCGGAGCGACACATGGCCGAATCACCCCTTCACGATCTGACCGACATCGACGAATACATGCGCGGCGTGGGACGCGAAGCCCGCGCGGCCTCGCGTCTGGTCGCCGCCGCCCCGACGGCCGTGAAGTCCCGTGCCCTGCTGGCCACCGCGGCGGCCCTGGATGCCCGGCGCGACGCTCTGAAACGGGCCAATGCCCAGGATATGGCTGGCGCCCGCGAGCGGGGGCTGGAACAGCCGCTCATCGACCGTCTGGGCATCGACGATGCCGCCATAGACCAGATGATCGAGGGGCTCACCCAGGTGGACAAGCTGCCTGACCCGGTTGGTGAAGTCAGCGGGCTGGTGTATCGGCCCAGCGGCATACAGGTGGGCCGCATGCGGGTGCCGCTCGGGGTCATCGGCATCATCTACGAATCCCGGCCCAACGTCACCGTAGACGCGGCCAGCCTGTGCCTCAAGTCCGGCAATGCCTGCATTCTGCGCGGCGGTTCGGAAGCCATTCAATCGAACCTGGCCATAGCCGGCTGCATCGCCGAAGGCCTCGAGGCCGCCGGTCTGCCGGCGGCGGCCGTTCACCTGGTGGAAACCACCGATCGGGCGGCCGTTGGCGCATTGCTGAAGCTCGACGAATCTGTCGACGTCATCGTGCCTCGCGGCGGCAAAGCGCTGATCGAACGGATCAGCCGCGAGTCGCGTATTCCCGTCATCAAGCATCTGGACGGCGTCTGCCATATCTACATCGACGACGCGGCCGATGCCGAGATGGCCGTAGCCATTGCCGTCAACTCCAAAACTGAGAAGTACGCCGTCTGTAATGCGCTGGAGACCCTGCTGGTAGCGGAATCCGTGGCGTCCTCGGTGTTGCCGTTGCTGGCCGCGCGCTACCGGGAAGCCGGGGTGGAGTTGCGCGGCTGTGAGCGCGTCCGGGCGCTGCTGGCGGATGTGCAGCCAGCCAGCGACGCCGACTGGTACGAGGAATATCTGGGACCGGTGCTGGCCGTGAAGGTGGTCAGCGGGCTCGATGAAGCGATCGAGCACATCAATCAGTACGGATCGGCGCACACGGACGGTATCGTCACCCGGGACTACGCCCGGGCCCGGCGTTTTCTCACCGAGGTGGATTCCGCGTCGGTGATCGTCAATGCTTCTACCCAGTTTGCCGACGGGTTCGAATACGGGCTGGGTGCCGAGATCGGTATCTCCACCGATAAGCTGCACGCCCGTGGGCCGGTGGGGCTCGAAGGTCTGACCACGCAGAAGTACGTGGTTTTCGGTAACGGCGAGATCCGGCGGCGTTGATCTGCCTGTTCGGCGGTACGTTCGATCCGGTGCACGCGGGCCACGTGCATGCGGCGGGCGCCGTGTCTGACGCCCTGGCACTGGCGAAGATCCATATGCTGCTGTCGGCCCGTCCGGGGCACCGCGATGAGCCGGGAGCCAGTGTGGACCAGCGCTGGCGGATGCTGGAACTGGCCTGTGCCGACGACCCGCGGCTGTACCCCGACGATACCGAGGTCCGCCGGGCACGGCGGCTGGGTCGACCGTCCTATACCGTGGAAACCCTGGAGGAGTACCGCCGCCAGACCCCCGATGCTGTGCTGGTATGGGTGGTGGGCAGCGACGCCTATCGGGACCTCGGCACCTGGCATCGCTGGCGCGAGGTCTTTGAGCTATGCAATCTGCTTGTCCTCAACCGCCCCGGGGCGCCTCTGCAGCTCAGCGGCGAACTCGCAGCCATCACGCAAGCGCGGCGCTTGTCCGGGGCGCCAGGAGAGCCTGCCGGCGGTGTGCTGGTTCTCGATGCGCCCATGCGGGACGTTTCGGCCACCCGCATACGCCAGGCATTGCGGGCGGCCACGCCGGCCGGTGAGCGATTTTCCGCAGCGGTGGAAGATTTGCTCCCTCCCGCGGTCTACACCTATATTAAGCAACATCAGCTATACGGAGTGGTTAGTGACGCCTGAAGCCCTGCGGGATCTCATTGTCGATGCATTGGCGGATAGAAAGGGTCGGGACGTGGTCGCCTTGGATGTGGCGGCAGTGTCGGATGTGACCGACTACATGATCGTGGTCAGCGGCACGTCCAACCGGCACGTAAAGGCGCTTGTTGATCAGGTCGTGGAGGCCGCCACCGCGGCGGGGGTCAGACCCCTGGGCGTGGAAGGCCGGGAAACCCACGAGTGGGTGCTGGTGGACGTGGGCGATGCTCTGGTACACGTCATGCAATCCGATACCCGCAGTTTCTACGACCTGGAACGGCTCTGGGCCGAGCTGCCGGCTGATTCAGAAACCAGCGTGTGAAAATCCGCCTCATTGCCGTGGGGCAGAGGCCTCCGGAGTGGGTTACCGCGGGGTTCCAGGATTACGCACGGAGGTTGCCGCGGGACATGCCCCTGGAACTGCTCGAAGTTGCTCCCGCCGCGCGCAAACAGACCGCTCCGGAGCGTGTCCGGGAACTGGAAGCCGAGCGCCTGATGCGTCGTGTGGGCACACAGGACCGGGTCGTGGCGCTGGATGAGCGTGGTGCGGCCTGGAGCACACTGGACCTGGCGCAAAGACTGGAAGATTGGCGTATGCAGGGACGAGACGTCACATTTCTCGCGGGCGGGGCCGACGGCCTGGACAGCGGCTGCCGCCGCCGGGCCGATGACGTGTTGTCGCTGTCGGCCATGACCTTGCCGCATGCTCTGGTCCGCGTGGTGCTGGCCGAGCAGATCTACCGGGCCTGGACCGTCATTTCCGGTCATCCTTACCATCGCGGCGGTTGAAGTGTCGTCCAGGTTTGCCATCAAGGATGAAGTACGCGAGCGGGGGACATTCACCGCCCGTGCCGGCTTGCTTTTCCTGGTCATACTGGCATTGGTCGGCGGCCTGGTCCTGCGGCTGGTGCAACTGCAGGTGTGGGAGCATGAAACCTATCAGACCCGCTCCGAGCAGAACCGGATTCAGGTTCAGCCGCTGCCGCCGCCGCGCGGCCTGATCTATGATCGGAATGGCGAGCTGCTGGCCAGTAACCGCCCCATCTCGACGTTGACCGTGGTGAAAGAGCGGGTGCGGGACATCAATGCCCTGCTCGATGAGCTCGCCGCTCTGGTAGAGATTACGCCGGAGGATGTGGAGCGGTTCCGCGAACGGGTGGCGCGTACCCGGCGGCCCTTCGAACCGGTCGCACTCAAGCTCAATCTCAGCGAGGCCGAGGTGGCGCGTCTGGCGGTCAATCGTCACCGGCTGCCCGGTGTTGAGATCGCCACGGAGCTGGTACGCCATTATCCGCTGGAGGGTCTGATGACCCATGCGGTGGGGTCGGTGCGGCGAGTGACAGAAGACGACCTGCGCCGCCTGGATGACGTGCGCTACAGCGCCACACGGTTCATAGGCCGGCATGGGGTGGAGCGTCACTACGAGCGGTCGCTGCATGGTGAAGTGGGCTATCAGAAGGTGGAAACCGATGCTCACGGCCGGGTGCGCCAGGTGCTCGATATCAACCCGCCGGTGGCGGGGCAGAACATTACCGTCCATCTGGACAGCCGTCTGCAGATTGCCGCTGCTGCGGCCCTGGGCGAGCGGCGCGGTGCGGTAGTCGCGCTGGATCCGCGCTCGGGGGGAGTGCTGGCCATGGTCAGCCAGCCGGACTACGACCCCAATCCGTTCATCACCGGCATCTCCGATGAGCAGTACCGCAGCCTGGTGACGTCCCGCGATACTCCCATGTTCAACCGGGCCATCAATGGCCAGTATTCCCCGGGGTCGACGTTCAAACCGGTCGTCGCGCTTGCCGGACTGTCCCAGGGCGTGACCACCTGGGACGAAGAGCTCATGGACCATGGCTGGTTCCGCCTGCCGGGGCAGGACCGCATCTACCGTGACTGGAGTTGGACCGCCGGCAATGCCGGCGGCCAGGGACGGGTGGACATGCATCGTGCCATCTACCGCTCCTCCAATGTCTATTTCTATGACCTGGCCACGCGCATGGACATCGATGCCCTGGCTGGTTTCGCCCGCCAGTTCGGCTTCGGACAACGGCTGGCCACTGGACATACCCGCGACCAGCGCCGGCCTGCTGCCGGACCGCGCCTGGAAGCGGGCATCCCGCGGTGAGCCCTGGTATCCGGGTGACAGTGTCAACGTGGGCATCGGCCAGGGCGATCTGCTGGTCACCCCGCTGCAGCTGGCCACTGTGGCGGCGACGCTGGCCAACCGCGGCCGGGTCGTCCGTCCGCGCATGCTGCTGTCCAGTGACCGGCCGATGCCGGAGTTCGATCCGCCGCCGCCGTTGCCGCCGGTGACGGGGCCGAGCCCCGACGACTGGGAACGTATGGTCGACGCCATGGAAGCCGTCGTACATCGAGGCAATGAAGGTTACCGGCAGAACGGCACGGCGTGGTATTACATCGGCCAGGACATTTCCTATCGCATGGCCGGCAAGTCGGGTACGGCTCAGGTCGTAGAGATACTTCAGGGCCAGGAATACGACGAGGAGGAACTGGACGAGTATCAGCGCAAGCATGCCTGGTTCATGGCCTTTGCCCCAGCTGATGATCCGGTGATCGCCCTGGCGGTGCTGGTGGAAAACGGCGGCGGCGGCAGTTCGGTGGCCGGCCCCGTGGCCCGTGAGGTCATCGACGCCTATCTGCTGCCGCAACTGGCGGCGAGGTAGCAGCGCCGCCATGAGCAATCAGGATTTCGTCCGCAGCCTGCCGCAGTATTCGGGATTCGGCGCTCGCGCCCGGTTGCGTCAGGTGCATCTGGATCCGGTCATGTTGCTGGGGCTGGCGGCTATCATCGGCATCGGCCTGATGGTGCTCTACAGCGCCGTGGACCGGAACATGGTCCTGTTCAATAACCAGCTCATGCGCATGGGCATTGCTGTGGCGGCCATGGTGGTCGCGGCGCAGTTCCGGCCGCGTTTCTATCTGCGCTGGACGCCGCTGTTCTATCTGGGCGGGTTGCTCATGCTGGTGCTGGTACTGGTCATGGGCGTGACGGTGAAGGGCTCCCAGCGCTGGCTGGATCTGCCGGGGCTGCCGCGCTTTCAGCCGTCGGAGATCATGAAGATCGCGGTTCCCCTCATGGTGGCCTGGTATTTTCATGACCGGCCGCTGCCGCCCAGCCTGTCCGATCTGTTGATGGCCATGCTGATCATCGCCGTGCCCGCCGCCTGCATCATTCTGCAGCCGGACCTGGGTACCGGAATACTGGTGGCCTGTGCCGGCGCGGCGGTGGTGGTACTGGCGGGACTGCGCTGGAAATGGCTGTTCATGGGCGCCGTGGTCGCTGCCCTGGCCGCACCGGGCCTGTGGTATCTGCTGCAGGACTATCAGCGCCAGCGCATATTGACCCTGTTCGATCCGAACAGCGACCCCCTCGGTGCCGGCTGGAACATCATTCAGTCGACCACGGCCATCGGGTCCGGCGGCATTTACGGCAAGGGCCTCTTCGAGGGCACCCAGAGTCACCTGGACTTTCTGCCGGAAAGCCATACGGACTTCATCATCGCGGTCATCGGCGAGGAGCTGGGCCTCGTCGGTGTGCTCACCATGCTGGCGCTGTATCTTCTGGTGGTGGCCCGCGGCCTGTACATTGCCACTCAAGCGCCGCACACGTTCGAACGGTTGGTCGCCGGCGCGTTGACCCTGACGTTCTTCGTCTATGTATTCGTCAATGTCGCCATGGTCTGCGGCCTGTTACCGGTGGTGGGCGTGCCGCTGCCGCTGGTGAGCTATGGCGGCTCGTCGGCCATTACACTGATGGCCAGTTTCGGTGTCATCATGGCCGTGCGCACGCATCGCGGCTGGTAGAGGTTTCAGGCAGGGGCAGCAGAAAGGGATGGTCTGGATGATTCGGTTAGCGATGCTCGGTGCCCTGGCGGCTCTGATACTCAACGGCTCGGCCTATGCCGATTATACCCAGCGTGCGGACGTGCGGGCCTATCTGTCGGCCGTGTCCGCGGAGCATGGCTTCTCGCCGGCGGAGCTCAACGACCTGTTCAGCCGGGCACAGCGCAAGCAGAGCATCCTCGATGCGATTGCCCGGCCCGCCGAGCGCACCCTCGAATGGCACGAGTACCGTGATATTTTTCTAAAGGAGCCGCGCATCACCCAGGGCCTCGAGTTCTGGGCGTCTCATGCCGGAGTGCTCGAAGCCGCCGAGGCCGAGTTCGGGGTGGCGCCGGAATATGTGGTGGCCATCCTCGGCGTGGAGACGCGCTACGGCCGCATTACCGGCGGCTTTCGGGTTCTGGATGCGCTGACCACGCTGGCCTTCGACTATCCGCCCCGCAGTGATTTTTTCCGCCGTGAGCTGACCGAGTTTCTGCTCCTGGCCCGGGAAGAAGGCCGCGATCCGACGGCGTTGACGGGCTCCTATGCCGGGGCCATGGGCTATGGGCAGTTCATTCCATCGAGCTTTCGCGCCTACGCGGTGGATTTCGACGATGATGGACTGCGCGATATCTGGGGCAGCCCCGAAGATGCCGTGGGCAGCATTGCCAACTACTTTGCCGTGCACGGCTGGCGCGCCGGCGAGCCGGTTGTGCTGCCGGCCACGGCAACCGGCGACGGCCCTGCCGAACTGGCCAACAGCACTCTGAATCTGACCCACAGCATCGCCGAGTTGCGCGAACTCGGGGTCACGGTTGCCGGGGTGGACGGCGATCAGCGCGCAGCCCTGTTCCGTATGAAAGGCAAGGAAGAGGCGGCCTACTGGGTGGGGCTGAACAACTTCTACGTGATCACCCGCTACAACCGCAGCCGGCTTTATGCCCTGGCCGTGCACGAGCTGGCCCAGGCCATCAAAGACCGGCGTCGGGCCTCGGTAGCGGAACGTTAGTGTACCGCGGCGTTTTCCTCGTGCTGGTTGTGCTGCTGGCCGGTTGCGCCGGGGGCCCGGGCGGTCGGCCGTCGCCGGCGGAACCGCGCGACGGGCCGCCCCGCCACGTGCCGGCCGACCTCGCCCTGCTGCCGGACCCGGTACCGCGCCGCGAAGCGCCCAGCAAACGCGGCAATCCACCCAGCTACACGGTATTCGGTAAGACCTACCGGGTCATGGATTCCGCCGCTGGCTACTACGCCACGGGGCTGGCGTCCTGGTATGGGCGTAAGTTTCACGGCCGGTTGACCTCCAGCGGCGAGCCGTTCGACATGTTTGCGCTCACCGCCGCGCACCGCTCTCTGCCCATCCCCACCTACGCACGGGTGACCAATCTGGAAAACGCCAGAACTACGATTGTCCGGGTGAACGATCGCGGACCGTTTCACGATGACCGCATCATCGACCTGTCCTACGCCGCAGCCGTGAAGCTCGGCTTCGAAGACCGCGGAACTGCCCGGGTGCGGGTGGAGGTGCTCGAGCAGGCCCCCCGCTTCGTGCTGCAGGCCGGGGCATTCAGTGAGCTGTCGGCGGCAGACCGGCTGAAGGAAAACCTGGTGCGCCTGACCGGCGAGCCGGCATTCGTCGTCCGGGTAGCCGATGATGCGCTTTACCGGGTGCGGCTGGGACCGGTAGTGGGCCGTCCGGAGGCGCAGCGCCTGCAGGCCATGATCGCCCAAGCCGAGTATGGTGAACCCATCATTCTCGAACATTGATGCGCAGCAGGATCCGGGATGCAGGAACCTCCCGGTCCATTAGAATGGCAATCCCCGGCAGTAAAGGACAGCAAATGACGGATCGATTCCGAAACGTCACGTGGGCAGTCAGCCTGACACTGTGGCTCATTGCGGCGGCCGCGCAGGCGGCAGCACCCATCATTCCGCCGCCGCCCAACGTGGCGGCGAGTTCCTATCTGCTGATCGACGCCGATACCCAGCGGGTACTGGTGGAGCACAACAGTCACGAGCGGCTGCCGCCGGCCAGCCTCACCAAGATAATGACCAGCTATCTGGCTGCCGTAGAGCTCGACGCGGGGCGCATCACCCATGACGACCAGGTACCCATCAGTGTCAACGCCTGGCAGACCGGCGGATCCCGGATGTTCATCCGCGAAGGCACCACGGTGCGGCTCGAGGACCTGCTGCGCGGCATGGTCATTCAGTCCGGCAACGATGCCAGCGTCGCCATCGCCGAACACATTGCCGGCAGTGAAAGCGCGTTTGCCGACATGATGAATCAGCAGGCGGCCCAGCTCGGCATGAGCAATACGAACTTCAGGAACGCTACGGGTCTGCCGGCGGAGGATCACTACACCACCGCCTGGGACCTGGCCCTGCTCAGCCGGGCCATGATCCAGCGCTTTCCGGAACACTATGCCCTGTATTCGGAACGATCGTTCGAGTACAACAACATCAAGCAGCAGAACCGCAACCGCCTGCTGCTGCGCGACCGCACGGTAGACGGCATGAAGACCGGCCATACTGAAGCCGCCGGCTATTGTCTGGTGACATCTGCGCTGCGCGACGGCATGCGGCTGATCTCCGTGGTCATGGGTACCGACAGCGTCGAAGCGCGTATGCGGGAAACCCAGAAGCTGCTGTCCTATGGTTTTCGTTACTTCGAGACCCAGCGCGTCTACGAAGCCGGCGCAGCTTTGAAGACCGCGCCGCTGTGGTACGGCGAGGCCGATGACATCGAGCTCGGCGTCAGCGACGATGTCTATGTCACCATCCCGCGCGGACACTACGAGGACCTGCAGGCCGAGCTGCAGGTGGCGCGGGTCATCGAAGCCCCGGTGAGCCAGGGGCAGCAGTTCGGCGAACTGCGCCTGAAATTCGACGACGAGACCATTCACCGGGCACCTCTGGTGGCCCTGGGCGACGCCGGGGAAGCGGGCCTGTTTTCCCGCCTCGGTGACGGCGTCTATCTGTTCTTCACCAATCTGATGAGCGATGAGTGAACCGCCGCGCATTGAGTTTCCCTGCGATTATCCGATCCGCATCATCGGTGAGCAGCACGAGGGGTTTCGCGACATGGTGCTCGACGTGGTCCGCGACCATGTGGAGACGATACGGGAATGGTCCGTGAACGTGCAGGAAAGCCGTCGCGGGGCCTACTGCTCCGTGCGGGTCACGATCGTGGCTACCGGTGAGGCGCAGTTGCGGGCCCTGCACGGCGCCCTCATGGCGCGGCCCGGTGTGCGGATGGTGCTGTGATGAGCACAACCGCGATGCCGGTGATGGTTCGTGACCTCGGCCGCAGCGACTATCAATCGGTGTTCGACGCCATGAAAGATTTCACCGCGAGCCGCGGCGCCGATACGGCGGACGAGATCTGGTTTACCGAACACCATCCGGTGTTCACCCAGGGCCAGGCCGGCAAGGCGGAACACCTGCTGGCCCCCGGCGATATTCCCGTGGTCCAGAGCGACCGCGGCGGCCAGGTGACCTATCACGGCCCGGGGCAGATCGTCGCCTACCTGTTGTTCGATATCCGCCGCAGCGGGTTGTCGGTGCGGGGTCTGGTGCGCGGCATCGAGGCAGCCGTCATGGCCACGCTGCAGAGTTACGCGGTGGCAGGGGCACCGCGCTGCGACGCGCCCGGCGTCTACGTGGATGGGGCCAAGATCGCTTCCCTGGGCCTGCGGGTGCGGCGCGGCTGTTCCTACCATGGTCTGGCGTTGAACGTGGCGATGGATCTGGAGCCATTCAGCCGCATCAACCCCTGCGGTCTGCAGGGGATGAAGGTCACGCAACTGGCCGATCTGGCCGACGACGTGCGCCTGGATGATGTGCGCCAGCGCCTGCTGGGTGATCTGGCCCGCGTCTATGAAGCTACGCTGTGCACGTCGGACATTGAGGGTCACGGCTGAGACGCAGTTTGCGCCAGTCCATGTGCCGGGCATCGAAGTACAGCACGTAACCGGCCAGGGTTTCCCCCACTGCGCAGATCAGCTTCACGGTCTCCAGCGCCTGGCAGGCGCCGATGATGCCCACCAGCGGGGCAATGACGCCGTTCTCGGCACAATTCAGCGCTTCGTCGTCGCCTTCCCGGTACAGACAGCGGTAGCAGGGCGCATCAGGCTGCCGCGGGTCGAATACGGCTACCTGGCCCTCCCAGCGGATGGCGGCGCCGGACACCAGCGGCGTACCGGCAGCCCAGCAGGCGTCGTTGACGGCGTAGCGCGTGGTGAAGTTGTCGGTGGCGTCCACGACCACGTCGCAGCGCGCGGCCCGTTCCGTCAGTGCGGCGGCATCGACCCGCGCGGCCAGCTTGTCCACGCTGACGGCGGGATTCAGGCGCTGCAGGGTGCGGGCCGCAGAATCCACCTTGAGTTCGCCGAGGTTGTCCGTGCCGTGGGCAATCTGACGCTGCAGGTTGGATAGTTCCACCACGTCGTCGTCGGCGATGATCAGGCTGCCCACGCCCGCTGCAGCCAGATACATGGCGGCCGGAGAGCCCAGGCCGCCCATGCCGATGATCATGACCCGGGCATTGAGCAGTTTTTCCTGGCCGGCTATGTCCAGTTCCGGGAGCATGATCTGCCGGCTGAAGCGCAGCAGCTCCGCATCGTTCAGCTCGCGCAGAGTGCTCATGATGCGGCCAGGTATCCCACGGTGACGCGATCCACGCCGGCCAGATCCGCCCGGCTGGCGACGTGCCGGAAGCCGGCAGCCTCGAGCAGCTTCTGCACGGCCCCGGCCTGATCCCAGCCGTGTTCCAGCGCCAGCAACCCGCCGGTTTCGAGACGGGCGGCTGCCCCGGCAATGATGGTGCGGATGGCATTCAGCCCGTCGGCACCACCGGCCAGGGCCAGGCGCGGCTCGTGCTGCAGAGCGTCGAGGTGAACGTCGGCATCCCGCACATAGGGCGGGTTCGACAGGATCAGAGCAAAACGTCCGCGAACCTCCTGCCACCAGTCGCTGTGCCGGAAGTCGATGGCCGTGTGGTGATGCCGGGCATTGGCGGCCGCGATTTGCAGGGCTGCGGGGCTCACATCGGTGGCGGTGAGGCGCAGATCGACGGCCCGGAACCGGGCTTCCCGGGCCAGGGCAATGGCCACGGCGCCGCTGCCGGTGCCGAGTTCCAGGGCGGCGATCGTTTGCCCGGCGCGACCGTCCATGAACTCGAGGCCCACCTCCACCAGCAGTTCCGTCTCGGGCCGGGGCACCAGCACCGCCGGAGAAACGGTCAGCTCGAGACTCCAGAACTCCCGGCTGCCGAGGATGTAGGCGAGCGGTTCGCCGCTCCGCCGGCGCCCGGCCCAGGCATTCAGGCGCTCGGCAGCGCCTGCCTCCAGCGCCGCTTCCGGCCGCGTCAGAATCTGCGCCCGGCTCAGCCCCGCCGCCCGCTCGAGCAGCACGTCGCGGTCCAGACGATCCAGGTCGTCGTGGGCGGCCAGCCACGCACCTACGGATATCATGAGGCTTCGGCGAGGCTTTTCAGGGCCTCCGCCCGGTGTTCGTTGATGAGCGGGTCGATGACGCTGTCCAGGCCCCCTTCCAGCACTTCGGCGAGCTTGTACAGGGTCAGGTTGATGCGGTGATCGGTGATCCGGCCCTGGGGGAAGTTGTAGGTGCGGATGCGTTCGGAGCGGTCGCCGGAGCCTACCAGACGCTTGCGGGTATCGGCCTGCTCGGATGCCTGGGCCGAACGGGCAGCATCGGTGAGCTTGGCCTGCAGCAGCGACAGTGCCCGGGCACGGTTCTTGTGCTGGGAGCGTTCATCCTGACACTCCACCACGATGCCGCTGGGCAGATGAGTGATGCGCACGGCGGAGTCGGTCTTGTTGACGTGCTGGCCGCCTGCGCCGCTGGCCCGGTAGGTATCGATGCGCAGATCGCTTTTGTCCACTTCCACGTCGCTGACGTCGTCCACCTCGGGCAGCACGGCCACCGTGCATGCGGAGGTGTGAATACGTCCCTGGGATTCCGTCTCCGGCACGCGCTGCACCCGGTGGGCGCCGGATTCGAACTTGAGCTGGCCGAACACGTCCTTGCCTTCCACCAGGGCGATGACTTCCTTGAAGCCGCCGTGCTCACCGGGGCGTTCGGAGAGCACCTCCAGGGTCCAGCCGCGCTCTTCGGCGTACTTCACGTACATGCGGAACAGGTCGCCGGCGAACAGGGCCGCTTCGTCGCCGCCGGTGCCGGCACGGATTTCCAGGAACGCGTTGGCCGCATCGTCGGGATCCCGCGGCAGCAGCAAGGTCTGCAGTTCGGCTTCCTCGGCTTCCAGCGCCCGGGTCAGGCGCTGTACGTCTTCCTCGGCGAGCAGGCGCATTTCCGGGTCGTCGTCGTTGGCCAGGCTGCGGCTTTCCGCCAGCTCGGCACTCATCTGCCGGACGGCGGCGAAGCTCTGCATGATGGGTTCGAGTTCGGCGAACTCCCGTGACAGCGCCGCGAACTGGTCGCGGTCGGCCACGACGTCGTGCTCCGCGAGCAGAGCGCTGACTTCCTCGTAGCGGTCGTGGAGGC
The DNA here is from genome assembly GCA_034522075.1 of Gammaproteobacteria bacterium. Classification (GTDB taxonomy): domain Bacteria; phylum Pseudomonadota; class Gammaproteobacteria; order Pseudomonadales; family Azotimanducaceae; genus UBA7803. Next base: position 63,869 of record JAXHLO010000019.1, on the reverse strand, counting down.
CGTCGAGTTTGGCCATCATGGATGGTGAGAGAGACATGAATGCTTCCGCGGACGGTCAGTCGAGGCGGTAGAGAGTTTTCAGGTATTCTAAGAGATCGTTGCGGCCGTCTGCACTGGCCTCCCGGATCGCCACGGTGGGCTGGTGGATCAGTTTGTTCGTGATGGATCTCGCCAGCGCAGCCATCACCGCCTCCGGATCGGCACCGCGGTTCAGGTCCTTCACGGCCCGCTCGAGTTCTGCAGATTTGATCGCCTCCGCCTGGTCGCGGAAACCGCGCAGAAGAGCACGGCTCTGATGGGCGCGGCGCTCGCGGATGTAGTGGCTGGCACCGTCGTCGACCAGCGTTTCTGCCGATTCCGCTGCCGCCCGGCGTTGCCGCACGTTCTCCTCGATGATCTCGGTGAGGTCGTCGATGGTGTAGAGATACACGTCGTCGAGATCCGCCGCCTCCGGCTCCACATCCCGCGGAATGGCGATGTCGACGATGAATATCGGTCGGCGCCGGCGCAACCGGATGGCATGTTCTATGGCGCCTTTGCCCACGACCGGCAGGGCGCTGCCGGTGGACGCGATGACGATGTCGTAGTGGTGCAATTCGCCGGCCACATCGGTGAGCTGCATGGCCCGGGCATTGAAACGGCCGGCCAGGGCTTCAGCGTTTGCCAGGGTCCGGTTGGCCACGGCCATGGCGCCGATGCCGCTGTGATGCAGATGTTCCGCTACCCGGGCAATGGTGTCGCCGGCGCCCAGCAGCAGGGCGCGTTTGGTGCCCAGGTCGGTGAAGATCTGCTGCGCCATGACCACGGCGGCGTAGGCGACCGACACCGGGTTGCGGCCGATGTCGGTGTCGCTGCGCACCCGTTTGGCGGCGCTCAGAGTCACCTTTGACAGCAGGCTCAATTCCGGGCCCAGGGTGCCGGCCGAGCGGGCGATGTCGTAGGCCGTTTTCACCTGCCCGAGAATCTGTGGTTCGCCGAGCACCTGGGAATCGAGCCCCGATGCTACGCGAATGGCGTGGCGTGCGGCATCGGCGTCCCAGTAGGTGTAGGCCATGCTTGCCAGTTCGCTGCTTTCTACTGACCGGTAGGCGGACAGCCAGGTGGGAATCAGACCTTCGTCGGCCGGGTCCAGCGCGGCGTAGAGTTCCGTGCGATTGCAGGTGGAGACGATGGCTGCCTCGGACAGCGTAGGCACCGTGCTGCGGATGGCATGCAGCGCCGCGGCGATCCCCTCTTCCGGGAACGCAATGCGTTCACGCAGATCGAGGGGCGCCGTGCGATAGTTAACGCCGTATGCCAGTATCGCCATGAGTCAGGAATGATGCACGAGTGTTTTTATCATACCAGAGTACAGGCACCGTGAAGCTGCTGTTGTGCCGCTCTAAGTGGCTATTTATCAACGTTTTTTTTCTTTTCACCGGGGCAGGCTGCGCCAGTCTGCCGGCGGAAGGCCCGGCGCAGGATGGTTTCGATCTGCGCGGCAAGCTGGGGATCGTGCAGGCGGACGAGAGCTTTTCGGCACGCTTTCTCTGGCGGCAGCAGGCGGCGGCTTTCAGGATCGACCTGTGGGGCCCGCTGGGCCAGGGCCGGCTGCAACTGGCCGGCGACCAGCATACCCTGGAACTGCGCGACAGCGACGGCTCGGTCATCTCCAGCGGCCCGTCGGAGGCGGTGATGAACCGGCACCTGGGGTGGAGTCTGCCGCTGGCGGTGCTGCCTCACTGGGTGCGCGGCCGGCCGGCCCCGAACGGCTCGGTTGCCGGGCGGGTCAAAGACGCGGCCGGCCGCCTGACGGCGTTCCGCCAGCTCGGCTGGCAGGTGGAACTCGAGCGCTATCAGCGTCTTAGTGATGCCGCCGGGGATGACCAACCGGTGTACCTGCCGCATCGCGTGACGGCCCGGCGGGGCGAATACCGGGTGCGGCTGGCCATCTCCGAGTGGCAAATTTAACCTGTTGATTTATTGAGCTAATTGGTTTGACAGGCATTGATAGGGTAAGGACAATACCCGCCCTCGCGCGGCCGGCCGGTTATCCGGCAGGTTACGATGCGCCCGATCACGGCTGATTCTGTTGGTATGTCCACGTCCACAGGCGCTGTGACAGGGTGTGTCAATGTGACGCGCTATAGTCCTGACTGGGTCCGTTGGGGTGTCGCCAAGCGGTAAGGCACCGGGTTTTGATCCCGGCATTCGCAGGTTCGAATCCTGCCACCCCAGCCACATCTCACGCACGATATTCAGAGGAACGCATAGTGGCAAATCTCAGGATATTTGCAGGCAGCTCCAATCGGCTGCTTGCACAGCGCGTCGTGCACGAGATGCGTAAAGAGATGGGTCAAGCCACCGTGGGCCGGTTCAGCGACGGCGAAGTGAGCGTGGAGATCGAAGAGAACGTGCGCGGCGAGGATGTCTTCCTGCTGCAATCCACCTGTGCACCCACCAATGACAACCTGATGGAACTGATGATCATGGCGGACGCCATGCGCCGATCGTCAGCGACCCGCATCACCGCAGTGATTCCCTACTTCGGCTATGCCCGGCAGGATCGCCGGCCGCGCTCCGCCCGGGTAGCCATCAGCGCCAAAGTGGTGGCAGACATGCTCGACGCGGTGGGCATCGACCGGCTGCTCACGGTAGATCTGCATGCCGACCAGATTCAGGGCTTTTTCAAGATGCCGGTAGACAACGTCTATGCTTCGCCGGTGCTGGTGGATCACATGCTCACCCGCCGCTACGAAAAGCCCATCATCGTCTCACCGGATATCGGCGGCGTGGTGCGGGCCCGGGCCATTGCCAAGCAGGCCGAGGATCTGGATCTGGCCATCATCGACAAACGCCGGGCCCAGGCTAACGAAACCCGGGTGATGAACGTCATCGGCGACGTGGTGGGTAAAACCTGCGTCATGGTGGACGACATCGTCGATACCGCGGGAACGTTGTGCACGGCGGCGGCGGCACTTAAGGAGCAAGGCGCGGTGAAGGTGGTGGCTTACATCACCCATCCGGTGCTGTCGGGCAAAGCCATCGAACGCATCAGCGAGTCCGAGCTCGACGAGATGGTGGTCACCGATACGATTCCGCTGGGCGAAGAAGCCAGCGCCTGCAGCAAGATGACTCAGCTCAGCCTCGATCGCCTCCTCGCTGAGGCGATCCGGCGCGTGAGCAACGAAGAATCCATCAGCGCTATGTTCCGGTAGGAACCGGTGCTGAGGATGTTTACGGCGGAGTCTGGTCGCGGTCTTCCGCCCGATATCAACGTCTGAACAGACAGGAGAAATCTACATGCGACAGCAGATAGAGGTTGTTGCGGAACTGCGCAAGGACGTGGGGAAAGGTGCGAGCCGCCGCCTGCGCCGCGCAGACGAAAGTGTTCCGGGCATCATTTACGGTGGCGGCCGTGAGCCGCAGGCGCTGACCTTCAATGCCAATGCGCTGAAGAAGCAGATGGAATCCGAGGCGTTTTATTCTCAGGTGCTCGATGTGGTCGTGGCGGGTGACAAACAGTCGGCCGTGCTGCGCGACGTGCAGCGCAATCCCGCCTCGGAGAAGGTGCAGCACCTCGATTTCCTGCGGGTAAGCGCCGATCAGGAGATCGACGTGCACATTCCGCTGCACTTCCTCAATGAAGAAGACTGCGTGGGTGTGCGGCTCAACGGCGGCAGCATCGTGCACAACATGAACGAAGTGGAAGTGCGCTGCCTGCCGAGGAATCTGCCGGAGTACATCGAGATCGACATGGCGAAGATGGATGTGGGCGACTCGATCCATCTGTCGGATCTGGCCCTGCCGGAAGACGTGGTCATCCTCGAGCTCACTCACGGGGAGGACCATGATTCCACCGTGGTCACCGTGCTGTCGCCCCGCGGCGGTGTGGACGAGGAAGCCGAGGAAGCGGCCGAGGAAGCGGCAGCCGAGGCTGCAGCGGAGGAGGCCGGTGAGGACACCACCGCCGAGGCCGGTGATGAAGACGCCGGCGACGAGGCCGGCGAGGAGTCGGGCGACGAAGAGTCATCGGGCAAAGAGTGACCGGTGGCGGGTATTCGTCTGATTGCGGGCCTGGGTAATCCGGGCCCGCAATACCAGGACACGCGGCACAATGTGGGGGCGGAGTTCGTTGCCGCCCTGGCCCATCGCTACGGCATAGCCCTCAGCGAAGAGGCCCGGTTCAAGGGTCTGACCGGGCGAGGCACGCTGGCCGGCCACGACGTTCGCCTGCTGATTCCGCTGACCTACGTCAATCTGTCCGGGGAGGCGGTGGGTCCTATGGCGCGCTACTACCGGATCGAGCCGGCGGAAGTGCTCATTGCCTATGACGAGATGGCGTTCGAGCCGGGGTTGGTGCGCATCAAGGCGGGCGGCGGCGACAACGGCCACAACGGTCTGCGCAGTGTGATCGCCGGCCTCGGCAACAGCCGCGACTTCCGCCGGCTGCGTATCGGGGTGGGTCACCCGGGCGACCGTGACCGTGTGGTGGCTTATCTCACGTCGGTGCGCATGCCCGAGGCGGAACGCCGCATTCTGGAGCAGGTCTACGATCTGCCGGAATCTGTGCTCGGCCACCTGCTCGGCGGTGATCTGGAAAAGGCCATGACCGATCTGCACAGCCGGGAAGTCCCGGGCCAGGAACCACAAGGGAACGACTGAATGGGATTCAAATGCGGCATTGTGGGAATGCCCAATGTGGGTAAGTCCACGCTTTTCAATGCGCTCACCAAAGCGGGCATCGATGCCGAGAACTTCCCGTTCTGCACCATCGATCCCAATACGGGTGTGGTCCCGGTGCCGGATTTGCGTCTGGATGAAGTGGCGAGACTGGCCAAGTCCGCCAAGGTGGTGCCGTCAGCCATGGAGTTCGTCGACATCGCCGGGCTGGTGGCGGGGGCTTCGAAAGGCGAGGGGCTGGGCAATCAGTTTCTCGCGCACATCCGTGAGACGGATGCCGTGGCCCATGTGGTGCGCTGCTTCACCGATGATAATGTGGTCCACGTCTCTGGCCGGGTAAACCCGCGCGACGACATCGAGGTCATCAACACCGAGCTGGCGCTGGCCGATCTGGAGACCGTGGATCGGGTGGTGGACCGGGTCAGGCGCACGGCCAACGCCGGCGACAAGGATGCCAGAGCTCTGGCCGACGTGCTGGAGACCGTGCGCGCGGGGCTCAATGAAGGCCGGCCGGTTCGTGCCCTGGGGCTCGAACCGGAGGCGTTGAAGCGGCTGCGCGAGTTTCATCTGTTGACGGCCAAGCCGGTGCTCTACATTGCCAATGTCGCCGAGGACGGCTTCGTCGACAATCCGCTGCTCGACACCGTCACGCAGCTTGCAGCGGAGGAAGGCGCCGAGGTCGTGCCCATCTGCAACAAGATCGAAGCGGAAATTGCCGAGCTCGAGGAGGACGAGAAGGCTGACTTTCTCGACGCTCTGGGTATCGACGAGCCGGGCCTGCACCGGGTCATCCGGGCCGGCTACCGGCTGCTGGGCCTGCACCACTTCTTTACCGCCGGGCCCAAGGAAGCGCGTGCCTGGACGATTCCTGTTGGAACCCGCGCCCCCCAGGCCGCTGCGGCCATTCACACCGACTTCGAGCGCGGTTTCATCCGTGCCGAGGTCATTGCCTATGCTGACTACGTGGCCTGCAGCGGTGAGCAGGGTGCCAAGGATGCTGGCAAATGGCGCCTGGAAGGCAAGGACTACGAAGTCCAGGATGGTGATGTGATTCTATTCCGGTTCAACGTCTGAAGGTCGTGCCATGAACGAGCCCGGCGGTTCCATTGAAGACACTCTGGCGGGGCGTGCCGAGCTCGAGATCATGCCCGTGATCCGCGAGGCCTGGCAGCGCATCGACGGCATCAAAGGGCTGGTGATCGGCGGCATGCTGCTGGTCTACGCTGCGGTGGTCGTGGCCACCCTGGTGCTCGGCGCGATATTCGGCGTTGAAGATCAATCCCTCGTCGGCGGTACGGTCACGCAGCTCGTGGTGATGATGATCGTCTATCCCTTCATGGCCGGCGTATTCATGCTGGGCCTGAAGCGCAGCGTCGGCAAGCCTGTGAGCTTCGAGGAGCAGTTCTCCTATTACCGCGATGTGCTGCCCATCGTCGCCGTTGGCGCTCTGCAGAGCCTGGTCACGTTCATCGGCTTTACCCTGCTGGTGCTGCCGGGCATCTATCTCATGTTTGCACTGAGCCTGGCGGTGCCTTTGAAGGTCGAGCGCAATCTGTCCATCACCGATTGCCTGATCGTCTCGGTGCGGCTGGTCAACCGCAAGTTCTTCGAGGTGGCCGTGCTGTCTCTGGCGGCCATGGTCCTGGCTGCCCTCGGTATTCTCAGTCTGGTGGGGTGGATCTGGACCATTCCCTGGACGCTCATGATTCTGGCCATCATCTATCGGCAACTGGCCGGTTACCGTCCGCCTGCAGCTCAGCAGCAAGGTCCGGCCACCGGCAGCATCGAAATCTGAGCGGGACTCAACGTCCCGGCTGTTGCTCCTGGTCCGGCGCCTGGGCGCGGGGATCCAGATCCAGCGGCAGCGGTGCGAAATCCGATACGGCCACGAACGGCTGCTCGGCTTCCTGCTGAGCGGGTGCTGCGCGGGTGCGCCGGCGCCGGATGATGCCGATGATCAGCAGTGCCAGGACGGCAGCGACGAAGGCGAACAGACCACGGTTGCCCAGCGGCCCCATGACCAGCCCCGCCAGCGGCGCACCCAGTGCCGAACCCATACCGAACAGCATCAGCACCCCGGAGCCGATGACGATGAAGTCCTGCGGACCGGCCTGATCGTTGGCGTGGGCGACCGACAATGCATACAGCGGCATGACGAAGGCACCGAACAGAAACGACAGGGCGATCAGCGGCGTCGACGGCAGGCTCGGCAGAACGGCCAGCGCCAGCGCCACCATCCCCGCCGCCGCGGCGGCTCCCATGACGATGAGACGCCGGTCGAAATGATCAGAAAGCCGGCCCAGCGGCAGTTGCGACACCGCCCCGCCGGCCACGGCTGCGGCGATGAACAGGGTGATCTGCAATGTGTCGAGTCCGCTGGCGGACGCATAAACCGGTCCGAGGCCCCAGAACGCGCCGGTGGCCGCCCCGGCGAGCACGCTGCCGATGCAGGCCACGTGGGAAATGCCCCACAGGGTGCCCAGGCGGATGCGCACGGAACGTATGGGCGCCGGTGCGTCCGTGGACAGAGCCACCGGAACCAGCGCCGCCGAGAACAGGATGCTGGCCACAGCGAACAGGACGGCACCGCTGATATCGGCCAGGTTGATCAGCAACTGGCCGACCATGATCATGGTCATGTTGATCAGCGTGTACACGGCCATGACGGTGCCGCGGTTGGTATTGCTGGCACGTTCGTTGAGCCAGCTTTCCATCAGCGTATAGAGCCCGGCAATGCACCAGCCGGCGCCGCAGCGCAGGACCAGCCAGGGCCAGAACTCCGGCCACAGAGGAAACAGCAGAATGAAGGCCGAGGCCAGGCTGGCCAGCACGGCGAAGGTGCGGATGTGCCCGGCCCGGCGAGCCATCATGGGGGTGAAAATGCAGCCGGCGCTGAAGCCGGCGAAGTAGGCCGTACCCGTCAGGCCGATCTGGGTGAGGGTGAATCCCTCGAGCTGAGCCCGCAGCGGCAGCAAGGTGAGCTGCATGCCGTGGCCGGTGAGCAGCAGAATCTGCGAGAAGAGCAACAGTGATACCGAGCTCAGAAGCTTCAGCATGGGCGGCTCACAGCATTGACAATACCAGTATCAGACTGGAAAATTCTGCGCCCCTTTCCATGGCTACGTAGCTCAGCTGGTTAGAGCACAGCATTCATAATGCTGGGGTCGTTGGTTCAAGTCCAACCGTAGCTACCAGATCGCAGCACCCCCAGCCCGCCGGACCGGCGGGGCGTTACAGCCCCGCCCCGCTGCGCAATGCCTGGGCCCGGTCCGTGCGTTCCCAGGTGAAGTCGGCGTCGGCACGGCCGAAGTGACCGTTGGCGGCCGTCTTGCGGTAGATGGGCCGCAGCAGATCGAGCATGTCGATGATGCCTTTCGGGCGCAGGTCGAAATGCTCGCGGATCAGGGTCTCGATGCGTTCCTCGTCGATTGTGCCGGTGCCGAAGGTTTCCACGTGCACCGACACTGGCTGCGCCACCCCGATGGCATAGGCGATCTGCACCTCGCAGCGGTCGGCCAGGCCGGCCGCCACCACGTTCTTGGCCACATAGCGGGCGGCGTAAGCGGCCGAACGGTCCACCTTGGACGGGTCTTTGCCGGAGAAGGCTCCGCCGCCGTGGCGGCCGACCCCGCCGTAGGTATCGACGATGATTTTGCGGCCGGTGAGGCCGCAATCGCCGACCGGTCCGCCGATGACGAAGCGGCCGGTGGGATTGATGAAATACTTCGTGCCTTCGGTGAGCAGTTCCCGGGGGATCACCGGTTTGACGATGGTTTCCATCACGGCCTCGGTGAGATCTTCGTGACTGACATCCTCGTCGTGCTGGGTGGACAGCACCACGGCATCGATGGCGCGGGGCTGGCCGCCCTCGTAGCGAACCGAGATCTGTGACTTCACATCCGGGCGCAGCCACGGCAGTTCGCCGCTGCGCCGCACCTCACCCTGGCGTTTGGTGAGCTTGTGGGCGTACTGGATGGGCATGGGCATGAGACCGTCGGTCTCATTGGTGGCGAAGCCGTACATGAGCCCCTGATCGCCGGCACCCTGTTCGAGGTCGGTACCGGTGCCCTCGTTCACGCCCAGGGCGATGTCCTGGGATTGCTTGTCCAATGCCAGCAGTACTGCGCAGGAGTGACCGTCGAAACCCATGCGGGCATCGTCGTAGCCGATGTCGCAGATGGTGTCGCGCACGATCTGGGTGTAGTCCACCTGCGCGTCGCTGGTTATCTCGCCGGAGATAACGGCCATGCCGGTATTGACCAGCGTTTCGCAGGCCACCCGGGAATTGCGATCCTGGCTAAGCAGGGCGTCGAGAATGGCGTCGGATATGTTGTCGGCCAGTTTGTCGGGATGACCTTCCCCCACGGACTCGGAAGAGATGATGTATTCGCGTGCCATGGCTGTGGTGTCCTTGTGTGTTTCTGTCGCTGCGGCCTTGTGTGCATGCGGCCCCCGTCGGGTTCATACGGCAGGCTTGCGGAAATGCAGAATGCCCCAGCGCAGATAGCCCTTCGTCCCGGCTTCGATCCAGTGGCCGAGGCCGTTGTGCATCCGCTCCAGATAAGCGTCGGAGATCCTGTCGTTCAGTTCGCCCTGAGAGCGCTCCAGTTCTTCGCGCACGCGGGTGTAGTGCACGACCAGGTTGTCGGTGAGTTCGGTGACGCCGACTTCCACCAGCCCGTGGCGCGCGGCGGCTTCGCGGTAGAAGCCGATGGAGCCCAGGGAATCCAGATGAATGCCGGTCGAGCACCGGCTGCAGCACGCCGTCCGGACAGTCGTCGGCCTGCATGGGATCCGTGAAGATGAACTCGCCGTCGGGGTGCAGCACCCGGGCGATTTCGCTGACGACGCGCTCGCGCTGGCCGCTGTGCAGAATGGCGTCCTGGGACCAGACCAGATCGAAGCCGGCATCCGCTGCTGGAATGTCCTCGAAGCTGGCATCCACGACCTCGATCAGGTGATCCAGGCCCTGTTCCCGGTTCATCTGGCGATCGCGTTGATTTTCCTTCTCGCTCAGATTCAACGCGGTGACATGGCAACCGAAGCGCCCCGCCAGATAGCGGGCGGCGCCGCCGTAGCCGGCGCCAACGTCGAGTACGCGGCTGTCCGCGGACAGCCACGGCACCTGCTGTGCCATACGGGCAATCGTACGCCGGCTGGCATCGGCGATGGCTTCACCCGGCTGCTCGTAGAGCCCGATGTGAATGTCTTCGCCGCCCCATACCTGGTAATAGAAATTGTCCGCGTCGTCGCTGTTGTAGTACTCGCGGGCGGTTTCCACGACCTCGGAGTATGCGCTCATGATTGCTGGCCTCCTTCCAGGTAGCGTTTCTCGGCCACATGGATGAAGAAGTCCGGTTCGCTGTCCTTATAGGTTTCCTGAAAGTCACCGTAGGTCGTAACATGCTGGAAACCGACTTCGTGCAGCAGGCGGTGCACGTAGCTTTTGCGCAGCGGAAACATGTTCAGATGGTAGGTTTCGCCGCTGGCGAACTCGTAACGGAAACGAGCCAGAGATTCGTCGAGATGTTCCGGTGTGGCGCGAACCGAATCGCCGCAGTAGTAGTAGTCGTGGCTGGGTTCTACCTCCTGGTCGAGCAGCGCATCATAGTTGCGCTGGTCGAGAATCAGCACACCGTCGTGGCGCAGGGTGGCATAGAACTCGGCCAGCGCTTTGCGCCGGTCGTTCTCGTCGTGCAGATGCGTGAATGAATTGCCCAGGCAGATGATGGCGTCGTACAGATCGTGCACGTCTCTGTTGAGCCAGCGCCAGTCGGCCTGCACGGTCCGCAGGATGATGCCCCGGTCCAGGGCATTCTCGAAGGCCTTAGCCAGCATCACCGGGTTGCCGTCGATGCTGGACACTTCGAACCCGGCTTCGTGCAGGCGTACCGAGTGAAAACCCGTGCCGGTGGCTGCATCCAGAACCTTTCTGGCGCCATGCTGACGCAGTATCTCGATGAAGAAGTCGCCTTCGCTGGAGGTGCGCCGGTCCCAATCGATCAGTTCGTCCCATCTGGCGACGAATGAGCGGATGTACTCCGCCTGATACTGGTTGGTGTCGCGTACTTCCAGCGGTTCCTTGCCGTAGTCCTGCTGGGCTGAACCGCGTTTCGTGGATATCTCGCTCATGACTGCTCCTGTCCCGTCCGGGTCGATTGTGGACCCCCCTCGAATGTTCTCCTGGCGTTGGCTTACGGACATACGGCGACGGCAGCGCCATGGTTATGGGCTGGCGTGTCCAATGGCCATCCCGAAGGGTGGCGGTGTTTCATCGTGTCGTTCAGCGCGGCGCAGGCCGCGGGACAAGCGCTTGCGCTTGCGGCACGTCTTTTGCAAAGTCTTCTGCAAACGTCTTTTGCGGACGTCCTTTGCAGACGTGGACGAGATGGCATCGAACTCGGTCGCAGTACACCGGCAGGTGCCGTTTCAAGGCAGACCTCGCCGGAGATCATCATCTACCCTACCGAATTGGGAGACTTCTGCAAGTTTCTCCGTGAAAGCGACGAATACCGGGCCTGCACGGGTTTCTCACCCGTAGGGGATCGGACTAACATGCGCGAAACAGTGAGGTGACAGGCGATGATCATCAGGAATTTGCAGATTTTTTTCGCGGGCCTGCTCGTGTGGCTCACGGCCTCCATGGCGCTGGCCGCCGATGCGCCAAAGGTCGGTGACATGGCGCCGGACTTCGAACTGCAGGCCAGTGACGGCAACACCTATCGGCTCGCCGACTATCGCGGTGAGAAGGCCGTCGTGCTGGCCTGGTTTCCCAAGGCCTATACCCGCGGCTGCACCATCGAGTGCAAGTCTCTGGCCGAGAACGGTCATCTCATCCGGCAGTATGCGGTCGACTACTTCATGGCCAGTGTCGATTCGGTGGAGGACAACGCCGGGTTCGCCGCGGAGCAGAATGCGGATTTTCCGTTGCTCAGCGACCCCACTCAGGAGACGGCAAGCGCCTACGGGGTACTCAATCCCGCCGGCTATGCAAACCGTCACACTTACTACATCGGCAAGGACGGCCGGATTCTCGCCATAGACCGAAACGTGCGCCCGGAAACCTCTGCCGAAGACATGGCCGCAACTCTCGGCGAGTTGGGCGTGGCCCGGCGTTGAAGGACGATAGTCGGGCATTGGATCGATCCGGGCCGCAGGTATGAGTGAGACCCTGGGCTGGCGTGAGTGGGTCGCCCTGCCGGAGCTCGGCATCGACCGGGTCAAGGCGAAGGTCGATACCGGCGCGCGTACTTCCACACTGCACACATTCAAGGTGGAACCCATCGAACGGGCCGGCGCGCCCTGGGTGCGGTTCTGGGTGCATCCCCGGCAGCGCAGCCACAGCGAAGAAGTGTGCTGCGAAGCGGCCGTGCTCGACCGGCGGGTGGTCCGTGATTCCGGCGGCCACGAAGAGCAACGCTTCGTCATAGAGACGCAGGTGAATCTGGGCGATGCAAGCTGGCGCATCGAGGTTACACTGACCGACCGGGACACCATGGGTTTTCGCATGTTGCTCGGTCGTACTGCCATCCGGGGCCGCTATCTGGTCGACCCCGGCAAGTCCTATCTGGCCGATCACGGGGTAGCCCCATGAAGATCGCTATTCTGTCGAGAAACTCGCGGTTGTATTCCACCCGGCGCCTGGTGGAAGCGGCCCGTGAGCGCGGTCATACAGCCGTTGTCGTAGACACCCTGCGCTGCTACATGAACATGGCCATGGCGCGCCCGTCCATTCACTACAAGGGCGAGGCGCTGAACGACATCGATGCAGTCATACCGCGCATCGGCGCCTCCATCAGCTTCTACGGCAGCGCCGTGGTGCGTCAGTTCGAGATGATGGGCGTGTACTCGGTGAACGAATCCGTGGCCATCTCCCGTTCGCGGGACAAGCTGCGCTCCATGCAGCTGCTGGCGCGGCGCGACATCGGCATGCCGGTCACCGGTTTCGCCCATTCGCCCGACGATATTCCCGACCTCATCGACATGGTGGGCGGGGCACCGCTGGTGGTGAAGCTGCTGGAAGGTACCCAGGGTGTGGGGGTGGTGCTGGCCGAGACGCGCAAGGCGGCGGAAAGCGTCATCGAAGCCTTTCTCGGCATCGACGTGGACATCATGGTCCAGGAGTTCATTGCCGAGAGCAAAGGCACCGACGTGCGTTGCTTCATCGTCGGCGACAAGGTGGTTGCCGCCATGCTGCGTACCGGCAAGCCGGGCGAGTTCCGCTCCAATCTGCATCGCGGCGGGACGGCCGAGCTCGCCAAGATCACCCCCACGGAACGCCGAACCGCAGTGCGCGCGGCCAAAGCCATGGGCCTCAATATAGCGGGCGTGGATCTGATCCGCTCCAACCACGGCCCGCTGGTGCTGGAAGTGAACAGTTCACCGGGTCTGGAAGGCATCGAGGAAGCCTCCGGCAAGGATGTGGCGAGCGCCATCATCGGCTTCATCGAAGAGAACGGTAAGCCGGGCCGGACCCGCACCCGGGGCAAGGGCTGACCGTATGGTCCGAAGCAGGGAAGAGGCGCGCAACCCGGGCATCGAGATCGGCGGGGTGCGGGTCGCCGCGGGCAGTCGGATGTCCTTCGACCTGCCCGGTGCTCAGCTTTATACCCATACGCCGCTCGACATGCCCGTGGAAGTGGTGTGCGGCCGGGCGGCCGGGCCGGTGCTGCTGGTCTGCGCCGCCATCCACGGCGACGAGCTGAACGGCGTGGAGATCATCCGCCGGCTGCGGGCCCTGAAAGTGCTGAACCGGCTGCGCGGCACCCTGGTGCTGGTACCGGTGGTCAACCTGTTCGGCTTCATTCATCAGTCGCGTTACCTGCCCGATCGGCGTGATCTCAATCGCTGCTTTCCCGGCAATGCGCAAGGCTCTCTGGCTTCGAGAGTGGCGCACCTGTTCTTCTCGGAGGTGGTGACCCACTGCAGCCACATCATCGACCTGCATACCGGTGCCGTGCACCGCGAGAACCTGCCGCAACTGCGCGCCGCGCTGGACCAGAAGGCCGTGGAGGATATGGCCCACAGCTTCGAACTGCCGGTGATCGTCAATGCCGGATTGATCGACGGCAGCCTGCGTGCCGCCGCGGATGCGGCGGGTATTCCGGTGATCACCTACGAGGCCGGTGAGGCCCTGCGTCTGGATGAACGTTCTATCGTCGTCGGCGTGCGCGGCATCACCAACGTCATGCGGGGCTTAGGCATGCTGCCGGCGCGCCGGCGCCCGTGGCTGGCGGAACCCTATGTGGCACGCTCCACCACCTGGTACCGGGCGCCTACGGACGGGCTGTTCCGGCCGCTGGCCAAACTGGGCGCCCGGGTACGCCCCGGCGATACCCTGGGCGTGATCGCGGCACCGTTCGGCGAGACCGAGAGCTACCTCAAGGCCAAAACCGAGGGCATCGTCATCGGTGCCAACAACCTGCCGCTGGTCAACGAAGGAGAGGCGCTGTTTCACGTCGCCCGCTTCAGCGCTTTCGACACGGTGGAGGAGCAGTTGAACGCGCAGCAGGAGGCGCTGGAACAGGACCGCCTCTATGAGATCGAGCGAACCAGCGACATCTAGGGTAGGGCACTACACTCGTGTACAGTGGTCTAATCGATCAGCGCTGTCTGGGCTCTTGAAATGCGACTCCTGGGCCTCTATATAAGCGTCTGGAGTCTGAGTTTTATCCAAATCTAGAGGGACGATCATGGCTGAACGCAATCCGCAACCGGCCTACCGCCCGCAGAGCGCGGCTGGTGCATCGCCGGTCAGCACTACCGGCATCGAGATCAACCGGGTGCTGCGCAACACCTACATGCTGCTGGGTATGACCCTGGCCTGGAGTGCGCTGGTGGCTGGTGTGTCCATGGCCGTCAATGCGCCGCATCCCGGGTTCATTCTCACCCTGGCCGGCTTTTTCGGTCTGCTCTTTCTGGTGCACAAAACCGCGAACAGCCCCTGGGGGTTGCTCAGCGTGTTCGCGTTCACCGGTTTCCTCGGTTACACCCTGGGGCCGATACTCACCATGTATCTGAGCCTGAGCAACGGTCCGGCTCTGGTGACCTCGGCGCTGGCCACCACCGCGGTGGCGTTCGTCGGGCTGTCCGCCTATGCGCTGATCACCCGCAAAGACTTCAGCTTTCTGTCCGGCTTTCTGGTGGTGGGCTTTTTCGTGCTCATGGGCTCGATGCTGGTGGCCTGGGGTTTCGGCCTGTCCGGTCTGCATACCGCCATTTCCGCCGGCTTCGTGCTGTTCGCCAGTGCAGCCATCCTCTGGCAGACCAGCGCTATCGTTCACGGCGGCGAAACCAACTACCTGATCGCCACGGTGGTGCTGTACACGCAGATCTACAACCTGTTCCTGTCCCTGCTGCACATCTTCGGCGTGATGGGCGAAGACTGACGCCCCGCTGCCGGGTCAGCTTGTCAGGGCTTCATAGACCTTCGACAACTGATCCGGCAGATCTTCGATGTCCTCGATGACCAGATAGCGCGCCTGCGGGCACATGCGCTTGAGATAGTCGTGTCCGGAGCGGTCCACGGTGACGCAGAAGGTCTCCACCCCTTTGGCGGCGGCCTCCTGTAGCGCCCGCGCCGTGTCCTGCACGCCATACTCGTGATCGCCGCGCTCGGGGCCGTAGTCGCAGTCCTGGGGAAACCCGTCGCTGACGATGATCAGGACCTTCAGCGCGTTGCCGGAATCGACGAGCTTGCGTACCCCGTGGCGGATCGCCGGCCCCATCCGGGTACTGCGCTTGGGTTTCATGCCGGCAATGGCGGCCAGGGTGCTGCGGCTGAATCGTTCGTCCGGTTCCTTGGCGACGAACACCTCGACGCAGTCGTGGCCGTAGCCTGAGAATCCATACACGCCGAAGCGGTCGCCGAGCTGCTCCAGCGCCGCGGACATCACCAGCATGGCCTCACGCTGCACGTCGATGATGCGCCGCGGCGGCGGTTCCACCGCATCGTCGGTGGAAGCCGACAGATCCACCAGAAACGCCGCGCATACGTCGCGCTGCACCCGGTCCCGGCGGCTGTACACCCGGTCGTCGGGGCTGTGCCCGGCCAGCGCATCCTGGCGGGCCTCGATCACCGCGTTGAAGTCCAGTTCGTCGCCGTCGGCGAGGCGATAGACACGCTGATAGCCCAGCGGCTTGATATGCTCCAGGTGCCGCTGCACGTGACGGCGATGGTTACCGATCACGGCCTGCAGCGCCGCCAGATCCTGCTCATAGTCCGGCGCCAGGCGCTGCTCGAACAGGCGGCACCAGCGCGGCAGGTAGCGCTGGCCGAGATAATCCCATTCGTCGTATCGGTAGCTGCGGGCATCCGGCGGGCCCGTCCCCAGAGCATCGCGGATGGCGGAACGTTCCATGTCGATGCGCCGGGCCAGGGTATCCCGTTCACTGGCCAGCTTGCTGAGTTCAACGTCGTCGGGACGCAGTTCGCCCTCGGCCAGATTGTCGCCCTCAGCGGCTTCAGCCTGGTCGCCTTCCAGGTGTTCCACCGACAGGCTGGCATCCATCGCGGCGAGGTCGTCGCGCCAGTCCTCCAGCCGCGCTTCCCGCTGCAGCCAGCCGCTGGGGTCGTCGAATTCTTCAGCCAGCGGCTCGAACAGTTCCGTCACGCGCTCAGCGAGGGCCGGCGCCAGCGCTGCATACGCGGTCATGGCGGCGGCCGCGGCGGAATAAACGTCGCCGGGCTGCTGCGCCAGTTCATCGAGAGTCGCCAGCGGCCCGGTCAGCAGCCCGGTGACATCCAGGGTCTCCAGGAACTCGCTGGGCGTGCCCTGCAGACGCCAGGTCAGAGCACTGAGCACGCCCGCCAGATCGGTCACCGGCTGGGGCGGCTGGATTGCCAGGGCGTGCTCATTGAGACGGCTCAGGTGGGGTCGGATGCCGGGATACTGCTCGACCATACGGGCATCCACCCGCAGCCGCTCGCACAGCCAGAACAGCCGGCTCATCAGGGCGGGATGCTCGAACTGGTGGTAGAAACGCTCGAAGTCGCTGGCCCGGATGTCCAGCGTTGGCGGTTGCCGGTCAGTCAGCTCCGGCAGCCGGGTGAGTGCGGTTGCCATGGTGAACCGGTAGGTGCCGAATTCCCGGTGGCACAACTGCTGCAGGGTCAGCACCCGGTAGGCACCGGCATCCGGAGCGTCGAGGTGTTCCGGCAGGTACAGCGTGTCTGCGGTCAGTGTACTGTGGTCCGGTGCCAGCGCGATGCGCCGCCCGGCGAACTCACTGCCGGGTTTGATGTGAAAGTAGCGCCCGGCAATGCCTTCGGCGAACAGCGCCAGACGCTGTTCCAGTGGGGCGAGATCGATCACGGCAGCACGGTATCGACGATGTCGGCTACCGCCTGCTGCACCGTGGCGTCGTCGGATACGGCCTGCACCACGGCGATCTCCGCGGCGCGGCGGGCCGTGATGCCGCGCTCCATGAGCTGCCCGGTGTAGACCAGCAGGCGTGTGCTGACCCCTTCCTCGAAGCCGTGTTCGCGCAGATTGCGTACTTTCTCGCCGATGACGGCCAGTTGCGCCGCCTGCTCCGGGGCCACGCCGGACTCATGGGCGACGATGGCGGCTTCGCGCTCCGGGTCGGGGTAGCCGAACGACAGGCTGACGAAGCGTTGGCGGGTGCTCGGTTTCAGGTCTTTCAGCACGCTCTGGTAACCGGGGTTGTAGGAGATTACCAGCAGAAAGTCAGGATGCGCGGCCAGCAGCTCGCCGGTCTTCTCGATGGGCAGCAGGCGGCGGTGGTCGGTGAGGGAGTGGATCAGCACCGTGGTGTCCTTGCGCGCCTCGACGATCTCGTCGAGATAGCAGACGGCGCCGCTGCGTACGGCCCGGGTCAGCGGGCGATCGCTCCACACCGTCTCATCGGCCTGCAGCAGAAAGCGTCCCACCATGTCCGTGGCGGTGAGATCCTCGTGGCAGGCAATGGTCACCAGGGGAATCTCCACGTCCTTGTGTTCCCGGTGGCGGAACAACCGCCAGGTCATGTGCTCGACGAAACGGGTCTTACCGCACCCGGTCGGGCCCTTCAGCAGTACCGGCAGGCGCGCGTCGTAGGCTGCTTCGAACAGCTCGATTTCGTCCCCCAGCGGCAGGTAATAGGGCTCGTCGCTCAATCGGGCCAGTTCGGCTGCTTCACTCATGCCGGTTTGAATACCTCTTTGCCTTTGCGATAGTTCCTGAACCCCACTGCGGGGTCACGATTCACCAGCGGCCGCTGGAACATGGGGTGAGACATGGCGCGTACTTCGTGCTCCAGTTCCAGCAGCGCTTGCCCGGAGTCCGGGTCGATGATGGTCTGGAAGCGGTACTGATACCGGTCGGACTCTTCGCTGATCAGGCCGTGTTCAGCCAGATAGCGGTGCGGTCCGGAGAAATTGGCCAGGTAGACGGCGATGTGGTGGCCGTCATAGGGCGCCAGCGGCTGCGTGGTTTCGGTGAAGGCCAGGGTCTGATCCCGGCCCACGCGAACGAGCGCCTGGCCGTCTTCGACGCTGACCGGACAGCCCATGGTGTCGCGGTAGAAGCGGGCGATGCCGGCGGCGCTGCCGGCTGCCACAGGCAACTCCAGACGCGGTATGCCCAGGGTCATGGGGGGCTGATGATCGGGACCGTAGGCGCGGATGTCGTTGCCCCATGGACAGGTGGTGCGCATGTGATCAGCGTGGCGCTGTACCGCGAAGCGCGTGCCGCCGAGCGGTTTCGCGATCCGTACCAGACGCGCTTCGAGATCGTCGAGATCCGGCACCACCACGGTGATGTGGCCGCGAAACACCTGGGCCTCCCCCAGCGGCAGATGAAACTGCTGTTCGCCGACGTTGATCCACATGTTGCGCGTGCCGAAGTCGATGTAGGGGTCGCGGGTGAAACCCAGGCCGGTCACGTAGAACAGTGCCGCCAGCGACTGATCCGGCACGGTCAGGTTGACGTGCTCCAGGGCGAGCACGTTGCCGACGTCTTCCTGGCTGCGGTCGTATGGCTGCATCCGTCGACTGTAATCAAATCGCCGCCCGCAGGCCAACGAACTGCAGGCATAGCTGTGGGGCTGCTCTGCGTGATCGGGCGCCGGGTGCTATGGTGTCTGCCGGGGAACCGTGGATGCCGCCCATGGCCGACGACGCTACCGACGTCCTGCTCGACGCGACCACCGCCTTGATTCCGCCGCTGCTGACGGCGCTGGATGCCTTGCTGCACGCGGGTCGTTATCTGAACCCGCCGGATGTTCCCGCCCTGGCGAAGCAACTGGCGGAATTCCGCGGGCCGCTTGCCCGTGGGTTCGAGCAGTTCCAGGCAGCCCCATGGCCCGAGCATCTGGAAGCATTTCAGACCCACAGCGAACAGGCTGCCGGCCATGCCCTGCAGGCTCTGGACGGTTTCGCCGGGTGCGCGCAGCACAACAACCCGACCCTGGCCGCCTACCGCGCCATGGGTGCCTGTACCCGGGCCCTGGAAGCGCTGTATCCGGTGGCTTTCATGCTGCCGCCGGTGAACCGCTTCTATCTGAGCGAAGCCCGGCGCCAGGATGAGACGCTGCAGGAGAAACTGCTGCAGAGCGGCATGCAGGGTGCCGGCGGCGGTGTGATCCACGCCGATAATGCTGCCGCAGAGCGCGGCGGGTTCTCTTTGTACGTGCCGGAATATCACGATCCGGCCACCCCGGCGCCGCTGGTGGTCGCCCTGCACGGCGGCAGCGGCCACGGCCGCAGCTTCCTGTGGACCTGGCTCATCGAAGCGCGCAGCCGCGGGGTGATCGTGCTGGCGCCCACGGCGCGTGACGACACCTGGTCGCTGATGGGGCCGGATGTGGATACACCGAACCTGTTGAGGATGCTCGACTCCGTGAAATCCAACTGGCGCATTGATGATGAGCGCATGTTGCTGACGGGGATGTCCGACGGCGGGACGTTTGCATATCTGGCAGGGTTGCGCGGCGACAGCCCGTTCACCCATCTGGCGCCGGTTTCCGCGGCGTTTCATCCCATGTTGCTGGAAGGCGCCGGTACCGGGCGTCTGGCCGGCTTGCCAGTGTATCTCGTGCACGGTGCGTTGGACTGGATGTTTCCGGTGGACGTGGCCCGGATGGCTCGGGATGCGTTGACGGCGGCGGGGGCGGATGTGGTGTATCGGGAACTGGCGGATCTGAGTCATACGTATCCGCGGGAGGAGAATGCGCGGATTCTGGGATCGGTCGAATGGGGTAACGGGGGATTTTGCCGAGTAGCAGTCGATCGGCGGCTAAAGATTTCGGCGACCACGAAGCAGCTAGAGGCACGCTGGCCGAGCTGACCTGGAAATGTCTGGTGTGCGCCAAGCCGAGCGGAACGCTCGGAGAAGATCTCGCCAACCGGTCGAGATCGACCCATACCAGTCGTTCAGTCTACCCAACGACTCTCTGACATTTGGCTTTGAGCGAAGGTCAGGACGTCAAGCCTGATGCGCTTCATCCCATTACCGAAGCTGGCTCGGCCTCGATCTGGTGCGCTCTGACGCAGCGTTTATAGATTTCGATGGCGCTGCTGGGCCTTCAGTGCGTCCAAGCCAGGGGGATGGCTGGCGCACCCGCCGAAGTTGGCCATGGTGAGACAAATGAGGATCGCTATGAAAACGAACTGGACAGCCATCGTACCGCTCCGCTCCTGTGCAATCCTGCCAGGCTATAGAGAGATGTAGACGCAGCACTTTCGGAGACTTGATGCGCTTTACCTCCGGATTCGTCTCTGCTCCTTCTCCGATGGTCCGTCTTCGCCTGGGGGAGGCGCGAGAGCGGCCAGAAAGGGATGGTGAGGCCGATGGTTGGCGACTATCAATTCGGCGATTGGCGCGTCGAGCCGAACCAGAACCGCATTTTCAATGGGAAGGTCGAGAGGCAATCTCGAGCCTCTCAGCACTGAACGCGCTTACCGACCTTCTGGACCACCCGGGTGCGTACAGTTTCCGCGGGATCGCCTACTCGATTTCGTATGGCGTGATCGGGTTGTGGAACCCGAAGACGCGGTACCTCGGCGTTCAATCAGAGACGTAAGGCGTTGGGCGACGATCCCGAAGAACCCAAAGTACATTCAGACAAATTCGCAAGCGTGGCTACCGCACTCTGGCTCCGGTTCAGCCGCTTAGGGAGAACGCCGCCCCGGCTGACGGGTGATGGACGGCCGAGAAGCTCCCGCAAGAAAGTCCTCGTCCTCGCGCTCTTTTCCATCATCACATTGTCCGCAGCCTATCTGTATGGCGGCGCACTCATCAGCGCAGTCGTCCTGAATACGCCAACGGCCTTCTTCGCCGCTCCTGTTGATCAGGAACTCGGCATGGCGACCGCCCCTGATGGCACCAAGATCGCATTCGCGGTCTCAGGGAAAGGTCCCGGCCGCTGGTCTATGTCCTTGGGCTGGATGACTCGATCTGGAGCGAGGTTTCAAAGCAGCCCTGGTATATGACAATGACCAGTTGCTCGCGATGACTTCTGAATTCCATCGTTTCGTTCGGTACGACGGGCGCGGGTTCGGCATGTCAGATCGGGATGTTGCCGACCTTTCGCTCGCCGCGCGTGTGAGTGATCTCAAAGCCGTGGTCGAGGCGGCGGGCCTTGAGAGGTTTTCCATCTTGGCTGCGTCGTCCGGCGGACCGATTGCAATCTCGTTTGCCAGCCAACATCCCGAGATGGTCTCAGGAATGGTTTTGGCAAGTACCTTTTTGCTTCCAATAGCTGGGCCAACTAAAGGAAGCGAGGGCGGAGCGTATCGACGACCGTTGGACTTCATGGAAATCGCGTGGAGCCAGCCCCCCGTGACTGACATGTTCGCTCGTACGGTACTGCAGCCGACAGGGCACCGCGGTTGAGGTTGCCGTCACCGGGTGCGCTTGTTCTCGCCGTTGCTGCGATGGTCCTAACGTGGCGAGTAGTCCGGCATCGCCTTCGGGCTCGACGTTCGGAAGCAGGCGAAAGAGTATCTCAGTGCCAAGCGCTGGTGATGCATGCCTTGAACGATCAGGCTGTACCGGTCGAAGCTGGAAAGGAACTGGCATCGCTGGTTCCCGGATCCCGGTTCGCCGGTGATCGATGGCGGTCACCGGTGTCAAAGGGACGGCAAGTACGTCGCAGACACGCTCAGTTAGCTCTCGACTTTCTCGCAGAGTCAACCGAACCCGGTGCCTAAAGGATCGGAAGTCGTTTCGTGTCCGGTAGACGGCGCGAAACCGTGGTCGCTGAAGGCGGCTCACGGCCCCGACTTGGCCGACGTTTCCGCGGAAACGGGTGATTGTCAGTTTCCGGCCAGGAGCAGTCGTCCCCGTTACAGTGGCCACCATAACTCAAGGGGAACGCTGATGCGCGTGCTGAAGTTCGGGCTTTTCCTGGGCGCTTCGTAACGCTACTTGATCGTCTTCCGGCGTCGGTCGCAAGAAGTTCGTCGAGGCCGACGACAGATCTTTCGTTACGCGGTCGAGCTCGATCAGACACGATCAACGACGTGATCGGCCACGATCACGGCACCAGGGCATAGCGGCCTTGGCCGGCACGCCGTTCGTCCCGAACGCAGACGGTCCGTTCCGGCAGGCCGTCGTCATCCAGTGGCTCCGGCCGCAGTCGCCGGAGCGACTGGTCGGGATCCGACGGTCGACGCAGTATCTTCAGCGCACCGGTGTTGTTGTATTGCTCCCCGACAAGCGCGCGACCCGAGCGACCAGAAGGCCAGCGGCGGACGGCAAGCTACGAGGATCTCGCAACTGATACCGTCGCGGCAATTCGTCACCTGCGGAGCCAGGATGAAATCCCCATAAGTAGAATCGGTGTCATAGGTTTCAGCCAGGGCGGACGCATCGCCCCTATCGTCGCAACGGAGATGTAGATGGACCTTTCCTTATGTCATCGATATCGCGGGGAGGGGCTGTTCCGGCACGTGAAGCACTTGCTAATGAAGGAGACGCACAACTTGAGAGAGCTGGGGAGTCCTTCCAGGGCTTGGCTCACCTTCTCGCCTACCCCTGGCGGCTTGGTCGATCGATCTACATCCGGCAAAGGGACCATTGGGCCGCGTGCCGGCAGCTTCGACCCAATTCGGTTCTGGCGCAGATGTTACTACCCCATCGCTGGGCGCGATGTATGGAAGAGAGGACACCAACGTCGATACGGTAGAAAAGCCGTGAACGTTTGGTGTCCCGCAGGGAATCCCAACATTGACGTGAGACTACTACGGGCAATCCGGTTCGCGCCCTCGAAGACCCGCCCGGCCACGGAAGCAGCATCTTTCGAAGCGACGCGTCTCCGTGACATCCGCGATTTCATTGAAAGTAAGCGCTGATATGGGGCTGCAGGGCGAATCGGGGTCACCAAGGCGACTGCTTACAGAACTGACGACCCGCTGCTCCATCGCAGGAAGCGGTAGCAGCTGAATGACCGCTCAGGGTCGATTTCCACCGGTTGGCGAGGCCTCTCGGAGCGTCCGCTCGGCTGGCGCACACCGGACACCTACGGGTTCAGCTATGGCAGCGTGCCTCGAGCTGCTTCCCGGCCGCCAGAATCTTTGGCCGCCGACCGGCAGCTTCTGGCACTACCTGCCGATCGCCATCACCCCCACAAAGTATCCTCGACCCCAGCTCCGCCATCTAACCCGGCCAGCCAATGAAATTGCATGTCGTGTAGACTTCTGCTCATGCTTTGTTGTCGTTCCATAGCTGTACCGGCAACGCAGGCGTCCGCCCTTCCCCATTCCGTGTGGGTCATGCCGTTCGAAGCTGCGATCCCACGATCAGCCCCCGTAGAATTTGGCCCATTGAACTGGGTACAGATACCGCGTCCTCACGGTGAACCGCCGCCTGGAACGGCTGAGCGGTCAAGGAGGAGGCCGCGCAGCGGTATCTCCTTGACGGGTCAGCCGTGGAAGGCAGCCTGACGCCATGGAGGGGTGGCATCCTGCTTCTGCTTAGCGGCTGGATGTGGCCGGCGTTAGACTGACCTTTTCGGTAGGCAAAGGGAATTTGGCCTGTGGATGAGGTTGCCCTGTACGAACACATCTTGGGGCTCAAGGCACCGTGGTTTGTCGATACGGTGGAGCTCGAGGAGTCCGACGGTGCCGTGGTGGTGTACTTGGGCGTCGATGAGGGCGAGCCACTGAACTGCCCGGAATGCGGGCGATCCTCCCCGCGCTACGACAAGCGTCGCCGGCAGTGGCGCCATCTAGACACCTGCCAGTATCAAACCTACGTCGTTGCCGATGTCCCGCGGGTGGAATGCGAGGAACACGGCTGCCGCATGATCAACGTCGAGTGGGCCGAAGCGCGCTCGAGGTTCACGGCCATGTTCGAGGCGCTGATCATCGAGTGGCTGCTGGACAGCTCGATTTTAGCCGTGGCGCGCCACTTCCGTCTGAGTTGGACGGCCGTGGACGGAATCATGAGGCGGGCGGTGACGCGAGGTCTGGCGCGGCGTAAGCGGCTCAACATCAAGCGGATCGGTGTGGACGAAATCGCCTTCAAGAAGCGCCATGACTACGTCACAGTGATCACGAACAAGCACGGCCATGTGCTGGCGGTGGAGGATGATCGGGCCAAGTTCAGCCTGAAGAACTTCTACGACCGGCTGACCCCGCGGCAGAAGTCTGCCATCGAGACGGTGTCCATGGACATGGCGCCTGCCTACATCAACGTGACGCTCGAGGAGATCCCGGAAGCGGAGCGGAAGATCGCGTTCGACAAGTTCCACGTGGCTCAGGCGCTCGGCAAGGCGGTGGACTACATCCGCAAGGAGGAGCACCGCGAGCTGATGCGCGTACGCAAGGGTGATGAGCTGAAGGGCATGCGCTACACGTTGCTTACCAATGCAGCCAACCTGGATCGAGCGCAACGGCAGCGGATCAAGGCATTGTCGTCCATCGCAGCCAAGACTGGCAGGGCATGGGCGCTCAAGGAGTATGCGATGTCCTTATGGCACTACCGGACTCGCGGCTGGGCACAGCGCGCCTGGCAACGATGGTTGAGCTGGGCGATGCGCAGCCGCCTGGTGCCCATGAAGACCGTGGCTCACATGATCAAGGACAAGCTCTGGGGCATCCTCAATGCCATCGTTCACAAAGCCGACAACGCCATGGCTGAAAGCGTCAACAGCAAGATCAAGACTCTGAAGATGAAAGCGCGCGGGTATCGCAATCGGGAGCGGTACAAGACGGCGATCTTGTTCCACTACGGTGGCCTCAGCCTCCATCCGTGACCCACACGAAATGAAGAAGACCCACGTATATCCAGTACACGGGAACACGCCATGAACACCGCCCCGCTGGTCCGTACCTCCTGCCCTCTCGACGAACTGGAATCATCCCTGCTGACGAGCTGGCGTGAAGCCACTCAGGCCGAGTATCGGTTCCTGAAGCTGCTGGGCGAGTTCAACCTGCGCCGCGGCTGGGAGGCCTACGGCAATGGTGACTGCGCGCAGTGGCTCAACTGGCGCTGCGGCATATCGCGCACCACGGCGCAGGAGAAAGTGCGCGTGGCCGACGCGCTGTGGCATCTGCCGAAGATCGACGAGGCGTTCCGCCGCGGCGATCTGTCCTACTCCAAAGTCCGCGCGCTGACCCGGGTCGCCAGCGATGTGACCGAGGGTGATCTGCTGGCCTTCGCCCTGAAAACGTCAGCGTCGCAATGCGAGGCGTACTGCCGGCGCCTGCGCAATGGCGATCCGGTGGTATCGGCGGCCGATGCGCAGCGCCTGCACGAAGGCCGATCCCTGATCCGGCACTTCCGTGAAGACGGCTCCGCCAGCATGACGGTGGAGCTGCCGAGGGAATCTCTGGAACTGGTGCTGGCCGCATTGGAACGTGTCGGGGCCCGGCTGCCGGAAGACCCCAGCCGCTCCCTGTTCGCCAGGGCGGCGGATGCGCTGGTGATGATGGCGCGGGAGTCCCTGGCCGGCGAGCCGGGCGTCATCTTCCGCGGAAGGCCATCAGGTGGTGGTTCATGTGGATGCTGGCGCCCTCTCCGGCGAAGGCGGCGAGTCCGACCTGCCGGTGCCGACGGTCAGGCGTCTGTGCTGCGATGGTTCCGTGGTGCCCGTGGTCGAGCAGAACGGCAAGGCGCTCGACGGTCTGGCCGCAAGCAGCGCACGGTGCCGCACGGCCCTCGAAGCGGCGCCTGGGCCTGGCACGGCGACCGCATTCGGACTTTTCGCCGGCCGCCAGTTCCACGAGCGCAGTCCTGGAAGCCCATGCCATGTGCACCACTGGGCCGACGGCGGAGAGACCAGCCTGGAGAACCTGCTGCTGGTCTGCAGCACTCACCATACCTTGATCCATGAGGGCGGGTTTTCGCGCGCAACGGCGCCGCGATGGAAGCTGCTGCTTCGTCCGTCCGGATGGCCGGCCGGTGGAGGCGCCTTCCGCGGCATGGTGGCCGCGCTGGGAGCGCGGAAGATGAGGCTGTCGTTCGGGAAGAATCGGGCCGGTCTGCGATCGGATCGCGGCGCCCGCTTCCCGAATGCTGGCCAGCGCTTCCCGGCGCAGATGCGCCTCCAGCGCCGGGGCAAGCCCCCACTGACCCATGAAGTGTTGCGCAGCGGCCGCCACGTACACCTGCCACAGATCCAGGCGCTCGAGGTCCACGGTCTGGTGTCTGGCGTAGGCCTGGGTAAACCGTTGCATACTCGCTTTGCCGAACTTATAGCGCAGCTCCAATCGGCAACACGCTACGTCGGATAGCGGATCACCGAATGCCGCGTCTTCCCAATCGAGGACGGCCGCAATGGCATCGTTATGCCACAGGAGGTTCTCGGGCCAGAAGTCTCCGTGCAGAAGCCTCGGTGGTCCTGCGTATGTCGTATCATCCAGTGAGCCAAGATAAGCACGCAGCTCGGCCCATTCATGCCCTTCCGGCAGGTAGTCCAGCACGCCGGGTAGTGGATCGTTGCGGCCGGGCAGTGTCGGCAACCCCGCCGTCGGCAATGCGTGAATCGTTGCCAGCGCGTCAGCCATCCGGTCGATGTACTGGTTTTCCTGCCCGCCGGGAATCGCGGTGCTGCCATCGACGCAGGCCATGATCAGGAACGGGTCGGCCAGAATCTGACCGCTCGCATCCACGTGCAACGGCTCCGGCACTGGCACACCGCTGCGATGCAGTGCCGCGAGAAGCTGGAATTCAAGCTCGGCAGAGTGGCCCGAGTGCCTGGTCCCGTGCACGCGCAGGACCAGGCTGGTGGTGCGGCCGTCAGCCAGTTTCAGGTCGAGGCGGTGCACATCGGCCGACACGCCGCCCGCAAGACGGGACATGGCCGCGAGTTCCGCCTCGGGATACAGGCGCGCGACTATGCCCGCTACGCGGGCGCGGAAACTTTCAGCAGTCATTTACCCGCCCGGGAAGAATGCGCTGCCTAGACCGGCAACGCACTGCCCATGAGGCCTTCGAAGTTGCGCCGGTAGAACCCTTCGCGCTCGCTGCCGATATCCGCCAGCGTGGTTTCGAAGCGCTTTACCGGATTGCGGCCGCCCTCCACGTGCGGATAGTCCGACGAGAACAGGGGAATCTCCGGCCCGGCTTCGCGGATGATCCAGCCCACGTCCTCGGCCGGATAGGGCGTGGCGCGAATCTGCCGGCGCACGTACTCGGACGGCTTCAGCGACAATGCCTGCAGCCGGTCTTCCATGCGCACGAAAGCCGCGTGGGCGCTGTCCAGGTAGCGCATCCAGCTCGGCAGCCAGCCGGCACCCTGCTCGATCACGCCGAACATCAGTGCTGGATGACGTTCCATGATGCCGTCGATGAGCAGGGTGGCCAGGGTCTGCATCACCGGCGTGGGAATGGCCATGTAATCCACCGAGCGGAAGTTTTCGGCGCCGCCGTGGAAGTCCGGCGGAATGGGCAGGCCGTTCTGAAAGTACATGGGGTCGAGCAGCTCTCCGCCGCCGCCCACGTGGAACAGGATGGGCAGGCCGGCCTCTTCAGCCATGGCCCACAATGGAAACAGTCCGGTGTGGCTCGGCGAGTGAGTGCGCGGACACTGCGACGGTATCAGCAGCCCGGCGAAGCCGTCGGCGATGGCGCCTTCGGCCGTCGTCCGGGTGCGGTCGAAGTCGGCCAGCGGCACATAAGCGGTAGGCAACAGGCGCTTGTCCACCGAGCAGAAATCGAGCATGGCGCGGTTGTGGGCATCCGCCACCCCATAGATCAGGTCCAGATCGTCACTGTGCTTCTCGAGGTAGGCCAGGTGGCCGTTGATGAAAGTGTTGAAGATGAGCTGACTGGCGACGCCGATCAGATCCAGGGCCGCGGGCCGGTCTTCCTTGAACAGCGCGCCGGTGGCTGCCCAGTTCTTGCGCAGCATGATCTCCTCGGCATCGCGGGCGCGGTAGTCGGGGTCGGCCTGTCTGGCCAGCACCGATTCGAGATCGGCGGCGGTGGAGGCCACCCGGCTGCTTCCGTCGATGCCGAGAATGTGCTCTTTCACCTGGGTGGACGCGAACTGCGCCAGGAACTCGGCGGTTTCCATGATGTGCGCGTCGGCGTCGTGGACGGTCTGATTGTCGATGTACGGCATGGTGCATTCTCCCCTGGTGACGACCCGATCATAGGCCATATGACGGTACGGGAGCCATCAGCCCGGCATGACGACCTCTGAGGTCTGCTGCCGCACCTCGGCAGGGAAGTAGGTGAACGTCCGCATGGCGTATTCCACGCGGTCCTCCACGGTCACGTAGTAGTCTTCGAGCTGCTCGATGTGGCGCAGACGCGGCACCAGGCCCTGATTGTTGGCGATCTGAATCGACAGCCCCGGACGGGCGTTCATCTCCAGCAGCAGCGGCCCCAGTTGTTCGTCGATAACCATGTCGCAGCCCATGTAGCCGAGCCGGGTGACTTCGTAGCAGCGCGCGGCCAGGTTCAGCATCTGCTTCCAGTCCGGAATTTCCAGCTTGTCCAGTTCGGCACCGGTATCCGGATGGCGATTGATCAGTTTGTTGTTCTGCACTGCCGTGACGCTGCGGCCGGTGCCGATGTCGATGCCGACACCTACCGCACCCTGATGCAGATTGGCTTTGCCGTCCGATGCTCGAGTGGCCAGGCGCAGCATGCCCATGATCGGATAACCACGGAACACGATGATGCGGATGTCGGGCACGCCTTCGTGGGACACGCTGGAAAACTGCGCGCTGACCTTGACCAGCGTTTCGATGATGGCCACATCCTGCTTGCCGCCCAGCGAGTTCAGGCCGCTCAGAATGTTGGAAAGATGGCGCTTGATATCGTTCAACTTGATGCGGGCGCCGCTGCCTTTGATGTACTCGTCGCCTTCGCGGCCGACGATGACCAGAATGCCTTTGCCGCCGCTGCCCTGGGCCGGCTTGATGACGAACTCGGTAAGATCGGTCAGGTCGTCTTCGATGGCCTCGATCTCGTGCTGGGTGCGTACCACGTGAAGCAGGGCGGGCACTTTCAATCGGGCTTTCTGAGCCACCAGCTTGGTACGCAGCTTGTCGTCCACCAGCGGATACCGGTCGCGCGGATTGTAGCGGGCGATGTAGGCGATGTTGCGCCGGTTCATGCCCAGCACACCGCGGTTCGCCAGCGCGCGCGGCGAGATCCAGCCTTTCAACGTCTCCCGCAACGGCCTCATCGGTTGAACACTGCGAAGCGATGCAGCTCCAGCAGGCGGTAACCCGTGTAGCGGCCGAGCAGCAGAATCAGCGCCAGCACGCACAGGTTCAGCTCCGGAAAGTTGAAGGCCAGGTGACGGATGAGCTGCTGGTCCATGACAAGAAACGCCAGGATTGCCACCAGCAGGCTGCCGCTGCCCTGAATGGCAACCTCCTGCGGACCCTGCTCTTCCCAGACGATGGACATTCGCTCGATGGTCCAGGCCAGGATGATCATGGGGAAGAAAGTGATAGTCAGCCCGCCCATGAGCCCGAACTGATAGCTCAATACGCTGAACAGCGTGATGATGCCGATCACCACCACAACCAGTGTTGCAATGCGCGATACCAGCAGCAGATTGAGGGACGACAGGTATGAGCGGATCACCAGACCGATGGCTACCACGACGACGAAGCTGGTAACTCCGGGAATCAGCTCGGTCTGCAGAAATGCCAGGGCGATCAGCACCGGCATGAACGTGCCGGAAGTTTTCAGCCCCACCAGAATACGCATGACGACGACCATGAGCGCACCCATGGGCAGCAGCATGATGAGTTTGAACATACTCTGTTCGGCCACCGGCAGGTTGTACAGCGACAGGTCGAAGCCGGGTGCACTCTGATCCATGAGCGTGGCTGCGGGGCGGCTCTGACTGATGATGCTGAACGACACGCGGCTGCGGGAACCGCCGAGGACCTCCAGTACGGCCGGACTGGCCGTCTGCCACAGCAGCAACTGTTCATCGTTCACCTCGCCCGTCATCGGGTCGAAGAGCTGCCACTGATCGTTGTCCCAGACCTGCACAAGGTTCCGCAATCCCTGTCGGCGCCGGCCATCCTCCAGTTCCAGCACCTGCACCGTGCGGGCCGGAACGTTGGCGGTATTGAGCAGGCTGGCCATCAGATCCTCGGGTGAGTAGCGGTCGAGCAGCAGGCTGAGGTTCTGGCTGGTAGCGGCCTGATTCATCTCTGAGGACAGTTGCTGCGCCAGGGAGTGGGCGTCTGCGGAGACCAGAATTGCCGACTCGAGCAGCTGCAGAGCCGCGGTCTGATAGGGTTCGTCCCAGGTCTGATCCTTTGCCTCCCGGGCGCCGGGCATTTCTACGTGGTGGCCCGGATCCTGGACCAGGTCGAGCTTATAGAACAGAGTCTGCTCGCCGCTCGCCCTGCGCTTGGTCCAGTGCGCACGGCGCTGCTGTTCCTGAGTGGAGACTTCGAAACCGAAGCCGGAAGACGCGCTGGATTCGCCGATCAGCCGGAATCCGGACTGCTCCGGCGGCAGGGTCAGGTAGACCTGGGTGGCGCCGCCCTGAGCGATGAATTCCACCCGCGCTTCCACCTGCCAGACGGTCTGTTCCGTGCCGGGGAGAATCGGTATCTGATAGTTGTCGTGACGGTAGGCGGCCGTGCCGATTCCGGCGAGAAACAACAGAATGACAAAGAAAAGGAACGGGCCGCGCTGGGTCATGAATCGTCAGTTATGTGATTGCGAGAATGCCGGTTGGACGAACTTCCTGGCGACGTCCAGCAGGGCGACGTCGGTCAGATAGGGGCGCCCGAGGATCATGGGCTGATCCGCATCCCCCAGGTCGGCCAGCGCCAGTTCCACCGTCTGGCGCACATCGCCGATCTGTACCCGCATGTCCACGGCCGGACGCCGCCCGCCGTTGCCCTGCACAGATCCGCGCACGTAGCGTTTCAGGCGGCGTTCCACGATGACCGGTTCGTCGTCAACGGTCACCTCGAAGCGCACCCACTTGTTGCCATCGCGTTCGAACTCGACGATTTCCCGGGCATGCAGCGCGCTGATATCGGCTGCGGCATCGATACGGGCAGTCATCAGGGTACCCGGAGGATCGAGCCAGACCCGCTCTACCTCACCCACCACCAGTTTGTCGCCGCTGACCACGACCCGCTGCACGTCGGGGGTGGTTCCGCACTGGGTGGTCACCGTGGCCGATTCGGGCAGCTCGGGGCACAGCTGCGCCATGGCCTCGGGCAGGGCGGCGAGGCGCGAGCTCAGTTCGTCGAGCCGGTCTTCCAGCACTGTTCTGCTGGCCTGACGCCTGGCCTGCTCGCGCTGCGCGTCATGCTCTGCCAGGGAGCGCCGCACGCTGGCGAGTTCCGATTGCAGAAGCTGCATGCGGATCTGCATTTCCGCCAGATTGTCGAGTACCGCGGGGTCGGGTTGCTGGGTCGTACAGGCAGGCAGCATTAGCAGCCAAAGCCCGCCGATTCCCAGGCGCGCGCTGAGCTTGAGCAGCCCTCCCCATCGTTTTTGTGTTGTCATTGAAAGGCTGGTGTCCACCAGAGAGCGCCCAAGTCTACTGGTCGGTCTGGAGTGTTGATACTGTATAAATATACATATAAAGTGTTCCCGACATTCTGCACACCGATGATCGATGCGCAAGCGAGGTTTTCAAGCACCGGGGCTGGACGTTCCCGCGTCAGAATCCGGTGCTGCCGGACGGTTGACCATCGCAGGGCGGGGCGCCAACAGCAACCGGGCCAGCCGCTTTCTGGCCGTGCACAGCGAGGCGGAAAGTGATGGTTGGGCGGCAGACGCCGGCGCGTTCGATCCGGCCATCAGTCCTGCCACCGAACTGTATCCGGACCGAACGCGCACCCTCATTACCCGCAACACGTCGCCGGACATTCCGTTCGATCAATCCATCAATCCTTACAAGGGTTGCGAGCACGGCTGCGTGTACTGCTTCGCCCGGCCGACTCACGCCTACCTCGATCTCTCTCCGGGTCTCGATTTCGAAACCCGCATTTTCTACAAGACCCGCGTCCGGGAAGCATTGCAGGCCGAGCTGGGTAAGCCTGGCTACCGTTGCCGCACCATCGCCATGGGCACCAACACCGATCCCTATCAGCCGGCGGAAAAGCAGCAGCGAATCACCCGCACCATTCTCGAAGTGCTGCTGGAACACAAGCATCCGGTGAGTATCGTCACCAAGGGGCAGCTGGTCCTGCGCGATCTGGATCTGCTGGCAGAACTGGCGCGCCGGCAACTGGTGTCGGTGGCCGTCAGCCTCACGACGCTCGACAGCACCCTCAAAACCAGGCTGGAACCCCGCGCCGCGGGGCCGCGGGCCCGGCTGCGCATGATTCGCGGCCTGGCCGAGGCCGGTGTGCCCACCGCCGTGATGGTGGCGCCCGTCATCCCCTTCCTGAACGACCAGGAAATCGAAGATATGCTGGCCGCCGCTGCAGCAGCCGGTGCGCGCCGCGCCAACTACATTCTGCTGCGTCTGCCGCTGGAAGTGCGCACGCTGTTCGAGGACTGGCTGACCGAGCACTATCCGCTGCGGGCTGCGCGCATCATGAATGCCATTCGCGAATCCCGCGGCGGCAAGGCATACGATGCCGCCTGGGGCACGCGCATGCGCGGTACGGGTGTGTTCGCGCAACTCATCGCCCGGCGCTTCGGCGCTGCCCTGAAAAAACATGGTCTCACCGACGCAACTCAGGCGCCGCTGCGCACCGATCTGTTCGAACCGCCCGGAGCGCGTCAGCGCTCCCTGTTCTGAGTTTCAGGCAGTGGACGTCCGGCTGGTTTTCAGCAAGCATGTAGACAGCATGTCCAGAGCCCAGTCATCGGTGTTCTCCCCATATGAGTGAAGTTGTCGAGTTCAGCCATCGCCACAAGCAGTTTCAGGTTCGCCTCGCCGATGACGGAGCGCTGGAGCTGTATCTCGACAACTGTCTGCGCAAACGCCGCGAGCCCGGGGAACGGGAGCCGCGCTACGTCTGGACCAACGTCGAGCTCGAGTGGGAAGAGCATCACTATGTGGAAGCCCGCTACTGGCCGAGCCGGCGTGCGCTCCGGGTCGACGTGAACGGCCGGACCGTGCTCGAGCGACAGCTCTCGGATTGACGTCTTGGGTCTATGCTTAGGGCATGAGAAACACCGCACTGCGCGCTTGATGACGACTACGCGCCGTCTGTTCAACCGGTTCGCCTGGCTGATGCTGGCGGGCGGGCTGCTGCTGGCTGTGAGTCAGGCAGTCCTGCTGGTCTATCTGCTTGCCCCGGTGCCGGCCGCGGACGCCATGGGCAGCGGCAGCGTCTGGGCCATAGCGGTCAGTGGCGGCCTGGCTGTTCTGGTGGTCTGTCTGCTGGCCTATGGGGCCCTGCGCCGTTATGTGCTGCGACCGCTGGCGCGTTCTCGTGAGATTCAGGCGCGCGAAGTCGGTCGCTCCGAGCAGCGCCTGCAGCTTGCCGTCGCCGGCAGCAACGACGGCCTGTTCGACTACGACCCGGTCGGCCGCCGCCTGTACCTTTCCGACGTGCTCAGGGGATGGCTGCGCGGCGCATTTCCCGGTGATCAGCCCGGCGAGCTGGAAGTCGACGACGTGGTGGCGCGCATTCATCCAGCACACCTGCAACGGGTATCAGCCGCGTTCAAAGCCTGCGGGGAGTCGGGCCACAGCTTCGATGTCGAGTTCCCGCTGCTGCGAGCCGACGGCGGCAATCTGTGGCTGCAGGTCAGAGGCCGCGGCGTGCGGCACGAGCAGGGCAGCTACCGCGTTTCCGGTTTTGCCTCGGATATCAGCCGGCGCAAAGTGGCCGAATCGTTGCTGCACGATTCCGTCGACCGATTGAGTGCCGTGCTGGACAACATTGCCGAAGGCATCATCACGCTCAATGAGGCGGGAGAAGTGTGTGCCGTAAACATGGCGGCGCAGCACATGTTCGGCCTGGATCGTGATGACTTCGTAGGCCACGCGCTTGCCTCAGTGCTGGAACTTCCCACGGATGTCGTAGGCGGCTGGACCACCCTGGCCGACAAGCTGCCCCGTGAAGGCCGGGTGCTGCGGGCGGACGGCAATGACTTTGCCGCGGAGTTCGCGGTCAGCGCCATGCACATACGCTCCGACGAGCGCTTCATCGTCGTGCTGCGCGACGTCACGGAGCGCAAGGAGGCGGAAGACAAGCTGCGCGGGGCGGTGGCCGAGACGGAAGCGGCGACCCGGGCCAAGGATGAATTTCTCGCCACCATGAGTCACGAGATCCGCACGCCCATGAATGGCGTGCTGGGCATGACTCAGTTGCTGCTGGACATGGACCTGGGCGGCCGGCAACGGGAGACCGCCGAGCTCATCAGGGCCTCAGGGGAATCACTGCTGACCATCATCAACGATATCCTGGACTTTTCCCGGGCCGGCTCCGGGCGTCTGAAGGTGGACGCCGTGCCGTTCGACCTGCGCCAGGCCGTCCGCGAGGTCGTGGAATTACTCGGCCGCCGCCGCCACGCGGTGGATCTGTACGTCGATTATCCCCTGGAAGTGCCGTCAGCCCTGGTGGGCGATCCGGGCCGGGTGCGCCAGGTCCTCATGAACCTGGTCGGCAATGCCCTGAAGTTTACCGAGAGTGGGCATGTGGTCGTGATCGTGGAAGCCGAGGCTGGAGAACGGCTGGCAGGTGCCGTCGAGGAAACCGTCCGCTTGCGTGTCACTGTGGAGGACACCGGCCCGGGCATCGCCGCAGATGCACAGAGCAGGCTGTTTCAACCATTCACCCAGGCCGACGCCTCCACCACGCGGCGTTTCGGCGGTACCGGTCTGGGGCTCGCCATCAGCCGCCGGCTGGTGGAGCTCATGGGCGGAGAGATCGGCGTAGACAGCGAGCCCGACCAGGGCTCGCGCTTCTACTTCACCATGACGCTGCCCCGCGCAGCCGGGCAAACGTCCGGTCCGCCCCGGTGGCATCTGCTGCAGGGACGGCGCGCGCTGGTGGTCGACGATGATTCCCGGGGCCGCGGAATCCTCGCGGCCACCCTGCGCCGCGCCGGCATGCAGACCGTTGCGCTGGCTTCCGCGCCCGCCGCCCTGGAGCGTCTGGAGCAGGAAAGCTTCGATGTGGCGCTGATCGACGATCAGATGCCGGACATGGACGGGCTGCTGTTGTGTGAGCTGTTGCGCATCGACTCGGCCTGGCGGCACATGAGCCTGGTACTCATGTGCCGGGCCGACAGCCGCGGCGCACAGGAAAGCCGGGCGGTGGATCGCTATCTGGTCAAACCCGTCATGCCGGACTATCTGCTGCAGGAAGTCGCGCGCCTGCTGGGCGGCGAGCAGGACGCCCAGCAGGCGCGTGCCGTCCCGGCGGATGCCGCCGCGCTCCAGCCGGGGCCCGGGAACGCGCCGGCGCGACGGCCGCAGCGGCCGCCGGCGGATGCCACTGTGGCCCGCGTACTGCTCGCTGAGGACAATCCGGTCAACCAGCAGGTGGCTGTACGCATGCTGGAAAAGCTCGGCTGCCGCATCGACGTGGCCGAGAATGGCGCCGAAGCCCTGAATATGTGGCGCCATTTCGCCTACGACGTCATCTTCATGGACTGTCAGATGCCCGAACTCGACGGTCTGGAGGCAGCCCGGGCCATCCGCCGCGAGGAACCGCGGCTGCGGCGCGCCCGAACGCCCATCGTCGCCATGACGGCCAACGCCATGCATCAGGACCGCACTGACTGCCTGGCCGCCGGCATGGACGACTACCTGAGTAAACCCGTCCGCCAGGAGGACCTGCAGGCCATGCTGGCGTCCTGGCTGTCTCAGGATGTGCCGCGCGCGGCCCGTTCCGGGGGCGATGCCGGCTGAGCCGATGCGGTATGATCGGAACCCAGACTAGGAGGTTCCATGGACGACACATCCCGCGACCACATGATCGATCTGCTGGAGCGCCAGCGTCAGGCCTACCTGCGCGAAGGGGAAGTCACGGCGGCCGTTCGCCGCGACCGCCTGGAACGGGCAGTGACGCTGCTGAAGACCCACGAAAAGCGCCTGGTGAGCGCCATGGATGCCGATTTCGGGCATCGCAGCGAACACCAGTCCCTGTTTACCGACGTGGCCAGTTCCGTAGGGCCGTTGCGCCATGCGCAGAAGCACCTGGCCCGCTGGATGCGTCCCGAGAAGCGCAAGGTCGGGCCGTTTCCGCTGAATCTCCTGGGCGCCAGGGCGCGGGTGGAATACCAGCCGCTGGGCGTGGTGGGCGTCATCAGCCCCTGGAATTTTCCCGTGAACCTGACGTTCACGCCTCTGGCGGGGGTCCTGGCCGCCGGCAACCGCTGCATGATCAAGCCGTCCGAGTACACGCCGGCCACTTCCGAGGTCCTGGCAGAGATCTTTCCGACGCAGTTCGATGCCGAGGAAATCGCCGTGGTCACCGGCGGTGCCCAGACCGGCGCCGATTTCTCCGGGCTGCCTTTCGATCACCTGCTGTTTACCGGCGCTACCTCTATCGGCCGGCACGTCATGCGTGCGGCGGCTGACAATCTGGTGCCCGTGACTCTGGAGTTGGGCGGAAAATCGCCGGTGGTGGTGGGGCGTTCCGCCGACCTGCAGAAAACGGCGGATTCCATCATGACCGGCAAAATGCTCAACGCCGGGCAGATCTGCCTGGCGCCCGACTACGTGATGGTGCCCCGGGAACGCATGGACGAGTTCGTCGCCTCCACCGAGAAAGCCGTCGCACGGATGTATCCGACCCTGCTGGACAACCCGGACTACACCTCGGTGATCAACGAGCGGCACTATCAGCGCCTCAACGGCTATCTGGAAGAAGCCCGGGATGCCGGCTCCCGGGTGGTCGAGATCAACCCGGCCGGCGAGGACTTCCGCCAGCAGCCTCATCACAAGATGGCACCGGCCCTGATCCTCGATCCGGACGATTCTCTGCAGGTCATGCAGGACGAGATCTTCGGGCCGATCCTGCCGGTGAAGGGCTACGAGCGTGTGGAAGAGACCCGTCGACTACATCAACGGCAAGCCACGGCCGCTGGGGCTGTATTACTTCGGCAATGACGGTGCCGAGGAGCGCCAGGTGCTCAGTCACACCACCTCCGGCGGGGTAACGGTCAACGATGTTGTCATGCATGTGGCCCAGGAAGACCTGCCGTTCGGCGGGGTTGGCCCTTCCGGCATGGGCGCCTACCATGGCCTGGACGGCTTCCGGACATTCAGCCACGCCCGGTCAATTTTCACTCAGAGCAAGCTCAACGTAGCGGAACTGGCCGGCCTGCGGCCGCCCTACGGTGAGAAGATGCTCAAGACCGTGCGCCAGCAGTTGCGCTGATCGACATGAACAGTAACGCAGTAACCCCGGTGGACGACGACATTGCGCGCGATGCGCGGGCCTTCGCGGCGGATGGCTATGTGGTGCTGCGGGCGCTGGCGACTCCAGCCGAGTGCGAGACCATCGCCGCTGAGGTGCGGGCCTCACTGAATCCGGTGCTGGCACCGGCGGAATTCGAGGCCGACGTGGGCTACCCCGGCGCGCCGGACAGCCGCACGGCCGCCGGCGGCGATACGCCGCGGCGTCTGCTGAATGCCTATTCGCGGTTTGCCGCGTTGCGGCCGCTGGTCACCGGCCCGGCCGTCCGCGAGCGGCTGCAGACCATGCTCAGCGTGCCCAGAGTAATGCTCTCTCAATGTCATCATAACTGTGTCATGACCAAGTCACCGGACTTCAGTAGCGTGACGCTATGGCATCAGGACATTCGTTACTGGTCGTTCGAACGCCCGGAGTTGATCTCCCTGTGGCTGGCCCTGGGCGATGAGAGTGCGGAAAACGGCGCGCTGCAGATCATCCCGGGCAGTCATCGGCGGGTCTTCAGCCACGATCAGCTCGATGAAGCCCGCTTCCTCAAGCCCGAGGTACCGGAGAACCAGGCGTTGATCGGTCAGGCCCGCACGGTGGAACTGGCGCCGGGAGATGCCCTGCTGTTTCATTGCCGGACATTTCACGCCGCGGGGCGCAATCTCACCGACCGCATGAAGCTGTCCTGCGTATTCACCTATCATGCCGAGCACAACCGGCCGCTGCCGGGAACGCGCTCGGCCGAGTATGCGAGTATTGCGCTGTAGCACGATGTCGGACGAACGGGATCCCGAGGAGCTGTTCCGGGAAGCCATGAGCGACGTGGTACCGCTCACCCACAAGCGGGTGGAGCCGGACCCGGAGCGTCAGGAGCTCACACCCGCGCAGATCGAGCGGCGTGAGGCGGCCGAAGGCCGGCGCCCCGGCCCGGACGCGGAAGACCCTAACTACCTGACCCTGGGCGAGGTGACTCCTGTGCACCCGCGGGATACCCTGGCCTGGAAGAAAGACGGTGTGCAGCATGCCGTGTTTGCCAAGCTGAAGGCGGGCCGCTACGAGCTCGAGGGCCAGCTCGATCTGCACCGGCACACCGTGCGGGAAGCGCGCCAGGCGGTGTTTGATTTCTTCGCTCTGGCGCAACAGAAGGGCTGGCGCACGATCCTGATCTCTCACGGCCGCGGCGAGCGCAGCCCCACCCCGGCCCGCATCAAGAGTTATGTGGCCCACTGGCTCGGTCAGTTGCCCGACGTCAATGCCTATCACAGTGCGGCCGCGCATCACGGCGGCACCGGGGCCGTGTACGTCATGCTGAAAAAGACGCCGGAGGCGCGCGAGCGGGCCCGGGAGCGCTACGGCCTCAAAAGTGACAGTTGATCCGCGGCGTGCTGCCTGCTGAGCCCGGAATCAGGCCGGCTCCAGGCGCAGAAAGCGCCGCGGGGGAAAGCCGGTGAGAATTTTCACCACCATCCCGAGTTCATGTTCCGTGTTGAGGCGTTCCCGTTCCTGGTCGGTGACCGGCACAGCACGGTAGTCGCCGGCTTCTCCATCCACCTTCACCTGCACCTGGGGATTCTCCAGCGCTTCCCGGTACCAGGCACGCGGCCAGTGATTGGCAGCCACGTAGAGCTTATCGTCCATCTTGAGGCTGGATAACACCCGGTCGCTGCTTTCACCGCCGGCATCCGTGGTGGTAATGACCAGAGTATTGTCGTCCGTGGGCTGGAAGTAGCCGATGAGGGATTCGAAGGCGACCACGATGCCGGCGTAGACCAGAAACAGAATGACGAGGATCTTCACGGCTTTCACGTTGCTCTCCCGCAGTTGTAGACGTTGAAATCCTGGCGGCCGTCGCGCATGGGCCCGGCGGGGACGATGACGTCGCCGCCCAGGGTGGCTGCTTCATTGCGCGCCAGCACGATGAGCTCCTCGGCCACTTTACCCCGGCCGCGCTTGAGCAGCACCCGGTCCTGTGTCGTCGACGTCACTGTGCCGACGAGCCGGCAATCCTGCACGGCGGACGCCGAGCCTTGCCGCACGGCCGCGCCGGCGTCGGTGAGCTCGATCCAGGTACAGCCCCCGACGCCGAGCACGAAAATTCCGGTAATCGTCAGTCGAGGCATAAATCGATACATGGGCAGAGTCACAGGCGGCCTTTGTTCAGGTCCAGCTTGCCGCGGGCCAGGTTCAGGCGCAATACGTCGTTGCCGCCCTCCGCGAGGCGCAGGCTGCGGACCTGCTGGTAAAGCACGGCCAGGGGATGATCGACGCGCAACGCCGTGCCGCCCACCAGTTGAATGGCGCTATCGACGATCTCGCCCACCGCTTCAGTGGCGAACACCTTACAGGCGATGGCTTCGTTCACCACGTTCTCACCGCCGTCCGCCAGGCGCGCGGCCCGGTACAGCATGCTGCGCGCGGCGAAGGCCTGAATGCGCAGCTCGGCGTAGCGCAGCCGCACGCCTTCCCGGTCGCCGCGCGGTTTGCCGCCGCGGTCCGGTTGACTGAGGTGCCGGGTGAGATAATCGAGCACCCAGCGCATGGTGCCCACGCAGTGGGCGGCAATAGCCAGCCGCGTATCGCCGATCTGCCGCATGGCGCGGGGCAGGCCCTCGCCGGGGGCGCCGATGAGGTGGCTGGCGGGAACGCGCACGTCTGCAAAACGGAATGCCGCGTGGCGGCTGCCGTCCAGAGACGAGAAGTGCTGTTCGATCGAGACCCCCGGCAGGTCCGTATCGATGACCACCAGGGCGGGGCCGTGGTCTTCCACGTCGACCAGGGTGTTGATGAAGTCCGCCTCGGCGCCGCCGGTGACATAGGACTTGCGGCCGTCGATCACCAGAGTGTCGCCGTCGACCCTGGCACGCGTGGGCGCGGCTGCATCGTCGGGCTCGGTGAAACCGAACGCGCCGCGCTTCTCGCCGGCCAGCAGGGGTGCCAGATGGCTGCTGCGCAGCGGCTCACCGACATCGGCCAGCACGCCGGGGCCGGGACCGAACACGGCATCCTGAAAAGGCGCGTTGCCGGCGGCCAGTTCCTCCCGGGCAATGGTCAGTTCCAGATTGGCGGCTGCCGTGCCGCCGAATTCCGTGGGCTGGGTCATGGCGTACAAGCCGGCCGCCTTGGCTGCCGCGATGACCGCCGGTCGTGCTTCTGCCGCCGGCTGACCGCGGCGCGGCTCCAGTTCCTGCGCCGCAAAATCACGGACGCGTCGGGCGAGTTCCTGCTGCGCTGGGTTGAGCGATTCGGGCATGGTTTACAGCGCCGGCCCGATCAGCACCAGGACGATCAGCGCGAGGCAGAGCAGCATGGCGCCGAAGGCATAGAACACCAGGCTTTCTTTGCGCGCCTGGGTGTTGAGGAAGGCCTCCACCTGCTCCGGGGTCCGTGCCGAGGTGGCCGTGGTAAGCCGGTAGCGGGTGATGCCGTCGCGGCGCCCGGGCAGCTTGACGAACAGTTCCGGCGTAGCCTGCAGGCGCTCGCTGACCTGCGACGTGGACATGCCCGTATAGCGGGCGATCTGAGTGGGATGCAGACCTTTGTCCGGATGGTCGCGAAAGCACTGATAGATGTCTTTCAGGCGGTTCAGTCTGCCGCGAAAGCGGAAGTTCATGGGTATCAGACCGAGAATCATGGCGGCTCGCGGCTGGTAGATGACCGCGTATTATACAGGCTTGCGCGCCACCACGACCGCGCGCCGCGGCGCCGGGTAGCCTTCCACGGTGCGACTCGGTTCGCCGGGTTGCAGGCTGTCCGCCAGGGATTGAAAGCGCATCCATGCGGTGCTGCGCTGCTCGCCGGTCGTGGTGGTGGTCTCATCCGTGAGCCGGGCGTCGTCGAAGCCCGCCGCTTCGAGCCACCGGCACAGGTGCGCCGCCGTGGGCACCACGTGAACGTTGCGCATGCGCGCGTAGCGATCCCTGGGATGCAGCGCCTGCGGTCCGGCCACCACCAGTGACTCCAGCACCACCTGACCGCCCGGCCGGGTGTGCCGGAACAACCGCATGGTGTGTTCTTGCGGATCCCGGCGGTGGTAGATCACCCCCATGCTGAATACCGTGTCGAATTCGATCTCCGGCATTTCCTCGAATCGAACCGGCAACACGTGGTTGCTGCTGCTGCGCGCATAGTGATTGACGGCCCGGTGCTGCAGGGCGAACACGATCGTGGGATCCACGCCAACGACCTCGGCGGCGCCGGCCTCCAGCATGCGCCAGCCGAAGTAGCCGTTGCCGCAGCCTACATCGAGAACCCGCTGCCCGTGCAGGCTCGCCAGGCCGGGCGCCACGCGCTGCCACTTCCAGTCCGAGCGCCACTCCGTGTCGATGTCCACGCCGAACAGCCGGAACGGGCCCTTGCGCCAGGGGTGCAGCGCCTGCAGAGCGTCCATCAGTTCCCGGCGCTGGGCCGCCGATGCGGGGCCGTCGAATGTCACGGTGTCGCCCAGGCTCGCCGTGTCGACGGCAAGATCCGGCAAAGCCTGCAGCGCGGCCAGCCAGCGCGGCAGATCACCGTGGGCGGCAGGGGCCAGTCTTGCGGTGATGAGCGGAGCCAGAGCTTCGCAACCGGCAGGCA
Source organism: Gammaproteobacteria bacterium (assembly GCA_034522075.1). GTDB lineage: Bacteria > Pseudomonadota > Gammaproteobacteria > Pseudomonadales > Azotimanducaceae > UBA7803. The sequence goes on along the minus strand of JAXHLO010000019.1, from coordinate 21,928 downwards.
GGGTTCCGGCGGCAGCCGGGTTCACGGGCGCGCCTCGAAGGACGCCCAGTTCAGGCACTGATACCATTTGCGTACCCGGCTGAAGCCGGCCTGGCGCAGGCGTTCCCGGTGGATCTCTTCGGTATCGATCTGCATGACGTTTTCCAGCGCCGAGCGCTTCTGGCTGATCTCCAATTCGGAGTAGCCGTTGGCGCGCTTGAACTCCAGATGCGCGGCATCGAAGTCTGCCTGCGTAGCGGGATCATCGAAGCGGATCTTCTCCGAGAGCAGCAGAACGCCGTCGTCAGACAGGGCGTCGTGAATGCGGGTGAGCATGGCCAGCCGATCGGCGGGGGGCAGAAACTGCAGCACATAGTTGACGGTGACCGCGTGACAGGGTTCGAGCGGCTGCTGGCGGATGTCCGCACAGACGAACTGCACCCGCGGGTCGTCCACGAGCGCTCGAGCCTTGTCGATCATGGCGGTCGAGCTGTCGACCGCCACCACCTGGCACGGCACGCCGTCGAGCTGACGTAATATGGCCAGAGCCGTGGCACCCAGGGAACAACCCAGGTCGTAGGCGCGCCCCGGCGTATTGCCGGCGCTGCGCAGGGCCCGAGCCGCCAGCAGCCCGGTGATGGGGACCACGGTTTCATAGCCGGGAACCGAGCGGCGGATCATGTCGGGAAATACCGCGGCCACGGTTTCGTCGAAGGCAAAATCCACCAGGTGCGAGTGGCGCTGGCGGTAGACCTGGTCGGAGTCGGTCATAACAATTCCGCAACATTGACGTGATATGGTAACGGGTTTACGCCGCACAGCGTCAACGCATGGCCAGCGCCGCCCAACCCCAGCACAGTGACCTGAACAGCCCGGATCTGTACATCAACCGCGAGCTGTCGCTGCTGGAGTTCAATCGCCGTGTGCTGGCTCAGGCGGGCGACGACGGCCTGGCCCTGCTCGAGCGTTTGCGCTTCCTGTGCATCGCCAGCGCCGTGCTCGATGAGTTCTTCGAGATCCGCGTGGCCGGCTTGAAGCAGCAGGAAGCCTACGGTGCCACCCGCCGTGGTCCGGACAACATGAGCCCCGCCGAGCAGTTGCGCGCCATCAACGACGTCTGCCACGGACTGGTCCGTCAGCAGTACCAGGTGCTCAACGACACCCTGTTGCCCAGACTGGACCGCCACGGCATCCGTATTCTACCCGTGGACGTCTGGAACAGCCGCCAGCAGCAATGGCTGAAACGTTATTTCAACCGCGAGCTGGCGCCGGTGATCAGCCCCATCGCCCTGGACCCGGCACATCCGTTCCCGCAGCCTTTGAACAAGAACCTGGCCTTCATCGTGGCCCTGGAAGGGGAAGACGCCTTCGGCCGGGAACTGGGCCGGGCCATCGTGCAGGCCCCCAGATCCCTGCCGCGCATCGTCGCCCTGCCGGAGAATTGTGCCCAGTCCCCGCACGAGTTCGTGCTGCTGTCGTCGATTATCGAAGCTTACGTGGAAGAGTTGTTTCCGGGCATGCACGTGAGCGGCTGCTATCAGTTCCGGGTCACCCGCAACAGCGATCTGTTCGTCGACATGGAGGAAGTGGACGATCTGCTGCGCGCGGTGGAAGGAGAGCTGTCCTCACGGCGCTATGGCGACGCCGTGCGCCTGGAGCTGGCCGACGATTGCCCGGGCGAGCTCGAGACTTTTCTCACCAATCAGTTCCGCCTCGAGTCGTCCGACGTCTACCGCTGCGACGGGCCGGTGAATCTCATGCGGCTGGCCGCGCTGCCGGACATGGTGGTCAGCCCCGACCTGAAATATCCGGGCTTCACGCCGCACATTCCGGAGCGGGTGCACCAGGCAGACACCCTGTTCGAAGTTATCGCGGCCGGTGACGTGCTGCTGCACCATCCATTCCAGTCGTTCGCACCGTTCATCGATTTTCTGCGCCAGTCAGCCGAGGACAACTCAGTGCTGGCGATCCGGCAGACGCTCTACCGCACTGGTACCGAATCGGCCGTGGTGGAAGCTTTGACCCGGGCCGCCGTGAACGGCAAGGAAGTGCTGGTGGTGATCGAGCTGCGCGCGCGCTTCGACGAGCAGGCCAACATCGACCTGGCGAACCACCTGCAGAAAGCGGGGGCGCAGGTGGTCTACGGTGTGGTCGGGCACAAGACCCATGCCAAGATGAGCATGGTGGTACGCCGTGAAGGCCGCGCGCTGAAACGCTACGTGCATCTGGGTACCGGCAACTATCACAGTCGCACGACAAGGTTATACACGGATTATGGCCTGTTCACCTGCCGCGACGACATCGGTCAGGACGTGCAGCAGCTCTTTCAGCAGCTCACATCCATGGGCCGCACCCGCCGGTTGAAGACCCTGCTGCAGTCGCCGTTCACTCTGCACAAGACCATGCTCGAGTGCATCGAGCGGGAGATCCGCGCGGCACGGTCCGGGCAGCCGGCCCGCATCCTGGCTAAGATGAATGCGCTGATCGAGCCGCAGATCATTCAGGCTCTATACCGGGCGTCCATTGCCGGGGTGAAGATCGATCTTATCGTCCGCGGTATCTGTGCCCTGCGTCCGGGCGTAAAAGGTGTCTCGGAGAACATCCGCGTGCGCTCCATCGTTGGCCGGTTCCTCGAGCACACACGGGTGTTTCATTTTCAGAATTCCGAACCGGATCTGTACCTGTCCAGCGCCGACTGGATGGGCCGCAATTTCTTCAGCCGGGTTGAGACCTGCTTCCCCATCCATGATGCGAAAATCCGCCAGCGCATTCTGCGCGACATGCAGCTTTATCTGGCGGACAACTGCCAGGCCTGGCTGCTCCAGGCCGACGGCAGCTATCGCCAGGTCACGGCGCCGCGCGGCAAGCGCAAGAGTGCGCAGGAGACCCTGTTGCGGGAACTGGCCGATGGGCCGGCGCCGTAGCGCCGTCAGTGCGCACTGATGCTGAGCTGTAGCGGTATGGCCGCCAGATAAGCGGCTTCCTGTTGCAGATCGAGCCGGGTCAGCGGATGCCGGCGCAGCCAGGCGCTGGGTAGACTGACGGTGAGGTGATCGCGGTTTTCCTCCACGCTGATGCCCACGTGGGGCAGCGGACGAATTCCGCGGTTGCGGTGCAGCACCACGGCCAGCCGCAGCAGTACCGCCATGCGGATCAGTCGGGTACGCTCGGCGCCCACGAAACTCGTATCGGCGGCCGGGAATTTGCGCCGGTGAGCACGTACCAGCACGGCCAGTTGCCGCTGTTCCCAGCTCGAGAACCCGGACATGTCCATGTAGCGCAGCAGATAGCCGCCGTGCTTGTGATACTGGCTGTGGGCGATGTCCATGCCGATTTCGTGCAGGTCGGCGGCCCAGCCGAGCATCTGCCGGTCGTCCGGATCGGTGAGCTGCCAGTCCGCGGCGACCTGCGCGAGCAGCAGCAGGGCGGATTCGCGTACCCGCTGGCTGTGACGTTCGTCCACGTGATAGCGGGCCATCAGGTCCCGCACGGTGTTTTCCCGCACGTCGCGATGCGCAGCGCGGCCCAGCAGATCGTAGATAACGCCTTCCCGCAGGGCCCCGCTCGTGGCCTGCATACGCTCGATGTCCAGTGCCTCGAAGATGGCGTAGAGAATGGCGAGACCGCCGGGAAAGACGGGTGCCCGGTCCGCAGGCAGACCGGGTATGGACAGCGGTGCTTCGTCCTTGGCGTTCACCAGGGCCCGGCGGATCTGCTCCAGGCCGTTCAGAGTAATGCCACCCTGATCCCGGCCCATGTGATTGAGGATTTCCTGGGCGGCCAGGATCGTGCCGGACGCGCCCACAGCCGTATCCCAGCCGGCTTCCCGGTAGGCACGGCGGATCGGCTCCAGCTCCTGGCGGGCATGGTTCACGGCTTGCTCGAACTGCCGGGCGCGGACCCGGCCATCGGGGAAGTGGCTGCGGGAATGACTGACACAGCCCATGTACAGGCTCTCCATCATTTCCGCATCGAAGCGCCTGCCGAGAATGACCTCGGTGCTGCCGCCGCCGATATCCACCACCAGCCGCCGCTGGTGCTGATCTTCCAGGGCGTGGCTCACCCCCAGATAGATCAGCCGCGCTTCTTCGCGGCCGGAGATGACTTCTACGGTGTGCCCCAGCGCAGACTCCGCGCGCTGGATGAACTCGGCCGCGTTGCTGGCGCGGCGCAGGGTATTGGTCGCCACAACCCGCACGTTCTCGGGCGGCACGTCCCGCAGGCGCTGACCGAGCCGCTCCAGGCACGCAAGGGCCCGCCGGGCCACGGGTTCGACCAGGTTGTCGTCGGCATCCAGGCCTTCGGCGAGACGGACCATTTCCTTGATCTTGTCGATGACCTGGATGCGGCCGTGATTGGCCTGCACCACCAGCAGATGAAAACTGTTGGAGCCGAGATCCAGGGCGGCGAGCTCGCTGCTGGGAAGATTGTCGGCTGGGGTAGGGGATTCAGCCATTCGCCGCAGTATAGATGGATGGCGGCAGGGGGCAGTCCAGGGCGGCGGCCACGCCCTGCAGCAACGCGCCCTGTCGGGCGGAAGCGCCGCCGTCCGCCAGCACCACGGCGGCGCAGGCCTTGATCAGACGCGGTTTCTGCAAGGGCTTGAGCAGGCGCAGCTCGGCCAGGGCGCGATTCAGCCGGGCGAAGTTGACGTCTTCAGCGCGGTTCAATTCACCAGGAATCTCCAGGGCGGCCGAACCCTGCGCGAAGGCTGCAGTCATGGCCTCTCCGCTGCCGCTGCCCGCGCGGGCCAGGGCAGACAGCAGTTCCAGCGCCTCCGACGCTATGGGTTTGATGCTGCCATAGCGTGCCGACTGAGGTTGCCGGCCTTCGAAGTGGCCCTTGAGCTCCTTGACCAGCAGCCGGTGCAGTACCCATTCGAAGAGGTCGATACGCTGGTCGGCCTTGATCAGGGTAACCAGGTTGCTGGTGAAGCGCTGATACTGCGCCTCGGACAGTTCCTTCAGGGCCGGAACCGCCATTTCCACCAGGGTGAGCTTCTGTTGCTCGTCCAGCGTCTCGACCGGCTTCAGCAGCCCGGCCAGTTCAAGGGAGATACCCTGTTCCGCTGCGGCGTCCACGTGGTCGAGCTGCGCCTGTCTGGCATCGGACTGCCGATCGATCACCAGCGCATAGATCAGCGCCCGGGCGCTGAACGGGTCGTGAGCGGCATCGCGGAGTGCGGCCGGCAGCCCCCCGATCAGCGCAGCGGCCTGATCCAGCCCCCGGTCGTCGAGCTGCCCCACGGCGTCCACCACATGGTCCGGTGTGGCGTGAATCTCCAGGCTATCGCCGGCGTTATGCGCCGGCCTATCGCCGGCGTGATGGGCCGGCGCCGCCGTCTGTCCGCCGCCGGCGAACCCGGACACACCCGGTTGCCCGTCGGCGGGCGTGTCGGCAGCCTCGCCGCTGATGGCTGGAAAGCGTCCGTCCCAGCGCGGGTCTACAGCCTGAATGCGCGCCGCCAATGGCGGATGGGTGGCCATCAGGCTGTTGAGAAACGGCCGGTCGGCCTGACCGAAGAACATGTGGCTGGCTTCACCGGCGGCCGCGCCGCTCATGGAGGATCCGGCGCCGAGCCCGCCGATCTTCTTCAGGGCGCCGGCGATGCCGGCCGGGTTGCGGGTGAACTGCACCGACGCCGCGTCGGCCAGATACTCCCGCTGCCGGCTGACCGCCGCCTTGATCAGGTTACCGAAGAATGTGCCCGCATAGCCGATGACCAGGAAGCCGAGGCCCAGCGCCAGCATCGGGGCGCCGCCGCTGCCGCGGCCGCTGCTGCGTCTGACGCCCCGGCGGCCGAAACCGTAGAGCACGCCGCGGCCCACCAGGCCGATGAACAGAATGCCGTGCAGCACGGCAATCAGGCGCAGATTGAGGCGGCTGTCGCCGTTCAGAATGTGGCTGAACTCGTGGGCCACCACCCCCTGCAACTCCTCCCGGCTCAGATGCTCGAGGGTGCCCTGATTGACGCCCACCACCGCATCGTCCGGGCTGAATCCGGCGGCGAAAGCGTTGATGCTCGGCTCATCGATGACATAGACCGGCGGCACCGGTGTGCCGGAGGCAATGGCCATTTCTTCGACGATGTTGAGCAGGCGCCGTTCCCGGTACTCGGAGGTGGATTGCAGGATCAGCCGGCCGCCCAGCGACTCGGCGATGGCGCGGCCGCCGCCGCGCACCTGCAGGTATTTGTAGCCGCTGGCCAGTGCCACAACAGCGATGACGGCAAGGCTGATGACCAGCCAGTAGCCGACGGGCATGTCGGTCAATGCCGCATTGAAGTCGATGCCGCCGGTGGGCGACGGCCGGGCCGTATAGGTATAGACAGCGCCGATGAGCACGTTGGTGAGCAGGATCAGGCACACCACCGCGGCAGCAAACAGTGCAGCGAGCTGCCACGTCTTGCGCCGCGCGGTGTCCTGTGCGCCGAAAAAATCCAAAGGCTCTACCGATTAAGAGAACGACACGCTGGGAGCCGCCTGAATCTCGGCGCTGTCTTCGAATTCCAGCAGCGCGGCATCGTGGTCGTGGCCGAACAGCCCCGCCAGGGCTACTGGCGGGAACGACTGACGGTAGGTGTTATAGGCCATGACCTGGTCGTTGTAGGCCTGGCGCGCAAACGCCACCCGGTTCTCGGTGCTGGTGAGCTCTTCGGAGAGTTGCATCATGTTCTGGCTGGCCTTGAGATCCGGGTAGGCCTCCATGACCATGTTCAGCCGGCCCAGGGCGCTGCCCAGAGCGCCCTCGGCGCTGGCCAGTTCCTTGATGGCGTCCGCGTTACCGGGATCTTTGGCGGCGGTTTCCAGGCCGGCCAGCGCCTGATTGCGCGCGTTGGTCACGGCTTCCAGGGTTTCACGCTCGTGGCTCATGTAGCCTTTGGCGGTTTCCACCAGATTGGGTATGAGATCGTAGCGGCGCTTCAACTGCACTTCGATCTGCGCAAAGGCATTCTCGAAGCGGTTCTTCAGACTGACCAGCTTGTTGTAGATGGCCACTGCATAGAAGCCCAGGGCGGCCAAGATGACGAGAACGATGATGATTTCCATGTGCCTGCCTGCTCCTTTTGCAGCCTGTCGATTGCCTTCAGTTTAGGCCACGCCGCGGCACAAAGCCCGCCTAATCCGGCAGGCCCAATACCCGCTTGGCGATCACGTTGAGCTGCACTTCGCTGGTGCCGCCTTCGATGGAATTGCCCTTGGAACGCAGCCACTGTCTGGTGGTGCTGAGCTCCCGGTCGGAGAAACCGTCTCCGGCCCAGCCCAGAGCTCGATTGCCCATGATTTCCAGCAGCAGCTCGAACTTGCGCTTGTTCTGCTCGGAACCGTAGTACTTGAACACGCTGGCCAGATTGCCGTCGCTCTGTCCCGCCTTGGCTTCGTCCGCGGCGCGGGCCAGGGTGAGCTGAAACGCCCGGTCGTTGAGACGATGGTCGGTGACCTTGCCGCGCAACGCGGCATCGGCGATGCGGCCGTCGGTATCGCCGAGGTATTCCCTGGCGTAGTCTTCCATGGCCCGGCCGGAGCCGCCGAGCGCCGACATGCCGCCGATACCGGAAATCATCTGGCGTTCGTGCTGCAGCAGACGTTTGGCGATGGTCCAGCCTTTGTTCAGCTCGCCGACCAGATTGCCCTTGGGGACTTTGACGTTGTCGAAGAAGGTCTGACAGAAGGGCGAGGCGCCGCTGATGAGCGCAATGGGGGAAACGCTGACGCCCTCGGAGGCCATGTCGAAGAGCAGGAAACTGATGCCTTCGTGCTTCGGCGCCTGGGTGTCCGTGCGGACCAGGCAGAAGATCCAGTCGGCCTGGTCGGCATAGGAAGTCCAGATCTTCGAGCCGTTCACCAGATAGTGATCACCCTGGTCGTCGGCGCGGGTCTTCAGGCTCGCCAGATCCGAGCCGGAGCCCGGTTCCGAATAACCCTGGCACCAGCGGATCTCACCACGGACGATCTTCGGCAGATGCTCGAGCTTCTGTTCGTGGGTGGCGAACTCCAGCAGCGCCGGCCCCAGCATCCAGATGCCGAAGCTCTGCAGCGGTGGCCGCGCGTTGATGCGCCGCAGTTCCTGCTGCAGGATCCGGTTTTCCTCGTAGGACAGGCCGCCGCCGCCATACTCCTTGGGCCAGGTCGGGCAGGTCCAGCCGCGTTCCGCCATGCGCTCGAGCCATACCCTGGAATCCGGGTTGACGAAGCGCTCATTGCGGCCGCCCCATACGGCTTCGTCCTCGGGCATGGGGGTGCGCATGGCAGGCGGGCAGTTGTCTTCCAGCCAGGCGCGCGTTTCTTTGCGGAAGGCTTCGAGGTCGGCCACCGTACATCTCCTGGAGCTCGGCAAAGGCCGGCATTGTAGCGGATCGGCGCAATGATGGTCATGCCCGGACGCGGCGGCTATAGTGCCGGGCTTGAGTTTGCTTGGGAGGCACTATGTCCGCCGCCGCAGGGGATCTGGACGCGCGGGATTTCCGCAACACGCTGGGGCAATTCTGCACCGGTATCGTCATCGCCACCGGTTGCGTGGACGGCAAACCGGCCGGCTTCGCTGCGCAGTCGTTCTCTTCCGTGTCGCTGGACCCGCCTCTGGTCGCGCTGTGTCCGGCGAAGACCAGTACCAGCTGGCCCAGGCTGCGAGAATCCGGCAGCTTCTGCATCAATATTCTGGCTGCAGATCAGAAGCCCGTGTGCGATGTGTTCGCCCAGTCCGGCATCGATAAGTTCGCTGCACTGCCCTGGCACGCAGGGGTTACCGGCTCGCCCGTGCTCGACGGCGTGCTGGCCTATGTGGATTGCGATCTCGAAGCGGAACACGATGCCGGCGATCACACCGTGGTTCTCGGCCGGGTACGCGACGTGCGCATTGTCGACCCTGACGGGTCACCGCTGCTGTTTTTCCGCGGCGCCTATGGGCACTTCGAGGGCCTGGCCGGCTAGCCGCAGCAGCCTAACTCAGCCCGCTGACCGGCAGTGCTGCCCCGTGAATCGGGTCCGCGGCGCCGGAGGCCAGAAAGCCGATCACCTCCGCCATGGCTTGTGGCCGTACCCACTTGCTGAAATCCGCATCCGGCATGCCCTCCCGGTTGGCCGGTGTGTCGATGACGCTGGGCAGAATGCAGTTGACGTTGATGCCGCTCTCTTTGAGCTCTGCCGACATGGCCTCGGTGAGCCGTATCACCACGCTCTTCGACGCGCTGTAGGCACCGAGCTGGGCCACGGCCTGCTGGCCCACCCCGGCACCCATATTGACGATCTTGCCGCGGCCGCGCTCGACCATGCCGGGTACGACTGCCCGGGCCATGTTGAGCACCGAATGGGCGTTCAGGCCCATCATGAAGTCCCAGGTTTTCGCGCTGGTTTCGTGCACCGCTTCGCCCATGGCGAAGCCGCCGGCGATGTTGGCGAGCACGTCGATGGGCCCCACAGTGCTTTCGATGTCGGCCACGGCAGCCCGGCAGTCTGCGGCATCGGTGAGGTCGCAGACTCTGGAATAGTGCGGTCCGTCGATCCCGGCGATATCCAGCAGCGCCAGTTTCGCGCCGGCGCTGGCAAAGTAGTCCGTGGCGGCGCTCCCCAGGGCACCGGCAGCGCCGGTGATGACTACGACGTGCTTGTCGAATTCACTCATGAGGCCAGCGCCTCCAGCGCTTCCCAGTGCAGATCACCGAACTGCCCATTGGGATTCACCGGCTGAATGCACACATGACTGGCGCCGGCGTCGAAGTGCTCCTGAATGCGCGCCTGGATCTGCGCGACGCTGCCCCAGGCGAAGGTGGCGTCGATGAACTTGTCGGAGCCGCCGTTCTCGAAATCCGACTCCTCGAGACCCATGCGCAGCCAGTTGTTGCGGTAGTTGGGCAGGCCTGTATAGATCTGCGCCACCGGCCGGGCCAGCTCCCGCGCCTTGGCGGCATCGGTCTCGAGGACCACTTTCTGTTCCACGCACAGCCACTTGTCCGGACCGAGAATGTCGCGGGCCATGGCGGTGTGGTCGGGGGACGTGAAATACGGGTGCGCACCGTCGCATTTGTCCCGGGCCAGTTCCAGCATCTTCGGGCCCAGCGCGGCAATCAGCGTGGGCGGTGTACCGGCGGGTTTCCGGCCGTTGTACGGGGCTGCCGCCATACCTTCCAGATATTTGCGCATGGTGGCCACCGGCGGGCCATAGTCCAGGCCGCGCACGCCCTCCACCAGAGGCTTGTGAGAGACGCCCATGCCCAGCAGGAAGCGATTACCGGACTGCTCGGCCAGGGTCATCTGGGCGGCCAGGGTTACCCCGGGTTCCCGGTGATAGATGTTGGCGATGCCGGTGGCGACGACGAGTTTGCTGGTGTGGGCGAGCAGCCAGCCGGCGTGCACCAGCGGGTGGCGGCCGACGGTCTCCGGGATCCACAGCGCACTGTAGCCGAGCTTTTCGATCCGCTGTGCGGCCTGCGCTGCATCCGCGGCGGGCATGCCGTCGAGGAAATACCAGACGCCCAGTTTACCGAGTTCCATGATCGCTCCTGCTGATTACTCTGCTGTGAAATTGCCGGGGCGGCGCTCGGCCACGGCGCGGATGCCTTCCTGAGCATCCGCCGTAGCGCGCAGCCATTGTTGTTCCTTGAGTTCATGCTCGGTGGCCTTCGCCACTGCCTCCGCGAGCTCGCCGCGCAGGGTGGCGCGCACGGATTTCACTGCCAGGGGCGCGTTCTCGGCGATTTCCCGGGCCAGCTTATGAGCCTCGTCGCGCAGGCTGGCCTGATCGGTCAGGACGTCCACCAGGCCCAGTTCATGGGCCTCTTCGCCGCCGATGCGCCGGCCGGTGAGCAGCATCATGGCGGCTGTCTGCTGACCTACCAGCCGCGGCAGGGTGACCGACAGGCCGAAACCCTGGTGAATGCCCAGTTTGACGAAGTTGGCGGCGAAGCGGGCCTCCGGGCAGGCGACGCGGAAGTCCGGCACCAGGGCCAGGCCCAGCCCGCCGCCGATGGCGGCGCCCTGAATCGCGCCGATGACCGGTTTCGTGTTGGCGAACAGGCGGGCCGCCTCGCGATACAGAATACCGGTAGTGTTGCGGAACCCTTCCTCGGTAAAATCACGGCTTCCGGAATCATCTTCCTTGCCGCTGCCGAAGTTTGCGCCGGCACAGAAATGCTTTCCCTCGGCCGCCAGCACGATGGCCCGGCATTGCGGATCCTCGTCGGCGGCTGTGAAAGCGTCGGCGATCTGACCGATCAGGGCATGATCGAAGAAGTTGTGCGGCGGGCGCTGAATCTCCACGGTCATCACATGGTCGTCGAGGCTCACCGCGATGTCGGTATAGGTTCTGTCGTTCATGGTTCTTTCCCCAGTGGTCGTCATCTCCGTCCGGTGGATGTACGCCCCCGCCGAAGAGCGGGAAATGTTAGCAGTCAGCTCGAGGTAACGCACGGCAGTGGCTACGGTGGAGGAAGTGATCGTCAGTCCGGAGGAGGAGCGGCGGCCGGGTATCTGGCAGCTGGCGTTTCCCTCCATCCTCGGCAATCTGTCGTTCACCATCGTCGCCATGGTGCAGACCAAGTTCGTGGGCGAGCTGGGTGCCCAGGCCCTGGCTGCCGTTGGCGCCGGCCAGCGCGTGTTCTTTGCCATGCAGGCGATTCTCATGGCAGTGAGCGTGGGAACCACGGCACTGGTGGCGCGGGCCTGGGGGGCCAGGGATTATCAGGAAGCGAGCCGCGTCACCATGGCATCCCTGGTGCTGGCTGGCGCGTTTGCCCTGGCGGTTGCCCTGCTGGGCCTGGTCTTTGCCCGCCAGGTCGCCAGTGTTTTCGGCCTGGATCCCACCACCCTCGACCTGGCGGCAGCCAACATCCGCTGGCTGTGCCTGTTCAATCTGGCCTTTGCCGTGAACTTCATACTCGGTGCGGCCCTGCGCGCGTCCGGCGATGCCTGGTCGCCGCTGTGGATCAGCGGGGGTGTGAATCTGCTGAACGTACCGCTGCTCTACGCACTGGTGCTGGGCAACTGGGGCTCGCCGCAGCTCGGCGTGGCCGGCGCCGCGATCGCCCTCGGCATTTCGTTTACCGCCGGAGCGCTGGTCCTGATGGGCCTGTGGATACGCAACAAATTCCGCGTCAAACATGTGAGCGGCGGCTGGTGGCGGCGCCGGCGGCTCAAGCAGCTCCTGGACATCGGCTATCCGGCTGCCGTGGAGCAGGGCGTGTTTCAGGTGGGTTTCTTCGTGTTCCTCATGCTCATCGGCAATTTCTACGGCACCGAAGCGTTCGCCGCCTACAACATTGGCGTGAATCTGCTGATGGTCTGCATGACCGTGGGCTTCGGCTTCTCCATCGCCGGTTCCACCCTGGTGGGCCAGCACCTCGGCGCGAATGACCACGCTGCGGCAACGCGCAGCGGCTGGCGCTCCATGTGGCTGGCCATGATGACCATGGGTGTGTTGGGCGCGCTGGTGATCTTCTTTGCCGAGCCGCTGGCCACCTTCTTCCTCGGCAACGAGCCGCTGACGATTCTGTATACGGTCCAGTTCATTTACGTGCTCGGCTCCATGATGCCGCTGCTGGCCGTGGACTTCGCCATCGGCGGCGCCCTGCGCGGCGCCGGCGACACGCGCTTTCCGCTCATTGCCACCTTTCTCGGGCTGATCGCCATGCGCTGCGGACTGGCGGCGCTGGCGACGTTCATGGGCCTGCCGGTGTTCTGGGTGTATGCGGCGCTGGTGGGCGACTATCTGCTGAAAACCCTGCTGCTGATCTGGCGGTTCCGCAGCGGCCGCTGGCGTACCATCGTGCGTACCGAGGAACTCGGCATCCGCCATGCCTGAGCTGCCGGACCTGACGGTCTACCGGGTGACTGCCGGCGGGGCCGCTCAGCGGCGCCGCAGTTGCGTCGAAGAGACAGGCTCGTCGAACTCGCTGCGCGGCACCTCCCGGCACCGCGCACGGATGTCATCGGGTACGCTGATGTCTGCCAGGCTCAGGAAACGCCCATCCACCCGGCGCCCGAACACGACGAAACCCACCTCCAGAGCTGCCAGCTCCGCCAGTGCGTGATCGCGGGCCTCGGCGCTGCCGTAATAGGCCGGTTCCAGCAGCCGTACCAGGGTGTCTATGCCCAGAGCGAAATGTGCGGCGGGAAAGCGGCGCGCCTTCTCCAGAAAAGTGGGCAGCCGCGTGACCCAGACCGGTTTGCTGAACTGGCGCAGCCGGTTGTCGATCTCGGTGTAGTCGAGCAGCGGCTTGTCGACGTTGACGATGGACAGCTCGAAGGCGCCGGCCAGGCCGGTTGTCGCTTCGGCGATGGCCAGCATGCGCTCATGGGCTGCATGCAGCGGATTGAAAGCGCCCGGCATGAGCAGCCTTGCGTCGTGGGGCGCCGTGGCATAGGCCAGCTCTCCGCCCAGAATCAGATCGCGCCAGTGCCGCTGCGCCGGCGTGTGCGCCACCATGGGCTCGGCGTGGGGTGCCCGGTGCAGATCCAGCTCCAGGGCCATGGCCAGGGCGTGCCAGAGCAGCTCGCCGAGCTGGCGTTCCTCGGTTTCCCGGTCGTCTTCGAAGGTCAGATGAGCGCCGTAGGTGGCGGACTCGGTCTGTACAGCCACATGCGCCCGATGGGACCCGCGCTTGCGCCGGTTGCTGGCCAGGCTCGCGCTGCAGGCAAAGCCGAAGGCCGGCTGCCCGCCAAGGGTCCGGGCGCGCTGGAAGGCGGCCATGGCCATGGCCCGGGCCGTGGCGTCGGAGCACGCCTGCTCCGGGGCGCGGCCGAGTATCTCGGTCAGTGCTGCCGCTGCATAGGGTACCCGCGCTTCCAGCACCGTGGCCGACGCTCCGGGTGTGGTGAGCAGCTCTGCGAGCAGTTCGCTGCCGCCGCCGGTGACATAGAACACGCCCTGCCAGGGCGACCGATGCAGGGTCTCGGCGCGCTGACTCACGGCGTTGTGGACGGGGCAGTGGACGGGGCAGCCAGCATGCGCGGCGCCTCCTTCAGGCCAGAAACTCCCGCGTCAGACGCAGGAACTCATCGAGCTGGTCATGATGCACCCAGTGACCGGCGCCGCTGACGTTTGCCACCCGGGCATTGCGAAAGTGCTCGGCGCGGCCGTCCTTGCTCGGATCGGACGCCCAGGATTCGGTGCCGCGCACCAGCAGGGTGGGGCAGGTGATCTGTCCCCAGAGCTCATACTGCTGCTGAAAGTCCAGGCCGGTGGGTGGAAAGGCTCGCACGTAGTTGTCGAACTTCCAGCTGAACGTGCCATCTTCGTTCTGATTGCTGCCGTGAATGGTCAGATGCCTGGCCTGAGCTTCCGAGAGGTGGGGGTTTTCGGTCTGCATACGCTCGTAGGCCTCTTCCAGTGACGCGTAGCGCCGCGGCATACGGCCGGACAGTTTGCGCAGATCGTTGATCCACAGGTGCAGACGATCAGCGACGGGTTGTTCGATGCGCTGCTTGATGAGATCCGGCGGCGGCCCCAGACCCTCGATGGATACCAGCTTGCTGACCGTCTCTGGGAACAACCCTGCGTATAGTTGAGCAATGGAGCCGCCCAGCGAATGGGCGATGATGGTCACCGGGTCCATGTCCGCCTGGCGCAACAATTGGGCGATGTCGTAGACATAGTCGATCTGGTTGTAGCTGCCGCCGATCATCCATTGGGAATCGCCATGGCCGCGTAGATCGGGCGCGATGATGTGATAGTCATCGCGCAGGGCTTCCGCCACCCAATCCCAGTTGCGGCAGTGATCGCGGCCGCCATGAATGAGGATCATGGGCGGTGCGTCTTCGTTGCCCCAGTCGACGTAGTGCAGACGCAGCCGCTGGGAGAAATAGATGTGGGAGGTTGGGCCTTCCATGAATGGTCTGTCGGCTTGCTGGGAGGCGCGCAGTATACCTGACCGGGAGCGCCGCCCGAAGCAAGGGCTTCAGGCGGCGCCGAGTGTTTAACGCCCTGACACGCTGCCATCGATTCCGCGGATGCCTGCAAGCTGCTCATTGCAAAGAGCAGCGGCAGCTTCTAGACTATCGCTAATCGTCGATTAACTATGGACGATTAACTATGGATCGATTAACTATGGATCGATTAACTATGGATAGACATAGGATCATGCGCTCAGGAAATGGACGGCGTTCGTCTCCTCTCTGCTCGACCCGGTCAGGGTATGAGGATGAAGTGGCGGCTCTCGCCAAGGCGCTCGGCCATCCAGCCCGCATTCACATCGTCGCACTGCTGTTGGAAAAACAATCGTGTATCGGCTGCGACATCGTCGACGAGGTTGGTCTCGCCCAATCCACCGTCTCGGAGCATCTGCGAATTCTCAAGGCAGCCGGCATCGTCACAGGCGAGATCGAGCGCCCCAGAGTGTGCTACTCGCTTAATCCCGATCGCCTGCGGCCGCTGGCTGATCTGCTGAGCCGGATGCTCGACTTCGGCGGTGCCGACGAAACGGCAACAGCTTGAACTATCGGAGGATTTCCCCGCGTGTCTGTATTTGATCGGTTCCTGTCCCTGTGGGTCGCTCTGTGTATCGTCGCCGGCATCGTACTGGGCAACGTGTTGCCGGATCTGTTCCAGTTGGTGGCTGGCTGGGAGTATGCGTCGGTAAACCTGGTAGTGGCGGTGCTCATCTGGGCCATGGTCTACCCGATGATGGTGGCGGTGGATTTCGGCAGCCTGCGCTATGTGCATCGCCGCCCAAAGGGGCTGGTGATCACGGTTGCCGTGAACTGGTTGATCAAACCGTTCACCATGGCCGCGCTGGGCGTGCTTTTCTTCGAGTACGTGTTCGTCGACCTGATAGACCCGGCAGATGCCGGACAGTACATCGCTGGATTGATTCTGCTGGGCGCGGCGCCATGCACGGCCATGGTGTTTGTCTGGTCGCAGCTCACTCGGGGTGACGCCAACTATACGCTGGTGCAGGTATCGTTGAATGACGTCATCATGATCTTTGCGTTCGCGCCCATCGTGGCCCTGTTGCTGGGGGTCACCGACATCGAAGTACCCTGGGAGACGCTGTTGCTGTCTGTCGGGCTGTATGTCGTCATTCCGCTCGTGGCTGGCGCTGTCACCCGGCTCGCCCTGCAGCGGCGCGCCGGCGGCGGTGCCCCTGGCGAAGCTCAGGTTGCCCGGTTCACAGCGACGGTGAAGCCGTTCTCCATTCTCGGGTTGCTCGCCACGGTGGTTCTGTTGTTCGGCTTTCAGGGACACGTCATCGTCGATCGCCCGCTGCTCATCGCCCTGATTGCCGTGCCATTGCTGATTCAGTCCTACGGCATCTTTCTGCTCGCCTATGCGGCTGCGTGGCTGTGGCGAGTGCCTCACAACGTGGCGGCGCCTTGCGCCCTGATCGGCACCTCGAATTTTTTCGAGCTCGCCGTTGCGGTTGCCATCGGTCTGTTCGGCCTGAATTCCGGCGCGGCCCTGGTCACCGTGGTAGGTGTACTGGTGGAGGTGCCCGTTATGTTGTCTCTGGTGGCGCTGGCCAACGGCTCGCGGCGACAGTTCGATGAGCGGGCTGAGTCTGCTGTGGCAACGGGCGAGCGCTCGAACACGCGCTCACGCGAGGCCGCACCCGGTGGAGACGCATGATGCAGACGATTCTGTTTCTCTGCGTCGGTAATTCCGCACGCAGCCAGATGGCGGAAGGTCTCGCCCGCCGCCTGCTCGGCGATCAGGCCGAAATTCTCAGCGCCGGGACGCAACCATCCACGGTAAACCCCTACGCCATCGACGCAATGGCCGAGATTGGCATCGATATCTCTGATCAGCGATCGAAGTCTGTGGAGCAGATCGACGTTTCCCGAGTAGATCTGGCGATCACGCTTTGTGCAGAGGAGGTCTGCCCGGTGCTGCCGGGCCAGGTCCGGCGCCTGCACTGGCCGATCATCGATCCGGAATCGAGCGCAGGTGATGTCCCGGACCAGACGTCGTCAGTGCGCTTTGCCGCTGCCCGCGATCAACTTCAAGCTCGGATCGCTATTCTAGGCCGGCTGCTCGACGTTCCGGCGGGCCCACCATCCGAAGAGTTTCACGCCAGTGTTCGGGTAACCCATCTGCCGGAAAGCGCCCGATTCTATGCCTGGCTGCTCGACACCTGGCCTAGAGAGTGGACACACCGCTACGCGACCTTCATCCGGGCCGATCTCAAGTTGAACTTCGTACTGCTGGTGTCTGACGGTAAGACACTGCACCACGACACGCTCTACCATCTCGGCATTGGTGTCGGTGACAAAGCGGCAGTAGTGGACGCCTATCATCGAGCCGTGGCTGTCGGCGCCACCGTTACCAAGCCGCCGCGCACCACCTGGAAAGGCACGCCGCTGCACGAACTCTGGCTCGAGGACCCGGACGGCAACCTGGTCGAGGTATACGCGCGGCTCACTGATGCAGAGCTTGCCGCCAAACCGGCGGACGAGGCCCCCGTTTATCTGGTGCCCGGTACGAACCCGGACAATTGAGGACCACGCTATGTTCAAGACCGCCATAGTCGGTATCGATCTGTCTCCCGCGCAGGCTGCATTGCTCTCCTGCCTTCCCGATCTGGCGAAGTGGGGGATTGATCACGTCGTTCTTGTCCATGTGGTGACTGTCGGCTATGGGCAGGGGGCCGGTTACGGTCACGAGCAGGAATACCGGGATTGGCTGGAGACCTGCGCCGAGCCGTTGCGGGCCAGCGGGCTCGATGTGGAAGTGGCGGTAGAGGACAGCGGCAGCGTCGTGCAAGCGCTGCTGCAGGCAGCCGCCGATCGCGCAGCCGATCTGCTGGTGGTCGGGTCCCGGAGCCATAATTTCCTGCGCAAGGTTTTCCTTGGCAGCGTTGCCCGCAGCGTGATCACGCAGGCTGAATTGCCGGTGCTGCTCCAGCGCCTCGAGCCTGACGAGTCCGGATCGCCGGACAGCTGTGCGGCGGTCTGTGCTCGTGCGCTGGATCGGGTTCTGCTGGCCACGGACTTGTCTGCGCAATCGTCGTCCGCCGAGCAAGCAGCGTTGGTGCTGGCCGCCAGTTCGGGTCAGATCGACTGCCTCTACGTAAGGGAGCCGGGCCAATCGCCGGGCCAGCACCTCGATGACGCGGAAGCCGAACAAAGGCTTCAGGACATCGTTCGCCGCATCGAGCAGGCCGGCGCCCCTGGCAAGGTACGCATCGAAGAGGGGCGACCCAGAGAGGTGGTTTCTCGAATCAGTCAGCAGGGCTATACGCTCGTCGTTTTGGGCAAGCATGGGCACGGCTGGGTGCCGGGGGCACTCATCGGCAGCACGGCTCTCGAAGTCTGTGAGTCGGCGCGACGGCCGGTATTGATGGTGCCCGTTCAGGTAGACTGATGGATGTGTGAACTCCTCGGCGTGTCGAGTAATCTGGGGGCGACAGTCAACGTCTCGCTTCCAGCGTTCGCGAAGCGAGGTGGTTTGTCCGGGCCCCATGATAGTGGCTGGGGAATTGCTTACTACGAAGACCGGGATGTGCGTCTGATCAAGGCGGCTGAGCCGGCAGCAAACAGCGACTGGATTCCATTCCTGGCCCGACACTCCCTGCGCAGCCCTCTTGTGCTCGCACACATCCGCCGGGCCACCATAGGCAACGTCGCGTACGCCAACACGCAGCCGTTCCTGCGCGAACTTGGCGGGCGCATGCACGCCTTCGCGCACAACGGTAATCTGCCCGGTATCTTCCGCTCTGCGGAACTGCAGCCCGGTCGTTTCCGTCCGGTCGGCGAGACGGATTCGGAGCTCGCATTCTGCGCCTTGCTGGGCAGGCTGGCTCCGCTGTGGCAGCCGGAGCGGGCGGTGCCGACGCTCGAAAGCCGGCTGAATGTGGTCAGCGAGTTTGCCGGAATGGTCAGAGCCTTGGGGCCAGCCAACTTCCTCTACTCGGATGGCGACGTACTGTTCGCCCATGGACACCGGCGATTTCATCCCGACTCAGCCAGCGTGGCGCCGCCCGGACTGGTGACCCTCGAGCGCTGGTGTCATCGTGGCACACAAGGCTTCGTCACTGAGGGATTGACCGTGGATGCTGCCGATCAGCAGATTGTGCTTGTCACAAGCGTTCCATTGACGGACGAAGCATGGCAGCCGGTGGAGGAAGGCGAAGTACTCGCCATTGCCCAGGGCCGGATTCAGGCCCGGCGGTCTGCGGAGCACAGCACGTGACCCAGTTCACTCCGTACACCGTTGTTACCGTGTGCGGTCGATGGTCCGATGACAGGCCAGCTCACCGAATTAACCGGATGCAATCACCATGAAATTTCTGATCTTTCTCGGAACGGTTCGCGACAGCACTCCGCCGAAGCCGCCGCGGCTGGGCTTGAGAGTTGCGCGAGCCTGCCGCTCCCATCTGCGCGACGCCGATGAGCAGAATGCGGTGGAATTGATCGATCCGCTGGATCTTGAGCTTGGAGCGGTGTTCAAACCCCATTTCGCCTATTCGAAGAGCAAGGTGCCGGAGGATCTGGACACGCTGGCTGAAAAGATCGACGGCGCCGATGGCTGCGTCATGGTGAGTCCGGAATACAACCACTCCATGAGCCCGGCTCTTGCCCATCTACTCAATCATTTCGGCAGTTCGCTCTTCTCTTACAAGCCGAGCGCGATCGTGACTTACTCCGCTGGCCAGTGGGGCGGCGCCAGGGCCGCCGTTGCCATGCGGACTTTCCTTTCAGAGCTCGGTTGCCTGCCCGTATCGGCGATGATTCACGTGCCCAGAGCGCACGAGGTGTTCAGCGAAGATGGGGCAATACAGGCGGGGGTGGATGCGGATGCCTGGGCGGACTATATGGGCAGAACCTTCAGGCAGTTGGCATGGTGGTCGGAGGCGGCCCGATTGCAGCGCGATCGAGTTGACCCTCACAGTCAGATCAAGGTTTTCAATCGCGATCCGTCGCAGCGCAATGCGCCCGACGGTGGTTAACGGAGTCACCAAAGACATCAATTGGATCTCTCAGGCCGGCTCAGACAATTGAGGAGAAGGGCTGCACTTCGACCCGGGCACCGGGCTCCAGGGATCCGGTTTCAGCAGACAGCACAATGAAGCAGTTGGCGACTGCCATGGAACGCAGCAGGCCTGAGCCCTGCTTGCCGGTAATAGAAACCCGATAATGGCCATCGGCATCGCGGCTCAGAATGCCGCGCTGATATTCCCGGCGTCCAGGCTTCTTGTTGATACGAGAGTCGGAGATCGCGGGAATCAACACCGGGACCTCAGCATCGAGACGGCCCATGAGCCGGTACAACACGGGCCGGACGAGCTGGTAGAACGCGACCATAGTAGACACCGGATTGCCGGGCAATCCGAAAAATGGAGCAGCACCGACGCGCCCGAAGACGACCGGCCGGCCCGGCTTGATAGCAACGGTTGAAAAATCCACGGCACCGAGTTCAGCCAGTGTCTCCGAGACGTAGTCCGCCTCGCCGACGGAGACGCCACCCGTGGTGATGATCGCATCGCCGCTGACGGATGCTGTTCGAAAGGCATGCTCGAGTTCGTCACGACTATCGCGCACTACACCGAGATCGAGGGTTTCCAGATTCAGCCGCTTCAACATGGCATAAAGAGCGTAGCGATTGCTGTCGTAGATCTGTCCCTCGCTGAGCTGTTGGCCGACTGAAAGCAATTCGTCGCCGGTGGAGAAAAAAGCAACTTCCGGCCGGCGCCTGACACACAATTCCGTGATGCCCAGCGAGGCGATCAGGCCCAGGTGAGACGGCCGCAAAAGCAGGCCGGCCGGTAGTGCCGTATCGCCTGCAGAAAGATCTTCGCCGGCCGGCCGGACATTCTGGCCTCGTCGGTGGCCGATACCGATGATCGCGCGATCGTCCTCGCGCCGCACCTGCTCCTGCATTATGACGGTGTCGGTGCCGGCGGGAATCACGGCCCCGGTCATGATCCGCACGCATTCGCCTGAGCCGACGGCTCCGCAGAAGGGTTTGCCCGCCAGCGCTGAACCAATTACCCGGAAAGCCTGGTCGCCGAACTCGGGCAGTTGACTGCCATCCAGGGCGTAACCGTCCATGGCAGAGTTGGTGTGGGGCGGCAGATTCAGCGGGGATGTGACTGGTTGGTACAGAACGCGGTCCAGTGCATCCCAAGTAGTGACTGTGTCGAAACCCGCTACCGCTTCAACGTTCGCGAGCATGTGCTCCAGCGCCTTCTCGATCGTTCTGTCGTGGCCGTCAGAGTCGTCGCAGTCCGGGATGTGACTATGCATGTTGAGCTCCCGTTGAGCTATCGGCTTACGGTTGCCGCGCCGGCGAGCAATCGTGCCTCCAGTGCCTCGTGATCCGCGGGGTCATTCACGTTGATGAAAGTCTCACTGCAATCGGTCAGGTCTGCCTTTGCAACACGGTGCTGGCCGAGCCAATCGCCGATTTTGCGGCCGCCACTGTCGAGAAACGTCTCGAGACTGCGCAACAGTCGCCTTTGCAACAACATGAACACCGGTTGCAGCGAATTTCCATCGAAGGCCACAGCGACCTCCGTCCCCTCGTTTTCCAGTGCCTCCCGCAGGCGTTCCGCGAGAATCGGTGTCACCAGCGGCGAATCGCAGGGAACTGTGAGCACCAGAGACGTCCGGCAGATTCGCAAGCCGCTGACGAGCCCCGCCAATGGCCCCAGAAATCGTGGGTCATCGTCGGCCACCACCGGATAACCGAAAGCTGCATAGCGGTCCTGATTACGATTGGCGCTGATCAGAATACCTTCCACCTGCGGCGCAAGCGCCTCGAGCACGTGTGCGATCATTGGCCGGCCGGCCAGAGAGATCAATCCCTTGTCTGTGCCGGACATGCGCGTGGCGCGGCCACCTGCGAGCACGATGCCCGTGATCTTGGCTGTGCTGTCGCTGCTGGGAACCAAATTAGTGATACTCAATGGGACGGTCGGGCCTTTGCTACGGGACGATGCTCTCGAGAGTCGCTCGATGAAGACGGTTACCGTTCATGGGCTGCCGGTTCATCTATGGGTTATTCCGTATTCTCCTGCTCT
>JAXHLO010000018.1:0-89047 GCA_034522075.1 Gammaproteobacteria bacterium | reverse complement strand
CGCACGCTTGTGGGTCGTACCGCCGTGACCGAGCAGTACCAGCGGCGCGTCGGCCGTGGCGTCGTCCGGCCGCCAGACCACACCGGGCACGCGGCGGCCGTCAACGTCGAGCGTGAAATCGCGTTCAGCGAGGGCGCCGACGTTGTTGAGGTCGGTGGTCCACATAGCGGGATGCTCCTGTTGGGCGGAGTCCTACACTAATCCGTTACCGGCGAGGTGGGAACCTCCACCGGCTCACCGAGCAGAACGTTGTCCAGGAACCAGGCTACCCGGGCGTCCGCCTCCGCTGGAAAGCCGCCGTGGCCGGCGTCGGTCACCGTGATGAAATAGCTGTCGACCCCCAGGGCGGTGAGCTTCCGGTCCAGGCGCACGGCCTGATCGTAGGGCACCGTCCTGTCGGCCGTGCCGTGCAGGGTCAGCACCGGCGGATCTGCAGCGCTGATGTAGGACATGGGCGAAGCCGCCCGGGCGCGCTCCTCGTTGTCCGGCACGGCGCCGCCGATGAGGCGGGCTTCCGGCGCATCGGGCCCGGTTCGGTCCACGTCCGACGGCTGATCGATGAGTGCCGGAATGTCGGTGACGCCGAAGAAGTTCACCACCGCGGAGACATGGCTCGATTGCTCGGGATAGGGGCCGGAGTCCGCATCGAGCGCGGCGCTGTCGCCGGTCAGACCCACCATGAGTGCCAGGTGGGCGCCGGCGTCACGGCCCCACACGGCGATACGGCCGGGGTCCAGGCCATACTCGTCAGCGTGGGCGCGAACCCAGCGGATCACGGACCTGGCGTCGTGTATCTGCGCCGGCCATTCGGCCTCGCCGGTCAACCGATAGCCGGCGGAAACTCCGACATAGGCGCCGTCGCGCACGAACGGCAGCAGGCGGCCGGCACCATCGGCCTTGTCGCCCTGCATCCAGCCGCCGCCGTGCAGGAACACGATGACGGGCAATGCGTCCGCAGCGGGCTCGTCGGGCAGGTAGAGGTCGAGCCGGCGGCGGGGATTGCCGTCACCGCCATAGGGCAGGTCCAGCTCGAAGCGGATGGGCTCGGCGCTCAGCTCGGCCTGTGACAGGGCAGCCGACGGGCCCTGATCGAACTGACCCGTGTCGGGCGGCACGGCAGCGCAGCCGGCAAGCCCGACCACCACGGCCATCCACCTGATTCCCTGCATAAACGTACTCCTGATCGGCGGTCAGTTCGACTCGTCCTCCGCGGGTTTTTCCCGCTCGCGTGATTCCAGCAGGCCGCGCAGACCCTGCCTGAGCAGGTCTCGGGGCGAGGGCTCCGGACTGGGTTCCGCGGCGGGTTCCGTTCCTTCGGGCGTCGTCCCGTCGCCTGCTTTATCGTCGGTTTCCTCGCGCGCGCCGCCGAGTTTGTCGAGCAGCTTTTCCCGGGCCTTCCCGTTGCAGGTATCATCACCCTGCCGGCCACCAGACCCTGAAGTTGACGCTGATGCCGACCAGCGGCCCGCGGATGGTCAGCGGGATGGTGGCATTGGTCAGGTCGCCGAGCCGGGCGGCGGAGGCGGCGGCCCGCAGCACTTGAGCATCGAGCTTGTAATCCAGCGCCAGTTCCACGAGGTTGATGCCGCCGTCGCCGAGCAGGCGCAGGCCCGTGGTTTCGGCGACGAATTCGTTGGTCTGCAGCACGCCGTCGGCGACGGTGCCGCTCATGTTCAGCGCACGGATGGGCGTGGTGGGATCCGCCGGCGCCTGGGGGACGGGCTCCTTGTTGAACAACGCCCGTGCCCGCTGCACTTCGTAGAGCAGGTCCGCGCCGCGGTAGGCGCCGTCGGTAAGGTCGAACGACACGTCGCCGGCCAGGCCGCGCAGCAGATCCGCGGCGGTGTTACCCGTGCCGCGGCCGCGAAGCTGCATGGACAGCGACCCCGCCAGCAGGTCGCTGCCGAAGAGACTCTGCAGCATGTCGCTCACCTGCACAGCGGCCAGTTCCTGCTCCAGACTCAGATTCGCCGTAGAACCCGTGGCGTCGATTACCACGGTGCCGCGAACATCGCCTGCTGGTAGAGCGCGGCAGCTGCGAGAGGGTCGAGGCGCAGGACACCATCGGCGGCACTGACGGTTGCCGTCGCGTTGCGCAGCAACAAGCCGAGCAACGTCATCTCGCCGGCGCGCAGCCGGCCATCCAGGTTCAACGCCCGGACAACCTCCACGGGGATTTCCGTCTGCGCCTCACCGGCCGCGACATCCTCTTCGTCGGGAGCCAGATAGGCATCCACGTTCAGCCGGTCCAGGGCAATGTCGAAGCGGCTGGCCAGGGTGTCGAAGTCTGCCACGGCGAAGCGGCCGGTGGCGGTGGTGTCGTCGAGTTGCCAGCGCATGTCCTCCAGGGTCAGGGTGCGCGGGGTGAGGCGCCAGCGGCTGTTGCCGGAGAAGCTTCTGAGCACGTCCGGGTCGGCGGTGGCCATGTCCGCATCCAGTTCCTGCAGCAGGGTGCGCGGCGACACGCCGTCGACCTTGAGGTTGCCGCTGAGCTGCGGCTCATTGCTGCTCACGTTACCGCGGCCGTCCAAGGCGAAGCCGCCGTCTGCCGTCTGCCCATTGAGGTCGACGGTGACCGTGCCCGCCCGTGCGGCGATCTCGATCTGCAGTTCGTTGACTGCCACGCCGGCGGCGCGCAGATCATCGATGCGCAGGTTGCCGTGCAGTTCCACGTCGGCCAGCGCCGCCAGGGGAATGACGGTGGGTTCCGCCTGGCTTGATCCGGTGTCGCCGCCGGCGGCCGCCGGGCTGTAGCGGTCTACGTCCAGTCGATCCAGCACGAGATCGAAGCGTGCCGCGGCCGTATCGAAGTCATCCAGCGACGCGCTGCCGGTGAGACGCGAGTCATCGACCTGCACGTCGATGCCGTCGATCTTGAAAAAGGAATTGCCCAGCGTCCAGGCGCCGCTGGCGGTCAGCCGGGTCAGGGCATCGTCGTCGACGGGTTCGTAGGGCGCAGCGGACAGCGCTGCCAGCAGATCGCGCGGCGACATCCGCTCGAGCGTGAATTCACCTGTCATGGCCAGACTGTCGCCGGCAGTACCGCCGCCGGAAATCTGCAGGCGCGATTCCAGGGCCCGGACCTCGGCGCGCATGCCTTCCACGGATAGCACCACGTCGTCTGCCAGCAGGGCCACCAGCGCGTCGGCCGACACACTGATGTCCGCACCGTCAGCCGGCATATCATTGCCGTTCACCGTGGCGCTCAAGGCCGTGCCGTTCATGGTCAGGCGCTCGCCGGCCATGGCGATGCCCGTGTCCAGGCGCACGTCGCTGGCGGTGTAGTCCTGACCCGCCGCCGCATCTCGATAGCGGATCCGCCCGTTGCGCAGGGCCAGCCCTGCCACGCTCAACCCGGCCAGCGCCGGGTCCGACGCCTCGGGCTCGGAATCGGCTTCGGCGGCATCTTCGAATTCCCAGTTGACCCGCCCGTCTTCCAGACGGGTCAGATTGACGTCCGGGCCGTCCAGGGTGACCGTGCCGATCTGCACCTCGCTGCGGGTGAGCAATGGCCAGAGTTTCAGGCTCAGCGACGCGGATTCGAAGCTGGCGAATTCGTCATCGGCAAAACCCGGCGGGTTGCCGAGCCGCGAGGCGCCCACGGAAACGCTGCAGCACGGCAACAGGCTGAGCCCCAGATCGCCCGGCACTTCGAAACTGCGTCCGGTGGCGTCTTCCACGGCGCTGACGATGTAGGGCCGGTAGTCGTTGGGCTCGATGATCAGCGTCACCGCGACGACCAGAATGACGAACAGCGCTGCTACAGCGCCGACGACGGTCAAGGCGATTTTCAGCCAGGTATTCATGACGGGTTATCCAACGAGATGTCCGGTGCAGTCGCCGTTAGACGCGGTGCAGCCAGGGTCGTTCCGGGCAGCGCGCGCCGGCGGGCTGTCGTATGATCCGTCAATCTTATCATCCTGCCGGCGCCAGCCCGATCCTGATACGATTCTCTCTTCACCGGGGGAGAGTCCGTATGTCTGCATTCGTTACCCGCCGGGCCATGCTGGCCCGCACTGCCATGGCCGCCGGCGCTGCGCTGGCGTCGCCTGTCTTGAGTCCGCTGGCCGCGCTGGCTGCACGGGACCCGTTCTGGCGCCTCGATGCCACCGCCCAGGCCGCTCTGGTACGGCGCGGCGAGGTCAGCCCGCTGGAACTGGTGGATGCCGCCATTGCCCGGGTCGAAGCGCTCAACCCGGTGCTCAACGCCGTGGTCACCCGGACCTTCGAGCGCGCCCGGGATGCAGCGCGCAGCGGACCGGCGGACGGGCCGTTCAAGGGCGTTCCCTACCTTGTCAAAGACCTCAATGATCTGGCAGGCGTGCGCACCACCAGCGGCTCGCGGCTCTATGCCGACCGGGTGCCCGACCAGACCCGGCTCTATGTGCAGCGTGCGCTGAATTCCGGACTGGTATCGCTGGGCAAGAGCAACACGCCGGAGTTCGGCCTGCTCGGCACCACGGAATCTCTGCTGCTCGGGCCCTGCCGCAACCCTTGGAACCCCGATTACACGCCTGGCGGCTCATCCGGCGGTGCCGGCGTCGCCGTGGCTGCAGGCATGGTGCCCATCGCCCACGCCACCGACGGCGGCGGCTCCATCCGCATTCCGGCGTCGTGCTGCGGCCTGTTCGGTCTGAAGCCCAGCCGCGGGCGCTTGAATCCGGCCGAGGCCGACCCCCATGTGGACATCAGCGTTCATCATTGCGTGTCGCGCACGGTGCGCGACAGTGCCGCCATGTTCGCCGCGGCCGAATACCGCGGCGGCGATGCGCCGCTGCCGCCGGTGGGCCATGTCACCGGCCCGGCCGACCGCCGCCTGCGGGTGGCGCTCGCCACCCGCGCCGCCACCGGTGCCGCGCCGCACCCCGACGTGGAAACCGCCGCCCAGCGTACCGCCCATCTGTGCGCCGGGCTGGGTCACCATGTGGAGGAGGCGGCGCCGGCGGTGGACGGCGAGGCCTTTCAACGATGCCTTCATGGCGGTCTGGAGTTCCGGTGCCGCCGCCCGGCTGGACGTGGCGCGGCGTATGGAGCTCGACCCGGAAGACGTCCTGGAGCCGTGGACCCTGGGTCTGGCGGCAGCCTACGAGAAGCTGCCGGAATCCGCGCTGGCCGATGCCCTGGCCTATTTCGCGCAGATGGAGCGGCTCTTCGAGGCGTTCTTCTCGCGTTACGACGTGCTCTTGACCCCGACCCTGGCGGCGCCGCCCCCGCAGATTGGCGAGCAAGCGCCCACCGTGGAATACGCAACCCTCTATGACCGGGTGCTCGATTGGGTGGCGTACACGCCGATTCACAACGCCGCCGGCACGGCGGCCATGTCGGTGCCGCTCGGCTGGAGCAGCAACAGTCTGCCCATCGGCATGCAGTTCGCCACCCAGCGGGGCGGCGAGCGGACGCTGTTCGAACTGGCCTACGAGCTCGAGGCCGCTGCGCCCTGGGCGGACCGCTGGCCGGAGATGGTGACCGGGTGACCGGTGCGGGAGAATTGACATGAACATCGGCCTGTACGCCGTGCTCACCGATACGTCCGTCGGCCCGGCATGCCTGGCCCGGGCCATGGAAGAGCGGGGGTTCGAGTCTCCGTGGGTCCCGGAGCATTCGCACATTCCCACCACTGGCAACACGCCTTATCCGGGCCGCGGCCCGGTCACCCGGGATTTCGCCCGCACGCTCGACCCGTTCGCCGCGCTCAATGCGGCTGCCGCGGTGACGGGCACCCTGAAGCTCGGCACCGGCATCTGTCTGCTCATGCAGCGCGACACCATTCATACCGCCAAGTCGGTGGCGACGCTGGATCTGTTGTCCGGCAGCCGCTTCCTGTTCGGTGTGGGCGGCGGCTGGAACGAGCCGGGAGATGGAGAATCGCGGCACCGACTACGCTGCCCCGCTTCCGCCGGCTGGAAGAGCAGGTCGCCGCCCTGAAGCTGATCTGGACGCAGGAAGAAGCCGAGTTCCACGGCCAGTTCGTCGATTTCGATCCCATCTGGTGCTGGCCCAAGCCGGCGGCCGGGCCGCATCCGCCCACAGACTTCGGCGGCGAAACCGACCACACCCTTGCGGCGTCTCGTGGCGCCTCGGCGACGGCTGGCTGCCGCGCATGCGCGAACCTGGACAAGGTCCTCGACCGGGTCGGGCGGCTCGGAAGGCATTTGCCCGGCGAAGCCAGGGCGTGATCCGGCACCGCCGTCGTCAGTGCTATCGGGCTGCCGGGCGAAGCGCAGGCGCTCGCGCCGCTGCGCGACGCCGGCGTAGACCGGGCCATCGTCGCCCTGGCCCCGGGCGGCGAGGATGACACCCTGCGCCGCCTGGACCGCTGCGCCGCGTTATTGAGCTGAGCCTTTCGGCGGGCCGGCGCTGGTGTAGCGGGTGCCCGGCGGATCCGCCGCCCAGGCCGGCGCTTCGCCCCAGTGCTCACCGAACACCAGTTCCTCCAGCGGCCGGCGGCGCACGGCGCCGTGGCCGCCCTGGGGCCGGCCCAGGGTCACCGTGGCGGCGATGAACACGTCGTCGGGAATGCCCAGCAGGCGTTTCAGATCATCTTCCACCGCGCTGTGAAACCCGGTGATGACCCCGCCGTAGCCCAGGGCCCGGGCGCCGAGCAGCAGATTCTGTACCGCCGGGTAGACGGAAGCGCCTTCCATGGGGTGCGGCTCCCGGTAGCGCACCAGGCACGGCAGGACCAGCACCGGCGCCGACTCGAAGTTGTCCACATAGGCCTGCATGGTTCTGGCCATGCGCGCTTTCGGTGAATCGGCCGCCGTCCCCGAGCCCCGGTCATAGCCGTCGTGTTTGCGCTTGGCATCCCACATGGCCCGGGCCTGTTCGCCGATGAGCGTCTTGGCCGCGCGGGCGTTGGGCCCGTCGCTGAGCACCACGAAGCGGAACGGCTGGCGGTTCGAGCCGCTCGGCCCGCGGGTGGCCGCGAACAGGATGTCGCGCAGGTGACCCTCCGGTATGGGTTCGTCGCGGTAGCGGCGGATGGCCCGGGTCGTGGCCAGGCCCTCCAGCAGCCCCACGGTGTCCTCCGGCAGCGGCACGTCGGCGAGATCTTTCATGTCGTGTCATCCTCCTGGCTGGCGGCTCGAGCACAGCCCGTTATGATGGCGGGGTGAACGCTTTGATGCCAATCGGGACGGCGCGATGATCCGCCGGACGACGCTGGGCCTGATGATGACCCTTGCCGCTGTCGCCGCCGGCAATGCGCAGGAGGAACCCATGGCCAGCACCGAGGACCTGTCACGGTTCGCCCGCCTGGCGCTCGACTGCGTGCACCGTGAATATCCCAACCAGATCAGTCACGTCATGCAATCCGACGCCGACGCGGCGCCGCCCCGCCGGCTCACCCCGGTGTTCTACGGCTGCTACGACTGGCATTCGGCCGTGCACGCTCACTGGCTGCTGGTGCGGCTGCTGCATCTCTATCCCGACGCCGGGTTTGCCGGGCCGGCGCGTGAAGCATTGGCCGTCAGCTTCACGGCGGACAAAGTGGCCGGCGAGGTTGCTTATTTCCAGGGCGCGGGCCGCGCCGGCTTCGAACGCCCCTACGGCCTGGCCTGGTTCCTGCAGCTCACCGCTGAACTTCGGGCGGCGCAACAGAGTGTCCGAGGCGCGGGTCCCGCCCCGCGCTCTGCCGATTTCCAGACCTGGCTTGACGCCCTGGCCCCTCTGGAAGAGGTGATCGCCGAACGCTTGCAGAGCTGGCTGCCGGATTTGCTCTATCCGGTGCGCTCGGGTACTCACAATCAGACGGCGTTCGCCTTCGCCCTGGCCCTGGATTGGGCCCGGATCGCCGGCCACGACAAACTCGAGACCCTGCTCGTGGAAAAGTCCCGCCGCTTCTATGCCGATGACCGCGACTGCCCGCTGGCCTACGAGCCGTCGGGCGAGGACTTCCTGTCGCCGTGTCTCATGGAGGCGGATCTCATGCGCCGCATCATCCCGGCCGCTGATTATCCGGCGTGGTTGAGCGACTTTCTGCCCGGTATCCCCCGGGATGGCACGGCGGGCTGGCTGCATCCCGGTGCGGGTCCGGATTCCGACCCGACGGCAAACCGGCTCATCTGGATGGGGTCAATCTCTCCCGGGCCTGGAATCTGCAAGCCATCGCCGCTGCTCTGCCGGCCGACGATCCGCGCCGCCCGGCGTTGCTGGCCGCCGCTGCCGAGCATCAGCGCGCCGGCCTCGCCGCGGTGACCGGCGAGCACTATTCCGGCGGCCACTGGCTGGCGAGCTTTGCCACCTATCTGGTGACGGGCGCGGCCGCAGACTTGCGGTAGACTACGTCACTCCCCGGCTACACCCGGCATTCATGAACCTGAGTAACGGCTTTCGCATCGGCGACTGGGACGTCCTGCCGCTGGAGGGCCGCATCGTGCGCGCTGCGAACGGCCACAGCGAAACCCGCCGGGTGCGGCGTAAAGCCATGGACGTGCTCTGTGCCCTGGCCGCCCAGTCCGGGCAGGTGGTGGAACGCGACGACCTGCTCGCCGCCGTGTGGGGCCGCACGGCGGTCACCGACGAACCGCTCACCAGCACCATCGGCGAACTGCGCCGGCTGCTCGGCGAAAACCAGGGCGAGCGCCGTTACATCGAGACCATTCCCAAGCGCGGCTACCGCCTGCTCGCGGCGGTGGAACCACTGGCCACGGCGCCCGCAGTCCCGCCGGCGACGACAGAACCCATGGAGCAGACCACGGTGCCGGCTACCCGCCGGCGGCCCATAGCGCGCTTCGACTGGAAGGTGCTGGTTGCCGTGCCGCTGGTGCTGGCGGCGGCGTTGTTCGCCTGGCAGCGCCTGACGGTGCCGGATGCCGCACCCATACCGGACGATTCCATTGCAGTGCTGCCGTTCGAGGACCTGAGCCCCCAGGGCAATCAGGATTACTTCGCCGAAGGCCTGGCCGAGGAACTGATCACCCTGCTCACCCGGGTGCCGGCCCTGCGGGTCGCG
Source organism: Gammaproteobacteria bacterium (assembly GCA_034522075.1). Classification (GTDB taxonomy): domain Bacteria; phylum Pseudomonadota; class Gammaproteobacteria; order Pseudomonadales; family Azotimanducaceae; genus UBA7803. Next base: position 80,094 of record JAXHLO010000018.1, on the reverse strand, counting down.
GCGCGGAATTCGGCGTTCTCGTTTCGCGGCGAAAACCTGGCGGTGGAGCAGATTGCCGAGCGTCTCAAGGTCGCCCACGTGCTTACCGGCAGCGTGCAGCGCAGCGGCAATCAGGTTCGCGTCACGGCGCAGCTCGTCGATGCCCGGGCCGGCTACCAGCTCTGGTCCGATGTCTACGACCGCACGCTCGATGACATTTTCGCCATTCAGGACGACATCGCCGGCCAGGTCATGGAGCAGCTGCGTCTGCGATTGCTCGGCGGTGAGCTGAGCGTGCGGGAGACCGACCCCCGCGCCTACACCCTGTATCTGCAAGCGCGCCATGTGGGCCGTCAGCACACCCGGGAAGGCCTTGAGCGCGCTGCTGAACTGTACCGCCAGGCCCTGGCCATCGATGACGAGTACCTGCCGGCCTGGAACGAACTGGCAGGCGTGTATTTCAATCTGGCGGGCATCGTCGAGATGCCCCGCGACGAGGGTTTCCGTCTGGCTCGGCAGGCGGCGTTCAAGGCTCTGGCTGTGGATCCCGCCTACGCCCCCGCTTACGACCGCCTGGGCTGGCTGGCCATGTATCAGGACAACGACCTGCGCGCGGCTGCCGAGCACTACCGCCGGGCATTGGAGCTGGAACCGGGCAACGATGCCATTCTCAGCAATGCCGCGGTACTGGCCGTGGCTCTGGGCCGTCTGGATGACGCCATTGCTCTGCTGCGGGCGGGTGCCCTGCGCGACCCGGTATCCGCCGTGGCCCACGCCAACCTGGCCAACGCCTACCTGCTCGCCCGCCGCTATCCGGAGGCGGAGCGCAGTATTCGCAACACGTTGATGCTGAGCCCGCAGTATGCGGGTGCTCACTATCGCCTGGCACGGGTACTCCTGGCTCAGGGAGATCTGGAGGGCGCCCGGCAGGCCCTGGCGGCCGAGCAGCTGGAGGCAGGGCAATGGCTCGGCCAGGCACTGCTGGATAACGCCGAGGGCCGTATTGCGGCGTCTGATGCGGCTCTGGCCCGGGTAGAGCGCCGCTTCGGCACCCGGGCCGCCGGCAATCTGGCCCAGGTGTACGCCCATCGCGGCGACATCGAACGGGCCTTCGAGTGGCTCGAGGTGGAATACGAAGCCAACGGCAGCGGCGGTTTTCTCGAGTTCCGCTGGGATCCGCTGCTCGACCCGCTGCGCGGCGATCCGCGCTGGGCGGCGCTGCTCGAGCGGGTCGGTTTCGGCGAGGCCGAGCTTGGCGATGTGCCGTTTCCGGCCATAGCGGCAAATTATCGGAAAAATTGAGGAAAAATAGCGCTTAACTTTCAGTCAGTTAGCTCCCGGTTTGCGGAATATGCCGGCTCTGCAGGGGCCATGTCGGCCGCTGCCGCAACCGCAAATCGAGGAGCTGACCATGTTCGAAATACTTGCCATTCTGCCGCTGGCATTGATCCCCGCATTCCTGCTGCTTGCCCTGGTCCACGAGGCCAGGGCCTACGAGAAGCCGGGCTGGTGGAAGACCCGCATGACTCTGGCCACCATGGCGGTGGTAGGAGGCTCTATGGCCGTGGCCGGGTTCTGGGGCCAGCTGCTGGGTGATTATCACCTGCTGGACGGCCGCAATCTGGGCACCTGGGTGGGTGCGGGTCTGGGCATCGTGGTGTATGAGTTCATTCACTACTGGTACCACCGCACGGCGCACCGCTTCGATCTGCTGTGGCGCCTGGCCCACCAGATGCACCACAGCGCCGAAGCCATGGATGCCTTCAGTGCCCAGTACCTGCACCCGGTGGACGTCTTCATGTTCACGAGCCTGGGCAGTCTGGTGTTCTACCCGCTGCTTGGCCTGACGGTGGAAGCCGGCGTAGTGGCGGGAGCGTGGCTGGGTTTCAACGCCATGTTCCAGCACGCCAACATCCGCACCCCGCGCTGGATGGGCTATCTGATTCAGCGCCCGGAGAGCCACGTGGTGCACCACCAGCGCGCCCGGCACCGCTACAACTACGCCAATCTGCCCTTGTGGGACATGGTGTTCGGCACGTTCCGCAACCCGAAGAACGTCGACGGGGTGCAGGCGGGTTTCTACAACGGTGGATCTACCCGCATCCTCGACATGCTGCTGTTCCGGGATGTGTCGCGGCCCCGGGACCAGATCCTGCCGGAGCCGGTTGCGGCCGAGGAGGAGCCGCTGGACCGGGCGGCCTGAGGTGAGCCCGGCCCCGTAAGGGGCCGGGCATCCCAGAACCTCAACGGCCGTCCCGGCGCTCATCGAGCAGCGCGTCGACCACACTGTGCTCTGACCGCGGCAGGTCGAGGGCCGCCAGTTCTTCAAGGGGATCGGGTGCCCGTGAACGTCGGATCACGCCTGCCTGCTCGAGGCGGCTCAGCCGGCCCCAGCGGCTCAGGGTGAGGAACTGCACGCACACCGATCTGCGCGGTGGTGGCTTAGAGAAACACGGCGAACGCCGAGAAATAGCCCTCGGCGCCGCCCACCATGGCGGAGAAGTAAACGCCGTCGCGAAGGGAATGCCGCAGAGACTGGTCGACGACCGGATCTTTGGCCAGGGGCGGTCGGGTGGGCGGATTGTCAGGCAAGCAGAATCCTGTCTTAGCGCGCGGGAATAGAGGAGATGATATGACCGGGCGTGCTCATCTGCCACGGCCGTATCCTGACGGCGCGCTCAATAATCCAGCCTTGTCGAGTCTGCCCGCCGTGCACCCCAGATGCTATGGTTGGGCGTACATCTGCCGCTCACCAAACAGGATCTTCAACCCTTCATGGACATGAATACTTTCTGGTCGTTCTGGGATCTCGTGGTCGAGGTCTGGCAGGACGGCGTGTTCGGTATCCCGATTGCCGATTCGGTGGTCGCGCTGGCGATCTTCCTGGTGTTCCTGCTCGCCCGGAATCTGGTCACCCGGCTGGTGCTGAGGGTGATCAAGCGCGCCACGAAACGCACTAACACCGACATTGACGACCATGTGCTGAGCGCCCTGCGCGAGCCGATTCGATTCATCCCCGTGGTCATGGGCCTGTTCTTCGCCACCAACAGCCTGGACGTGGGCGACGATACCGCCGCCTTTTTCTATAACATCAATCGTTCCCTGGTGGCCTTCACTCTGTTCTGGGCCTTGTATCGGCTGACGTCGCCGGTCGGCCACCTGCTCATGATGACCCGCGGCTTTCTCACCGACGCCATGGTGGGTTGGATCATCAAGGCAGGGCGCGCGCTGTTCATCGTGCTTGGCGCGGCGACGATACTGGAGCTCTGGGGTATTGCGGTGGGCCCCATCCTCGCCGGCCTGGGGCTGTTCGGCGTGGCGGTGGCGCTGGGCGCTCAGGACCTGTTCAAGAATCTGATCGCCGGGCTGTTCGTCATCGGCGAACGACGCTTGAACGTCGGCGAGTGGATCAACGTGGACGGCGTGGTGGAAGGGACGGTTCTGCAGGTCGGTTTCCGGACCACCACGGTGCGTCGCTTCGACCGGGCGCCGGTGTTCGTGCCGAACGCGAAGCTATCGGACAATGCGGTGACCAACTTCAGTCGCATGACCCACCGTCGCATCCGCTGGATCATCGGCGTGGAATACCGCACCAGCATCGAGCAGCTGCGGGAAATCCGCGACGGCATCGAGCGATACATCCTCGACAGCGACGAGTTCGCCGACCCGTCAGAGGTGTCCACGTTCGTGCGTATCGACGCATTCTCCGACAGCTCCATCGACATTCTGCTGTATTGCTTCACCAACACGACCGTGTGGGGCGACTGGCTCGAGATCAAGGAGCGTCTGGCCTACGAGGTCAAACGCATCGTCACCGATGCGGGCACCGGCTTCGCCTTCCCGAGCCGCTCGCTGTATCTGGAAACGCTACCGGATGCGCCGGAGGTGTTCAGCGTACCCCAGGGCGACAAACAGTCTGCCAATGAGGACTGACGGGCGGCGCCCCACCCCCGTGGGAGCGATTTCCAATCGCGATCACAGATCGCTCCCACAGCCGTCGGCCTCGTTCATGATCCGCTCACCTGGCCGCCGCGCCGTCGCTTCCGGCCTGACGCGATGACGGAATCGGCAGCTCGATGTGGGTATCCGGGCCCAGTGTGTCGAACAGCGGGCCGTGACAGGTGAACAGCAGAATCTGCATCCTGCGGCCGGCGTGGAACAGGGCCCGCTGCATGCGGCGGATCCGCTCGGCGTCGGTGTTGACCAGGACGTCGTCGAGCACCAGCGGCCATGGCTCCTCGGCGCCGAGTACTTCCGCCAATCCGAGGCGCACCAGTAACGAAAGCTGCTCCCGGGCTCCGCCGGAGAGGAATTCGAAGCCCTCGTCGGCCAGATCACTGCGCAGGCCCTTGAGCTCGAGGTCTTCATCCAGCCACACCTCGCTGCCCGGGAACAGGTCTTCCAGGTAGGGACGGATGCGCTCCACCACCGGCCGGCTGAGGCGCTCGCGGGCGGCTTTGTACTCCCGGTCGAGCACCTCGTGCAGGCGCCAGGCCGCGGCGGCGTCGCGCTCCACCCGGGCCAGCGCCGTGCGCGCCTGCTCCAGTTCCGCTTCCAGCTCCTGAACCTGTTCGTGGCGGCCGTCGTCGCCGGCCGCGCTCAGGACGGTTTCCAGCCGGATGCAGCTCTCCCGGGTGTCGGCGAGTTGCTGGCTCAGCTGCGCTTCGGCTTTGCGGGCCCGTTCCAGATCTTCGCTGGCGCGCTCGCCGCCGCTGGCCTGGAACCGGCGCCGGGTTTCATCCCGGGCGGCCACCCGTTCACCGAAGGCGCGCTCCGCAGCTTCTGCAGCATCCTTGAGCTTGTCAGTTCCAGGCATCGTGGCAAGGCGGCGGGAGATCTGGTCGTGCTGGGCCTGGTCCGATTCCACTTTCGCGCGCAGCCCGGCGAGAGTCTCGCGGGCGGCGTTGAGTTGCTCGCTGGCGCCGTCCCGGCGTGCCCGGGCCGCGCTGCGCCGCTCGGCCAGGGAGCGCAGCTCGGCTTCCGCCGTTGCGAGTTCGGCGGGGTCAAACGCCATGCTCTCAGAATCATCGCCGGCGGCCGCTTCGATTCCGGCCTCGAGTTCGCCGACCACCCGTTCCAGTTCTTCGAGCCCCTCCGGAACGCGTTCCGCCAGCGATTCACTCTGGCGTTTCAATTCACGTTCCAGTTCCCCCCGGCGCTGGGCGATACGGTCGGCTTCGTCGGCGTCGGCCACGCCCAGCGTGTCGAGACATTCAGCCACCCGGCGTTCGGCCTCCCGGGAGCGGTCGCGCAGGGCGACCACATCGCCGGCTCCGGGCTGTACGTCGATGGCCAGCAGCGCCTCTACCTCGATGCGCCGGTCGTCGTCGGCGAGGAGTCGGCGCGAGGCGCCGGCGGCCAGGGGTTCACCGTCTATCTGCAGATCACGGTGGGCGGTCAGGGTGAGCGACACCGATGCGCCGTCGAGCTGGGCGCGGGCCGTGGCGCGGGCTTCCAGCAGGCGGCGCAGCTCGGTGACTTGCCTGGGTGTGATATTCGGCATACCCGCCAGTTCGGTGCGGATATCCGATTGCCGCTGGGCCAGCGCGCGTCCTGTCTGCAGGCGGCTGTTGGCCCGTTCCAGCGCGTCGCGCTGGGCGGTGAGCTGCTGGCGGCGGCGCAGCAGACGCAGGTGGCTGTCCGCGTTGTCGATGCGCGACTCCAGCCCCGCGAGGTCGCGGCTGGCGTCCTCGAACGCTTTGCGCAGTTTGTCTGCGGCAGCCTGGTCGCGCTGCAGCCGCTTGCTGCCTTCCTCTATGCGTGCCGCCAGGTCTTTCTGCTCGGCTAGATGACGTTCGGCGTTCTCCAGCTTGTCGCGAGCATCCTGGCGGGCGGTCTCGGCGGCACCTACACGCTCATCGGCAACTTCCAGCTCGTGGCGCAGTTTCTCGGCCTCGTGATGCTGCGCGGTGATGGTTTCCAGCTCAGCGGCTGCCGCCTGATGGCGCGAACTCAATTCCTGGGCTTTCTGCCGCGACCGTTCGAGGTCGTCGGCGGCCTGCGCCAGCTCGCTGCGCCGTGCCACGGCATGGGCCAGGCGCTCCTCGAGTTCCTGGACCGTGCGGCGCGGTGTGGCGAGCGTGTCTTTCCCGGCGCCGCTTTTCGGTGTGAAGTAGCGGGCGCGGTAGGCTTCCGCCCGGCCGAGCATCTGCTGGCCGAACTCACCGGCTGCCACCTCGCCGATCTCTTCGGTGAGCTGATTGAGGATGCGGCTCTGGGATTCGTCGTTGTGGGCCGGCCGCTGGCTCGAATCTCCCTGTTCCACCCACAGCAGTGACCAGACGCCCCGGTCCTCCAGCTTTACCTCGGTGCGCCCGCTGCCGCCGGCAACCCCCAGCAGATCCGCCAGACGCGCCTCGGCCGCTTCGTCCTCGTGATGCTCGTCCGCACTGCGCAGGTGCGCGTTGTGGCCGGTGCCGAGGAACACCTTTTCCAGGCGCCAGTCGCTGCCGCCGAGCTCGAACTCCACCACCACCCGGGGCTTGTCCGCTGCCACGCCCCAGGTCGCCAGCGCTTTCTTGTGCGCTGCCTGGCCGCTGGAGCTTTCGAACAGGGCAAAACGCAGGGCTTCCACCAGCCGGCTCTTGCCGGATTCGTTGGGGCCGGCCACAAGGTTCAGACCCGGCGCCAGATCCTCCAGCGACGCCGTGAGACCGCGCCAGTTTTCCACCGCCAGGCGCCGGATCCACATCAGCCGGCCTCCCGGGTCAGCCGGTAGAGCAGCCGCAGGGCGTCCGCGTCTACCGGGTCGTCACTGCTGCGCAGGGTGTCGATGGCCCGGCCCAGATAGCCTTCGCCGTGCAGGGCGGCCAGATCCTCCGGCGTGGGTGCGGCGGTCACCGTGTCTTCGTCGATGCGCAACAGCGCGAGACGCTCGCGAAACGAATCGATCAGTTCATCGAGGCGGCTGCGCCCGCCGAGGGAGAGCTGGCCATGCAGCGACAACTCCAGCAGAGTCCAGGATTTCTCTGTCAGTGCGTTCAGCCAGTCTTCCAGCATGTCGATATGGCTGTCATCCGCCAGTTCGACGGCGTGGTTGATCCAGCGGGTGCGCGCCACGGCCAGCGATTCTACCCGGGGCGGCGCACCGGGACCGTCGATCTCCACCAGCAGGGCGTTACCCGGCTGCTTTTCCTTGAAGCGGGTGGCTTCGTGGGCGCCCGCGTACCAGGCCCGGTCGTTCACCTGAAAGGTGCCGTGCCAGTCGCCCAGGGCCACGTAGTCGTAGCCGCGGGCGAGGATGGCGTCGACATCGATGCGGTTCGGCGTCTCCACCGTTTCACCGAAGCTGAGCGCGCCACCGTGAGCCACCACCACGCGCACCCGGCCGCGGTCTTGTGCTTGCGGCAGCCAGGCGGCGGGATCGTCGAAGGTGTGCCGGGACGTGAGCGGGCAGGGGAAGATCTCGAGTTCACCCAGGGTGATGGGCGCCCGCTCTACGGCTACGTGCACGGTGCCGGGCAGTTCGCTCAGGCGGGCCAGGGCCGAATCCGGTGTGGCCGGATCGTGGTTGCCCGGCAGCAGCACCACGGGAATGTCGCCAAAGGCATCCAGAGCGTCACGGGCCTGCTGGATGGTGTCGGCGCCGACGCCGTTGTCGTCGAACACGTCACCGGCCACGACGACCGCGTCTACAGCGTGCTCCCGAGCCAGTTCGCCCAGGCGGCGGACGCTGTCGAAGCGCTGGGCACGCAGGCGCACGGCCGCGTCGCCGCCGACGAAGTTGAGGCGCAGGCCGAGTTGCCAGTCGGCGGTGTGAAGCAGTTTCAAGGCAGGAACCCTCGGTGGCTGATGCGACCATGGTCAGCCTAGCGGGCCGGGGGATCAAATGGTGATCCCCCGGCGGCCCTGTGGGAGCTACCTCTGTGGGAGCGACCTCCAGGTCGCGACCGGGAGGTCGCTCCCACTATTATCAGCGCCGCTGCGCCGTGCGGCCCCGGAGACACCGCCCGGGGCGCGCAAGGTCCAGTGCACGCCTTTGTCATAGGACATGATGGAGCCGCGGCCGGCCCAGCAGGTCTCGCCGCGCTGCAGGGCGAGTCTCAGGTACTGGGCGAATTCACCGAGGATCTCGTGCTGCATGAGTTACCTGGCCTTGCGATCGGCGGTCATCATACCCCGGCGCATGCAGGCGCTGCACAAACCGCACACGGACCAGCCAGTACGCCATCACCGCCAGAGTCGCGAGCGAGGGCACATAGACCCACGCGGTGCCGCGCATGAACGGCGGCAGAAAGTCGGGCTGGCCGAGGAAATAGGAGGTCACGGCGATAAACAACGCCATGCACATGCGCCACAGATGGCGGGCGATTCGCCGGGCGCCCCGGATGCCGCCCTGCATGACCAGCCGCAGGTCGCCGAGGGCAGCGAGCGGCGCCATGATGCCGAACAGAATGAAGGCCTGCGGCGGCTGACCGTCCAGCGTGCCGCTGGCGTCGTTGACCGCCATCAGGCTGAACGTCACCGTCAATGCCACCAGACCCAGCGATGCGGCCAGGGCAGCGGCCTCCGCACGGCCGGCGGTTCCGGGCGGCCGCCACACCGTCAACCAGGCGCTGGCCACCAGATAGAAGGCCATCAGGCCGCCGAGGACCGATGCGCGTTCGGGTAGAAACGGCGCCACGCCCGCGCCGATTCCGGCCATGATCAGCATGGAGCCGAGAAACGTCCTGCCGGCCAGGCGATGAGCGCCGCTGCCCTTGCGGAACACCAGTGCCGCCGCGCCGGAGACCATGCCGACGGCGCCGCCGCCGATGTGCAGATAGAGCAATGCGCCGGCGGCGGTGTGAAGCCACAGCGGGGCCGCGGGGTCGAGCTCGAGAGCCATGGCAGGAACTACCGTTATCAGGCGTTGGGGAATGCTATGGTTGGACGGTTACAGATCCCATGACGGCAGGAATCAGAAACGTGACCGCAGGTAACAAAGGGTAAGCGCTGCTGTGGCTGAATCAGTTTCGGCTGCATATGCGCGCGGACTGCTCGAACTGGCGGAGTCGAACGGCGCCGGGCGCACAGCTCTGCTGAAGGAGTCCGGCATCGAAGCCCCGGTATTGTCCGATCCCGACGCGCGCGTTCCGCTGTCGCAGTATGCGGCGCTCATGCGCGCCGCTGTGGCCGCGACCGGCGAACCTGCCCTGGCGCTGCACTACGGCGAATCCACTGATATCGCCCAGCTTTCGGTGGTCGGTCTGATCGGCCAGGCGGCCGAGACCATGGCCGACGCCCATGCCCAGCTCAATCGTTACGTGCGCCTGGTGGTCGATGTCGACACCGACGGGCCCGAGCGCTTTCGCTTCGACGCCGACCGGCACGGGCTGTGGCTGGTAGACATGCGGCGCAGGCCGAACGCCTTCCCCGAACTCACGGAATCGGCGTTCGCCCAGATCGTCTGCCGGCCGCGGCAACTCGGCGTGCCGGGATTCGCCAGGGCCGTGCACGTCACCCACCCGGAGCCTGCTTATGTCGACGAGTACACGCGGATATTTCAGGCACCGCTGGTGTTCAACGCCGCGCGCAATGCCATTCTGGTGGACGGCGCCGTCCTCGCGCAGCGCCTCGAACGGTTGCCGCGCTACGCCTTTGGCGTGCTGACCGAGCACGCCGACACTCTGCTCCATGCACTGGAACGTTCGGCATCGACTAGAAGCGAGGTGGAAAAGCTGCTGATGTCTGTGCTGCACATGGGTGCAGTGAGCATGGCAGACATCGCAGCCCGCCTGAACGTCAGCCGGCAGACGCTTTACCGGCGTCTCAAGGCCGAAGGCGTGACGTTCGAGCAGGTACTCGACGAATTGCGCCATCGCCTGGCAATGGAATACCTCGCCAGTGGGAAGGTGTCGGTGAACGAGACGGCCTACCTGGTCGGCTTCTCCGAGCCGGCGGCATTCTCCCGGGCATTCAAGCGCTGGACGGGCATGAGCCCGCGCGACGTGAGGCCCAGGTAGGGCCTGGCCGGTGCGCTGGGGTGACCTGAGGACATTCCCTTGAACTCGGCACGTAACCAGTATGGCCTGGCACCCAGTCAGCGGCGCCTGCAGCGCCCGCCGGATTTCACCGGTACCCGGCTGAACACATTCCGCGCCGTAGCCCTGCGGCATGGTCTGCCGGGTGCATTACTCGGCGTGCTTTGCCTGCTGCATCCGGACATGCGCGCTTTGCTGCTGCCGGCGCTCGCCAGCCTGCTGGCCGCGCCGGTCCACTACGCCGCCGCGGGCGGTTTGATTCTCGGACTGCTGGCCGCCTATGCCGGCTTTATCGACCGCAGGCTCGATCTGCCGGCATTGGGCTGGATTTTCTACCTGCTGCTGGTGTCGGGGTGGGAAGAGTGGGTGTTCCGCCTGGCGATTCCCTACTTCGCCGAAGCGAATGGCGTCGAGCTGCGCAGCGCGGTGGTCGCCAGCAACGCGGGTTTCGCCGTCATGCATTACTTCACCCTGCGCTGGAAGTGGTTCTGGTGCGTTGGTGCGTTTCTCGGCGGCATGGCGCTCAGCCGTCACTTCGGCATGCACTATGACCTGGCGCTGGTCATCGGCATCCACTGGGTCGCGACCTTTCTGAACACGCCGAGGCTGCCCGGCCGGGCGCGTGGGCCGTTGCCGGCCGATCGCTGACATTGATGTTGATGTGGCCCCAGATGAGCCGCGGAGGAGCATCGCTCATGCGCCAGACTGATCCAGCAGCGGCTGGTAGCGATCCAGCAGCTTCCAGACCTCGTCCCGCGGCGCCGGCGGCAATGGCAGTATGGCCCGGTCGATACCGGCCTCGCGATACGACAGCAGCGTGTCGGCATCCGGCCGCGCGCCGAACACGCTGACGTTCAGCGTCTGCATGGAGCGGCCGTGCTCGTCTGCCATGCGCTGCAGCCGCTGCATGCTCTCGGCGGCGTCGAAGCCGCCGCGCGCCCGCGGCAGCCAGCCGTCGCAGAAACTGACGACGCGCCGCAGGGTATGGTCCGACTCCCCGCCGAGGAGGATCGGCGGATAGGGCGCTTGCACCGGTTTCGGGTACGACAGGCTCTCGGTGAACTGCACGTACTTGCCGTCGAAGCCGGCTGCATCCTCTGTCCACAGCCCCTGCATGGCGCGCACCTGTTCCTCCATGCGCTGGAACCGCGTGCGGTATTCGGTACCGTGGTGCGCCATCTCTTCCTTGTTCCAGCCGCCGCCGATACCGAATACGAAGCGCCCGTTGGACAGGCGGTCGAGGCTTGCCGCCAGCTTGGCGGTGACCAGCGTGTCGCGCTGGGGCAACAGGCAGATGCCGGTGCCGAGCTTCAGGGTTTGCGTCGCCGCTGCCGCGAACGACAAGCTGACGAACGGATCGTAGGTGTGCCAGTACTCCCTGGGCAGGTCGCCGCCGCCGGGCCAGGGCGATTCCCGCGACGTGGGAATGTGCGTGTGCTCCGGGACGAACAGCGATTCATAGCCGCGCTGCTCGAGTTCCGCCGCCAGCTCATCCGCGCGCACGGCGTAGTCAGTGGCGAATATCAAAGCTCCGATATGCATAACACCCCCATTGCCTGTGGGAGCGGCCGAACGTGATGCGGCCGCGGTCAGCTCTCGCTCCACCATACCCCCAACCCAGCCAATCCTGAACCCGTGCCTCCCCAGCACGTATACTCCCGGCCAGTCACCGCCAGTTTTATGAGAAGGCACTCCGTCATGCCCCGCATCACCGCCAACGGCATCGAGCTCTACTACGAAGTTGAAGGCCGTGGTCCGCGGCTGCTGTTCATCAGCGGCACCGGCGGCGATCTGCGCACCCGGCCGAACGTGTTCGACAGCCCGCTCGCCGGACATTTCGAGATTCTCGCCTTCGACCAGCGCGGCCTGGGTCAGAGCGCGGTGCCGGCCGGACCCTACACCATGGCGGACTACGGCGCCGATGCCGGTGGTCTGCTCGAAGCCCTCGGCTGGGGCGCGGTGCCGGTAGTCGGCGTGTCCTTCGGCGGCATGGTGGCCCAGGAACTCGCGCTGCAATTTCCCGAACGGGTCAGTGCCCTGGTGCTGTGCTGTACGAGCGCCGGCGGCGCAGGCGGGGCCTCTTATCCTCTTCACGAGCTGGCCGGGCTGCCGCAAGAAACGCGCCTGGTCCGCCAGCTCGAGCTCGCCGATCTGCGGCGGGACGACGCCTGGCGCGAGAAGAACCCGGAGCAGTGGCAGCGCCTGCTGGACTTTGCCCGCAGTGCCCAGCGAAACGACCGTGACGAAAGCGGCGCTGCCCTGCAACTCGCCGCCCGGGCCGGGCACGATACCTGGCCGCGCCTGCCGGCACTGGATATGCCGGTGCTGATCGCCGGCGGGCGCCACGACGGTATTGCGCCTGTGGCCAATCTCGAGGCTCTGGCGGAACGCATTCCGGGGGCGGAACTGGCGCTCTTCGACGGCGGTCACCTGTTCATGATTCAGGATAAGAGGGCGTACCCAGCCATGGTCGAGTGGATCCGGCGCCGGATCGGGTGATTTCCTGCCCGGCCGGGCCGTAGAGATTTTCCCGGCCGCCATCTAGACTGCGGGTTACCTTCATCCAGGCCGGTCGACATGAGCCACGTCAAGGAAACTCTGAAGAGTCTGCTTTCAGACCTGCCGGAACTCGAGTTGGCGTTTCTGTTCGGATCTCGCGCCGTCGGTACCCATAATCCTGATAGCGATATCGACCTGGCCGTTCTTCTTGAGCAGCCGATGACACCAGAGCAGAAGCAGGCGCTGATAGAGCGAGTCTCTGCGGAAGTGGGCTGTCCGGTTGATGTCGTCGATCTCTTCGATGCGCCGGAACCTGTCCTGGGTGAAGTTCTGAGAGGTGAGCGGCTGCTCGGTGATAATGCGGCCTACGCGCGGCTGTTGACCAGGCATGTGATGAACGTAGCGGACTTTCTGCCGCTACGGCAGCGGATCCTCGACGAGCGCCGCGCAGCATGGACTCGCCGATGACGTCATCAACTGGGCCATTGTGCACGCGATCAGCCAACGTCACCTGGACGACTTCAAGCGCTTCGCTGTCGAAGTGTCCGAAAAGCATCTGATATAGGGTCATTCATGTACGACTACATCATTCGCGGCGGCACCATCATCGACGGCAGCGGCGCCGAGGGCGTAGCCGGTGACGTGGCGGTACAGGACGGCCGCATCGCGGCGGTTGGCGGGCGCATCGACGCACCGGCCCGCGAGACCATCGACGCCGAGGGTGCTATCGTCACACCGGCCTGGGTGGACATCCATACCCATTACGACGGCCAGGTGACCTGGGACGCGGCCATGGACCCCTCCGCCAGCCACGGTGTCGGTACCATTGTCATGGGTAACTGCGGCGTCGGCTTCGCGCCGGTGCAGCCCGACGCGCACCGCGATCTCATCGATCTCATGGAAGGCGTGGAGGACATTCCCGGCACCGCCCTCTACGAAGGCATGCCCTGGGGCGCGTGGCAGACCTATCCCGAATATCTGGAGTTTCTCGCCGGCCGGGAATATGCCCTCGACATCGCATCGCTGGTAGCTCATGGCGCCGTGCGTAACTATGTCATGGGCGAGCGCGGCCGCAGCAACCAGGCGGCCACCGAGGGCGACCTGGATGCCATGGGCGCCATCGTCGAAGAAGCCCTGCGCGCCGGCGCCGTGGGTTTCTCCACCTCGCGCATTCTCGGTCACCGTTCCATTCAGGGTGAACCCGTACCGGGCACCTATGCCAACGATGCCGAGGTGATGATCATCGCCCAGGCGTTGAAGCGTGCCGGCAGCGGGGTGTTTCAGATCATCCCCGCCAGCACCCTGGGCGAGGGCCAGCCGGAGATGCTGGAGCACTCGAGCCTGGAATCCGAAGTGGATCTGATCACCCGGGTGAGCCGCAGCAGCGGCCGGCCGGCTACCTTCACCCTGTTCCAGGTGGACGCCTGGTCCGACAAGTGGCGGGAAGTCATCGACCGCGTGCGCGCCGCCAACGCCGACGGTGCCCAGGTTTATCCCCAGGTCGGCAGCCGCCCCACCGGGCTGGTGATGAGCCTGCGCACGTATCACCCCTACATGCGCAAGCCCACCTACCTGAAACTGCGGGAGCGACCCCTCGAACAGCGGCTGACCGAGCTGCGCAAGCCGGAGGTGAAGGCTGCCATCCTCGCCGAGACCAGCGTGCCGCATGAGCTCCCGGGCACCATGGAGAACGGTATCGCCCATCTGGAGCCCAACTTCGAGCAGACCTTCGCGCTGGACGGCTCTTCGACTTACGAGCCGACCCGTGAAGAGAGCTTCGCGGCACTGGCGGCCCGTGACGGTTACGACGATCCGCGGTCCTGGTTCTACGACTATCTGACCGGCGGGCAGGGCGAGCGTTTCGCCATCATGTTCTTCACCAACTATTCGGATTACAGCCTGGATGCGGTGCGGGCCATGCAGCTCGACGACACCACGGTTACCGGCCTGTCAGATGCCGGCGCCCACGTCAGCCTGATCTTCGATGCGGTGAACCCTACCTACCAGCTCACCTACTGGACCCGCGACCGCAGCCGCGGCCCGACGCTGCCGCTGGCCCACGTGGTACATCGGGCGACGCGGCGCAACGCCGAGCTGTTCGGCTTCCACGACCGGGGGCTGGTGGCGGAGGGCCTGCGCGCCGATCTGAACGTCATCGACTATGCGGGCCTGAAGCTCGGCGAGCTGGAGCTGCGCCGGGATCTGCCGGCCGGCGGCATGCGCCTCATGCAGAGCGCCCACGGATACCTGGCCACGCTGGTCAACGGCGTCGTCACGCGGCGCTTCGATCAGGATACCGGGGCGCGGCCGGGGCGGCTGGTGCGGAACATGTCAAGCCGATAGACCGTGCCCTGTTCCTGGCGCTCATAATCGAGGGATTTGCGGCGCGGGCGGAGTCGCTGGGCAATATTCACGCGTTCTTCAAGCAAGCTTCATGGCTTTTTCATGCACGTCATGGGTGCTGCGGCTAGCTTCTGAGGTCCTGACCACAGGAGTAACGCCATGAATACTTTTACCTTCCGAAGCCTGAGAAGCATCGCCATTGCCCTCTGTCTGACCGTCGTTTCCAGCACCGCCTGGGCGGGTGGATTCGGCCATAGCTGGTTGTCGAAGATTTTCGACGACGACTTCGGCCCCGCGGCCAACGTGACCGGTATCAATTCGGACGCGGCAGACGGCTGCCCGATCGAGAGTCCGGATGGTCTGAGCCTGGTGATCGCCTCCAAGCGGGGAACCGGGGGCGACAACGATCTCTGGGCAGCGGATCGTGCCAGCGTCGATGAACCCTGGGGCGCGCCGCTGGAGCTGCCGTCGCCGATCAACTCGGCCGCGGGCGATTTCTGCCCGACGCCGGTCTCGGACCGCAGTCTGTTCTTCGTCTCCAGCCGTGATGCCGCCTGCGATGGCGGCAACATCTACCTGTCCCGGCAGGGGATCGGCGGCCAGTGGAGCGAGCCCGAGTTGCTGCCGTGCGCGCCGCAGGGGCCGAACTTCGACGGTGCGATCTTCAGCCCGTCTCTCGTCGAATCCCGCCGAGGTACGTTCCTGTTTTATTCCGCCGACGGTAAATTCGGTGAGCAGGATATCTACGTCAGCCGGCGCGGTAAGGATGGCCAGTATGGCCCCGGGCGCCGGGTGGCGGCTCTGAGCCTGGTGGGCGAGGACGACCGCATGCCCAACGTTCGCTACATGGGCAAGGGGCTCTACGAGGTGGTGTTCAGCTCGACCCGCGAGGGCGGTACTCAGGACGTCTACCGCGCCGTGTCGTGGGCGCCGCCGTTCCGCTGGACGAAACCGGTGAAACTCGGCCCGAACGTCAACACGGAAGATGGCAGCGAAACACGCGCAACGCTATCCCGCGATGGCGAGCGGCTGTATTTCGGCCGCGGCGGCGAGATCTTCATGAGCGAGCGCTGATGCTGCGCCCTGGCCTGCAGATCATGCAGGATGGCTGTGGGGCGAATCACCAGTCGAGATCGTCCGGCACCTTGAAGCGGGCGTAGTACTCGTCGTCCGAGTCGGCCTCCGGCTTGGTCGCGTCGTGGGACACGATGATGCGTTTCGGGTCCCGCGCCGCGACCTTGTCGGCGGCCGTTCGCGTCAACAGGTGGTAGTGACCGTCGTTGTTGACGATCACCAGCGTGCCGTTGCTGATCTGATCGCGTTGCGCCGCCGGCACGTAGATGCGCTTGACCCGCTTGCCGTGGACGAAGTTGTAGGCCACGTCATCGTCGCTCATCGCCTTCACGCGCTGATCGTTCTGCAGGATGATCTGCTTGAGTTCCGCCCGCTGCGCCTTCGCCGCTGCCTTGTCGTTGGCGGCCTTCGCCTGCGCCCGGTCGCGCTCCGCTTTCTCGCGTTTGAGTTGCTGCGCGCGCTCCCGGGCCTCGGCGGTAGCCGAAGGTTCGGCAGACGCTGTCTTGCCTTTGCGGCGCGCCTGCTTTTCCACTCTGGCCTGGCGTTCGACCTTGCGGGCCCGGTCGGGCGTCACCAGCCCGGCCTTCAACAACTGATCTTTCAAACTGCCAGCCATCTGTGTCAACCGGCTTACGCCAGTTCCCCCGGCATCGAATGGCCCGCTATCCTATCAGTTTCGACCTGGCCCCGGCGTACAGGTGACGCTATACGAGGGTAGGATGTACGGGCGCATCTGCCTGCAGCTCATTCGACCCAGCACAAGGACTCCGCCGTGATCCGCAATACCAAGATCGTCGCCACCCTCGGCCCGGCCAGTGATTCGAAGATCGAGCGGCTGGTGGCGGCGGGCGTGGACGTCTTCCGCCTCAATTTCTCCCACGGCGATCATGCGGAGCACGGCGAGCGCGTCCGCCGCATCCGCGCAGCGGCGGCTAATCTGGGCCGGTTCGTCGCCATCCTGGCCGATCTGCAGGGGCCGAAGATCCGCATTCGCGGCTTCCGCGATGTCGATGCCGTGGAACTCGAGCCCGGTGCCCCGTTCACGGTCGACGCCAGCCTGGGGGAACGGGACGGAACTGCGGCACAAGTCGGCACCAGCCACCAGACGCTGGCCGACGAGGTGGCGCCCGGCGATGTGCTGGTGCTCGGCGACGGGCTGATCGAACTCGAGGTGAAATCTATCGACGGCCGTGCCGTGCACTGCCGCGTACTGGCCGGCGGCAGCCTCGGTTCGGGGAAAGGCATCAACCGGCGCGGCGGCGGTCTGTCTGCGAAGGCGCTCACCGAAAAGGATCATCAGGATCTCGCCTTCGCCTGCGAACAGGGCGTGGACTGGATCGCCGTCTCGTTTCCCGCCTCGGCGGCCGACATGCGCCAGGCCCGCGAGCTCATCGCCGGCCATGGTGCCAATTGCGGCCTGGTGGCCAAGCTGGAGCGGGCGGAAGCCGTGACGGACCGCGACCGGCTCGATGCCATCATCCTCGCCTCGGATGCCGTGATGGTGGCCCGCGGCGACCTGGGGGTAGAGGTCGGCGACGCGCCGCTCATGGGCCTGCAGAAGCTCATCATCAACCGGGCCCGGGAACTCAACCGGGCCGTCATCACCGCCACGCAGATGATGGAATCCATGATCAGCAATCCGCGGCCCACCCGGGCCGAGGTGATGGACGTGGCCAATGCAGTGGTTGACGGCACGGATGCGGTGATGCTCTCCGCCGAGACGGCTGTCGGCCGCTATCCTGTGGAGACTGTGGAGTCCATGGTTCGCGTGATTGCCGGCGCCGAAGCCACCGCACAATACACCAATGCCCCGGCGGACGGGTTTCGCAGCGATGCCGTCGACGAGTCAGTCGCCATGGCGGCCATGACCGTGGCCAACACGCTCACCGGCGTGCGCGCCGTAGCCTGTCTGACGGCCAGCGGTAACACGCCCAAGCTCATGTCGCGGCGCCGCTCGCGGCTGCCCATCTACGCACTGGCCGACGATCACCGGACACTGGCGCGGGTGGCGTTGTTTCGCGGGGTACACCCCGTCTTTTTCGAAACCTACGACGCCGAAGGCGCCCGGGTGGATCAGGCCGCCGTCGACTGGCTCAAGCAGGCCGGCGTGGTCGAGACCGGCGACCGCGTCATCGTCTCCAAAGCCGACCGCCGCCACCGCGCCGGCGGCACGAACACCCTGAAGGTCCTGGAAGTCCCCTGACACAGTATTGTGGGAGCGGCCGAACGAGATTCGGCTTGGCGCTCGCATAGCGAGCGCACGGCCTCCAGGCCGCGAATGCCAACGCCAAGCAAACCCCGAGGAATCATCATGCTCACCCTCTACTACGCCCCCGGTGCCTGTTCGCGCGCCTCGCACATCGCCCTGCACGAAGCCGGTGCAGAGTTCGAGCCGCGCCCGGTGGATTTCGCCAGCGCCGAGCAGCGCGGCGAAGACTACCGCCGCGTCAATCCCAAAGGCCGGGTGCCCGCGCTTGTTACCGACCGCGGCACCCTCACCGAAACGCCGGCCATCCTCGCCTACATCGCCCAGCAGTATCCCGATGCAAAGCTGGCACCCCTCGATGACCCGTTCGAGTTCGCGCAATTGCAGGCATTCACCAGTTACCTGTGCGCCACCGTCCACGTGGCCCATGCCCACAGCCGCCGCGGTGAGCGCTGGGCCGACGACGAGGCCGCCATCGCCGAGATGAAGCGCAAGGCGCCGCAGGTGGTGGCTGATTGTTTCGAGCTGATCGAGAACGAGATGTTCGCGGGCCCCTGGGTCATGGGCGAGTCGTACAGCATCGCCGATCCGTATCTCTTCACCATCGCCCAGTGGCTGCCGGGGCACCGCATCAACATCGCCCGCTACCCGAAGATCCGCGCCCACCTGAACGCCATGCAGGCACGGCCGGCGGTGAAGGCGGCGCTGCTGACGGAGGGCGGCCGCTAAGCGACCCTTCAGACCGACACTTGAGTTGCCGGCGCCGACCGGCACCATGTCATGCAGTGGGTGATGTTCCAGATGGCCGGGGTCGGGCCCATGTTCGGTCAGTTCGCCCACTTCTATTACTACGCGAAAGACCAGATTCCCTACGCCATCGAGCGCTACCAGAATGAGGCCGAGCGGCTGATGCGGGTGATGGATCAGCACCTCGAGGGGCGTAGCTACTTCGTGGGCGAGGAGTATCCATTGCCGACATGTGGTGCTGCCGTGGGTGGCCAATCGCCTGGAAGCCCGCCCCGGCACCCGGCCGAGCATCGAAGCCTGGACGGCGCGCCTGAAGGAGCGCCCTGCCGTGCAGCGCGGCCTGCTCGCCTTCGACGAAAAGGTCCGCCCGGAGATCATTCAGGGCGGCATGCAGGGCTTCGACGACGCCCACCGCTCGGTGCTGTTCGGCACGGAGCAATGCCGCGAGCGGTGACGCCGGTATGTCGAAACCACGCCTTACGCCTGCTTCGGCAATGCCGGCACGCCTTCCTCCAGCGTTACCCAGTTCTGCTTGCTGTCGCACCACACGTGAAACTGCGGCGCAAAGGATGTCGTGTCATCCAGGGTACCGGTCTTGAGAAACAGCATATCCGGTTGGGCTTCCAGCGCCGAGTAGATGGGCGAGCCGCAGGTGGCGCAGAAGTAGCGGCCCACGGCATTGCCGCTGTCGGTATCCCGGTCTTCGTAAACGGCAGGCTCTCCCGCGGTCAGGTGGAACTCGGCAGCCGGTACGCCGGCGAGGGTAGAGAACGCCGAGCCCGCCTGGCGCTGACAGTTCTTGCAGTGGCACACGCCGGTAAGCGCCGGGGGGTTGTCGATCTCATAGCGCACTGCGCTGCACAGGCAGCGTCCTGTCATGGTCATGGCGTTTCTCTCTTTTCTGTGATCGGGGGTAGTGTAACGCTGGTATTCTTCGGACATCGACAACGGGGGAGACAACAATGGACAGCAGCGGCGGCTTCGACACACTCATATATCAGACCGACGGGCCGGTGGCCGTGGTCACGCTGAACCGGCCGGAGCGCATGAATGCCTGGAATGCGGTCATGGCGGCGGAGCTGAACCAGGCCATGACGCGTGCCAACGAGGACGATGCGGTGCGCGCCGTGGTGATCACCGGCGCCGGAAAGGCGTTCTGCGCCGGCGCCGATCTGGAGCGCGGCGGGGATACCTTCAGTAACCGCGAGCGCAGTGAAGGCGCGGGCCGCGCGGCCGAGACGGTGTACCCGTTCATGATCGGCAAGCCGGTCATCGCCGCCATCAACGGCCCGGCGGTCGGCGTCGGCCTGACCTATCCCATGCTCTGCGACATGCGTGTCGTGGCCGAGGACGCCAAGCTCGGCTTCGTCTTCACCCGCCGCGGCATGATGCCCGAGCTCGGCTCCCATCTGCTGGTGCAGCGCGTGGCGGGATTCTCCCGGGCGGCCGATCTGCTGCTGTCGGGGCGCATCTTCCGCGGCCGGGAGGCAGCGGAACTCGGTCTGGCGAGCGAAGCTCTGCCGGCTGAGTCGGTGCTGGACCGCGCGCTGGAGCTCGCCCGGGAGTATCGAATGACCGCGCCCGTTTCCGTGGCGATTACCAAGCGTCTGCTCTGGGAAGGCCTGGAGACCGGCTTTGCAGCCATGCAGCGGCGCGAAAACAAACTGTTCGCCTGGCTCGGCAATCAGCCGGATGCCCGGGAAGGCATTCAGTCGTTCGTGGAAAAACGCGAACCGGCCTGGAGTATGTCAGCGAGCCGCGATCTGCCGGGCGAGCTGTAGCCCGGCAGATCGCTGCGCCATCACGTCACGGCTGATACCGGTTGCCGTACGAGCTGCTGTCGTCGAACAGGGCCCGTTGCGCCGCCCGCGCATCGCTGACCAGCTCCGGTGACTCATCGAGCACCATGACCGGCCGGTCCTCGAGATCGTAGGGCGGCCACTCCGGAATGGCCGGGTTGTTCGGATTCCCGGTCTTGGCGAAGGCTATCCAGGTTTCGGACATGATGTCGGCCACCCGCTGCTGGGCCTCGCCGCTGCCCGCCATGCTCTCGGAGTTGGCCACGTTGTCGAACACGAAGCCGATCTCCAGGGCATGGGGCGAGCGCCACTTGCCGCCGTCCACGGGGGTGTCCCAGTCGAACAGGTACAGGTATGCCGGTGCGCCGCCCTGTTCGGTCTTGCGCTCGGCCTGCAGCACGTGGCCGGCCAGCCAGCGTGCATCGGTGGTCGCCTCGAAGTAGATGTCGGTCGGGTCGGAATCCGGTTGCAGTTCGCGGTAGCCGGCGATGATGGCCGCCACGTCGCGGTCCGGATACTGGCGTTCCATGGCCGCCTGCAGGCCCTCCCAGGTCAGGTCGAACACGTCGGGGTTGGCGGCGCCGGCAAACAGGGAATTCTCGGTGCGGTTGGTGCCGAGCAGCAACGGCACATCCTTGCCGGGCGGTGCCGCATCCGGATGGAACGGGTGCCGCGTCAGCGTGCGGCCGTCGATGGACGGCGCGGTGGCGGCGCCGGTGTCGGCGAACGCCTCGCGGATGGTTTCCACCGGTAGTGTCCTGATCTCGCCGATGGTCTCTTCATCCAGACTTAGGTTGGCTACCACTTTGTCTGCGGCTTCCTGAGCGACCGCCTGCTCGGGAAAGCGGATCATGGCGCCGGACTGCACCACGGCGCGGTGGAACAGACCCTCGGCCGCCGGGGTGGCCATCAAGGTGGAAACCTTGGCGCCGCCGCCGGACTCGCCGAAAATCATCACCGTATCCGGGTCGCCGCCGAATGCCTCGATGTTGTCGCGCACCCACTCCAGCGCCTGCACCATATCCAGCACGCCGGCGACGGCGGAATCTTCGAACCCTTCGCCGTAGTGGCCCAGCGCCAGATAGCCGAACACGTTGAGGCGATGATTCACCGTCACCACCACCACGTCGCCGCGGTCGGCGAGGCGGGCGCCTTCGTAGGCGGTGGACGAGCCGCTGCCGGAAGAGAAGCCGCCGCCGTGGAACCAGACCATCACCGCGCGTTTGCCGTCATCGTCGAGCGCCGGCGTCCAGACGTTCAGGAACAGGCAGTCCTCACTGAGCGGCGGCGCCGGGTCTGGCTGCCAGGAAGTGAACAACCCGCCGGGATTGCCGGTGGGCGTCTGCGGGCAGGTAGCCCCGTATTCGACCGCCGGCTGCGCGTCGTCCCAGGTCTCGGGTTGTGCCGGCGCCGCGAAGCGGGTGGTTGCCGTGTCGGCCCCGTAGCGCACGCCCTTGAAGGTAAAGATGCCGTCCTCCACCGTGCCGCGGACCGGACCGTACTGTGTGTTTGCTATCGGTTCCGCCGGCTCAGACGCCGCCGTGTCGTCGCCTTGCGCAGAAGGCTCGGTGGCGGGCGTCTCGCTCTGGCCGCACCCGGCAGCCAGCATCGCCATGCCCGTGAGTATCAGGCCGATGAACGGCCCACGGTATACGCTCGATTGCAGCATCGTGGTTTCTCCCCCTCCCAAGGTCGCCTGCATACTATCAGCTTGCGGGGCTGCGCATGACCCGCAGGTTTCGTTACTCATCCGGCGTCAGCTTGCCCGCAACGCTGCGCACTTTGTCTTCCATGGTCTGGGCCCGGTCGGTGCGGGTGCCGAGCTTGATGGTGGTGGTGATGCGCGGAGCGCCCATGTCGTGCACCACCTCGTGACAGCGTTTCACTGCCGCCATCACGTCGTCCCAATCACCCTCGATGTTGGTGCCGTAGGCGTGCATGTGCGCGTTCAGGCCCGCCTCGCGGATCACGCGTTCGCAGGCGGCCACGTACTCGGACACCGAGACGCCGACCCCCAGCGGTACGACACAGAGATCGATGATGACATGCATGGTGGATACCTCCGGATGAGGATTGTCGAGCGGCACATGATAGCCGCACGAGCGCTTTCAGGCGGAGCCCCGCGCCAGCCCCGCCAGCCGTGCCGTTCCCAAGGCCATTACTGCGGCCACGGCAGCGAGGGCGTACAGCCCGGCCGCGAACCCCCCGGTGGCGTCGTACAGCAGCCCGAGGCCCAACGGCCCGAGCACGCCGCCCACCTCGGCGGCGGTGAAGAACAGGCCGCTGGCGGTGCCCGCCTGCCGTGAGTCGAGCCCCGGCAGCTCCACCAGGGTGAGGATCAGCACGGTCATCAGCGAGGCACGCGCCAATCCCTGCAGCACCAGTGCGGCCGGCAATACCAGCGGATGCACCACGAGCAGCGCGAGGCTGGCGAGCGCCGCGCTCACACAGAGCATCAGCAGAATCTGGTAGCGGCGCTCCGGGGTCGCCAGGCGGGGAATGACCAGTGAGCCCACGGCCCCCACCAGCATGGGCAGCGCCGCCCAGTTGCCGGCGGCTGCCGCAGTCATGCCGCCGTTGCGCAACAGCTCCGGCAGCCAGTTGCTCAACCCATGATTGATCAGGAAAGCGCCCACGCCCATGGCCAGCACCACGCGCACCGCCGGCAGGCGCAGGATACGGCGGATCGCCGGCAGCCCGCCGGGCAGCGCACCGGCGTCGTCGGCGCGGACGAAGCCGCGGGTGCGGGGCCCGGCGAAGGTGGCCAGGATGATCCAACTCAGGGTCGCGAACGCCGCCAGCGCGCTCCAGAGGAGCATGACGGCACGCCAGTCGTCGTCGAAGGCGGGCATCAGCACCGAATGCGTTAGAGTCAGGGCGGCCACGCCGCCGAGGGTAGGTCCGGTCATGTAGATGCCCATGGCAAGCCCGCGGCCGCTGCCAGCAAAGATATCGGTGACCACCTTCGGTGCGCCGGAGGAAATGATCGGGCCGCCGATGCCGAACAGCATCACCGCGCCCAGCAGGGTCCAGTAGTCGGCAGCGAACGCACGGCCCGCCGCCGAGGCGGCGATCAGCGCGATGCCGAGTAACAGGGCCAGGCGGGCGCCGAGACGATCGAGGAGCATGCCGGCGGGCAGAGCGGCGACGATGTAGACGAGCTGCCAGGCACCCATGATGCTGCCCATGGCCGAGTAGGACAGCGCGAGATCCGCCTGAATCGCCTCTACCAGAGGCGCGATGGAGGCGATGATGGCGCCGAACGAGAAATAGGCGAACCAGAGACCGAAGAGCAGCAGCCAGCGCAAGGATCAGTCACCGTGGGGAATGCACAGCGACTATACCGCAGAGGCTGTGCTGGACTGGCTGAATCAGCGTATATCCCTCAGCCCGTCTGCTGAAATACCGGCCAGCGCTCCGCGATCTCCCCATCCGTCACCGCCAGCAGATCGCCGAACTGCAGCATCACGAACTCGCTCTGGGTGGGGCGCAGAAACATGTAGTCGTCCACGGCCAGATCCACGGCCCGCGAGGTGGTGATGGGGCTCTGGTTGGTGCTCTGATAGATCGGCTCACCGATCTCCGGCGGTGACGCCATCTTCGCCTTCCAGGTGACGCCGCCGTAGATGTAGTAGAGGCGCTCCATGTCCGGCGGCGGGTCGGCCATGAACGGATTGCCGTCGTAGCGCTTCAGAATCGGTGTGGCGATGAACACGGCCGGACGGTGGTCGGCGAGATGGTAGGTGTCGAAATCCGTCGGCATCACCACGCCGGAACCTGCCGACAGATCGTTCATGGTGCGGTCTTTCTCGTAGATGCGCAGCGTATGGCTGCCGGCGCCGTTCAGGGTGAGCCCGTCAAGGGCGATGCCGGCATTGCGGATCGCATCCAGGTAACCGCGGTACTCGGCGAGCACGGACTGCACCGCCGGATGGCCGAGCTCCGCCTCGAGCCCGGTGAGGTGCGGCTCGTAGCCCATGAGTCCGGCGAACGAAAGATGCTGCGGGTCGTCACGGATTACGTCGAGCATGGCCGCCAGGGCCGCCGGCTCGGTGAGGCCGCCGCGGTGCAGACCGACATCGATCTCCACGTTGATGCGCATCTTCACCCCGAGTTCGCGCGCCAGGGACTGATACTGATGCAGCCGCTCGGGCGTATCGATCAGCCATTGCACGTGGCGCGATGCGTCGTAACGCTGAAGATCGACCTTGCGGTAGAAAGTGCGCGCCGCCGCCACCGGCATGGGCTTGCCGAGCAGCACGTCGGCCTCGGGGAAGCGCTCGGCCACGGCGTTCAGAAACGGCTGATGGAAAACCATCAGCGCGTCGGTTCCGGCGCGCTGCATCACCCGCTCCAGCAGGGGAACGGACGGCAGCGATTTGACCACCACGCGATACGTCTTGTCGGGCCCCACGGAGGCCGCCAGCGCATCGACGTTGTGCGCCATGCGCTGCGTGTCGATCAGCATAACCGGCCGGCCGGGACCGTCGCGCTTCAGCATCTCGTTCAGCCGCGCGAAGTAAGCGTCGTGGCCCGAAGTGCCCGCTCCTGTGGGAGCGGCCTCCCCTGTGGGAGCGGCCTCCCCTGTGGGAGCGGCCTCCAGGCCGCGACTCTCCGCGGCCGCCCCAGGCGCCCAGAGCACCCGCCCCGCCGCAAACGCCGCCAACCCCGCCGTACCCCGCAGCAACTGCCGTCGTCTCATCGCCTTCCCCCATTCTCCATCAGGCAGTCAACACCTTCCGAAGGTGCGCGTTCAACATCCGCCCCGCCGGATCCAGCGCCTCCCTCACGGCCAGAAAGTCGTCGAAGTGCGGATAAAGCTTGCGCAGTGCTTTCGCATCCAGCGAGTGAATCTTGCCCCAATGCGGCCGCCCGCCGTACTTCCAGAAGATCGGCTCGATGGCGTCGAAGTAGGGGCGGTAGTCTTCGCCGGCAAACCGATGAATGGAGATGGAAGCATGGTCTTCGTCCCCGGCGCTCATACCGAGCCACGTGTCGTCGCGGCGCACGTAGCGGTACTCCAGGGGAAACACCACGTCGATGGCCTTGTCGCGAATGGTGCGCAGAACCTCGCGCAGACATTCGGCGCCCGCCTCGACGGGCACCGAGTACTCCATCTCGTTGAAGCGGGTGTTGCGGATGTTGCTGAGTATCCGATACGACACGTCGACCCGTTCCGAGGGTTCGATCTGCTCGGCCAGGCCGTTGATGAGCGGCGGCCGCTCGCGGGGCGGCACGGTCATCCAGCTCTTCATGGCCCCCTCGAAGGCGGCAGCTTCCTCCGGCGTCGGCGTCGGATTGTCGATCGGCTCGTCGGTCTCGTCGATTGCGAGGGTCAGCGCGTAGTCCGAGTGGGTGAGCGGGAACATCTCGAAGTGCCGGTGCTGCGCAGCGGATTCGTTGAACCCTTCGAGAACTTCCTCGGTGCGCTGTACCCACTCCCGGGCCTTCAGCCGGTAGGCGCTGCGGTTCTGCAAGGTCATGCGAGAGACCACACCCAGCGCGCCGAGACTCACCCGGGCGGCATGGAAGATCTCCGGATGGGCATCCGCCGTGACGTCGAGCACCTGGCCGCCGAGGGTGATCAGCCGCAGCGCGGTGACGTAGCCGGACAGACACATGAAGTCGAGACCCGTGCCGTGGGTAGCGGTCGCCGTGGCGCCGGCCAGCGTCTGGCGGTCGATGTCCGGAAGAATGAACATGCCCTGGCCCACGGCGTCGAGCTGCGGGCCCATGTCGCCGAGCCGGGTGCCGGCGGCGAAGGTGGCGCGCTGCGTTTCGCCGTCGTGACTCAGCATGCCGGTCAACTGGTCGAGGACCAGCAGATGCCCGTCTGTCGGAACCAGAGGCGAAAATGAGTGGCCGGCGCCCACGGGCCGCAGCGGCCCGGTGCTGGCGGCCAGAAATTCCGCCAGCTCGTCTTCGGACGCCGGCGAGAAACGCCCGGCAGGATGTGCCACCAGCGCGCCGGACCAGTTGCGCCACGCCACGGTATCCGCTGCGGCCCAGGCGGGGCGCGCGGCGCCGTAGAGCGCCGCCAGTGTGCTTGCCGCCAGCCAGCGCCGCCGGGTGAGCCGCGTCATGGTGCTGCTCCCGTCATGAAATCGATCAGCGCGCGGAAGTCCTCCGCCTCGCACGACATGCAGTAGCCCAGCGGCGGCATGTTGTTGAAACCTTCCACGGTATGCTGGAGCAACACCTCGCGGCCCTTCGCCAGCCGCGGCTGCCACTCGTCCGCGCGGCCGATGCGCGGCGCGCCGCCGGTGCCGTCGACGTGGCACAGGGCGCAGCTTCGCGACCATTGGCGCATCACAGCCGCGCTGGGGCCGGCGGGCGGTTCCTTGGCAGCGGCACCCGGCACAGCGTCCGCCGCCCGGGGCACGGCGGCGGGGGCGACACTCAGCGCTACCAGCGCCACACTCGTCAGAATTGGCCGACGCCAGCCCATCAGTAGCGGTACGTCAGCTCGACGCCATACCCGCGAGGCGTGCCGATCATCTCTTCGTTGAAGCCGAAGAACGACAGATCGAAGGCATAGACCATGTATTCCTTGTCGCCCAGATTGCGGCCGAAGGCGGCCACCTCCCAACGCTCATCCGCAGACTTCCAACTCGCCCGGGCGTTCCACAACCAGTAATCGTCCTCTCTCAGCAGCGGGTTGTTGAGGGCGTCGAAGAAGACTTCGTCCTGATAGTTGAAGTCCGTCTGCAAGGTCACCGTCCCGCTGCGCCCCAGGGGGATATCGTACTGAATCAGACCGTTGAAGGTGACCTCTGGAGACATGGTGATCTCGTTGCCGGAGAAGTCGCCGGAGGGAATCACGAAGTCCTGATATTCCGTCGACAGCAGGCCGAGCCCCAGGTTCAGGAGCAGGTTATCCACAGGCAGCCACTGGAACTCGAACTCGGCGCCGTAGATCTCCGCGTCCGCCGCGTTGGAGATGGTGGAAAAGCCGATGCCATCGACGATGACGAAGGCGAACACCTGCAGGTCGCTATAGTCGTAGTAAAACGCCGACCCGTTGAAGCGGATCCGGCCGTCGGCCAGCGTCGACTTGAACCCGGCCTCGTAACTGACCAGGGTCTCTTCGTCGTAAGGCGCCACACCGTCGCTGGTGCTCTGAATGCCGCCGGACTTGAAGCCGGTGGTGACGCTGCCATAGAGCATCAGGTCGTCGCTGACCGTGAAGTCGAGCACCGCCCGGCCCGACACGTTGTTGAAATCGTTCTTTTCCCGAGACGGGTAGCCTGGCAGTGCTGGATTGCCCGCCGCTGGCTCGTCATAGAAGAAGAAGCTGTCGTGCGCGATCTCCTCGTCCGTGTAGCGCAACCCTGCGGAAAGCTTGAGCGCTTCGGTGAGCTGAACCGACGAATCGAAGAACACGGCGACGCTGGTGATGGTCTGCTCTGTGCCGGACTTGCTCTTGAATACGAACTGCTCCGGGCAGAACCCAGTGGGGTTACCCGGCGGAGCCGAGCAGTTGACATCGTCGCCGATGAACAACGGGCGCAGCACCCCCAGGATGTCGAAGGCGGTGTTGTCCGTCGCCTCGTCCTTGAGGTAGTAGGCGCCGCCGATCCACGACCAGCGGTCGCCCTCCCAGCTCACCCGCAGCTCCTGGGAAAAGCTCTGCTGCTCCACCGCGAGCTCGCCGGTCAGGGCGTCGTTGGGGCTGACGTCCGTCTCCTCCGGGCGGAAGTCCTCCATGTCGTCGTAAGAGGTGATGGACTTCACCTGGTAGTCGCCCAGGGTCCAGTCGATGGTCAGGGACGCGCCCCAGAAGTCGGTATCGTTTTTCGCCTCGAAATCGTAGTTGCCTTCCTGGTACCCGGGCACGGCCGGCACGTCGACGCCGCCGAGGGTGGTGTACGGAATCTGTTCGGAATAACCGAAGATGTCGACGCAGTTGCCAGCGCGAATGTCCGCCAGGCCGCACATGTTGCCTGCCTCGTCCCAGACGCCGAGATGCCGGTATTGCACGGCGTCCGACTTCGTGCGCCCGCCGTGGACGTTGAACAGCAGGTTCACACTCTCGGTGGGATCTGTCTCCAGCAGCACCCGCCAGGCCAGCTCGTCGATGCCCTGCTGATCGTTGCCGGTGAACCGGTTCTTCATCCAGCCGTCGGAATCGTTCTTCAGCACTGCGGCACGAAACGCGGTGCGCTCGCCCAGCGGGCCACCTACGGCACCCTCGAACCGGGTCTGTTCCCAGCTTCCGTAACCCGCGCGGGCCCAGCCGTCCCATTCCCGGGTGGGCTTCTGCGACACGAAATTGACCGCGCCTCCGGTGGCGTTGCGGCCGTACAGGGTGCCCTGCGGGCCGCGGAGCACCTCTACTCGGTCGACGTCCAGAAGCTGGAAGATCTGCGCGGCATTGGAGGAGATGTAGGTCTCATCCATGTAGGCGGCCACCGGCCCCTGGTTGAGTACGCCGAAGTCGTTCAGGCCCACGCCGCGGATGAACGGCGCCGGAACGCCGGTGTCGCCGTTCGGGTAGCCGACGCTGAAGTTGGGCGTCTGTGCGGTGATGTCCACCGACTGGCGAAAACCCAGAGCCTCGATGGTCGCGCCAGTGAAGGCGGTGACGGAGACAGGGGTTTCCTGGAGGTTTTCCTCACGCCGCTGCGCGGTAACGATGACCTCTTCGATCACGCCGGCTGGCTGATCCTGCGGCAGCGACTCCGCGGCCCAGGCCAGCGCAAAGAGGCCAGCCAATATCCTGGGAACGTACAGCGAGTCGGTCACGGCGCATCTCCGATATGGTTTTTGCGGAGCCATCATACACCGCGCCGTATTACTGACGCACGCGCAAACGCTACGCTCTGAGCTCAATCAACAGCGACGATTTCCCCGATCAGGTGGAGCAAGCCTGGCCAGGCGCGTCACCCGCTCATCGTCGACGCTCAGCATTTCGATCAGCACGGCGGCTACGGCCGGCGGCTCGATGGTTCGCGCCGCGACCATCTCCTCGAGGTCTGCCCAGTCCTTGGTGCGGTTGAAGAAGGTTTTGAACACCGCCAGGTCGTGACAGCTGAGAAACGGTATCTGCCGGCCGAGAAACGTTTCCCAGCGCACGCGATCGGCTACGGCCCGGTGGAAATCGGTGCTGTCCAGGAACACGTCCAGCGGCGTTTGCTCCCACCACAGACGCGCCTGGCCGTCCCGTCGCAGCGTGGCGAGCAGCCGCGCCGGGCGCTGGACGTCGTGCGGCAGCGCGGCCAATACGGCTGCAGCCTGGTCGACGTCGACAAATACGTTTACGTCGATGTCGATGGTGCCCCGGGCTCGGCCCGTGCACCAGGCGAGGGCCAGAGCGCCGCCGAAGGCATGGGGTAGCCCGGCGCCAGCCAGGTGCTCATGGACGGCGATGATCTTTTCCGGCAGCCCCATCAGCCGGGCAGCCGCGGGTAGTCCATCCGCTTCGGCATCCGCACCGGGAACTGCTCAGCGAGGCGCAGCACCTGCTCGAGCTCGTCGCCCCGGGCGAGGCCGTCGCGTTCGCGAATTCGCCGGTCGAGTCGAATTTCCATGGCGTAGCCGCAGGCCTCCAGCAGCCGCACGAAGGTCGCTGCGCCGGGCACCTTGGTGCCTTGCTCGTAGGCCAGGACGGTGGCATGGGAGGTGCCCGCCCGGGCGGCAAGCTCGCGCAGCGACAGCCCCGCCTCGTGGCGCGCGCTGTGCAGCGCGCTGGCTATCTGACTCTGATTGCGCGGGCCCATGGGGCGAGCTTACCAGAACTGGTATCCAATCGGATACCAGTTCTGGCTGGGTCTGGTGCTCCTGCCGACCGATCGGAGACAGGTGTTTCCCGGAGAGTCAGATCTGCAGATTCGTTACCCCGCGAGGAAGCATTCTCGCGGGGTGGCACATCAACACCGGCGGTTACTCCTCGGGGACCGGAATGATCGGCTCGCCCCACCACAGAGCGCTGGCGCAATCCATCACCTGATCGACATGCCGGCCGAACATGGCGGCCGCTTCGCTGGTCTGCATGGCGGTTTCCCGGGCCGCCCAGGCTGGCAGGTCCGCGTGCACGCCGAAGAAGTAGCGGTCGATCTCGCCCGTCCCCAGCAAGGGCGTAACGGCGTAGAACGCGTGATCGTCGTGCATGCCGGTCCCAGCGAGAACATCCTGGTAGTGGGTGAGGACGTCTCCAACGCTGGATGCGTTCTGGCCGGGCTTCAACGTGCAGGCGTACGAGGCCAGAAGCGCGGGCAACTCGATATCGAGCGGCTGCTTCGGCTCGTGCACCAGTTCCA
This sequence comes from Gammaproteobacteria bacterium, assembly GCA_034522075.1. Classification (GTDB taxonomy): domain Bacteria; phylum Pseudomonadota; class Gammaproteobacteria; order Pseudomonadales; family Azotimanducaceae; genus UBA7803. The sequence continues at coordinate 49,226 of JAXHLO010000018.1, read as the reverse complement.
CGTCCGCCAGGCTCGAGGTGCACGTCACGATCCGGTCGAAGCGTTGTGCGACGGCACGACCCGCGTCCGTCGAAACGTAAGCGTTGGCCGCGGCCGCAAAGGCGTTCAGGTCAGGAAAGCTGTTGAACCACAGGAAATCGCCCTGAAAGTTCGGAACCTTGTAAGGCGTCCACAGAAACGCCTGCATGTCTGATAGACCGATCGCATCGGACTGCTCGACCAGGTAGTTGCGCGCATTCATGAGATCGCTGCGATCGGCGCCATCACGATAGCTGCAGTCGAAGACTTCGCGCACAGCAGCGCCGGCGGGGTTGGCCGTCAGGCAGAGGCCGAACAGGATGAGCGCGCAGGTGGCGCGCCCGAACGGGAAGAGAGTGTTCATTGGAATGCTCCTTGTGCCGTCTTGGATCAAGGAGGCTGTACGGTACGGCCGACGCGCCCGGAGGGATGCTGCTGAAACCGGGTCGCGCCCCAGTCTCCCTCGGACCCGGAAGTGTATGCCGGCTTTCGTCTGGATTCCACTGGCGCCGCGGGCTACTGCCCCGGCCACAATCCCCGGGCTTCCTCCACGAGCAGCGGCACATCCCGCGGCCGCAGCACCTGCGCTTCCATGGCCCGCTGTGCGGCCGCCTCGAACTGCGCGAGAAACGCAGCCTCGTCACCATAGAGCGCGCGGACCTTGTCCGCGGGAAACGGCTCACAGCTCCCACCCAGCAGGGCAAAGATGCCTTCGCCGCGGGGAATGGCGCTGTTGGTAGCCAGCGGCACCTCGACCTGGGGCAGACGGATGCCGCCGGTGGCGATGCCGTGCTCGTCGCGCACGATCTGCGGCGGCTCGCCGGCGAACTCGATCTTCGGCTGCACCGGCGGCGCGATGCCCTCGGCCATCCAGCGCTGCATATGGTGGAACACCGCGTCGTAAAGCAGCCCCATGGGTACGGCGTTGACGTCCGGGTCCATGGGCCGGCCCTTGAGGCCGTCGCGTTCCTGCAGGGTCTCGCGGGTGTGCTGAACCTGCTGCGACACGTGACAGGTGCCGGCGGCTTCCCAGTAACGGAAGGTGTCGGTATCCGGCTGGCGCACGCGGTAGCAGGCCATGGCTTCCAACTCGGAGTTCACCACGAACACGGGAATGTCCAGATCGTCGCGGATCAGATTGCTGCCCACGAGCTGATTCTGCGTGGCCCCGGCCGGCCGCTCGTTGATGTTGACCACCGTGTCGCCCACCTCGAGCGGCGTGCCGCGGCCGAAGTAGATGGCCAGAATGCAGCCGTCCAGAGCCTGAGTCAGGGGCTGAATGGCATTCAGGTAGGTGGCGAGCCGGCCGGCCGATTGTGAGGCGCCCCAACCGATGACGCGTTGTACGTTCAGGCCGCCTAGCGGGTCCGGGTCGCGGTCCCGGTCCGGGCCCACCGCCAGAGCGGCCTGGGTGAACACGTCGTAGGCGTAGTCGTCGGACGGGATGAACAGCGTGCCGTAGCGCTCCGGGTCCCAGTGGGCAAGGCCCTGGCGCACTGGCGGCAGTCCCTCGATGCCGACCTTCTGGGTTGTCAGAAAGACCACGGCGAAGCCGCCTTCGAACAGCTCCAGGCTTTCCGCGCCGAACAGGTCGTAGCCGGCGGTGACGTTGTTCCAGTTCAGAATCACCGTACCGTTGAAGCGCGCCGGGTCGCGAGGCCGGTAGACGAGCATGCGGGTGCGGAATTCCGCCTGGCCGGCTTCCTCAGCCTCCCAGTAACCGTCGCGGCGTGACATGGAGTCGTTGACGTCGCGGTAGCGCTTCGCGGTGCCGGCGAGGAAATACTCGACTTCCTCGTAGCCTAATGCGGCGACGTCGCGCAGGGACGCGGCGAACGGCCAGCCGTGCTTGCCGCCTTCGACGGGACCTTCCACCGTAGCGGTCGTTTCAGCTTGTGCCTTCATCTATACCGGCTCGGCGATGAACACCGGGATCGTGCGATCGGTCTTGGCCCGATACTCGTCGTAGGTGGGGAAGGCTTCGACCGCCGCCGACCAAAGACGTTTGCGCTCCGCGTCGTCGGTTACTTCGCGCACCCGCATCTTCTGCACCTCGGTGCCATCGCGTATTTCCACGTCGGGATTGGCGCGCAGGTTGTACACCCACACCGGGTTTTTCGGCTGCCCGCCCATGGAGCCGACGAGGACGTAGCCGTCGTCCACCTTCACCCGCATCAGCGGGATCTTGCGGATGGCGCCGGTCTTGCCGCCTTTGTGGGTGACGATGATGCAGGGCAGACCCGTATCGAGCAGGGTGGTGCCTTCGGTGCCGCCGCTGCCTTCGTACTTCTCGACGTGCTTGCGGACCCAGTCGATGGTTGGGGGGATGTAGTCGGTCATGTGCTCTCCTTTACCGGTGCCTGTCGCTTTATTCAGCCTGCCAGGTATGAACCGTTATACGGCCGCTGTCGCGATTGCCGACCACCAGACTGGTGTGCCCCTGGTTGCGCATGTCTGCAGCAAGAGCGATGTGCGGCGGCTCCGCCAACGGTATCTGCCCCGCAGGCTGGTAACTTACATCGCCCCCGGACTCTGCCGCCATGAAAATATCTGCATGACTGGCGTCGCCTTCCATCGCAGCGTCGGTGAGCAACACCAGGTCGACGGCGCCGTCGCTGTCGAAGTCGCCGCGAAATGCCTGCCGGGCTGCCGTTACACCCGCCAGCGGGTCGGTGATGGACCATGCCTGCGGACTTTCGCTGAGGGCGAGATACACGGGAGCCGCGCCGTCGTCGGCACGACCCAGCAACACCAGATCAGGCACGCGGTTGCCGTTGAAGTCTCCGCCGCCAATGACCTCCGCTGCCGAGCGTACGGATTTCCCCAGCGATACATCCAGCGTGTCGTCAAGGCCGCCTGCGAAAAGGCTGATGCGCCCCTTGCGGTACTGCGTCACCGCGAGATCCGGCTCCGTGTCACCCGACATCTCGTGCACCGCCGTGGCAAGCCCCTTCTCGTCCGGCAGAAACAGAGCCTCGGAAAAACGCTCGTAGCTATCCGGGCCCTGATTGGTCAGCACCATGCCGCTGGCGTACCCGGATCCGGTCACGATCAGATCCATGCGCTCGGTATGAGCCGTATCGTGGAAAATGACATGCTCCGCTGCGGCGCCGCTCATGCGATGCGTGATCGGCTCAGGGTCGAACGATCCATCGCCATTGTTCAGGAATACTGCCACCCCTCGCGTTCCCGGGTTCTGTGCCACCACGGCGAGATCGTGCTCGTAGTCGCCGTCCAGATCACCGGCCGCGAGCGCCGCTGTCGGGCGCCATGTGGTGAGGAGCTGTTGCCGGTCGAAGTCGCCGTCGTCGTTCTGCACCCAGACCGCAACAATACCGGGAGGGCGCCGCCTGGCCTCGTCTTCATCCTGAGCCGTACGGACACAGCTTGCGGCGATGTCCACGCTGCCCAGGTCGCCAATGTCGAGCAGTGTGAAATTCACCAACCTTGAACCGTCGGGACAGGCTTTGATCACGTTTGTCGCGGACGAACCCGGCTCTGCAACTGCCCCTGCGGTGAAAATGCTCAGCAGCATCCCGGCGAATCCGAGCATCGACGTGCGTTTTGCTTGTTTCGCCATGAAATTCTGTCCTCCTGTTCCAGCGCGGCGGGTCAGCGCCGCCGGCCGTACTATGGTGACACCGGTATATGGCTGCAAGTCACGGCTGGGACTGACCTGTGAACTGCACCTTATCGAAGGCAAGCTGTCCGCTTGCTGGCTTGAAGGCGGCAGCAATGAAGCCTATATTCGGTCTGAATTAAGTCCGTAAGGAGTCGCCATGAAGCTGTCCGAGCAGATAAAGCCCATCAGCTACCTGAAGGCCCATGCGGCGGAGATCGTGCGTGATCTTGGCAAACGCGGAACTCCGTTGGTGATCACGCAGAATGGCGAGGCAAAGGTGGTGTTGCAGGACATCGACAGCTACGAGCGAACCCAGGAAACGCTGGCGCTGTTGAAAATCCTCGCGCTGGGCATCAGCCAGGCGGAGGGTGGCCGGACCCAGCCCGCGACGGAAGTCGTTCGCCGGCTCCGTGAACGAAGAGGAGCATCGACCTCTGCCAGGGAATCCGGTACTCGATGAGCCACTCGGTCTCCCTGACCGACGATGCTGCGGCTGATCTCGAAGAACTGATCGAATACATTGGCGCGCACGACTCCGCTGCGAGTGCAGATCGTGTGCTCGATCAGATCGAAAAAGCTCTCTCCAGTCTCAGCCGAAATCCAGAACGCGGCGCGTATCCTGGAGAACTTTCCGCCATCGGCGTACGCGAGTACCGCGAGGTCTACTTCAAGCCCTATCGGATCATCTACCGGGTGATCGGAAACGAAGTTCTGGTTCTGTTGATTGCTGATGGCCGCAGGGATATGCAGTCGTCGCTGGAGCGGCGTCTTATCGAGGGAAGGCCGTAGTCCGGCGGCGATTGATTGAAGTCGAGAATCCCGTGTCCAGAGCCTTGTGTTGCCGTCCAGTGCGTCCCGACGTAGGGTGCTCGGCACCGGGGGAGGAGACCATTCATGTTGCGCTCGAAGGTATGGCTGGCAGGCGTCGGTTGTCTGTTGGTTTTGGCAGGCGGCGGCCTCGCCTATCTGATCCAGACTGCCGGCGGGGTGGAGGTCGAGGACGTGCGCATTCCGCTGGAGGCGGACAAGCGGCTGTCGGCGCTGCTCTACAAGCCACCCAATGCCGTCCCTGAGAACCCGGCGCCTGGTGTGCTGGCGGTGCACGGCTACATCAACTCCCGCGAAACCCAGAGCCCGTTCGCCATCGAGCTGGCGCGCCGCGGCTACGTGGTGCTGGCGATCGACCAGACCGGCCACGGCTTCAGCGAGGGGGCGGCGTTCAGCGCCGGCTTCGGCGGACCCGCGGCGTTGCGCTACCTGCGCAGCCTGCCGTTCGTCGATGCCGGCAACGTCGGCCTCACCGGCCACAGCATGGGCGGCTGGACGGCGCTGGCCGCTGCGGCTGACCAACCGGACGGCTACCGGGCGCTGGTGCTAGTGGGGTCGTCGACGGGCGCGCCGTTCGCGCCGGCGGGCAGCCCCGCGTTTCCCAGAAACCTGGCGGTGATCTTCAGCCGCTATGACGAGTTCGCCGAGCTGATGTGGGGGGTCGAGAACGCCGCCGATGTGGTAAGAAGCGACAAGCTGCAGGCGGTGTTCGGCACCGAAGGGGCCGTCGAGCCCGGCCGGCTGTACGGCTCCATCGAGGCCGGCGACGCGCGCTGGCTGGCGATGCCGAGCACCACGCATCCGGGCGATCATCTCTCCCACGACGCGGTTGCCGATACCGTGACGTGGATGCAGCGCACCCTCATGGGCGGTCAGCCCCTGCCGGTGGACGACCAGATCTGGTTGTACAAGGAAATCGGCACGCTGATCGCGCTGATCGGCGGCGTGTGTCTGCTGCTCGGCACCTTCGATCTGATTCTGCGGAGATTCTCGCCGCTGGAACAGCCGGCCCCGGCCGCAGTGGCGGCGCCCGCTCGCGGCTGGTGGGCTGGCCTGCTGGTGACGGCCGCCGTGCCCGCACTGACCTTCTACCCGCTCACCGGGCTTGGTGCGGCATTCGCCCCGAATGCGATATTCCCGCAGGCCGTGACCAACCAGATCCTCGTGTGGGCGCTCGGCAACGGGGCGTTCGCCCTGCTGATGGGGATGCTGTTGCCTGCCCGTCGCTCACCGTTGAACGCCGTGCCCCGGCCGGCGGACGCCCCGCCGCTCGCCGGGGTAGCTGTGGCGGCGCTGGCGTCGGTCGCGGTGCTGTATCTGGCGGTGCTGTTGTCGTCCTGGCTGTTTCACACCGACATGCGCTTCTGGGTGGTGGCCCTCAAACCCATGGCGCCGCACCACTTGCCGGCCTTTCTGGCGTATCTGATCCCGTTTACCGCCTTCTTCTGGGTCATCCAGCAGCAATGGCATCGGCACATGTCGCTGCACAAGCCGGCCGGCGTGCAATACGCCGCAGCAATCCTGGGCACCGTCGGCGGCCTGGCGCTGATGCTGGTTGCGGTGTACGTGTACCTGCTCGTCGCTGGACATCTTCCCGGCGTGGATCCGCTGTTCACGATCGTCGCCATCCAGTTCGTGCCGGTGCTCGCGTTCACGGCAATCGTGTCGGTGTTCGCCTGGCGCCGTACCGGCGGTGCCGCTGCGGGCGCGGTCATGAGCGGGTTGGTGGTGACCTGGTACATCATCGCGGGGCAGGCGACCCACCTGTAGGCGATCGCTCGTCCGCCAGTGTGGATCTGGTCGCGGTGCTCATGTCGCTGACGGGCAGCGCCTCCTACACGACGCCTGCGGTCTTCAGTGCCTCGATCTCCCCATCGTCGTAACCCAGCCCGCGCAGAATCTCCCGCGTATGCGCGCCCAGCAACGGCGGGCCGTCGTGGATCGCCGGCCCGTCCTGATCGGTGACGAAACCGGCCTTCACCACGTGAATGTCCTTTTCACTACCCAGCGGCGAAGGCAGCGTCTCCAGCACCCCGCGGAGTTTGAGGTGCTCGTCCGCCGCCACCTCGGGGAGTGTGCGCACCTCGGCGACGGGTACCGCGGCTTCTTCCAGCCGGCGGCGCCAGTTGGCGGTGGTGTCCCGGGCCAGCGCCTCACGAATGCAGGTTTTCACGGCGTCGGGATTGGCCAGCCGCGCCCGCGAGTCGGCGAACTCGGGGCGTTGCAGCTGCTCGGCTGCGCCGATGACGGTGAACAGCGCTTCCACCTGATTCTGGCGCAGCGCCGTGATCTGGATGAAGCCATCCTGAGTGGGAAACACGTCTGCCGTGGGCTGTCCGGTGGGTGAGGCGTTGCCGTTCAGGCCCACCAGCTTGCCGGCATTCAGGTAACCGCTGAACTGCGCCGCCTGGGCGACGATGGCGGTGTCGAGCATGGCCACGTCGATGAACTGGCCCTCGCCGGTGGTTTGCTTGCGGTACAGGGCCGCGGCAATGGCGAAGGCGGTGTTCAGGGCCGTGCACATGTCCACGGGCATGTAGCCGGTGCGCGTCGGTCCGGTCTCGGCGTGGCCCGTCTGCGACATCATGCCCGACGCTGCCTGAATGGCGCCGTCGTAGGCGGCGAGCCCGGCCATCGGCCCGCGCTGGCCATAGCCCGACACCGCGCAATAGATCAGGTCCGGCTTGATCTTCGACAGTGCTTCGTAGCCGAAGCCTAGGCGCTCCATGGTGCCGGCGCGGAAGTTCTCCACCACCACGTCGGCGCTCTCCACCAGGCGTTCCACCACGGCGCGCGCCGCGGATGCCTTGAGGTCGAGGGTGAGGCTTTTCTTGTTGACGTTGCAGGTCATGAACGCCGGCGACATGCCGTCGTCGGTGTCGTCGTTCATGAGCCCGCGGGTCTGATCGCCGGTGCCGGGCTGCTCCACCTTGATCACCTCGGCGCCGAGCAGGGCGAGCTGCATCACCGCGAACGGCCCGGCCAGCACCTGGGTGAAATCAACGATGCGCACGCCGGCGAATGCCTGGGTCATCGGCCGGCTCCGTTGGACACGGCGGTGCAGGCGTTGATGCGTGCCTCCGTCAGTACCTTGCCGTCTTTGATCAGCGCCATGGCGCGCCAGCCGTTGGCGCCGGCTTCCGCCGCCGCCGTGAAGGTGTCATCCCAGAAGATGGGCCGGCGGAAGTAGATATCCAGATCCAGCCGCTGCGGCGGACTGCGCTGCCACAAGGCACACAACAGGTAGTGCACGCCCATGCCGCCGCCGATGAGCGGGGCGCGAAAGCCCGCCCGGTTGGCGGCTTCCATTTCGTAGTGAATGCTGTTGCCTTCGCTGCTGTAGCCTTTGACGATCTCGGGCGTGAGGGTGTGGGTGGAAAGCTGCTCGAGGGCGCCGATGTTCTCGATCACCGGCGGGGGCCGCTCGCCGGCGCCGCGGCTGCCGGTCTTGTCCGGGTCGGGCTTCAGCGACGTGCGCGGCGCCGAAATCACCCGCTCACCGTGCTCGTCCTCGAACCACACGTCGGTGTGTACGGTGCGCCCGCGCGGTACCTCGGTCACCCGGTCGATGACACCCTGCACCCGCAGCGGCTCGCCCAGCCGCGCCGGCCGATGCTGCACCAGTTGCTGCAGCATGTTGACGTTGCCCTGGGCGGAGATGCCGTTGGCGATGCCGGCGCGGATGCCGATGGCAATGAAGAATGACGGGTCCACTGCATCGCCGAACGCGCCGGCGGGCAGGCCGCACAGCGCGAGCTTCTCGGCCTGATGGCCGCGGCTGACGGAAATCGTCGCGGGCCGGAACGTGAAGCCTTCACGCGGCTCGAACCACTCGGCCGGCGGCTGCTCGATGTCGATATCCGGTGTGCTCATGCGTTCCCCCTTGGCAGGTGATTATGCGGGAGGAGCTGGGATCAGTCCTCTCCGCGCTCTGCGTCCTGACGGCCGAGTTCGCGGATCTCCTGCTCGCGGCGCGCCTCGTCGATGGCAGACCGCACGGCGTCCAGGTCCGCTTCCTGCTCATCGAATTCGAAGTGCCCGGTGAGCGGCGTATCGGGCTGCAGTTCGCCCTGCTCGAACAGCGCCCACATCTCTTCGCCGTAATGGGTGCCTGCCAGCGCCGGCGCAAAACGCCCCAGGCTGCCGCGCAGGTTGTGCACATCGCGCAGCAGCATGTCGCGGGCCGCATTGTTGCCCGAGGCGCTGACCACCTGGGGAAAGTCGATGATCACGGGTCCATCCGCGGCCATCAGCACGTTGTATTCCGACAGGTCGCCGTGAATCAGTCCCAGACACAGCATGCGCACCACGTCGCGAATCAATGAGTCGTGGGCGGCGATGGCCTCTTCGGCGCTGAGATCCACGTCGACCAGGCGCGGCGCTGGTTCATGCGAGTCGACGCCGTCTGTGACCAGCGCCATCAGCAGCACACCCTGAAAGAAGCCGCGCGGCTCCGGCACCTGCACCCCCGCGGCGGCAAGCTGATACAGGGCGTCGGCTTCCGTGTTCTTCCAGTCTTCCTCCTGCTGGCGGCGGCCGAACCTGCTGGCGCGGCCGACGGCGCGCGCCTGGCGGCTGCCGCGCACCTTGCGGCCTTCCTGGTACCGGGACCGGGCCTGAAAGCTGCGCCGGGCCATGTCTTTGTAGACCTTGGCGCACAATACCTGGCCCCCGGCGCGCACCGTGTAGACCGACGCCTCTTTGCCGCTCTTGAGCGTACGCAGCACCTCGTCGATGACGCCGTCTTCGATGAGGGTCTGAAGTTCCTGGGGGATTTTCATGCAGCAGTACTGGCTCGTGCGGTCTGGCGCGCCATTGTGCATGGACGGGTCTATATGGGCTAGGATGGGCATCTATTCGAAGACCCAAAAGGCGAAGCCCATGGCCAGGAACTTCATGGCGTATCCGGAACTCCGGCATCCGTTCGAAGAAACACCCATTCACGAGCAGGGTCAGACCACCGTTCTTTATCAGGGCAACACGATCCGCCTCGATGAAACCGGAAGCGGAGCTGGGTTGCTCATCCGGCCCGAAGATCTGCAGCGGGTGAACGGATTCGAGTTGAAGCCGGAGGGCGCGTGCTACCAGGACATGTGCATCCCGATGAACGATCGGCTTCTCGTCGAGCAGGACGGCAGGCAATGGTTCGATCTGACCGCTTTTGCCGATCTCCTCGAGCAACCCTACGTAGCTGACGAGGAAGAACGGGTCTGGAGTTTCGCCGAGATACCCGCCAAGCGGGAAAACATGATGGTCAACGCCATGGCGCCGGACTTCGAAGTGACGGACCGTGAAGGGAAAGTCATTCGCATGGCGGATTTCGCCGGCAAGAAAGCCCTGATCGTGACCTGGTCGTCGTGGTGAGGATGCCAATTTGACGTGCCCGTGTGGCAACGTATCTACGAAGAAATCGACGATCCCAATTTCGTCATCATTTCCGCAGCGGAGGATACCGGCGGCGAGGCCGTCGCGGGGCCCATATTCGATGCCGCGAAGCCCACCTACGTTCAGGTCGTCGACGAGAATCACATCATCAGCAGTGCCTTTCAGTTCGTGAATGTGCCCTCGGCTGCCTGGGTGGACGAGGCCGGCAGAATCGTGCGGATTGATGAAGGCACTTATGCCAAGAGCCATGAAATCGGTGAAGGCGAGCAGAAATTCCGCTTCGGCACCGACGTCTATGCGCCGGCGGTCAAAGACTGGGCGGCGAAGGGGACTGCGAGCGAGTACGTGCAGTCGGCCGCAGAGGTAACCGGCAACATCCGCGAATTCAGTGTCGAGCAGCAGAAAGCAGATGCCGCGTTCCGGCTCGCCAACCTGTTCCGCAGCCACGGCCGCAGCGAGAAGGCCGAACAGTACTGGAACATGGCGCAAGCGCTGAACCCGGACAGCATCAACTTCTTCCGGCAGAACCTCACGTTGTCGGAAGAGGGGTCAGCCGGGGAGTCGTTCAGGAAATTGCGGGGCGAGTACGAAAGGCAGGGTAAGGATTACTATCGGCCGTTGGACTTCGATTAGCGCACGCGCGAGCACGAATCTGACCGTGAAGGAATGCCGAGGCTGTCTGACGTATCAGGCGAATGCCACGCCGAGGACATGATCATGGCTTACCAGAAGCAGCACGTGCGTCTGTTCGAACGACCGTAACCAGGCGCTGCCGTGTCAGCGGAGAGCTTCGAACTCGCGGTCGACCCCGCTCAGCTCGAGCCGCTCGGCGAAGGCCACACTTTGACTGGAGCTCGATTGCACGGGTAACGCCGTTAGTCGTTTCTGGCCTCCGATCGAGCGCTTCGACCATCCAGATCCCGGAAAGTCGACCAGGATTGACTACGTTGAGTTGAACCGGTAGAAGTAGTGACACTGCGCTTGCTGGTGTGCCCAGGTCCTCAGCGATCGCCGACTGACAGTTGGGGGTTGTCTAGCATCAAACGATCGCCGGTATCGAACGTGCTGTCGGCTTGTGCATACATTGCCACCTCTTCGAGCACGAGCACCGCCTCGAACGGAAATGAGGGCGATGCCATCGGTTCGCGCCACAGCATTGACCGCACTTTTATCAGAGCATCATACTTCGAACTTCCATTAGACCTGGTATGCGAGAACTATAGCCTTAGTAGCACGGAACGGTTTCTGAGCAGCCGGGCGTCTTGATAGAGCAGCTCGTCCGAGGGCTTTGCTTGCGGTGTGTGTAGGCCAACGTCTCGAGATAGTGTTCGCCGAGATTGCGTCGGGTCATCGTCAGTTCGATGACGAATACGCGCGGCGTCATTGCCGGCGGGCGTTATGTGTCTCCTCCACGGCGAGGGCCATGGCCTCCTCGGGATCGAGCTGCGCTCGCTGGCGAGCCTGCTGAACGAGCGCACGGGCACTCGCCTGATCCTGAATGCCGCGCAGCCGCAGGCTCTCCTCGATGATTGAGGCGATGGACCGACCCTGCCGGGCTGCGGTTTCCTTGAGCGCGCGGTGCAGGTCGTCGTCGAGGGTGATGGTTAGACGGGCCATCGGACGGTCTCTGATCCATAGACAAAGCAGGTTGCCACAGAGGCGCCATATCACCAACGCACCGCGTTCGCTACGGCGGGTCTCTCGTCAGACGCTGAAGGCAGGTCTGCAGCTCTTCCTGGCTGATGTCGACGTACTCCAGCACCCGGCCGTACAGGGTGGCCGTGGGCACGTTGCGGCCGCCGAATTCCTGCTGAGCCTCCCGCAGCACGTGCAGCACCACGCGTTCGAGTCGGGTCAGGCCGTCGCGGACGTCGGGGATGCGGTCATTGGGGTCCATCGGCGAAGCGTCTGCTGATATTTCCGTGGCGATCATACCGGTCGTGGCAAACTGGGGCCTTAGCCGTCGTCGTCCTTAGCCGTCGTCGTCCTTCCGGCCGTACGGCGGCGTTCTGTCCGCCGCCATCAGCCACTCGTCCCCAAGGCCAGCCTGGCCGGCCGCCCGCGCCTTCAACCATGCGTTGGTCTCCGGATCCACCGAGAACACGAAACACCCCTTCTGCCCGCGGGTCATGAGGGTCCGGTAGGTGTTCTTGATGATGCGGTCCGCCGCTGCCCGGGCGGCGTCCGGGTCGCGTTTCACCCAGCTCTTGTAGCCGCGCACCGAATGGTCCTGCTGTGAACGCTTGGCGGCATCGGTGACCACCTGCCCGTCGCGCACCACCAGATCGGGCCCGATGATCACGCCCACGTAGTCGAGCTCGAGGCCCTGGCAGGTGTGGATGCAACCGACCTCGTGCTCCGACCCCGGCGTGACGATCCACAGCCTGCCGTCCTTGTCGAGGTTCCACTTCGCCGCGTAGCCGAACTCGTCGATGCGCACGTCCTTGATGTCCGGATCCTTCTTGCCCTTCCAGTCCCAGCAATAGCCGGCCACCACGCGGCTTCTGTTGTTGATGCGGTTGAGCTCCAGGATGCGGTCGTGCAGCTCGCGCGGCGAGTCGAAAACCTGAAAGTTGTAGCCCAGGTCCGCGAGGGAGTCGTTGGCGGTTTCGCGGATGTCCAGAATGTGGTCGAGCCAGGCCAGATAGCCGTCGGAGCCGTTGCAGCGGAACTGCGAGCTGAGTTCGTGTTCGGTCACTTCAGCGCCCACGGCCAGCGCCATCTGGCGAATCAGCGCCTTCTCGCCGACGTCTTTGAACGTCACCCGCTGATCGTCATCCACGAAGAACACCGCGCACTTCGCCGCACCGATGAGCTCGGCGATCTGGTGGTCGCCGAGGTTGCCGTAGAGCCCGGACTTCTCGTTCAGCCGGTGCGCTTCGTCGATGATCAGCGTGCCGATGGAATCGGCCTCGGCGCCGACGTACGAGCCGGACGACTTGAACAGATTGCGGATTCGAGTCTTGCGCATGGAGCCGGTGAGCTTCTGCTGATAGACCTCTCTGGGCGCGGCGTTGCGGGTGACGTACTGAGCGACCTGGCCGCGGCGGGTCAGCTCCACCAGCAGGTGGATGGACACCACCGACTTGCCGGTACCGGGCCCGCCCTCCACGATGAGCACCTGCTTGCGGCCGGTCTCCGCGGCGGCGGCCGCTCTGGCCAGCGCCGTCTCGTACACCACCTTTTGTTCGTCGAGCAGGATGAACTCGCGGTTGCCGTCGAGCAGCGAGCCCAGGTGGTCGGCCAGATTTTTCGACGGCCGGATGCGGCCGTTCTCGATCTGATACAGAACGCGTTTGCGGTCACCCTTGCGGATGTAGCGGCTGAGGAAATCCTGCAGCCGCTGCGAATCGGACCGGGCGAACAGCGGCGCCTCGGACGTATATGAGTCATAGAACGGCGACGTGAGCGCCCCGGCATTTTCCAGGTTGTGCAGGTAGGCGCAGGGTTGCAGTTGGATGCGGTCGTCGTGGGCGGCCTCGTTGTAGTCGCGGATGAACCAGGCGTAGCTCCAGGCCTGATAGGAGGGGTGTTCCACCTCGCGCATCGCGCCGCCGACGAAGGTCTCGACGATGCCGTCCTTGGTCGTGGCGTCTGCTTTCGTCCATTGCTTCAGCTCGACGATGACCGCTGCATCGCGGCCGGCGCCGTCGAGGCCGGTAAGAATGAAATCGATGCGCTTGGCCGTCTGCGGAATGCGGAACTCGATGGCCACGCCCGCATCCGCAGGGATGCCCGCGCCCACCAGCGCATTGTTCATGTAGACCATGGAGTTCTTCCAGGAATCGACTTCCGAGCGCCCCGTCGAGTGGCCCAGGCGCTGCTGAAACGCTGAGAGAATTCTGCCCTCGATGGCGTTGGAGAAGACGTCGTCGGTGAACTCGCCGCGGGTAGCTTCGTAGACGAGCACGGGTCAGCGGTCCTCGGGGCTGGAACGCTTGGCGGCGCTCCCGCGAACCTTGTCGGCCGGATACTTCCGAGCGTTCAGCGCCAGCTTTTTCTCGACGGCTTTGGGGATGTCGATGTCGAGCCGGTCCGCCAGGCGCGCGAGATAGATCTGCACGTCGGCGATCTCTTCGGCGACGGAGGCGCAGGTGGGTTCATCGAGCTCGGCGGACTGGACCTCGGTGAGCCACTGGAAGATCTCGACGAGTTCGGCGGCCTCCACGGAGAGGGCCATGGCGAGGTTCTTGGGGGAGTGAAACTGATCCCAGTCGCGTTCGGCGGCGAAGCGCCGCAACGACTGCTGGAGTGCGGCGATGTCGAGCATGTTTGCCATGCATCCCCCTGAGAAACCGCCCGGATGCCACAGTGTACAGTGATCGTAGCTTTCGGGGCCGGTGCAGACCACAGGCACCGCGACCAGCGTAGATGTCCTTAGTCCAGAACCTGGAGGTAGCCATCATATCGATACAGCCGGTCGCGTTTGCGCTCACCCACTTCGGCGAGGATGCCGGCCCTGATCAGCACGTCAATGGCCTTGCCGGCGGTCGGCTTAGTTGTCGAGAGCAGCCGGGTCACGAGCGGCATCGTGATAACAGGGTGCTCGGGCAGTTGCTCGAATAGCTGGATGGCGGTGACCGTGGCGCCGGGCGTTGCGAGCAGAGTTTGGCGATCCTCGCTTACCCGGGCGTAGAGGCCGCGTGCGGTTTGCGTTGCGTCATCGGCGATTTCGCAGATGCCGTCCAGGAAGAACCGGAGCCAGCCGATCCAGTCGCCCTCCGTGCGTATCGCGGATAGCCAGCGATAGTAGGCGGCCTGGTTCTGTTTCAGATAAAGGCTCAGGTACAGCAGCGGGCTTTTGAGCAGGCCCCAGTGATCGAGCAGCAGGGCGATCAGCATTCGCCCCAAGCGGCCGTTGCCGTCCAGGTACGGATGGATTGTTTCGAACTGGACATGCACCAGCGCGATGCGCAGCAATGGCGCTCGACCATCATCGCCGGTATGGATGTAGCGCTCCAGGTCGCCCAGGAGGTCGCCGACCTGCTCCGGCGGAGGCGGCACGAACACAGCATTGCCGGGCCGGCTGCCGCCGACCCAGTTCTGCGAGCGGCGAAACTCTCCGGGTTGCTTGTTGGCGCCGCGCACGCCCAGCATGAGGATTCGGTGGCAGTCGTTAAAGAGGCGGACGGAGATCGGCGCGCCTTTCGGTGAGTGAATCTGCTCGAAGGCGTGATTGATGGCCGCGACGTAGTTCGTGACCTCCTCGATATCTTCGATGCGGGATCCGCCGACCTGCTCGGTCTGCTCCCAGGCGAGCACGTCTTCCAGCGTGGCCTGTGTGCCCTCGATCTCGGAGGAAAGCAGAGCCTCCTTGCGGACGAAACCGTAGATGAACCAATCGAGTGAAGGGATCATCTCACCGGCGAGGTCCAGCCGCGCGAGTGCCGCCTCGGCCTTGCGGAGCGGCTCGTCGAGGGTCACCAGTTCCTTCGCCGCAAGCGTGGGCGGCAACGGCTCGGGCACGAAGGCCTCGAAGGATTCGCCGGCCACGGAAACGGTAACGTAACGGCCTGTGGGCTGCACGGTCATAGTAATAGAGTCTTTACCATTTATGATCTAAGGTAAAGAAATATTTACTATAGTGTGCAATGGGTCAAACAGCCTTTACTTTCATAAACGTTCCCAGATTGGGCTGATTGATACCCAATTTGGGAATCCGGCTGGCCCTTCCGATCAGCCTCTTCGGCGACGGCGGCCTTATGGCCTCTCGTTGTGATCGAATTCCACCCGCAAACGGATACCCATGGCATTCAGTACCGAGAGAATCGTACGAAATTCCGGATTTCCTCGATCCGACAGCGACTTGTACAGACTCTCGCGGCCGAGACGACACCGTTTCGCGATTCGACTCATGCCGCGAGCGCGAGCGACGTTGCCGATAGCTTGCGCAACCACGTCGGCATGGCCATCTTCGAATGCGGCGTTCAGGTATGCGAGGACGTCTTCTTCGTCGTCCAGGAAATCCGTAACGTCATAGCGTTCAATCTTCGGTTTGTTCACGATCATGCGTCTCAGGCAGTGTGCTTATCGAACTCCTGTACCAGCACATCCGGAAGGTGGGAATTGCGTCGGGCGTGTTCGATCGTCATCGAAACCAGGTTACCTTCCGCATCCAGGTCTACGTAGACGTCTTCGTTAATCTCCCGTGTGGACGCCACGGCGGCTTCCAGGAACTCCAGAAGTGCTGTGTCCGTGTCGCGGAAGTACTTGACCCTCATGGCTTGAAGTCTCGATCGAAGAAAGCGTTGTGCACGGTCTCGCCGTCCGGCAGAAGAACGACCCTAGCCCGGAAATCTCACCGATAGAATGGAAATAGGCCTCCGTCTGGTGCATAAAGTAAGGGCTGGCAAGCACTTACGAACACCGAGAGGAAGAGGCCTATGAGGACAGAGTGTAATCCCGCCCAACTGGAATTTCACGCACTTGGTAGCCGCGATGTGGTGGCCCAATTCGACGGTGGTCGCATCAGCTCAGACGGCGGCGGTCTTCTGTTGCGCGAGGTCGATCATCGGCTGGGGATGCTCGCTCGGCTTGCTGCCTGCTTCAGCGATTACCGCAACCCGAACAGCATCGAACACAGCGTGCAGGCGCTGGTAGCCCAGCGGGTGTACGGCCTGGCCTTGGGCTACGAGGATCTCAACGATCACGATGTGCTGCGCTCAGACAGCGTTCTGGCGCTGCTGGTGGGCAAGCGGGACCTGACCGGAGAGGACCGGGAACGGGAGCGTGACCGCGGTCATCCGTTAGCCGGATCGAGCACGCTCAACCGCCTTGAGCTCAGCACTCCCGACTCGGCTGCCGCTGATCGCTACAAGAAGATCGCAGCGGACCCACAGGCTCTGGATCACCTGTTGGTCGATCTGTTCCTCGAGTCCTATGAGAGACCGCCACGGGAGATCTGGCTCGATCTCGACGCCACCGACGATCCGCTTCATGGTCATCAGGAGAATCGGTTCTTCCATGGCTACTACCGCTGTTACTGCTATCTGCCGCTGTACATCTTCTGCGGCGAACATCTGCTGTGTGCACGTCTGCGGCCGTCGAATCAGGACGGAGCTGCCGGGAGCGTTGAGGAGCTCGAGCGGATCGTTGAGCAGATCCGGACGCGGTGGCCGAAGACGCGAATCGTGATCCGCGGCGACTCCGGCTTCTGCCGGGACGGGATCATGAGCTGGTGTGAGGAGAACGGTGTCCGCTATGTGCTGGGTCTGGCCCGGAACAAGCGCCTGCACCGGGCGCTGGGGGAGCAGATGGCTGAAGCTCGTCAGGAACACCAGCGTACCGGCAAAGCAGCGCGGCGGTTCCGAGACTTCCACTACCGGACGCGAAAATCCTGGTCGTGTACACGGCGGGTGGTTGGCAAAGCGGAAGTGCTCCCGGGCAAGGCCAATCCGCGGTTCGTGGTGACGAACCTGCCGACCAGCCGAGCTGGCGCGAAGCGTCTGTATGAAAAGCTTTACTGTATCCGGGGTGAGATGGAGAACCGGATCAAGGAGCAGCAGCTGGGGCTGTTCGCCGATCGCACCAGCACCGAGACCATGCGAGCCAATCAGCTACGGCTGTACTTCTCCTCGTTCGCCTACGTGCTGATGCATGGCCTGCGTCGTCTCGGACTTGCCGGCACTCAGCACGCGAAAGCCCAATGCACGACCATCCGGCTGAGACTGCTGAAGATAGGCGCCCGGATCCGGATCACCGTGCGCAAGGTGTGGCTGTCGTTCTCCGAGGCTTATCCCTACGCCAGCGATGTCGCGCAGATCCTCGCCAACGTACGCCGGCATCCGGCCTGGGCACCGCCAAGCTGAAATCCCTCCAAGTTGACTGCTGAAATAAGGGCCAGACACCCTCTGGCTCCGGAGCCTCTCGCCCTGCAAATGCCAAAACGGGCTCAACATGGTCTTCAAGCGGATCGGCGGCCTGTTCGACGGCACCTGCACCGAATCCTCAGATGGAAACCGGTGACGCCGACTTCATCGGCGCCGAAAAATGACCCCCCTCACGCAATCGGTGAGCGAAGCGGGCTAAGGTACTTCCCGGCTGGTTCGATGTACACCCAACGTCGATCCACTCGCAGCGTGTACACTCCAACCGAGGAAGAGACTACCGAGAGGACCCCCACGTGCAGCGCTCACCGCCGGCGATCTGGCGCCTGCACCAGCACCGACTGAACGACTCGCGGGCAGCCAACTGCTGCGCAGGATCATGAAGAAGCAAAAACACGCCAAGCGACGATCACAGACGAAACCGCGTTCAGCGACACGTCGGCAAAGCCGGCCAAAGGCCAGGAGCGGCGCGCCGTCGGGACCGGAATGGGTCGGCGGGCGGGTGCTCGCCCCCATGTTCATCGAAGAAGGCGAACCCTATCGGCCGTTGCTCGAGCTCTGGGTGGCGAACGACTACATCGTCCACTTCGAGCTGCACAATCCGAACGAGTCCATCGCGCCGGTCTCGGAAGAACTGCGCAGCAAACTGCTCGATCCCCCGATAGGCGGCAGACCGCGACGGTTGCGGCTGAACGATGCGGGCTGGGCGGACCAGGTGCGGCGGTTGCTGTCGGGGCTCGACGTGGTGTCCGGCCCGACGCCGGAGCTCGAAGCGCCGCTTGACGAACTGACTTCGCACATCATGAAAGACAACCGGCCGGCATCCTATCTCGAAGATGGTCTGTCGGCCGAGGGCATGGCCGCGCTGTTCACGGCGGCCGACGCGTTCTACCGCCTCGAGCCCTGGAATGATCTCGACGACCACCACCTCATCGAAGTGAACATTCCCGAGCTCGACGTGCAAGGCGGCTGCCTGTCCATCATCGGCGCCCTCGGCGAAAGTTTCGGCATGATCCTGTTCGCGTCGCTGGCCGACTACGAGCGCATGCTCGAGGTTGCAGAGGAATTCGAGGCGACCGGAGAGCATCCGTGAGACTGGGCATTCGTCGTGACCTCGCTGAATTACAGCGCGGCGCGGATCTGCCGCAAAGCCTGCGGCGGGAGGTGGAACGGCACGGCTGGCCCGTGGCCGCAGCCACGGCGTATCCCATGGTCGAGCACCGCGGCCGGGACGGCTACGCGCGCCCGGTGACTCCGCGCGAGCTCCACGTCCTCACGGCCTGTGCCGAAGCGCTCGTTTCGGTGCTCGAGCAGCATCCAGACGCCTTCGGCGCCGGTGGGCTGCCGCACCTGTCGCTGTCCCACGTCGATAGTCAGGGGGTCGAGGTGCACCTGAAGTCACCGCCCACCGGCTGGAAGGCCGGCGAGGCCGACCATCCGATGTCCGAGCTCGACTGGCTGGACGAGGCGCTCATCGTGTACCTGTTTGAATATGCCAACGGGCGCTGGGGCCGGCGATTCACCGATCGCGTCGGCCGGCTGATCAGCGACCCGGATGAAGCACCACTGCTGTTTCGTGTGGCGGTGTATCACCTGACGGTGGAGGGCGAGAAAACGGTGGCGGAGTGTTTCCTGGAAGAGCGAGCGGCGATGCTCGACAAAGCGCAGCGGCGTCTGCTGGCCGCGCAGCAGGCCGCCTGGCTGTCTTTGTGGCAGGCAAAACGTGTCGTCGCTGGGGAAGGCGTCGAGCTGCGCGACCTGCTCACCGGCGAAACGGTCTGGGCCGCGAACCCGGCAGAGTCTGAAATCGTGCCGGAGGATGGCGTGCTGCTGGCGCGGGTGGTGCGCTGTGACGGCGAGACCCTGGTGAGCGCCCACCCGGCGATGCTGTCGCTTGGGCCCGCCGTGGAAGTCGCCGAGCGCATGCGCAAGTATCTGCGGACCCGCTCGGCCGTCGCGCCGGAGCGGCTGCGCGATCGCAACAGCGTGCGCTACCTTCTCAAGCGCTGGCAGGAGGTGATCGAGGAGATCGACGAAGCGCTGGCGGACGACGATCGCTGACATCCTTGCAATCAGTGTGTTTCAACCACCGCAAAACTCGATCGTCCGATCCAGAAAGAAATCCTCGATCACTTCAGCCGTGCCACGATCGGCACCAGCACGCGTGCCACCACCGGTATCAGGACGGCGCCGGCAAGCAGCCCGAATACCCCCGCGCCCATCGCGCCGACCACCCAGGCCACGATCCCGGAGGCGAATGGCACCACCTCGCCAGCCGCTTCGGCCAGGTCGTGAATGGTGTGGCCGAGCCACTCCAACCCGTACACCTCCAGCCCATGCACGACGATGCCACCGCCGACCCAGATCATGGCTGCCGTGCCCACGGCTGCCAGGGTGGCGAGGAGGCGGGGCATGATCCCGACGATGCTCCGCCCGAGCATCCGCACCGCGGCCACGGAGCTGAGTGCGAGCGCGACGCCGGCGTCGTCCGCCTTCACGATGAGCGCCACCACGCCATACACACCCGCGGTAATGCCCACAGCGACGATGGCGAGCACGACGGCCGTGGTCACGAGACCGGCATCGGGCACGGTGGCGAGGGCGATGGCCATGATCTCGGCGGAGAGAATGAAGTCGGTGCGGATGGCACCGGAAACCTTACTGTCCTCCAGTTGGGCGGGGTCGGCTGCTGCCAGCCCGATCTGTGCCTCGTGCTGGTGGGCCGCGTGGGGAAACGCGGCCTCGTAGACCTTCTCCGCCCCCTCGTAGCACAGGTACAACCCGCCGAGCACGAGCAACGGGGTGATGCCCCAGGGCGCGAACGCGGACAATGCCAGGGCGGCCGGCAGCAGAATCAGCAGCTTGTTGCGCAGCGAGCCTTTCGCGATTCTGGCGACGATCGGCAGTTCCCGCTCCGCGGCGAAACCCACCACATAGCGCGGGGTCACCGCCGTGTCGTCGATCACCACGCCGGCCGACTTGGCGCTCGCCTTGGCGGCGTGGCCAGCGACGTCGTCCACCGACGCCGCCGCCACCTTGGCGATGCCGGCGATGTCGTCGAGCAGTGCGATCAGACCGGTGGCCATACGACGAGGATCCGTGATTCGTGGCGAACACGCAGTCTGAGGCTGCGCACGGCAAGCCTGCAACACGATGAATACGCGTCAAGCCGCTCGACGGAGTTCCGCGCGCAGCAGATATGATCCGCGGCGACCGCGATGCCAAATGACGCGCCCGACGCGGCGGCACCTCAGTGGCGACTGAGCGGCGCCTCGCGAACCTCGCCCTCGACCCACGCGCGGATCAGGTGGTGCGCGATGGCGATCTCGCCGGGCACCTTGAGCTCGGGATGCTCACCGGCAAGAGCCTGGCGTATCGCGTCCCGCTCGAACCAGCGCACGTCGTGCATCTCTTCGGTGTCGATGGAGATTTCGCTGGTCTCGGCGACGCCGTGGCAGCCGATCATCAGCGATGACGGGAAGGGCCACGGCTGCGACGAGTGGTAACTCACGCGGCCGACCCGGATGCCTGCTTCCTCGTACGTCTCGCGCCGCACCGCCTCCTCGATGGATTCGCCCTGCTCGATGAAGCCGGCCAGCGCCGAAAACATGCCGATGCGCACCAGCGGCCCGTTGCTCTGACCGAGCAGACAGCGATCGCCGTCGACGATCAGCATGATGGCCACCGGGTCGGTGCGCGGAAAATGGTCCGCGCCGCAGCCCGGGCAGGTGCGAACCTGACCGCCCTTGCCCTGCACGGTGCGCTCGCCGCATACGCTGCAGAACTGATGACGCTGGTGCCAGCCGATCTGCGCGCGCGCCTGCGCGAGGATGCCGGTCTCCGCGCCGGGCAACGCCATGGCCGCGCTGCGCGATTCCTGGAACGACAGCCCGGCGGAGAGATTGAGTTCGTGGTTGGGGTCGTGGACGGTGGAGATGTCCTGGGCGAAGCACGCCACGCCCTGCTCATCGAGGCCGAGGAACACGGGCGGCACATCCACCTCGAGCCGGCCGACGTCTTCGCAGCTCAGCCAGCCCAGGCGCGGCTCGGGCCCCAGGGCGTCGACCAGCACATTGAGCTGGTGCAGGGGCAGATAGCGGGTCTCGGGCGCGCGGGCGGCGGCCTCCAGCCACGCGGGGTCGCGCCGCTGCGCGTCGCCTCGGTCCAGCGGATTACCGGCGAAAGTGTGGACCAGGGACACGGGTGAACTCACGCCACGATGCGCACCGGCATTCGCGCATAGCCGTTCACGAAGTTCGACTCCACCCGCTCGACTGCGCCGGTGATCTCGATGCGCTGCCAGCGTGAGAGGATCTCCTGCCAGAGCACGCGCATCTGCATTTCGGCCAGGCGCATGCCGAGACATCGGTGAATGCCAAAGCCGAAGGAGATGGTGCTGCGCGCATTCGGCCGGGTGATGTCGAAGGTGTCGCCGTCCGGGAAGACTGCTTCGTCCCGGTTGCCCGAGTAGTACCACATCAAGACTTTGTCGCCCTTCCTGATGGTGCGCCCGCCGATGTCGTAGTCGGCTACCGCCGTGCGGCGCATGTGGGCGAGCGGCGTCTGCCAGCGCACGACCTCAGAGATCATGTTGTCGATGAGGGAGTGGTCTGCGCGCAGGCGCTCGAGCTGATCCGGGAACTGGTTGAATGCGTTGATGCTGCCGCTCATGGTGTTACGGGTGGTGTCGTTGCCGCCGACGATCAGCAGCATCAGGTTGCCTAGAAACTCGTAGTCGGGCTGATCGCGCGTGGCCGCGTCCTGGGCGAGCATGGTCACCAGATCGAGGTTGGCGGGGCCGTCGCGGCGCTCGCTCTTCAGCCGCTTGAAGTACTCGAGGCACTCGCGCAACTCGGCGACGCGCTGCTCCTGGCTGCCGACGATGGGCGAATCCGCCTCCGCGGTGGTGACGTCTGACCAGCGCGTCAGCTTGCGGCGGTCTTCGAACGGAAAGTCGAACAGCGTGGCGAGCATCATGGTGGTGAGCTCGATGGACACCGAATCCACCCAGTCGAACTCTTCGCCGACGGGCAGGGAATCGAGCAGGGTCTGCGTGCGCGTGCGGATCAGCGTCTCGAAGTTGGCGAGGCTCGGCGGCGCGACGATGCGGTTCACGGCCTTGCGCTGGGGCCCGTGCTGCGGCGGGTCCATGGTGATGAAGCTCTTGACGAAGAAGTCCGAGCCTTCATCGCCGACGATACCGTCGTCGATCATGATGCCGCCGAGCTTCGCCTCGGAGGAGAAGGTCTCGTGGTCTTTGTCCACGGCCATGATGTCGTGATAGCGCGTAAGCGACCAGAACGGCCCGTAGGGACTGTCAGCGCAGTAGTGCACGGGCGCCTCGGCGCGCATGCGCTCGAAGATCGGCAGGATGGTGCCCTGAGCGAACCGTTTCGGATCCGCCGGATTCAGGGTTTCCGGCACGCTCTGCAGCTCGATGGCTTCGCTCATGTCCCTCTCCCTATGGGGTTGTTGATGGGAGAGTAACACCAAAGGAGCGCCCGTACCGGTTCCCCGGGGGTCAGCGGCCGGGCTGTGTGCTCATGCGATACGCGCGTGGCTAGCTAACCGGGAATGTGCGCTAGCCCGAGTTGATCCGCAATCGCGTTTAGCCGCTTATCCCGCGTCCACAGCCGTGCAGCGCCGCTCAGCGTGACGGCCGCGAGCAGATGCGCATCGACATAGCCGATGCCTCTGCCCATGAGCTGATGCTGGTCGATGTAGAACATCACCTCGTCATCGCTGGCATGGCTGCTTCGCGGCAGGTCATGTAGCAGCGCAAGCACCGTCGTGCGTTGCTTCAGATTGCCGCACGCGAGCTCACCGATGACGAACGGGTGGGTGAGTACCTGAGCGGCGTTCAGAGCTCGGACCAGACGACCATCGCTGCGTCTGAGGTGATCCACCCAGATCGACGTATCCACGAGGATCATGCCGGGTCGCTGCGACGCCTCGGCACCGGGCGAAGGTCAGGGTCCGATCCACCCAGCATTGCCAGGCGCCGTGCGCTTTCGCGCTCGATGAGCGCGCGCAGACCCTCGCGCACCAGGGCGGCCCTCTCTTGTATGCCAGTCATACGCTTGGCCTGGTCGAGCAGATCCTCGTCGATGTTGAGCGTGGTCCGCATTGCATTGGCATCTCGCTGGGTAGGCATTGAACAATACACCATTTGATGCCCATATTCGTGCCTGGAAGTCTCCTCCAGGACGATGCACAGGCGCATGTGAATGGCAGCCCAGCTCGAAGAGTTCGCGGCCGGCGCCCCGTTTCTCCTCGGGCACAATCTAACCCGCTTCGATCGCCCGCATCTGCAAGCCATCAGCCCGAACTTGCGTCTGCATTCGCTGGCGGACGCGGTGAGGGCGTTCGACGAAATGATGGGCCACTTGAAATGAGCGAATTACAAGCGCGCCAGGAAAAAAGCTAAGATCAACCAATCAGGGGAACGTCGGCAAAGTAAGCTAACACTGGCCTCGAACGCGGCCACCGACAATCCATGCTCGCAAGTGCGCACGGCTTCGCAGACTGACAGCATATTGTCACTACGCTTGTTGATATCTCCGACGAGCGAACGTTGCAGCGATCGGGTTCATTGCATGGGCTTTCCGACCAAGTCACCGCTGAAGAGCAATCCACTACGAATGCCGGGCAATCGCTTGATGACCGCACTCGGAGAGTCATCGAGCGGCAGATCAATGATCGAATCTGGTTCGCCGGCTTGATCGGCACGCAGGCTGACGATCTTCGAATAGTTCGGTTGGCCTTCGATATCACGGTCAACCCGGTACTCCTGACGATTGCCTTCATCACCATTGCTATCGCGATCGTTCCGGGCATCATCCGCACCCGCAAACAGATCCGAGCGATGCGCCTAGGCCGCGACGGAGAGCGTGCCGAGGGCCAGGCTCTGGAGTATCTCCGGGACCACGGGATATCGGGTGTTCCATGACATTCTCGGGCCGAGCTGGAATATTGATCACGTAGTGATCGGCCCGGCCGGCATCTTCACGGTCGAGACGAAGACGCTGAGCAAGCCGCTCAGGGGCCGCGCGATCATTCGTTACGAAAATCAATCCCTCAAAAAGGGACCTTTCGACATTTCGAACTACCTGGACCAGGCTCGAGCCCAGGCGGCATACGTGGAAGCCTGGTTGAAGGATGCAACGGGCCAGCGCTACGCCGTGCAACCAACCGTGGTGTTTCCGGGCTGGTCCATCGACTCGCGCGATGCCGACCCGCAGGTGTGGGTGATGGATCTGAAGGACCTGATCGAAAGCGTGAAGGCCCGGCATGCGCAGCTCTCACCGGAGCAGATCAAGTCCGCGGCGTCGGCGCTGTCGACCGAGATCCGCTCGACTTACATCGCGGTATAGTCCGCATCCGGCAACAAGGTCGTATCGAAACGTGGCTGGATGACCGGGGCTTCGGGTTCATCACTCCGGAGCGCGGCAACCAGCGCCTGTTCGTTCACATCAAGTCCTTTCGCAGAGGTGGGCGCCGGCCGGTCGTCGGTGCTACGGTGTCGTACCTCGTGAGTCGGGACGGCGAAGGGCGCCTGCAGGCCACCCAGGTTGCGTTCACGGACGCATCGATGGCCGCGCCTGCATCTTTCGATCAGACGGCCGCGCTGGCGGTTGCGACCCTCGTGATTCTGGGCGTTGGCATCGCCACCGCCCTGGGGCGGCTGCCGGTCTGGGTGATGCTACTGTACACCGGGGCGAGCCTGCTGACTTTTCTCGCCTACGCCCTGGACAAGTCGGCGGCCCATCGCAGGCGCTGAGCATCAGAGAACAGACGCTGCATGCGCTGTCTCTTGCAGGGGGCTGGCCCGGGGCGCTGATCGCCCAGCGCTGGCTGCGACACAGTCGAAGAAGGCGGCCTTCCAGACGACGTTCTGGGTGACTGTGGTGCTCAATGTCGCGGCGCTGGCTTGGCTCTACGTCGCATCGGCCCGCTGAGTCTCCGCGGCACCCGGTGCCTCGAACGCCCGCGACGGCGACCGGCCACCGCGGCATCGATTCACTTGTCCAGGATCACCTGCGGGTCCGGGCGGCGGCAGCTGCTCTGGAAGTATCTGGTCGTTTTCACCGGTAGCAGGGTATGGAGATTGACGCGCGGCGATGACCGAATATCGTCCGCGTCAGGTGTAAGGAAGGCGCCATTTGGACGCACGGCTTGGTGTCGCAGCCTTGACGCGCTCCCAGCGTGTACATTCCAATCGGCGAAGCAGACTACCGAGGAACCGTCAGGTGCAGTGAAGCCCTCCAGCTTCTGCCAAGTTAGACACCGTATTTCTCTAAACATCTAGCCCGGCTTACCTCCGTGGCGCACGCATGGCGCCTACGGGAGCTGGGATTGGTGCGAGTAGTCTAGTGATTCGGGCTGCAGACATTCCAATCTTCCTTGGTTGAAGTCGTGCAACGGAGCGGTCCAAAGCCACCAGTATTCATGGCACCATACGGGATCTGGCAAGTGAACACCGAGGCCGCTCTAATCAGTACCATACCTATCTTAGTGGAGGGGCTGAAGCCTCTTGAATGCGGAATGGTAAGGGGCCTGGGTGACAGTGACCACTTGTCCATTTTGTCGATCCCTTCCGACGACGTCGTCTGGGAATCAGCGAGCGTTCTCGCCTTTCGAGACCGGTATCCCGTATCTCCCGGCCACACCCTCGTGGTTACTCGAACTAGCAGAAACCTATTTCGATGCATCTACTTCAGAGCGAGCGGAGGTCTGGCGGGCCATAGAGGAGATAAAGCGCAAGCTTGATCAGGAATTCCAGCCCGCCGGCTACAACGTAGGATTCAATGCGGGGCCCGCGGCAGGTCAGACCGTTATGCATTTTCATGTGCATATCATTCCGCGATACGCGGGCAACATGCCGATCCTCGTGGTGGCGTGCGAGGAGTCGTACCTGGGAAGCAGCGCTACGATTCGATGCCCCCGGTTGGGTCCGACCAAGACGTAAGGGACCTGTCACCCCCTTATCGCACTAACCCGTTTGAGACCTTGCCTATCTTTGTGCCAGGTGAAGTCCGCATCGTCGGCACTGCTGGCGGCTTCCGTGTGCTGGCTATAACGTTGTTGTGGCTTTCGTAAACCATCCGCAGGAGTGCAGGTAATTCGTGAGGATCTGCGGCAAGCCCTTGAACAAGGTGCTCACGTTGAGCTGCTGACCGGTGATTACATGAGCACCACCAGTGCACACGCACTGCGCATGCTCCTGGCTCTGGCAAGCGAGTTCCGAACCAATTTCAGCCGTCTTTTTTCTTCGGGTGGAGGTGACAGCAGCAGCTTCCATGCGAAAGCGTACATATTTATGCAGGGAGATCATGGTGTTGCATTCGTCGGAAGCTCGAACCTCAGCAAAGGTGCGCTAACAGATGGAATTGAGTGGAACCTTCGTACAGTTTCCTCAGTTCAAAGCGAGGAGTTCCGAGCTATAAGGCAACGTTTCGAGCAGCTCTTGCGCTCGCCGAATGTCCATCCGTTGACCAGAGAACTGGTCGATCAATACAGCGAGCGGGTACCCGTTCCTCCTGCGCCGGACCCTCGCCTGCAAGCTCTCGCGCCTCACGTCATTCAGAAGGAGGCACTAGCCGCATTGAGCAAGCTGCGCCGAGAGGGTGCACGAGCCGGATTGGTTGTTATGGCCACGGGTCTGGGGAAAACGTATCTCAGCGCGCTGGATTTTCGCCAGCTTGGCGGGAAGCGAGCACTGTTCATTGCTCATCGAGAGGAAATACTGGCCCAAGCCAAAGATGCATGGGAGCGATTTTCCAGGATCAGGCGCTGGGGATGCTCGTTGGTGACAGCTACGATCATGATGCCGATGTCATTTTTGCCTCCATTCAGACGCTTCACGCGCCGAACGCCTGGTCGTCCGCTCCCGAGCCACTTCGACTACTTAGTGATTGATGAGATCCACCACGCTGCGGCCCGAACATACCGAAAAGTGGTTGGGCACTTCGTGCCGAAGTTCCTGCTGGGACTGACGGCAACACCGGACCGCATGGACGGCAAATCGATCTTGGATCTCTGCCACGACAATCTCGCCTACCGAGCCGGCTTGGTCAGGGGCATTGAGGCGGGCCTTCTTGTGCCGTTCCGCTACTTCGGTGTTCGGGATTCGATCAACTTTGAGCATATCCCTTGGCGAGGGCGCTGGCCCATCGAAGAATTGACGGCTTTGGCAAGTACCCGAGAGCGTGCCGATCAATCCCTTCGCGAATACCGCCAACACGCTCCGCCAAGCCCGCGACGAACGCTCGCGTTCTGCTGTTCGGTGGATCATCCAGACTCATGGCGGAGTACTTTTAGAAGCCAAGGAATAGCTGCCGCCTCAGTTCATAGCGGCCCCTCCTCAGCTCCGAGGCCGCGAGCTTGGAACGCCTGCGTAGTGGCGATTTGGAAATACTTTGCGCTGTCGATATCTTCAATGAGGGCTTGGACGTACCTGATATCAATGTCGTCTTGATGCTACCGCCAGCCAGTCCCCGGTTATACCTGTCCGGCTTGGCCGGGGACTGACGATCTCCCGATGCTGCGAAACCCTGCTTTGACGGTTGTCGATTTCATCGGGAATCACCGTAGTTTTATGGTTAAGCCCCAGGCGCTGCTTACCTTGGTGGGGCAGGATGTTCCTCCGGGCGCTGCACTCCAATGGTTGCGTGATGGTGACCTGGAGCTGCCCGAGGGTTGTACCATCGACATCGAGACTGAAGCGGTCGATCTGTTGGCGCAAGTCGCTCGCCTGAATAGCGACGATATGCTCATCTCCGTACCGATCCTTGCGAGATAGCCATGGCCGGCGACCAAGCCCGGCTGAGGTCTACGCGACAGGAGTGAGTGTCGCAGACCGATAGAGAACAACTACGGCACCTGGTTTAGCTTCGTAAATCAAATGGAGGACCTCAACCAGTCTGAAGTCTGTGCTCTCACGCTACACGGACTGGTTCTCAGACCTGTTCACGACCAGCATGAGCCGCTGCTACAAGATGGTCACTCTAAGAGCAATGCTCGAAGGTCCGGGATTGACGAGACCTGCGACAGTTCCAGATCTAGTGCAGCGATCGAAACGAATCATGGAGGATGATCCTTTGCTCCAACAGGAGCTAGAGGAAGTAATTGCCTCAGATGACCCTGAGCGTCGATTGACGCAAATCTGGCGCACGCCGGCCTGCGCGTCTGGTCGGAAGGTACAGGTACAAGTCGAAGATGGTTTTCGTTTGATGAAGACGTGTTCCGTTTCCTGGAGGATGTGCCGGAGGATGATGTAGTCCACGTTCGAGCGATGACTGCCGAGCTGGTGGAGTTCCGACTTGCTGAGTATCGGATTCCTTCGAGGGGAAGGCCGTTGATCTCCTGACACCGATGCGGCTCGAGGTCTCGATTCCAACGGCAACCCGATCCTCAGGTTCGATCGAGGACCAACCGCGATGCCCAGCCTGGTATCGAGATTTGGACGATGATTGCTGGTGAGGAATACCTCCTTCGTGTCCAGAAGATCGCGATCAACGTGGCGCAAGTCGATCCAGGCGGTCCCAGAACGTGATGGCTTCTCTGATGCGAGGGCTTTTCGGACCAAATGCGGGTCTCCCTGGGACCAATCACTTGTTTTGTTGGCCGCGCACGAGGGTCGCTGGGTTCTTGAGCAATTCGCAGAGCGACGCAAGCGTGTCGGCATCGATCGTTCCCTTCCCGAAGCTTCCTTCTCGAAGATTATCGAGTGGCTTGCGGGACTCGTTTCCGAACCACCTGACCAGAGTATACCTAACAGCTTGCAGTTGCAATCTCTGATGATGTCGATCCCGGTCGGCATTTTGTTGTTCGCGCCACGGGCGACTCCATGGCTGGCGACGATCCCGATTTTCCTCGAGGCTTCCCGATCGAAGATGGGGATCTAGTCCTGTGCGAATGGATGGATGCTGCATCGGTGGAAGCGGTAGCAGGCAGGATTTGTCTTGTGTCCGGCTTCAACGGTCCGGATCTTCAGGTTGCGGCGCTCAAAATCCCCACGCTCGGAGACTCTGGCTGGGTTCTTCACAGTACGAATCCGGCTGATGAACCTGTTCCCACTGGCTTGCGTTTAAGGCCAATCCCGCAGCCCCTCCCAGAGTAGTACCGAAGAGAAGCCATGGCGCCGACATTGTGGGGGCAATATGACCGAGCCGCGGTTACCCGGCTGTTTGGCGTAGATACCAACCGCTCCTGGCAAGTGGGGCACAGAGATATAGAAATCGCTGGACAAGGCCACACGATTTTGTTCGTTCATTTTCATAAGCCTGATACCACACCGATTGAGCAACGCTATGCAGATCAATTCCTCTCGCCCCAGGAATTCCGATGGGAGTCCAGGCGGGGACTAAACCTACGGATAAAAAACTCAGGCGTATCCTCGAGCAGAATCGAACGGCCGCGTGATCCACCTATTTTGCCGATACGAAAAGGGGGAAGACTTCGTATATTGTGGACGGCTGTGTTACAAGCACCACCGAGGTGAGAAACCGATTCGCGTTTGGTTTCACTGGAACAGCCGCTTCCAGAGAGATACTCTGGAGAATCTGGGCGACTTAGCTGGGTGTTCGCTCAGTCAGCAAACGTTGCACTGCGGGGATGATAGGTACGTCAGCTTCTGCCCAGTCGTAGCCCGGAAGCTCGCTAGCCTGTGCCCAGGCCAGCGCGGCGTGTTCTCGCGGTAAATCATGCCATCGAGCCACTTTGCATAGACATCGAGTACGACAGTTCGGTCACCACTGTTGCTGAACCCTCGGCCTAACAGCTCTCCTATCTGCACTCGAACCCCGAGTTCTTCCATGATCTCTCTTGCCAACGCGGCCTCTGGAGGCTCTGCGTCTTCGACCTTACCGCCAGGGAACTCCCATTTGTCAGGTAGCGCCATCTCTGGGCTTCTCTGAGCTATCAGGCATTGATCGCCATGAATTATCGCGGCTCCCACTACGTGGATATGATCAGAAGGAAGGTTGGAGATTTCGGCCATCCGTGAAGTATACCGCCTCGATCGGACCGACACCCGCCGCCGGGGCTAGTGCCGTGTCTTGATTGGTTGCATATGCACCGGCTTCCGCGTCGTGGAGACGGCGGCTTCTGCCAAATAGCAGCCAGTCGAGCTCGTTTATATTTCGCTCAGTCGGGACCTGGTTTTGTTCAATCTTGCGATCGGTAGCAAACTTCGCGGCTGCGATTTGGTTCGGCTGAAAGTCAGCGACGTGGCTCACGGCTCAATTGGCCAGTCCCGATCGAAGATTACTTAGCAGATGGTGCTTGTCCGGTGTGTCATTCAATATCAATAGCTTGACGATCGACCCCTCGGCCGGCGAAGATCTTCCGACAAGGAGGGCCCTACTAAAGACAGGTCCTCTGTCTTATTGTTTAATTGAATCGGGATAAGCGAAGTTTTTCTTCCTGTTGCCCAACGGAGGAACCAACGTGGTTCCACGTGAGAAGCGTTTCTGCTCGCAGCCAGCAGCGCGGCAATCGCAGCGTATCGCTTTTCCTCATTTCCGCCCCGGGTCAATGCACCTAAACCCGACGCACGGTGACGTTGGCCTCCTCGATACGGACAGCCGGTTTGCGGCTGCATCCGCCAAGTCACAGGTGAATTGCAGCCCTCCTGACCGAGCCATTAAACCAAGGGACGTTGCCGCCTGCTTGATTGAGCGAACTTCGCGGTCAGTTCTTTCCTTCTGACGCCGAAGAATACCGAGACCAAGGCGCTCAACGTGCTTGTTGTCCAGCGGTGGGATTGACACAGCAGCGACTGGATGAACAGCCGCAAACAAATCAACCGGTAGATAGATGGAGATAATTATGAACCGTAAGCTGCTTGTGCTCATGCTGGCAACACTTCTCGGCAGTGCCGCCCTGGCGGATGACGCCGATGACGTAATGGCCTTTATCGAGCGTTACGCCCAGTTGGAGAGTGACTTGGATACCCAAGAAAACCTAATCCGGGCTGATCGCGTACAGATTGCGCCCACCCGCTGGACGAACAATGCCGCCTATATGGAATGGCAAAAACGGGAACGGGCTCACAGAGAGGCTGTGAGTGGGGCCGCCGCCGATTGGCTCGTTCAGATCGAATCCATGATTCGAGTATATGGCGACACGGCCGTAGCGAGTTTTATCCGGCGGCAGATGATTATGCCCCCCAATGCAGCACCGATTTTCGCGGACCCACTTTGGCAGACGGTCGTCTTGGTAAGAGAGAAGGGTGAGTGGGGAATCGCTCATACCCACGTGTCTCCGGTCGGCTCCTGGAATTGAGCAGTCACGTCAATCCGGCACTGTGTATCACGGATGCACCGGCGATATTCCAAGGAATTGACCGAAGTCCTCCAACCTCACACCTGGGCGCGCACTGCGGTCGAAAGCGACTCGCCTGAGACAGCCTGGCTCAAGGTCGAGAGGATGCTTGAGCGAGCCGGTTTTGACCGCCCCGTACTCTTAAAGGGGCTTCGGATCAAGGAAATGACAGGGTACCCAGCACCGCAGCAGCGCTTTGGTCAGATTAAGCCGGGACTGGGAAGTATTCTGCCAGCCATCCTGATTTCGTCTGCGACGATCCCGTACGAAGTTACACGCAGCATGAGCCGCGTCGGCATTTTCCTTCCGCACAGATGAGCCGACTGTTCTCGGGTGCACCCCTGCACAGGCCCGTATTCTTCGGCTTTTATCGTGATTTCGGCATCCTTGCCAGCATGCACATTGTAGTCAGGGACCGGAAACGTCAGGTCACGTCGATGCTATGTATCGCGGAGACGCGTCATGCCACCGAGGGTCTTGCGCTGTTCAAAGAGTGCCAGGGCGTGCTCGAGCTGGCCTGCACACATTTTATCGAAGGACTCGCGATTCATGAGCTTCAAGGTCGTGCCCACCTTCCGCTTCTCTCACCACGCGAGCGTGATTGCCTGTCCTGGGCTCAAGTCGGGCTATCGTCGACGATTGCCTGTCGGCTCAACCTTTCCGAGTTGACCGTAAACGAGTATTCGTATCCGCTACCTGGAAACTGGGCGCCAGCAATCGCACGCAGGCTGTTGCCCGGGCCCTTGTTCTGTCACGAATCGATCCCTGAATTCAACGTTTCCCCCAATTGGCATGCTGGTGACGGACGAACTCTGGTAAAGGTCGCCGTAAGCGTGCTGCCGGACTCGTACCCCGAAATCTTGGGGATTGGCCTGCTTCGGGCATTCGCTAAGGTATACCGAGACTCCCAAACGCCCCCAGGGCCGAAAGGGGATCGGACCGATGAACAGGCCAATTCCTCACAGCATTCCGCCGGCGGTTTCGCTCCTCGTACTTGCGCTCGGCACCGGCGGCTGTTCCATGCAATCGCCCCCCAATGGGGAGCACTCTGATAGTGGTTCTGCTCGTCAGCAACTCACTTCTAACCTGCGCAAGGTCAGTACGCTGCTGGCGGTGTTCGCATGGATGCCGTAGATCTGTACGGAGGCGATAAGAATCATCGTTGCAAATCCATGGGCGTATAGTAGAGCTAGGCAGATTCTCAAGCAGAAGTGAATGAGGTCGAGTACTCCAGCAGAGACCTCCCGCGATGCTCACATATGAGTGCCAGAGATCGGTTTATAGGTGTCACTTATAGGCTTGGCGCGTTAGCACTAGCTTCGAAACAGCCATCCTGATAGCGATCGCCTACGCGACGACAAGCCTGTATCAGTGCAGACTCGGAATCTGGCTCAGCGAACGGCCGCTCCTTGGCATCAGCAGCCGCACCCAAGTGGCCTCAATCTGTCGACCGAAGAGTGTTAATCTGTGATTTTTCGCTAGCGCCGCATTCAATGCCCCAGTTCCGAGGAGCGAAGGAAGCAACCCCATGACATCCCTAACAGGCAAAGTAGCCTTCATAACAGGAGCCGGCTCCGGCATCGGCCGAGGCATCGCCGAGCGCCTGGCCCGCGAAGGCGCCGACATCTGCATTCCCGACATCGATACCGATGGCGCCGAGCAGACAGCCAACCTGGTCAACCAGCTCGGCCGCCGGGCCCACGTGGTGAAAGCCAACACGGCGTCCGAGCTGCAGATCCAGCGCGCCGCGGCCGAATGCGTCGAGCACTTCGGGCGCCTCGACATTGCGGTGGCCAACGCCGGCATCGCCCGCGGCGGGCCGGTGCTCGAGCTCTCGCTCAAAGACTGGCAGGACCAGCTCGACGTCAACCTCACCGGCGTTTTCCTCACCGTCCAGGCCTGCGCGCAACAGATGGTGAAGCTTGGCCACGGCGGCCGCATCGTCTGCATCTCGTCGCTGGCGGCGGAATCCACGGGGCCGGGCATCTGGGCCTATTCCGCCACCAAGGCCGGCGTGCGCATCATGGTCCGCGGCTGGGCCCAGGAGCTCGGCGAGCACGGCATCACGGTGAATGCCATCGGTCCCGGCGTGATCGAGACGCCGCTGGCGGAAGGGCTGGCCGGCGAGCCCGGCGGCGCCATCCGCACCAGTCTCGAGAGCCGCACGCCGGCGAAGCGGGTGGGCCGCCCGGCCGACATCGCCGGGCTGGTGAACTTCATGGCCGGCCCGGACGGCGAGTTCATGACCGGCAGCTACGTGATCATGGACGGCGGTCTGCGTGACGTATCCCGCGGCTACGATCCGGACGAGAACGCCGTGGCGGAGCTCGACCGCATCCGCGAACGGTCCATGGCGCGCAACGCCCGTGTGCAGCCCCTGCTGGACGAACGTTGAGCGCCGAACCCGAACCACAGGCAGAGTGCGTCTTATGAAACATCTGAGTTGGCTGGCGCTGCTGGCCCTGACGGCGGCAGGTTGTGCCCAGGTGCAGCGCGTCGACATTCCCGACACCGTACCGGAGCTGCGCCCGGGCATCCTCCAGGGTTATCTCGATCCGCAGGCGCTGCCGGACAGCGCCGCGCTGGTGCCGCCGCCGCCCGCCGACGGCTCCGCCGCCCAGGCGCGGGATCAGGAAGCGTCCGCGGCCGCCCTGGCGTTGCGCGGCACACCGCGCTGGGATCTGGCGGCGGCAGACGCGGTGCTGATGTTCCCGGAAGCGGCGAGAACGCCTTCTCCTGCGCGCTCGGCGCCCGCATCACCGAGCAGGCGGCGCCCAATCTCTACCGGGTGCTGCATCGCTCCATCGCCGACCTGGGTCTCTCGACCTACGCCGCCAAAGAGCGCTACCAGCGTCCGCGGCCGTTCATGGTGAACGGCGCGCCCACCTGCACCCCCGATGACGAGGAAGAATTGCGCAGCAACGGCGCCTATCCCTCCGGCCACGCCGCCATCGGCTGGGGCTGGGGGCTGATCCTGGCCGAGGTGGCTCCCGGGCGCGCCACCGAGCTGCTGGCGCGCGGGCGTGCGTTCGCGGAAAGCCGCATGATCTGCAACCTGCACTGGTGGAGCGACGTGTCGGAAGGGCAGCGCATGGGCGCCGCGGCCGTCGCCCGGCTGCATGCCGACCCGGTGTTCCGCGCCCAGCTCGACCTGGCCCGCGGCGAGGCCCAGGCGCTGCTGGCCCGGGGCGAGCCGCCGGCGCGGGATTGCGCGGCGGAAGCGGCGGCCCTCAGTGCCGCCGGTGGGTGACAGTCGGCGGTGTTGCGATAGAGTGTGCTCAGCATCGTCACGGAGATCAGCCATGCGTCACTCGATTGCCGCGTTCGCCATCCTCGCCTCGTGCCTGGGGGCGGGGGCCTGCTCGGCGTCGGCCAACCTGCCGTTCCAGGTCACGCCCATGGCCGATTTCGAGCAGCCGTGGGCGCTCGCGTTCCTGCCGGACGGCGATCTGCTGGTCACCGGGATGCGCGGCACGCTGAACGTTTATCGCGGCGGTGAGGTTCACGAGATCACCGGCGTCCCCGATGTGGTGTTCGGCGGCCAGGGCGGTCTCGGCGACGTGGTGCTGCATCCGGATTTCGCGGACAACCAGGTCGTCTATCTGAGCTACGCCGAGCCCGGCGAGGGCGGCAATGCCGGCGCCGCCGTGGCGCGCGCCACCCTCGAGCGCCACGAGGCCGGCGGCGGACGGCTGGCCGATCTGGAGGTGATCTGGCGTCAGGCGCCGAAGGTGGGCGGTCGCGGTCACTACGGCCACCGGCTGGCGTTCGGCCCCGACGGCTATCTGTGGATCAGCTCCGGCGATCGGCAGGAGATGCAGCCGGCCCAGGACATGCAGGGCAACCTCGGCAAGATCGTGCGTCTGCACGACGACGGCCGCGTACCCGACGACAATCCCTTCGCCGAGCGCGGCGGTGTCACCGCCCAGATCTGGAGCCTCGGCCACCGCAATCCCCTCGGCATCGTGTTCGATGACGACGGGCGGCTGTGGGAACACGAGATGGGCCCGCGCGACGGTGACGAGCTGAACCTCATCCAGCGCGGCGCCAACTACGGCTGGCCGGAGGTCTCCAACGGCCGCCACTACAGCGGCCGGTCCATTCCCGATCACAGCGACGGCGACGGTTTCACCGCCCCGGTGGCGAGCTGGACGCCGGTGATCTCGCCGTCGAGCTTCATCATCTATCGGGGCGATGCGTTTCCCGAGTGGCGCGGCAGCGGCTTCATCAGCGGCCTGTCGTCGCAATCGCTGGTCCGCATCGCGTTCGACGGCGACACGGCGCGGGAGGCCGAGCGCTTCTCCATGGGCGCGCGCATTCGTGCCGTGGCTGAAGGCCCGGACGGGGCGCTGTGGGTGCTGGAAGACGGCCGCCGCGGCGCGCCGGGACGGCTGCTCAGGCTTGACCCGCTTCCCTAGATCGTCGCTGGCCGCCATGACGCTGGCCGTCATGGCGTGCACGGCGGAAACGGCGCCGCCGGTGGCGCAGGAACCGCGCTGCGAGCCGCGGCGCACCACCGACCCGGCGCGGCTGACTCTGCACAGTTCCGCCGAGCAACACGGCGCCATCCCGCCCTGCCGCGGCACCATCGAATTCGCCATTCCCCGCCACACAGCGCTGCGGCGGGTTGAGGGGGCGATCGTGCTCAGTTCCGACGGCGGTGAACAGCCGCGCAGCCAGGCATTCGCGCTTGATCTGTCCGGGACCGGCCGGCGGTATGTATCGCGGGGAGCTTGCCTTCGGGCCGGTTGACGGCCAGGCGTGCCGGGCGGTGGCAGCCGAGGTGATTGTCGAGGCATGCACTGGCAGTGATGGCGAGCGGATCGAGTGCCCTGCCGTGCGGGTGCGCGAAAGCTACGTGCTGAAAGGGCTGGATGCGGCTGGGTCGGGGGTGGATGTGTGTTATGACGAGTGAGTTGGGGGGTGGGGGTGATCGTTCTGCCATGTCGGCGACGGTTTTCAGTCATTGACCATGGCGCTGGTTGAGAGCCATTGCCAACATTTGGCAACAGACCGAACGCCGTTTGCTCGACGGAGCATCGTCGCCGCTCAGCGACCCCGTCGGAGGCCTACTTCGACCGGCTGAAGGCGCGCGCAGGGGGCGGCCAGCTTTGTCCCTGAGTTTCAGCATGCGTTGGATCGCATCGCAACCCATCCGGCCCTTGGTTAGGTCCTATAGAAAGGTCTTTAAACTGGTGCTATATTCGGTCCTTGGAATGCTACCTGAGATTGATTGTGCCTACGAAGTTCTCCGAAGACGTCATCCCGTTGTCCGACTTGAAGGTGAATCCTGGCCGCATCGTGAAACGCGCTGCTGAATCCCGGCGTCCGTTGCTGTTGACCAGCCGCGGCCGCGGTATCGCGGTCGTGCAGTCGATCGCGGACTACGAGTCGGCTGAGGACGAACGCGCCTTTATGAAAGCGGTGGTTGCGGGGCTCGCAGATCTTGAGGCTGGCCGCGAATTCTCTCTGGCGCAAGCGAGGGCCCGATTGGGCCTGAAGTAACTGGTGTCGAGAGACACGATCCGACTGGCCGATTCGGCGCTCGCCGACCTGGAAGACGTGCAAGCGTGGTACGCGGGACAGGGTGTCCCCGAGATTGGTGACCGGTTGATCAGAGAGATACTGGAGAGCATCGAGGCTTTGGCCGACCAGCCTGACATGGGACGGATGGTGCCTGAGTTTGGAATGGAGTTCCTGCGGGAACTCATCCGTCCACCCTTCCGGATCGTGTATCGGCGGGACCGGGGGTGTGTGCGGGTGGTCCGGGTTTGGCGCGGCGAGCGTTTGCTCATGCTTCCGGAACACGAGACGTAATAGCTGGCAGCAACAGTCGGCGATCGGCCCTGCCATTGACAGAGATTTGTAGATGATGACATGATGCGCCGACATCACGGCATCATTCCGAATGAATACCATGCGCACCACGGTCGCCATCGACGATGACGTTCTCGAAGCGGCACGCAAGCTTGCATCGGCCCGTGATCAGTCTCTGGGCAAAGTCGTTTCAGACCTGATGCGGCGCGGTCTCGCGATTCGGGCCGAATACCCGGCCGGCGAACGAGGCTTCCCCACGTTCGAAGTCAGGGAAGACAGTCCCCCCATCACGCTGGAGGACGTCAAGCGCGACGAGGACGAAGCAGATTGACCGCCCGTCTGCTCGATGTGAATGTCCTGGTCGCGCTGACCTGGCCGACCCACGTTCACCATCTTGCCGCGCGCACCTGGTTTGACCGCGAGAGCGCGGCGGGGTGGGCCACATGCCCGATCACCCAGCTCGGCTTCGTGCGCGTGTCATCGAATCCCAAAGCCATCCCGGACGCTGTCCGTCCCCAGCAAGCGATTGCCATGTTCCAGCAGATGACGCGTCTGCCCGGGCACCGTTTCTGGCCGGACGACGTGCCGGTCACGGCAACCGGGCCATTCGCGTCCCTGAGCCTGGTCGGCCACCGGCAGGTGACGGACGCCTACCTGGTGGCGCTGGCCCGACACCACGGCGGCAAGCTGGCGACCCTGGACCGCGGCGTTTCCGGCCTCATCGCGGCCCGTGAAGAGCGCAGCCAGTGGGTGGAGCTGATTCCGGTGGAAGGCTGAACGCGCGCGACCGTAGTCACCCTGCGCTTTCTGCTCGGTGCGCAGCCGCTCCAGCCTCTCGCGGCGCTCGCTGTCCCAGTGTCGAGGTCATTTCTGATGTATGCGCGCCGTCTGGCAGAGCACAATCGAAACCCCAGCCCCTGTACACAAGCTCACTAAGTAATTACACTATACCGTATACTGTAATAACAGATGATCGTTAACTTCAAAGGCAGGGTCGCCAGAGAGATATGGATGACCAATCGGTCGAAGACTCTGCCCGGAGAGCTTTGGTTACGCGCGAAAGCGCTGCTGACGATCATGCACGCAACCACGGCACTCGGGGACCTGCGGATCAAGGGTCAACCGCCGAATATCAGATTGCACAAGCTGCAAGGCGGCAATCAGGAACGCTGGAGCGTGACGATCAAGTTGCCCTGGTGCATCACATTCCGATTCAACAACGGCGAGTTCTCGGACGTGTCGATTGAGAACTACCATCGAGGCTGAAATGATCAACAATCCGTTGCCGCTTCATCCCGGGAGAGTGCTGGCCGAGGTCTATATGTCAGAGATGGACCTCAATCAAAGCGCTCTGGCCAGACTGTGCGGCTGCTCGCCGCGCAAGATCAACGAGATCGTCAATGGCAAGCGGGGCGTCTCACCGTCGTTCGCAATCGTGCTGGAATCTGTGCTCGGCACCACTGCCGAGATGTGGGTGCGCATGCAGGCCGATTATGATCTGTGGGAAGCCCGGCAGGCCGTCGCCTGACGACGCACCAAATGGAGGCCCCATCTATGCGCACCACCTCTGTGCCGCCGACGGTGCCGGCTACCGTGACTGAGATGCAGCCCTGATCGGTTGACATATTAATGTCTGGCTCCTACATTTTGATGCCATGCGCACCACCATACGTCTTGACGAAGAGCTACTCAAAGAGGCCAAGCGCCAGGCCACTGAATCGGGCGTGACGCTGCAGGCCATTATTGAGGAATCTCTGCGCGAGCGGCTGGCCCGCGGGCGCGATCGGCAGCAAGCGCGGCGGCCTGTCCGCCTGAAGACAGCGGGATCGGGCGGCTCTCTCCCGGGTATCGACCTCGACGACTCCGCCTCGTTGCTTGACGCCATGGAAGGAGGCGATTGATTCTTCCCGACGTCAACGTTCTGGTATATGCCCACCGTCGGGACACGCCGGACCATGAGGCCTACCGATCCTGGCTCGAATCGGTGCTGGATGCTGACTCCGCCTATGGGATGAGCGAACTGGTCCTCAGCGGGTTTCTCCGTGTGGTCACGCATCCGCGGGTATTCAAGCAGCCGAGTTCTCTGCGGGACGCCATGACGTTCGCAAATCAACTGCGTGGCCAGGGCAACTGTGTGCCCGTCGCTCCCGGAAGGGCTCACTGGCGAATTTTTTCCCGCTTGTGTTCTGACGTGGACGCCAAAGGCAACCTGGTGCCGGATGCCTACTACGCTGCACTCGCCATTGAACATGGGTGCGAATGGATTACCACTGATCGGGACTTCAGCCGGTTCACTGGCCTGAAGTGGCGGCACCCAATGTCCTGAGGCAATTCGGCTAGCAGCGTGCATTCCCGCGAACGCTGTCGGGGTTGCTGATCTCCGGGTTGCTATAGACGCCCCCATTGATGCAGCGTTACCGCTATGGACCACGACCACCTTCAGACCCTGCGCCGCAGCCATCCTGCCTGGCGCATGCTGGCCGCCGATTCGGCACCGCTGGTGGTGGGTTTTCTGCATCACTGCTTCATCGAGCCGAACGTGCGCGTGCTGCCCGAGCAGGACCTGGCCGCCCGGCTCGACGACTACCTCTACCACCTGCGCGAGACCCTGGGTGAGAGCGCTTACCCGCGCGGGGCCATGGATTACCTGCGCGATTGGGCCGACGACAGCCGGGGCTGGCTGCGCCGCTACTATCCGCCCGACTCGGACGAGGCACACTACGACCTGACCCCGGGTGCCGAGCAGGCCATCCAGTGGCTGGCGGGCCTGGAGCAGCGGCAGTTCGTGGGCGCGGAGTCGCGGCTGAAGCTGGTGTTCGATCTGCTTCACCAGATCGAGCGCGGCAGCGAGACCGACCCGGAGGCGCGCATCGCCGAGCTGCGCCGGCGGCAGGGGGCCCTGGAGACGGAGATCGAGGAAATCCGTGCCGGGCGCATCGCCTTCATGGACGAAACCCAGCTTCGTGAGCGCTTCTTTCAGGTGCGCGACACGGCCCGCGCTCTGCTGGCGGACTTCCGTCAGGTGGAGCAGAACTTCCGCGAGTTGGACCGTCAGGTGCGTGAACGCATTGCCACGTGGAGCGGCAGCCGCGGCGAGGTGCTGTCAGCCGTGTTCGGCGAGCGTGACGAGATCGCCGATTCAGATCAGGGCCGGAGCTTCCGCGCGTTCTGGGACCTGCTGATGTCGCCGGCGCGCCAGGAAGAGCTACCCGGCTGCTGGAAGCGGTGCTGGCCCTCGAGCCGGTGGCGGCACTGAACCCCGATCAGCGTTTGAAGCGCATCCACTACGACTGGCTCGCGGCCGGCGAACTGGCGCAGCGCACCGTCGCGCGGCTGTCGGAGCAGCTTCGCCGCTATCTCGACGATCAGGCGTGGCTCGAGAACCGCCGCATCATGGACGTCATCCGTACGGTGGAGCGCCATGCCCTCGAGATTCGTGCCGAACCGCCAGCCAAGCCGCTGATGGCGGTGGATGGCCTGTCGCCGCAGGTCGACCTGCCGCTGGAGCGGCCCCTGTTCAGTCCGCCGCCCACGCGGCGCCTCGATCAGGAGGTGATCGAGGCCGACGCCGCGGCGCTACCCGCGGATGCTCTGTTCGATCAGGTGTACGTCGACAAGCAGCGCCTGCGCGCACACCTGCGCCGGGCGCTGCAGTCCCGGGCGCAGGTGAGCCTGACGGAGCTTCTGGAGGCGCATCCGCTGGAGCTCGGGCTGGCAGAGCTGGTGGCCTGGTTGCAGCCTCGCCACCGGGGAAAGCCCGGCGGCCATCGACGAGCAGGTGACCCGGAACGTAAGCTGGACGGATGCCCACGGCGTGATGCGCGCGGCCACCATCCCGGAGGTGGTGTTCGTGCGGCAGGCTGCGTCCCAGGAGGTTTCTCATGAGTGAAGCGCCCGACCAGCCGGAGCCCCAGCTACCGCCTGTGCTGGTCGCATTGTTCCGGGGCGTGCTCTACCGCGAGCAGAACCCGGATCTGTGGCACGATATGCTGCGCCTGCAAGGCCAGGTGCGCGACCAGGCGGCCCTGTTCGGCCTCGAGCTCATGCTCGTCGAAACCGATGGCTATGCCTTCCTGCGCCAACAACCGGCCGAGGAGGGGGCAGACACGCTACCGCGGCTCGTGCCCCGGCGGCCGCTCAGCTATCCGGTGAGCCTGCTGCTGGCGCTGCTGCGCAAGAAGCTGGCGGAACATGACGCCGGCGGCGGCGACGTTCGGCTGATTCTCGAGCGCGACCAGGTTGTCGACATGCTGCGCCTGTTCCTGCCCGAGACCGCCAACGACGCGCGCCTGGTGGACCAGGTGGACAGACATCTCAACAAGATCGTGGAACTGGGATTTCTGCGGCGGCTGCGAGGCGAGCAACAGCGATTCGAAGTGCAGCGCATTCTGGCATCGTTCGTGGACGCCCAGTGGCTGGCTGACTTCGAGGCGCGGCTGGCCGAATACCGCCGCTATCTGGAAGGGCCCGATGCGTCGGCCGATGATGATTGAGCGACGACGATGACCGACATGCAGGAACAGTGGCTCGACTTCGCCGGCAGTGACGCCGCTACGGGTTTTCGCCTGGAGCGCTGCGAGGTGTTCAACTGGGGCACCTTCGACGGTCGTGTGTGGTCGTTCTCGCCCGGCGGCGCCAACAGTCTGCTCACCGGCGACATCGGCTCGGGCAAGTCGACGCTGGTGGACGCCATCACCACGCTGCTGGTGCCGGCCCAGCGCATTACCTATAACAAGGCAGCGGGGGCGGAGGCGCGGGAACGCAGCCTGCGTTCTTATGTGCTCGGCCACTACAAATCCGAGCGCGGCGAGGCGGGACTGTCGGCGAAGGCCGTGTCTCTGCGCGATCACAACAGCTACTCGGTGATTCTCGGCCACTTCTACAACGCCGGCTTCGATCATCACGTGACCCTCGCGCAGGTGTTCTGGATCAAGGACGCCCAGGGGCAGCCGGCACGGCTGTATGTGGCGGCAGACCGGCCGCTCAGTATCGCCGGGGATTTCGCCGGCTTCGGCAACGAGATCGCCGGGCTCAAAAAGCGCCTGAGGCAGACCCGGCATGTCGAAGTCTTCGACAGTTTTCCGCCCTATGGGGCAGCCTTCCGC
This sequence comes from Gammaproteobacteria bacterium, assembly GCA_034522075.1. Classification (GTDB taxonomy): domain Bacteria; phylum Pseudomonadota; class Gammaproteobacteria; order Pseudomonadales; family Azotimanducaceae; genus UBA7803. The sequence goes on along the minus strand of JAXHLO010000018.1, from coordinate 6,300 downwards.
CGCCGCTTCGGCATCGACAACGAGCAGGCCCTCGAGCTCTTCAGCCAGACCGTATCCATGAAATCGGTGGGCAATCTCACCGACTTCGTGCGCGGCCACATGCTCGAGCCGTTCGACGTGAGCGGACGCATCGAGGCGCTGATCCATCACTTCGACGATCTCGACCGCGCCCATCAGGCGGTGGTGAAGGCCCGGCGGCAGATCGAAGCGCTGACGCCGCTGGTCGCGGATTGCGACAACCATGCGGCGCAGGAGGGAGAGAGCACGGAACTGCGCCGCTGCCGGGAAGCCCTGCGGCCTTTCTTCGCCCAACTCAAGGCCGAATTGCTGGAGACACGCTGCAGCAGGCTCACGGCCGATCTCGCCAGGCTGGCCGCCGAGCTGCGTGGTCTGCGCGAACAACGCACCGCGCTGCGGGCCGAGCGGGACGAACTGCGCCAGGCCATTGCCGACAACGGTGGCGACCGGCTGGCCCGCATCGCCAATGACATCGCGCGGCTGCAGGGCCTGAAAGAGGAACGCCAGCGCCGCGCCGGCGTCTATGCGCGCCTGGCCGAAAGCCTGGGCCTGGCGGCGGCAGACCAGGCCGGAACCTTCCACGACAACCGCGCTCACGCCGACCGCGAGCTGGCGGAACTGGATGACCGCCGTCTGGCGGCGCAGAACACCGTCACCGAAGCCGGCGTCGAGTTCCGTACCCTGAAAGACCAGCACGCGGATATCGAGGCCGAGATCACCTCGCTGGAGAGTAGAACGTCCAGCGTTCCGGCGCATATGCTCGAGCTCACGCGAACGCCTGTGCCCAGGCCATTGATGTGCCGGCCGATGCCTTGCCGTTCGCCGGCGAGCTCATCGAGGTGCGCGACGGCGAATCGGATTGGGAAGGCGCGGCCGAGCGCCTGCTGCACAATTTCGCCCTCTCCCTGTTGGTGGCCGACGACCATTATCCGGCGGTGGCCGACTGGGTCGATCGCACCCATCTGGGGCGCCGGCTCGTGTACTTTCGCGTGCGGCCGCCCCGCGATGCGGCGCTGCCCGACCTGCACCCGGATTCGCTGGTGCGCAAACTCTCTGTCCGGCCTGAATCCGAATTCTATGGCTGGCTCGAGCAGGAACTGGCCCGGCGCTTCGACTATGCCTGCTGCGCCGATCTCGCTCAGTTCCGCCGTGAACGCCGTGCCATCACGCGCCACGGGCAGATCAAAGGCGCCGACGCGCGTCACGAAAAGGACGACCGGCACCGGCTCGACGACCGCACGCGCTACGTCCTGGGGTGGACCAACGCCCGCAAGATCGAGGCCCTGCAGCAGAACCCGGGCCGATCTGCAGAAGCGTATTCAGACCGTCGGCGCTCGGTTGGCAGAGGCCCAGCGGGTAGCGGCCGTGATCTGGAAGACCGGGCGACCCGCTGCACCAGCTTCTGGTCTATGCCGATCATCAGGAGCTCGACTGGCAGCCGCTGGCGCTGGCCATCGAACAGCTCGAGGCGGAGCGCCGTGCGCTCGAACAGTCGTCCGACAAGCTGCGCGACCTGAACCAGCGTCTGGCAGCGCTGGAACACCAGGTGGCGGAGAATGATGATGCCATCAGCAGCGCCGAGCGCGGTGAAGCCACCGCAGCAGGACAAGCTCGACGGCCGCCGGCAGGCAGCTCGAGGAGTGACCGTGCGACTGCTGGCCGAGACGCACGCAGGACGTGCGCGAGCGCGACCTTCCCCAGACTCGACGCCCTGCGCGCCGAGGCCCTCGGCGAGCACACGCTGACCGTGGAATCGTGCGACAACCGCGAGGCGGGATGTCGCGCCAGTGGTTGCAGGCAAAGCATCGACGCAGCGGACAAGCGCCTGCAACGCATCCGCGAACGCATCGTCGGCGCCATGCAGGCGTACTGCAAAGACTGGCCGCTGGAGACCCGCGAGGTGGACGTTGCCATTGCCGCGGCAGACGAGTACCGGCAGATGCTGCGCGCCCTGGCCGACGACGATCTGCCGCGCTTCGAAGGCCGCTTCAAGGAGCTGCTGAACGAAAACACCATCCGCGAGGTAGCCGGCTTTCAGGCGCTGCTGAACCACCAGCGCGAACAGATTCGCGAACGTATCGAGCGCATCAACCGCTCGCTTGCCGAGATCGACTATAACCCGGGCCGCTATATTGCGCTGCTGGCCGAGCCGGCCATGGATGCCGAAGTGCGCGACTTCCGCCAGGAGCTGCGTGCCTGTACCGAAGGCACCATCACTGCTTCGGAAACCGAACAGTACTCCGAGGCGAAGTTTCTGCAGGTGCAGGCCATCATCAGCCGGCTGCGGGGCCGGGAAGGCTACACCGACATCGACCGGCGCTGGGTGCGCAAGGTCACCGACGTGCGCAACTGGTTCGTGTTCTCGGTGAGCGAGCGCTGGCGCGAAGACGACCGCGAATACGAGCACTACACCGATTCCGGCGGCAAGTCCGGCGGCCAGAAAGAGAAGCTCGCCTACACCGTGCTGGCTGCCAGCCTGGCCTACCAGTTCGGGCTGGAATGGGGCGAGCAGCGCTCCCGGTCGTTCCGTTTCGTGGTCATCGACGAAGCGTTCGGCCGGGGTTCGGACGAATCCGCCCGCTACGGACTCGAGCTGTTCAGCAAGCTCAACCTGCAGCTTCTCATCGTCACGCCGTTGCAGAAGATCCACATCATCGAGCCGTTCGTCGCCAGCGTCGGTTTCGTACACATCGACGATGCCAGCCGTTCCATGCTGCGCCAGCTCACCATCGAAGAGTACCGGGCCGAGAAGGCAGCGCGGGCCCTGGTGGATCAGCCTCGGGCAGCCGTGCCGGAGTGGCCGCTCGGGTAGCTGACCGGCGTGGCGTCCTGGACGCAGCCGGCGGACATCACGGCGATGCTGCGCAAACGCTGGCGGCGCGGTGATCTGCTCGCCGCCCGCGTCAGCGGCGAGCCCGTGTTTCCCATGGAATTGCCCTTGAAGCGCCCCGGCGCCCGGGACATTGCCGGGCAGTTCGGTGCGGTAAAGAGCTGGGCCGAGACGTTGCGCAGCGGCAGCCGGGAAACCCGCGGGCGCGGTTACAGCCTGTGCTGGCAGCGCACGGCAACCGCGTACAGGGCGCCAACGCACTGCCGGTGGCGGCGCGCGTCGAGACCGAGGCTGACGCGCTGTTCCTGCTGCGCGAGGAAGCGGCGGTGCGGCGTTTCGACGCCATTGCCGGGCAGACGCTTCAGCGCTACCCCGAGCTTGCCGGCTGGCTCGAGCGACGCTGCATGCGGGCCCTCGACCACGCCGACGACTGGCCCAACATCCTCGCCGTGCTCGACTACTTCGTCCGCCATCCCCGCCCCGGCGTGTACCTGCGCCAGCTCGATATTCCCGGCGTGGACACCAAGTTCATCGAGTCACGGCGCCGGCCGGCTCATGGCGAATTGCTCGACGTCGTGCTGCCGGCAGACGGCATACGACACGCGGCGGCGCGGGCGCGCGAAGTTCGCGCAGCGCTATGGCCTGAAAACCGAGCCGGCGCTGATCCGCTTCCGGGTGCTCGACGACGCCATCGATGTCCACGGCCTGACCGGCATGCTCGGTGCCGGCGGCGGAATTTGCGCGCCTGGAGCTGCCCGTATCGCGTGTCTTCATAACCGAGAATCGCATCAACGGCCTGGCCATGCCGGCGTGCCCGGAAAGCCTGGTGGTATTCGGGCTCGGCGTACGTCCCCGAGCGTCTTGCGGATATCACCTGGCTGGCGCGCTGCCGGCTGTGGTATTGGGGCGACATCGACACCCACGGCTTTCGGCGTTCTCAACCGGCTGCGCCAGATGCTGCCGCAGGCCTCGCCGCTCGCCGATGGATCGCGCGAGACGCTGCTGGCACACCGGCATCTGTGGGTCGAAGAGCCGCCGGAGCACCGATATCTGGGTCAGACCCGACCGACTCACCCAGGAAGAACTCAAATTGTACGAAGACCTGTGCCACGACCGGCTCGGCGAACGCGTCCGCCTTGAGCAGGAGCGCCCATCGGCTATGGCTTCGTGGAACGGGAAGTACAGCGAGCTGCCGAGGACCGGCGTTCGTTCGGTCCGGCTGGCGACACCTGGTTCCAGGCCATCACCGATGGCGGAATCCAACTCTCCCTGTTCGGCGGCAGCCTGCGAACGGGTCTTGCGGGACGCCTCCCTGATCTGTCGCCGCAGCGCGTCCTGGTCGAGGTGACGTTCGTAGCTGTGCACGGCCTGGCGTATGACAGCGCTTCGGGTGGTATTCAGGCGGCCCGCCAGACGGGACAGCAGGTCGTCGAAATCCGCGTCTGCTTTCAAAGTAATGGTTTCATCAGCGATCGATCGACTACATCGATCTTGCGCCTTGCGTATGTGCTGTCAACCCGGGCAACGGCCAGGTTTGCTCGAGCCCCGCCTGGCGCCGCCTGGTCCCCGGCTCGAGCCGCCGGACACCGTTTCCAGTACGCTCCAGGCTCGCTCCTGTCGACTCCCCCAGCAGCGCCAGGCGAGCCATCGGTAAATGCCGTCATCGAACACGCCCCCGACCGAGTCTCCGGCCGCGCCGCGGCGCCGGCGGCGCTGGCTGTGGGCGGCCGGTGTCATGGCGTTGCTGTTACTCGCCCTCTACGCGGCCGCGCCCCCGCTGATCGCCACTCTGGCGCCGCGTCTGGCCGGTTCCCTGGGCCTTGATGCGCTGAGTCTGCGCGTCACTCACCCGGGAGTCTCCGGTGTTTCCGTGCAGGAAATGCGCGTTGTCACCGGCCGCACGACGTTGACCGTGGAGCGCGGCGCCATCACCTATGGGTTGTCCGGTCTGCTTGGCGGCCGGCTGGATGCGGTGGTGCTGGAGCCGGGCCACCGCACGTTGCCGGCGATGACGCACCTGACCCGTCGGCGCCCCAGACCGTACCGGCCGCCCACCCGCCGCTGCCGGCGGAGCTGTTCGCCCTGCTGCCGGCAGACCGGCTGGAAGATCCGCGAGCTGACCCTGACCGTCCCCGCCCTGGACTTCACCGCCCTCGGTCACCTGAACGTCACGCCGGCTGAACTGCACCTCGAACTCGTCGGCCATACCCCGCCTGAGGCCGATCCGTTCCAGCTCAATGCACGGCTCACCTCGGCGGGTCTGGTGGAACTCGAGCTCCAGGATCGCCAGCAACCGGGCGCACCGCTGCTGTCACTGTCTTCAACGTTGAGCCCGGATTCCCTGGACGTAACCGGCGAGTTCGACCTGCACGGCTTCGCCTTCGACCTTGCCGCCGCGCTGGCCGGTGCGCCCGCGGGCAGCGGCGCCGTGCGCGGGCAGATTGCCGCAAACCTGCCGTGGCCTCTGCCGGCCGATCTGCAGGCGGCGGCGATGCGCGCCGGCGGCACCCTGCAGGCGCACTGGCGGCCGGCCCCGGGCACCGCCGGCGCTACAGACTGGGAAATTGCCGAAGCCGAGGCAGCCTGGAATCTTGAAGCAGGGGCTCTGTCCGGAACTGCCGGGGGCCTGCTGCGCTATGGCGGGCAGGACGTGCAGCTCGACGCCGCGGTGGCGCGCTTCGTGCCCGCCGAAACCGAAGGTCATGGCACCCTCGCTGTATCCGCGGTCCCTGCCGAAGCGCCGTTCCTCGATCTGTCCTGGGCCTTGACCCTGTCGGCCCTGACCGTCGATGGCACCTTCGAGGACGTTGCACGCCGCCGCCGCTCGCGTCGAACGCGCCCGGTGCCGCTGGTGGACGTGCCCGGCGGGTGGAGGTGCGGTCAGCGGCACCTTCGAGGCTCTGGCGGCGCGGCCGTTGCCGGCTGAATTCGACCCCCTGGCCGTCGACGCCGGGGGATCGCTGCAGGGCGCCTGGCAAGGCGGGTCCGGCGATGTCGCTCTCCCCGAGTTTGCCGGTACCTGGAAATTCCGCGAACGCGCTCTGTCCGGCGACTTTGATGCCCGGGTGGGCTATGCCGGCCTGCAGGCCAACCTGGGGCTGGCCCTTGATGAGCTCGATTTCGCCGCTGACGACGTGCTGGCCGCCGCCGGAACGCCTGCGTCTGTCGGTCGAGCCGCCAGCGTGCTTCCTTTTCGCCGCTGCGCGGAAGCCAGCAGGGCAGCGCTACGCTGTCCGCGCAGGCGGAACTGGACATCCAGCGTTCGCTGGCGGGCAGCCTGCTCACCGACTGGAACGAGCCCTACGACCTCACCGCCGGCACGGTCCGGCTCGACTCCGAGCTGCAATGGACCGCTGCCGGCATCCTCAGCGGCGCTATCACGGCCGACCTCCAGATGTCGAGTGCTTCATCTTCGATATCCAGCAGGCGGTCTGGCTGGCGATCCGTTTCGG
>JAXHLO010000017.1:0-83033 GCA_034522075.1 Gammaproteobacteria bacterium | reverse complement strand
GCCCACCACCACACCCAGCGCCCGGCAGCGCTCCAGGTGCCGCGGGAGGCCACTGCCCGCCCGTCGGCAGTGCCGATGATGGCCAGCACCCGCCGTTGCGCCCGATAACGAACCAGCCGCCCGCCCAGCACGCTGCGGCGCAGATTGGCTGTGAGCACCGGACCCTGGCGTACCGCATAGACCCCGGACTTGGCGCGCCTCTGACCTTCCAGAGCTGCCACGTCGCCGGCGGCAAACACCTGGGGATGGGACAGCGAGCGCAGGTGCCGATCGACCCGGACGAATCCGCCGGCATCCGTACTCAGGCCGGCGCGGTCGAGCCAGCCGGGCGCTGCCACCCCGGTTACCCAGAACAGATGATTGCTGTGCCGGCGGCGTCCGTCTTCCGCCACCAGCTCCTGGCCATTCGCCGTGTTGCTGGCTTGTGCCACCCGGAAGTCTTCGACAACGTCGATGCCATGACGGTGCAAGGCGGCGCGCAGCCGTGCTGCCGCGCGTTCACCGTGGCCCGCCAGCAGCGTATCGGTCACCACAGTGAGATGGACCTCTGGCCCCAGCGCGCGCCGCATGGCCATGGCCAGCTCCACACCGCCGGCACCGCCGCCCACCAGGGTGATCTGCTGTCCCGGCAAGACCTGTTCGACCACCTCACGCCAGCGCGGCAGGAATCGACCGATGGGTTTGACCTTGATGCCGCATTCGCCCACCGCCGCCGGTACGGCTCCCGTGTTGAGGGACAACACGTCGAAGCGCACGCTGGGATAACCATCCAGATCGATGCGCCCCGCGTCGAGATCCAGCGCCGTCACCTCGGCGGCAAGCAGCCGCGCTCCGGCGAACCGGGCCAGCGGCCCCAGATCGATGTGAATGTCGCGCTCGGCGTAACAGCCGGCCACGTGACCGGGCAGCATGCCGGAATACGGGGTGAAGACTTCGCGGCTGATGACGGTGATGCGGGCGCCGGGCAGAGGGCGCATGCCCAGCGATCGCAGCACCTGGACGTGACTGTGCCCGCCGCCCGCCAGCACCAGATCGACCACGGGCGGCACAGAGTCGCGCATAGGCCGGGGCTTAATCTTCGGAGTCCAGATCCAGATCCAGGTAATCCAGATCTCTGCTCAGGCGCTTGGATTCGAGGCGTTCCTCGATGGCGCGCCGGATCGCCAGCGCGCGGGCGTTCTGATCCTTGTGACTCAACGCTTCATCGACGACCTTGAGATCTTCGTCTGCATCTTCGAACGGCTCGTCATCGTCGCCGAGTTCTTCTTCGAGCTCGTCATCGATATCGCCGATGTCTTCGTCTGAACACTCGGCATTTCGCCTTCCAGATCGCTATTGTCGTCGTCGTCGAGACCGCTCATGAATTGCGCTCGGACCTCAGTCTTGACCGTGGTACTCAGGGCGCTTTGTAGGCTGCGAGTACCGGGGTGTCAAGCGAGCGCGTTCACTGCACGGAATCAGGCAGCACGCCCCTCCGTCGGCATACGCCAGCCCGGCAGCACCCCGCCGGTCAGGTTGGCGCGCAGGGACGGCTCCAGCAGACGCGGCGCATCCAGGTCCCGGTCTCTGGCGGTCCGTGCCGTCACGAATTGAGCTTCGGCCGTATCCGCAGACAGCATGCGGTTGCTGCGCCGCTGCTCGTCCACGGTGCTGCAGAACCGGTGGGTCCGCGCGGCCGGGGGATAGTCGTGGCACAGCAGCAGACGGGTCTCCGCCGGCAAGCCGTAGAGCCGCTGCACGGAGCCGAAGAGCGTGCGGGCATCGCCGCCGGGGAAGTCGCAGCGTGCGGTACCATAGTCGGGCATGAACAGCGTATCGCCGATGAAGGCGAAACGGTCGAACACGTAGGTCACGCACGCGGGCGTGTGGCCGGGCGTATGCAGCACACGCCCGCAGGTGTGGCCCAGGCATATCCGTTCACCCTCGCCGAGCAGCCGATCGAACTGCCGGCCATCGGCCGCCAGCTCCAGGTCCCAGGCGTCGGCGAAGTGTGCCTGAACCGTGCGCACGTGCTCGCCGATAGCTGTCTGGGCACAGACGAAGCGCTGCTTGAGATAGGCGGCCGCACTCAGATGGTCCGCATGCACATGGGTCTCGAGAATCCATTCCACCGTATAGCCGTTGGCCTGCACGACTTCGCACAGGCGATCGGCGGCGGCCGTTGCCACTGTTCCCGTGGCCGGGTCGTAATCGAGTACCGGATCGATGATCGCGCAGCAACCGGAGCCGGGATTGACCAGCAGATAGGTCCAGGAACCGGTAACGGGGTCGAAGCTGGGATGGACGAGCAGATTCATGGCCGGGTTTCGCGCCTTGGTGTTCGACTACAGAAGATATTGCAGACTTTGGTGGCAGCGATCCCGTAGTTCCAGCACGATCCGCAGATTTATGGGACACGCTCCCCCATATCTCTACTCGCAAGTGAAATTGTCCCAAAGGCGGTCAAACACGCCGCGGGACAGCACACCAGCAGCCGCGGCCGTCCGCCTCGCGTACAATGCGCGGCTTCGGGCAGAGAATGCCTCGAATCAACGCTGCAGGGGAGGAGCGATTTTGGCGCAACAGGAACAACCTGGTGTATTCAGTCCGGCCGCGCGCAACTACGCGCTGAGCGTGCTGGTGGTGGTCTACACCTTCAATTTCATCGACCGGCAGATCCTGTCGATTCTGCTGGAACCCATCAAGCAGGACCTGGGTCTGTCGGACACCCAGCTCGGCATGCTGGCCGGATTCGCCTTCGCCGCCTTCTACGCCACCCTGGGCATTCCCATCGCCCGCTATGCCGACCGCAGCAATCGGCGCAATCTCATTTCTCTGGCGCTGACTATCTGGAGCGGCATGACAGCGCTGTCCGGGCTGGCACAGAACTTCTGGCACCTGCTGGTGGCGCGCATCGGCGTCGGCGTCGGCGAAGCCGGTTGCAGCCCGCCCGCGCACTCCATGCTGGCCGACTACTACCCCGCCGACAAACGCGCCACCGCGCTCGGCATCTACTCCCTGGGCATTCCGGTGGGCATCCTCTTCGGGTTTCTGGTCGGCGGCCAGATCAACGAGCTGTTCGGCTGGCGCATCGCCTTCCTGGTGGTCGGCCTGCCCGGCCTGGCGCTGGCGCTGATCATGCGTTTCACCGTCCGCGAGCCCGATCGCGGTATGTCCGAAGGCCGCTCGGTGAGCGGCGATCAGCCGGGCATCATGGAAACCTTTCACTATCTCTGGCAGAAGCGGTCGTTCCGCCATCTGGCATTCGGCGGTGCGCTGACCGCCTTTGTCGGCTATGGGGTGATCACCTGGATGCCCGCCTTCCTGATCCGCTCCCACGGCATGAGCACCGGCGATATCGGGTTGTATCTGGGCTTGATCCTCGGTATACCCGGCGGAATCGGCATCGCCCTGGGCGGCTATCTGGCGGACCGTTACGGCGCCCGCGACAGCGCCTGGTTCCTCTGGATCGTCACCGTGGCACTGCTTGTTGCCCTGCCGTTCGGTATCGGCGTGTACCTGGCACCGGGCCCTTACCTGGCGCTGCTGCTGCTGGTCATCCCGGTAACCCTCGGCAATTTCTACCAGGCCACCACCTTCGCCCAGACGCAAGGACTGGTCACACTGCGCATGCGCGCCGTAGCCGCCGCGGTGCTGCTGTTCATTCTGAACATCATCGGCCTCGGGCTCGGGCCGCAGTTCACGGGCATACTCAGCGACATGCTGCGCCCGCAGTACGGCGACGAGTCACTGCGCTGGAGCCTGTTGATCTGTGGCCTGGTCAACGTCTGGGCGGCCTACCACTACTATGTCGCGGGCAAATATCTGAAAGACGACCTGGAAGCGACTGCCCTGGACGAAGAAGCGCGCGCGCTCGCCCTGGACGACGCGGCACGCTCCAATGCCTGACAAGGTATTTCATCGAAGCCTCAGAAATTCAACGGGTAAGGAGGAAGCGCCGGTCAGCGCCAGATCGGCCAGGGCCTCACCGATCACCGAGGCGAACTTGAAGCCATGGCCGCTGAAACCGCAAGCCAGAATCACATTGCCGTGCGCGGGGTGACGATCGACGATGAAGTGCTGATCTCGAGACATGGTGTAGAGACACGTCCGTGCACCTGTCAACGGACCCTGCAGGTCGGGTACGAACGGTGCCAGCGCCGTCAGCAGATGATCCAGCTCATCGCGGCGTGGTGGAGCGCGGACGGCGTCCGGGTCCTGCTGCTCACCAGGATGATGCTGCGCCACCTTGACCCCGAGCTGGGCGGTCAGTGCGCCCGGCAGAGCCGGAAAGCCGTAAAAAAGCCCCGGCGCATCGCCCCGCTGCACGGCCCAGCAGGGTACGTTGCCGAGCTCGAATGGCGCCTCACGCAAAGGCTGCAGCCAGAACAGCACCTGCCGGGTAACCGTGAGCGCCAGTTCCAGCTCCTCGAGCAGGCGGGAAGTCCAGGCGCCTGCGCACAGTACCAGCGTGCCGGCCTGATAACGTTCCCGGTCGGTACGTACGGTCACGCCGCCTGTACCAGCCCGCCAGTCCACGACCCGCTCTCCGCCGGCCAGCGTCCCGCCGTGACGGAGCCCGCTAACCACCTGAGCGCGTACAGCCTGCTCGCTCAGCAGAAAACCGGCTTCCGGTTCGTACAGTGCCACGTAACCCGACGGCCGGCGGAACTGTGGAAAGCGTTCCTGCAGCGCGGTGTCGTCCAACTCCTGCAGGGGAACACCGTGGGTGCCCGCCGACTGTCGTGAGCCGTCGATCAGATCCCCGTCCGCCTCGCCCAGATACAGCGTGCCGGTTTCGAACAGCAACCGGCAGCCGCTGTCAGCCTCCAGCGATCGCCAGTTGGCATAGGCGCGCTCGAGCAGCGGCACGTAGTCGGGATGCTCGAAATAAGCCTTGCGGATGAGGCGGGTGTCGCCGCCGCTGGAGCCGTGACCGTGCGGCACACCGTGCGGCTCAATGCCGAGCACGCGCACGCCGCGGCGGGCCAGTTGATCGAACGCGGCGGAACCCATGGCACCGAGACCCGCCACGATCACGTCGTAGTACTGCACCTGACCTGCCCGTCCCCGTCGATTGGTCCCGCGGCAACGGTGCCCGGCGCCAGCGGCGCGGTCAAGGCGAGCGTTTGAAGCCACGGCCCGGTCGCGTATTCTGCGCGCTGACCCCGGGCGGGAACCTGTCATGACGTCGACCATCACCTGGACCACGCGCGCCTCCTTTCTGCTGGCCGCCGTGGGAGCCGCCGTCGGGCTCGGCAATATCTGGAAGTTTCCCTACATGGCAGGGACCAATGGCGGCGCTGCGTTCGTGGCCATCTATCTGGTCTGTGTGGTGCTCATCGCCATGCCCATACTCATCGCCGAGCTCATGCTCGGCCGCCGCGGCCGTGCCAGCCCCCCTGCAGCCATCGCCAGAGTGGCCCGGGAGTCCGGCCGCAGCGGCGCCTGGTCGCTGGTGGGCTGGCTCGGCGCCGGGGCCGGATTTCTCATCGTCAGCTTCTACAGCGTCATCGCCGGCTGGGCGCTGGCCTATGTCCAGACGACGGCAAGCGGTGCGCTGCAGGGTGCCAGCGCCGAATCGGCCAGAGGCCTGTACGAAGCGCTGCTGGCGTCGCCGGGGACGTTGACCTTCTGGCATACCGTGTTCATGGCCGCCACGGTGGTCATCATCGCCCGCGGTCTCAACCGCGGCATCGAAGCCGCGGTGCGGGTGCTCATGCCGGCCCTGTTCGTCATGCTGCTGGCTCTGGTGGCCTACAGTGCTGCAGCGGGTGATTTCTCCGCCGGCTGGGACTTTCTGTTCCGCTTCGAGCTGGCTGCCCTGGATGGCGCGGTGGTGCTCATGGCCATCGGCCAGGCATTCTTTTCCATCGGCGTTTCCATGGGCCTGATGATGATGTACGGCGCCTACCTGCCGGCCCATGAGCCCATACCCCGCTACTCCGTGATGATTGCCATCGCCGACACGCTGGTGGCGCTGCTGGCCGGGCTGGCCATCTTTCCGCTGGTCTTCGCCCACGGCCTCGATCCGGCGGAGGGCCCGGGCCTGATCTTCGTGACCCTGCCGATCGCCTTCGGCAACATGCCGTTCGGTGCCTGGTTCGGCACCCTGTTTTTCATGCTGCTGGTGTTCGCCGCCATCACCTCGGCCATCGCACTGCTGCAGCCCATGGTGGCGCGGGTTCAGGAATTACCCGGCATGACGCCTACCCTCGGCGCCGTGCTGGCGGGCGTCGCAGCCTGGCTGCTGGGACTGGCCAGCGTCGCGTCGTTCAACTACTGGGCCGACTTCCACCCGCTGGGCTTTCTGCCGGCCTTTGCCGGCTATACGCCCTACCTCCTCATCGACTATCTGACCGCCAATGTCATGATGCCGCTGGGCGGCATGCTCATCGCCGTGTTTGCCGGCTGGTTCGTGCAACGCGCCGTTCTTCGCGACGAGTTCTCCGGCATGGGCCCGCTGACTTTCAGCCTGTGGCGCTGGGCGGCACGGGTGATCGCTCCGCTGGGTATCTTCGTGGTGTTCCTGGCCAATCTCACATGACGCTCACACACCACGGCTATCATTGACCGGTTATGGATCCGTTTTCCCAAGCAGCGCTCGGTGCCGTAGTCGGCCAGGCCACCGGCCACGCCCGACTGGGTTACCGGGCGGCAGCCGTGGGCGCACTGGCAGGTGCCCTGCCGGACATCGACGTGCTGTTCGCGGTGGGCGGTGACTATTTCGATCAGCTGGTCATGCACCGGGGCATCACCCATTCGCTCGTCTTCGTACCGCTGGCAGGCCCCTTGCTCGGCGCCGCAGCCTGGTGGCTGGAACGGCGTTACGGCAGGCCCAACGAGCTGCAGGGGGCCTCACGCCAACGCCTGGGCTCGTGGATCCTGGTGACCACCCTGGCGTTGTTGTCGCATCCGCTGCTCGACTACCTGACCCCCTATGGCACCCAGTTGCTGCTGCCGTTTTCCGACGCCCGCTTCGCCGTCAACGCCATGCCTATCATCGACCCGGTGTACACGCTGCTGCTGGCCGGCGGATTGCTGCTGGCCGGCCGCTGGTGGCGTGCCCGCGCACGCCGGGTGGCCGTGGCGACGCTGGCCGTCTCCTGCGCCTATCTGGCCTACGGGGAGGTGCTCAACAATGCCGCCGAACGGGAAGCCGTACGTCAACTCGAGGCGGCCGGGATCAGCGGCGCGCGGGTGTCCGCCTTCCCGACGATCCTGCAACTGCACTATCGTCGTGTCGTGGCGCGCAGCGACGGCCACGACCGGGTCGGCTTCCTGTCGCTGTGGCGGACGTGTCCCATCGAGTGGTCCCGGGCCCCGCGGCTGCCTGAGCCGGCGCCGGCGGTGCAGTCGTTTCTTGCTTCCCGGGAAGGCCGCATATTTCACTGGTTCACCATGGGCTGGGCGCGCTACCGCCTGGAACAGCTCACAGACGGCCTGCGCCTGCATGCCACCGATCTGCGCTACGGCTTCACCGCGGATCCGGACCGGAGCATATTCAATGCGCGTGTTGCCGTGGCTGAAGACGGCCGCCTCGCCGGGCCGGTACTTGCCGGCCGGGACGCACGGGACGCCACCGGGCAGCGGCTGGCGTTGCTGTTCCGCGACACCTACGCCCCCGAGTGTGCCGTCGGTACCCCGTGACCCAGCGTCCCGCACGGCGGCACACCCCGGCCGTGCGTTGCAGCCGGTGATCAAGCAGAATGGCGCCTTGCTTGTGGAGGGGCAGGATCTTTGAGCAGCGATTCACAGGAGCGCGGGCCCGGTACTGCGTCGGAACCACGGGGGGCCAGTGTGGCCGACGTGGCGGTCACCATCAGCATCACCATCGGCCTGCTGGGGTTGTCGGTGTTCATGTTCGGCAGCGATTCGTCGAGCGGCGCCAATCAGATCGCACTGGTCATCGGTGCGGTGCTGGCCACCATCGTCGGCATCAAGAACGGCCACAGCTGGAAGGTCATCGAGCGCAACATCGTCGACGGCATCGCCACCGCCATGCCGGCCATACTCATTCTCTTTTCAGTGGGCAGCCTGATCGGTGTCTGGATGCTCTCCGGCACCGTACCCACCATGATCTATTACGGGCTGCTGCTGCTCGACCCGTCGGTGTTCTATCCGGCCACCTGCCTGCTGTGCGCCATTGTGGCCCTGTCCATCGGCAGCTCCTGGACGGTGGCCAGCACCCTGGGGGTGGCGCTCATCGGCGTCGCCGGCGCCCTCGGCCTGTCCATCGAAATCACTGCCGGGGCGGTGATCTCCGGCGCCTACTTCGGCGACAAGATGTCGCCATTGTCGGACACCACCAATCTCGCACCCGCCGTCACCGGCATCGATATCTTCACCCACATCCGCGCCATGGTCTGGACCACCACGCCGAGCTTTCTATTCGCCCTGGCCGCCTTCGCCTTCATCGGGCTGTCGCCGCCCGAGGGGGACAACATCGGCACGCTGGAGCAGACCCTGACGCTGCTGCAGGAGAATTTCCATATCGGCCCGCTGATGCTGCTGCCGGTGGCCCTGGTGGTGTTCCTGGCGGCCCGCAAGGTCCCCGCCGTGGCTGCCATCCTGGCCGGCGTGGCTCTGGGGGCTGTGATGGCGCTGCTCTTCCAGCGCCGCGTGATTCTGGAATTCGCGGGCTCCCCGGAAACGTCGGCAATGACCGAGCTTTTCAAAGGGGTCTGGGAGGTGCTGTTCGACGGCTACACGGGCCGCACCGGCGGCGAAACTCTGGATGCCCTGTTGTCCCGCGGCGGCATGAGTTCGATGCTCAATACGGTGTGGCTGATCATCACCGCCATGTGCTTCGGCTCCGCCATGGAAAAAGCCGGCATCCTGCAGCGGCTGGTGCAGAGCCTGGTGGCTTTTGCGCGCAGCACCGGCGGGCTCATCGCCACCACCATCACTACCTGCTTCGGGGTGAATGCTCTGGCCGCCGATCAGTACATGTCGATCGTCATCACCGGACGTATGTTCCGCGACGAGTACCGCAGCCGCGGCCTGCACCCGAAAAACCTGTCGCGCGTTCTGGAAGACTCCGGCACCATCACTTCACCGCTGGTGCCGTGGAACACCTGCGGTGCCTACATGGCTGCCGCCCTCGGCGTGCCCACCCTCGCCTATCTGCCGTTCTGCTTCTTCAACCTGGTGAACCCGTTCGTCTCCATGGCCTACGGCTATACCGGTTTCAAGATCGAGCACGGTGATGATGCGTTGTGGGACGACCCGGATCACGCTCCCAGGAGCGCGGAAGGGAACGCCTGATCCGCTATCGCTCGCTCCCGGCAACGGCGCCGTCGCTGTCGGGGTGCATCATGGTCCAGCGCAGGATGTCGCCGGAACGGACCAGGCCGACGATGCGGCCGTTGTCCACCACGGCCACGGGCTCGTCGCCAATCTCGGTCATACGCCGCAGCGCCGCGCTGGCCATGTCGTCAGCCGCCAGGCTGCGGCCTTCGTCGAGGCCGATAACAACATCACGAACGCTCCGGCTGCGCCGGTCCTCCGGCGGCATGGCGGCGGCATCGCTGTAGGAAACCGTACCGAGGTGGCGGTCACCATCCACGACCGGCCAGAGCTGCTGACTGCTGCGCAGCAGATAATCCTCGACGAACTCCTCCACCGTGACGTCGGCGGGTACGCTGTCGAAGCGGGTCCGCATGACGTCCGCGAGCCGCACCGAACGCAGGCTGCGCTCGGTGACCATCTGGGTGTAACTGGAGCGGGCGATATGGGTGAGAAACCAGCCGATGAGCAGCAGCCACAGGCCGCCCAGATTGCCCAGAGCCACGATGTTCCAGAAGCCGAGACCCATGATCAGCCAGCCGACGCCGCGCCCGGCGTTGGAGGCTATACGCGTCGCCCGCAGCGGATCATCGGTCAGCCACCAGATCAGCGCCCGGAACACCCGGCCGCCGTCCATGGGAAATCCCGGGATCATATTGAATACCGCCAGCAGCACGTTTATGGAGCCAAGCCAGATGCAGGCGGTCACCCCCGGTGACAGGCCGGCCATACCCGCCTCAGGGTCTTCCGCCAATCGGGTCAGGGAAGCCTCGCCCATGCTCATGGCGGCCAACGCCGTGAACATGACGCCCAGGGCCAGGCTCATGAGCGGGCCCACCACGGCGATGGTGAATTCCTCTTTCGGCGTGCGCGCTTCGGCCTCAATCTCCGCCATGCCCCCGAACAGAAACAGGGTGATGCGCGGTACCCGGATGCCGTAGTACTTGGCAACCAGAGAGTGGGCCATTTCGTGGGCGAGCAGCGAAGCGAAGAAGATGATGCCGGCCGCCAGAGCGGTGCTCCAGGCCGTAGCCGCGGACCAGTCCGGGTGCCACTGCGGGAACAGCCCGGCACCCAGGCTGTAGACGATGAGCGTGAAGATGATGAGCACGCTCCAGTCCAGACGGATCTCGATGTCGAACAAGCTGAACAGCCGCAGACCGGTGCGCGTACCACCGCCGAACTTGAGATCCGTCATGAAGCCTCCTCAGTCGTTGAGCCGCAACGCTTCGCGCAGACCCACCAGAATCAGTTCGGGAACCACGGCATCGAACAGGTGCTCGCCATCGAAGAGATGGGAAAAGCCTCCGGTGCCCACCACCAGCGGCGCTTCCTCGGGAAATGCCTCGGCGGTCATGCGCGACGTCAGTTCCCGAATCATACCAACATTACCCCAGTATAAGCCGTTCTGAATGCTCTCCACGGTACTGCGGCCGATGGCCCTGCCCGCGGGAATGATCTCCACCGCCGGCAGTTGCGCCGTGCGCTCTACCAGCGCATCGAGGCCCAGCCGGACGCCGGGTAGAATGCTGCCGCCGAGAAATTCACCGTCGCGGGTTATCGCCGTCATGGTGGTGGCCGTGCCGAAGTCGACGACGATGAGATTGCGCCCGGGAAACAGCTTCAACGCACCCACGGCATCGGCGATGCGGTCGGCGCCTACCTCCTTGGGGTCCTTGTAACGGATCTTCAGCCCCGTCTTGACCCCTGGCCGCAACACCAGCGGCTCCAGACGGAAGTATTTCTGACAGCACGAGCGCAGTGAATACAGCATGTCCGGGACGACCGAGCTCAAGGCAATGCGGTGGATCTCGCGGGGATCGACACCGTTCTCGCGCAGGGCCGCCAGCAGGAACACGCCGAGTTCGTCGGAGGACGCGCGGGCGGCGCTGGTACGGCGGAACTGGCTCACCAGCGTGTCATCGGCATAGACGCCGCAGTAGAGCTGGGTATTGCCCACGTCCAGACAGAGAATCATGGCTCTTCCTCTGCGCACCCGTCGCCGGCGATCGCCCGGCCGCCGGTCAGCGGGACATTGTCGATCAGGCGGACCTGGCGCGCGCCGCCCACCGTGACCGCGCCGAACCGGCGCCCCTGGCGGGTTTCCACGTAGTCGACCTGGAAGCCTGCCCGGGCCAACGCCGCGCGGGCCTCGGCATCCGATGCGCAGCTCTGCAGCAGGCAATGAAAACGCGGTGCAAGCTCTCTGGCGTCAGCGTCCAGCAACTCGTTACGCGAGCTGAGGGCCAGACCGCTGGATTCACGCACCGTCGGACACGCGACGATGTCCGTATCGAGGAAAAAAGCCTGCGCCATATCACGGATCAGCAGGTACTGCTGATAATCCTTCTCGCCGAAGTAGGCACGCTGCGGGCGCACCAGATTCAGCAGCTTCATGACCACGGTGAGTACCCCGGTGAAGTGCCCGGGGCGGTGAGCACCGCACAGCTCACGGCTGAAACGGCTTTCCTCGACCCGGTAGCGGAAACCATCCGGGTACAGGGACTCCCAGGTCGGCGCGATCACCGCATCGACGCCTGCCTTCCGGGCGATGTCCAGATCGGCTTCCAGGGTGCGCGGATAGTGCTCGAGGTCGTCGGGGTTATTGAACTGGGTCGGATTCACGTAGATCGACAGCACAGTCAGGTCGCATTCGGCCACACTGCGCTCGATGAGTCGGCGATGGCCGCTGTGCAGCGCGCCCATGGTCGGCACGAAGCCGATGCTGCCGGACAGGCCCGCGCGTGCCCGGCGCCACGCCTCCAGGTCGTCGTAACGCTTCACGCGTAGGATTCCTCCCGGGCCGGGAAGGCGGCCGTCTGCACGTCGGCATGAAAACTGTCGACGGCCTGGCGGATGGTGTCGAAGCCCTGAGCGTAATGCCGCAGGAACCTCGGCTTGAAATCGGGATTGGTGCCGAGCATGTCCTGCAGCACCAGCACCTGGCCATCGGTGTGAGCACCGGCGCCGATACCGATGGTGGGAATACTGATCGAAGCGCTGACGCAGGCCGCCACCCGGGCCGGCACGCACTCCAGCACCAGCGCGAAGCACCCCGCGCCGGCCAGCCGGCGGGCCGATTCGCCCAGTGCGCGGGCAGCCGTATCGCTGCGGCCCTGCACCTTGTGTCCCCCCAGACCGTGCACGGCCTGGGGCGTGAGGCCCAGGTGGCCCATGACCGGCACGCCGGATTCGACGATGTGGCGGATGAGATCGAGCTGGCCGGCCTCGCCTTCCACCTTGACCGCACTGGCGCCCGCCTGCATGAGCGCCTGCACGCCGTTCATGGCCGTCTCCAGACCCTTGCGCATGGACAGAAACGGCATGTCGGCGACGATGAACTTATCCGGCGCGCCGCGCGCCACCGCCCGGGTGTGCAGGGCCATCAGTTCCACGTCGGCATGCACCGTGGAGTCGAAGCCGTGCATGACCATGGCCAGGCTGTCGCCCACCAGCAGACAGTCCACATCGCTGTGATTGAGAATCTGCGCAGACCAGTAGTCGTAACAGGTGACCATCGAGATCCTGCGGTCGCTGCCTTTCATGGCCGTAAAATCGAGTACGGTCAGGGGTTTTGCCATGGGAGCCTCCATGGACAGACGGCTCGAGGGGCGGGAACGGCCTGCCCGGCGGCCTCGGCCGGTGCGGGCAGCAGGTGGCTGGTCTGCGGGTACGGTGCTGTTCGCATGCTGGTACCTGTCCGTTCGCCGGGATCAAGTCCGTCTGCCTGAGTTCTGCGTTACACTCGCCGGTGCCGGAGCATCGGCCACTGCGCGGTCCGCTTCCCCACGGATAACGGCCGCGAGACGAACGCTACGACAACCGCCGGGAAAAGTCCATGGCGCCACAAACCAGCAATGGGACGATATTTTGTACACTCAGCAACCTCTGAGCCGAGCCACTGCGGCATGGCGTATGCCGCTGCTCGCGATCATCCTCCTCGGCGCCATAGCCGGCTGCGGCACCGACGATGGCCAACCAGCGGATGCCCCTGAGCCCGCCGATCTGATCATCAGTCAGGGTCGGGTCTACACCTTCACCTGGAACGAGCCCCAGGCGGACGGCACGCCGGCCCCGGACGCGCCCCGCAATGCCGCTGGCTGGCACCCGGACGCCGAGGCCGTGGCGATTCGCGACGGACGCATCGTGTTCGTGGGCAGCACTGCGGATGCCGAGGCTTTCCGCGGTGACGACACGACCTGGGCGGACGTGAACGGTGCCACGGTGCTGCCGGGACTGGTGGATTCCCACACCCACATTTTCAACCTGGGTGCCGCTCTCAGCCGGGTGGACCTGGTAGGCGTGGCCACCGAAGAGGAAGCGGTGGCGCGCATCGAGGCCGCCGCCGAGGACGTTCCTGCCGGCGAGTGGATCGTCGGACAGGGCTGGGACGAAGGCGCCTGGGCCGACGACTACCCCGACATGACCCTGTTGAGCGAGCGCGTTCCGGATCATCCCGTCTACATGCGCAGCCTGCACAGTTTCGCCGGCTGGGGAAATGCGCTGGCGTTCGAACGCGCCGGCATCACCGCGGACACCGAAGCGCCGGTGGGCGGCGAGATTCACCGCTTCGACAATGGCGCCCCGAATGGATTGTTGTTGAACCGCGCCGTCCCCCTGCTCGAGGATGCGATTCCCGCCCCCGATCATGAGGAACTCAAACAGCGGGCCCGGCTGGCCCTGCAGCGCATGGCCCGGGACGGCTACGTCACGGTTCACGATGCCGGACTGTCGGCAGAAGAAATGGCCGCCCTGGAAGACCTGGAGCGGGCCGGCGAGTTGCCCATACGCGTGTATGCCATGCTTTCGGTGCGCGACGCAGCGCTGGCCAGGGACTGGCTGGCCCGCGGGCCGGACGAGGACGCCGACAGCTTTCTGGTGACCCGTTCGGTGAA
Source organism: Gammaproteobacteria bacterium (assembly GCA_034522075.1). Lineage (GTDB taxonomy): Bacteria > Pseudomonadota > Gammaproteobacteria > Pseudomonadales > Azotimanducaceae > UBA7803. The sequence continues at coordinate 68,871 of JAXHLO010000017.1, read as the reverse complement.
AGCCTTCTACGATGGCGCGCTGGGTTCGCGGGGCGCGCGCCTGCTGGCAGACTACAGCGACGAGCCGGGGCATCGCGGCGTCAGCGGCGACCAGTACGGCTTCGACCAGACGCTCACGGCGGCCATGATGCAGCGCGGTTTTCAGGTGGCCATCCATGCCATCGGTGATGCCGGCAACCGCGAAACCCTGGACTTCATCGAATCCGTCTACGCTGACGATCCATCGGTGCGCGAGCATCGCAACCGCATCGAGCACGCCCAGGTCGTGCATCCCGAAGATCTGCCGCGCTTTGCGGCGTTGGACGTCATCGCATCCATGGAGCCGCCCCACGCGGTGGAAGACAAGACCTGGGCCGAACAGCGCCTCGGGCCGGAGCGCATCCGCGGTGCCTATGCCTGGCGCAGCCTGCGGGAAAGCGGCGCCCGGCTGACGTTCAACGCCGACAACCCGGGCTCCGACCACGACATCTTCTACGGATTGCACGCGGCCATTACGCGCCGCGACAAAGACCGCGAACCGCCGGGCGGATGGTACCCGGACGAAGCGCTGACCGCCGAGGAGAGTCTGCGCGCCTATACCGGCTGGTCGGCATTCGCCGCGTTTCGCGAGGACCACACCGGCATCCTCGAGCCGGGGCGCTGGGCCGACATCACCGTGATGAACATCGATCCATTGACCTTGGCAGACGACGATCCCGGCGCCCTGCTGGACGGCAGCATCATCATGACCGTGGTGGACGGGCGGCTGGTATATCCGCAATGACGGCCCGGCCGCAGCGTACTAGGAATCCGTGTCGGCCACTTCTGCCCGGCACTGATAACCTTCATAGATCACGTGCTTGTACTTGTTGATCCGCCTGAAGCCCAGTGCCCTGCCGTGCCAGCGCGTTACGGCTTCGGTCAGCACGGATGCGCCCACGGCATCGCTCCAGCGGAAACTCAGCCGCTGGTGATAACTGGCAATCCGCACCAGCGGCGCGACGTAGGCCGGTTCAGTATTCTCGATGCTGATGCTGATGGGTTGGTCACGGACGGTATCGACGACCATGGTGCCGCGGACCTTGTCCACCAGGCCCTCGTCGAGGTCTTCATTGGGGCGCAGGCGGAACTCGTAGATGGCCTCCGACGGGGTTTCCTCCACCAGGCGCCAGCCATCCGGGCTCACCATGGCGCGTAGATCGAACGCCAGCGGATGCCGGCGATCACGATCATCGGCACCCTGGGCATAGCGCCGCAGCTCTTCCTCACTGGGCTCGCGGCCGTCCATGGCAAGCAGTTGCCACGGCGGGTCATGACCAGCCCGATACCGTTCCCGCCGCTGATCCTCGTCATTGCGGATACGCGTATAAGAGCAACGGTGCTCGGCCGCCCGCGGCGCGTTGTCCAGCACGGCCACCACCGCAGCCGGGGTTTCGGCGTCAGCGGCCGGCGTCAACAGCGCAGCCACGCCGGCCAACAGCCCGCTGAACAGGGCGGCCGGGCGCAGATTGCCACCGCGGTGAGAACGAAAGGTCATACTCTTTTGGACGCCGGAACGGCCAGAGGTTCCGGGCCTGTGTCGATACCTGTCATGACCGGCACGTTAGTCCGTTGCCGCGCCCACCTCAAGCACCGGCGCCGCCGGCCAGCTCGTCGATCAGCGACCACAGGTCGTCGAGCCAGTCGAGATGCTCCGGCTTCATCAGACAGCAGCGCAGACAGGTCACCTGGGCGGACGCCGACAGCGCCACCTCCGGCCAGTGCCGCTCCAGCAGATCCGTATCAAGGCGTATCAGCGCCAGGTGCAGATGCCGCGCCGCTGCTGCCTCGAACAGCTCCCGGGACGCCTCGCTCACTGCCGCGCCGGTAGCGGCCCGCGGGGCCCAGACGACAATATCGAGGTCGGGCTCGGCCAGGGTGAGGAATCTCCCATCCGCCGCCAGGCGCCGGTGCAGCTCGGCGGCCGCCTCGAGACATCTGCCCAGGTCCGCCGCGAAGGCGCCGCCGCGCACGGGCGGCAGCAGCCGCTGGGTGGCCCATAGAGCCGTGGCCGCGGCTCCGGCCCGGGAACATTCCAGACTGATTTCGCCGAGATGCAGCTCCGCCTCGGTGAAATAGGTATAGGGCGAATCGTGGCGGTAGAGATCGGCCACCGCCGGGTCGGGATAGAGAACAGCGCCGCAGCCATAGGGCTGCAGGCCATGTTTGTGGGGATCCACCACCAGGGAGTCGGCCCGGCCCAGATAGTCGAGGTGCCGGCGCACCACGGGCTTGAGGCCCTCGCACAGCCCGAAGTAGCCGCCATAGGCAGCATCCACATGCAGGCGGAAGCCGAAGCGCTCACGCAGTTCTGCCAGGTCCGCCACCGGGTCGACGGCGCCGAGGCCAGTGGTGCCGGCGGTAGCCACCACCGTGCCCACGTCGCCGCCTGTCAGCCGCGCCTGCAGGGCGGCCATGTCCATGCGGCCGAATCGGTCGGCAGGCAGGCTTTCGAACGGCAGTCCCAGCACCGACGCGAGACGCTCATGGGTGTAGTGAGCCTGCTGGGAAGCCAGCATCACCTGGCCCGGCGCCAGTTGACCGGCCACCCACAACGCTTCCAGGTTGGCCAGCGTGCCGCCGCCGGTCAGGTGGCCGAGATGAGTACTCCACCCCACCATAGCAGCCAGGTCGGCCACCGCCTCGCGTTCCATGGCAGAGCTGGCACGGCCGCCGTCCAGTGCGTGATTGTTCGGATTGATCAGCATGGCCAGGGCGTAGGCCAGCCGCGCCAGCGGATGGGGCGGCTTCAGCATCTGCCCGACGTAACGCGGATGAAAGTAGGGGAAATTGTCCTGCAGCCGTTGCGCAGTTTCGAGCAGCACGGCCGTCAAGGCGTCATCGATGGCCGCCTCCGCGGGCTGCCCGGGCGGCAGATCGGAAAAGCCCGCCTCCAGGCGGCGGGCCGCGGCATTCAGCGCCTGCAGTTCTGCGGCAGACCAGCCAAGTTCGCTCATGGCCCAGTGTACCGCGCCCCGGCTGTTCACGCTCAGCGCGGCAGCCCGTCGCCCGTGGCCCCTGGTGTGATCGACGGCAGTGTCACGAAAGTGTCATGTGCCGGCGTTAAGGTGCCCGCCATGAGCATCTTCCAGGCAACAGGCAAACCGTTGGCCGTCGTGCTGCTGTTGACGTGCTGTAGCGTCCCGGCTGCAGCCGCCGGCGCGGAAGGCGGCGGCAATGCCGAAGTTCGCATCCGGCATCCGGAGAATTTCTGCGTCGGCGGCATCGAGGACGGCAAGTTTATCGTCGACGAACAGCGCCTGAGCGACCCGTTCCGTGAGACCACGCGCCTGGGCTGTCAGGTAGACGGCGGCACGCCGCGGACCATGCCCGACCTGCCCGCTCCTTCCCCGGAACTGCGCCTGCGCGTGTAACCGCGCCCCCGCGTCAGCGCACCCACTCCTGCCAGAGACGGTTGGCTCGCTCGTTGTCCGGATTGAAGCCGCGCACCTCTTCGAGCAGATTGCGCGCCTGGTACTGCATCCCCTGCTCCCGGGCCTCGATGGCAGCATCGATCAGGCGTGTGGTGCACTCCCCCAGCAGAGCCAATGCCTCCGGATGATCGGGTTGTCGCGTGATGATCCGGCTGAGCACGGCCACGGCGTTGTCTTCTGGCGGATACGTGATGTAGCCGGCCTCCAGGAGTTCCCGGGCCCGGGCGAGCTCTGCGGCAAACGCCGGCGCGCTATCCGTCGGTACGGCCGGAGCCGGCAGCAGTCGCCGCGGCGGAAGATCGCCGAGATCGATGGGCGTCAGCGGCAGCGCCACGCTGCGCCTTGGCAGCGGTGGAATCTGCACGGCTTGAACTGGCGTTTCGCCGGCTTGAATCGGCACGTCGCCGGCTCCCACCGGCGCTTTGTCGTCTTCCGCGACGGTTGCCGTGCCCGGGCTGGTCGACAGGTCCCACAGGGCTTGCCAGCTCAGCAGCACGCCGACGAGCAATCCGCCGGCAGCAATAGCGGCGCCGACCTTCCAGCGACTCCGCCTGCCAGCCTGAGCTGATGCAGGTTGTGCTTCCGACCGCAGGGGCTGCGCTTCCGTGAGCGGTGCTTCCGACTCTCCCCCCGTGCCGCTCTCGGCGCGGGCAATTTCGCCACTGTCGGAGGGTTCTGTTGCGGACGCCGCCGCCGGCGTTACGCCGGCTTCCACCAGCTCCCTGGGGGCTTCCACCGGCTTCAAGCCGGCTTCCACCGGCTGCAGGCCGGACGCCACCGTCAGCCGCGGGCCAGGCTGTGCCGGCCGTGCGATATGCTCGCTGATGCGCAGGGTATTGCCCGGGAATACCAGCGTTGCCCCGGGTCTCAAGGCGCAGCGGCTGTGGGTGTCGCCCGCCTCGTCCACCAGGCGGTGGATTTCGTCCGCTGCCTCTGCGACGCAGGCGCCGTCCGCTGTGATCCGCAGCACGATCCAGCGGCGTTCCGGGAGACCATCGTTGAAAACCAGCGCGCCGCGCTCAGTTTCGCCAATGTGCAAGCCGGAGCGGATGCGCAGGGCGGAACCGCCGTCATCGGTGACCGCGTACCACTCACCGGTCCCGCCCGGCGCCGGCTGCCCTGCGGGCAGGGGGCGTGCAGATTTCGGCGGAATGCGCCCGGTGAGATCCGGCAGACCCAACTGACGCTGTTTACCGCGCCCGCCAGCCATACCTGCTGAACTCCGGTTCGATGGCGTTGTACATGATTCGGACCATTGCTGTGGCCGCGAGTGTACTCCTTACCCGCGCTGCTGTGGCTCACCGGGGCATTGGGGTACAGCGGCGCCGGTGATTGGATTACCATCGCGCCCACCGACGCCGACATTGGACTCGACCATGGCTCAGCAATCTTACGGCCACTTCATCAACGGCACCCGCATCGCCGGCAGCAGCGGCCGGGAGGGCGACGTCTTCAACCCCTCTCTGGGCGAGGTCAAGGCCCGTGTAGCCCTGGCCGATGCGGCCGAGGTCGACCGCGCGGTGGCGGCTGCCGCGGCCGCGCAGCCGGCCTGGGCGGCCTTGAATCCGCAGCGCCGGGCCCGGGTAATGTTCCGTTTCAAGGCCCTGCTGGAAGACAACATGGATGATCTGGCGCGCCTGCTGTCGGAAGAACATGGCAAGGTGCTTGCTGATGCGAAGGGCGACATTCAGCGCGGCCTGGAGGTCATCGAGTTCGCCTGCGGCATCCCCCACCTGCTGAAGGGGGAATATACCGAAGGCGCCGGCCCCGGCATCGACGTCTACAGCATGCGCCAACCCCTGGGCGTCGCCGCCGGCATCACGCCGTTCAATTTCCCGGCCATGATTCCCATGTGGATGTTCGGCGTCGCCGTCGCCTGCGGCAACACCTTCATACTCAAGCCCTCGGAAAAAGATCCCGGGGTACCCCTGCGGTTGGCGGAGCTGTTCATGGAGGCCGGCGCCCCGGAAGGCGTATTGAACGTGATCAATGGCGACAAGACCGCCGTGGACGCCATTCTCACCCATCCGGCTATCGCCGCAGTGAGCTTCGTCGGTTCCTCGGACATTGCTCACTACGTCTACACCACCGGCGCCGCACACGGTAAACGCGTGCAGGCCATGGGCGGCGCCAAGAACCACGGTGTGGTACTGCCGGACGCCGACCTGGACCAGGCCGTGGCCGACATGGTCGGCGCGGCCTACGGCTCGGCGGGCGAGCGCTGCATGGCATTGCCGGTGGCCGTGGCGGTCGGCGACGACACGGCCGACCGCCTCATCGAACGCCTGGTACCGGAAATCGAAAAACTGCAGGTGGGCATATCCACCGACCCGGACGCCAACTACGGGCCGCTGGTCACCGCCGCCCACCGGGAACGCGTCGAAAGTTACATTCAGATGGGCGTGGATGAGGGCGCCGAGCTGGTCCTGGATGGCCGCGGGTTCTCTCTGCAGGGCTATGAGCAGGGCTTTTTCATGGGCCCGAGTCTGTTCGACCGGGTGACCGCGGACATGACCACTTACCGCGAAGAGATCTTCGGCCCGGTGCTGCAGATCATGCGCGCCGCCACCCTCGAGGAGGCGCTGCGCCTGCCCTCCGAACACCAGTACGGCAACGGCGTCGCCATCTTTACCCGCAACGGCCAGGCGGCCCGGGAGTTCGCCAAAAAGGTCAACGTGGGCATGGTGGGCATCAACGTGCCCATTCCGGTGCCCGTGGCCTATCACACCTTCGGCGGCTGGAAACGCTCGGCCTTCGGCGACACCAACCAGCACGGCAGCGAGGGCGTGCGCTTCTATACCCACATCAAAACCGTGACCCAGCGCTGGCCGGAAGGCGAGCTGCCGGAGCAGAGCTTCAACATTCCCACCATGCAGTAACAACGAGGCGAACGCCAGTCATGGACACGCGGTTGAGCAGTGAGCAGCAGGCCATCGTCGACATGGCCGATCGGTTTACCGCCGATGAAATTACGCCCCACGCCGCCGGCTGGGACACGGACTACGTGTGCCCGCGGGACACCCTGCGTCAGGCCGGGGAGCTCGGCTTCGGTGCCATCTACCTGCCCGAGGCGGATGGCGGCATCGGCCTGTCACGGGTGGAAGCCGCGCTGATCATGGAGGCCATGGCCTACGGCTGCCCGTCCACGTCGGCGTTCATTTCCATTCACAACATGGCAGCCTGGATGATCGCCCGTTTCGGCGGCGAGGCCGTCAAGGCGCACTTTCTGCCGCGGCTGGTGACCATGGACCACCTGGCCAGCTACTGCCTGACCGAGCCCGGATCCGGTTCCGATGCCGCAGCGCTGACCACCCGCGCGGTGCGCGACGGCGATCACTACGTGCTGAACGGCACCAAGGCATTCATTTCCGGCGCCGGCGAGAACGAAGTCTACGTCTGCATGGTGCGCACCGGTGCCGAAGGACACCGCGGCATCTCCTGCATCGCCGTGGAAAAAGATACCCCCGGCGTCAGCTTCGGACCGCCCGAGCGCAAGATGGGCTGGCACTCTCAGCCTACGGCCATGGTGATCTTCGACGATGCGCGCGTTCCGGCAGAGAACCTGGTGGGCGATGAAGGCCAGGGCTTTGCCATCGCCATGGCGGGCCTGGACGGCGGTCGTCTGAACATCGGCGCCTGCTCCCTGGGCGGCGCCCGGCGCTGTCTCGACGAAGCCATCGCCTATGTCCAGGAACGCCGCCAGTTCGGCCGCTCCATCGCTGAGTTCCAGAACACCCAGTTCATGCTGGCGTCCATGGCCACGGAGCTCGAAGCCTCCCGCGCCCTGCTCTTCAAGGCCGCGCAGAAGGTCAGTGAAGACACGCCGGACAAATCCCAGTTCGCGGCCATGGCGAAGCTCAAAGCTACCGAAGCAGGCTCACGCATCGCCAACGATGCCCTGCAGCTGCACGGCGGCTACGGTTATCTGATGGACTACCCGGTGGAGCGCTTCGTCCGCGACCTGCGGGTCCACGAGATTCTCGAGGGCACCAGCCAGATCATGAAACTGGTGGTGGGACGTGCCCTGCTCGCTACGTGATTATTCGCTGGCAGAGCGGCGCGCCAGGCGGGCGTCCAGTTCTGCACGAATGACGTCGTGGCGCTTCCGGTCCAGCGGGTAACGGATCAGCGCGGCGTAGGCCGCCAGCAGACCCAGACTGGTACCCAGCACGTAAGTCCAGAGCAAGCCGTCCAGCACCGCCTGGGAATTCTCAGCCCCGGGCTGAAAGCCCACCACCTGCTCGAGTATGGCGAAGCTCACCCCCACGGCCAGCGCTGCGCCCAGTTTATTGGTGGTGGTGAGCAGCGCAAAAAACAGTCCCGAGCGCTGCTTGCCGGAACGCAGTTCGTCGTCGTCGGTGAGGTCGGCCATCATGGAGCGGAGCAGGGTCGGTGCGGCACCGAATGCGACACCATAGAGAATGGTAAAACCCCACAACACGGGGACGTTGCCCGACTCGGCGAGAAACACGAGACTGAACATCACCGCCGCGCCGTAGATCAGAGCGATCTTCAGCGCCGTGTCTTTGCCTACCCGGTAAGCCAGACGCAGCCACAGCGGCATGGCGCCGAAGCCGGCAAGGAAGTAGAACAGCAGCGCGATGCTGGCGTGTTCGGGCAGACGGAACACGTAGGCTGCCACGAAGATATACAGGGCCCCCGCCACTCCGGTGCCGTAACCGGAGGTCAGGTCGGCGGCCAGCAGGCGCCACAGAATACTGTTGCGCACCAGCAGCCGCGTAGCCTCCCGCCAGCTTATGGAAATGGCCGGCGGCCGATGAGTATCCGGTACGAACAGCAGAGTCGGCAGCACCGTCAACGGAAACAGAATCAAACAGAACCAGCCCATGCTGGCTACCTTGATGGCCTGATCGTCCTGACCGCTCAATTCCAGCATGGCCGGGAGGGCCAGCACTGCCGTCATGCCGCCGATGACGAATATCTCGCGCCAGCCGAACAGCCGCGAGCGGTCGTCGTAGGTGACGGTGAGCTCGGCCCCCCAGGATTGGTGAGCGATGGCCAGCATGGTGTAGCCGACGTACAGGGCAACGAGCCAGAACAGCAGATAGGCACCGGATACCGTGTCGGGATTCGGCATGAATACGGCCCACACCGACACCATCAGAATGGGTATGGAGATGGTGATCCAGTGCTTGCGCCGCCCCCAGCGCGAGTCGAAGCGGTCGATGACCATGCCCATGATCGGATCCGTGACCACATCCCAGATGCGCGCCAGGGTGAAAACGGTGCCCACCGTGACCAGGCTCAATCCCAGGCCGTCTGAGTAGAACGGCGGCAGATACACGGCGATGGGCATTCCCATGGCTGCCATGGGAATGGTCACACCGGAATAAGCGCCCAGAATGCGCGGCGTCAGTCGACTCATGAATCCTCCCGGGGGACCTGATCAGGCCGGCGGATAGGCCGCACCGCCGTCGATCTTCAGGACGGCTCCGGTGGTATAGCTCGAGGCGTCGCTGGCGAAGTACAGCGCAGCACCCACCACTTCGTCCGGCTCACCGCCGCGCTGCAGGGGTATGGCTTCGCGGGCGCGCTTGTCGAACGCTTCCATGTCCCAGGCTTTGCTGATATCGGTGAGAAACGGCCCCGGCATGATGCAGTTGACGCGCACCTTAGGCGCATAAGCTCGCGCCAGGCCCAGGGTCAGCGCATTGAGCCCGGCTTTGGCCATGCCGTAAGGCAGCTCCGTGGGCGTAGGCTGAACGGCAGCGATGCTGCTGACGTTGATGATGGAACCACCGTCACCGGCCGCCATGCGTTCACCGAGCAGAGCCGAGAGGCGGAACGGGCCGCGCAAATTGACGTTGAGAACCTTGTCATAGAGCTCTTCGCTGACCGCCGTCAATGATTCATAAAGCGGGGACATGCCCGCATTGTTCACCAGCACGTCGACGCGGCCGAATTCTGCCGCAGCGAAATCCGCCAGGCGCTCGGCCCCGTCCCAATCCCCGGCGTGATAGCCGCAGCCGAGACAGTGGGCCCCGGTGGCCTCGGCTACCTGACGCGCCGCCGCCTCACAGGCGTCCGGCTTGCGGCTGGCGATGACCACCCGGGCTCCCGCCTGAGCGAAGGCATAGGCCATCTCCAGGCCCAGCCCGCGGCTGCCGCCGGTGATCACGGCCGTCTTGTCTGTCAGGTCGAAGCGGCCCGCCGGCGTCGGTCGGTCTGCAGCCATGATGATCAGCCCTCCTCGGCGAATCGTTGCAGCGCCTTGTCTATATAAGCCCGGGCGGCCGATGAGTCGCCCCAGCCATCCACACGTACCCATTTGCCCGGTTCCAGATCCTTGTAGTGAGCGAAGAAGTGTTCGATGGTGTGCACCAGCCCCTCCGGCAGATCGGCGGCGGAATGCACCCGGTCGTAGATGCGCGACACCCGGGAAATCGGTACGGCAACGATCTTGGCGTCGTCGCCGGCTTCATCTTCCATTTCCAGCACGCCCACGGCCCGGCAGGTGATGACCGTGCCGGCGATGAGCGGATGGGGCGTCACCACCATGACGTCCAGGGGATCGCCGTCGTCGGCCAGGGAATCCGGTACGTAGCCGTAGTTGCACGGATAGAACATGGAGGTGGCCATGAAGCGGTCGACGAACACCGCACCGGACTTCTTGTCCACCTCGTATTTGACCGGCCCGGTGTTGGCCGGAATTTCCAGCACCACATTGATTTCATGGGGCGCTTTGGCACCCGGACCCACTTCTCGCAAGCTCATGCGGACGAACCTCCATCCATCACCATTACCGAGCCGTTGCAATAGCCGGCCCGGGCCATACCGATCCCGGCGCCGGTGATCAGGACGACTTCGCGGAATTCAGTTGACATTGCGCTGGCTGGCATGAAACCGGCTGAGATCGGCCAGTGTGGCGACTTCTTCCAGGGTGGCTGGAACGACAGGCTGCATAGGCAATACTCCCAATATGCGCAATCAGAACGAGCGGGGCATTCCCAGCACGTGCTCGCCGATGTAGCTGAGAATGAGGTTGGTGGATATGGGCGCGATCTGGTAGAGACGGGTTTCGCGGAATTTACGCTCAATGTGGTATTCCCGGGCGAAGGCGAAGCCGCCGTGGGTCTGCATGCAGACGTCGCCGGCGCGCCAGGATGCCTCCGAGGCCAGCATCTTGGCCATGTTCGCCTCGGCGCCGCAGGCCTCGCCGGCATCGAACAGCCGCGCCGCCGCGTCCACCATGAGCGCTGCCGCCTCGACCTCTGCATAGCAGCGGGCAATGGGGAACTGCACGCCCTGGTTCTGACCGATGGGCCGGTCGAACACCACCCGGTCCCGGGCGTAGGCGGACGCCTTGTCGATGAAGTAGCGGCCGTCGCCCACGCATTCGGCGGCGATGAGAATGCGCTCGGCATTCATACCGTCGAGAATGACTTTGAAGCCCTCACCCTCCCGGCCGAGCAGATTGTCCGCCGGCACCGCCAGCTCATCGAAGAACAGCTCGCAGGAATGATGATTGATCATGGACTCGATGGGCCGGATGGTCAGACCGTTGTCCACGGCGGCTGCCACATCGACGATGAAAGCGGACAGGCCCTGGGTCTTCTTCGCCACCTGGTCCCGCGGCGTGGTCCGGGCCAGCAGCACCATCAGGTCGGTATGCTCGATACGGCTGATCCACACTTTCTGGCCGTTGATGCGATAGACATCGCCGTCGCGACGGGCGGTGGTCTTCAGGTTCGTGGTGTCGGTGCCGGTAGTCGGTTCGGTGACGCCGAAGCTCTGCAGACGCAGCTCGCCGGCAGCAATGGCCGGCAGATACTGGCGTTTCTGCGCTTCGCTGCCATGGCGCAGCACCGACCCCATCACATACATCTGCGCGTGACAGGCGCCGGCGTGGGCACCGGAGCGGCATACCTCCTCCATCACCACGGCCGCTTCACGCACACCGAGACCGGCGCCGCCGTAGCTTTCGGGAATCAGTACGGTGAGAAAGCCCGCCTGGGTGAGTTCGCGGACGAACTCCGTGGGGTAACCGTTGCGGCGGTCGAGCTCCAGCCAGTAGTCCTCACCATATCGAGCACAGAGCTGGCGCACGGCACCGCGGATTTCGCGGATCTCAGCGGCTTCCTGCATGGGTCTCCCCGGCGTCAGCGGCGGCCGCGGCCTGCTCTTTGGCCCAACGGTAATCCGCCTTGCCCGACGGCGAGCGCACGATCTCATCGCGCAGGACGATCTGCTTCGGCAGTTTGTAGCGGGCCAGGTGGGCGCTGCAGGATTCGATCAGCTCGGCTTCGCTGACGCTGGCGCCGTCGCGCAGCCGCACCACGGCCACCACCTCGCTGCCCCAGCGTTCGCTCGGCCGCCCGGCCACCACCGCATCGTAGACCGCCGGATGCTGCTTGATCGCGTGCTCCACTTCCTCGGCGAAGATCTTCTCGCCGCCGGAATTGATGGTCACAGAATCCCGGCCGTGCAGCTCCACGGTACCGTCCGCCAGATGCCGGGCGCGGTCGCCGGGCACCGCATAACGGGCATCGCCGATGGTAATGAAGGTCTTGCGGGTCTTGGCCTCGTCCCCCAGATAACCCAGCGGCACGCGGCCGCGTTTGGCCCACCAGCCCATGCCGTCGTGGCCCGGCTCCAGGACCCGGCTCATGGTCTCGTCGACGATGACGTTGTCGGGGCCCGGAGTGAAGCGTCCGGTGGCCGCACCCGCCTCGCGATTGGAGATGTGCGAGCCCTGGCCGCCGGTTTCCGAGGACCCCAGCCCGTCCACCACGGTGAGCTGCGGCAGCAGCTCCAGAAATTGTGCCTTCAGCGAGGCATTCAGCGGCGCGCCGCCGGAGAGCAGAATGTTCAGCGCTGCCAGGTCGTAGTTGCCGCGTGCCAGTTCGTCGAGCAGCGGCCGGCCGAAGGCGTCGCCGACGATCTGCAGAAAGTTGACTCCTTCCCGCTGGCATACCGTGAGCACATCGGCGGGATCGAAGCGCTTCACTTCGTCCTGGATGATGCAGGTATGTCCGCCATGCAACGCGGTAAAGGCAATCCAGTGGCCGGCGCCATGCATGAACGGCGCGGCCGGCAGCATGCGCATACCGCCGCCCTCGGCCGCCTTCACCAGATCTTCCAGGGAAGCATGAGCGCCGCCGCCCAGGGCGGCGACCAGAATGTCGGACTGCCGCCACAGCACGCCCTTGGGCATGCCCGTGGTGCCGCCGGTGTAGAGGATGTAGAGATCGTCCGGCGAGAACGCCACATCCGGGCGCTGGGTTGAGCTTTCCGCCAGCGCCGTTTCGTAGTCCACGGCGCCGGGCAGCAGGTCGTGGCCGCTGTCGTCGGCCACCTGAATCAGATGGGTCAAGGTCGGCACCCGCTCGCGCACGGCTGCCACCCGCGGGGCGAATTCTGCGTGGTAGATCATGACCCGGGCAGCGGCATCGTTGAGCAGATAGACCAGCTCATCATCCACGTAGCGGTAGTTGACGTTGAACGGCGCCACGCGGGCCTTGTAGGCACCCAGCATGCCCTCCAGATATTCGTTGCCGTTGTACAGATACAGTGCCAGATGGTCCTGGCCCGATTCCCAGCCGGCCAGCTCGCTGCGCGGCCGCTGACAGCCCAGACCCAGACCGTGCAGATAGTTGCCCAGACGGCGCGTACGCTCGTTCCATTGGGCATAGGTGAAACGGCGGTCGCGGAACACCAGCGCCTCCCGGTCGGGAATGGCGGCAGCAATGGCCTCCTGCGCCTCGGCGATACTGACTTCCGGTTGCAACTGTCTCCTCCTCTGCGCATGGCACATGCGCTACATCAATCAACGGGAGAGATTACCGGATACCGGGGCGGGGAGAAACGTCGTCCGGACTCGGGGTCAGGACAACAGCGATTTCAGTTCCTGTACCTGAGCCCGCGCCTCGTCGAGCACCTGCAGGCTCAGATGCGGGGACAGCCGGCCCAGGGCCAGTTTGCCGAATGCGGGCGTTTCGTCGATGCGCGGCAGACGGTGAAAGGTGCGCTCCCGCACCAGCAGGTGCAGGTGGGCGACCACCAGCAGATCCGTGTAATCCGCCGCCCCATCGTGATCGCGAAACCAGTTGCTCTGATCGGCGGCCGCGGCGCGCAACGATTCCGGCATGTCCCAGCGGCTGAGCACACTGGCGGAAACCTCGGGGGTCAGCGCAGAGACGATGTCATCCAGCAGCAGCGGCTGCTCGGCCAGGTCGGGAAACTGCTCGGCCAGGCGCAGGATAGGCAAGGTGCCGATTTCGTGCAGCAGCCCCACGAGCAGCCCGTGGTCGCCGTCCAGACCAGGCGTCAAGCGCGCCAGCACCGCGGACAGCGCGGCAATGTCGATGGCATGCCGCCAGGCCCGTACCAGCCGATCCTTCAGGTAGCCGGCGCGGGCACTGAACAGATCCCGGGTGGCGAGCACCAGCACCAGGTTCTGGGCGCGTTCCACGCCCAGGCGCACCAGCGCCGCCTGCACCGATTCACAGGCACTGCGGCCGCCGAACGCCGTGCTGTTGGCGACCCGGATGAGACGCCCGGCAATGCCCGGATCGGCGCTGACAATTGCGGCGATGGCCGCCATATCACAATCTTCCCGGGCCAGCGCCCGGCGGATGCGCAAGGCAATGCCGGGCATGGTGGGGATGGGCAACTGCCCGTCGCGCATCTGCCGGATCAGCAGCGCCACCAGGGGATGGTCCTGCCAGCTTCCGCCCACCGAGCCGTCTTCCACCAGGAACCGGGCGGAGCGGCGCCGCGGTGTCTGACTTCTGAGCTTTGATCCTTCGATACGCAGCAGGCGGCCGCCGGGCTGGGCACGTACCCGGTAGCGGCTCGGCCGCAGGTGTGCAATGGGGAAGGCAGCGTCCAGATCACCCGCGCGTATCTGCCTGGTGGCGCCGGCGGCATCGGTCAGCTCCACCTCACCCAACAGTAGAAAGTAGGCGTAAGGATCCATAGCTTCCAGGTCCAGCACGGTAACCGGCCCGGCGGACACGTCCAGGGCCTGACAGAAGCCTTCCACGGCTTTCAGGCGCGCCACATCCCAGTCGGCAAAGTACGGATGCTCAGCCGCCAGCCGGCTCAGGGTTCCGATCTTTACCGGCGTGACGGACGCTTCAGCCATGGGATGACAATCCGGCCAGGTCGCTGTATGACTCTCATGAGAGCCGCCCGTTGAAAGTATAGTTGGCCAGTGTAGTGAGTGTGCTTTGTGTCGTACCGACGGACACGCCACAATCGCCGCTCTTGAGCCGACGTGACCCGGGATCTCCCGCCTCCGCTCTGACGGCGCCAGCACCATGTGGCCCGGCCGATGCCGAGACGCTATCATCCGCACCTCGCGTTATAACGCCCTATAAAACAGCCAGCCGACCGGACGGGAGTCGACATGCAGAACAACATCGCCACGCTGCGCGAAAAGGAGGCTGCCGCGCTGCTCGGCGGCGGTGAGCACCGCATCGAGCAGCAGCACCTGAAGGGCAAACTGACCGCCCGCGAGCGCATCATCATGCTGCTCGACGAAGGCACCTTCGAAGAGTGGGACAAGTTCGTCGAGCATCGCTGCAGCGATTTCGCCATGCAGGAGCAGAAATTCCCCGGTGACGGCGTGGTTACCGGCTACGGCACCATCAACGGCCGGCTGGTATTCGTGTTCAGCCAGGATTTCACTGTATTCGGCGGCGCCCTGTCCGAGGCGCACGCCGAGAAGATCTGCAAGGTCATGGATCAGGCCATGAAAGTGGGCGCACCGGTCATCGGCCTGAACGATTCCGGCGGCGCGCGCATTCAGGAAGGCGTGGCGTCGCTGGGCGGCTATGCCGAAATCTTCCAGCGCAACGTGCTGGCCTCCGGCGTGGTGCCGCAGATCTCGGTGATCATGGGGCCGTGTGCGGGCGGGGCCGTGTACTCCCCCGCCATGACCGACTTCATCTTCATGGTGGAAGACAGCTCCTACATGTTCGTCACCGGTCCCGATGTCGTGAAAACCGTCACCCACGAGGTAGTCACACCCGAGGAACTCGGCGGCGCCAGCATCCACACGCGCAAGTCCGGGGTTGCCGACCTGGCCTTCCACAACGACGTGGAGGCGCTGCTGCTGACCCGTCAGTTCTTCGACTTCCTGCCGGCCAACAACCGCGACAAGCCGCCGCGCTGGCCCACGGAGGATCCGCTGACCCGCAAGGAGCCGTCGCTGGACAGCCTCGTCCCCGCCGATGCATCGAAGCCCTACGACATCAAGGAAGTCATCATCAAGGTGGCCGATGAAGGCAACTTCTTCGAACTGCAGGGCGACTACGCGCCCAACATGGTCATCGGCTTCATCCGCCTGCAGGGCTCCACCATCGGCGTGGTGGCCAATCAGCCCATGGTGCTTGCGGGATGTCTGGACATCGATTCCTCGAAGAAGGCGGCCCGCTTCGTGCGGTTCTGTGATGCCTTCAACGTGCCGATCCTGACCCTGGTGGACGTACCCGGCTTCATGCCCGGCACGGCGCAGGAATACGGCGGCATCATCAAGAACGGCGCCAAGCTGCTCTATGCCTACGCCGAATGCACAGTGCCCAAGGTCACGCTGATCACCCGCAAGGCCTATGGCGGAGCCTACGATGTGATGGCTTCCAAACATCTGCGCGGTGACGTCAACCTGGCGTGGCCAAGTGCCGAGATTGCCGTCATGGGCGCCAAGGGTGCCGTAGAGATCATCTTCCGCAAGGAGCTCGGCGACGAAGAACGCATCGAGCAGCGCACCCGGGAATATCAGGAACACTTTGCCAACCCGTTCGTGGCCGCCGGGCGCGGCTACATCGACGACGTGATCATGCCCAACGAAACCCGCGAGCGCGTGTGCCGCTCGTTCGCCATGCTGCGCGACAAGAAACTGGAAAACCCCTGGCGCAAGCACGGCAACATTCCGCTGTAAGGTCGAGTTCATGTTCAAGAAAATTCTCATTGCCAACCGCGGCGAGATTGCCTGCCGCGTCATCAAGTCGGCCCGCGCCATGGGCATCAAAACGGTCGCCGTGTATTCAGACGCCGACGCCCGGGCCCTGCACACGCGCATGGCTGACGAAGCCATACACATCGGCCCGCCGCCGTCGGGCGAGAGCTATCTGAAGATCGACAGGATCGTCGCAGCCTGCCGGGAGAGCGGCGCAGAGGCCGTGCATCCCGGCTACGGTTTCCTGTCGGAAAATCCGAAGTTCTGTGAGGCCCTGGATGCAGCCGGTATCGTCTTCATCGGCCCCCGGGTGCACGCCATTACCAGCATGGGCGACAAGATCACGTCCAAGCGCCTGGCCGACAAGGCCGGCGTCAATACCATTCCCGGCTATACCGACGAGATCGAAGGCGCCGATCATGCGGTGCAGATTGCCCGCGATATCGGCTATCCGGTAATGCTCAAGGCCAGCGCCGGGGGCGGCGGCAAAGGCATGCGCGTGGTCTGGAACGATGAAGAATGCCGCGAGGGCTTCACCAGTGCGGCCAACGAAGCGCGCTCGAGCTTCGGCGACGACCGCGTGTTCGCCGAGAAATTCATCGAGCAGCCGCGTCACATCGAAATTCAGATCATGGCCGACAATCACGGCAACATCGTGTACCTGGGCGAACGGGAATGCTCCATTCAGCGCCGCCACCAGAAGGTTATCGAAGAAGCGCCGTCGCCGTTCCTGGACGAAGAGACCCGGCGCGCCATGGGCGAGCAGGCCATCGCTCTGGCCCGCGCCGTGGACTACTGTTCCGCCGGCACCGTGGAGTTCATCGTCGACGCCAACAAGAACTTCTACTTCCTGGAGATGAACACCCGCCTGCAGGTGGAACACCCCGTCACCGAACTCGTGACGGGCTACGATCTGGCGGAGCTGATGATCCGGGTCGCTGCCGGTGAACGCCTGCCGATCACCCAGGACGATGTCACACTCACCGGTTGGGCGCTGGAAACCCGCGTCTATGCAGAGGACCCGTTCCGCAACTTTCTGCCGTCCATCGGCCGGCTGGTGCGCTATCAGCCACCGGAAGAGGGATCTGGCGTGCGAGTCGACACCGGTATCGAGGAAGGCAGTGAAGTGTCCATGTTCTACGATCCCATGATCGCCAAGCTGGTGACCTATGGCGACGACCGGGCCATGGCCATCGACCGCATGGCGGACGCCCTGGATGCCTACTACATACGCGGCGTATCGCACAACATCAGCTTTCTGAACGCGCTGATCCTGCATCCGCGCTTTCGCGCCGGCGAGCTGACCACGAATTTCATCGCCGAAGAATACCCGGATGGCTTTCACGCCGCCGACGTGCCGCAGACGGACCCCATGGTGCCGGTGGCGGTCGCCGCCGTCGTGCACAAGCGCCACATCGACCGCACGGCCGATCTCACCGGCCAGATCCGCCGTTTCGAACGAGCCATGCGGGACGAGTGGGTCGTCATCGCCAATAAAGAGCACTATCCGCTGACCGTGCGTGCAGTCGACCATGGCTTCGAGGTGGTTCATGAAAGCGGCACCTACCGGGTAACGACCGGCTGGCGTTTCGGTGACAATCTGGTGCACGCAGAAGTGAACGGCAGAGCTCTGACCGTACAACTCGACACC
Organism: Gammaproteobacteria bacterium; assembly: GCA_034522075.1. Taxonomy (GTDB): domain Bacteria; phylum Pseudomonadota; class Gammaproteobacteria; order Pseudomonadales; family Azotimanducaceae; genus UBA7803. The sequence continues at coordinate 50,846 of JAXHLO010000017.1, read as the reverse complement.
CACCGGGCCGGCTATCGGCTGTTCCACCGCGGTGTGGAGCTGGAAGTGCTGGTGGTGACCCCGACGGAAGCCGAGCTGACCCGGCACATGCTCGACAAGAAACCGCCGGATCTGTCCAAGTTCCTGCTCTCCCCCATGCCGGGTCTGCTGGTCCGCCTGCTGGTGGCTGAAGGAGACGAAATCAAGGCCGGCGAGGAGCTCGCCGTCGTGGAAGCCATGAAGATGGAGAACAGCCTGCGCGCCACCGACGACGGTGTGGTGGCGAAGATTCTCGCCAATGAAGGTGACAGCCTGGCGGTGGACCAGCCGATCCTGGAGTTCGAATAGAGGCCGTTCGCGCGCCGGTCTACGCGCCGGTCAGCGGCCCCGATAGTGGTCGATATCTTCGTCCACGGCGGCGGCGTTTTCGAACTGAATCTCCAGGGTGAAGATGAACCGCAGATCGGAACCGCGTTCGCCGGTAGCCTCATCGACCGGCCACGCGTATTCCGGCTGCAGCTCGTAGAACAGCCAGTCGCGCAGAAAGGAGCGGCGGAAGCGGAAGTTGACGAAATACTCTTCCGTGACCCGCTCCGGTTGAGTGTGGCCGAAGGCGCCGATTTCGCTGCGAATGGCCGTCCTGCGGTTGAGCTGACGAAAGCCCACCAGCGCCGCCCGCCAATCCACCCCATCGGAGCCTTCCGACACCGTGCCCCGGCCGGTCAGGCGCACCAGGGACTTGCTGCTCGGCAGCCATTCCCAGTCTGCCCTGGAACTGGTGCCGACACCGTCCTCGCGTTCCCAGAATACGGTCTGGGTAAAGCGCGCCTGGGTCGTATCGGTGAGCCCCCAGGTATGCCGCCCGCGGCCGCGCGCACGGGGATTGAGGCCGCCGCTGCTGACCTTCACCGTACCGTCCACATCGAGCTGGGTACGGCCGAAATCGGTCAGCACGAAGCGCAAACCCAGCCGGGTCTGCTCATCGCGGTCATCGTCCCGATTGTCGCCCTGCCCCAATTCTCCTTCGATGGATTCGTCGCGGCTGATCAGCAGCCGCACCCGATCCGAGACCCGCGGCAGGGAGATGTTCGCAGACACGCGCACATCGTGGCTGAAATCCTCGCTTTCATCCCAGCGCAGGGAGTTACGCACCCGAAAGAAACTGCCTATCGGCGTCTCTTCCGCCGCTCTGGGGTCGCCGAAGAACCCGTCGAACCAGGCTGCGGGCTCGCACAGGCGTTCACTCAGATAGGAGTGGGTTCGATCCAGCCAGCTCGCCGGCCGGTTCTGGTCGTCGCGGCAGGAGATGCGGATCACCTCGCCGGTTTCGGTCTCGGGCTCGGCCTCACCGTCGCTGTCGGGTGTTTCCTGCGCCGCAACAGCGCCAACACCGGACAGCATCAGGCCGAGCACCGACCAGCGTACTATGCATGCGAAAGAGGACTCCCCCGGCAAAACGATTTCCATCCCCCAGGCAAAACCGACGCCGCTATGATAGCTCTAAACCGGCCGAGCGCGATGCTGCGCCCAGCACAAATTCAGCGGCTGCGGATCCGGCTCAGAGCAGGAAGATTGCCGCGGCAATTCCCCCGAGGATCACCAGCGCCGCCAGCAGCCTGAGGTTGCCGGCATCCTCCCGGCTCGCCGACACCTGGGGCGCCTCGCTGCCGTATTCTTCGGCCAGGCGATCGACGAGAATCTTGGCGTCGCTGAGCCCCATGCCGGTCTTCTCCCGCAGAATTCTGATGGCATCCAGCTTACGTCCCCGCTGAACGGCGAGGACGACTTCCGCGGGCAGTTCCGGAATTTCCAGATCGGACATACCAGCCCTCCACTTCCAGGCCCGGGTATCAGGCGGCGGCTATGCTCGGCTCGCCCACCTCCTCGAGCTCGATCAAGGTGCCGCAGAAATCCTTGGGATGCAGAAATACCACCGGCAGGCCATGGGCACCCGTCTTCGGCCGGCCGTCACCGAGCACGCGTGCGCCGTCGGCCACCAGCGTGTCTACGGCCGCCTGGATATCCTCCACCTCGTAGCAGACGTGATGCATCCCGCCGCTGGGATTGTTGGCGAGAAACTTTTCCACCGGGGAGTCGTTCCCAAGCGGGTGCAGTAGTTCGATCTTGGTGTTCGGCAGTTCCACGAATACCGTGGTGACCCCGTGGTCGGGCAGCGCTACCGGCTCGGAAACCTGTGCGCCCAGGGTGCTCGCATAAACCGACGATGCGGCGGCCAGATCCGGCACGACAATGGCCACATGATTCAACTTCCCAATCATTCTGCTACTCCAAACATAATCTTTTCATATAGTTATCGATTCTTCCCAGGAATCATCTTAAGAATTTTGCTGGCGGCCTCGGGAATGTCCGAGCCCGGGCCGAAGATGGCGTGGACACCGGCATCGTACAGTGCCTGGTAATCCTGGCGGGGAATGACACCGCCGCAGACGACAATGGCGTCTTCGAGGCCCTCCTCGCGCAGATGCTCGATGAGTTCCGGAACCAGCGACTTGTGGCCGCCGGCCAGGGTAGACACACCGACCACATGGACGTCCTCTTCCCTGGCCAGGCGCGCCGCCTCGGCCGGCGTCTGGAAAAGCTCGCCCATGGCGACGTCGAAGCCGAAATCGTTGAAGGCATTCGAGATGACTTTGGCGCCCCGGTCGTGGCCATCCTGGCCCATCTTCACCACCAGGATGCTCGGCGCCTCACCTTCTACTTCGGTGAACATCTTGATCTCGTCGCGCACCCGCTGAAAGTTTTCGTCGCCGTCGTAGCTGTCCGCGTAGACGCCGGGGGTCATACGCGCCACCGCCGCATGGCGGCCGTAGACTTTTTCCAGCGCCGCGGAAATTTCCCCGACCGTGGCGCGCTGCCGGGTCGCTTCCACGGCCAGTTCCAGCAGATTGCCGCTCTTGTCGGCGGCGGCGTTGGTGAGCGCCGTCAGGGCCTGTTCCACGGCTGCGGCATCGCGCTTGCGCCGGACTTCCTCGAGGCGCCGGACCTGGGATTCGCGCACCCGCGCGTTCTCCACCGCCAGGACGTCGAACTCCGAGGTATCTTCCTCCAGGCGGTACCTGTTGACCCCGACGATCACGTCCTCGCCCCGCTCGATGCGGGCCTGACGCTGGGCGGCGGCTTCTTCGATGCGCTGCTTGGGCATGCCCGACGCCACCGCTTTCGTCATGCCGCCCAGCTCCTCGACTTCCTCGATGAGCCGGCGGGCGTGGTCGACGATGGAATGGGTCAGGCTTTCCACGTAGTAGCTGCCGCCCAGCGGATCCACGGTGCGGGTGATGCCGCGTTTCCTCGGCCAGAACCAGCTGGGTGTTGCGGGCGATGCGCGCGGAGAACGTCCGTGGGCAGGGCAATGGCCTCGTCGAAGGCGTTGGTGTGCAGGGACTGGGTGCCGCCGAGCACGGCGGCCATCGCCTCGATGGTGGTGCGCACCACGTTGTTGTACGGGTCCTGCTCCTGCAGCGACACGCCGGAGGTCTGGCAGTGGGTGCGCAGCATGAGCGAGGCCGGTTTTTCCGGCTTGAACGGCTTCATCAGGTCGTGCCAGAGAATGCGTGCCGCCCGCAGCTTGGCGATCTCCATGAAGAAGTTCATACCGATGCCGAAGAAGAACGACAGCCGTGGCGCGAAGGCATCCACGTGCAGACCGCGGGCCAGGGCGGCGCGCACGTACTCCACACCGTCGGCCAGCGTGAAGGCCAGTTCCAGGACCGCATTGGCCCCGGCTTCCTGCATGTGGTAGCCGGATATCGAGATGGAGTTGAAGCTTGCGGCATGTGCGTCGGCGGTGTAGCCGATGATGTCCGAGACGATGCGCATGCGACGGCTCGGGCGGGTAGATGTAGGTGTTGCGCACCATGAACTCCTTGAGGATGTCGTTCTGGATGGTGCCCGCCAGCTTGTCCGGGGCGACGCCCTGCTCCTCCGCGGCGACGATGTAGAGCGCCATCACCGGCAGGACCGCGCCGTTCATGGTCATGGACACGGACATCTCGTCGAGCGGGATGCCGTCGAACAGAATCTTCATGTCCTCGACGGTGTCGATGGCGACCCCCGCCATGCCCACGTCGCCGGCCACCCGCGGATGGTCGGAGTCGTAGCCGCGGTGGGTGGCCAGATCGAAGGCGACCGACAGGCCCTTCTGCCCGGCCGCCAGGTTGCGCCGGTAGAAGGCGTTGGACTCCTCGGCCGTGGAGAAGCCGGCGTACTGCCGGATGGTCCAGGGCCGGTTGGCGTACATGGTCGCGCGCGGGCCGCGGACGAACGGCGCCAGCCCCGGGAAGCTGTCGAGAAACTCGATGTCTTCCAGATCTTTCTGCGTGTACAGCGGTTTGATCTCGATGCCCTCGGGCGAGGACCAGTGCAGATCGTCGAGAGAGCGGTCGCGCAACTCCTGCTCTGCCAGGGCTTTCCAGTCCCGGCGCCTGGGCGCGTGCTTCTTAGCCATGATTGTTCCCGGTTCGTAGATACAACTGAAACGCATTGTACCAAGATCGCTTTTGGTGGGAGCGGCCTCCAGATCGCGATCTTAGATGGGAGCGACCTCCAGGTCGCGAGCTGAAGTTCGCTCTACACAGATCGCTCCCACACGAAGATCGCGCAGGCCTGGAGGTCGCTCCAACAAAAGACAATTCAAGCAAGGTAAACTGGTAGTTTCGGCAGGCATCAGCTAAGGGGGAGCACTTGACCACGCAATCGCGCAGCGCCGCCATCGTCGGCATTCACGAATACCCGTCCCGGGATGTGGAGGGCACCCTCAGCCCGCTGCAGATCAAGGCAGCGAGCGCCGCCCGGGCCCTGGAGGACGCCGGGCTCGACTGGCGTGACGTGGACGCGGTCTACGACGCCGGGGAAGCCGGGCCCATGAGCGGTTTCATGATCTCGGAATACTTCGGTCTGAAACCCAGCGTCATCGATACCACCAACGTGGGCGGCAGTTCCTATGAATACCATGCGGCCCACGCCCGCCGCGACATTGCCGCCGGCAAAGCCAAGGTAGCGCTGCTCACCTACGGCTCCACCGCCCACAGCAACGCCGCCCGCATCGGCGTGGGCGGGGCGCGGCGGGCTGGGCCTGCCCGGCGACAACATGGAATCCTTCGTCGGCCAGACTCTGGTGGCCAATTACGCCATGGTGGCGCGGCGCCATATGTACGAGTACGGCACCACCAGCGAGCAGCTCGCCGAGATCTCCGTGGCAACCCGGGCCCACGCCATGCGCAACCCGGAGGCCGTCCAGGCCATGACCGACCTGGAGTTCGTGGGCATCCGCGAAACCACCATCGATGACGTGGTGAACTCGCGCATGATCGCCGACCCGCTGCATCTGCTGGAATGCTGCATGATCTCCGACGGCGGCGGTGCGGTGATCATCGCCTCCCCGCAGGTAGCACGCAATTGCGCTAAAGCGCCGGTCTGGCTGCTGGGCAGCGGCGAAGCGACCAGATATCCGGAAAACGGCGCCGACATCACCACCAGCGCGGCCGCTCAGTCCGGACCAGCAGCGTTTGCGGAGGCCGGGGTCAGCCCTGCCGAGATGGATATAGCCATGATCTACGATTCCTTTTCCATCACTGTGCTGGCGCTGCTGGAAGATCTGGGGTTCTGCCCCAAGGGCGAAGGCGGACGCTGGGTGGAAGGCGGGCGCCTGCGCTACGACCGTCCGGGAGACGGGCCGGCGCTGAATACCGATGGCGGCGGCCTGTCGTCCAATCACCCCGGCATGCGGGGCATCTTTCTGCTCATCGAAGCGGCGCGCCAGTTGCGCGGCGAATCCACCAGCCAGGTGGACGGCGCCCGTCTGGCCGTCGCACACGGCAACGGCGGCATGCTCGGCGCCCGGCATTGCGCCGGGACGGTAATACTGGGGAGAGACTGATCATGACGGATGCAACCCGACCCCTGCCGAAACTGGCGGAACCGGATACGGCGCCATTCTGGGAGGCCACCCGCAACCGGGAACTGCGCTACCAGCAATGCGACGACTGCGGCACCGTGGTCTGGCACCCGCGCCGCCACTGCACCGGTTGCACCGGCGGAACGCTGAGTTGGCACACGGCCTCCGGCAAAGGCAGCATCTATACCTTCAGTGTGGTGCGTCAGAGCTATCACCCGTTCTTCCGCACCCAGGTGCCCTATGCCGTCGCCTGGATCGATCTCGACGAGGGCCCGCGGCTGCTGTCCAACGTGGTGGGCGCCGCAGACCCGACCACGGATCTGGCCTGCGGGCAGCGGGTGGAAGTGGAATGGGAAGAACACGACGAGGTGAACATTCCGCTGTTCCGGGTGGTCTAATCACTCTATGGGCAGCTTCACCATGGCCGTCCCGAACACCCGGGTTTCGCCCTGCTCGTTGGTCAGGGTCAGGTCGATCTCCACCCGGCCGTCGTCTTCATCTACGTCGGTGACGACACCGCTGATGCGGTAGGGTTCGTCCACCAGGACCGGGGCGCGGAAAATCGTGTCCACGTTCTCAATGAAGGCGTCCGGCGCCCAGCGGTGAATCATGGCCGCCAGATACCCCTGGCTGAGTATGCCGGGGACCAGCGCACCGGGCAGACCTTCCTTACGGGCCGCCTCGTGATCGGTGAAGCGCGGGCCGTCCCAACCCGCCGCCACGACAAAGCTGCGCACGTTTTCCAGGCTCGTGTCCGGCTCGAATTCCGGCAGCTGCGCGCCGAATTCAACGTCGGCAATGCTGGCGATGCTCATGAGGACGGTTTCTCCCGGATGACGATGCGTGTGTCGGCGGCGGCAAGCTGCACGCCGTCGGGGTCGAAGATCTCCATGCGGGTCACCATGAAGGTCATGCGCCCGGAGCGGCCGGTCTTGGCATAAACCTCGTGCAGATGGGTTCGCGCCGTGAGTTTGACCCCGGGGCGGACCGGCGCCATGGGTGCTACGGCTTTGCCGGCATCCATGCCGAGCCCGGGCAGCTTGGGAAAGCCTTCGGGAAGACGCCGGGTCGGCCGAAAGCTCGAGGGAAAGGTCGGCGGCGCCTGGAAGTCCGGGTGCCCGGGGTCGACATAGCGCGGCGCCTGCTCGCCGCAGGCACGGGCGTAGTCGACGATCTGCGCGGTGTCGAGCTCGAATGTCTGCTCATCGAAAACCTGATTGAGAAACTGCTCGCGCACAGCTTCGATATCCAGCAAGTCGCTCATGATGCCTGCCTGTTACTGATGGCTTCGAAGTCTCCGGCATTGAGCGCCTCGACCAATTCGCTTTCACTGCTGATCGGACCCGGAAAGCGCGTGGCACAGCGCCCCACGTGGGAAACGATATGCGCGTCGCTGCCGCCGGTGCCCAGATAACCCTGGTCCTGCGCCATGGCCTCGGCGATGCCGTCTTCACCCTCACGGCTGCCGCCATTGCGGATTTCCACGATGCGGACACCCTCGGGCACACCGAATTCGGCCAGATGGGCGTGCATGCCCACGCGCGGCCGTCCCGGGTGACAGGGCACCGGCACCGCACCGTGCTCCGCACAGGCCTCGATCACCCGGGCCAGAGGCAGACGTATATCGCCGAAGTCGAAGGCTCGACGCAATGCATCGCTGACGCCGAACACCAGCACGTGCCCGTATTCCGTCTCGACCTCGCTGCCCTTGAGGATGGTCAGATCGAACTCGCGGGCCAGCTCGCCATAGTCGGATTCATCGTCGAACTGGCGGTGCTCGGTGAGGACGAAGCCATCGATGGGAATCTCCCGGGTGCGGATCCACTGACAGTAGTTGCGCACCTTGGCGCGGCCGTCGTCGGACTTGATGGAGTGCGTGTGCAGATCCAGAATCATCCGGCCTGTCCACCCGCCGCCCGGCCGTCGTTGCCGGTGATACGCAGCCATTCCCGATCGAGAAGGGCCAGCAGGGTCTCCGGCCCGCCGGAGTTGTCGATCACCACGTGGGATCGCGCGCGGCGCTCTTCGTTACTCAATTGCGCGGCCATGCGCCGCTGTACATCTTCGGCACTCAGGCCGTCCCGGGCACAGGCACGCTCCACGGCAATCTCCGGGGTAACCAGCACGGCCCAGACCTCATCCACGGCCACTTCCCAGCCAGCCTCCAGCAGCACGGCGGCCTCGAGCACGATGATGCGCGTCGGATCGACGCGTTCCACTGCGTCCATTTCGAGGCGTGCCAGGTCGAGGATCTCCGGCCAGAGGATGTCGGTGAGCCGGCGCAAGCCATGCGGGTCGCCGAACACCCTGCCGCCGAGCACCTTGCGGTCGATGAAGCCGTCAGCAGAGACGATGTCGTCCCCGAAGGCTTCCACTACGGCCTGGAAGGCCGGACCATCCGGCTCGTAGGCCCGATGCCCCAGTTTGTCCGCATCGATGACGAAGGCGCCGAGCTGCTCGAGATAGCTGGCCGCCGTGGACTTTCCGGAGGCAATACCGCCTGTGAGACCGATTTTCATAGGGTCTGTAGACTCCACGGGAAAAGCCAATCATTCTACCGCCACCGATGCCCAAGGTCACATACGTACAGCCCGACGGTTCCCGCGCCACCTGTCATCTCAGCGCGGGTGAATCGGTCATGGACGGCGCTCTGGACAACCACATTCCCGGTATTCTCGGCCAGTGCGGCGGCGGCTGTACCTGCGCCACCTGTCACTGCTACGTACCCAGGGCATTCCTCGAGCGCCTGCCCCCCGCCCATGGCGATGAAGTGGAAATCCTCGCCTATGTCCACGGCCGCCGGGCCAACAGCCGCCTGGCCTGTCAGATCCGGGTGGACGACGGATTGGACGGTCTGGTGGTCGAAGTGCCGCCGGATCAGGCCTGATCGGCCTCCTCCCCGGCCTCCAGGCGCGCCACCCAGCGCAGCCGCGGCACGCGCTCACCGAGCAGAAATGCCTTCATCATGGGATTGACGATTTCCGGAGCTTCCTGCTGCACCCAGTGGGACACCCGCGGCAGATAGCGGATCGTCAGATCGCGCACGTAGTCCTCGGTGCCGTAGGTGGTGGCCCTGGTCAGCGCCACGTCCTCCTCACCCCAGAGCATGAGCGTGGGGGTTTCGATGACGGGAAAGCCCGCCGTCTGCTGGCGCCGTGCACCGCCGCCGCGCAGCAGTGCCCGATAGTAGTTGATCATGGCGGTCAGCGCCCCGGGCTGGGCAGCATTGCGCCGATACACCTCCACCACTTCGTCCGGAAAGCGCTCAGCATCCACACTGCTGCCGCGAATGGCTTCGCCCACCGCGCGGGCGCCATCCCGGCCCAGCAGACGCTCCGGCAGCCAGGGAAGCTGAAAGAAGAACAGGTACCAGGACTTTTTCAGCTGTGCGAATCCTTCAGTGAGGGCCCGCCGTGCCGGTGCCGGATGCGGGACGTTGCAGATGATCAGGCGGGACAACGGGCGAACCTGCCGCATGGCGAAGTACCAGGCGATGACGGCCCCCCAGTCGTGGGCAATGAGCACGGTCTCCCGACAATCCGCAGCGTCGATCAGGCCGGCCACGTCGGCCAGCAGATTCTCGATGCTGTAGGCGGCCATGCCTTGCGGACGCGACGAGCGGCCATAGCCGCGCAGATTGGGCGCCCAGACCCGATAGCCGAGATCGGCCAGCATGGGCAACTGGTGACGCCAGGAAAAACTGTGCTCGGGAAAGCCGTGCAGACACAGCGCCAGGCGGTCGCCGCTGCCGCAGACAGCCACTTCGAAGCGCTGGCCGTTGGTCTCAACCATCATCGTACTGATGCGGGGATCCCACACTTCCGGGGGGATGATGTCAGTCATAGGTCACGCTCCAGGCGGTCGGCATGCGAACTGGTGCACGGATCGGTGCTGCGCCACCTGATCCGCGGCAGCGGACCAGTATACTCGCCGGCATGCAGCTCGCCATTTCCAAGCGCACCCAGAACGGCATGCGTGCCCTGCGCACCCAGGCAGCGGTCTTTGAACGCTATCGCGGCTTCGATCGCTGCATGCGTCAACTGGCCGTAGCGGACGACCAACCGCTGCCGTTTGCGGCCGTTGCCGAACTCTTCGCCTGCTGGGGCGACCCCCTCAGCCAGAGCGACGAAAGCTATCTGCGCAGCTGTCTGGCCGAAGCAACACGCGCCGCCGGGCCCATCGTGCAATGCGGCACCAGTGCTCTGACCCTGGTTCTCGGCAGCCTGTGCTCTGCCTCCACCCAGCGCAGCAAGCAGCTCTGGTGCCTGGAAGACGATACCCACCACGCCAACATGACCCGTTCCTGGCTTACCCAGTACCAGCTTGGCTCGGCCCACGTCATCGCCAGCCGTGCTCATCTGTTCGACGGCTATGTCTGGTATGCGGTGGACACGTCGCGTCTCGCGGAGCGGATCGCGCTGGTGCTCTGCGAAGGTGCCCGGGCAACGCCGGGAGGTGCCGTCGGCGCCCTCAACCGCCTGGGCGACCGGCTGGCCGAAGACTGCACGATCCTGGCACGGCGGGTGACCCGCAGCGAAGACCTCAAGCAGCTCAACGCCTGGGCCCGAGCGAACCGGGCAGCGTTCGTCATCGTCGACCGCCGGGAAGGTTTCGTAAAGATCTCCAGGCGCAGCACCGCGGCTGATCAGCCGTCTGCGGACCCCGACCGCTCCGCGATGTAATCCGCCACGAGCTGCTCGAGAATCGGCAGCGGCACGGAGCCGTTGGCCAGCACCGCATCGTGAAACTCACCTACGTCGAAGGCCTCGCCCAGCTCGCGCTGCGCGCGCTGCCGCAGCTCCTGAATCCTCAGCATGCCGATCTTGTATGCCGTGGCCTGACCCGGCATGACGATATAGCGCTCGATGGCCTTGACCACATCGCCTCGCGGGGTTGGGTGTGTTGGTAGACAGCCAGTTGATGGCGTCCTCACGGCTCCAGCGCAGGTGATGCAGCCCGGTGTCCACGACCAGGCGTCCGGCCCGCCACAGCTCCATGGCCAGGCGGCCGAAATCGTCATAGGGGTCATCGTACAGACCAAGCTCCGTGGGCACCCACTCCGAATACAGGCCCCAGCCTTCCACGTAGGCCGTGTGGCCGCCGAAGCGGCGGAAGCTGGGTATGCCTTCCAGTTCCTGAGCAATGGCGATCTGCATGTGATGCCCCGGTATGCCTTCGTGATATGCCAGGGCACGCATCTGGTAAATGGGCATATCGCCCATGTCATAGAGATTCGCGTAATAGGTTCCGGGACGCGAGCCGTCCGGGGCCGGGCGTTGATAGAAGGCTTTGCCGGCCGAGCGTTCGCGGAACGGCTCCACCCGTTTGACCTGCAGAGCGGCTTCGGGTTGCTTCAGGAACAGCTCGTCGAGACGTCCGCGCATGTCGTCGATGATGGCGCGCGCCTCGCGCAGATAGCGCTCGCGGCCCTCCTCGTCATTGTCATAGTAGAACCGCTCATCGGTGCGGGTGAACTCGAAGAATTCCTGCAGCGAACCGTCGAAGCCCACCTGGGCCATGATCTCGCGCATGGCGCGGTGAATGCGCTCGGTCTCCCGCAGACCGAGTTCGTGCACCTCGTCTGCGGTCAGTGACGTCGTGGTGATTTCTTCCAGACGATAGGCATAGTAGTCCTCGCCGTCCGGCAGCTTCCACGCACCATCCCGGCTGTCCGCCCGGGCCTGCTGATCTTCCATCTCACTGATCAGACCCGCATAAGCGGGCTGGACGTGATCGAGCAGCGCGGCGCGGGCACGCTCCACGAGCCCCCGGGCCCGCACGTCGCCGAGATCGAGCTGCGCCACTTTCGCCTTGAAGTCGGCCAGCAGCGGCGAATCGTCCTCGGCATCCGCGTCGAACGGTACGCCGCTGATGACGTTGCGCGCATCACGCAGCACATGCTCATAGACGAACCGCGGCGGCATGATGCCTTTGGCCGCGCGGCGCCTGGCATTGCTCACGGCCTGCCCGAGATAGGTCTCGACGCCGATCAGACGGTCGATATAGGCCTCGGCATGGGAAGCCTCGCTCACCCGGTGCTGATTGATCAGAAATGCCGGAATACGGGATTGCGCACCGAACATCTGATTGAAGGTATAAACGTGATCGCGATACGGATGACCCGCCTGCTCGCGCTCCTTGTCGAACGCGAACAGGCGCCAGGACAGCCGCGACTGCTCACTCAGCGCATCGAAGTCGAAGCGCTCCCGCATCTCATCGAGCTTTTGCTGGCCCAGGCGGTAGCTCTCTTCCTGAAACTCAAGCGACACATCGTCCCACTCGTCGTAGTCCTGATCGATGATGCCCTGGTAGGTCTTGCTCATGGGCGAGCGCTCGAGATCGGCCTGGAACTGAGCCTCGAACCAGGCATTCAACCGCTCGGATTCCGTTGCCGCCTGGAGCTGCGCAGGCATGCCCGCCGCACAAAACAGGAGCGTCAGGACGAACAGGCTGAGTCCGCCCGGCAGGAATTGACGTGTTTCCAACATAAATCGCCTCGCTTCAGCCTGCAGAACCGGTGTAGGTCACCCGCCAGATACGCCCTTTCTGCGTGTCGCCCACATAGAGCGCGCCATCCGGTCCGACGCCCAGCCCCATGGGGCGGTATTCGGCGTCGCCCGGCGCAGCGATGTCGTCTGTGCCGGCGAATCCGCCGAGGAAGTCGGCAGGCGCGGCCGACAGGGCTCCGTCAGCAAAAGGTACGAAAGTCACCCGGTAGCCTTCCTGGGGCTGCGGCGCGCGGTTCCAGGAACCGTGCCAGGCGATGAACGCCCCGCCGGCGTAGCGCGGCGGAAACTGCTCACCGGCATAGAACAGCAGGTCGTTGGGCGCCCAGTGGGCGGGAAAAGCGTGCAGCGGTTCCGCATACCTGCCCGCTTCGGCTTCCTGCTCGCCGTCGCCGCCGTATTCCGGCGCCGCGACCCGGCGGTTGGTAAAAGGGTCGAAGTAGGTATAGGGCCAGCCATAATTCGCGCCGGCCTCTGCGCGATGGAATTCTTCCGCCGGCAGCCGGGCATTGTCGTCCTCGTCGAACAGATCCGGCCACAAGGAATTCAACTGATCACGCCCGTGCATGGCGAAATACAGGGCCCGGGCAGACTCGTTCCAGTCCATGGCGATCACGTTGCGCACACCGGTTATGAAACGTTCGCCGTCGCTCTGGTCGAGGCCGACGGCAGCGGCCGGAAAGCGCCAGACGGCGGCCTGTCGCTCCAGTTCCGGACACGGCTGCTGACCCGGCGAACCGGCAGTACGCGACTGCTTCTGACAGGCGTTGGATGGCGCTCCGACGTTGACGTAAAGCCGGCCGTCGCCATCGAAGGCCAGCGTCTTGGCAGCATGGGAGTTCTGTTCGGGAAAGCCGCTCACCACCGCTTCCGGCTCACCCTGGGGCAGCAGGGCGTCATCGAGCGGCAGGCGTCTGACGCTCACCGTGTCGGAAAAGTACAGATAACCGTTGTGCAGGGCCATGCCGGTGGTGATCGGCAGCTCGCGCTCTTCGCGCTGCTCAGCCTGTCCGTCGCCGTTGCTGTCGCGCAGCGCCACCAGGGTACCGTCACGGCGTGCCACGAGCACGTCACCGTTGCCGCGCACGACCAGATGGCGGGCACCGCTGCCGACGCCTTCATGGAAGACCGACACCGCAAAGCCATCCAGCGCCGTAAGCTCACCGCTCGGCAGCAACCCGGGTTTGCTGGGAGGCTCGGCCGGCACCTGCGCCGGCGTGCTGAGGTCTTCGGCTGATTCGCTTGGCTCGGCGGTCTGCTCGCTGCAACCACCGAGGATCAGGGCTGCCACAGCAACCAGCGGGAGTCGGCGCCTTTCCATGAACACGTCTCCTTACGTTGACCTGACAGCCTAACGCAAGCAGACGCGGAACCCAATTTCTGCAGGGCGCGCGTTCCCGGCCCTGTTTACCTCGGCACCAGGCGCACCGGCAGGTGGGTGAAGCCGCGGATGAAGACGTGCCGGGTACGCACCGGTTCACCCACCACTTCGATCTTGGCGAAGCGCTTCATGATCTCTTCCCAGAGAATGCGCAGCTGCATCTCGCCGACCCGGTTGCCCATACAGCGGTGAATACCGAAGCCGAAGCTCATGTGGCTGCGGGCATTCTTACGGTCGATGCGGAACGCGTCGGCATCGTCGAAGACGTTCTCGTCGCGGTTGCCGGACAGATACCACATCACCACCTTGGCCCCGGCGGGAATGGTTTTTCCGCCCAGCTCCGTATCTTCTACGGTGGTACGGCGCATGTGAGTCAGCGGCGTCTGCCAGCGGATGATTTCCGCCACCATGTTGGGAATGAGATCCACGTTGTCACGCAGCTTCTGATACTGCTCCGGCTGCTGATTCAGCGCCAGCACCCCGCCGGAAATGGAATTCCGCGTGGTGTCGTTGCCGCCCACGATGAGCAGAATCAGGTTGCCCAGCAGTTCCATGGGGCGCTGCAGCATGTCCCGCGTGCTGGGGCCATGGGCCAGCATGGAGATCAGATCGTTGCCCGGCTCCGGCCGCGCCGCCCGTTCCTCCCACAACTCGGTGAACCGCGCCAGGCACTCCAGCAGCTCTTCGCGGCGCTGCTCGATGGATTCCACGACCCCGGTTTCCGGCCCGTTGGTGGCAACGTCCGACCAGCGCGTGAGCTTGTAGCGTTCTTCGAAGGGAAAATCGAACAGGGTCGCCAGCATCTGGGTCGTCAGCTCGATGGACACCCGCTCCACCCAGTTGAATTCTTCGCCTACCGGCAGGGAATCCAGGATGTTGCACACCCGCCGGCGGATCTCCGGCTCCAGCGCGGCCAGATTGCGCGGCCCCGCTACCGGCGCTACCGCCTTGCGCTGTTCGTCGTGCTTGGGCGGATCCATGGCGATGAACATGGGCGTGCGGAAGTCATCGGCACCGTCGAAAATGCTGATGCCCTTCGCCGACGAGTACACCTGGTGGTTCATGTCCACCTGCTTGATGTGCTCGTAGCTGGTGATGGACCAGTACGGGCCGAACTGACTGTCCTCGTGGAAATGCACCGGGTCTTCGCGGCGCAGCCGGGCGAAATGCTCGAGGACCACATTCTCTTCGAACAGGCGCCGGAAAGCCGGGTCGACCTTGTCCAGCGGCACGCTCCACGGATCCTGGACCGGTTCGTAAACGGGGCTCTGTACGGCTTCACTCATGGATATCACCTGACCTGTGTTATCAGCACAAAGACGATTACCTCTCGACCAGGCGCACCGGCAACTCGGAATAGCCTTTCACGAAGGACGAGTACACGCGCACCGGGTCGCCCACCACCTCCACGGCATGAAAGCGCTTGAGGATCTCTTCCCAGACGATGCGCAGCTGCATCTCGCCGACCCGATTGCCCATGCAGCGGTGAATGCCGAACCCGAAGCTCATATGACTGCGCGCATTCTTGCGGTCGATAATGAAGTCGTCGGCATTGTCGAAAACATCCGGGTCGCGGTTGCCGGAGACGAACCACATACAGACCTTGTCACCAGCCTTGATGGTCTGACCGCGCAGCTCCGCGTCCTCCAATGCGCGCCGGCGCATGTGCGCCAGCGGCGTCTGCCAGCGGATGATTTCCGCCACCATGTTCGGAATCAGCTCGGGCTTCTGCCGCAGCTTGTCGTATTCGCCGGGAAACTGGTTCAGCGCCAGCACCCCGCCGGTGAGCGAGTTGCGGGTGGTGTCGTTGCCGCCGACGATGAGCAGAATCAGATTGCCCAGGTATTCCATGGGCCGGTCGAGCATGTCGCGGGTAGAACCGCCATGGGCCAGCATGGACACCAGGTCGTTGCCCGGCTCCTTACGCTTGGCCCGCTCGTGCCACAGGCCGGTGAAGTACTCCAGGCACTCCAGCAGTTCGGCGCGGCGCTCTTCCTCGGAATCGACGATGCCGGTGCCCGGCGGCGCGGTGGCCACATCCGACCAGCGGGTCAGTTTGTAGCGGTCTTCGAAGGGAAAATCGAACAGCGTCGCCAGCATCTGGGTGGTCAACTCGATCGACAGATGCTTCACCCAGTTGAAATCCTGATCGCGCGGCAGCGAGTCGAGGATGTTGCACACCCGACGGCGGATTTCCGGTTCCAGCGAAGACAGATTGCGCGGACCAGCCACAGGCGCCACGACCTTACGCTGCTCGTCATGCTTGGGCGGATCCATGGCGATGAACATGGGGAGCTGAAAATCCTCGTCCTGATCGGCCAGCGTAATACCGCCCTCGGAGGAAAAGATCTTGTGGTTCATGTCCACGTATTTGATGTCTTCGTATCTGCGTCACCGACCAGTACGGGCCGAACTCGCTCTCCGCGGTGAAGTGCACCGGATCTTCCTTGCGCAGGCGCTCGAAGTACGGCCAGTGCGCATCGTTCTGGAACAGCACCCCCTGCGCCGGATTCACCTCCTCCAGCGGCAAGGTGTATGGATCGGCGACGTATTCCGTCTGAATCTGAAATTCCGGCTGAGTAGTGGTGGCTTCACTCATGGCATTCCCCCTTATCGGGTTCGAATCTGTACAACAATGGCAATGGCGCCTGGTTACATCTGGAATTCCGGCACGGTCACTACCAGGCCATCGAGATCTTCGGTGACCGGAATCTGACAGGACAGCCGCGAATTCGCCTCACGTTCGGGATTCAGATCGAGCATGGACTCCTCCCGCTCTTCGGGTTCGCCCACTTTTTCCATCCAGGACTTGTCCACGTAAACATGACAGGTGGCGCAGGAGCACTCGCCCCCGCAGTCGGCATCGATCCCGGGTACCAGGTTGTCGATGGCCGCCCGCATCACGGACAGACCCACTTCCCCTTCCACGGTATGTTCTGTCCCTGCGTGATCGATGAACGTGATCTTCGGCATATCAGACTTTCCTCCAGACGAATTGTGCTCGGGCTTTTGACCGCTCCCGAGCCTCAAAAGCCGGGGAGAATATCCTTAATCCCGCAATCATGACAGTAGCTACATTCACTTAGAAGTAATGGATCGTAACATCCCTGGGCCAGGCACACAGAAGCAGCAGCTCCGGCGCCTACCTGACAACATACTTTTCTGAAATACCAGGGGTTCCCGTCACCGGCCCGCGGCAGCCGGGGGCGATCTGTCCCGCAGATAAAGGGCAAGCTGGCGATCGTGACGGCTGGTGGCCGACAGCCGGCCCGGCCGGACCCAGGGCTGCCAGCGCGGCGCCCCAACCCCCTCCGGCCGGTCACCCATGACGGTTACCCGCTGAATGATCCGCTCACCGGCGAAGTCGTTGAGGACGAAGTGCTGGGTACAGCGATTGTCCCAGATGGCGATGGTGCCCTCGCTCCAGCGGTAACGCACCGTGAAACGCGGGTTGGTGACCCAGCCGGTCAGATAACGCAGCAGGGCCTCGCTTTCGCCGGCGTTCAGCTCCACCAGGCGCCGGGTGAAGTGTTCGTTCACGTAGAGCGCGCGGCGGCCGGTTTCCGGATGCACCCGCACCACCGGGTGAATGGCCATCTGCTCGGGATGATTGTGCGGCAGGGCATCGTGCAGGGCCGTCAAGCCCTCGCAGAGCTCTTTCATGGGCTGGGACAGCTCATCATAGGCTGCATAGAGGCTGGTCCACTGGGTATCGCCGCCCACGTCCGGCGCTTTCTTGAGCTGCAGCACCGACAGCAGCGCCGGTTCGGTACGGAATGTCAGATCAGTGTGCCACTCGTCGGCAACCCCGCCATGGGTGGCCGCCAGCTCGAAAAGCTCCGGGTGCTGGGTGTAAGGGTTCTTGAGGTTCGGGTGCGCCTCCAGCGGTCCGAAGCGCCGGCCGAACGCCACATGGTCATCCACCGTCAGGTGCTGCCCGGGAAAGAACAATACCAGATGCTCGAGCAGCAGGGCCTGCACTGCGGCGAATCCGTCATCATCCAGCTCAGCCAGACGCAGACCATGTACCTCGGCACCCAGGGCACCGGCCAGGCGCTGCACACGCCATGAATCGGGGATCTCTACGCTGTCGGCCATGGGAGCCTCCTGGCGAACGGTTGTTTATGACAATGACCCAGCCGGATGCTGCGGTAAGGGCCCATAAGCGTCAACTGTCCCCCGCCGACGGCGCAACCCCGTTATAATGCGCCGCTCACATTTTTTCACTCGAGGGAACTCATGGACATCAAAGACAAAGTCGCAGTGATCACCGGCGGAGCCTCGGGGCTCGGCGAAGCGACGGTAAGACGCCTGTCCGGCCTGGGCGCCAGGATCGCCATTTTCGACGTACAGGAAGACAAGGGAAAAGCGCTGGCCGAGGAACTCGGTGCCAACGTCATGTTCCACAAGACCGACGTCACCGACGAAGCCTCCGTAGAGGCCGGTATTGCGGCAACCATGGAGGCGTTCGGCGCCATCCACATCTGCTGCAACTACGCCGGGATCGGCAATGCCATCAAAACGGTGGGCAAAGATGGGCCGTTTCCCCTGGACAAGTTCAAGCTCGTCATCAACATCAACCTCATCGGCACATTCAACGTACTGCGTCTGGCCGCCGCCGAAATGCAGAAAAACGAGCCGTTCAACGAGTTCGGCGGCCGCGGCTGCATCATCAACACCGCATCGGTAGCGGCCTATGAAGGCCAGATCGGCCAGGCCGCCTACAGCGCCTCCAAAGGCGGCATCGTCGGCATGACTCTGCCTATCGCCCGCGACCTGGCGAGCATCGGCATCCGCTGCAACACCATCGTTCCCGGGCTGATCCATACGCCTTTGTTCCAGGGTGCACCGGACAACGTCATTGACGCCCTGTCGGCCCAGGTGCTGTATCCGAAACGCCTCGGTCAGCCCGACGAGATCGCCCATCTGGCGGTCATGCTCATCGAAAACGAGTACATGAACGGCGAGTGCGTGCGCATGGACGGCGGCATCCGCATGCAGCCGCGCTGACAGCCGCGCTGACAGCCGCGATTTAAGACGCTTGCGGCTCGCGGTGGCGGATCACCGCCGCCGCCGCGAGCAGCGCCAGATTGAATACCAGACACAACCACACCGCCGCGTGATAGCTGCCCAGCCAGTCGACGCCGACACTGAACAGCAGCGGGCCCACGGCACTGGCGAACACCGTCAATGACAGGCTGAGGCCGCTGATCGCGCCCAGATGCAGGCGGCCGAAGTTGCGCACGTAGGCCAGATTCGACAGCAGTCCCCAGAGCCCGCCGCCCGCCCCGAAGCCGGCGACCAGCAGCCAGTAACCCCAATCGGCATGCAGGTACAGCAGCCCCCACGCGCCGATTGCGAACGCGCTCAGCATGACCAGCAGATAAGGCTTCAGAGGCGTCCTGTCGGACAGCCAGCTCGCGGTCAGGTTGACCGTGGTGGCGACGACGGCCATGGGCAGAAAATAACGGAACGCTTCCCCTGAACCACGGCCGGCGTGGGCAAAAATGTCGACAATGTGGAAAGTCACCGCCGTGCCGAACAGCGAATGGATGGACAGTGCCGCTGCGTAGATCCAGAACACCGGCGAGCGCCGCGCCTCCTCCACCGTGACAGAGCGCATGCGCCTGGCGGGCTGAGCGGCGTGCTCCTCGACAGTCATGCCGTCCGGCAGCAATCCGCAGCTTTCCGGCGTATCGCGCACCACCAGCAGCGCCAGCAGGGCGAATGCACCGCCCACCACACCGGCCAGAATCCACAAGGCGGCCCGCCAGCCCCAGGCATCGATGAGCATGGCCAGCAACAGTGGTGCAAGAGAGAACCCCAGCGACACGAACACCCCGCGGACCCCGGACACCAGGCCGCGGCGGCGCTCGAACCAGACCAGCAACACATTGCGTGCCGCACTGGTAAGCACCCCCTGACCGCTGAAGCGCACGCCAAAATAACCGGCCAGAATCAGCACGAATGCCGGCCAGGACCCCCAGCTCTGCGGAAAGGCGGCGGCGAGCACGTCGATGAGGCTGACGTACACGACTACCGCACCCAGCACCAGGCTGGCGCCCACCAGCAACGTGCGCGCCTGATGGCGGTCGTACCACCGGCCTGCGCGGGTCAGAAACAGACTGCTGCCCAGAGTCCCGAAGAAGTAAGCCGTGGACAGCTCGGTTCGGCTGAGTTCGAAGGCAGCCATGAAATGGTCGGTGAATACGGCCATGCCCATGGTCTGACCGGGCACGCTCATGATGAAACCCAGTGTCGACACCAGCCAGATCACCCAGCCGTAGAAAAACGGCAGGCGCCGCACGTCGTAAGGCCAGGCGGCCGGCAGCGTGAGGGACGCGGGTCTGGTCAAAACGTGAGCTTTCCGAATTCGAGTGGCGCCAGCAGGCAGCGCATTCTACCTGCACCCGCAACGCATCGACAGTGATGTACAATCGCCGGCCCCAGCGATGCACACGAGCAGCACCCCATGCAGGAAGACCCCACCGACGAAGAGCACAAGCAGCAGCGCGACGACGTTCGTTGCGACGCCGCCCTGCAGACCCTGCAGGATGTACTCTGGCGCTTCAACGAAGCCAATGAGGGCACGCTAACCGCCTACGACGTGCTCGGCTTTCTGGTGGAAGACCTGGTGCAGACCGGGTTCTGTCCCGCGTGCATCAGCGAAAGCGTGGACGCCGCCTTCGAGCGCACCAAGACGGACCGGCTCGAGCACAAGGCCGAGGACGAGTCCGGCATCATTCCCCGCTCGCCGGACGACGTGTTTCACTGATACCGACTCGCTACGGCTCGATGGTCAGCAACGAGGCATTGCCGCCGGCGGCCGTGGTGTCGATGGTCACCGCCCGCTCCACGGCAAAGCGCTCCAGGTAGTGGGGCCCGCCAGCCTTGGGGCCGGTGCCTGAAAGCCCTTCCCCGCCGAACGGCTGCACCCCCACCACGGCACCGATCTGATTGCGGTTGACGTAGAGGTTGCCGACCCGGGCCCGGGCAATGACCCGCTCGGCGCGGCTGCGGCTGCGGGAATGCAGGCCCAGGGTGAGGCCGTAACCCAGGCGGTTGATCTGCGCCACCAGCTCGTCGAGCCCCCCGCCGGGATAACGCACCACGTGCAGCAGCGGCCCGAACACCTCCCGATCCAGGTCGGCGACGGCGGCAATCTCGTACGCCGCCGGCGCCATGAATAGGCCCGCCGACAGGCCCGCCGGATCGGCCTCGTTCATGGGCGTCTCGGCAATGAGGCGAAAGCGTTCGTGCGCCTGGCGCCGGTAGTCGGTCAGATCGTCGAGGGCCGCCGCGTCGATGATGGGCCCCACGTCGGTGGCGAGCCACGCCGGATCACCCACCTGCAGTACCTGCATGGCGCCGGCGATCATTGCGATCTGGCGATCCGCCACGTCTTCCTGGATGCACAGCAGGCGCAGAGCCGAGCAGCGCTGGCCCGCACTCTGAAATGCTGACGTCATGACGTCACGGGTCACCTGTTCCGGCAGTGCGGTGGAATCGACGATCATGGCGTTGATGCCGCCGGTTTCCGCGATCAGCGGAATCATGGGACCGTCCCGCGCAGCCAGCGCCCGCTGAATGTGCCGGGCCGTGTCGGTTCCGCCGGTGAATGCCACGCCCGCCAGGCGCGGGTCCTCCAGCAGAGCGCCGCCAATGGCCGGCCCGTCACCGGGCAGCAGATGCAGTGCTGCGCCAGGCACGCCGGCTTCATGCAGCAGGCGCACCACCTGTGCCGCCACCAGCGGCGTCTGTTCCGCCGGCTTGGCCAACGCCGGACAGCCGGCCGCCAGGGCGGCGGCAACCTGGCCGGTGAATATGGCCAGCGGAAAATTCCACGGCGCGATGCACAGAAATGGTCCGCGGCCGGTCAGGCGCAGACTGTTCTCCTCGCCGGTGGGACCCGGCAGTTGCACCGGCGCTGCGAAAACCCGCTGGCCTTCGGCCGCGTAGTAGCGCAGAAAGTCCACGGCTTCGCGTACCTCCAGATGAGCGTCCACCACGGTGCGGCCGGCTTCACGGCACAACAGAGTCATGAACGCCGGTGCATCCGCTTCCATAAGATCGGCGGCCCGCCGCAGAATGTCGGCGCGAACTCCGGCAGGGGTATCGTTCCATGCATCAGCGCCCGCCTCGGCGGCGGCCAGCGCCGCACGCGCCTGGTCCGCGTGGGCCTCCACCACCCGGCCCACGGCCGTATGCTGCTGAGCCGGTCGGTAGACCGTGCGCTCAGGGCCGCTGCACACCTTGCCATCGACCACCGGGGCACTGCGCCAGCGGTCGTGATCGGCTGACTGCATGTCGCGCTGCAGCCGCGCGACCACCGGCGGATCCGCCAGGTCAATGCCCTGGCTGTTGCGCCGCTGTTCGCCGAACAGTTCCGCCGGCGGGTGGATCTGCGGATGCGCAGCAAAACCATCGGCGCTCGCCCGCACAACAGGATCCGCTACCAGTTCGTCCAGCGGCAGGGAGTCGTCGGCGATCCGGTTGACGAAGGACGTGTTGGCGCCGTTCTCCAGCAGACGCCGTACCAGATAGGCGAGTAGATCTTCATGACCGCCCACCGGCGCATAGACGCGGCAGGCGAATCCCGCCGAATCGTCGTCGAGCACCTTCTGATACAGCGCCTCGCCCATGCCATGCAGGCGCTGAAACTCGAAGTCACGGCGCTCCCCCACCATCTCACGCAAGGCAGCCACGGTGCGGGCGTTGTGGGTGGCGAAGCAGGGATAGAAGGCGCTGCCAGCCTCGAGCATGCGCCGCGCGCAGGCCAGATAGGAAATGTCGGTGTGCACCTTACGGGTAAACACGGGGTAGTCGCTGAAACCGCCTTCCTGGGCGCGCTTGATCTCCATGTCCCAGTAAGCGCCTTTCACCAGCCGCGTCAGCAGGCGCGTATCGGCCCGTCCGGCCAGATCCGCCAGCCAATCGATCAGCGCGAGTGCGCGCTTCTGATACGCCTGCACCGCCAGTCCGAAGCCGTCCCAGCCACGGCCTTTCATGTGCAACGCCACGTGTTCGATGAGATCCAGCGACAGGTCCAGGCGGTCGGACTCCTCGGCGTCCACGCACAAACCGATACCATGCCGGGCCGCCAACTCGCACAGCGCCGTCAGGCGATCGAGCAGCGGGCCATGGACACGGTCGCGGCGCGCGAACTCGTAGCGGGCATCCAGGGCCGACAGCTTCACCGAAATGCCCGGGGCCCGCTCCGGACCCAGACCGGCGGCGGCATCGGCCAGGGCTTCGACAGCATGGCAGTAGCGTTCGAAATAATCGTCCGCATCCTGCTCGGTGCGGGCCGCCTCTCCCAGCATGTCGTAGGAAAAGCGGTAGCCCAGCACTTCACTTTCCTGCGCCCGGCTCATGGCCTGCTCGATGGTCTCGCCGAGCACGAACTGGCGGCCGAGAATTCGCATGGCGCGCCGCACAGCCTGGCGGATGACCGGCTCGCCCAGACGCCGCAGCAATCGGTCCATGGCATCCGCCGGAGCGTCCCGCGGCGATACCAGCCGCCCGGCCATCATCAGGCCGAATGTGGACGCATTGACGAAGAAGGCATCCGACGCACCCAGATGGCTTTGCCAGTCGCCGGCCCCCAGCTTCTCCTCGATAAATTCGTCCTGAGTCCGGGCATCGGGAATACGCAGCAGCGCCTCCGCCAGACACATGAGGGTGACGCCCTCCTCCGACGACAGATCGTATTCCTGCATGAGTGCATCGATGCCGCCTACCTGGTGGCGCTGGCGGCGCAGGTGAACCACCAGGTCACGGGCGCCCGCATCGACCCGAGCCTCGGCCGCATCGGGCAATGCCGCATACTCCGCCAGGCGCTGGACATGGGCGGCTTCATCGATGCGGTGGTCGTCGCGTACCCGCCGGCGCAACGCCGACGGTGCCTGGAGCGCCTGGCCGTCAATGAGCATAAGCCTGACTGCGACCGTGTTGCCGGAGACGGCAGTCAGCATATCATGGCCACTGAACGAGCCCGGAGAGACATCTGATGCGCCACCCTTTGATGCCCCACATCGCCCCCTGCGTGCCTGCCCGCCCATGAGCGTCATCACCTGTGTCGAGGATCTGCGCCGTCTGCATCGCAAACGGGTGCCGCGCATGTTCTACGACTACGTGGATTCCGGCTCGTGGAACGAGGTCACCTATCGGGCCAATCAACAACGCTTCGAGGACATCCGCTTGCGCCAGCGCGTGGCTGTCAATCTCGAACATCGCAGCCTGGCATCCACCATGGCCGGCGAGAAGGTGCGCATGCCCGTGGCACTCGCCCCGGCCGGACTCACCGGCATGCAGCATCCCGACGGCGAGATTCATGCGGCCCGGGCGGCCGAACGCTTCGGCGTACCCTTCACTCTGTCGACGATGAGCATCTGCTCCATCGAGGAAGTGGCCGCCCGAACCAGCGCACCCTTCTGGTTTCAGCTCTACGTCATGCGCGACCGGGAGTTCATCGGCCGGCTCATCGACCGTGCCAAAGCCGCCGGATGCTCTACCCTGGTGCTCACACTGGATCTGCAGATCCTGGGCCAGCGCCACAAGGATCTGAAGAACGGTCTCAGCACGCCGCCGCGGCTGGGTCCGGCCACGTTGCTGAACATGTTGAGCAAACCGCGCTGGTGCCTGGGAATGCTCCGGGCCGGACGCCGGGACTTCGGCAACGTGATCGGTCATGCCGAAGGTGCCGCGGACATGAAGAATCTGGGGGAGTGGTCGGCGGCTCAACTCGACCCCACCCTGGACTGGGACGACGTCGCCTGGGTCAAGGAGCGCTGGGGCGGCAAGCTGATACTCAAGGGCATCATGGAACCAGCCGATGCGCGCCTGGCTGTGGCGAGCGGCGCCGACGCTCTGGTGGTGTCCAACCACGGCGGCCGTCAGCTCGATGGCGCTCCCGCCAGTATCGATGCCCTGCCGGCCATCGTCGACGCCGTTGGCGACGACATCGAGATCTGGCTGGATGGCGGTATCCGCTCGGGTCAGGACGTGCTCAAGGCTCTGGCGCTGGGCGCCCGCGGCACCATGATCGGCCGCGCCTATCTGTACGGCCTCGGCGCGTTGGGTGAAGCGGGCGTCTGCCGGACCCTGGAGATGATCGCCAATGAACTGGATCTGTCCATGGCCTTCTGCGGGCTGACCGACATCACCGACGTGGATGAGCGCATCATCTGGCACCCGGCGCGTTGACTGCATGCCGAGCTTTCCATCGCTCATTCTGATAGGCTGCGCATTCACCCCGCTGAGCAGCGTTTCCCGCCGCAAAGGTTGATCAGATAATGAGTCGTCCCCGGAAAGCCCAGGAACAGGTTTCCAACGATCAGGTCCGCAAGAACCTGGAAGATGACGTGAAAGCGTTCCTTGCCGCCGGTAAGAAGATCGAGCAGGTACCCACGGGCTTCAGCAATCAGGATCCGCTGGGCGGTCGCCGCCACATCATCCTGGGCCCAAGCCGCAAAGGCTGAACGAACCCTCGCTGTCACCACGCCACATTTCGCTTGCGCGGCGGCGCCCATGGCATATACTTCGCCCGAATTAGAGACCCTGCCCCGAGTGTCCTTCCAGAGATCGCCCTGCAAGATCATGTTCTTCCGAGCCCGTCTCTCACGATAATCGGCAATCGCTTCTAATTTTAATTCAGCAGGCCAACAGCGGCCCTAACCCGCGCGAATTGATTGAAAAGTGGGAATGCGCGCGATAGACCAAGGCTCGAACGAATCGAGCACGGAGCAAATGAGACGATGAAAATTTACGTAGGCAATCTGCCCTGGAGCACCACCGACTCCGACCTGGAAGCCCTGTTCGCCCGTATCGGCGATGTGACTTCGGCGGCCGTGGTCATGGATCGCGATACCGGCCGGTCACGCGGCTTCGGTTTCGTTGAAATGTCCCAGGCGGATGGTCAGAAGGCCATTGCCGAATTGAATGGCCACAGCATCGATTCCCGCGCCCTGCGGGTCAACGAAGCAACCAGCAAGCCCCGCAGCGGCGGCGGTGGCGGCGGCCGCTGGTAAACCAGCCACGCCAGCGCTTGCTGCAAGAACGGCCCTCTCAGGAGGGCCGTTTGTTTTTCCGCGATCTTTTCCGCCTCTCGTTCCCGCCTGCCCGGGCTGGCTGTTCACCCAGCGCCGCCTCGGCTTCACTGGGAATGCGGCCCACCAGCGCCTCGATGCTGCGCAGGTGCTTCACCTCCGTGGGCGAATACAGGGTCCACGCGGCCCCGCCAGCTCCGGCCCGCCCCGTTCGCCCGATCCGATGCACATAGCTTTCCGCATCTGCGGGCAGATCGTAGTTGATCACGTGGGAAATGCCCTGCACGTCGATGCCGCGAGCGGCAACGTCGGTGGCGACCAGCACCCAGCACTGCAGGTCTCGGAAATCCGCCAGTGCCCGCTCCCGGGCCCGCTGCGACAGATCGCCGTGGATGGCCCGCGCATCGATACCGTCGGCCAGCAACTGGCGGGTCACCTGATCCGCACCTCGGCGGGTTCGCGTGAACACCAGAGCCCGGGTCACCGCCGGCTCCCGCAGCAGATGATCGAGAACCCAGCGCTTCTCATCGGGCTTCACCTCGATGACCCGCTGCTGGATGTCCTTGACCGTCATGCGGCCGGGGCTCGCCTCTACCCGCACGGGGCGGCGCAGCATGTGCGCCGCCAGCGACGCCACGGCTTTGGGCATGGTGGCCGAGAACAGCAGCGACTGCCGGCCGCGCGGCGTTCGGCGCACCAGCTGTTGCACGTCGGGCAGGAACCCCATGTCGAGTAACCGGTCGGCTTCGTCCAGCACCAGCATCTGCACCTGGGCCAGATCCGCGTGCCCCTGACCGATCAGATCCAGCAATCGCCCCGGCGTGGCCACCAGCACGTCGAGTCCGCCGCGCAACGCATCGATCTGCGGTTGCTGACCAACGCCGCCATAGACGACGCCGCAGCTCAGCGGCAGAAAGCGTGCCAGATCAGCGACCTCGGCCATGACCTGCCCGGCCAGCTCCCGGGTGGGTGCCAGTATCAGGGCCCGGGGCTGGCGGGAGAGAGCCTCGAGGCCCTGTGCGGCCAGGGCGTGCAGCAGCGGCAAGGCAAAGGCCGCCGTCTTGCCGGTGCCGGTCTGGGCAATGCCCAGCAGATCCTTGCCGGCCAGTAACGGCGGGATGGAGCGCGCCTGAATGGGCGTGGGCGTCCGGTAGCCCATGGCCTCGAGAGCCTGCAACAGCGCCGGGGCCAGCCCCAGTGTGCGAAACGACTTGTGCTTCACTCTCCGCGCTCCCGACAACCGACTGCGCCGTGGCAGCCAGCGTCACACAGTGACCTTTTCCGCCACCCGGGCATTTCCGCCGTCATGTCTCGTTCAGACAATGTTCATACAAAACAGTGTTTTATAGGGGCCATTGCGAATCACTGGGAATTGGTACGATCAATGCAGGCTCTACCGGCAAAAGCGACTCAGGCCCGGCCGCCCGGGTCCGCCGCAGCGAGCACGACGGGAGCGCCGCCATGGCCCCACCGCTGACCAGACAACGCATTCGACGGGAAAACCTGGCATTCGCCGGGACGGGCGGGGTCAGCGCGGAAAGCCGCTGCCGGCGCTTCGAACCCGCCTTCCGCGACGACGCCACAGGCCGCGTGGAACTGTCCCGCTATGCCAACGGCACCCTGGCGCCCATGCATCTCATGGACGGGCTGCCCGACGAGTGGATCCACGAGCGTGACGGCGCCGGCCGTGCGTGCGCCCTCAAGTCTACCATTGCCGCTGGATTCGTCCGCGACGGGCGCTTCTATACCCGCGAGCAGGCCGCCTGCCTGGTAGCGTAGGCGCCCCTGAACGAGAAAAACCCCCGGGAACACCGTCCCCGGGGGCTTTGTCGCAAGCGTCGACAGCTCAGCCGCCGAACCGATAGGTCACGTCCAGCCCGTAGAACCGTGGATACAGTGCGCTGGCGGTACGCTGCCAGTCGGAGGCCGCCGTACCCGTACCAATGCCCCGGGTGTTCACGTCGTCGAGCACATTATCGACGAACGCCCGGACGTTCCAGGAATCCCGGGAATCCCGCCAGCTCAGGTACAGGTCGACCCGATCCCGCGACGGCACCTCGTCCAGTGTGCGCTCGATACCTTCACTGAAGTATTCGCCGGTGTAAGACCAGGTAGCGCCCGCCGTCAACGTTCCAGCATTGAACACCCAGTCGTAGGAACTCCACATGGTGAACTTCCACTCGGGAATGCGCTTGAGAGCATTACCCTTCAGATTACGGACAATGAATGAATCCTCGCCTGTTGTATCCGGGAACAAGGGCGCGGGAAACGCCGGGTTGTCGTCCTCGAACACGAAGAAATCCGACTTGTACTCGGTATCCGTATAGCTGCCGTTGCCGCCGATGGTCCAGCTATCCGTGGGCAACCAGGTGACCTCGAACTCCACGCCCTGATTTTCGGCTTCCTCGACGTTCTGCACCACGTCGGTGGCCGTACCGCTGCCGGCATTGAAGACTTCCGTGCGGTCCTGGTAGTTGTCGAACTTGTAGTGATAGATAGAGGAATTGAGCTGCAGGCGGCCGTCCAGAAACGTGCCCTTGTAGCCGATCTCGTAGGCGATGATCTCTTCTGCGTCGTAGGTCAGCGGCTGAATCTGGCCGCTTTCCGTCGCTTCGCGGGCAATCCCCTACCGCCCAGCGAGAAACCACCCGCCCGATACCACCCCGTGGTCACGGATGCGTACACCAGCGTGTCATCATTGGGCGTCCAATCCAGGTCTGCCAACCCGGTACGCTGAACGTCACTCCATTCGTCTTCGCCTGCCGTGGTGTCGGCAAAAGAGAACGGCAGGCCCTGCAGGCGCAGGGGCGTTGCGCAGTCCGGGTCATCCAGCGCGCAGGTGGGCACCAGTGGTGTTCCGGGTTGACCGGCCAGGAAGCCTAGCTGTCCATTCCCCATCAGCCAGTTTGTCATGGTGAGCGGGGTGAGGCCCAGTGCTGCGCATGGCGCGCCAAAATTAGGCGTACAGATAGGAGCGCATCAAAAAATCCACTGGCATCGAACCGGCGTGCTGGTTGATGAAGTTCGCCGGATCGTTGATCTCGGCCTCGAAGTAGCCCGTGCGATTTTCGAAGGCCTCCTTTTTGTCCTCGGCCCATCGAATACCCAGGGTCAGCGCCCACTGCTCGTTGAACGAGTAGGTGCCCTGGGTGTAGGCGGCCACGGCCTCGGTATCCACCGTGTTGGCGTACTCGTAGAACGCGCCGTTGGGATCACCCTCCCAGGCACCGATGCTCTGACCGAATGCCGGGCCGTCGCCCAGTCGCTGATGGCCCGCGAACGCCGCAAAGCCGGCCATACTGCCCGGAGTCCACGGGCGGGTGTAACGACCGTTGGAAGCCAGATCCTTGAACGCATAGTTCTGCAGCCGGTCCGAGTTGAAATAGTACAGGCCGCTGGTCATCTGCAGGCTGTCGCCGATCTGCCAGAGCAGCTGCAGCTCGTGGGAATGGGTCTCGACCGCCTCGAGCACCGTCTGGCGGAACTCCGACACCGTGCCATTGGTCCAGTCGTTGTCGATGTCGAAGGTGTAGTCGAAATCCATCCAGCCGCCGATGTACTTGAGCGACGCGGTCTCGTTGATGTCCCAGTTCAGATCCGCCTGTACGGCGTTGTGGATGAAGCGCTCGTCGTCCTCCGCCCATCGTCGCTGGCCTGAAAGCCGTCCAGATCGTCGAGATCGTTGTCCAGGTTCTGCCCCGTGACGCCAAAGAAGCTGTTGGGCCGATGGTTGGCCGCCGTATCCACGCCGGGCCGGATGTCGCCGCCGAAGCGCGGATCACCGGTAATGGGATGGTTGAACTGCAGCGCGCCGGCCGTACCCGGCGCCACCGGCCGGATGCCGTAGGCATAGGTGGTGGAGTCGATCATGCCGCGCTGCCCCAGCGGCCCCTGATCCACCAGCACCGACTGACCGATCACCCGGTCGGATTTGCGGTCGTTCCAGCGCACGTTGGCTTCCCAGTTGTCGGCAATGCGCCAGTTCAAGGCCACGGACACGTTCTGGTCATCGGTGGAGTTGATGTCTTCGGAACCGTTGTCGCCGTCGATAGCGCCGTCACGATCGCGCTTCAGCCCCACGATCCGTGCGGCCAGGTGATCCTTGATGATGGGGCCGGACAGGATGCCGTAGTATTCCTGGGTGCCCATGTTGCCGACCATGGCGCGGGAGTTCACCTCCGAACCCATAGGTCGGTTTCGTCGGCCACGAAGTCGAGCGCATCGCGCCGATGGAGTTGCCGTTCTGTAGCAGGCGCCCCTGCGGCCCGCGCAATACCTCGATGCGCGCCACGTCGTAGAGCCCGTTCTCCGACGAGGCGATGCCGAAGTCTTCCGAGTAGACGCCGTCGAAATAGGCGGCTGATGCCAGGGGAACCTTCGCCGCCGCAGGGCGCGGGAAGTTCCGGCCGACGCCGCGAATGCGGATATCGTAGGCATCCCGCGTGGTGGCTGGAATGAAGTTGACCAGATCGTCGGCGCCCTGCAGACCGAAATCTTCGATCATCATCTCGCCGAGCGCGGTAATGGAAATGGATGTGTCGGAGACGGTAGCTTCGCGTTTTTCCGCGGTCACCACCACTTCTTCGATACGCCTGCCCTCGCGGGACTCCGCTGCAGACACAGTCGCTGCCAGAGCCATGGTCGCACAGGCGAGCACAGCGGCACTTTGATAGAACATAGTGTATCCCCTCCCTCTCACCGACTCGCGGCTGCCGAACCCGCTGCACCGCGGATCGTCCGACGCCCCTCAACGCCGTAACCAGGAAAGAATCTCCCAGAATGTTCCAGGATGCAATGGCATTCTTCGCTATCCGGTATTGGACCTTGTGCCTGCCGCGCTGGGGTCATGTAATGGCCTCCGACTGCAGCGATAGGCAAAGATCCATGACCAGCATCTCTCTATCCCGCATTCTCGAGTACTGGTGTGAGCAACACGGTGAGCGCGACGCGGTAGTTCACGGCGAGCAACGTATTACCTGGGTCGAGCTGGACCGGCGCAGCAATCGCCTGGCCCGTGCCTACCAGGCAATGGGGGTGGAGGCCGACGACTTCGTGACCATCGCACTGCCCAACGGCATCGAGTTCTTCGAGTCGGTCTTCGCCGCGCACCGGGAAGCTCGGCGCCACACCGCAGCCGGTGTCCGCGCGCCTGCCCCGGTTCGAACGCAATCAGATCATCGAAGTGGGAGAGCCGAAACTGGTGGTGGGCGTCGCGCCGGACAGCCACCCGGACGTGGCCAGCGTGCCCGAGGGTTTTCAACCGGACCCGGGGCTGGCCGTACGACCGATTGCCCGAGCGGACAGCCACTTACTTCAAGGCCATGACCTCCGGCGGCAGCACGGGCCGGCCGAAGCTGATCGTTTCCCACACACCGGCGCAGTGGGATCCCCAGGGCGACTACATGAACTTCGGCACGGCCGGTTCGGTGCTGATACCCGGCCCCCTGTATCACAACGGTCCGTTCATGTGGGCCATGATCGCCATGTTCAAAGGCAATCAGGTCACCGTCACCACGCGCTTCGATGCCGAGTCGACCCTGGCATGGATCGAAGCCGAACGGGTCGACACGGTTTACCTGGTACCCACCATGATGCAGCGCATCTGGCAGCTGCCGGATGTCGCCAGGCAGCGCTACGACCTGTCCACGCTCCGCTGCGTCTGGCACCTGGCGGCGCCTTGTCCGGAATGGCTCAAACAGGCATTCATCGACTGGCTGGGCGCCGACGTCATCTGGGAACTTTATGGAGGAACCGAGGGCCAGGGCTCCACCATCATCAGCGGCAGCGAATGGCTGGCCCATCGCGGTTCCGTGGGCAGGCCGGTGGAACGCTGCGAGATGAAAATCGTCGACGAGGAAGGCCGCACGCTGCCGCCCGGCGAAGTGGGCGAAGTCTTCATGCGCCCGAAGGGCGATGTCGGCACGACGTATCACTATGTGGGCGCAGAGGCCCGGGCCATCGAAGGCGGCTGGGAGAGTCTGGGCGACATGGGCTACCTGGACGCCGACGGTTACCTGTATCTGTCGGACCGGCGCACGGACATGATTCTATCCGGCGGCGCGAACATCTATCCGGCCGAGGTCGAGGCCGCCATCGACGCCTATCCGGGCGTGCGTTCCTCGGCCGTCATCGGCCTGCCGGACGCGGATCGGTAATGCGCATGCTATCTGTCTATGTCCCGGTGCCCCATATCGCGCAGACGCGTACCGTTGCTCATCTGGCAGAGCATCTGGTGCGCTACAAGATTCCCCGGAGCATCGAGTTCGTCGATGAGCCGCTGCGCGATGATGCCGGCAAGGTGCGGCGCAAAGCCCTGCGGGAGGCGCGTCAGGCGCCTTCCGAAGTAGACCCGCCATCCTCCTCTGCGTAACGGTTGAGCCGGTTGTAGAGCGTTTTCAGGCTGATTCCCAGTGTTCTCGCTGTACGTTTCTTGTCGCCCGCATTGGCATCGAGGGTGGCGAAGATCAGGCGCCTCTCCGAATCGTCCAGTGACGAGCCCACAGACACACGCAGATACTCGCCCTCCTCGATGGGCTGATCGTCCAGCGCCGGCAGTTCATCCAGGGTAATGGCAGAATTGCCGACGATATAAGCACGCTCCACTACACTGCGCAGCTCGCGCACGTTACCCGGCCAGGCGTAACCCAGGAGGGCAGCCTCCACCTCTTCGGACAGCGCGGTATCGGTGCCGTTATGCTCATTGAGTTCGTGCAGGAAAATCCGCGCCAGGCCCACGACGTCACGGCCGCGCTCGCGCAACGGCGGCAGCCACAGCGAGAACTGCGACGCGCATAGCACAGGTCCTGGCGCAGGTGCCCGCTTTCCACGGCCTCCAACGGATCCCGGTTGGTGGCCGCTACGATCCGCACCGAAGTGGCGATGTCTTTTTCGCCGCCGACGCGTTGCAGTACCCCGCTCTCGAGCACCCGTAACAGCTTCACCTGGGCGCCGGGAGGCATTTCGGTGATTTCATCGAGGAACAGGGTTCCCCCTGACGCACGCTCGAAGACGCCCCGGTGGGTGCGCTCGGCGCCGCTGAAACTGCCGCGTTCATGGCCGAACAGTTCACTCTCGATCAGGTCACCGGGAATGGCGCCGCAGTTGACGGCCAGCAACGGCCCGGCGGCTACCTCTGAGGACATATGGATCGTCTGCGCCACCAGCTCTTTGCCGGTTCCGCTCTCGCCCCCCACCAGCACCGAGGCGCTGGTAGGCGCCACCTTGCGGATCAGGCGATACAGGCGGCGCATGGAGCGGGCGCTGCCGCGCAGCATGCCGCATTGATCCAGCGGCGTGCCGCTGGGGTCCGGCACGGCTCCACTGTGGGATCGGCGCACCTCCGCGCGGACATCGCCGAGAATCTCTTCGACGAACCCGGCGTCGAGGGGCTTGGCCAGAAACAGCGCCCCGGCCTGACCGATGTGACCGCGCAAGGCTTCGGAGTGCTCCTGCCGGCCGATGACTACGATCTCGTTGGCACCGGCAACGCGGTCGCTGGCCAGGAACCGGATGAGCCCATCCGGGTCATCGTCGCAAGACGCGAACACCACCGCCGGCCATCTGGCTCGCCAGCACCGCAGCCTCGAGTTCTTCGACGGACTCCGCCGACAGAACCTCGAACGACGCATCCTCAGCCAGTTGGACCAGTGTCTTTACTGCTTCCTCATCGCTATCGACCACCACCACCAGGGCGTCGTTCATCGTTTCCTCCTTGAAGCATGCTAAAGCGGCCGGCTTCAGAATGCCATTGAGGAATCATGACATTGGACGCCACGCTCTTCGCCGAAAACCCTACTTCTTATAAAACATGGGAACGACGGCGGCGGGTTCAAAGATCTCGAACGCCACACTTTCTTCGATATACAACTGCACGGTATCGATGGTGTGAGCCTGATAGCCGATCGAGAAATCCGAACCCAGGGTGAGGCGGAAGTCACCGCCGCGCAGGCTCAGCACCATGCTGCCTTCCAGTGCCGGCGCCCACACCAGCGGGCCGTCGATCAGTGAGCGCAGGTGATCGATAATGGGGTAGCCGCCGCTGTGGGTGGTGCTGGTAACACCCTCGTAGCACTGCGGCCCCAACGCCACCGCATAGGGGCCCTCTATACCTTTCAGGCGTAGCTTGGCCACCGCTTCCACTACCTTGTCAGGAAAGGTCGCGTAGTCGAAGCTTTTGCCCATGAGCACCGACTCGTCCGCACCCGGCACCATGCCCGGACTGCCGATCTCGTCGAAGCCGTGAAACATCAGCGCATCTTCAGCCAGAGCGGCCGTCTGCGCGGCCTGGGCCACACTGTCCAGGTCGGGGGCGGTAGCTCCCCGGGAAATGGCGTCGAGCTCCTCGCGCGATACCTCGAACGGTACCCGCAGCTCCACGAGCGGGCGAATCTGCCGGGTCTTCACGCCCACGCCTTTGACGAGAGTGCTCTGGGCGTCGATGACACGGCCGAGGCTGACCGACCCGGTCTGCCAGCCGAGAGGGCCGTTGACGTCTACCAGCTTGCGGCCGGCCAGAGCCGTGGTGAGCATCTGCCGGGCTTCTTCTTCAATCTGTGCCCAGCCGCTATCGGATATGGGTGCGAGGTCTCTATTCAGATGATTCATCGTCCGGGTCCTTCTCCGCGTGGGTACTCCTCGATTGGATCGCGTGTCTCGCTGGTGCCAGTTTGCCCAGTCCCAGCGACCCGTCGCCCTGGTCGTCCTCGCCGGCCTCGGCGCCGGCGATCGGACCGCTGCTGAACAGAAATCGCCGTAACTGCTCGTCGAACTTAGGGTGATTGCGGCGCAGCCACTCGATGACCATGGAGGCGTGCTCGATCTCCTCGTCGCGATTGTGCGCCAGTATTTCCCGCAGCGCTGGATCCACGGTGGCATCGACGCGCTGTTGATACCAGTCCACCGCTTCCAGCTCTTCCATGAGCGAAGCAATGGCACGATGCAGATCCAACGTCTGCTCGGTCAGGTCTTCCTGACGTTCATGGTAACCGGATGTCACGTATCTGCTTCCTTACTCTGTTGAGCGTGATCGATCGGGGCAACGCTGCCGCCTGATCATTCCATGGTGAAACCGATCTTGACGGTCACCTGCCAGTGTCCCACCGCACCGTCTTCGATGTGACCGCGGATTTCGGACACTTCGAACCACCGCATCTGCCGCAGTGACCCGCTCGCCTTGTCGACGGCACGATGCACGGCCTGCTCGATGCCTTCCGTGGATGAACCGACGATTTCCGTCGTTTTATAGACGTTATCCATAGTTGTTTTCTCCTTGCGTCATCACTGCATCTGGCATTGAACCTGCAATTTTCATGCACGCCATTCAAGCACATCCTACCTGACCCAGCGGCCAGGCGCCCCGTCGCAGGGCTGTAGGGGTTACACGCGGTAATGTGAAATTTGCAGGGCACCAGCATAATCGCGCAGTGTGCCTCCAGCACGTTCTCACGCCTACACGCCCCGGCTCGAGCGCAGACCACTGCGCTTGGATCCCGAATGGCACACGAAGTGCATGGCTCTTTTCCAGAAGCGCCGGACCGCGGCGCCTGCAACGTCCGAGTAGTGCCTCGATGAGTAGTTCCCGACATCAGCAGACTGCACCCATCAGCCGCATTATCGACGGCACGTTACGGCATGCCAACGGAAAACTGCTTGGCTACGTCGATGAACTGCTGATCGACCTCGACAGCGGCCGCATCGAGTATGTCATCGCTCTCAGTGTCCGCGGTCAGCGACTGCGCTTCCCCTGGGCCTCCATAAGCGTCGAAGGCAACAGTTTCGTGCTGCACCGCTCGGGCCCACGGCTGGTGATCGACGGCCCGCCTGATACCATCACGCCATGAACAGCATAACAGCGATCTTCTGGAAGGGACTGGCCACCCTGCTGCCACTCACGGTGACGCTATATGCCCTTTACTGGGTCACCGTCACCGTGGAACGCCTGCTGGGCAATCTCGTCCCGGACGCCGTCTACTTTCCCGGCAGCGGGTTGCTTCTGGCCATTGCCATAACCGGGGCCTTCGGGGTGCTGATGCACCTGTTTCTATTCGAACAGGTGGTCAACCTCGGGTCGAACATACTCAATCGCATTCCCGTGGTGAAGAGCCTTTACAGCGCCCTGCAGGATTTTCTCGCCTATCTGGGCCACCGTTCCACGGATGAACTGTCCCGGGTCGTGCTGGTGACTCTGACCGAGCAATATCAACTCGTGGGCTTCGTCACCAACCCCCGTTTCGAACTGCCGGGCGCCGAGACCGATGACGACACGGAACTGATCTCTGTCTATTTACCCATGAGCTATCAGATCGGCGGCTATATGCTGCTCCTGCCGGCAGATGCCGTAAAGCCGCTGGACATTTCCGTGGAAGACGCCATGCGTCTGGTGCTGACCGCCGGCGTACGCTCCAAATGACACCGCTCAGCCGAAATCCTGTTTGGCCAACCAGGGAATCATGCGGTCGAAGGCCCGCTCGATCTGCTCCACCGACGTGGAGTAAGCTGATCCGCAGGGCATTGCGTCATGGCGTCGCCGAAGGTCTCGCCGGCGATGGTACAGACACCGATCTCGCGCAGCATGCGCAACGCCACGTTGCTGCCGTTGACCCCTTCCGGCAATGACGGGAACATGTAGAAAGCGCCTTCCGGCATGTATCCGGTCAGATGCGGCGCGCTCTCCACGAGCTGAACAAGCCGGTCGCGGCGCCGGGTATATTCCACGAGCATGTCATCGACGAACTCCCGGCCGCCGAGCAGTGCCGCCACCCCCGCCCATTGGCACGGCGTATTGGCCACCGTGGTGGTGAACATGTGATAGCGGCGCAGTTTCTTGATATGGCCCTGGCTGGAGATCAGCCAGCCGATACGCATGCCGGCCATGCTGAAGGTCTTGGAGAAGCTGGAAATCACCATCACGTGGTCCAGGTCGCTGCAGCAGGACAGCACGCTCGGGTATTCCTTGTGGTCGTAGACCAGATGGTCATAGACCTCGTCACTGATGATGGCCACGCCGCGGTAGGCGGCCTCTTCGACGATGGCTTCGATGGTTTCCCGCGGATACAGCGTCCCGGTGGGATTGCTCGGTGAGTTCAGCACGATGCCGAAGGTATTGAAGTCGATGGCATCGATGACTTCCTGCGGGTCGAGCTGATAGCCGTTCTCCGGACGCAGGGGGATCGGCTTCACGGTGCCGCCGTTCATGCGGATCAGCGGCGCATAGAGCATGAACGAAGGATCCGGCACGATGAAATTGCGCCCAGGCGCCGAGGTGGCGGTAAGGGCCAGA
This sequence comes from Gammaproteobacteria bacterium, assembly GCA_034522075.1. Taxonomy (GTDB): domain Bacteria; phylum Pseudomonadota; class Gammaproteobacteria; order Pseudomonadales; family Azotimanducaceae; genus UBA7803. The sequence goes on along the minus strand of JAXHLO010000017.1, from coordinate 13,741 downwards.
TAAACGGCCTCCGTGGCCCCGGTGGTCACGATCACGTTTTCCGGCTGCAACGGCTTCTGATAGCGCTCGCCGTAATATTCGGCCAGGGCCTCGAGCAACTCGGGTAGACCGGCATCCATGGTGTAACCGGTCTGGCCGGCCTGCAGGGCTTCCACCGCGGCGTTCACCACATGAGGCGGCGCCGGCATATCCGGCTGACCAATGGACAGATGGATCACGTCCTTCATGTTCGCCGCCAGATTGACCATCTTGCGAATGCCGGGTACCGGCATGGCCATAAGGGCCGGGTTCCAGATGGGATCTTCGGATTCGTAGAAATCTATATCCAGACTGCTGACTGCCATGGGTCACTCCATCATGCGGGGTCGAACAGGCCCGGGCGCCGGTCCGTCAGGGGTGCAGCTTGCTGGTAGGCATGCCCGGCGCGCAACACCAGTTGATCACAGAAGCGCCCACCGACGATCTGCAGGCCGACCGGCAGCCCCCCAGCGGCGAAACCGCAGGGCACCGACAGGGCCGGCTGGCCCGTCATGTTGAACGGATAGCTGAACGGCGCCCAGGACGGCCAGCGGGTACTGTGCCAGTCCTCCGGGACTTCCCGGCCGGCCGCGAACGCCGTGATGGGCAGCGCCGGGGTGACCAGCAGATCGTAGCGCTGGTGAAACAGTGCCATGCGTTCGCTGAGACTCAATCGCTCGTTGACGGCGCCGAGATAGTCGAGCATGGAACGTTGCGCCGCCTTCTCCGCCACCTTGACGAGCTGCGGATCCATGGCTTCGCGCTTCTTCGGCCCGATGTCGCGCATGGCATTGGCTGCACCGCCATAGAACAGGTGCCCGAATGCCGCCAGCGGGTCGGCGAAACCGGGATCGGCTTCCACCACCTGAGCCCCCAGGTCTTCCAGCACGGCAACCGCCCGGGCAACGACCTCGGCCACCTCCTGGTCAACGTCTACATAACCCAGGGTGGGGCTGAAACCGATTTTCAAACCTTTGATACCGGCATCCAGCCCCGCCGTATAGTCGATATTGCGCCGCGGCGCCGCCTGCGGATCCCGCGGGTCGGCCTGAGTGAGCACGTTCATCAGCAGCGCGCAGTCGGCCACCGTCCAGGCCATGGGGCCGGCGTGGGCCAGGGTGCCGAACGGGCTGCCCGGCCAGTGCGGCACCTCGCCGAAGGTGGGTTTGTGGCCGACGATGCCGCAGAAGGCCGCAGGTATGCGAATGGACCCGCCGGCATCCGTGCCGAGCGCCACAGGCCCCATGCCGAGCGCCACGGCCGCACCGCTGCCGCCGCTGGAGCCGCCCGGCGTCTTCTCCGGATTCCACGGGTTGCGGCTGACACCGTGCAGCGGGCTGTCGGTCACGCCCTTCCAGCCGAACTCCGGCGTCGTCGTCTTACCCAGGGGAACGTAGCCGCTGTTCTCCAGGTTGCGGGTCGACGACGAGTACTACCCATGGACGCTGCAGCGTCCACCACTCTGGAGCCCTTCAGAGTGGGCCACATGGGGGTCATGAACACGTCCTTCACCGCCACCGGCACGCCGTCGAGCGGCCCCTTCGGCTCGCCGTCAGCCCAACGCTGCTCGGCTTCGGCGGCCAGGGCGAGCGTCGTTTCGTGATCCACCAGGCAGTAGGCGTTGACCGTATCGTTCAATCGATCGATCTGCTGCAGCATGGCCCGGGCGACCTCCACCGGGGACAGCTCACGGCCCCTGAATCGCTGCACCATGTCGGTCGCCGTCAGGCTGAGCAGCTCGCGCGCCATGCGGGGGATCCTCCTTGAATTTTAAAAATTCGCCGAAAGCTACCGGGAGAGCCCGCGGAAGGCAACTCCAGAGCCCGGCGAGTCCAGTGAATCCGCATCTTCGGCCAGCCGCATCTCCATACGCCAGGCATCCTGTCCTCTTGCATAGTAGTCCCGCAGACGCGCCCGTGCCCGGAAGCCGCGCTCGGCGTAGTACTCCGCCAGGCCGCCGTCCGCGCGCGCCTCCAGCACCAGCCGCCGGGCACCTGCGGCACGGGCTTCGGCCTCTGCAGCGGCCAGCAGCGCACCGGCCACCCCCCGTCGGCGATGATCGGGGGCCGTGGCCAGATTGTAGATGCGCCAGGTATGACGGTACGGCCAGACGATGGTGTACCCGACGACCCTGGTCCCTTGCTGTGCCACGAGCACCCGCTGGAATCGGGACCCCAGGGCCCGACGCAAGGAACGTGGCGTGCTGCGCCGGTCCGGCTCGAAGACCGCGGCCTCGATGGCGGCAATGGACTCCAGATCCTGCTGATCAGCCGGCCGGATATGCAGTGAGGATTGCGTCGCCATAGCGCCGCATTATGCGTGAACGCGGGGGCAAACTGTGCACCGTGTCACATCCGGTTCGGCGCAAAGTCATATGATTACAGCGGGAAGCGAAGGATCCGCTGTTGCAAACGCTCGACTTCATCATGGCCGGTATCGGCGCGGTATTCGCGCACGTCATGGTGCGGCTGTGGCATAACCGCGCGACGCCGGGCGCGTTGCCCTGCCTGGCGCTGTTCATCACGCTGACGGTCTATCTCATTACCCTGGTGCTTGCCGACCCGCCGGTCATTACCATGCAGGCGGGATACCTGGCCTCCGCCTTGATGACTCCGCTTCTGTTCGTCACCGCCGTTGCCTACCTCGGCTTGCGGCTGCCCGGTCGGCAGATCCTGGCCGCTTTCAGCATCGTCGCTGTCGCCGGCCTGGCTTTGCTGAACATCCTGACCGAAGGGTCGAACGTTTTCAGCGCACTGGCCGGTGCCGCCGATCTGCAATCCCGTTCCGAGCTGATCAAGGATGCCCGGGCCGGACCGTTGATCACGACCATGTGGAGCAGCTACGTCTTCGTCTCCCTTACTGTTGTCGTAGGAATATACGCATTCATCACCCGCCCCGGCCAGCGCTGGGAACTGGCCATCCTCATCGCCGTGCCGGCCATGGTCATGGGCGCTGACGTGGCGCACTATACAGGTGGGCTGACCGTCGCCGGCAGCTCGCCAACACCCTATGCGATGGTGGTCGGGGTCTTCGTGGCGATCTGCGGAATGTTCCGTACACGTATGTTCGATGTACGGCCAATGGCCCGTAATGTTCTCATCGACAGTGTCAAAGACGGCATGCTGGTGGTGAATCATCGGCGCCGTATCATCGACTGCAATCAGGCCGCTGGAGCGCTTCTCGAGCAATCGCGCGATGCCCTCTTCGGGGCTTCGGCCAATGATCTGCTGCCGCGGGAGATCTCTGCACTGATGCAGTCCACCGTGCATCTGCGCAGTGAGCTGGCTGTCCGGATCAACGGCCGGCAGCGCTGGTTCGAAGTGGACGTGACCCCGCTCATGCTGCGCGGCCGGCGTGCCGGGCACGTGATCGTCATCCGCGATATCAGTGAGCGCCATCAGGTGCAGAACGCGCTGGCAGAGAGTCGCCGGGCGCTGGAAGCAGCCAACGCGCGACTGGTGGAGCAGAGCGTGACCGACCCCCTGACGAATCTCAAGAACCGGCGCTTTCTCTTTGCGCGCCTGAACGAAGAGCTGAGCCGCTCCCAGCGCTCCGGAACCACGCTGGGACTGCTGTTGATCGACATCGATCACTTCAAGCGGGTCAACGACACCCACGGACACCCGGTCGGCGATGAAGCCCTGATCCAGGTCGCCGCGGCCCTGGCCGGCAGCGTCCGCGAATGCGACGTGGTCGCGCGGCTCGGCGGCGAAGAATTTGCCGTCCTGGCGGTCAACACGGAAGCTCAGGGTCTGGTCGGCCTGGCCAATCGTATCCGCAAAGCCATCAGCCGCGTACCCGTGGCCCGCGACACGGACCAGCCCATGATCCTCACGGTGAGCGTTGGCGTGGGTTTCGCAGGTCAGAGCACGACCACGGCGGAGGAGTTGTTCACGGAGACGGACCGCTATCTATACCGGGCCAAGCACGAAGGCCGCAATCAGGTCGTGGCCGGTCCCTGCAGTCTCGAACAGACCGGCTGAGCCGTCACCGCCCCGAGCCGGTTTCCGCTGTGTCGCGCTCTTCGTGCGCGGCAATGACCTCGAGAAAATACGCGCCGTAGCGTTCCAGCTTCGCCACCCCCACGCCGGAAACGGCTAACAGGGCGTCGGCGCTGGCAGGCCGTCGGGCCAGCATGTCCTTGAGCGTGGCATCATGGAATATCACGAACGGCGGCACGCCCTGTTCATCGGCCAGCGCCTTGCGGCGGGCCCGCAGGGCTTCCCACAGCGGTTCGTCCGTCGGGCTCACGGCCTGCTCCCGTCCCGCTTTGCCGCGAACGGCCACGCTTGCCTCTTCGCGCAGCAGCAGGGTCTCGTCACCGCGCAGCAGGCCGCGGCTGCGCGGCGTGAGCCGCAGAGCACCGAAACGTTCCGCATCCGCAAGCAGATAGCCCTGAACCATGAGCTGACGGGCCACAGAACGCCAGCGCGGCACGGACAGGTCAGCGCCTATGCCGAAGGTGCTCAGGCGCTCGTGGCCGTGCTGGCGGACCTTGGCCGTATCCGCGCCGCGCAGCACGTCGATGACGTGTCCCGCACCGAAACGCTGGCCGCTGCGATAGACGCAGGACAGCAGCTTACGGCCTGCCTCGGTGCCGTCCCACGTCCGCGGCGGCGTCAGGCAGACATCGCAATTGCCGCAGGCGCCCGGATAGGTTTCACCGAAGTAGGCCAGCAGGGCTGCCCGCCTGCAGGCGGTGACTTCGCACCAGCCGAGCAACGCGTGCAGCTTCTCCTGATCGATGCGCTTGCGCCCCTCATCCGCCTGGGATTGATTCACCATCTGCGACATGCGCACCACGTCCTGCAGGCCATAGATCATCCAGGCATCCGCCGGCTCGCCATCGCGGCCGGCCCGGCCGGTCTCCTGATAATAGGCTTCCACGCTCTTCGGCAGGTCGAGATGAGCAACGAAGCGCACGTCGGGTTTGTCGATGCCCATGCCGAAGGCGATCGTGGCAACCATCACCACGCCGTCCTCGCGCAGGAAGCGCGACTGGTTGGCCTGACGGACCTCGCCCGGCAGACCGGCGTGATACGGCAGAGCATTAACGCCCTCGCCGACCAGCCAGTCGGCCAGTTCGTCTACGCTGCGCCGTGACAGGCAATAAACGATGCCCGAGGCGCCCGGGTGGTTGGCCAGGAAGTCGCTGAGCTGACGTTTCGGGTTGCTCTTGGCCGCCACCGTGTAGCGGATGTTGGGCCGGTCGAAGCCCTCGACGAAGCGCTGCGGCTGCTCGAGGTCAAGCCGCGCGATGATGTCTTCCCGTGTGCGCGGGTCGGCGGTGGCTGTCAGAGCCATGCGCGGAACGCCCGGAAACCGCTGCCGGAGCTGGTGCAGTTCCAGATAATCCTGGCGGAAGTCGTGCCCCCAGGACGACACGCAATGAGCTTCGTCGATAGCTATGAGGGAGATGGCGAGACCGCTCAGCAGATCCAGCGTATCCGCTTTGAGTATGCGTTCCGGTGCCACGTAGAGCACCTCGATCTCGCCGCGCTCCATGCGCGCCATGACCTGATGCTGTTCCCCAGTGCTCTGCGAGGAGTTCAGGTAGGCTGCCTGGACCCCAAGCTGGCACAGCGCGTCCACCTGATCCTGCATGAGTGCGATCAGCGGCGATACCACGATGCCCATGCCGTCACGCAGCAGGGCAGGCACCTGGTAGCACAGCGACTTGCCGCCGCCGGTGGGCATGAGCACCAGAGCGTCACGGCCGTCGCAGACCGCGGCGATAATCTCCTCCTGGCGGCCGCGAAACGTGTCGTAGCCATAGACCTGGCGCAGCAGCGCCCGGGCTGATCGGGACATGGATAGAAATCCTGGGAATCTTCCTTCAGTGTGCCAGAGCCAGGCGCTTTTGAGATAGCCGAGACCACAGTGGCATAATGTCAGCCAGGCTATCAGGAACAGCTTCATGACCGACAAGAGAAAGCTTCACCCGGGCGATCATTTCGACACGCCGCGCAGCGTCATCGAGGCCGGCGATCTATCCCGGGAAGACAAAGTCGAGGTGCTCACGAACTGGGCCAACGAGCTACGGCAACTGCAGGTGGCCGAGGAGGAGAACATGCCCGGCAAACCGGGCCTGGGCGAACAGCTCGCCGCCGTGGAGCAGGCTCTGCTCGAACTCGGCGGCGATGTCTCTCACGACGCCAAAGCATAGGGGCAGCGGCATTGCCGCAGACTCCCTCGCTCAGAGACTCTGGACTTCCGGCAGCTTGACGCTCAACCATGCCGCCGCAAATGCCGCCAGCGACAACGCCAGAATGGCGCCCGCCGCGGAAAACTGCGCAATGACGGCGGTCAGACCGCCCACCACCAGCAGCAGCGCGCCAATGATGGTATTGCCGACCGCCACATAGTCGGTGCGTTTGTCGCCGCCGGCAAGATCCACGACATAAGTCTTGCGCCCCAGCCGCACACCGTCGTGCAGCAGTGCCAGCACGAAGAATGCGCCAGGCAGAAACCAGGCCGTTGCCGCCAGCTCCGGCGCCAGGCGGTCGGCCAGAAATACGCCGGTGCCAAGCAGACCGGCGCCGCCGCCGGCGAGCATCAGCAGACGCCGGCTCGATCGGTCGGCGAACGCGCCCCACGCCGGGCCGCTCAGCAACGCCGACAACCCCTGCGCCAGCAGAAAATAAGCCAGCGACGTCTCAGCCCGTTGATTGGCCAGCACCACCAGAAACGGCGCCGCCAGCCCGCTGCCCACAAGCAGCGCGCGCACGGCCAGAAAATGCCGGAAGTCGGCATCGTCGCGCAGCACCGCCAGACTGGCCAGCGCCTGCGTCAAGCCGTTGCCGCCGCCTTCCGTGGCGCCCGCCTCTTCCTGGATGGCGGCATAGATTGCCGCTGAGGCGAACCACAGCAATGCTGCGCTGCCAAGGAGCATGGCGTAGGGCCGCTGGTCGTCGCTGCTGAACCAGAGAACGCCTGCGAAAACCAGGGTGCCGAGGCCGGCCGCGCTCGAGGCGAATCCGGTGACCCGGCCGCGACGGGTTTTCGGCACGGTCTTGCCCAGCACGTCTTTGGAAGCCACGGATGAGAATCCGCGCGCGAGACTGAAAACCACGACCAGCGCCAGCACGGCAAGACCGGCCGCCTGACCGGACAGAAACAGCGCCACCAGCACCAGGCCCGCAGCCGCCAGACCCTGAGCCAGCGCGCCGCCTACATAGCACCACTTGCGTCTGGGCAGGCGGCGGACCCAGGCGCCGATGCCGAGCTGCGGCAACATGGAGCCGGATTCCCGTATGGGCACCAGCAGGCTGGCGATCCACCCCGGAGCCTGCAGCGCCGTGAGCATCCAGGGCAGCGTGGTTCTGGGATTGATCAGGGCATCGCCCAGCTTGGTCAACGCCTGAGACAGAACGTTCTTGAAGAAATTGCCGGGGACCACCCGGCAGGCGTCATCCGAGATGTCCCGGCAGACGCGCGAGTCTTCGTCCTCGTAGAGGGCCGAGTAAACCCGTTCCGCCGGCCCATTTATGGCAGAATTGCTCTCTTGCCGCAGCAGAGTCAGCCACCGGGCCATTGATCGTCTCCCACCAGCATCGCTTCATCTTCTTTGCCGTACCGCGCACGGCCACACACAGCGTCAGGCAGACGCTGCGCGCCCATCTCGGCGCCGAAGACTGGGAACAGCAGATGCTGACGGCCCGCCAGACCCTGCCGGTGCAGGAACTCGCCGACCTCGGCCACGGACATATCAGCGCGCGCCAGGCCCGGACCCATCTGCCGGACGACGTGTGGCACAGTTACTTCAAGTTCGCCTTCGTGAGGAATCCCTTTGACCGTTTCGTCTCCGTGTGCTGCTTTCTCAACCGGGGCAGGCCGGAGTTTTCCGGCAACGAAGCCGCGTTCATGAAGCGGGCCCTGTCCAGACCGCAATTCCGCCGGCGTGTGCTGGTGATCCCGCAGACCCGCCTGTTGATGGATGCGGGCGGCCGCTCGGCCATGAACTATATCGGATGCTACGAATCGCTGCAGAGCTCCTATGACGAAGTCTGCAGGCATCTGGGTATCCCGGCGACATCCCTGACGCCGGCCAATGCCTCGGCTCACCATGATTATGCCCGCTACTACGATGACGAGCTGACACAGGCCGTGGCCGATTTCTACGCCGAAGATTTTGCGGCGTTCGGGTATCCGCGCCGACCGGCCGCTGCCGGGGACCCCCCATGAAGCTGACGCGGCCGTTCATTCAATTGCCGCTGCGCTTCGATGCCGCACGTCTCGCCGAAGAGGCCGCCGGGCTGCCGGACGATGCCTGGCTGCCCCACCCCTCCGGACAACGCGGCAACCTGGCCGTGCCGCTCATTTCCCGCGACGGCGGCGCCAACGACGATTTTACCGGTCCCATGGCCGCCACACCGCACCTGCTGGCCTGTCAATATCATCAGCAGGCGATGGCGGCCTTCGGCGAGGTGCTGGCGCGTTCACGCCTGATGAAACTGCAGGCCGGCCACGAAGTCGGCCTGCATGTGGATTTCAACTATCACTGGCATACCCGGGTGCGCGTTCATATCCCCATCGTCACGCGCCCTGAAGTGTATTTTTACTGCGGCGACGAACAGCTCCACATGGCTGCCGGCGAGTGCTGGCTGTTCGACAACTGGCGCCGCCACAATGTCGTCAATGCCAGCACCGAGGACCGCATACACCTGGTCATAGACCTGGCCGGATCGTCACGCTTCTGGAACATGGTCGAGGCCATGCAGGCCCTGGATCCGGTCGCGGACCGGGACCGGCTGCACGGCATGCTGCGCGATGTGACCTACGAGCCGGAGCGTCCGGTGCAGATCGACACCGAGCAGTTCAATATCGCCCCGGTCATGGCCCCGGGGGAAGTCGATGCCCTGGTCGCCGAGCTGATCCGGGATTTTTCCGGCCACTCCGGCAACGACCCCGGGCTGGTGCGCGCCTATCAGAAACTGTTGCGCGACTTCGCCCGCGACTGGCGTCAGACCTGGCTGCGCCACGGCAGCGGGCGCCGCGGTATTCCCCACTATCAGGAGCTGATCGAGCGCACCAGCGCCGCTCTGCATCCGGACCGCCGCGCCCTGGTGACCGCCAGCAACGACATTGGCGTCAATCCGGTGATCATGCAGCGTATTCTGCGGCCCGCTCTGGCCGTGGACAGGTTCGACGCCTAGTGGCCTGCAGGCCGCTAGGCGTCGTAACCGAGCCGCGCCACCCACGGCCCAAGCACCGGCATTACGCCTTCCAGATGTCCGCGGTAGCGTTGCCAGCGATGGACGGCATGCGTGTGCAGAGGCTGCACGACCTGGTCATAGCTGGCCGTGTTGATCACGGCCCGCCTTCGTGCCGTGGCCTGATGGTCGAGTACGGCGTCATCCCAGGGCACATCGAGTTGCTCCAGCAGACGGCCGGTTACCGTGGCCGCATCTGCGACCAGATCTTCGTACGCGCAGGACGGTGAACTCGGCCTCGAGCCCGAGTCGCTCCTGGTAACCGTCCCATAGCCGAAATACCCGGTCGTACAGTGCCGCCGCATCTTCGAGGTGTTGTACCGAGAGCTCGCCGACTTGGCTGAAGTGGCACGGGAACGAGACCGCCGGGTGGCGGCTCAGCACGGCAATCGAGCGGGTGCCGCAGCACCAGCACGAATCGCGCGGCTGGGAATACTTTGGCGATCTCGCCGGCATAGACCATGTTCAGGGCGAAGCGGTCCACGAGCACCGCGCCGTCATCCGGCGCACGGCCGATGGCCTGGTAATACGCCCGGCGCGCCGCCGCCAGATGTTCTGACGAAGCCCGGCCCAGGGCATGCAGATGCTCATCTGCCGGGCCCTCGAGCTCGGTGACCAGGCTGGCCACGCCGGGGGACTCTTCGAGCACGTCCAATGCCGGATGACCGCGCAGCATGCTATCGAGCAAAGTGGTTCCGGAGCGGGGAAAGCCGACGACGAATACCGGGGCATTTTTCTGAGGCACCGGCTGCAGAGGTGCGAAGGCCGCGGCGTCGGTAGCCAGGAGCGCTTGGCGATTGTCGACGAAACGCACGAAGGTCTGCGCCCGGATGCCGTGTCCTTCGCTCAACTGCCGGGCCAGCCGATTCGCTGCCGCGGCGTAGCCCATGGCATCTGCTTCGTCACCCTGGGCATCGCACAGGCCGGTCAGTCTGGCCAGACGCTTATGCTCATGGTGGGCGCTGGTCTCGCCGGCTGTATCGATACGGATCGTTTCGAGACACCGGCGGGCCGTATCCAGATCGCCATCGATTTCAGCAACAATGCCCTGGTAGAGGGTGACCAGCGCGTTGTGGCCAGGTTGTTCAGCGGCATGGGCCACGGCGGCACGCAATTCGTCATGGCGATTGGTCTGTTCCAGTATCTCCAGTAGCTGCCGCAGACTCGGTAGATGACCCGGCACCCGGGCAAGCCCGCCCTGCAGGATATCCACCGCACCTTGAATGTCGCCCTGCTGACGCAGCACGCCCGCCAGGGCGGCGCGGGCAGACACGTGTTCGGGTTCGAGCTCGATGGCGCGCCGGTAGCTTGCAGCGGCCTGGTCCCAGGCTTCTGCATGTTCCTGCAGGATGCCCAGATTGTAGTGAGCCGGTGCGAGTTCCGGCTCGAACGTCACCGCCTGGCGGAACTGCTCAGCGGCTTCGCGGAAGCGCCGCTGGCGCAGAAAACACACGCCCAGCGCATTGCGCAGCTTGCCGTGCTCGGGCTGTAACGCCAATGCCGCCTGATAGGCATCGACAGCCTGGCGGAAGTTTTTTAGCTCGAAATGCGCCGCGCCCAGCAGACTGAGGAGCCGCGAATCGTCCGGATGCTGTGCAGCCAGAGGCTCCAGCCGGGGCAGCAGTTGCCGATGACGGCCGCGCTGATGAAGCTCGAACAGGGCTTTGACTTCAGCGGCGTCCGGCGCAGATGGCGGCAATTGCGGCATTGGTGGCCCGCCTTCAGCCGTGCCCGAAGCGGGTCAGCACATCGTCGCCCAGGGCAGTCTGCAGCGGCCCGAGATGGTCGGCAAAGTTGCGCCACTGATCCAGACCGCTGCGGTAGATGGGCTGACGCACCTGTTCGGAACTGGGGGTCCGAACTTCGCGTTCCGTATCATGAAAGCGCAGACATTGCTCTTCAAACGGCAATCCGCAGAACTCGAGGATGCGTCGCACCTGGCCTTCCAGATCGTCCACCACGTCTTCGTGCATGACGCGTAGAACGAAGCCCGGCAACATGTCATCACCGATGATCCAGTCAGGTGATGCTAGGCCCGGTCGTAGCCGGCCACACCTTACGCTCCAGCCCATAGCTGAACTCCTGGCCCTCGCCGAAAAGTTGCTTGAAATTGCTGAAACAGCAGGCCATGGGATCGCGCCGGGCATCGATGATTCTGGCGTTGGGCAGAATGAGCCGGATCAGCCCTACGTGCAGGAAGTTGTTGGGCATCTTGTCGGTGAAGAACGGGGCGTCACCGCGATAGACGCGGGTGTTCTCCAGGTACTGCTCGCCGAAGCGCTGCAGATACCCAGCGTCGATATCCTGCAGAATGGCAGGATAGCGTCCGCTGCGTTCCGCAGTGCGGCCCCGCAGACGTTGCGCCAGCGCCAGGATGTCATGCAGTTCCATGGTGCCGTCCACCATGCTGTGCGATGCCAGAATCTGTTCGAGCAACGTAGACCCGGCGCGCGGCATGCCGACAATGAAGATGGGATCAGGCCGCGGGCAGCCGACACCGGCACGGCGCTGGAACAGGTCTGCGGTGCAGGTCTGCATCTGCGCCTCCACCCGCCGCTCGATCTGGCTCGCATCGTATCTGACCTGGCGTTTCTTCAAGTCGTTGCCCCGCTCATAGTGGGCAAACGCCGCTGCATATTCGGCGCGGTCTTCCCGGGCCTTGCCTGCGGCAAAAGAAAGATGAATCCGATCGTCGGTACTGGTCTGCGGATGGCGCTGCTGGATTTCGATCTGGTCGATTTCCTCGTCACTGAAGCGGTAGGTCTTGGTATTGGCCAGGCTCCAGTAGGCATCACCGAAATCCGCTTTGAGCTCATAGGCACGCCGGTATGACGCGATGGCAGCCGGCAGATCGCCCACGGTCTTGTGGGCGTGGCCCAACAGAAGCCACACCTGGTAGTTGTCCGGATGGTGCTCGAGCACGCTCTGATAGGTTCGAATTCCTTCATCGAATTCGCCGAGCCCGACCAGGGCGGTGGCCAGCGATGTGCGCAACGCCGGATTGTCCGGCTGCTCGGCCAGGAGGATCCGCGCCTGTTCCAGCGCTGCGGCGAACCGGGTCTTGCGGATCAGGATGTTCAGATAGTCGATGCGCGCCGGAAGATATTCCGGCGCCAGTTCTACACAGCTCTCCAGGAGGAACTCGGCATCGTCGTAGATACCCATGCGCAGACCGATGTCGGCCAGCAATCGCATGGCTTCGATGTGATGTTTGTGAGCCTGCAGGAATTCCCGGCACACCTGCTCGGCCTTGTAGAGTTCCTGTTCGTGAATCAGGTTGGTAACCGCCAGCAACTCCCGGGGCAGACGGTTGAGAAATTCCAACTGCCGCTCCGCGGCCGCAGCTTCGCGGTCACGCTGCGCAGCGCGGCGCATTTCCGCCAGCTTGCGCCAGCTTGCGGCCAGCGCAGGGTTCAGATTTACCGCTTCCAGGTAGGCCCGCTCGGCAGCTTGCGGATCATTCAGAGCCAGCAGCGCATGGCCGCGCTCCTGGTAGGCCCGCGGGTAGTCCGGGCGAAGGTCCAGGAGTTGCTCCAGAGTCCGCAGCGCCTGGTCCGGCTTGCCGCCGTAGCGCTGCGCCACAGCCAGCATGTACAGCGCCTCGACACGCTGCGCCGGACCGTCTTCGGTCGCCAGAAAAGCTTCGAGCAGGCGTTGCGCCTGCTCGAATTGGACCGCCTCGATATGCGACCTTGCCTCTGCCAGTTCCGGTGCTGCGCGGCCGGCGCCTGCTTCAGTGCCCTGTGCCGCGCTCACCGTTCACCGGCTGACGTCGTAGGTGAACCGCAGGCCGACAGTCCGCGGCCGGTTGGTTACCACTTTGGGCGTGAATTCCAGCGTATTGATATTCAAGTCGGCCCGTTCGTCCGTCAGATTGTCAACGAACAGCTCGGCACGCCAGTCATTCACTTCCACGCCGACGGCCACATCCAGCAGTATGTAGTCTTCGTGCACATAGCGGCCACTGTCGAACACCGTACCACCCCCGCCGACGAATTCACCGCCTTCGGATTCTATCTTCAGCCCGGTGCCGCGGCCATAGAGCAACTGCGCCGTGTCTTCCACGAAAAACGCATTGCCTGTGATCCCGGACTTACTTTCGCCGGTGTATCTGGCATTACCGGAAACGTAGCCGCGGCCGCCGAGGGCGGGCACATCAAAGTCATAGCGCGCCCGCAGGCTGCCGGAGAATTCCGGCGCGAAAGGCAGCTCACTGCCTTCGGGAACTGCAACACCCTGAAGCTGCGGATTCAACGCGGTGATCTCGGTATCGAGCAGGCTGATCGCCCCGCCAATGTTCAGGTTGGGCGTGGGCAGCCAGCTGAACTCCGCATCGAGACCGCGGATCTCGGCGTCACCGACGTTCTCGATGAACACGAGAAAAGCCACGTTGGATGGGTCGAAACGCGAAGTCTGCAGATCGGAGATCTCGGAATAGTAGGCAGTCGCATTGAAGCGCAGCGTACGATCGAGCAGATCGCTCTTCATGCCGATTTCGTAGTTTTCCAGTA
>JAXHLO010000016.1:0-81312 GCA_034522075.1 Gammaproteobacteria bacterium | reverse complement strand
AACGTCTCCGTGAAGTTCGGCGACAACAACCGCTATGGCCTGATCGGTGCCAACGGCAGCGGCAAGTCCACCCTGATGCGCATTCTCGGCGGCGATCTGGCACCCACCAGCGGCAACGTCTCGCTGGGCGCCGACGAGCGTCTAGGCAAGCTGCGCCAGGATCAGTTCGGCTTCGAGGAACACTCGGTGCTGAACACGGTGATCATGGGCCATCAGGAGCTGTGGGAAGTGAAAGCCGAGCGCGACCGGCTGTATGCCCAGGCCGAGTTTTCCGAGGCGGACGGCATGAAGATGGCGGAGCTGGAAGCAGCCTTCGCCGAGCTGGACGGTTATACCTGCGAGGCGCGAGCCGGCGAGTTGCTGCTCGGCGTCGGCATTCCGGTGGAACAGCACGAAGGTCTCATGAGCGAGGTGGCCCCGGGCTGGAAGCTGCGCGTATTGCTCGCCCAGGCGCTGTTCGGCGACCCGGACATCCTGCTGCTCGACGAGCCCACCAACAACCTGGACATCGATTCCATCCGCTGGCTGGAAGAGCTGCTCAATCAGCGTACCTGCACCATGATCATCGTGTCGCACGACCGGCACTTTCTGAACAGCGTCTGTACCCACATGGCCGATCTGGATTTCGGCGAGCTGCGCGTTTACCCGGGCAATTACGACGACTTCATGATCGCCTCCACAGCGCTGCGCGAGCGCATGCAGGCGAACAATGCCAAGAAGGAAGCGCAGATCGCCGATCTGAAGCACTTCGTCAGCCGTTTCTCGGCTAATGCCTCGAAAGCCAAACAGGCCACCTCACGGGCACGGCAGATCGAAAAGATCGAACTCGAGGAAATCAAACCGTCCAGCCGTGTCAGCCCTTACATCCGCTTCGAGCAGGCGAAGAAGCTGCATCGCCTGGCGCTGGAAGTCAGCGGTCGCAGTGCCGGCCAAGGCGTATGACGGTCACGCTGTTCACCGAACTCGGCCTGCACCGATCGAGGCCGGCGAGCGAGGTCGCCGTTCATCGGCCCAAATGGTAGCGGGCAAGACCACGCTGCTGCGCTGCCTGGCCGACCGCCTGCGGCACTGGACGACGGGCAACCATCAAGTGGGCCCGGAGACACGCCGACGTCGGCTCCGTCGCCCCAGGACCGCAGGCGCCGAGATTTCCCGAAGCCGATCAGCCTGTTCGAGTGGATGTCCCAGTGGCGCCGCAGCAACGAAGACGAGCAGGCCATCCGCGCCACGCTCGGACGCCTGCTGCTCTCCAGAGACGAGCGTCAACAGTCGCAGATGCCGCGTGCTGTCTCCGGCGGTGAGCAGGGCCGCGCATGCTGTTCGGCAAGCTCATGCCTGGTCAACCCCAATGCGTCGTTGCTGCTCGACGAGCCCACCAACCACCTGGACATGGAGTCCATCGAAGGGTTGAACCTGGCGCTGGAGAACTACCCCGGCACGTTGTTCTTCGTCAGCCACGACCGTGAGTTCGTCAGCTCGCTGGCCACCCGCATCATCGAGATCGGCGCGGACGGCATCAGCGACTTCAAGGGCACTTACGACGAGTTCCTGGCCAGCCGGGGGCTGGGCCAGCCGCTGCCGCGCCGGGCTCAGATGTAGTCGGCCTCACGCGGCGGGAAGCTGTTGAACTCGATGGCGCTGGCGCAGGTCAACGGCCGTCCAGTTGCGCCACCGGGCCCAGCCAGGCGGCGTAGTGGCGCCAGTGGTCCACGGCCGTGGTGTACACGGGCCGGCGAACCTGAGCATGGCTGGCGGTGAAGACCGGCCGCTGCTGGCGATGCCAGACGGGGTGGGGTGCTGGTCCAGAACCGGCGCATGCAGCAGCGCGGGGATCTGCCTGGCCGGGTCGGTCACCAGCGCCTCGTAATGCACGGTGTGCAGCGGCGGCTCGACGACCTCGTGCCAGTGCTGCATCAGGCGCCGATATTGACCGTAGTAGTGCGCCAGGTGCTCGAGGTCGTGATAGTAGGGTTCATGGCCGGCGAAGTTGGCGTTGTACAGCGAAAAGCAGGTGGCGGCGCCCTGGCGGCGGCTGTGCATGATCGGCGCCGCGGCGAACAGCAGGCGCAGAAAGCCGGCGATGCGGAAATTGGCCGGCAGCTTGTCGACGATGAACGGCGCGTCGAGATTGCGCTCGAACAGGGCCTCCAGATAGCGTTCCCGGGCGGTTTCCAGCAGGGCGCGGTCGGTGGCATCAGAAGCTTCCACCCGTCCCGTGCGGCCGGCAGCGTGGCGCTGCTGGCGGAACTCCTGTTCACATTGCATGGCAGCCGTCAGTTCACCCCCGGCTTCGACCCGGGGATGGCTGGCGAGGATCTGCTCGATGAGGGTCGTCCCCGAGCGCGGCAGGCCGATCACGAAAATGGGTGTGACATCCACGGGCAGGGGATCCAGCGGCTGCCGTTGAAGCTCGCCGCCGGGTGTAGGCGGCCATGGTCGCGCTGATCTGCGCCGCGACCTCCGCCGGATCGTACACGATGCCCTGGCGTGCCAGGTCCGTCCGGGCCAGTTCGTTGGCCGTGGTCAGATAGTCCATGGCCGCGGCGAAGTCCCGGGCCGCATCGAAGATTCGCGCTAAGGCAAATGCGGCATTGACCCGATCAGGCACTGGGGCGGAGGAGTCGTCGGCTACCTGACGAGCCTGGTGGGCCAGCTCCGGATCCGCGGCGGTCGGTTCCAGATCCGCCAGGCCGAACAGCGCCTCTCCGGCACCGCCGTCGCAGGCCAGCGCACGGCGATAGCTCTGCATGGCGCCCGCCGTGTTGCCGCGGGCTTTGTCGACGTGGCCGGCCAGCAGGTGACCGACGGCGCTGTCGGGAAAGCGGGTGATCATGGTTTCTACGGCCCGCGAAGCTTCCCGCAGGTCCTGCAGCGCCAGGGCAGCGCGCGCCAGGCCCTGCCAGGCAGCCTGGTCATCCGGAGCGGCTGCCAGGGCGCGGCGGAAGTCGCCGGCGGCGCCGGCAAAGTCACCGCGGCGGGCCCGTTCCAGGCCGCGGCGGCACCATGGCTCGGTGCTCACGCCTGCTCCACGGCCGCCAGCAGTTCCTCGGTGCTGACGTTCACGTCCTCGATGCGGCTGCGCTCGAGCAGAAATGCCACGACGCGGTCTTCGAACAGCGGTGACTGCAACTCCGCCATCGCCGTGGGGTGGTCGAGGTAGTAATCGATAATGGCCGCCTGGTGCTCGGGGTCCCGTTCCGCCTGCTGCTCAACCAGTGCTTCGACCTCGTCGCGGGGAACGTGAATGTCGTAGGCGGCGCCGATTTCCGTGAAGATAATGGCGAGCCGGATACGCCGTTCGGCAATGGCCCGGAGCCTGTCCGCCAGGGTCGGGTCGATGCGTTCGCCCACCTGGGCTTCGAATCCGGCAACGATGCGCGCGTACTCGTTTTCCACCATGTCGGCGGGCACCGGAAAGTCGTAGCGTTCGGTGAGCGCATCGAAAAGCTCTCGGCGCAGCAGAGAGTCGGCGTGTGCTTCGAGTTCCGGGTCGGGGTGCGACGGCTGCAGGCGGCGCAGCTCGAACGCCGGCAATTCTCCCAGATCGACGGTGGGGGCTACCTCGAGCAGCAGGGTGAACGTCGGCTCACCCGGATCGGCGGCCGCGTCCATGTGCAGAGCCGGACGGCGTGCCGGCTGCAGTTGGCGTTCGACGATGATACGCCGGGCGACGTCCATGGCCATGCGGTCTGCCACGGCTTCCCGCACCTGCCGGCCGAAGCGGTTGCGCAGGATCGGCAGCGGCGCACGGCCAGGGCGAAAGCCGGGCAGACGCGCAGTGCGTCCCAGGGTCTTGAGCTGGGTGTCCACAGCGCGCGTCATCTCGCGGCTGTCCAGGGCGATCCGGAAACGGTATGTGAGCCCGTCGATCTGTTCGTCGAGTACGCGGGATTCGCTCATGTTGCGGGCGGGCTCCGTTTTAATTGATCGACACGTTGGCAGGAATGCATTATAGTTCCTGCCTATCAATCGCCGCCACCCGCGCGCTGCCGCCCCATTGTAGCGCGCCGCTGCAGATTGACCCTTTTCACCGTGCTGACCCTGGTCGGCCGACAAGCGCGTCTGGTGCGCCAGATGTGCTGCGGCCGGGTCACATCCGAACAACTGATTGAAGCATCGATAAATCTAGAGGTATCTACGCCAATGGCAAACAGCAACTCGACTTCGCGGTCGCGCTATCTGCACACCCTGATGGCCTCCACGGCCCTGGTGTCAGCCGGCGCCCACAGCGTCCATGCGCAAGCCGCAGAACCCGTGCAGGCCGATCGCAGCGGCCCCATCGAAGAGATGGTGGTGCGCGGCGTGGCACGTAAATACCGTCCCGACGAGCAGACCAGTGCTACGGGCCTGCGCATGTCGCTGGTGGAAACCCCGCAGGCGGTGTCCGTGGTGACCCCGGAGATGATGAAGACCATCAACGCCGATTCCGCCTATGAGGCTACCGACCTGGTGCCGGGTGTTCAGCGCTCCGGTTATGGTTTCGGTCTGTCCCAGATCGTCATGCGCGGTGTCTTTAACCTGACACGCCGCATCAACAGCATCCGGCTGGATAACCCCATCAGTCAGCTCCGCGGTTATGCGGCTGAGCGCACCGAGGTCGTGCGCGGCCCGGCGACGGCCATCTACGGGGTAACCGGCTCATTCGGTGGTGAAATCAACTCCATCCTCAAGCAGGCTTCGCCGGATACGCGGATGCAATTCGGCAGCGAAGTCGGCAGCTACGACGCGCACAAGCGTCTACGGCGACGTTCAACGGCGCGCTGACCGAGGACGGTTCGGTGTCCGGCCGTCTGGTAGGCCAAGTACCACCAGTTCGGTCTGCCGCTGGACATCGACGGCGAAGACTTCCCCAACTACCGACAGGCATGATGGCTGGGCGCGGTCGACTGGGATATCACGCCGGCTACATCGGTGAGCTGGACCCATTACCAGCAGCACCGCAATACCGACCCATGGGACGGCGGGGCGCTCGTCCAGACACCCGATGACAGACTGGTCCTTCCCGACGCCGACCCTGAGGAGTGGTACTTTTCCCATCCCGACCAGTCGAATGAGAGCGCAGATATCGATTTCAGTATTGCTGAACTGGAACATCGATTCCTGAATGGCTGGACGGCCGAGTCCAAGCTGGCCTGGCACCGGTACGAAGAGGAGATGGGGTATTATTATCCGTTCGGTCCATTCGGTGCGTATGCGCTGGGAGATGATGAGATCTACATCTACTCCTATGATATCGAACGCGAAGGCGAGGATCTGACTTTCCAGCAATCGCTTGGCGGCGATTACGAACTGTTCGGTCGTAATCACCAGGTGTACGGGGCGCTCGAATACCGCGAGGATCTGGAGCCGAGCCGATACCAGCTGCTCGAATTCGCCAGTTTCAGGGCTACGCCAATATGGACTGGTACTCCGACGGTGTCTACGACGGCACGCCGCGGCTTCTACGGATGGATCCGGAATTCGTGTCCCGGTCGATGGGAGACCGCGAAGCGTTCTTCGGCGTGCCGCCAGATCAGTCTGGAGGAGTCGAAGACTCATGTAAGTTGAGCGTGCAGACCCTGCTCAACCCGACCGATCGCCTGCAGGTTCTGGCCGGCGTGCTATATCACGACAATGAATCGATAGACCGACGATTCCCCGCA
Organism: Gammaproteobacteria bacterium; assembly: GCA_034522075.1. GTDB lineage: Bacteria > Pseudomonadota > Gammaproteobacteria > Pseudomonadales > Azotimanducaceae > UBA7803. Next base: position 75,670 of record JAXHLO010000016.1, on the reverse strand, counting down.
ACCGTAATGAGGACATCGATCCGCCGACCCGCGATGTCGTGGACTACCAGAAGACCGTCTATCGTTTCGGCGCGACCTATGATCTGCTCAATGACTGGGGCTATGTCAACGATGCCCGCGTCTATTACAACTACAGCGAGGGCTTCGAGCCGCAGACCTTCACCAACGAGGACGGCGAAACGGTCAGTGCGCCGCAGGAACATGGTCCAGCATGAGATCGGTCTGAAGGCCGAAATGCTCGGTGGCTGCCGTGGGTGCCGTCGCTGGCACTGCTTTGACTACGAGATCACGAACATCGAGGTTTCGAGCTCGTTCCTCGGTTCCTTCGGCGGCTTCGGCAGTACGGTTCTGGAAGGCACCCAGGAGGCTCGGGGGGTCGAATTCGAGCTGATTGGCGAGATTCTGCCGGGCTGGAACGTGTCGGCCAACTACGCCTATATGGATGCGGAGATCAACAACCCCAACAACACTAACTCCACGCCGCCGCGTACCACGCCGAAGCACTCCGGCGCCATCACCACCACCTACGAGTTCCTGGACGGGCCGGCGGCCGGGCTGCGCGTCGGCGGTACGGTGAAGGTGAGCGGCGACTATTCCTTCATCGAAGGTACGTCCAACGTGGACCGCTTCGGCAGCCGGATGCCGGCGCCCACGAGCGGTTCGATCTGCATGCGTCCTACGCGCCGCGTTCGGGCCGTTTCCAGGATTTCGAAGTCGACCTTCAACTGGCAGAACGTGTTCGACGAAGACATCATGGTCGCCAAGCAGGGCAACCCCGGCTACGGCATCATGTTCATCGACCAGCAGGCCGTGAGCGCTGGGTCTGCGCTACACGTCTGATCAGGTAAGCGCATGAGCGTGAAGGACTTATTGCGCGTTACCTCGGCCTGTTCGCCGCTGCTGCCCGTCGCTCGAGGCGTGGCTGCCAGTTACGGTATCTACGTCGGCAAGGAGCTGACCGCGGACGGCAGCGTGCTGCTCGGCGGTACCGGCGAGGAGGTCTCCAGCCACTGGCTGGAGATCGTTCCGCGCAGGAGCCATCCGGCAGGTGCCACCATTTCCGTGGGCGTGGATGACAAGGCCACGTATCCGGGCGAGTTCATCGAGATTCCGCAGGTCCGCGAGACCGCGAAATACATCACCATGAACTACTCCGACTACGAAGGCTTTCCGCCGCCGCTGACCAACGGCGGTCTGAACGAGCACGGGGTGGCAGGCCGTGATATCTGGGCACCGTCACGCGACGAGCTGGCGGCCATGACGCCCAACCCCCAGCGCGGGCCCAACTACAGCGATCTGTCGCGCATCGCCATGGAGCGGGCGCGTACCGCCCGGGAGGCCGTGGAGATCATTGGCGCGCTCATGGACGAGTATGGCTACTCGACCTACGGCGGCAACTCCCACCTGTTTGCCGATGCCGACGAGGGCTGGGTCGTGCTGAACTTCGCCGGCGGCCAGGGGCTGTGGATCGCCGAGCGGCTCGGGCCGCAGGACGTGCGCATGTCCTATCCCGGCTACATCGAAGAGATACCGCTCGATTTTCAGGACCACCCCGACTATCTGGGCTCGGCGAATTTCATCGATTTCGCCGTCGAGCAGGGCTGGTACGACCCGGATTCCGGCGCGCCCTTCAACGTCAACGACGTCTACGGCAACGGCGAGGGCCGCTCCGAGGCTGTCGTCATCATCGAAGAGCGCATGCGCGCCCGGGCGGCGCAGGGCGGCGTGAGCGTGCGGGATATGCTCGACACCGTGCGCGATCCACTGATTTCCAGTGATGCGGCCGGCTACGGCCAGGTGGCCCACATCCGCCAGCGCCTGCCCGTGGCGGACCTGCAGATGCTCTGGGTAGCGCCCACCGGCTCGGTGACGGCACCGTTCGTGCCGTACTGGATCGGCAATACCCGGGTGCTGCCGGAATTCGGCAAGCATCGCTATCTCACCAAGGGCGAGGCCACCCGCTTCGTCACCCCCGACTTCGCCATTCAGGAAGCCTCGGAGTTCGCCGGACGGTTGTTCAAGCGTCTGATGTACTACACCTGCGATGCGCCGGCACGCTTTCTGCCGGAAGTCACCGAAGCGCTCGGCGCTTTTGAAGATGTGAGTCTGGCTGAGCGCGAGGGCATCGAAGCACGGGCTCTGGCATTGTTCGAGGCCGGCGAGGCCGACATGGCGGCGGGCGTTCTCGACGACTACACCACCGCCCGGGCCAGGGCGTCTCTGGAGCTCGGCCGGGCGCTGCTGGCCAGCGTGGAGGCACGTCACCGTCTGCTGGTGGGCTATCGGGCCCCGCAGGATACGCATACCATCAGCACCCGGTACGGACCCTACGTCACCTGTCAGCTACCCTGAGCGGCGCCGTTCCAGCACCGGCGTGAGAATCTCCTGGAGCGGGCGCAACTGCTGCTCGTAGTTGCGCCAGCGTTCCACGGAACCTCGATAGATGGGCTGGCGCACCTGCCAGCGGCTGGGCGTACGCACCCCGCGCTGAGTCTCGTAGAAGGACAGGCACGCATCCTCCCAGGGCAGGCCGCAGTGGTCGAGCAGGGCGCGGATGCGCCCTTCGGTGTCGTCGATCAGTTCCTCGTAGTCCAGATCGAATATCTCCACCGGCAGCACGTCGTGCCAGTGCTGCATGAGCCGGTCGTATTCCAGGTAGTAGTGGCCCAGGGTATCCAGCCGGTTGGCGAAGCGTATCTGGTCGGCGAAGCTGGTGAAGTAGCACGACAGGCAGTTGTCCAGCGGATGGCGCCGGCAGTGCACGATGCGCGCCTGCGGAAAGAGCAGGGCGATGACCCCGAGATGCATGAAGTTGAAGGGCAGTTTGTCGGTGACCCGGCCGGCGTCGCTGGAGACCTTGTCCAGGTGCTCCAGGTAGCGCCGCGCCATCTGCCGCAGACCGATGCGCCCGACACTCTTCAACCCGCGCGGGTAGGGTTCGCCGCTGGCCGACAGCTCGCGGATCTGGTAGCTCACCTTCAGCAGCATGGACAGCTCGCCGCCGGCGGCCACTGCCGAGTGGCTGGCGAGAATCTGCTCGGTGAGGGTGGTGCCGGAGCGGGGCATGCCGACGATGAAGATGGGCCGCTGTGACTCCACGCCGGAGTTCGCTGCCGTTGCGAAAAAGTCTTCGGTCAGTTCGTTGATCAGGCCGTCGATGGCGCGCCGGTAGCCGCCGCTGTCGAAGGGTTCGCGCCGCGCCAGCACATCGTAGCCGGTCTCCAGGCGGTGGAATGCTGCCGTGTATTGCTGTTGGCGGTCGTAGTAGTAGCCCAGCGCCACATTGAGCCGGATGCGGCCGTCCTCGGGGGTGGCGGGATCGTCGGCCAGGGCCTGGGCCCGTTCCACCCAGGCCGTGTCTACCTCACCCTCGCGCAGTTGCAGCAGCCGGGCCAGCGCCAGCGGGCTGTCCGGTTCCCGGCGCAGCACGGCCAGATATTGCAGATGTGCCTGCTTGAAACGTCCGGCAGTCTCGCAGGCATCGCCCAGCCCCAGACGGATGCGGCGGTCGTCCGGGCGCAGGCGCAGCGCCTGCTGGAAGGTGTCGATGGCCTGCTCCACATCACCGGTCTTGTGCTGCACATCGGCCAGGGCGTACAGCGGCGTGGCGGCTTCGGGCTGCAGGGCAACCAGGCGTTCGAGCAACGGGCGGGCCTGGTCGAAGCGGCCGAGCCTGCGCAACGCCTGGGCTTTGTTGTTCAGCGCGTCCGGGTGATCGGGGGCCAGTTGCAGTGCGTTGTCGAATGCCTGCAGGGCCTCGTCGGTGAGTTCCAGGCGCACCTTCACCATGCCCAGATCGCTCCAGGCATTGGCGTTGCGCGGCGCCTGCCGCAGCGAGCGGCTGAGCAGCGTCTGCGCTTCGCTGAGCTGGCCCTGCTGAAAGCGCAGCAGCCCCAGGTAGTGCAGCACGGCTGCCTGGTCGGGCTCGGCGCCGAGCAGTTCCAGATAGATGCGGGCGGCGGCATCGAGCTCACCGCGGCGCTGCAGGGCCAGGCCCTCGCGGATCTTTGCGTCGCTGTCAGGCATTGCGCTTACGGCCGGTCCGGGTCTGCGCCCACCAGACAATTGACGGACACGCCGCCGGCGTTGATGTCGGCATCGGCGGGCGGCGCCGGAATACCGTGGCGGGTCTTGACCTCTGCCTCGATGCCGGCGAGCAGGGCCCGACCCAGGGTCAGCGCCTCGGCGGCGCGGCCGTGGCTGTAGCGGGTCAGCAGCGCGCGGCCGAGCGCCGGGTCTGCGCCATCTCCGGCATAGGCCAGTGCGGCCAGGCGTTCGATGTCCGGCAGGTCTTCCCGGGTGCTGGCTTCGAAGGCGCCGAGGGTCGCCTGCACCCGCGCCAGATGTTCCTCAGGAAAGGCACAGGTGTAATACATGAGGCGCTTGAACAGCCGGCCGGCGAATTCCGTAGCTTCCTGGAGCTGAAATTCGGGATTGATGAAGTTCGGGCCGGAATCTTCCGTCAGATAACGATGCAGCCGGTATTCCGCCGGCACCGACTGCACGCCGATCCACCAGGGGACGAACGGGGCGGTGACGGACCCCGTTGGGGCGACCCACAGCAGCCCCAGGTCGGGATGCGGCAGATCGCCGCGCAGGTGGGCTACCTGACCGTAGCCGGCATGGTCGTCGGTGATGCGCGGATCGCGCACCAGGGCCATCATGTCGGCGACGCTTACTGGTGCTGCGGCGCGCAGCTCGGCCTCGATTTCGGCGGGCGAGACGTATTTGGTGCCCGGGTCGCGCATGCCGCCGCCCAGTCCGTAGACCTGGTCGACGTTGAACGGCTCGTCTGTATCCGGGTCGTACCAGCCCTGTGCCACGGCGAAGTCGATCAGGTTGGCGGCGCCCATGAAATCGGCATGGTCGGCATAGTCGGCGGGAATGTCGCCGATGTAGCCCGGGTAGCTGACCCGCACATCGTCGGCACCGAGCCGTTCGGCCACCCACAAGCCCTGGCCGCCGGCGAACTCCAGTACCACCCAGCCTTCTTCGGCATCGGCGATGAGGTGGGAGTTGCCGCCGTAAGTCGTGTAGCCGTGGGTATCGATGAGGTCGCCCATGATCTGCACCGCTTCACGGGCAGTCCGCGCCCGCTCCATGGCCAGCCGTGCCAGGTCGCTGTAGTTGGGGCCGGTCTGGTCCGGCGGGGTCATGTCCACGAGTTCCGGGCGCGACGGTGACCAGACGTCGCGGATGGCCACCTGATGCTCGTTCAGACCGCCGTTGGTGAGCGGCGCCGGGAAGCCGGCGTAGCTCGTGTAGTTCATGGTGATGTAGCGGAAGGTCTCCCGGACCTGGGGGATCTCCGTGAGCCGCGCCGGCAGACTGGCGCGCTCCGTGGCGCCGACAGTCACGGTGGCCCCGGGCGGATGCACGCGCCGCGGCACGATTTCCAGCCAGTGGCTGGAGGGTTCTTCGCCGCTGCCGCCGAGCAGCACGCTGCCGTCCGCGGTGAGGTTGCGGCCGACGTAATAGGCATAGCTGGCCAGCGCCGCGGGTGCCGGGGCGAGCAGACAGATCAGCAACGCGAGCTTGGTTCCACGGAATGTCATGACCGCTGCCGGCTTCAAGTGTCGCTGGAACCGTTGCCCGGGCGCGGGTCGGCCCGGTCCTTGTCTTCCGGGCGGCCGGAGCGGCGCGGATCGGGAAACGCCCGTTCCATGGCCTGGCGCATGAAGTTGAACGGGTTGAGATCGCTCATCTCGCGCATACGCCGGCGGAACTGATCCTGATGTTCGAGGAACGTCAGAATGCTCTGCTCGATATAACGGGATACCACTTTGCCGGCGTTGTTGCCGTAGAAACGGATGATCTGTTCGATGGCCCGGTTGGTCAGCACGGGCTCGTGCCCCTCGGCTTCCTGCTCCGAGAGAATCTGCAGAAGAATGGTGCGGGTGATATCGGAGCCGTCTTTGCTGTCCGACACTTTGATGCTCTCACCCTTGAGAATCATGCGCCGCACGTCTTCGACGGTGACGTAGTGGCTGTCAGTCAGGTCGTAGAGCCGCCGATTGGGGTACTTCTTCAGTTCGCGCACGCGGTTCCCTCTCCATTACATGGCGCCGGGGTCAAAGTCTGTTCCGGTCGAGGGAACCATAGTGCACGACAACCCAGGGTCCGGTCGAATGGCTGCCACTGGCCCTCCGCCTGGCTGAGACGGTCCGCCAGAGCGTGGAAAACCAGAGGATTCATGGCCATGCCGGAGTGGCTGCCGTACACCTCGATATTCTCGGCGCGTTCACCGCTGTATTCCAGGCACGCCGACCAGTGCACTACGCCGTCTGCTTTCGAATAAACCGCCGTGCTCGGCACCGGCGGCGCCTCGGCGGCGAAGGTCAGCACGTGATCGCGCATCTCATCGTGTGTCATGCCGGAGACGTACTGGAACAGTCGGCGCACCATGGCGTTGGTGGTTTCCGGCCCGGCTGAGGAGAACGGGCTGCCCAGGGTGATGACCTGGCGCACCCGGTCGGTGAACTGGCGCGCCAGCTCCCGGGCGAACACGCCCCCCAGGCTCTGCCCGATCAGAGAAATACGCCCGTCATATTCCTTGAGTAGGCTGCGGAACCTATGAATGAGTTGCTCCTGCAGGGCGAAGCTGCCGGTGTTCTGGCCGAGTTCCCAGGGCAGGGGCTGGTAGCCGAGGCGCTTGAGAAAGCGGCGGACGATGACGGTGGACTCATCGCCGGCGGTGAATCCCGGCAACACCAGCACGACATGCCCGTCACCGCGCGGCATCCTGCCGAGCAGGGGCCAGCTATAGGCCAGAGAGGTGGCCTCGAGCAGCACGCGAGGCAACTCCGTGGCAGAGTTGAGGGCGCTCGGCCCCCGGGCCGCACGATACTTGTCGACGTCGATCTGTTGGTACACGCACACCGCCGAAGAACCTGTTTCCGGAGTGTTACCAAGAAGGTGTGTGGGGTCAATGGCTATTTGCTGCACTGCGAAATGGCCCTCACGGCAGATATCCGCGGACGCCACGAGTCGCGTCGCTTCGCGGGGCCGGATGCATAGAACGCGCATTCCTCAGCCGCCGGCCCCGCGCACGTCGCTTCGGCGCATGCAGACGGCCCCGCGCACCACGGGGGCGCCGATCGGCGCTCGGGTGATGGCACCAAAAACCTTTCTGATCAACGAGTTGCGAGCTTGCAGCGGTTGGCATAGCTGTTGCTGCCTCCTATGCAAGTGTCTGCAAGACAGGTTCTGATGCCGCGACGCAATCAAGGAGATGCAATCGTGTACAAACTGGCTGGTCTGGACGCCGGATTCCTCTACAGTGAAACCCCGCGCGCGCCGCAGCACATCGCCTCTGTTCAGGTGCTGGAACTGCCTGACGGGGTGAACCCCACTGACTTTATCGCCGATTTCAAGCAGTTGCTGGTGAGCCGCGCGCACCTGGTGCCGTATTTCACCAACAAGCTGCAGTGGGTGCCGTTTCAGCTCGACCACCCGGAGTGGGTAGGTGACGAGGCATTCGATATCGACAACCACGTGCTGCATGCGGGAGGTCGCACTCGCCGCGGCCGCGCCGAATCCAAGGCCGAGATCGCCCGAACTGGCACGCCACCCCCTGGACCGGCACAAGCCGTTGTGGGAAATCTGGGTGCTCACCGGGCTGGAAGGGGCCGCATCGCCTACTACAACCGCGTGCATCATGCCTGCCTGGACGGCGTCTCCGGACAGGCGGCCATCGAAGCGATCATGGATACCACGCCGGAGCCCCGTGCGGTGCAGCCGCCGCCGCCCGAGCACACCGTCCGGCGCCGCCCGGGCAGCCTGGAGATGCTTGCCGGTGCGTTTCAGAACCTCGCCGGCTTTCAACTCCGCCAGGCCAGCCGTGCGTTGGAGCATGTCGAGACCGCCAGGCGTCTGTGGCAGCGCGCCGTCGACCCGGCCAAGGGGCTCGGCGCGGTGACGGAGAGCGCGCCGCCGACCCGTTTCAACCGTGCGGTGGAGCGCCAGCGCAGCTACGCCACCGGAGAGTTGCCGTTGGGGGACCTGCGCAGCATCAGCAAGGCGACCGGAACCTCGTTGAACGACGTGTTCCTCGCGGTCTGTGCCGGTGGTTTGCGCAGCTACCTGGAGCGGCGCGGCGAACTGCCCGGCAAGTCCATGATTGCCGGCTGCCCGGTGTCGTTGCGCAAGCCCGGCGATACCGCCAGCAATAATCAGGTCACCATGATGATGGTGAGCCTCGCCAGCAATGAAGCCGACCCGGTCAAGCGCCTGTTGCAGATCGGCCGCTCCGCCATCCAGGGCAAAGGTTTCGTTGCCGACGTTGCCGGCAGCTATGATGCCGATGTGGCGCTGCCGGGCCTGCCGGGGTTGCTGAGCAGTGCCATGCAGATGCTGGAATCCGCCAATCTGGTGGATGTGGATACGCCGCGTCTGCCCTGCAACATCGTGGTGTCAAACGTGCCCGGTCCGCGGCAGCAGTTGTATTCTCTGGGCGCGAAGGTTCTGACCCACTACCCGGTGTCTATCCCCGCGCACAGCCAGGGCGCCAATATCACGGTGCAGAGCTATCAGGGGCAGATGTTCTTCGGCATCACCGCCTGCCGCAGGGCGCTACCCGACCCGGACGTGCTGCGCGACGATATGCTGGCGGCCTTCGTGGCCTTGCAGGAGCGGGTGCTCAAGACGCCGGCGGTGCTGACCCCGCGGCAGCGGGCCATCGACGACAACCTGCCGCCCCTGGGGGTTCCGGCGCCGCAGCATGTCCGCCAGTCCGAGGCTGCCTGAGGGTATTCTGTGCAGCGCACAAAAAACGCTTGCAAAGCATTTTTGTGTGCTGCACAATGCGTTTGTGCATTGCAATAAACAGTCTGCATCGTCCGGTCAGTGCCGGGCGTTACAACCCGAAAGGAGATGACCATGAACGCATTCGAGAAATCCGCTCAGGTTGGCCGCGAACTCTTCGAGATCAACGCTGAAACCCTGCGCAAGATCACCGAGCTGTCGGCCGAGAACTTCAAGAAGTACATCGAGCTGAACCAGGACTACATGCAGAAGCTGCCGGAAGTCCGCGAAGTGAGCTCGTTCGTCGAGCTGCAGCGCGAGTACGGCGAGAAGCTGTGGAACGGCATGCGCGAAGACCTCAACGCGCGCGGCAGCATCATCCGCGAGGCGGTGGAAGAGACCGGACAAGTTGTCCGCGGTGTTTTCAGCGACGCGGGCGAAGAAGTCGCTGACGCGGTTGAAGAAGGCGCTGATCAAGTCCGGGAAGCAGCCGCTGCCTAACGGCAACGGCTCAGATGCCGCGGCTCGTTGACGCGAGCGGCGGACGCTTTCGAAAAGGCCTGCAGTTCTGCGGAATTGACAGGCCTTTCTTTTGTGCGATGGTTCAGTCACCTGAGTCAATCAATAACGCGGCCATCAACAACGCGGCCAATCGAGGCATCGACGTGGAAAACTCCACCGTTCTCATTACCGGGGCATCCTCCGGCATCGGCTACGAGCTCGCCCGGGTGTTCGCCGCCCGCGGACACGACCTGATCGTCACCGCGCGCCGTGAAGATCGTCTGGCGGCTCTGGCGGAGGGTCTGCCGAAGGGCTGCCGTGTTCACGTCGTGCCGGTCGATCTCGCCAAAGCCAAGGGTCCCGGCAAGCTGCTCGAGGCGCTCGAGGAATCCGGCCGCCGGGTGGATGTGCTGGTCAATAATGCCGGCGTGGCGGCCAGCGGGCCGTTTCAGGACATGGACGGCAAAGACCTGCGCCACATGCTCAAGCTCAACGTCCAGGCGCTCACCGAACTGACCCATGGCCTGCTGCCCGGCATGCTGGAACGCGGCCGCGGGCGCATTCTCAACGTGGCCTCGGTGGCGTCGTTTCACGGTGTGCCGGGCATGGCCGCCTACAGTGCCAGCAAGGCGTTCGTGCTGTCGCTGAGCGAAAGCCTGGCCGAAGATCTGCGTGGCACGGGCGTCACCGTGACGGCTTTGTGCCCGGGCCCGACCCGCACGGAAATGGTCAAGGACCTCGAGAGTCTGGAGTTGGCCGGTCCGTTCCTGGCCAGTGCCCGGGACGTGGCCGAGGAAGGCGACCGGGCCTGCATGGCCGGGGAGGTGATTCGCGTCCCCGGTCTCATGAATCAGGCTCTGGTGACCTGGATGCGCTATCAGCCGCGCTGGCTGGTGCGCACGGCGGCCGGCATGTTTGCCCGCTCCGCTGCGCAGCGCTGATCAGCGTATTCGTACAGCCAGCACGTCGCAGGTGATGCCGTGGATCACGGCGTTGGCCACCGAGCCGAGCAGAAGCTGCACGCCGTGCTTGCCGTGAGTGCCCACCACCACCATGTCGGCGCCTAACTCCGTCGCCTGATCGTGAATCTCCACCTGCGGTGCGCCGTGGCTGACGATCATGTTGGCGGCTGGAATGCCGCGGCTGGCGGCGATGGTCTTCATCTGCGCCCGGGCCTGTTCGTCCGCCTCCTGCTCGAAGCGTACCCCGACGTCTGAAACGGTAGCGGGACTGATGCCCGCATAGGCGTGGTGGAAGGGCTTCACCACATGAATCACGTGCAGCTCGGCGTGTTCCTGCTCGCCGAGAATCTGTGCGATGTCGAGTACCTGGTGAGATTCCTCCGAGAGATCCACCGCCGCCAGGATGCGCTGGTATTTGTCTTTCGCCGGTCGGACCTCCACATCTTTGCCCGGCACGCGGATGGCCAGCACGTTGCGCTCCGTACCGTGCAGCACGCTGTTGGCCGTAGAGCCGAGCAGGCGCCGGATGCCGTGGCGCCCATGGGTGCCCAGCACGATCAGATCGTGGTCGTTGTCCTCGGCGTGCTGCTGAATCATGGTGGCCGGGTGGCCTTCGAGCAGATGGTGTTCTTTGATCTTGTGTTTGTCGCAGAGCTTCTGCAGAAATGCCTCGATCTCCTGCACGAGCTTCTGGTGCAGATCGTCCACCATGGCGAAGCTGGCGTCGCCCATGTTGTAGTACTGGCTGCGTTCCATAACGTGCACCACGGTGAGCGGCACGTCGGGAATCAGTTGCCGGGCACTTTCCAATACGTAGTTGGCCGATTGCTCCTCGAGATCGACGGCGACGAGGACTTTCTTGAACGTGCTCATGGTTCCACCTGGACTTTGTTGACTCACCATCCTAAACCGCTCCAGGGGAGCCGACAACGCTGGTGCGCCGGTGAATTTCTCGTAGACTGGAGGCGAATCAGGGGAGCAGGGCAATGGCAACCTACATCATGATGAGCACGCTCACCGACGAAGGGCGCAAGACGCTCAAGGAGCGGCCCGACCGTCTGCATGCGGTGAACAAGGAAGTGGAAGACATGGGCGCCCGGGTCATTTCCCAGTATGCGCTGCTCGGCGGCTACGACTTCATCAACACCATCGAGGCGCCCACCAACGAGGTGATGGCGCGGATTGCCATGGAGCTCGGCTCCCGCGGCACCATCAAGGTCACAACGTTCCCGGCGCTGGAGATCGCCGCCTTCGTGGAGATGCTGCAGAGCAGTTCGTCCGGGGGCAGTTGAATGCCCGTCTACGTCATGCTGATGCGCTACCACTCGGCCGGCCTGCGCGCCGTCCGGGAGGACCCGCAGGCGCTGCTGGCGGTGCACGACACGCTGAAGCGCTGGGAGTCGAAGGTGCTGGAAAGCTACCGGCTGATCGGCGAGTGGGATCAGTGCACGGTCTTCGAGGCCCCCGACAACTTCAAAGCCTACCGCGCCACCCTGGAGCAGGAGATCAGCGTCACCGCCGATACCGAGATACTCCCGGCCATCGACTACAACCTGTTCAGCCGCCTGGTGACCAGCGAATCCGGTACGGTGGGGCCCCATCACTGGCAGGTGCGCTGGTGGGCGAAGGTGGCGCGGCTGGGTTTCCGCTGGCATGCCTACGACCGCTGGGTGCACCGCTACTTCAAACCGTTCACGGTGCTGGGCCGGGAAAAATTCCGGGGCATCAAAGGCCCCTGCATCATCGTCGCCAACCACACCAGCCACATGGATGCGGTGGCCCTGCACGCAGCGCTGCCCGGGCGCATCCGCTGGAACGTCTATGCCGGCGCCGCCGCCGACCGCTGGTTCGTCAAGGGCCGCAAAGAACTGGTCATGCAGCCGTGGTATCAGTCGCTGGCCATGGGCACGTTTCCCATCCAGCGCGGCGGCGGGTCGAAGGCCCTGGACTACCCCAAGTGGCTGCTCGACCAGGGCTGCAATCTGATCATCTTTCCGGAAGGCACCCGCTCCACCAGCCGCAGCATGGCCAAGTTCCGCCACGGCGTGTCGATTCTGGCGCTGGAGAAAGACGTGCCCGTGGTGCCCGTGTTCCTCGCCGGGCTGAGCGCCATCCGCCCGAAAGGCACCCGCGAGCCGCAGCCGGGCCCGGCCTACGTGCGGGTTCTCGAGCCCATCCGTTTTGCGCCGGGTACCAGCGTGCCCGACGCCACCCGGCAGATCTTCGAGGCCATGAACGCCGTGCACCGGCACGTGGCTCAGTTCGGTGACGCGGCCCTGGTCGAAGAGCTGCCCGGGCCGTCGACGGCTTTGTCGAGCCAGGCCAGCAGATCCTGAATCACCGCGTCGCGGTTGATCTCGTTGAGCATTTCGTGACGCCCGCCGTCATACAGGCGGTCTTCCACGTGCTGCAGGTGGCTTCGATACAGATCCAGCAGGCGCTGCAGATTGCGCCCCTCGCCGTGCACGGGATCGTCGCTGCCGGAGAATATGTAGACCGGTAGTCCCGCCGGTATCTGCAGCACGTTTTCCATGCTCCGCGCCGCCCGGGCGCCGACGAACAGTTCGTAGAGGCTGCCGGCGCGCAGCACGAAGCCGCAGTACGGATCGTTCACATAGGCGGCGACCTGTTCGGCATCGCGCGAGAGCCATTCGAAGCCGGTGCTGTCCGGCGCTTCGAACGGCGTATTGGCTTTGCCGAACAGCAGTTTCTGCAGCAGCGGGCTTTCCGCGTCGGCGCCGAGCCGCCAGCGTTCGAAGCGGGCCAGATTGCGCGACAGCCAGGCTTGCAAGCGTCCGGCCACGCCCGGGGAGCCGGACAGCACGGCGGCGTCGATCAGGCTGCCGTATCGATACAGGTACTGCTGGCTGAGCATGGCGCCCATGCTGTGGCCGAACAGCACCACCGGCAGGCCCGGATGCTCCCTGCGGATGTGGTGGGTCAGGTCCGCGGCATCGCTGACCACCCGGTTCCAGCCGTTGTCGCCGAGCCAGCCGAGCCGTTCCGGGTCGGCCGTGCTGCCGTGACCGCGATGGTCGTTGGCATAGACGGCGTAGCCCGCCTGGTTCAGCGCCCGGGCAGCAGCATCGTAGCGCGCCGCGTGCTCGCCCATGCCGTGGGCGATCTGTACCACGGCGCGGGGAGCGTCATCGGGCAGCCAGCGGTACACGTGCAGGCGCTGGCCGTCGCCGGCGTTCAGCTTGAAGGTGTCGGGCATGGCAGGTTTCCTCAGAGGGTTCCGGTAGCGAGCAGGCGTTCCACCGCGCGTGCCACGCCGGCTTCGTCGTTGCGGGCCGTCACCACGGTAGCCGCCGCCCGGGTACGTTCGTCGGCCTGGCCCATGGCCACCGACGCCCCGGAGATGCGGAACATCTCGATGTCGTTCTCGGCGTCGCCGAAAGTGATGACTTCCGCGGGAGTGATGCCCAGGTGCGCACACGCCTGCTCCAGGGCTTTGCCCTTGCTCGCCTTGGCGGAGGTGAGGGTATAGATGACCTTGCCCGACGGGCCGATGCTGTCGAAGAAGTGCACCCGGTCGGCATAACGCGGTTTCAACTCGTCGCGGATGCGCTGGTAGATGACCGAACCCTGAATGTTGGCCACCCGCGGCAGGCTGGGGTCGGCGCCCGTGAGCTTCGGCACCCAGGTCATCTCCGGCGGCATGGCGGCCGGGTCCGGCTGGCCGTCGAGCTTCAGCAGCACCTGGTCTTCCACGGTGATGGTGGCGATGCAGCGCTCCGCATCGCACAGGGCATAGAGGTCGCGGGTGAAATCCTCCGGCAGGCGCTCGTCGAAGATGTCGCGGCCGAGATCGGGCACGTACACCTGGGCCCCGGAGCAGGTAATGGCCGGCCCCTCGATGCCGATCTGTGCTTCCACCCGCTGGGCCATCTGCTTCCAGCGCGCGGTGGCGATGATGATCATGAGGCCGGCGTCCCGGGCCGCGCGCAGCGCCGTGATGTTGTCTTCCGGGATATGTTCGCCCACCAGCAGCGTGCCATCCAGATCGATGGCCAGCGCTTTGAATTCCATAGACATCTCGAGCCGTTGCCAGGGGGCTATTGTAGCGTGCAGTGCAGCCGGCGCGTGCAGCTCGATATCGGCCGCCGTGAACGGTATGTTGCAGGCGCCGCCCGGGTGGTGAAACTGGTAGACACAAGGGGACTGGAAAATCCTGGGCCGAAAGGCTGTGCGGGTTCGAGTCCCGCCCCGGGCACCACACTAGGCCAGCTGCGTTACGGTCAGCCGCCTCAGAATGCCTTCGGAAACCGGCCGCTTGCTCGAGGGACGGCGCTGGCCGTATGGCGGGATTTGATTTTCTTGATCGACCGGGAATCTCCGGTTAGAGATAGGGCTGTGCCAGATGTCGTGATCGCCCTTCCCCGGACGCACAAACTGACAGCCCGCCTCCCGAGCATCCGCTTTAACTCCGGGGAGAAGTCTCCCATCCGCTATGCGGACAACTCATGTTTGTGAGCGATCAGTTCGAAGGGAACGCGGTGGGGCTGATACTCCGGGTCATTGAGTTCGAGCAGTTCGGGAATCATGACGGTCAGTTTCTGCTCGATTTCTTCCAGCGTTTCGGCCTCGGTAGCGAGCCCGGGCACGTCGGAATCTGCCACGTACCAGACATGCGCCTCACCATCCCATCGGACCGTTACGGTGTATCTCTCCATGTGTCAAAGAATGCCACGTCGTGCAAATGAGCGCTACCGGCAGCTGCCGAACACACTTGGACGCGGTTCTTGGTAAGCGGTCCCGGGATGGGTGCGGCAGGTTAGCTCAGAACAGATTTTATGAATATGTAAAATTCTGCCCTAATTCGGTCAGAAACCTGGAAGTTTTCACTGCATCTGCCATGCTTGACTCATGGCAGTGGACTCCACGCACGTAGAACTCGATGAATTGGCTGCCCGCATCGCCGCCAGCAGCGGGGTATCCGAAGCGGTCGCCCGGCGCATCGTCGAAGACGTCGTCGCCCAATACACCGAGACCGTCCACGACTACGTCGCCCGCCGTCATCGTGAATTGACCCGATCCGGGTTGAAGAACCCGGACATTTACCGGTGCCTCGTCGAGGAGGTGGCTGCGCGCCCGTTCGCCCAGCCGCCGTATACCGAGCGCCAGATCAGACGCATGATCTACCGGCATCGGGGGCGCCGCAGATGCGCGGTGTGCGTCGATGCGTCGGCCGCAATCAGGCCGTGCCCATTCTGGTGGAGGGCCTGCATCGGCTGGAATACCGCGGCTACGACTCGGCGGGCATTGCCGTGCACCGGGCCGGCAAGCTGGCCGTGTTCAAATCCAAAGGCCGGGTGCGCGACATGGAAGCCAAGCTGCCGGCGCGCATCAGCGCCAATGTGGGCATCGGCCACACGCGCTGGGCCACCCACGGCGCGCCCAGCGACATCAACGCCCACCCGCACATGGACAGCGACGGGCGCATCGCGCTGATTCACAACGGCATCGTCGAGAACGCCCGCGAGCTGCGGGCCCGTCTGACCGCCATGGGGCGCACGTTCATCTCGGAAACCGACAGCGAGCTGCTGGCCCATCTGATCGCCGCGCAGGAGGCCGACAGCCTGGTGGAAGCGGTGCGTCTGGCGCTGCTCGACGTGCAGGGCGCCTACGGCCTGGCGGTGCTGGACCGTGACCGGCCCGACGAGATGGTGGTCGCGCGACGCGGCAGCCCCATGGTCCTGGGCATCGGCGAGCACGAGATGTTTGCCGCCTCGGATGTGGCGGCACTGGTGCGTCACACCCAGCAGGTGGTCTATCTGGACGACGGCGAGATTGCCCATCTCACCGCCGACGGCTACCGGGTCACCACGCTGGATGCCGGCGTGGCGGAAAAAACGCCCGCCCAGGTGGACGCCGTTCTGGAAGATCACGACCGCGGCAACTTCAGCCACTTCACCATGAAGGAGATCTACGAGCAGCCGGAGGTGATCGAGCGGGTGCTGCGCGGCCGTATAGACGAACGCTTCGCCACTGCCCGGCTCGACGGCATGAACCTGCAGCCCAAGGACCTGCTCGGCGTCAAGCGCATCAAGATTCTCGGCTGCGGCTCGGCCTATATTGCCGGGCGCATCGGCGCCGGCATCGTCGAGCAGCTCGCGCGCATTCCCTGTGATGCGGAGCCCGCGGCGGAATTCCGCTACCGCAACCCCATCATCGAGCCCGACACCCTGTACTTTGCCGTCAGCCAGTCCGGCGAGACCTACGACACCCTGGCTGCCGTGGAAGAAATTCAGCGCAAAGGCGGCACCGTGCTGGGGGTGGTCAACAGCGTCGGCAGCAGCATCGCGCGCACCTGCGGCGCCGGGGTGTATCTGCATGCCGGGGCGGAGGTGGCCGTGGTGTCGACCAAGACCTTCGTGGCCACGGTGGTGGTGTTCGCGCTGATCGGGCTGCTGTTCGGGCGCACGCGGGATCTTTCTCATGCCGAGGGCGAGCGGCTGCTGCGGGCGCTGAATGCGCTGGGTGATCAGGTGGCAGAGCTGCTCACGCGTGAACCCGAGTTTCAGCGCCTGGGCGAATCCATCGCCGCTTATGACAACGCGTACTTCATCGGCCGCGGCAACGGTTATGCCCTGGCCATGGAAGGGGCGCTAAAACTCAAGGAAGTCAGCTACATACATGCGGAAGCTTATGCGGCTTCTGAGCTCAAGCACGGGCCGTTGGCGCTGATCTCGCCGACCACGCCCACGGTGGCCCTGGTGCCGGACGACGAACAGCTCGCCAAGAATATGGGCTCCATCGAAGAGATCCGTGCGCGGGAAGGCCCCGTTTATGCGGTGACCCAGGTGGACGATCTACCCGGCGATCCGACCCTGCGGGTGAAGGTGCCCACCAGCCACGAGGTGCTGGCGCCGCTGCTCATGCTGATCCCGCTGCAGTTCATGGCCTATTACGCGGCCCTGGCCCGGGGGTGCGAGGTGGACCGCCCGCGCAACCTGGCGAAAAGCGTGACCGTGGAGTGATGGGCCGTCCAGCCATGTAACACCGGTGTAAGGGGATGACGTGCATCACATAACGCCGGAGGGCGTTCTGGGATAGTGCGCGCCATGGATACGATTGAGCAGTACGTCCGCTCCGTTGAGAGCCGCATTGTCGGCCGGGTCTTCACCTATGATGGCCGGTTGCACTTCGTGCTCGATGCCGACCGCGAATCCGGCCTGGCCCGGCTGAGCTGCCGCTACGACCAGCGCACCGAGTTCATCTACATGCCGGTGACTGAAGTGCTGCTGCGCCTCGAGGAAGAATGCCGGCGCCATGCCGTCGGCGTGCAGGCTGCAGGCTGACAAGCCCGCCCGCGGTCTCTCCCGTCCACCTTCCTGTCAATATCGCCAACGGTCTGGTAGGCTTCCGGCAAACCTGATCTCGCGCGCCCGCGCCTCGCCCCGCAGTCCGAGGTGCCGTCAAAAAACAAAAAACCAAACCATCTCGACGTCTCCGGCCCCGGCGCGCCCGGCTTCGTCGTCAGGAGAGAGACATGCCGAAAATCAACCACAGCACAGGGGGCCGTTGGGCCTGGCTCTGGGGCGTGGCCTGCGCGGTCATCGCCGGACCAGCCATGGCGGCTCAATCGGTGATCGAGGAAGTCACCGTCACGGCACAGAAGCGCGAGCAGTCCATGCAGGACGTGTCGGTAGCAGTGAGCGCGTTCACCGGCGACGCCATCGACAGGATGGGCTTCGAAGAGGGCCTGGAAATCACCCAGCAGGTACCCAACATGAACTTCTTCGCCATCTTCGGCGAGGCATCGAGCCCGTCAGTCAGTCTGCGCGGTATCAGCCTGGTCAACTTCTCCGACTCCTGGGAGTCGCCCGTCTCCATCTACGTGGATGACGTCTATCGCGGCAATCCGGCGGGCTCGGCCATCCAGTTGTTCGACCTGGAGCGGGTCGAGGTCCTGCGCGGCCCTCAGGGCACGATCTACGGCCGCAACACCACCGGCGGCCTGGTCCACTACGTCTCGCGCAAGCCCACCGACGAGTTCGAGGCCGAAGCCAGCGCGAGCTTCGGCAGCTATTCCGAGCGGTCATTCCAGAGGCGGCGATCAGCGGGCCGATCACGGACCGCATCCGTGGCCGTCTGGCGCGTGAAGTCGCACCAAGGACGACGGCTGGCAGACCAACACGGTCAATGGCGAGGACCTGAACGAGACCGACAGCTTCGGCTACCGCGGCCAGCTCGGACATCGACCGTGGGAACCGGCAGCTCGCTGCTGCTCAACGTCCACGGCAGCGAGGCAGACCAGGCCTCGGTCGGCTTCGCCCACATGGGCTATCTGGATCCGGACGACCTGACGCAGACCTGCTCTGTCGACCGCATCCAGAACGGCAAGTGCAGCAGCAACACCTTCGGCTTT
This sequence comes from Gammaproteobacteria bacterium, assembly GCA_034522075.1. Taxonomy (GTDB): domain Bacteria; phylum Pseudomonadota; class Gammaproteobacteria; order Pseudomonadales; family Azotimanducaceae; genus UBA7803. The sequence goes on along the minus strand of JAXHLO010000016.1, from coordinate 57,091 downwards.
ACCGGCGAGGAGGCCGTCAACGGCAACTTCGATCCGGAGCACGTGGCATCCAGTGCCAGCGGGGGTCTGAACACCACCATCGACACCTTCGGCGTGTCCGATCGACTTCACCTCCGATCTGACCGACCGGATCACCTTCACCTCGCTCACCGCCTACGAGGAGCTGGACAAGTTCCTGCAGGACGACGGCGACGGCACCTCGGTGATCTTCTTCGACGAGCAGTACACTGCCGACGCCGAGCAGATCACCCAGGAGTTCCGGCTCAACGGGGCTTCCGACCGGCAGCAACTGGGTGGCGGGCATCTATCTCTACGACGACGAGCGGGACCTGTTCACCCAGGCACCGACCACGGCGGATGCCGCGGTCTTCGGCGGCTTCTTCCACGAGGAGGACGTGCTGCTGGAGACCCAGTCCTGGGCGGTGTTCGGCCAGTACGAGTGGGACTTCACCCCGCAGTGGACCGGCGTGGTCGGTGCCCGCTACACGGACGAGAACCGGGACTTCGAGCAGAGGTCCCCCGTCAGCTTCTTCAATCCGCCGATCGCAGGCCGATCGCAGATCTGTCCGAGAACGCCTGGACCGGTCGCCTCGGCCTGGAATGGCGGCCGCGGGCGGGGACGCTGGTGTACGCGCAACGTCTCCACCGGCTTCAAGAGCGGGGCTTCTCGGCCAGCTACAACGCATCCGACCGGGCCACGCTGCCGGTGACCTCCGAGGAGGTGATCAACTACGAGCTGGGTCTGAAGACTCGGCTCGCCGATGGACGATCGCATCCGCCTGAACGCCTCCGCGTTCCACTACAAGGTGGAGGACTTCCAGGCCCAGGTGTTCCTGACCGTGGCGACGGGCAGCGTCATCACCAACGCCGGCGATGTCGAGGGCACGGGTGCGGAGTTCGAGCTCAACGCCCGGATCAGCGACAAGCTTCGAGGTCATCGCAGGGCTCGGCCTGCTCGACACCGAGTTCGAGTCCGACCAGATCTTCATCGTCGCCGGCGACAACTACACCCTGGACGGCAACGAGCTGCCCTCGGCGCCGGGCCTCACCTACGAACATCGTCGCCCGCTATTACGTCAACCTGGGCGACCGCGGCGAGATCGCGCTGCAGGGCGATTATGCGTGGCAGGATGACCATTACCTGCAGATCGAGAATGATCCGTATTCCACTTCGCAGACGACGCTACGGCCTGGCCAATGCCAAGGTGGCATGGAGTTCGCTGGAAGGTACGTACACGGTGGAAGCCTTCGTCCGCAACCTCACCGACGAAGAGTATTACACCTATCAGAATACCTTGGGTCCGGACTGGGGTTACGGGGTGTGGGGTAAGCCGCGCACGGCCGGCGTTCGTCTGGCCATGAAACTGTAAGAGGACCGGGCCGGGCAGTACGGCTGCCCGGCCCGGGTTCGCGCACGTCAAGCGGCGTTGCGGTCCGCCTGCCGGTCTTTCAGGTATTGCTCCAGATCATCGGCGCCGCCGATCACCCGGCCGTTGATGAAGACCTGCGGCGTGGTCCGGCCACCGGACAGGGCGTACAGCGACTGCGCACCGGTTACCGGAATCTCCTCGTAAGTGAGGCCGGCGTCGGCCAGCAGTGCCTTGGCCCGCAGGCAGTGCGGGCAGCCCATGCGCGTCAGCAGCGCAATGGCGTCCGGCACGACGGCCTTGGGGTTCAGGTGCTCCAGCATGGTTTCCGGGTCGGACACCTCGTAGGGGTCGCCGGGCTTGTCCGGTTCCGCGAACATCTGCTCGATGACGCCGTCACGGACCAGCATGCTGTAACGCCAGGAGCGCTGGCCGAAGCCCAGATCGTGCTTGTCCACCAGCATGCCCATGCCGGCGGTGAACTCGCCGTTGCCATCGGGGATCATGGTGATGTTGTCGGCGTTCTGCGAACGCTGCCACTCCTGCATGACGAACGCGTCGTTCACCGATACGCACAGAATGTCGTCCACACCATTCGCCTTGAACACGCCGGCCAGGCTGTTGTAGCCGGGTAGCTGGCTGGACGAGCAGGTGGGGGTGAATGCGCCGGGCAGTGAGAAGACGATGACCGTCCTGCCGGCGAACAGATCCTGGGTGGACACGTCCTGCCAGCCGGTGCTGGTTCGCGTGCGGAAGGTTACCTCAGGTATGCGGTCGCCTGTCGTTTTGTGGTTCATAAGGCTCGAACTCCTTGCCAGTCATGAGTGACGTGTTGCGATGACGGCATCATGGGGCAGGGCGAACGATCTGTGAAATCGAATGTTTACATGGAAACGATAGGCATTTTCGATGGAAGGGCTTGTAGGAGCGACCTCCAGGTCGCGACTGGAAAGTCGCTCCAACAGCTGGTGCCCAGGGCGAGACTCGAACTCGCACGCCTTGCGGCACTGGAACCTAAATCCAGCTTGTCTACCAGTTCCAACACCTGGGCAGAGGGGCGTCATTGGTTCGACGCGCGGCGCATCATACTACAGTCGGTTGCCCCGCACGCTGATGTCAAGAATCCGTAACATCCTGCCGCTATGCTGCGCGATTCGCGTTCACCGCCGGCAGAAACTACATGGTCGAAGCACTCATGGTGCTGGGGTTCGTGCTGGCTGCCTACGCGGTGGTAGCCAACGACTCCATTCAGACGCTTGGCACGTTCATCGCTTCAAACCGTCACCGGCCCTGGTGGGTGCTCTGGGCATTCTCCTCGTCGATTCTGGTGCTGGTGCTGCTCTATAGCTGGGTGGTCAATGGCGGTGACCCGGCTTATGGCCGGCTGGAGAAGTTCCCGTCGCCCCCTGGCGGGCTGTCGTGGATACATGTGGCGGCACCGTTGATACTGCTGTTTCTCACCCGCTTCGGCATCCCGGTCAGCACCACGTTTCTGGTGTTGTCGGTGTTCGCTCCGCAGAACATCGAATCCATGCTGGCGAAGTCCATCCTTGGCTATGTCGTGGCGTTCCTGACGGCCATCCTGGTCTACGGACTGGTCATGCGGCGTGTGACTGAGCGCTTGCAGCGAACGGCAGACCGCCCGGTGCCCGTGTACTGGGTGGTGCTGCAGTGGTGTTCCACCGGGTTCCTCTGGAGCCAGTGGCTCATCAGGATCTGGCCAACCTGTTCGTGTTTCTGCATCAGCCATTGCCCGGAGTCTGGCTGGTATTTGCAGTGACGGTGCTGGTGACTATGCAGGGCGTCATCTTTTACCAGGTTGGCGGGCGCATTCAACGCATCGTGACGTCCAAGACCATGACCACGGACATCCGCTCGGCCACGCTCATCGATTTCATCTACGGGGTGATCCTGTTGATCTTCAAGGAGTGGAGCAATATGCCGATGAGCACCACGTGGGTATTTCTGGGCCTGCTCGCCGGGCGGGAGCTGGCTCTGCGCCTGCAACTCGATCGACAGCGTCTGACTCAGACCTGGCAGGCCATCGGCGCCGATGCGGGCAAAGCGTTTGCGGGGCTCGTGGTCAGTGTAGCGCTGGCGGTCGGGGCGGTGGTCGCCGCCCCGTAGACCGCTGCTTCAGTACTGACGCAGTACGTAACCGCGGCTGATCATGCAGTCACGATACGCCTGGAAGGAGTCGCTGGCCGGTTCGAACATGGCGTTGCCGGTCTCTCCCTCGACTTCGGCCTGACACGCCTGATTGTCGATGCGGTAGCGGTTCTCCGGCGCCCGTTCGGCGGATTCCCAATAGTGCGTGGGCGCCACCTCGGCGTTAGACGCACAGCCGGCCATCATAGCCACCAGCATCATCGCTGCGAATGCTTTCATCTTCCTCTACCTCCTGCTTCCGGGTTGCCGGCCGCGTGCGGCCTGCTCACGAAAAATTTCCAGGGTCTGTCATAATCCTGTAACAGACATCGTGTAGGAGCCTAGCGCGCTTGCTCGGGGTACGCAAGTCCTATAGGTCAAAAGATCCTATACTATGCGTATCGAATCACAGCCTGGTTTCGCTGCAAATATCTGATACAGGCATCAGGTTTGTCGCGTAAAATTTTGAAAATGCAGGAATTAAAAGAAAGGTTATCAGGTGCCAGTGGTTGATGTAAGCGTGCGGCCCGCGGTCAGAAAAACCGGGTCAATCAGCGGATTATTGTTCCTAGTTTTCCGGCTGTTAGAATGTGCCTGGACGCGCCCATGAAGAAATACCCGCCCACCCCGGACGAGATTCGCGAGTGGATGGACCGCAAGGGTCTGTCCAACAAGGACGTGGCCAAGGCGCTGCACCTGTCGGACGGCCGCGTGGTCCGCTTCTGGACCTCGAAGAAAGACCCGCGGCCGATTCCTTATCCGAGCTGGTACACCCTGCGGCACAAGTTCGGCAAGTAACGCCAAGTGTGGCGATACGCCACACTACGGCTTGCGGAACAGCAGCGTGAAGCGGTCGGTGTTGCCGGTCACCGTGCGGCGGCCCACTTCGTAGCGCAGCTCGTCGTCGGGGCGGTAGTGCAGGGTGGAGTAATCGACGAACTCGAAGCCGGCGGCCTCGATTTCCTTGATCATCTGCACCGGGTCCATACGCCGCCAGTTTTCGTAGTAGTCGTCCTGCATGTGCCGGCGGGTGTGATCGACGACGCCGTAGTGGCCGCCGCTTTTCAGTACCCGGAAGACCTCTTCGTTGACCCCGCGGCGGCCGGCTTCGGTCATGTTGTGCAGGTTGCGGAAAGTCAGCGCCAGGTCGATGTCCTCCACGGGAATGCGCAGGCCGTCGAACTGGAAGCGCCGCTGTCCCTCGGGGCGGACGAACTCGCCTTCGACCTCCACGACGTTCACGTCTTCCAGGGTGCCGTCGTCGAGCAGGGACTGGACGGTGGTGGTGCCGATGGCCACGAACAGCTCGCCGTTGTCAGCGAGCACGGGCGCCAGCAGCTTGGTATACCAGCCGCCGCCGGGGACGAGCTCGAGGACCCGCATTTCCTCCTGCAAGCCGAAGAACTCGAGGGTTTCGATGGGTTTGCGGTTTGCGTCGCGGGCCTTCTCCGCATCACTGCGGATGTCGCTGGCCATGGCGGCTTCCAGTCTGGCTTTCACCCCATCCTCGGCGGCCAGCACCGCGGACGCGGACAGGAAGGCCATGAGCAGGGTCAGCACGGGGATCAATAACTTCGACATGGGCAGATTCCTTGTGTTGGGTAGCGGGAGGATCACCGGTTGGGTCCCCGGTTCATGGGATACGGCTGCCAGCGCTCCAGGGTCACGCGGGGCAGTACCGTGGGATTGACGCAGCTCATGGGCCAGCGGCCGCTGAGCACCAGCGCGACTTCGCGGCCCACCCGGCGGCGCGTGGTCGGGCGCATGCGGGTGGTGGCCGAGGCCACGTGCGGCGTGAGGATGACGTTGTCCAGGCCCAGCAGCGGATTGTCGGCCGCCGGGGGTTCGCGTTCCAGGACGTCGAGACCGGCGGCGGCCACCTGACCGCTGGCCAGGGCCTCCAGCAACGCCGCCTCGTCGATGATGGGCCCGCGGGCGGTATTGACGATGACCACGCCGGGCTTCATGGCGGCGAAGGCGGCGGCGTCGAGCAGGTGGCGCGTGTCCGGGTTCAGTGGTGTATGCAGCGAGATATAGTCGGCGCGCTCGAGCAGCTCGCCCCAGTCCACGGGTTCGACGCCGGCCTCGCTCATGGTGAGTTCGCTTAAGTACGGGTCGTGGGCGATGACCTGCAGCCCGAAGCCGGCGGCCCGGCGCGCGACACAGCGGCCCACGTTGCCGAAGCCCACCAGGCCCAGGGTGCGGCCCATGAGCCGCGGCACCCGGTTGAGCAGCGGACGGCCCTGGGTCCAGTCGCCGTCGCGGACCATCCGGTCGGTGGCGCGGACGTGGCGGACCGCCGACAGCAGCAGCATCATGGCGTGGTCGGCGACCTCTTCGATGAACACGTCCGGGACGTTGGTGACGACGATGCCGGCGTCGGTGGCGGCTGCCACGTCCACCATGTCCACGCCGACACTGCCGACGCCGATGACCACGCAGCGTTCCAGCGCATCGATGATCTGCCGGTCGATGCGGATACCCCAGGAGGTGATCAGGGCATCCGCATGGCGCACGCCGTCGATGAATGTTTCCGGCGAGCTGCCGTCCACTTCCACGATGTCGGCCAGCGGGGCCAGGGCTTCCAGCTCCAGAGCATAGCGCGCGGCCGGGTCGCCGGTGCGGGCTACGGCCGGCAGTTGTACGGCGACGGTCTTCTTCGCGGCGGCGTTCATGACTTGCGCTCCAGGTCGGCCAGGGCTTGGTCGCGCAGGCCGCGCTTGTAGATCTTGCCGGAGGCGATGCGCGGCAACTGCTCATCGCGAATCCAGATGCGCTCGGGGACCTTGAACCGCGCCAGGTGACCGGCGACGTGGGCTTTCACGTCATCGGCTTCCAGCGGCATGCCGGGCTTGCGCATGATCACGGCGGCCAGCGTCTCGCCGAGACGCTCGTCCGGCAGGCCGAATACGGCACACTCGGACACCGCCGGATGGTCATAGATGGCGGCTTCCACTTCCTGACAGCCGATGTTCTCGCCGCCGCGGATCACCATGTCCTTGGCGCGGTCGGTGATGAACACGTAATCCTCGTCGTCCATGTGACCCACGTCGCCGGTATGCACCCAGCCGTCGGAGAGGGTCGCCTGCGTGGCGTCGGCGTCGTTCCAGTAACCGCGGAAATTCATGGGGCCGTGAATCCAGATCTCGCCGGTTTCGCCCCGGGGCAGTTCCCGGCCCGCCTCGTCGACGACCTTGATACTGACGATAGGCGGGGTAGGGCGCCCGCAGCTCCGCGGCCGCTCCAGCAGTGCCTCACCGGCAATGGTAGTGGCCAGGCCGTTGGTCTCGGTCATGCCGTAGCCGGTGCCGGCGGCACCCGTGGGCAGCCGGGCGTCGATCTGGCGGGCGTGTTCCGGCGCCATGGCAGCGCCGCCGCCGCCCATGGATTTGAGGCTCGAGGTGTCGTAGCTGTGAAAGTTCGGTGACTGAATGAGCTCCCAGCTCATGGTGGGCACGCCGTTGAACTGGGTGATGCGTTCCGCCTCGATGATTTTCAACGCTTCTTCCGGATCCCACTTGTACATGCCCACCAGCTTGCGTCCCTGGCGGAACGAGGACAGGAGCTGCACGTTCAGCCCGGAGACGTGAAACAGCGGCACGGTGAGTATCATGGCGGGCAGGTCAGCGTCGGCCGGCGGCGCTGCCAGCTCGGCGGCCATGGCGGCTGCGCACTCCCAGCCGAGCAGAGCATGCAGTACCGCCCGGTGGCTCGACAGCACGCCTTTCGGGTGCGACGTCGACCCGGAGGTATAGAGGATCAGCGCATTGTCGTCCGGGGCGGTCGATGCCGTCGGCATCTGCTCTCCGGCATCGGCGATGAACGACGTCCAGTTCGTGTGCGCCGGCGTGTCAGCGCGCACGGCGATCAGAGTGATGTCCAGCTCAGCCGCGGTATCCTCGACGCGCTCAAGCCGTTCGGCATCGGCGAACAGGACCTTCAGGCCGCTGTCGACCATGCCGTAGCGCAGTTCCTCCCCCGTCCACCAGGCGTTCATGGCCACCGCCACGGCGCCCAGGCTGGTGATGCCCATGAAGGCCAGCACCCATTCGGGATAGTTGCGCATGGCGATGCCCACCCGGTCTCCCGGGCGGACCCCGGCGGCGCTCAGGGCGTTGGCGACCCGGGCGGCCGTACGCCACACGTCCTGATAGGTATAGCGCTCGCCTTCGTAGACGTAACAGTCGCGGTCGGGAAAAGCGTCCGCGGCCTCGGCGTAGAGCGTCAGCAGGTTGGGCGGGGCGTTGCGGAACACCGGCATGGGCGTGCCGTCCACGTCCGCGGTGATGAGTTCGTACGGCGCGCCCGGCGCGGTAAAGTCTCTGATCAGCGCTTCGAGCTCCGGCTGCACGGACGGTTCGGCCATGTATTCTCCCCTTCTGCCTGTCGCGGAATTCTCGCATGGCGCGGTGCGGCTTGCATCCAGGTCGGTGACGATGCACCGTTGAGGCCAACTATCGAAGCTCGAGGACAGCGCGTGCGGGAAAATCTGGCACTGAGTGCCTGGCGCGACGGCCGGCAGACCGTCGGCTGCTGGTTATCGTTGGCCAATACCTACTCCGCGGAGGCGCTGGCCAAGCTCGGCTTCGACTGGGTCTGTGTGGACCTGCAGCACGGGCTGCTGGATTACACCGACCTCACCTATATGTTGCCGGCCATCTCGAGCAGTGACGCCACGCCCATCGTGCGCGTGCCGTGGAACGAACCCTACGAGATCATGAAGGCGCTGGATGCCGGTGCCTACGGCGTCATCGTGCCCATGATCAACGATCGTCAGGAGGCCGAGCGGGCCGTGGCCGCGTGCCGCTATCCGCCGGACGGCAACCGCTCCTTCGGACCGATCCGCGCGGCACTGTACGGCGGCCGGGGTTATGCCAGAGAAGCCAATGGTCAGGTGGCCTGTATCGCCATGATCGAAACCCAGCAGGGGCTGGACAACTTAGACGACATCGTCGCCACGCCAGGCCTCGATGCCGTTTACATCGGCCCGTCGGATCTGGCGCTGGCGCTGGGCCTGCCCGCGGTGGGCGATACCGACCAGGCCGAACATGCCGAAGCCGTGGCGCGCATTCTGGCCGCCTGTCGGAAAGCCGGCATCGGCGCGGGCATTCATACGTCCAGCCTGAAGTACACGCGCCGGTATCTGGCGGCGGGATTCAACCTGGTGACTCTGGGCAGCGACGCCGGCTTCATGATGCGCGCCGCCGCCGAAGATCTGGCCGCCGTACGCACCGGGCAGGTAGAAGACCAGGAAAAGACCGGCTATTGAGCGTACGCCGCGACGGCCGGGCGGGTCAGGCCGGCGGCTGGCCAGGTGAGGCGGCTTCCGGTGCCAGCCGGGCCACGGTGTCCAGCAAGTCGTCGATGCGAAACGGCTTGGTGAGCAAGCCGTCCAGCCCGAGCCGCTGCCAGTTCTGCGCATGGGCGCTGGCGGCGAAGCCGGTGATCAGCACGGCCGGCAGTTCGGGGTTCAGAGCTTTGGCTTGTTCGACCAGTTCCAGGCCGTTCATCAGCGGCATGTTCTGGTCGGTGATCAGCACGGCCACCTCCGCGTGGTGTGCCTGCAGGTGGCGCAGGGCGCGGGGGCTTTCATTGAACAGGGCCACCTCATAGCCGGCGTCGCGCAGTACCTCGCTGATGAAGTTGCCCACCGACGCCTCGTCGTCGACCACCATGATGGTCCCGGCCGCAGCGGGCGGTTCCTCTGCCGCGGCCGGCGTGTGCTCTTCGGTCACGCTGTCGGCCGTGGGCAGATGCACGTCGAACGTGGTCCCGATGCCGAGCTTCGAGGTCACGGTGACGTGGCCCTGATATTCGTGAATGAGGTTATTGATCAGCCACAGGCCGATGCCGGTGCCTTTGCCGGGTTCCCGGGTGGTGAAATACATCTCGAACATGCGGCCGCGCACCTCTTCGGCGATGCCGTGGCCGCTGTCGGAAACGGACAGCACCACGTGCTCGCCGCTGAGACGTTCGCCGCAGGCGTCGCACTCGTGCTGCTGCATGCCGCGCTTCAGAGAAACCAGGATGCGGCCGGGCCCGTCGATGGCATCCCGGGCGTTCACCAGCAGGTTGATGATGATCTGCTGGAGCTGGATGGGATCGGCGATAATGGGCGGCAGATCGGCATCGATGTCATTGTGTACGTCGATGTTACTGGGGATAGCGGCGCGCAACATGCTCGACACGTCGTTGATGGCCGCGGCCACGTCGATGCGCTGGGGGTCGCCGCGGTTGGCACGGGTGAACGTGAGCATCTGCGAAATGAGATCGCGCGCCCGGTGGCCGGCGTTGACCACCTGGTCGAGATAGCCGTTGACCTGCTCGGCGGTGAAGCGCTCGCGGGCGTTCTGAATCAGTTCCGCGTAGCCGATGATGCTGGCCAGGATGTTGTTGAAGTCGTGGGCGATGCCGCCGGCGAGCTGACCGATGGCTTCCATCTTGCTCGCCTGCTGCAGACGGTTCTGCAGGTTCAGCCGGTCGCGCTCGGCCCGCCGGGCGTCCGTGCGGTCGTGCACGGTGGCCAGCAGACAGGGCTCGTCGTTCAAAGTCAGGGATTTCGCCGTGAGCTCCAGATGGTAGACGGTTTCCAGGGTCTCCCGGTCGAGGGCGATGGTCTTGGGCTCGGTACCGCTGGCGACCCGGCGGACGAACTCCTGGCGGGTTTCCGGGTTGGGGAACAGGAAGGCGTCGGTATTCTCGGCCGGTACGCCGAGCCGGGCCTGAATGTCGCGGAAGTTCTCGTTGGCTTCCAGCAACCGCCCGTCGTACAGCCGGGCGATGTAGCTGGCGTCCGGTGAATCCATGAACAGGCCGTAGAACTTCAACCGGCTCTGCGCCAGTTCGCGGGCGGTGCGGCGGGCCTCCGTGACATCGCGCAGCACGCCGTAGGTGCCGACGAACTCGCCCCTGCGCTCGCCGTCGCGTTCTTCGTACAGGCCGGTGGCCGAGAACTCCAGAATGCGCGTGGTGCCGGGGCTCGGCTGGTACTCGAATTCGAAGTGGCGGGTGGCCCGCTCGCCGGTGCGGCGTTCGTCGAAGTGGTGGCGCAGCAGTTGTGCCAGGTCCGGGCCCACCACATCCTGCCAGGACAGGCCGCTGACGTCGGCCGGCGCGCGCTCGAAGATGTTGGAAATCGGTTTGTTGGCGAAGGTGAAGCGGCCCTGGTCGTCGAGCACATAGATGAGGTCCGGCGAGGACGTGACCAGAAACTCGTGCAGTGCGTGATCGGCCTCGGCCTGGTTGGCCATGGTGCGGTTCTCGATCTCCAGCCGGTGACGCTCCACGGCGTTGGCCACGCTGGTCAGGAGTTGTTCCGGCTGGTAGGGCTTGGGCAGATAATCGTAGGCGCCCAGGCGCAGCACCGGGGTCACGCTGCTCACCGAGGTCTCGCCGGAGAGCACGATGGTTTTGACCGGGATGTCCTGGTCGCCGAGGAACTCGAGCACGTCGAGGCCGGAGACCTGGGGCATGTTCAGATCGAGCACCAGAATCTGAAACTCGCCTTCCTGCAGGCGCTGCATGGAACGGGCTGCATCGGTGCTGGCCTCCGCCCGGTAGCCGCTGGCGGCCAGCAGCTCGCGCACGCTCGCGCCGTGACCGGCATCGTCGTCGAGGACGAGGATCTGCGGGTCGGGCTGTACAGTCATTCGGGAGATCGTGGCATCCACGCTGAATTTCCGCATACTACCATCATAGTTCCGAGTTCATAGGTTGTGCTTCCGGGGAGGTTGTCGTGAGTTACGAGCAGATTCGATTCGACGTGCGCGACGGGGTCGGGGTCATGACCCTGAACCGCCCGGAACGCATGAACGCGTGGACCTATCAGATGAGCGCCGAGCTCACCGACGCCATTGGTTACTGCAACGAGGCCGACGGCGTCGGCGCCATGATCATCACCGGCGAGGGCCGCGGTTTCTGCGCCGGGGCCGACATCGGCGATACGTTCAAAGCGCGTCTGGATGATGCCGGCGGCGCTCAGGCCGCTGAGAAGGGCGCTGCCGCGCGCACCGGCGACTGGGTGGCGCTGCTGCGCCGCTCCAAACCCATCATCGCCGCGGTCAACGGCGCCAGCGTGGGCGTAGGGGCCACCATGATCCTGCCCTGCGACGTCATCATGGCCTCGGAAACGGCGCGCTTCGCCATGGGCTTCGTGCGCATGGGCCTGGTTCCGGAGCTCGGCAGCTCGCACTTTCTGGTGCAGCGCATGGGCTTCGGCCGGGCCAGCGAGATGTGCCTCACCGGGCGTTTATATTCGGCCCGGGAAGCGCACGACATGGGGCTCATCGACCACCTGGTGCCCCACGAGCAGCTCATGGAAAAGGCCATGGAGCTGGCCAGCGCCATCGCCGCCAATCCCGCCCCGCAACTGCGCTGGATCAAAGAACTCATCAGCGCCAACGGCTGCGCCACCGATCTCTCGGCGGTGCAGCAGCGCGAAATGGAACTGCTGCAGCAGGCCTATGCCACGCCGGAGCACAAAGAGGCCGTGGCAGCCTTCCTCGAGAAACGCGAGCCGAACTTCCGCCGCACCAGCGGCGAGGGCTGACCGGGCGGCGCGTGCCGGAAGACATCGCCAGCGTATTGTCGGGCGCCTTGGTTCCGTGGCTGGCGGCTGCCTTCGCCGCCGGTCTGCTGCTGGCCGGCTGCGGCTGGTGGCTGCACCTGCGGCTGCGGGCCCGGGACGCGGCCGCCGCGGGTCATGCCCTGAACCGGGCCGAAGCGCGCATCGAGGAACTGGAAGCCCAGGTGGACACACTGCGCGAGGAAGTCCGCGAGCGCATCGACGAACTGGCCGCGCGCCGTGAGACTGCCGCGGAACTGCGCACCCGTCTCGAGGAAACGCGCAAGCACTTCGCCGAAAAGGAGGCCTCCCTCCAGGCCAACGGCGAGGCCCTGAAGCGCGAGTTCGAAGTGCTGGCCAACCGGGTCTTCGAACGTCAGGGGGAACAGCACAGCGCCCGTCTCGACACGGTCCTCGAGCCGTTCAAGGCCCAGCTCAGCGACTTCCGCCAGCGGGTCGACGCGGTCTACAGCACCGAGAGCAAGGACCGCGCGTCGCTGCTCACCGAGGTGCGCAACCTGCAGCAGGCAAGCGAGGGCATCAAGGGCGAAGCCGAGAATCTCGCCCGGGCGCTCAGGGCGACGTGAAGGCCCAGGGTAACTGGGGCGAACTGGTGCTGGAACGGGTGCTGGAAAGCTCGGGGCTGCGCCGCAACGCGGAGTATTTCCTGCAGGCATCGCGGCGCGCCGACGACGGCAGCCTGAAGCGCCCGGACGTGCTCATCCGCCTGCCCGACGACAAGGACGTGGTGGTCGATGCCAAGCTCTCCCTGACGGCCTACGAGCAGGCCGTGGCCCTGGAAGAACCGGCGGCCCGGACGGCGGCGCTGAACCAGCACGTGGCCAGTCTGCGCGGCCACGTCAAACGCCTGGCGGAACAGGACTACGATCAGCTCGACGAGGTCCGCAGCCTGGATTTCGTGCTGCTGTTCGTGCCCATCGAGGCGGCCTTCAGTGCGGCCATGGAGCACGACGAGCGCCTGTTCACGGAAGCCTTCGAGCGGCGCATCGTCATCGTCAGCCCCACCACCCTGATGATGGCCCTGCGCATCATTCACAACGTCTGGCGTTTCGACAAACAGAACCGCAACGCCCAGGAGATCGCCCGCCGCGCCGGCGCCCTGTACGACAAGCTGCACGGCTTCGTCGACGACATGGAGGCCCTCGGCCGCCAGCTCGAAGCCGCCGACAACGTCTACAAACAGGCCTTCGCCAAGCTCAGCACGGGCAAAGGCAATCTGCTGCGCCGGGCGGAGGGCTTCCGCGACCTCGGCGCGCCGGTAAAGCGCCCATTCCCCGGCCGCCTGCTGGATGAGGAGTAGGAGCGGCTTCCAGGCCGCGATCTTCCTTCGAGATGCGGATCGCGGCTGGAAAGCCGCTCCAACAAAAATTTCCATCACCCCCCAAACCTGCACCGGCATCACAGAACGCCATCGCGCTTCCGGGTAAATTGCGCTGGCAGAAAAGGATTGCGAGGAACAGGAATGCTGGTTCTAACCCGCCGAGCCGGTGAGTCGATCATGATCGACGACGAGATCGAGCTGAAGGTCTTGAAGATCCGCGGCAGCCAGGTGCATCTAGGGATCGATGCGCCTCGCAACTCCGCCGTGCACCGAAAAGAAGTGTGGATTCGCATTCACGGCGAGCCCAAGGCCGCCGCGCCCGTCAAGTAATCTTCCCACTTTCCTTTTCTACTTCCACCCCGATGAACGCCGGCGTCTCACAGATCGCATAGGGATGCAGTTCGGCCGCGCTCAGCGGATAGCGATGCCGGGTGATGCCCTCGCGCCGTTCCCGGGCCAGGCGCTCGGCGGTGGGCTGCAGGAACAGACTGTCCACGTCCTGAAAGATCGGGTTCACCGGCTTGAGCCGGGTGAACGAGCAGACGCTTTCCCAGGTCGCCCGATGCAGTTCCACGACCTCCAGTGATTCGATGAACCCCCAGTGGGAAAACGCCGGCGGCGAGCCGGCGGCCAGGATCAGCGGCAGGCGCTGTCCCGCCGCCGCGGCCGCGTCGAGCAGCTCGCGGGCCACCAGCCAGGGATACCGGTCGCGGTAGCTGCCGCGGCCGCTGCTCTCCAGCAGGTTGTGCAGCGCCTTGGCGCTGACGGCGGTGCAGATGCAGTGGGGGGCGATATCCATGGCTTACTGTACAAACATACACATGACCTCGAGACCACCTTATAATGCGTCGGCCCGTGTCGCCGCAAGCCCTGGTGGAAATTGCCCCAGCTCGATCCCCGACAGCCGCCGCCGCCCGACTACTACGCGCGCAACGTCGGCTATGTGCTCGATGAGGTGGCGCGGCGCAGCGGCGAGCTGCTCGGCGCGCGTGAATGGTCGCTGATTCGCGGGTTCAACGGCGTCGGGACAGCGGCGCAGCGGCTCTTTGCCCGGCTCCTGACCCGGCGCGGTCTGTGGCTGCGGGTGGACGGCCTCGCCTATGCCGAGGTGGACGATTGTCATTCCGCCCTGGCTGAACTGGCCGGCGCCGGGCTCGTCGAGCCCTTGCCGGCGCTGCCGGCGGACGTCCTGCTCGGGCTGCTCACCCGCCCCGAGCAGCAGGCGTTGTTTCCGTCAATCCAGGCACGGACCAAAAGCGCGTGGATCGCCCAGTGCCTTGGCCGCTACAGCGACGCGGCCATCCGCCGTCGCGTGGCACCGCACCATCCGTGGATCGGCATCAGCGGGCAGCGTGCCTTCGACGTCTGCCAGGTGCTGTTCTTCGGCAGCGGCGGCGGCGATCTGTCGACCTTCGTCACCCAGGATCTGGGGCTCATGCGCTACGAGTCTTATGAGCTGAGCGCGCATACCCGGCCCTTTGCCGAGCCCGACCACCTCGAGCGCTATCTGCTGTGCCGGCGCCTGTCGGCCTGGTCCAAGGGCGCTGGATGACACGCCGGCCATGGCACCCGTCATCACCGCATTGCTGGAACCGGCGCCGCGCAGCCGCGCCGAGCAGCGCCAGCGCGACCGCGTGCTCAACCGGGTGGGCCGCTGGCACGAACGGCGCGGCGAGCACGGCGCGGCGCTCGACTGTTATGCCCGCAGCAGCAGTCATCCGGCCCGGGAACGCCGCGCGCGCATTCTGCACCGGCACGGTGACGAACAGGCGCTGTGCGCGGAGCTCACGACCATGCGCCGCGATCCGTGGTGCCCGGCGGAGGAAGACTTCGCCGAGCGCTTCCCGGGCCGGCGCCGCGGCGCCGAGCCGAACGTCACGACCGTGACCCTGGACGGGCCCACGCCGGAGCGCATCGAACGCCATGCCCTGGAACTGCTCACGGCCCAGGGCGGTCAGGGCTGGCATCTGGAAAATCTGTTGCCCCTGGGTCTGGCCGGCCTGGCATTCTGGGACGAGATCTTCGCCCCGGTGGCGGGCGTGTTCAGCCATCCGTTTCAGCCCGGCCCGCAGGATCTGTTCTGGCCGGATTTCGCCCGCACCCGGCGCGCCCTGCTGGACGCCCGGATCGCCGAGCTGCGGCGCCCCGGCGGTTTTGCCCGGCAACTGCGCCGCACCATGGCCGCCAAGCAGGGCATCACCAATCGTCTGGTGCACTGGGGCGTGCTGGACGACGCGTGGCTCGATGTCCTGCTGACCCAGGTACCTCACGAGCCGCTGCTGGAGCTCGCCGTGCGCGCCATCAACGCTCTGGAACGCGCCCGCAGCGGCTTTCCGGACCTGCTGGTGATCTACGGCAGCGGCGCCTGGGAACTGGTGGAAGTGAAGGGCCCCACGGATCAGTTGCAGCCCGCCCAGCGGGTCTGGCTGCGCGAGCTCGCCGGGCTCGGCGTGCCGGCCCGGGTGCTGCGCTTCAAAGCCCCATGAGAGCCCCATGCTGAAGCTGGCGGTAACCGCCCTGGCCGAATTCGTGCACCGGCGCGGCGATCTGCACGCGCGTCTCGACGGCCGCACCCGCGCCGACGAGGGCATCGCCCTGCAGCGCCTGCTGCAAACCGGCCGCCCGGACAGCTACGAGCGCGAGCGCGCCGTCGGTCTGGAAACCGAGCTGGCCGGTATGCCGGTCACGGTGGCCGGACGCATCGACGGTTGCGATGCCGCCGGCGATGTCATCCTCATCGAGGAGTTCAAAACTACCCGCGCCGACCCGGAGGCCGCCCACCGGCACCACGCCAGCGTGCACTGGGCCCAGGCGCAACTGTATGCCGGGCTGCTGGCCCGCCAGCTCGGCGACGGCCGGGGCTTCGAGCTGCGCCTGGTCTACGGCCACCCCGACAGCCGGGAAACCCGCTCGTTCACCCGCGCCTGCAGCGCCGCCGACGCGCGGCAATTCGTGGACGAAACCCTGACGGCTTACGGCTGGTGGCTCGAGCACCTGGCCGACCACCAGCAGGCGCGCGATGCGCACCTGGCAACCCTGGCCTTTCCGTTCGCCGACTACCGGCCGTTCCAGCGGGCCATGGCGCGCCGTGTCTTTCAGGCCCTGCGAGACCGGGAACACCTGCTGCTGGAAGCTCCGACCGGGAGCGGCAAGACTCTGGCCACGGTTTATCCCGCGGTGCGCGCCCTGCAGGCCGCCGGCTATCGGCGGGTGCTGTTCCTGACCAGCCGCAACACCGGTGCCATGGCGGTGCGCGATGCCGCCGCCCAGCTCGACCCGGAGCAGCGCTTCCTGCGCCACGCCAGCATCACGGCCCGTGAGCGGGCCTGTTTCGTGCCGGGCACACCGTGCGAGCCGGATGCCTGTCCGTACGCGCGCGGCTACTACGACCGCGCCCGGCCGGCGGTGGTGGAACTGCTCGAGCGCCGCGGCGCCGATCCCGCCAGCGTGGCCGAGGTGGCCCGGGCCCACACCGTGTGTCCGTTCGAGCTGGCGCTGGATGCCGCGGTCTGGAGCGACCTGGTGGTGGCCGACTACAACTACGTCTTCGATCCGCTGGTGCGGCTGCAGCGTTTCGCTAATGATTCCCAGGCGGTGCTGCTGGTGGACGAAAGCCATCAGCTCGCGCCGCGGGTGCGCGACATGCTGTCCCTGGTATTGACCCGCCGCGAGATCCGCGAGGCCCTCGCTGACAATCCGCCCGACGCTGTGGCCCGGCGCATCCGCGGCCTGGACCGGGCGCTGCTGGCCCTGAAGCGGCGCGCAGGGCTGGCTGCCGAACAGATGATGGACCGGCCGGATGCGCTCATTCGTGCCATGCAGCGTTTCGTCGACGAGGTGGGCACCGGCGCCGAGCCCCTGGAACCTTATCCGGCCACCCGCGAGCTGTTGTTCAACTGCAGCCGCTGGCTGCGTGCGGAGTCCTGGTACGACCCGGACCGGTTCGTCTTCCTGGGCGAGGCGGCGGGGCGGTCGGTCACCGTGCGGCTGGTGTGCCTCGACCCCGGGCCGTACATCCGCGCCCGGCTCGACGAGTACGGCGGCCACGTGCGCTTTTCCGGCACGGTATCGCCGCTGAATCTATATGCACGTCTGCACGGTGAAGCCGACGCCCCGGCGGAGCGGGCGGGCAATCCGTTCAGCGCCGGGCAGCTCGGCGTGCTGGTGGTGCGCGACGTGCCCACCTATCTGCGCCGGCGTGCAGACAGCGTGGCGACGCTGGTGTCGCTCATCGACTCGGTGCGCGGCGCCCGGGCCGGCCACTACCTGGCGGCGTTCCCGTCTTTCGACTATCTGCAACTGGCCGCCGACGCCTTCGCCGAACGCTTTCCCGGGGCGGCGCTGCGCTGCCAGACACCGGGCATGAGCGAGGCCGAGCGCGGCGCGTTCCTGGCCGGTTTCCATGACGGTGCGGAGCCGAGCCTGGGGTTCGTGGTGCTCGGCGGCGTGTTCGGCGAGTCGGTGGATTTCACCGGCGCGAGTCTGGCTGGGGTGATCTGCGTCGGCGTCGGTCTGCCGCCACCGTCACTGACCCGTCAGGCCCTGGCCGAACACTACATCGGCGAAGGTCTGGACGGGCGGCTGGTCGCCTATCAGCAGCCGGCCATGGTCAAGGTGCTGCAGATGGCCGGGCGGCTGCTGCGCAGCCCCGCCGACCGGGGTGTGCTGTGTCTGGTGGACGAGCGGTTCTGCGAGCCGGCGTTCCGCCAGTTCTTCCCGGACCACTGGCAACCGCGCACCGTGCGCGCCGCCGAGGTGGCCGGCGAGCTGGCGGCGTTCTGGTCCTAGTGGTTCTGGTAGTTGACCCGCGGGGTCACTAGACTGCGCGCTTCGCCACAGGAACACCCATGAAGAACCGGCGCACCAAGATCATCTGCACCATCGGCCCCGCCACCCACAGCTTCGAAAAGCTCGAAGCCCTCTACCACGCGGGTATGAATCTGGTGCGCCTCAACATGTCCCACGCCGACCACGAGGGAGCGGCGCGCATCATCAACTGGATCAAGACCCTGAACCGCAAGGTGCAGTTTCCGGTGCCGGTTCTGCTCGACACCCAGGGCCCGGAGATCCGCACCGGCGAAATGAACGAGCCCATGGATCTCAAGACCGGCCAGGTGGTGACGGTGAGCGTGCGCGGCGACGGCGACGTGGAAACCAGCTCCATCCAGGTGAACTACAAGGAGCTGGTGGACATTCTCCAGGTCGGCAACCGCATGACCGTGGACAACGGTCTGATGAACTTCGAGGTGCTGGAAAAGCAGGGCAATCAGCTCGTCTGCAAGGTCATCGACGGCGGCACCCTGGGCAGCCGCCGCCACGTCAACCTGCCGGGCATCCGCGTCAATCTGCCGGCCATCACGCCCAAGGACCGCCGTGACATCGAGTTCGGCCTGGAACACGAGGTGGATTACATCGCTCTGTCGTTCGTGCGCGCGGTCGACGACATCCACGAGCTGCGCGAGTTGCTGGGCACCCGCGGGCAGAACGTGAAGATCATCGCCAAGATCGAAGACCAGGAAGGCGTGACCAACATTCACGACATCGTGCGCGCCGCCGACGGTGTGATGGTGGCCCGGGGCGATCTCGGTATCGAGACCAACATTGCTGATCTGCCCAACGTGCAGCGGCGTATCGTTCACTCCTCCGCCAAGTGGGGCAAGCGGTCCATCGTCGCCACCCACCTGCTGGAATCCATGATCGAGAATCCCATTCCCACCCGCGCCGAGGTCACCGACGTGGCCAACGCCATCTATGAAGGGGTGGATGCCATCATGCTGTCCGGCGAGACCAGCGTGGGTAAGCATCCGGTGCGCTGCGTGGCGCAGCTCCACGAAATCGCCGAGCGCGCCGAGCTGTGGGCGGGGCTGGGCTACGAGAAAGAACTGGTGGCGGACACCGACAAGCAGCACATCGCGGTGAACGCCGTGGCGCTGGCATCGGACCTCAATGCCGTGGGCATCGTGGTGATCACCCGGCGCGGCATCACCGCCGATCTGGTGACCAGCGCCCGGCCGCAGCGCGTACCCGTGTTCGCCTTCACCAACCACAGCCAGACGCGCCGCCGCCTGGCGCTGAACCGGGCGGTGTACAGCTATCGCATCGAGTTCAGCCGCGAGCCGGAAAAGACCCTGCAGCGGGCGCTGACCATCCTGCGCGAACGCGAAGGCTTCGCCGCCGGCGACAAGGTGGTGGTGATCTCCGACGTGCTGGCCGAGCGCGGGTCGGATGCGATCCAGTTGAGGCATCTGGAATAGCTGAACCACATCTTGTTGGAGCGACCTCCAGGGTCGCGATCTGGAGACTGTGGGAGCGACTTAGTCGGAGCGACATTCCAGGTCGCGAAGCCTGGAGGTCGCTCCTACAATCCTCACCCCACCCAGGCGCTGTACAGCATGCGTCCCGCGACCACCACCAGCAGCACCCCGAATGCGCGGCGCAGCGGTACAGCCGCCACCCGGTGCGCCACCTTGACCCCCAGGGGCGCCATCAGCACGGCGCTGGCGACGATGGCGAGAAATCCCGGCACGTACAGGTAACCCACCATGCCGGCGCCCAGGTCCTGCCCCAGGCCGACGATCACCCAGCCCAGCGTGCCGGCCAGGGCGATGGGGACCCCCAGGGTGCTCGAGGTGGCGGTGGCGCGGTGCACGGGGACGTTGAAATAGACCAGGGTGGGCACGATGACGTTGCCGCCGCCGATGCCGGCGATGCCCGAGACCAGGCCGCCGGCGCTGCCGAGCGCGGCCGACAGGCCGAGCCCCGGCGGCTGGTGATGGGCGCTCGGACGCCAGCGGGTCAGCATGACGAAGGCCACGAACAGCAGGAAGGCGCCGATCAGGCCGCGAAACACCAGCACCGGCAGGGCGGTGGCCACCCAGCCGGCGAGAAAGCTGCCCAGCACCACGAACGGCGCCCAGCGGCGGGCGATGGTCCAATCCACCATGCGCGCGCGCATCTGGGTCAGCGCGGCGGACAGCGAGGTGAACAGCACGCAGGCGAGGGATGTGGCCACCGCCACGGCGGTCACGTCCCCGGGCGGCAGAAAGGCCAGCACGTCGAGCAGAATGATCAGCAGCGGGACGATGACCACGCCGCCGCCGATACCCAGCAGGCCGCCGAGAAATCCGCTCAACGCACCGATGCCGAGACAGGAACCAAGAAAGAAAAAGTGGCTCAATTACACTACGATATGAATGCTTCCTACGGAGTCTACTGAAGTTGCCGCGAACGCGACAATTCTCTTGCATGGTGCTGGCCCTGATGGCCGTGGTCTGGGTGACCGCCGCGGACGCGGCCACGCGGCGCATCGAACTGCCCAACGGCGACGTCTATGAAGGCGAAGTGCGTGACGGATTCCGCACCGGCGAAGGGGTATACGAGTGGGCAGACGGCCACCGCTACGAGGGCAACTTCCTGAATAACCGCATGCATGGTGAGGGCACCTACCACTGGCCGGACGGGCGCACCTATACCGGCGAGTTCGTCAACGACCGGCGCGAAGGCTCCGGGGTGCTGGAATGGCCCAACGGCGACCGCTACGAAGGCCAGTTCGACGACAATCAGATGCACGGCCAGGGCACTTTCACCTGGTCGAACGGCGACAGCTACACCGGGCAGTTCGTCGAGGGTAAGCGCACCGGCCAGGGCGAGTTCACCTGGCAGTCGGGGGAGCGCTACGTGGGGGTCTTCCGCGACGGCGACCTGCACGGCAAAGGCACCTTCCACTGGCCTGACGGGCGGCGCTACGAGGGCCGCTTCGAGGACGGCCATAAGACCGGCGTGGGGGTGTTCCACTGGCCCAACGGCAACCGCTACATCGGCCAGTTCGAAGACGATGAACGCTCCGGCATGGGGCTGTTCTACTGGCGCGACGGCACCCTCTACCGCGGCCAGTTCGCCGGCAACCGCATGCACGGCTACGGGGTCAAGCAGTCGCCCGACGGCGGCAAGTTTCTGCAGCGCTGGGATCGCGGCAATCTGGTGCAGAACCGGCCGCTGGAGGCGGTGCAGCGCTGCCAGCTCGAGATCGACGACCAGCCATGGATGTTCGAGGCCGAGTCGTGCATCAACGGTCTGGCCCACGGCAGCGGCTTCGCCGCGAGCCTGGACGGTGAGCGGATCGTCGTCGACGGCCGCTTCGTGCTCGGCCATCTGGTGGAAGGGGACGTGCAGGTGCTGCGGCCCCGGGAATCGTGATGGAACTGCCGGGCTTTCAGATTCAGCGCGAGATCGGCCGCGGCGGCATGGCCCGGGTGTACCTGGCGGTGCAGCGCAAGTTCGGCCGTCTCGTGGCGTTGAAAGTGGTGGGCGAGGATTACGCCCGCGATGCCGACTTCCGCCGGCGTTTCATTCAGGAATCGCGCATCAATGCCCGCCTGACCCATTCCAACATCGTCCAGGTCTACGACGTGGGCGCCGTGGGCGATGTGCTGTATCTGGTCATGGAGTACGTGGGCGGCGGCGAGCTCAATGCGCGCATGGAACGGGGCATGCGCATCGACGAGGCGATCCGCGTGGTCCGCGAGGTGAGCCGGGCGCTCGACTACGCCCACGGCCGCGGCTTCGTCCACCGCGACATCAAGCCCGAGAACATTCTGTTCCGCGAAGACGGCACGGCCGTGGTCTCCGACTTCGGCATTGCCCGCGTGCTCGACGACGCACCGAGCGTCAGCCGCTCGGGAACCGTGCTCGGCACGCCGCAGTACATGAGCCCGGAGCAGGCTGCCGGGCGCAAGCTCGACGGCCGCTCGGACATCTACAGCCTGGGCGTGGTGTTCTACCGCATGCTCACCGGCGATGTGCCGTTCCGCGCCGACACCGCGGTGAGCCTGGGGGTCAAGCATCTGCAGGAGCCGGTGCCGCGCCTGCCCAACTACCTGGCACCGTTTCAGGAAGTGGTGGACCTGGCCCTGGCCAAGCGCCCGGAACTGCGCTTTCAGACCGGCAAGGAATTCGCCGATGCCCTGGAGGCGGTGCAGGCCCGCCCGGACCTGCCCAATGCCACCCTGCGTTCCCAGGTGGTGACCACCCAGGAGATTCGCGCCGTCGGCGCACAGCTCATCACTGCGCGGGACCCGCATCGGTCGGACCGCAGTCTGCGCCGCCGCCGGCGCCGGCGGGTGGCGCGCACGGTGGCGTCGGTGGCACTGCTGGCCGGGCTGATCGGCGGCGCGTCCTTCGTGCTGGTGCAGCAGCCGACCTGGGTGACCCGGCTGTCCGCGGCGGTGGGCGTCATCGACGACCCCATGATTCAGGAGGCCTGGAACAACGCCCGCTCCCTGCGGGAAGATTCCAACCAGAGCCTGGCCACCATCGTGGCCGGCTATCGCCGCGTGCTGAATCTCGACCCCACCCATCAGGGTGCTGCCGCGGCGCTGTCCACCATGGCCGATGCGTGGAAGGAAGACATCCGCACGGCCCTGGAGCAGGGCAACCTCACCCAGGCCGAGAACAAGCTGCAGGAATCCACCCTGGCGTTTCCCGATGATCCGAGCCTGCAGGATCTGTCGCGCCAGCTCACCAACCGCAAGCATGCCGAGCGGCTGCTGGTCAGCACCCAGGGGCTGCTGCGCAGTCACGGCCTGTCGGACATCCCGGCGGCGACTGCGGCCATCCAGGCCTACCAGGAGGTCCGCCGGCTGGCGCCCGGGCATCCGGTGGCGCAGGCCGAGCTCGATTCTTTGAGCCAGCACTACGCCACCCTGGCGGCCCAGGCCGCTGACGACGGCGAGGTTCAGCAGGCCATCAGCTATCTGGACCGCGCCAGCGCCGCCAACGACCAGCTTCCCGAGTTGACCCAGGTGCGCGAGAAGATTCAGGAAGCGGCCACCCTGCAATCGGCCATCGGCGACATGCTGCAGCAGGCCAGTGCCTATCGGGCCGACGGCGCGCTGATCAATCCGCCCGGCGAGAATGCGGCGGAACTCTACCACCGGGTGCTGGCCACCGATCCCGAAAACACCATCGCCACTCAGGGCTTGAACGAAGTGGAATCGCAGCTTCTGGGCAGCGCCTCGCGGCTGCTCGACAGCGGTGATCTGGAGGGCCTGCGCGCTCTCATCGACCGGGCCCGGGCGGTCGGGCTCGACCAGGAATCCATCAATCGGCTGCGCGGCCAGCTCGACGGGGAAGTGGCGCGGCGCAACACGGTGGCGGAAAATCTCGACCAGGCTGAAGCCCTGCTGGACAACGGTTTCATTACCGAGCCCCAGGGGCGTAATGCGGTAGCCCTGCTGCGCGAGGTGGAACGCCTCGACCCGGACAACGAACGCGCCCAGGCCCTGCTGCAACGCAGCGCCGAGCGCCTCGCGGGGGCGGCGCGGGAGGCCTACGACGTGGGGCTGACCGGCGATGCGCGGCATTATCTGGAGCTGGCGCTGACCGTAACCCCCGATGTCGCCGAGTGGCGGGAACTCAGGAATCAATGGGAAGAAGGTGACGCAACCCTCTGATATCCGGTACTTTCTTGATATCGAGGGCGATCGCGTCCCGGTGTCGAACCATATGACGTTGGGGC
The DNA here is from genome assembly GCA_034522075.1 of Gammaproteobacteria bacterium. Taxonomy (GTDB): domain Bacteria; phylum Pseudomonadota; class Gammaproteobacteria; order Pseudomonadales; family Azotimanducaceae; genus UBA7803. The sequence goes on along the minus strand of JAXHLO010000016.1, from coordinate 33,155 downwards.
GTCATCTGGACAACGACATCCTGCTCGCCGGCGAAGACGTGCTCGACTACCACGTGCGCATCGAAATGACCGACCGCGGCCCCCGGGCGTTGCCGCTGGCGGAAGCCAGTCTGCGGGTCAACGGCCGTGATCTGTCTGCGCCCGTGGGCCTGATGCCCGGCGATCGGCTGGAGGTGGGTCAGACCCCGGCGGGCGTTGACGCGGTGCTGGTGAACCCGCCGGAAGCCGACGCCTGGTACCTGGTAGCGGCCAATGGCGGCAGCGAGCGGACCATCGACGATTTCTGCAACGTCGGCCGCAGCGAAGACAATGACGTGATGATCGACGAGGATCATATCTCGCGCCGGCACGCACGCTTCTGCTGCCACCAGGGCCTGATCTGGCTGCAGGATCTGGGCTCGTGCAACGGCACGTACGTCAACGGCGAGCGGCTGTCCGGCGCCTGCCGGCTGTTTCACGGCGACGAAGTGCGCTTCGACACCGTGGGGTTTCAGCTCATCGGCCGCGGCGCCGACCTCACGCCGGTGCGCCGGCGGACCCCGCCAGCCGGCCCATGCCGCTGCAGGCACGGCACCTGGACGGGGCCGGGCGCGATACCGACACCACCGAGTTTGCCGCGGTGGAAGATCTGCCGCGGGTGCAGCCCGTGGCGCCGCCGGAAGAGGAAGCCGGCGCGTTTCTGCTCGGTGCCAGCGAGCCCGTCAGCGGCCTGGTGTTCCGCACGCCCATGGGCCGTACCCTCATCGGCCGCCACGACGATTGCGACCTGGTGATCCGCGACCGCACCGTGTCCGCCCGCCACGCCGAGCTCATGGTGCGCGCGGAAGGCGTCACGGTGACGAATCTCATGGCCACCAACGGCACCCGGCTGAACGGCGAGGAAGTGCAGACCGGGCGCCTGCAGGACGGCGACGTGCTGCGCTTCGGCCGCGTCAACCTGGTCTTCAAGGACGTCCGCCACAGCGAGGCCGAGCGCCCCTGGCTGCGCACCCTGCAGATCGCCATGCTCGCCGCCTCGCTGCTCCTGGCCATCGGCCTGGCCACCTACCTCCTCTCAAATAGTTGGAGCGGCATTCCGGTGGGAGCGACATTCCTGTCGCGACCTGGCCGCACCCCACCCACATTGCTTCCCACCCCCAACCTATCCTGACGCGCCTCGATTAGCCCTGCTGGAAGTATCCCCATGGCAGTTCAGATTCCGTTCCGGCGCGAGCTGGAATTCGAGTACGGCCGCGTCGATCAGGTCGCGCCCCGCATCCGCCGGGTGATCGCCGAAAACCCGAGCCCCTTCACCCTCTACGGCACGGGCACCTACATCCTCGGTTCCGGCAGTGTGGCCGTCATCGATCCGGGCCCGGCGGACCCGCAGCACATCCAGGCCATCCTCGACGGCACCCGCGGCGAGACCATCAGCCACATTCTGGTCACCCACACCCATACCGACCATTCTCCCGGCTGCGCGCTGCTGAAGAAGAAAGTGGACGCACCGACCTACGCCTACGGCCCGCACGGCGCCGGCAAGCTCGAAGAGGGCGTGCCGGTGGAAGAGGGCGGCGACATGGATTTCATGCCCGACGAGCTGATCCGTCACGGCGACGTCATCGAGGGCGGCGACTGGTCGGTGGAGTGCGTCTACACCCCGGGACATACCTCCAATCACATGTGCTTTCAGCTCCGCGAAGAGAAGGCCCTGTTCACCGGCGACCACATCATGGGCTGGTCCACCAGCATCATCTCGCCGCCGGACGGCGACATGGCCGCCTACATGGCGAGCCTCGAGCTGCTCCTCGACCGCGACGACGAGGTTTACTGGCCCACCCACGGCCCGCGCATCGACAATCCCAAGGAACTGGTGCGCTCGTTCATCGAGCACCGCCAGGAGCGGGAAGCGCAGATCAAGAAGTGCATCGACAAGGGCGTGCACAACATCCGCGACATGGTGCCCATGATGTACACCGGCACCCCGGAGTTCATGTACCCGGCAGCCGCCCGCAGCGTGCTGGCCGCGGTGGAATACATGGTGCAGAAGGGTGAGCTGACCAGCGACGGCCCGGTGTCGCTGGACAGCGGGTACGAGCGAGCCTGATTTTTGTTGTGGGAGCGACCTCCAGGTCGCGATCTGGAGATCGCTCCCAGGTCAGATCGCGACCTGAGGTAATCCATCCACGCGTCCCACAGCGGGTACTCCCGCACACTCCTGACGATGCGTGCCCGGATCGGGTTCATCACGACATAGCGGGCGATGGCCCGCAGATCCTCTTCGCGGCGAAGCGCATGGTCATGGAAACCGTTCTGCCATAGCGACCCCTTCTGAGCGAGCCGCCGGTTGATCAGCCGCGCTGAATAGCCCTTGACGCTGGCCACAACGCGCTCCAGGTCGATGCCTTCACCGAGGGCGAACAACCAGTGCAGGTGGTCGGGCATCACCACGAAGGTCCAGGTGGTGGTGCGGCCGTTCGCGTCACTCCACTTCAGTGTGTTGACAAGCAGACGGCCGTTGGCGAAGTCGGCAAAGACCGGACGCCGGTCCTTCGTGGCGGTGGTGACGAGGTAGACCCGATAGGCTTCGGAAGCGCGACCGATCCGCAGGGCATGGCTGTGGGGTTGGGGCATGGTGAAAGCATGAGCGGACGGGAGCGGTTGGGGGATGGGTGATGGAGGAGGGCTTTGTAGGAGAAGGGTGTTGGAGCGACTTTCCAGTCGCGACCTGGAGGTCGCTCCCACAATGCCGGAATCGCGGCCTGGAGGCCGCTCCCACAGGTGAGATCGCGGGTCAGCCCGCCACGATTTGGGCGGTTCGCGGCCGTTGCTGGTGGCGGCCGCCGGCGTCTCTTCCGTCTCTGCCATGGGCAACTGCACCATGATGGCCACGCCGGAGCCGTCGGCTAAGTTCACCGCGCGGACGAAGCCGCCGTGATGCTCGGCGATGACCCGCACCACGTAGAGCCCCAGGCCGAAGTGCAGGCGGTTCTGCGGGCCGCGCAGGGTCACCATGGAATCGAACAGGGATTTCTCGGCTTTCTCCGGCAGGGTGGGGCCGCGGTTGGCCACGGTGATCTGCAACTGATCGCGGTAGCTGTCGAGCTGCACCTTGATGGGGCTGTTGGAGCGGTGGAAGTCGATGGCGTTGTCGATGATCTTGTCGAGCAGTTGCTCGATGCGGTAGTCGGAGACATTGGCGTAGACCGGGTGGTCGGGGCCGCGGTAGATGAACTCGCAGTCTTTGTGGGTAATGCGGCAGTTGGCCACGTAGTTCTCGAGAAGCTGGGCGATGTCGATGACCTCGCGTTCCTCGGCTTCCAGTGACTCCTCGAGATTCGCTGCATCCGCCAGGTTCTGCACGATCACGCCGATGCGCATGACGCCGCGTTTGGCGCTCTCCAGATATTTGCTGTCGCGGACATCCGGGTTTTCCTCCGCCAGATTCTGCAACGACGTGGACAGCGTGTTCAGCGGATTGTTGATCTCGTGGCGCAAGGTGCGCGGCATGCTCTCCAGGAAGTTGTTGTGCTGATGCAGCTTCGACAACATGCTCGACACGCTGCGCGACAGGTCGCCGATCTCGTCGCCGGCGTTCATCTCGCGGCGCAGCTCGCCGATGCGCAGGCGGCCGTATTCGTCGATGGCGGCGCTGGCCTCGCGGCGCAGGTTGCGGATGCGCCAGGCCAGGCGCGCAGCGAAGGCCAGCAGCGCGATGAACACGGCGAACAGGCTGACGATGGATACCAGAATCACCTGCTCGAGGGCCGCGCGCTGGAAGCTCAGAATTTCGTTGATGTTCTGTTCCACCACCACGGTGCCGATGACATTGTCGCGGGAGACGATGGGGTGGGCGGCCATGATGACTTCCTGTTCCGCCGACAGGCTGCGCCGCAGGGCCAGCGGATCGCCGGACAGGGAACTGTTGATCACCGCGTCGGCGGTGGCCTCGGCATTGCGGCGGATGCTGCGCCGCGGTTCCCAGGGCTCGCCGGTGACCAATCGGTGCACCCACGGCCGCATCTCGGCGAACCAGCCCTGAATGAATTTCAGCGCTTCGTTGTCGTCTTCCAGCGGCGGCGTGATGTTGCTGCCGGTCTCGGCGCGTACGCGTTTCTGCGGGTCGATGACCAGAATGCGTGCGCCGGAATAGCCCAGCCCCTGAATGATGTTGAGCACCTCGGGTGAGCGCAGTACCACAAGATTGAAGCTCTCCCGCCCCGCGGTGGGCAGCGTCTGGGTGGTGCGGCGGATCTCGCGGGTCTGCGGGTCGTCCACGTCGGCGAAGGCGATACCGAAGTAGCGCGACGAGCCGAGCAACGACAGCGGCATGCGGAATTCCAGCCGGAAGCCCCGCTCGGTGGGTTCCATGAAACCCTGGATGGTATTGCTCGGCGTGCCGGTCTCCGCGTAGCGCCAGTCCTGGTCCATCTCGTAGGCGGTGGTCACGCCGGGTTGCGAAAAGGTCAGCGTGACCCGGCCGTCTTCACCGTCGTTCTGGATGAAGCGCAGGCGTACGTGGTCGGCGTTGTCGAGCCGCAGGTGCTCGGTACTGCGGTAGACCTGCGTGGAATCGACCACGTCCAGGTGCACGTAGAGCTGTCCGCCGCGTTCGCCGAGCAGCAGCTCGAAGTCGCCGTCCTGCTCGCCGCTCTCGCTGCCGAACGTGAGCGCCTTGTCGGCGAATTCTTCGCCCCAGTCTTCCAGCCGGCCGTCGAGACGGACCGGACTCTGCAGCGGATGCGCGTAGAGGCTCTCGAAGTCTTCGATGGTGACCGGCAGGTCGTTGAACAGATCTTCCCGGCCGTTGAACAACGTCGAGATGCCCTCGGCGGTGAGCAGCAGGGCGTTGGACTGACCCTGGATGAGCAGCCGTTCCATCTCCACGAGCTGGCGGTAGCTGAACCACGGCACGATCAGCAAGGTCAGCCCCAGCAGCATGATCTTGGTGCCGAGGCGGGGACCGCGTATGCGCCGGAACAGTCTCATTCGTCCGTGGACCAGCGGTAGCCGTAGCCGTATTCGCTCTTGATGGCGGCGAAGTCCTGGTCCACCTTCTCGAACTTCTTACGGATGTTGCGCATGTGGGTGTTGATGGTGTTGTTGGTCACCAGACTCTGCATGGTGGCGTTCATGAGCGTCTCGTAGCTGACAGCGTGGTTCGGTACGCGCACCAGCTTGGCCAGCGTGCGGAACTCGGTGCCGGACAGGTCGATGCGATGGCCCTGCCACGAGGCCAGCAGGGCGTCCTGGTCGAGCACCAGATCGCCGATGCGCTTGGCGGTCGGGCTGTCGCGGGCCTCGTCCTGTTCGGCGCGGACTTCGTTGATGCGCAGCAGTGACGAGATGCGCTCGGCCAGGTAGTCCAGGCTGATGGGCTTCGGCAGATAGTCCCACGCGCCGAGCCGCAGCCCGGAGATCTTGTCGATCTCGTTGATGCGCTCCGTGAGGAAAATCACCGGCAGACTCGGGGCCCGGGTGAGCACGTCGCGGCAGAGCTGAAAGCCGGCGTCCACCTCTTCGCCGAGAATGATGTCGAGAATCACCAGGTCGGGCAGGGCGTGATTGAAGCCTTCCAGGGCTTCCTCGCGGCTGCCGTAGGCCGAGACGTGATAGCCCTTCTTGGTGATCGCGTCGGCGTAATTGGCGCGTTGATCCGGATCGTCCTCGACGATGGCAATGGTTTTGGCCATCCAATCAGCTTCCTTCGAAAATTTGCGGGAATTCTAGCGTTTCTGGCCCGGCGTCGGTAACACGTCCGCCAGGCCGCGGCCGCCCGTCATTTCCAGGGTTTCTCCATGATACGCCCGCTGAAGTTCCAGTATTGGTCCACGCTTCGCGCAGTGCAATCGGCTTAAATGCACTTATGAAGATCTTCGTACCCTATACGGAAGACCTGAGCGGCAAACTCATCGATGAGTTGGGCCTGAATCTGGGCGATCTGGTTCCCTTCCAGCTCGACTATCAGTGCCTGCGTCTCGGCGAAGATTTCTGCGATGCGGAGATCCACGGCCCGCGGCACGCCTGGGAAGGTCTGGACGACTAGACACCCTGCCGCCCGCAGGCGGGTGCGCCCGGCCCCCGCTGTGGCCTATGCTGAGCCATGGCCGCCGCCCCTACAGCTCCCTTGCTGATCTGCGTCACCGGTGTGGAGTGCACCGGCAAGACCACCCTGGCTGAACATCTCGCCCGCTGGCTCGAGGTACCGCTGGTCCGTGAAGCCGCCCGCGACTATCTGCGCGGCCGCCCGGGCTATGACCGCGGCGACGTGCTGGCCATCGCCCGTGCGCAACTCGAGGCGGAACGGGCCGCCGTGGAGCGGGCAGAAACCGTGGTGGTCGCGGATACCGACCTCACCGTCATTCAGGTGTGGTGGGAGGATGACGCGGCGCCCTGGATTCCGCATTGACCGATGCCCTGGCCGAGCGCACGCCGCGCCGCTACCTGTTGCCGCAGCCGGATCTGCCCTGGGAATTCGACCCGCTGCGCGAATCACCCCACGACCGTGAGCGACTGCACGCGCGCTATCGCGAGGTGCTCGAGGCGGGCCCGTTTCCCTTTGCCGAGGTGGGCGGCGTCGGCGAGGCGCGCTTCGCGGCGGCCCGGCAGGCGGTGCAGCAGTGGTTGGCCGGTCCGGCCGCGCACGGGTAGTATCTCCAATCTATGAGCTACCGACTGCAAGCGGATGAGTCCGTGGGCGACGGCGTCATCCGCATCGCCCGGGAGCAGATGAGCCGGGGCATTGCCGAGATCGACGATGCCGGGCTCGACCGCCACGCGACCGTGCATCAGGTGCGTAAACGGTGCAAGAAGGTGCGCGGCCTGCTGCGGCTGGTGAGACCGGCTCTCGGTGCAACCTACAAGCGCGAGAACGCCTGCTTCCGGGATACGGCCAGGCAGTTATCCCACGTGCGCGATGCGCAGACCCTGATTGAAACCCTGGATGATCTCACCGCGCACTTCGGCCCGGCCCTGGACCCGGACTTCGCACGCCGGATCCGGGACCGCCTGGTGAGCCGGCGCAGCGAGGTGGCGAACGACGAGCAGAATCTGGACGGCCGCCTGCAGACGGTCCGCCGGGTTCTGGAGGAAGCCCACAAGCGCAGCGGCGGTTGGGAGCTCGACGAAGAGGGCTTTGCGGCCATTGCCGGCGGCGTCCGCAAGACCTACCGGCGCGGCCGCAAAGCCATGGCCCGGGCCTACGATGATCCCACGGCAGCGTCTTTTCACGAGTGGCGCAAGCGCACCAAGTACTTCTGGTATCAGCAGCGTCTGCTGCGCTCCCTGTGGCCGGCCGTGTTCAAGGCCCGCTGTAAGACGGCCAGCAAGCTGGGGGATCTGCTCGGTGACGAGCACGATCTGGCGGTGCTGGGTGAGACGCTGGTGCAGGAAGCGGATTACTTCGGCGCAGACCGCACCGTGGAAGTCCTGCTCGGTCTGATCGAGCGGCGCCGGCTGGCGCTGCAGCAGCAGGCACGACCGCTGGGGGAGCGGCTGTTCGCCGAAAAACCGGATGTGCTCATCGCGCGCCTGGAGAACTGCTCGTCGGCCTCGCAGCGCGAACAGCAACCGAGTCCCGCCGATTCACCGGACTGCAGGAAGCCGTGCCTCAGGGCTCGGGCTTCAAGCCGCGCCAGCTGCTCCAGACCCACATCGCGCTGTTCCAGCACTTCCGCGCGGTCGTTGCCGGCGGTGATTTCCGCCAGGGCCCAGGCGGTCTCCCGCAGCCAGAACACGGTGAGGCAGGTATCGAGGCGGCCGGGGTCTGCCGGTTCGCCCAGATAGCGCTGCGCCAGTAACGCCAGATCGCCGTGGGGCAGGCCGGCGCCCTGATGCAGGGTCACCAGATCGAACAGGGGATCGTTGCGGCCGGCCCACTCCCAGTCCAGGGTGACCCAGGTGCCGTCCGGCGCGCAGATCACGTTCCACGGATTCAGATCGTTGTGGCAGGGCACCTCGGTGTCCGGCGCCCAGGTGAGGCCCGCCGCCAGAGATTCCACCCAGGCCGGCGCTGACGCGCGTTGCAGATGCTCGCGCGCCATGGTCAGCGGATCGTGGCGGCGTTCCATGGCCGGCAGCCCCGAGTGCAGGCGGCGCAGATAATCCGCCAGGGCCGGGCCGTCGGGGCGCGCATCGGCGAGCAGTTGGCCGGGGACCCAGCGCGAGATCATGTCGCCGCTGGCGGTATCCAGGGCCACCACGGGCGGCACGTGCAGCGCTTCGGCGGCGCTGTAGACGTACTGTTCCAGGGCCCGGTCTTCGTAGCCGCGGCGGGCGAACGGCGCGCGCAGCACGTAGCGCTCGCCTGCGTACTCGAAGCGGAAGTTGTCGTTGCTGTAGCCGCCGTCGAGGTAGATGAAGCCGGACACCTGGTCCAGATCCCAGTCCGGGCAAAGGGCCGCGATGCGGCGGCGAAGCTGGTCGGAGAGGGCGTTCATGTCGGGATGGGTGGTGAATTGGCGAGTGGCGTGCCCGCGGCAAGTCGCATTCCCTTGCTAGGCGCAGTTCTGGTCAAGGAACTCCGGCGCCAAATCTGCTCCAGTGGGCCAGACGATAGTTCAAGCTCATCGTCCACCGGAAAGACTTGAACTGCTCCGTGTCCTTGAGGGGTTCAAAGACCTCGCCCCAGAGCTGCTCTTCAAGGTCGATGACCCCCGATTTGCCGTCTTCGGAGCTCACCTTCCAGCTCTGTCTGCAGGCGTTACTGTCGCGGTTTGAATTTCGGGGTGACGATTTCGGCTCATTCGAGTGGCTCAATCTTGCTGCTTCCGGCTACCTGACCAGCTTCGCCATCTGCTCTTGCGTCAGACCGGCTGCTTTTCGTAAGGCAATCATTCGGCGCCTCATCTCGAACGAAGGAGCGAGTTCATCGTACTCCTTGCGGACGTTGGGGTCTTTGAATGCCTTGGCCCTTAGATCATTGATGGTGGGTCGTTGGATCACGATGTTGAGCAACTCTCGAATCGTCGGGGCACAGCAAGCGGTCCCAGCAGCCAAAGGATATCAAGTTTGATAACCGCATCAACCGGCCAACCGTCTTTCTCGAGGGCAGTGGTCAACTCTTGGCACGTCTTGCCTTTGAGCTGGTTGCAGACGGTCGTGGCGGCCGCCAGAGATTCCACCCAGGCCGGCGCTCATGCGCGTTGCAGATGCTCGCGCGCCATGGTCAGCGGATCGTCGCAGTTGCATGGCCGGTAGCTGCAAGCAGGAGTTAGGCGTCCCCCGTCGCAGGCTTCTTCTTCGATCTCAAGGTACTCGCGTAACGCTTCGTTGACGGCCTCATCGTTGGGAAAGGACTTCCTCAGTTCTGGATCTAGAACAACGATGTTGGTCCCCTCGCGGTAGCGCTTCGCGAATTTGCCTCGTTCTCCCTTGCTGAAATCGTATTCCTGGCGCATGGCTAATTGCCTGATTCTATCGTCGACCTCTATGTTTGAGACAGCGAGCAAGCGGCCGGCGGGTGATACGCCCAAGTACACGTGGCGCGACCATTGTCATGCCACGTCCAGCAAAGCTTCGGGATTGCGCTCAGCAATTAGCAGCAACGTCCGAGCTGCCCCAGACGGCGCGCGGCGCCCCTGCTCCCAGTCTTGTAGGGTTCGAACAACCCAAGGGGCTTTCGCAAATCTTGATTGGGACAGGCCCGTTTTCTCCGGATCAATGCCGGCGCTCGGCGTTGAGCCGCCGATGCTCTCCATCGCTCGTCCACGATCCCTTCGGGAATCTCGTCACCAACATCGCGTTAGCGGCTGGTCACGTTCGACTTCCTCTGGGATACTGCCGAAGAACGTGGGCCGGAATCGAGTCGGTCTCGCTCTTCGGATAGATCGTCAGCATCCATACCACACCCTTCGGGCGACCCAGATAATAGATGAGTCGATAGCCACCACTTTTGCCCCTACCCCAGGGCGGCTACCCGAAACTTCCTGACACCTCCGGTATCGAATGACTGCGCCTGCTTCCCGGCGTTCGACAGCCCGTGCTAGAACAGCGCCGTGCTCTTCCATCGGATAGATACTCTTGGACCAACCGCGTGGACAGCCGAGTCTCAATGAAGGTGAGCACGGGGCAACCATACGGCATTGCCGTATATTGCGATCCGATAATGAGAAGCAACTTCGGCAGAGACATGACGGGGAATGGATGGTTGGTGCGGCCGGGCTCGCTCACGCCGCGTTGCGAAGCTGACGTACACTTCTTCGAGGTACGATTTTTGAGCCAGGGCGCTTGAGTTTCCGGACGAACTCGCCGACGAGATCGCCGAATGAAACATCCTGCTCCACGACCCCTAAGGGAATCGGGTCATCGTGCTTGATCAGGGATTGTATATACAGATTTGCAGCCACCTTGGCGTGTTCGACAGCTTCAGCTTCGGTTCCGCCGTGAACGTGTATGCCCTGCAGCTCCGGACAATACGCATGGAACCCATTGTCGTCTGCCTCGACCAGGATTCGTAATCGAAGTTTGATCATTCTCAGGCTCATGACTTTCACCTGGCCGCCAATCAAAGCACGTTTCGGGCTGATCTACGGCCCGACGACAATGGTTCTGCTATCAGCTTACTGCAAATGTCTCAGGCGTGGCTGTGCGCCGATTATGACTCTCGCCGTCAGTTTATCCCTACCACATACCCAGACTCGGGCCGATCTCCTTTCGGATCTGCCGAAGAACGTGGGCCGGAATTGAACCGGTCCCGCTCTTCGAATAGATCGTCAGCATCCATGTCAGGCGGCATGAAGAGGCTGAATCCGGGCCACGTCGTCCTTCAGCGCCTCGGCTGCTTCCCAGAGATCGATCGCCCGCTGCGCGTTCAACCAGAACTCGGGCGTGTTGCCAAAAAGACGCGATAGCCGGAGAGCCATCTCGGGACTCAAGCTACGGCGCTCGCGCAGGAGCTCGTTAACGGACTGCCTGGACACACCAATCGCCTCCGCCAAAGCGGAGACCGATAGCCCGTAATCGGGCAGGAAGTCCTCCCGCAGCATTTCGCCAGGGTGGGTCGGGCGGCGTTTCATTCCAGTGTTTCGAATAGTCATGATGCGGTTCACCTAGTTGATCCCCACCACATACCCCAGACTCGGGCCGATCTCCTCATGCACGACCACGTCGGCCAGGGGATCCAGCGGCGTTTCCTCGCGGTTGAGGATGGCCAGACCCGCGCCCAGCCGTTTCGCATATTCCGGAAAACCGGCAGCGGGATACACCACCAGCGACGACCCCACCACCACGCACAGATCGCAGGCTTCCACCGCCGCCTGGGCACGGGCCATGGCGTCCTCGGGCATGGCCTGGCCGAAGGAGATGGTGGCGGTCTTGATGATGCCGCCGCAGCGCGCGCACGGATCGACGCGCTCGTGCTTGTGGAACTGCGCTTCCAGGTCGGCCATTTCGTAACGCATGTGGCACGACAGGCAGGTGGCATAGCTGGCATTGCCGTGCAGTTCGATGACCTTGTCGTCGGGCACGCCGGAGGCCTGATGCAGGTTGTCGACGTTCTGGGTGATCACGGCCTCGGTCTTGCCCGCCTCGGTGAGTTGGGCGATGGCCCGATGGCCGGTATTGGGCTTGGCGCCTTCCATGGCGCGGTCGCCGGTGAAGCGCCGGCGCCAGGATTCCTGGCGGACTTCCTCGCTGGCCATGAAATCCTGGAACTGGATCGGCTTGATCTTGTTCCACAGGCCCGTGCCGGGGCTGCGGAAATCCGGAATGCCGGATTCCGTGCTGATGCCGGCGCCGGTGAAGAAGACGATGCGCCGGGCGTCGTCGATCAGCCGTTGCAGTTGCTCGATGTCGCTCGCGTCGCTCATGGGCCATCCCGCAGTTCGGTGATGATCTCCACCACCCGGCCGGTCTGCTCGTAGGGCACCATGTGGCCGGCCTCTTCGATGATGGTGGCCTCGGCGCGGCGGATCAACCGCTCGAAGTCGCTGGCATACACCGGGTCGATCATGCGGTCGCTTTTGCCCCAGATGATGCGGGTGGCGGCGTCGATGCGGTACAGCCGGCTGGCCAGGCCGCGGTCGGGAATGGGAAACAGCAGCTTGCCCGCGGTGCCGAGACGGCGGGCGTTGCCCACCATGAACTCGGTCAGGAATTCCGGGTCGTTGAAGTCGCCGCCGGAGGACAGCAGATGGCCGTGGCGCTCCGGGTCGTGCAGCAGCAGGCCCGGCAGCTCGAAGGGCAGGGCGGCGAACAGGTCCGTCACCGGTGCATCGTCGCGCCACAGTCCGGCGGGGCAGATGAGCACCAGCCGGCCGACGCTGTCGGGTGCGACGGCGGCCATCTCGGCGGCGATCATGCCGCCCATGGAATGACCTGCCAGCAGCGGCCGCTCGAGGCCCAGGGCTTTCCACACATCGAAGGCGTGCAGGGTGAAGTCGAGCATGCTGCGCAGGTGGTCGCCGCCTTCCGAGTCTTCGTACCCGGGCAACAGGGGCGCGTGGACGCTGAAGTGCTCCGCCAGCCCGGTGAGGAACGGATCATCCGGCAGCAGGCCGCCGGCGCTGTGCTGGAAGAGCAGGTCGGGGCCGCTGCCGGCCTGGTAGACGCGGATGCGTGATACCACGCCGTCGGGGCCGGGGACGTCGATCAGTCTGCTGTCCATGCTCAAGCCTCCACCGCTGCGGCGGCCGCGCGGGGCGCCTGGTCGATGGGATGAATCCAGAAGCGGTCGTCGTCGGCGTAGTCGGGCCACATGTCGCGCAGCCGGGGCATGACCTCGCGGGCGAACAGTTCCGTGGAGCGCAGGCACTTGTCTTTCGGCATGTCGCCCACGTGCAGCAGGCAGAAGATGTTGCCCACCCGCAGCGACGTGATCAGATCTTTCATGCGTTCCACCACCGTGTCGGGGCTGCCGGCGATGACGTAGCCGTCGTTGACCAGTTGATCCCAGCTCATCTTCGCGACGTCGCCGAGGGCCTGGCGGGTCATCTGGCTGGTGACGTTGGCCTTCAAGGTCTTGATGGTGCGGTAGCCGGGGGCATCGGCGAAGCCCGGGTAGACGTGCAGGCAGCGGTTGTAGAAATAATCGATGTGCTGACGGTAGTCGCGTTCGGCTTCCGCGTCGGTCTCGGCGACCACGATGGTCTGGGCGAAGCCGGCGCGGTAGGGCGAGAGATCCTTGCCGCGCTCTTCCACCCGCGCCCAGTAGCCGTCCATGAGCTGCTTGGCGCGCTTGTAGCCGGAGAAGCTCAGGTAGCAGTAGACGTAGTCGTAGTCGAGACAGAAGTCGTAGGTCTCGAGCGACCCGCCGCCGGGAATGAAGATGGGCGGGTTCTTCTGAATCGGCTTCGGCCAGCAGTTGGCGTAACGCAGTTGCGTATAACGCCCGTTCCAGGCGAACGGCTCGTCTTCCTCCCAGCATTTGATGATCAGGTCGTGGGCTTCCTTGTATTTCTCGCGGGTGAGCGCGGGGATCTGTCCGTAGCAGTAGTTGGTGTCCATCGAAGTGCCCACGGGAAAGCCCGCCAGCAGCCGCCCGCCGGAGATCACGTCGAGCATGGCGAATTCCTCGGCCACGCGGATGGGCGGGTTGTACAGGGCGATGGAATTACCGAGCACCACCAGGGCCGATTTCGACGTGCGCCGCGCCAGGCTGGCGGCCATGATGTTGGGCGAGGGCATGAGACCGTAGGCGTTGGCGTGATGCTCGTTCACCCCGATGCCGTCGTAGCCCAGGCTCTCGGCGTATTCCAGCTCGTCCAGATAGGTGTTGTAGACCTCATGGCCCTTCACCGGGTCGTAGAGGCTGCTGGGAATATCCACCCACACCGAACGGTGCTGCTCGCGGAAGTCGTCGGGCAGATGGGGCCAGGGCATCAGGTTGAACCAGGTGAATTTCATGCAGTCTCCCCTCAGAAACCAATTTTCAATTTTTGTTGGAGCGACCTCCAGGTCGCGAGTGGGAGCGATCTCCAGATCGCGATCTGGAGATCGCTCCCACACCCAGATCGCGACCTGGAGGTCGCTCCTACTGCGAAAGCCTTCGATGTAAGGGACTTTCCCGGTGGCTGTCAACCGCCCGCCCCGCGGCGCTGTGGTAACCTCCGCCCCTTTGCCGGCGCTGCAGGCCGGCCCGCGACCAAGGGGGAAACCGATGCCGGCCGGCGGATTCCGGTTTCTGGGGCAGTCAGCGTGGAACTGGGAAACCCGCGGGTTTCTGCGCGCCTGCGTGGGTCATGTGCTGCTCGGCCACCAGCCCTTCGAAGCCAACCATCGCCCGCCCGCAGACCATCGCGTGCCGGCGGACTTCTGCGGCATCTGTGTGGCCAGCGCCGCAGACGCGGACAGCGACGACTACGTGATCGCGCGCCTGCGAGAGCTGGGCATCACCCAGGTGCGCGTGGACTACACCTACGGCAGTGAATCCAACCACGTCGATCGCTTCCTCAATGCATTGCTGGATGCGGACTTCGCCGTGCTGCTGCATCTGGTGCAGCCGAAGGACGCCGCCGAGCAGATGCCCGGCGACGCTGCGCAGGCGCGCTGGCGCAGCTTTGTGGCAGACGTGCTGGGGCGCTACGGCCCACGGCTGGACGCGGTGGAGTTCGGCTCCACCGTCAACCGCCGGCGCTGGGCCGGGTATTCCCTGCCAGGGTTCGTGGCCGCGTGGGGCAGCGCCTTCGACGCAGCGCGCCGCCATGATCTGACCATCTGCGGCCCCAACGTCACCGACTTCGAGCCGTTGTACACCGTGGGCCTGCTGCACCTGATGCGGCGCAGCGGCCGCGTCCCGGACGTGTGCACCGACAACCTGTTCGTCGAACGGGTGATCGAGCCCGAGGTCTACGACCCGCACGTGGGCGGGCGCCTGCTGACCGGCGTGCTCAAGCTCAACCTGGTGAAGAAGGCGCGGCAGTTGCGCCACGCCGCCGAACGCTACGGCGTCGGCGCGCTGTGGAACAGCTACGTGTCCTGGACCCACCCGCGCATCGCCCGCAAGCTGCCCAATGTGGAAGCCAAGCAGGCGGACTATCTGACCCGCTATCTGGTACTGACCGCGGCATCCGGCGCCATGGAACGGGTCTATTGGGGGCCGCTGATCAGCAGCCGGGAAGGCCTCATCGACGACCCAGGCAATCCCGACGGCACGGAAGAACTGGTCACGTTCTACGGCACCGTGCACGGGCCGGCGGACAGCTACCGCCCCCGCGCCGCCTTTGCCGCGCTGGCACAGTTCAATGCCGTCATTCCCGGCAGCCGCTATGCGGGCCGGCTGGTCTCGGGGGACGGCCTGGAGGTGCACGCCTTCGAATCCGACACCCACCTCACCCACGTGGTCTGGACGCGCAATGGCGCCGCCGCTTTCCTGACCGATATCTACGCCGCGACGGATCTGGCAGCCGCACAGATCCTGGCCCAGGACGGGGCGTGCCCGCCTGAGCCGCGCCTGGCGACGGAAGCGCCGCTGTATCTGCGCTGGCCGGCATCGCGCCCGGTGGAAGTCAACGAATCGGCCCGGCCGGTGCCGGCGCTGGCCGTGAATCTGCACGAGCCGGGCGGCACGTATTTCCCGTATCGCGACGCCGACTGGCAGGGCCTGGTGATCGCCCGGGATGCCGCGCACGCCGAGCAACTCATCGACGCCCTGCATCCCGCGCGGGTGGCCGAGCTGCCGCGCGGCGGGCTGCTGCGCAAAGCGCGCAATGCCATCTGGACGGTGCAGGATCCGGTGGACGCCCACCGCCAGCTTGCCATCAAGCAACCCATCAAGCTGCGCATCAACAAACGGCTGATCGAACGCTTTCGGCCGTCCAAGGCGCGGCGCAGTTTCAGCGGCGCCTGCCAGCTTCTGCGCCGCGGCATCGACAGCCCGCGGCCGGTGGCTTATTTCGAGCGGGCCCAGGGCGCCGGGCTCACCGAGAACTGGTACATCTGCGAGTATCAGACCGGCAGCCGCTCGGTGCGCGACTACTTCACCGCCTACGCGGCGGGCGAGGAACGCTACGACGGTCTGACCCTGAACGAGTTTCTCGACGCGCTGGTGCCCTGGCTCGTCACGCTGCACCGGGTGGGGGTGGTGTTCCGTGATCTGTCGGGCGGCAACGTGCTGGTGCGCCGGACCGACGACGGGACGCTCGCGTTCTCGCTCATCGACACGGCCCGGGCGCGCTTCACCGACGGCCGGGTGAGCATGCCCAAACGCCTGTCAGACCTGAAACGCCTCTGCCACAAGCTGCACTGGGAGGGTCGGCGCGAACTCATGGAACGCTATCTGGCAGCCGTGGGGCGGACGTTCTCGCCGCTGTACCGGGTGCCGTTTTATCTTTATGACCTGAAAGCCGGCCTGAAGCGCCGCGCGCGAGGGCGCTTCTGATTGTGGGAGCGCTCTCCAGAGCGCGATCTGGCATGCTGGGGGGATAGGATCGGGCTCTGGAGAGCCCTCCCACATCTCGAGAGCCTTCCCACATCTGAAGAATCGGGCTCTGGAGAGCCCTCCTACTAGACTGAGGTTCACCCATGCACACCATCGAGTTCTTCTTCGACGTCTCGAGCCCCTGGACCTATCTGGCCTTCGAGGGCATTCAACCGCTGGCCGCGCGCGACGACGTGACCGTCGAGTGGAAGCCCATTCTGGTGGGCGGCGTGTTCAACAAGGTCAATCCCAGCGTCTACGAGAACCGCGACAAGCCGGTGCCGGCCAAGGCCCGCTACTACCAGAAAGACCTGCGCGACTGGGCGCGCTTCGCGGGCCTCGAGATCGGTCAGCCGCCGGTGTTCCCGGTGAACAGCGTCAAGGTCATGCGCGGCGCCTTCGTGGCGCTGGAGGAAGGCAAGCTGGTGCCCTACGCGCGCCGCGCCTTCCAGCGCTACTGGACCGAGCTCGCCGACATATCCCAGGAAGACGAGGTGCGGGGCATTGCGGCCGATGCGGGCCTGGACGCCGATGCGCTGATGGAGAAGATCGCCGACCCGGCTTACAAGGACAAATTGCGGGAAACCACGGACGAGCTCATCGACAAGCGGTGGCGGCGATATGCGGCTTCGGCAACGACCGGTTGGTATTGCTGGAGGCGCGGATCGCACGGAATCGATCGTGATGCCTGTCCCCGGCGCCTAGGTAAGCGTGAGTCGCCCGTCTGCCGGCTGCTCGTGGCGTGAGCAGGCGCCCCCGCGCCGACTTGAGCGGCTCCGCGTAATCAGGCTCGACCGGCGGCCAGACCTGGTGATCATCCGTCAGGCCCTCGTGTCGCCCCCGTCTGCTCGAACATCCGCCTGCGCTGCTCGTCCGTCAACTCCCCGGCAGGCCGCATCAGCTCCCGGCCCACATCCATCCCGCGCCTGACACCGGTACGATGTTTCAACGTATCGAACCAGCGCCGCACGCCGGGGTAGGGCGTCATGTCCTGCTCGAAGCGCTTGTAGGGCACCACCCACGGGAAGGCGGCCATATCGGCGATGGAGTAGTGCTCGCCGGCGAGAAAGCTGTGGCGCGACAGGGAGCGTTCCATCACCGCGAACAGACGGTCGTATTCGTTCTTGTAGCGCCGGTAGGCATACTCGTGGGCCTCCGGGCCGCCCGGCGCATAGTTGACGAAATGCGATAGCTGCCCGGCCATGGGGCCGAGGCCGCCCACCTGCCAGAACAGCCACTGCAGCACCGCGTACTTGCCGTCCGGATCGATGGGCATGAAGCGCCCGGTCTTCTCCGCCAGATACTGCAGGATGGCGCCGGATTCGAACATGTGCACGCCGGTCTCGTGATCGACGATGGCCGGCATGCGGTTGTTGGGGCTGATCTCGAGAAACGCCGGGTCGAACTGATCGCCTTCGGCCAGGTTGAGCGGCATGAGGTTGTACGGCAGGGCGCACTCCTCGAGCATGATGGTGATCTTCCAGCCGTTGGGCGTGGGGGCGAAGTAGAGATCCATGGGCGGGTGCTGGGCTTTGCGCATGGCTATCTCCGCGGGTTGACGAGTTGGCCGCGCAGTTCGGGCAGGGCCTCGGGCGGCGTGCGTAACCGCTCGATGATCAGCTCGGCGCACTGGCGCGGCGTGCTGTGGCTGGTGTCGACTTCCAGGTCATAGGCGGCGCCGTGGGCATGGACCTCATGGAAATGCGAGGTGGCCGTGCCGGGAAAGCGTCCGGTGCGGATGCGCTCGCGCTGATTCACCACGTCCAGGCTGCAGCGGATGCCGATGAGCCAGGCGTCCAGGTCTTCCAGGGCCAGGGCGTAGTCGTGCAGATATTCGGGCTTGAACAGCAGATCGTCGATGATCACGTTGTTGCCTTCCCGGGCGAAGGCGGCCACCGCCCGGCGCATGCCGCGCAGCACCTGCTCGCCGTGGTCACCGAAACTGATGCGCGTGACCCGCTCGCCTTCGAGCTGGGTGGGCACCACGTTCAGGCCCCGCGCGCCGGGCGTCCCCTCCGGCGAGTTCAAGCCGCGGTAGCGGCCGGGCAGCCCGTCGCGGAAGTGGTCGAGCGCCATGTGCTGCCACGGTTCGTCGAGCAACTGCTGCAGCATGCCGGCAATGGTGGTCTTGCCGGCACTCGACGAGCCGTTGAGAAAGATGATCCTGCCCGCGCCCATGGCGGCGATGGTATCGGGAAGCCTCGTGCACCACAATTGAGCCATGACCTGGCGGGAACTGCCTCCATTGCGCACCGACGTGGCCGCTCAGCTACCTGAGCTGGGCGCGCTGAAGCTCGTGGCGTCGCGCATCAGCGACTGCACCGACACGTTGTGGCCGGAGGAACGTCCCGCCATTGCCCGGGCCCGTGACAGGCGCGCCCACGAGTTCGCCACCGGACGCCATCTGGTGCGTTGCGCGCTGGAAGATCTCGGCGAGAGCGCCTGCGCCGTGCCGCGTGCCGAAGACCGCAGCCCGGTGTGGCCGGAGGGCCTCATCGGCAGCATCACCCACGCCAACGATCTGGCCATTGCCGCGGTGGCGCGCGCCGGTGACTTCACCTCGGTGGGCATCGACGTGGAGGAGCCGGGGCGCATCACCGAGCACCTGTTCGGCAAGCTGTTCACCGCGGCGGAGCTCCGGCTGCTGGAAGGCGCCGACCCGCGCCTGGCCGGGCTCATGTTCAGCGCCAAGGAAGCGGGCTATAAGGCCGTGAATCCGCGGGTGGGCAAGTTCATCGGCTTTCACGAGGCGGAGGTGGACGTGGACTGGCCGTCGCGCACCCTGCGCCTGCGCTACGTGGGCGATCACGCGCCGAACCGCATCATGAGTGACGGCATCGGCCACTTCTGCTTCTTCGAGCGTTACGTGCTCACGGTGTTTATCATCCCGTAACAACCCAGAACAACAAACGGCATCTCGATCATGCAGGCGATTCTCGGCATCGGCGTTCTGATGGCGCTGGCGTGGGCGCTCAGCGAAGCCCGCGGCGCCGTGCAGTGGCGCGCCGTGGCGGCGGGCCTGACCATTCAGCTCGCCCTGGCGCTGCTGCTGCTCGGCGTACCGGCGGTCAGTCAGGGCCTGCTGGTGCTGAACGAGGTGGTCTACGCGGTGGAAGCCGCCACCACCGCCGGGGCCGGCTTCGTGTTCGGCTACCTGGGCGGCGGCGACGTGCCATTCGACGTCAAAGACCCGGCTGCCATGTACATCTTCGCCTTCCGCGTGCTGCCGCAGATCATCGTGTTCAGCGTGCTGGTGGCCATTCTCTGGTACTGGCGCGTGCTGCCGCTGGTGGTGCGCGGATTCGGCGCCGTGCTGCGCCGGGCGCTGGGCGTGGGCGGTGCCGTCGGCACGGCCGGCGCGGCCAGCGTGTTCCTCGGCATGGTGGAAACACCGCTGGTCATCCGCGGGTATCTGAAGAACCTGTCGCGCTCGGAACTGTTCACGGTGATGACCTGCGGCATGTCCACGGTGGCGGGGTCCATCATGGTGCTCTATGCCAGCGTGCTGCGCGACACGGTGCCGGGCGCGCTCGGCCACGTGCTCATCGCCTCCGTGATCAACGTGGTGGGTGCCGTGTTCGTGTCGCGCATCATGATCCCGCCGGGCGAGGACGCCGCCGGCGAGCTGGTGCCCGACGAGCTGCACTACTCGAGCCACATGGACGCCATCACCCGCGGCACCGCGGACGGCCTGCGCCTGGCGGCCAACGTGGCGGCCATGGTGCTGGTGCTGGTGAGTCTGGTGGCGCTGGTGAACTACATGCTGGCGTCGGTGATCGTGGGCGATGATCCGCTGACGCTCGAGCGCATGATGGGCTGGGTGTTCGCGCCCATCGCCTGGCTCATGGGCATCCCCTGGGGTGAGGCTCAGGCGGCCGGCTCGCTGCTCGGCACCAAGGTGATCCTGAACGAGCTGGTGGCGTACCTGCAGTTTGCGGCACTGCCGGCGGATACCCTGAGCGAGTCGAGCAAGCTGGTGATGACCTATGCGCTGTGCGGCTTCGCCAACTTCGGCAGCCTGGGGATATTGCTGGGCGGGCTGAATACGTTGATACCGGAGCAGCGGGAAGAGTTGTTAAGTGTTGGGCCTAAGGCGTTGATATCCGGGACGATTGTGGCCTGCAATACCGGGGCGATCGTGGCGGTGGTGGGGTTGGTGTAGGGGTCACGCGGTCGCCTCGATATAGGGCCGCATCACGTTCTGCACACGGTCGATGGCGGCGAAGCGCCAGAGGTCATCGACCGTAGCGCTGCGGCCTCGGATACCGTCTCTCAGCGCCTCGATGGCGACATCGAGACCGATATGCCTGCGGTATTTGAAACAGTCGGCGACCGTCTTGGCCGGATTGGTGATGGGTACCTCCACCTGCTCGATTGTGTGCCGTTCGACGCCGGCCGTCAGGGCTTCCCCGGTGGCGCGGATAACGCGCATGGAGACGGCTGGGTTCTTCGGTGCCCATTTCTTGTGACCGATCAGCATCCAGACCTGATGCGGCAGTTGGGTCGTGAGGTTGTGGAACCTGAGCGCGGAAAGCAGGCAGATCGTTCCATGCGGTACGGCCCGAGCGGCTTCGGCAAGGCTATGGGACTCGGACCATTCCGCATCGGCAAGCTGATAAAGACCGCGCCCCATGCGCACCAGAAGTCCCTGGTCCTGCAGTCGCCGCAGATAGGTGCGCGGAACACCCGCCGCATCGAAATCGCGCGCCCGCGCGATGCCGCGCTCCCTGGCGATGGCGAGGGCGCGAGCTTTCAGCGCTCCCTGGGTAGCTTCAGCCATGTTCCGTATGCTCGGCCGATGCTGGCCTGACGTGCCGGAGACTTGTATCATGGAAAGAGGTGCCCGCAACCAGATGCGGGAGCGATCTCCAGGTCGCGATGCTCGAATCTGAGCGTGGAGATCGCTCCCAGCAGAGATCGCTCCTACGACCCCCGCGCCACCTCGCCGACACGCCTCCGCATCATGGCCTCGCGTCCGGATGACCCAGCGAGCCCGCGGATGATGATGTCGTCGGCCGCCAGGCGTTCGCCCAGGTCACCAAGTTCTTCCGCCGGCAGATCGACGAACACCATGTTGGTGTAGTGGGTGGCCGCGCCCTGATAGCGCTCGTTCACCAATGCCGCCAGCCGTTCGGCTCTGCGGTGATCGTCGGCGAGACGTTCCACGTGGTACTCGAGGGCATGGATGCCTGCCGCCGCCAGAAACCCGGCCTGACGCATGCCGCCGACCGTCTTGCGCCAGCGCCGCGCCTCGGTGATGAACGCCAGTCCGCTCGCCGGCGCCGGCCCACCCCGGCCGCCCAGGCCCTCGGAGAGGCGCACGCTGGCCGAGATCGGCAATGGGCCGTGATGTCCTGCGCCGGCACAGCCTTCGGCAGCCGCCGTCGAGCACCCCCGCGCACCGTCGCGATGCCGTTTCGAGCCCTGCACGTCGCACGACGCCGGGCCCGGGCGGAACAGGCCGGGCCCGTGGCGCGGCCGGCCTGGGTGTTCTCGAGGCTGAGCACCCGGGTGCGGGCGAAGTGGATGTCGTCGGGTTTGATCAAGGCGCGAACCGCGTCGAGATCGAGGGTGCCGTCGGCTTCGAACGGCAGGGTCTGCGGCTGAATGCCGCCGAGGGCCGCCGCGCCGCCGGCTTCGTGTTGTAGGTGTCGGGCGGTGCCGCCGACCGACAGTATTCGTCGCCGCGGCCGCGTATCGTCAGCAGCGCCACCAGATTGGTCTGGGTGCCGCTGGGCATGAACACACCGGCCTCGTGGCCGAGCATGTCGGCGGTCAGAGATTCCAGGGCATTGACGGTGGGGTCTTCGCCGTAGACGTCGTCACCCACCTCGGCGGCCATCATGGCCGCCCGCATGGCCTCGGTGGGGCGGGTGACGGTGTCGCTGCGGAGGTCTACTGTGGGAGCGATCGTCGCCAATTAGGTCGCCGATCTGGAGAGTCGCTCCCACGACAGGGGTCCTCTAAGTCGGACGCCAGCGAGATGTTATACACCCCGGCCATGCGCGATTCGTCCATGACGTGGATGAGCGCCTCGGTGGTGGAGTCCGGATGCGCCTGAATCACCACCGGGGCCTCGGGGACCTCGGCGTGCAGGCGCTCGATGTTGGCGCGCACCGACCGCCAGTCGACCTCGCGCTGGGAAATGGTGATGCGGTCGCGGTTGGAGATCTTCACCACGATGCTCTTCTTTTCCGGGTCGACGGTCTTGGGCTTGTCTTCGTCGGGCTGGTTGACGTCGATGCCCACTTCCTTGACGAAGGTGGCCGTCACGAACGAAGAGGGTGCGGCATGATGAACACGACGTCCAGCATGGGCGTCAGGTTGATCTGCTCTTCGTCCTCTTCCCCTCGACTGCTTCCGAACGGTCTGCGCACGTCGTGCCCCTCACTGAAATTCGAGTCAGAACTCGCATCTTACCGGCGGTCTGGCAAATTGCCTAGCCCTTGCCATCGAGCTCCTTCAGGAACGCCTGCAGGGCCTCGTCGAAGGCCGCCGGGGCATCCAGATTGGTGAGGTGGCCGGCGCCTTCCAGCACCACCAGGCGGGCATCGGGCAGGCGGCTGGCCAGATAATCGCTGGCACCGCGAAACGGCGTGTCGTCGGCGCCGACGACCACCAGTGCCGGCACGGCGATCTCTTTCAGGTGGTCCATGACCAGCGCATCGTCCTGGGCCAGGATGCCGCGGGCAGCGCGGGCGAGGCCGGCGGCGCTGGTGTGCTCGCCGCCGTGGGCGGCGGGGGAGTCCAGATCGTCCACCCCGTGCTTCTCGAAATAGCGGGCGCGGCCTTCGGCCTGTTTGTTCCAGCCGTCGCGGGCCTCGGCCTTGCGGTAACCGGGGCCGGTGCCCACCAGCACCAGGGCGCGCACGCGCTGCGGCCGCGTGACCGCATAGGCCAGGGACAGATAACCGCCCAGGGAATGACCCATGAGGATGGCGTCGTCGGCGCCGGCATAGTCGAGCAGGGCGTCCATGTCGTCGAGGCTCGAGTCCCGGGAATACAGCGCCGGGTCGTCGGGGCTGTCGGAACCGCCGTGGCCGCGGATGTCCCAGGCGATGGCGTGATAGTCGGCTGCCAGGGCGTCCAGGGTGTCGCGCCACATGTAGGACGTGGCGCTGTAGCCGTGGGTGATCAGGATGGCCGGGCCGCTGCCGGCTTCGCGGAAGTGGATGGTGGTATCGGGGCGGGTGAGTTCAGGCATGGGAAATGATCCTGGTTGTATGGCTGGGCAATCGTAGGAGCGACTTTCCAGGTCGCGACAGGAATGTCGCTCCACAGTAGCTCCAACAGATTTACCGGTTCAGGAAATTCAGGGGCAGCCCGGGGCGATTCCACGGCACTGACACGAGCTTGCCCGTCGAGGACAGGGTGACGTAGGCCGTGCGCAGGTCGTCGCCGCCGAAGCAGATGTTGGTGGTCACCACGTAGGGCGACGCCCGGCAGCGGCACATGCTCGGCGCCGGAGCCGTCCGGCGTCATCAGGACGGTGATGCCGCCGATCGATGCATGCGTGGCGACGCAGACGCGGCCGTCGGCCGTCCACCGCCAGGCAGTCGAACATTGCGAGATAGCCGGGCGTGCCGGCGACTGAGCCGGCCGCCGTGCGGCGCCGGCCGCGGCTGTTCGCCGCGCAGCTTGCCGGGGCTTGCGCAGCTCCACCGCCCTGCACCCGCCCGGTGGTGGTTTCCGCCACGTACAGCTCGTCTTCCTGCGGCGACAGGCCGATGCCGTTGGGGCCGTCCATGGGGAAGATCACTTCGTCGATCTCGGAACCGTCGGCGCGGGCGTAGAACACGCCGGTGCGGTCGCGCTCGCGGGACCGGGTTTTGCCGTGGTCGGTAAACCAGAAGCCGCCGTCGCGGTCGAACACCAGGTCGTTGGGCCCGCGCAGGGGCTGGCCGGCGCAGTGGGTGTAGAGCACTTCCACGGCGCCGGTGTCGAGATTCACCTTCTCGATGCGCCCGCCGGCGTAGCTCTCCGGCTCCTCGCCGGGGAACAGCCGGTCGCCGCGCTCGATCCATTTGAAGCCGCCGTTGTTGCAGACGTAGCACCAGCCGTCCGGGCCGATGGCGGCGCCGTTGGGGCCGCCGCCGAGCTCGGCCACGACTTCGATTTGCCCGTCGCTCACCGGCTCAATGTGCCGGGCGATTTTGCCGAGCACCAGCTAGGAGCCGTCGGGCGTGGCGATCGCGGCCTTCGGGGAACTTGAGGCCTTCGGCTACGGTGGTGAGTTCGCTCATGGGGGCTCCGGCTCGAAATAAGAAGGTATCTTACTGGCAGTTGTGGGGTGGGACGACTGCTGCCGTAGATTCAGTTCGCGGTGGGGCTGGACAGGCGTCGTTCCCGTGCAGCCGCAAATGCGAGGCAGGCTCGAATGTCCTCCGCCTCGAGGCCGGGGAAGTCATTCAGGATCTGCTCCTCGGTCATCCCGCCGGCGAGGTCCTCGAGACACGTCGTACACGGTAATCCGGGTTTCCCTTGAAGCAAGGCTTCCCGCTTCTGACCTCGGGGTTCCACGAGATCCGGTTTTCCCCGAGTTCATCTATCTGGTCTCCCGCAGGCGTCCGCTGGGATCATTGTAGGGATAGGGGCTTGAGTTTTCCTGCGAGGCTGTCAGTGCTTCGATCTGGCACCTGGCGGATGTACTGGGCTGGCTGGAAAGCCGGGGCGACGATAAATTGGACGGCAGCATTCTGGATGTTGCCAGACGCGTTTTGCGGTTACTCTGGCCAAGGAAACCAACAGGCACTGTGGGAGCGATCTGCAGATCGCGATCTGGAGATCGCTCCAGTATCAGGAGAGCAATATGAACCGCTCAATGGCGGCATGGATCATGGCGGGGCTGCTGGCCGTCGTTATGGGTCTGGCGGCCGGCTGCCAGGGATACCGCGACGGGTCATCGCGCACGGTGGGCGAGTACACCGACGACGTGGGCATTCAGTCGCGGGTGAAGCTGGCCCTGCTGAATGATTCGGACATCAAGGGCCTGGTGATCAACACCGAGGTACGCAAGGGCGTGGTGACGCTGCATGGCCGGGTCAACAGCCACGAGCAGAAGGAGCAGGCGGTAGCGCTGGCGGCGGGGGTGAAGGGCGTGCGCCGCGTCGATGATCGGCTCACGGTTGTTACCGAATGACCCACTTCAGGGCGTGAGGCGCGGTTTTATGCACATCGGCGAAATTGGGAACCCTGAAATGCGTGCGGGAGAATGTTTCGGGAATATCTTGTAACTATTTGATTTATAAATAATACAGATTATGAAACTAACGATGGGAATCCGTGTTACCGATAGATGACACCGATCAACGATTAATCCCCAGAGTTATCCACAGGCCCCGCACCTGCGCCGAGCCAATCCCGCGGCGGTAAAAAGTCACTGTAAAGACCCGCTTCCGGGCTGCCGGGCTCCGGTTCATAGGCATATTTCCAGGCCGCCAGGGGCGGCAGCGACGCCAGCACCGACTCCACCCGCCGGCCGCTCTGCAGGCCGTATTTGGTGCCGCGGTCGATGGCCAGGTTGAACTCCGCGTAGCGCCCGCGCCGGTAGAGCTGCCAGTCCCGTTCGCGCTCGCCGTAGTCGGTGTGCATGCGCCGCTCGAAGATCGGCTGGTAGGCGGGCAGGAAATGATCGCCCACGGCACGGGTGAAATCGAAGCTGGCCTCGAAGCCGTCCTCGGTCCAGTCGTCGAAGAACACGCCGCCGATGCCGCGGCATTCGTCCCGGTGGGGCAGGTAGAAGTATTCGTCGCAGGCCTGCTTCAGCGCCGCATAGTGCGCGCCGGTGGCGGCCCGGGCCTGCTCGTGCCAGTGCACGCATTCTCCTCGGTGCACCACGTAGTTCGGCGTCAGGTCGAAGCCGCCGCCGAAGTACCACACCGGTTCGTCGGCCTCCACCAGAAAAAAGCGCAGGTTGGCGTGGGTGGTGGGCGCATAGGGGTTGCGCGGATGCACGATCAGCGAGATGGCGGTGGCCTG
Organism: Gammaproteobacteria bacterium; assembly: GCA_034522075.1. GTDB lineage: Bacteria > Pseudomonadota > Gammaproteobacteria > Pseudomonadales > Azotimanducaceae > UBA7803. Next base: position 6,844 of record JAXHLO010000016.1, on the reverse strand, counting down.
AAAACCCTGGCCGGCGAGCTGCGGGTTGCGCTCGGTGGCCGCCGGCGGCAGGGAATCGCCCAGGCTGTGGGTGAACTGCACGGCCGCTTTCTCGATGTGCGGCCCGTCCTCGAGCACCCGCGGCCGCGACAGGGCGCCGCGCGGGCCGGGGATCTCTTCGCGGCGGAACTCGGTGCTGCCGTCGAGGGCCTCCAGGGCCGCGACGATGCGGTCCTGCAGTTCCATGAAGTATTCGCGCACGGGGGTGATGGTGGGGAGCATGGGCGGGTCGCAACGGTGAGTGGCCGGGCATTATGCGGTTCGGGCGGTGGCCAGCAGGGCATATGCATCGTCTGGCTAACGGCTGCGCCAGGCGGTATCGTCCCGGCGCTCAAACCATGAAGTCGTACCACGCCGTCATGTCCCGACTTCGGCTCAGCGTTCTCGACCAGTCGCCGATTCCCAGCGGCTCCACGGCCGCCCAGGCGCTGCAGCAGACTCTGGAGCTCGCGCAGATCACGGAACGCCTGGGCTACTACAGCCGTACTCGGTCGCGCCGGGCGCCACGGCTCGCCGCAGCTTCGCCGGCTGCGCGCCGGAGATCCTCATCGGCCATATCGCGGACCGCACCCAGCGCATCCGCGTCGGCTGCCGGCGGCGTCAGTGCTCATGCACTACAGCCCGCTGAAAGTAGCCGAATGGCTCAAGATGCTGCAGGTGCTGCATCCGGGGCGCATCGATCTGGGCATCGGCCGGGCGCCCGGCAGCGACGGCATTACCGCCGCGGCGCTGGCCTACGGCTCACGGCTGGGCGTGGAATACTTTCCCGCCAAAATGGCCGACCTGATTGCCTTCTTGAACGACCGAACGCCTCATACCGAAGCGCTGGCTGCGGTGACGGCAGCGCCGCCGGTGGAACGCCCGCCGGAGTCCGTGGAGTGCTGGGCTCAGTCGGAGGAGGGCGCCAAGCTCGCCGCCTATTTCGGTCTGCCGTTTTCTTATGCCCACTTCATCAGCCCGGAGCACGCCCGCCGGGCGTGCGATACCTACCGGGAAGAGTTCCGCCCCAGTGAACAGCTTGCCGAGCCCCAGGTGAATCTGGGGGTATTCGCGCTGTGCTCCGAAGATGAGGCCGAGGTGGAAGACCTGGCTCGCTGCCGCGATGTGTGGCGGCTGCGCGTGGAGCGGGGCGAGTTCGGGCCCATTCCGTCGGTTGAGGAGGCGAAGGCCTATCGCATGACCGATGAGGAAACCGAACCGGGCGGCACAGCCGCCCGCAGGCACCAGATTCTGGGCACACCGGATGTGGTGGGCGAGCGGCTGCGGGGGCTGGCGGAAGACCTGGGGGCCGTGGAGATGTCGATCGTGTCGATTACCCATGACTTTGCCGCGCGGGTGCGGGGGTATGAGTTGATGGCGGGGGCAATGCACGATTGAGGTTGGAGCGAGCCTCCAGGCCGCGATCTCGGCAGCCTTCTACAGGTCGCGATCTGGAGACTGTTCACTACCTTGAGTGGTAAACTCCAACCCAATTATTTGCCACCAACCGGGAGCAACGAGTGAATCTGGAATTCTCCGAAGAAGAGCGCGCGTTTCAGCAGGAAGTCCGGCAGTGGCTGGAAGAGAACTGGACCGACGAGATGCGCGAACGCCAGGCCCGCAGCGCCCTGGGGCGCCTGGGCCGCGATGACATCGTCCGCTGGCAGAAGCGCCTGGCGGAGAAGGGCTGGGCGGCGCCCAACTGGCCGGCCGAGTACGGCGGCGCCGAGTTCACCCCACACTCAGAAATACATCTTCGATCTGGAGCGCGCCCGGGTCGGCGCGCCGGGCATGCTGCCGTTCGGGGTCTCCATGGTGGCGCCGGTGATCATGAAGTTCGGCACCCAGGAACAGAAAGACAAATACCTGCCGGACATCCTCAATTCCAACGTCTGGTGGTGTCAGGGCTATTCCGAGCCCGGCTCCGGGTCCGATCTCGCTTCTCTGAAGACCAAGGCGGAAGACAAGGGCGACCACTATCTGGTGAACGGCGTGAAGACCTGGACCACCCTGGCCCAGCACGCCGACATGATGTTCTGCCTGGTGCGCACCAGCCAGGAAGAAAAGCGCCAGATGGGCATCAGCTTCCTGCTCATCGACATGAACACCCCCGGCATCAGCGTCAACCCCATCATCACCCTCGACCAGCCCCAGGAAGGCTTCCAGGAGATCAACATGGTCTATCTGGAAGACGTGAAGGTACCCAAGGAAAACCTGGTGGGCGAGGAGGGCAAAGGCTGGACGTGCGCCAAATACCTGCTCGAATTCGAGCGCGGCAATGCCTATTCACCGGCACTCAAACACGGCCTGGCCCACGTGCGCGCCATGGCCGAGGCCGAGCCGGACGGGTTCGGCGGCTGCATGCTGGACGATGCCGATTTCCGCACACGCCTGGACGACGTGGAAGTGCAGATTCAGGCCATGGAATTCACCGAGCTGCGCATCCTGGGTGCCCTGGCGGCGGGCCAGAACGTGGGGCCGGAGTCGTCGCTGTTGAAGACCCGCGGCACCGAGCTGCAGCAGGCGGTGACGGAACTGGCGCTGGAAGCTGGTGGGTTACTACGCGCTGCCGCTGGATCAATCCACCCCGGCGCCGGGGGACAACTTCCAGCCGGTGGGGCCGGCTCACGCCAACGGGGTGGCGCAGGATTACTTCAACACCCGTAAGGTGACGATTTACGCGGGGTCGAATGAGATTCAGCGGGATATCATGGCGAAGCTGGTGTTGGGGCTCTAGAGGTCCATCCGCCAGGTCGATGGCAGGTTCGGTCGTTCCCATTGAGGTGCCGCAAATCATACGAGGTCGAAAAAAGCCCGGCTGCTATCCGGCTTTTTGAGCCTACCAGCGGAAAGCATGGCTTAGTCGAGAGCGCTTGCGGCCGCATGGCGCAGGCCGAGTACCCAGGCGGCTTTTACAGCTGTCCTCGTAGTCAGGGCCAGCTGCGTCCCGGAAGCTTTACGGGTACTGCGCAGCCCGGGCGCCACGTCCCCAGATCGTAACCTGACGATTGTAGAGTGACGACCTGGCATCGCGCTTGCAAAGGAAGCCGCAGACCGAAATCGACGCCGCGCACGTACGCAGTTCGAGAGTGCTTCCACCGTAGAAATTCGGTCACGCCGTTGCCGTCTTTGCAACGGCCGAGGATCGAACATGCGCTTCATGCGAAACGATCTGTCCAACAGGCCTATGCGGTAGTCGGCCAGCGCGGCTATTGGGATTACTGTAGCTGGTAGCGGGAACCGCACAGAGTCGCACTGATAGAGGCGGACCTTGAGGACGTTACCAACGGTGGCGGGCCCCTTGCCAAGGTCGACTATGTCGAAGATATCGAAACCGCTCCGAGTGCGCGCGACAGCGGATGCGTCTTGACCGATACGCGCCGCGTCACCGCAGGGCGATGCTTCTGGGACTGTGGCTGGATGTCAGCCCTGACAACCGAGATGTCAGGCATGGCGTTTGAGCATCAGAATGCCGACTGACGCATCAGTCACAGGGCCGGAGGTCAATGCGAACACTGATCGGTTCGTCGCTGGGCCGGCGTGGCGGGCCCGTAAACATAAAGGCGCGCGGAGCTTCATGGTGCTCTCGATTCCGGTTGTTTCGCTGGGTCGACGCCGTCGCGGGGCCGGATTCAATCCAGCCGCATGTCGTATGCGCATTGATCTCCACTGGCCTGGCCGCCTTGCGGCTTGATAATCAGCGAGTCGGAAGTGCGAGTTCAGAGCATTGAAGGCTGCCACGTTTCGCTCGGCGGATCTGGCCAAGATAGTTGGGTGGAGGAATCCAGCTCCGGAGCCCGGCACTCCTCGCCTCTACTCGGTGCAGGCCTCTTCGGTCTCGGCTTGATGCGCCGGAAAAGCGGCGTCGCATAAGCACCTACCGAACTCGTGCGCCAGGCTCTAGAGACCCTGGCGCTGAGCCAGCGGCGGCCGTAATCCGTTGATTACTACGCTTACACCACTGCTGACGGAATCTCCGATGACTTCCCGTCCCGATCTTGCGGCACCCTGAGCCGAACAGAAGCAAGAACGTAACGAAATGCCACGATGGAATTCAAGGCCGATCGCCGCGATCCTAGCGCGCCTTCGTGACGGCGATAGCCACTGCGCATCCGCCTCGGCCGCCCCGATCAGCTCCGTGGAAACCTATCAGGACCACGAATACGTGTTGCTCAGCGAGGCGACGTGGCTCGATGCGGAAGCCGATGCACAGCTCTGGGGCGGGCATCTGGTAGCGATCAATGATGCTGACGAACGGAACTGGCTCACCGAAACCTTCGGCACCTCGCTGTACTCGATCGGCCTCTCCGATGAGGCGTGGATGAGGGGGTGCTCCGCTGGTCGAACGGCGACGCCCTGACCTTCACAAGCTGGGCCGACGACGAGCCCAACAACTCCACCAATGGCCGGCCGCTCGCCCGGCGGCGAACACTTCGTCGAGATGAACCGTTTCGGTGTCGGCTTGTGGAACGATCTGCCTGAATGGAGCACGCGGCTGGGCGTAGCGGAGCGCGTCGCCGTTCCCGGGGAGCCAGCCACGCTGGGCATGATGGGCACTGGGCCTGCTGGCGCTGGTCGGCGTCCGCAGACGGCAGGGCACTCCTCAAGCCCGTCTCGTCCGCCCCGTCCAGGTCATGTTTGCTGAGCAGGCTGTAAAGCGTTGGGCGGCTGACACCCAGTAATCTGGCCGCCTCGCTCATGTTGTGGTTGCTGCGACTGAGGGCGCGGGTGATTGGCCTGACGCTCGGCGTGCATCACGAACCTCTTTAAGGTTCAATGGGTGCAGCATCTTCGGTTGCCGCTAATTCCAGGTCCTCGGCTGTCAGGTAGCGGCCGTCCGCCATGATGCAGGCGCGCTTGATGCGGTTCTCCATTTCCCGAATGTTGCCCGGCCAGGGCCATGATTCCATGGCGGCCATGCAGTCGCTGCTCAGTTGCAGCGCCCGGCTGCCCTGATAGCGATCGACCAGGGCTCTGGCGAGCAGGATGATGTCGCCGTCGCGATCCCGCAGCGGCGGCAGCGTCAGAGTGATTTCGCCGATACGGAAATACAGGTCTTCACGAAACGCATTGGCGCCAATCATGTCGGCGATGTCCTGGTGGGTGGCCGAGATGACGCGAACGTCCACCGGAATCTCTTTCGTGCTGCCTACCCGTTCGACGGTGCGTTCCTGCAGAAAGCGCAGAATCTTCGCCTGCAGCGGCAGCGGCATGTCGCCGATTTCGTCGAGCAGCAGGGTGCCGCCATCGGCGGCTTCGATCTTGCCGATCTTGCGTCCGGTGGCGCCGGTAAATGAGCCTTTTTCGTGGCCAAACAGTTCGCTTTCCAGCAGATTTTCGGAATGGCGGCCACGTTGATGGCGACGAAAGGCTGCTGCGGCCCGCCTGCGCTGAAGCCCATGAATGGCGCGTGCCACGACTTCCTTGCCGGTGCCGGTTTCGCCGAGAATCAATACGGTCGCGTCAGTCGGTGCCACGCGTTCGATCTGCCGGGTGACAGCGAGCATGGAACTGCTCGCCGTAATCAGCCCATCAAGCGGAGCGGGCCTGCTCTCCTGACACAGGCGCCGGTTGTCAGCTTCCAGCTCCGAGAGTTTGAAGGCCCGCTCGACGACGAAGTTCAGGGTGTCGCTCTGCACGGGCTTCTGATCATAGTCGTAGGCGCCGTGGGCCACCGCTTGCACGGCATGGGCGTGTTCTTCGCGCCCGGTAATGACGATGGTCTTGGTGTCCGGCAGCAGCACGCCGAATGGTCTCGAGGAGCTCGAATCCCACGCGGGTGCCCCGGGGTCCGGCGGCAGCCCGAGATCGAGTGTTACTACCTGCGGCGTCTCTTTGCGCAGTATCGCTTCCGCTTCCCGGGCATTGCCCGCATCAAGGACCTCGATGCCGTCGAAGCACCAGCGCATCTGGCTGGCGAGCCCCGGGTCGTCTTCGATCGATGAGCAGTCCTGCGATGCCGTCATCGGCGCTCCGAACTGGCAATCTGACGGTGAATGTCGTGCCGCCGCCGGTCTGACTGCGCACGCTGATATCGCCGCCCAGCGAGCGAATATAGGAGCGGGCCTGATAGGCGCCGATGCCCATGCCGGCCACCCCCTTGGTGCTGGTGAATGGCTGAAACAGGAGCCTGCGTCGATGAACGCCTGATCCATGCCGGGGCCGTTGTCCTGAATGGCGATTTCCAGCCACGGCGAGCGTTGCTGCAGAGTCGCGCGGACTTCGGGCGCGGTCTGCGAAGATCCTGCTGCGGAGTTGGCCGCGTCGGCATTATCGATCAGATGGCCAAGAGGCCGAACGAAGCTACCGGGATCGGCAGACACCGCGGGCTCGGGAAACAGCCCATACGCAGAGTCGGGACCGGCGCCTGGTGTTCAAAGGAAGCCAGGGTTTGCTCGAGAATCACGCCGAGATCAACCTCCTCACCGGCCGCGGTCGATTCTCCGCCCGGAACTGCATCGAAGCAGCTTCGGCGCATCCGCCAGCAGGGCGTCGCCGACCGTGCTGACCATGTCGTCGACGAACGCCGGGTTGCCTTTGTGTCTGCCGGCATTCTCCACCAGCAGCGAGAGCTGCGCCGCGATGGTCTTCACGTCGTGAACGACGAAAGCCGATACCTGGCTGAAGCTGTTCAGCTTGTCGGCCTCGGCCAGTTCGTGTTCGGCTTCCCGCAGCGCCACGAACCCGGCCGCCTGCCGCGCCATGGGCTTCGGCGCCGTCGTAGTCTTCCCAGTCTCAACCAGCTGCGCGTACCGATGGTTTCCTTGAGAAACAGCAATGCCGAACAGGCGGGCATCGGTCATCAGGGAACGACGGATCTCACGGT
>JAXHLO010000015.1:0-81064 GCA_034522075.1 Gammaproteobacteria bacterium | reverse complement strand
CATCCGCCTGTTCGAAAGCTACCTGCAGCGCCTGTCCCACCCGGACGAACCCGATGCCCAGTTCGATGCCTTGGGCCGACAACCTGCGCCGCTGGCTGGAAGGTAGTGGAAACCCGCCTGGGCAGCGTGTCGCAGCGGCTCTCCGCCAGCGTCGGCAAACCTCAGCCAACACCGACCTGGCCGGCGACCCGGATGCCACGCAGGCCACCCCGGTGGCCAGCGACGGCACGATTCAGACGCCGTGGATGGCCATCGACGACGCGTTCTACGAGGCCCGCGGCCAGACCTGGGCGCTCGTGCACCTGCTCAAGGCCATGGAGCATGACTTCGGCGACATTCTCGACAAAGAAAAACGCCCGGGTCAGCCTGCAGCAGATCATCCGCGAACTGGAAGCCACCCAGGACGCCATCTGGAGCCCGGTGATCCTCAATGGCTCCGGTTTCGGCGTGCTGGCCAACCATTCCCTGGTCATGGCGTCCTACGTTTCCCTGGCCAATGCCGGAATCAGCGATCTGCGCTCCCTGCTCGCCCAGGGCTGAGCGGGTTTTCGTACATCACCCGCACATCCGAGCGGTTCTTATTCTTATTTCGAATCGTTAGAATACGCGCCGCCGTTAAGGTCGGACGGTGCGCTCAACTGGTGCAGGCAGTAGCAACCAGGGCTCCGGCTCGTTCGTCATATTCGGATCTTGGGGACATCAACGAGAGACACAACCTGATACCGCCGTTGTTCGGTATCGTCGGACTCCTGGTTGCCTGGGGCGTATACGGTCTGGTGACGCGCTACCCGCAGGGGAAGCCAACGTCAGGAAGATCGGTGATGCCATTCACCTGGGCGCCATGGTGTTCATGCGCCGGAATACACCATGCTGGCCGGCTTCGCGCTGGTCCTGCTGATATTCCTCTACTTCGCGCTGGGCATCGAGACCTCCATTGCCTTCGTGGTGGGCGCCCTGTCATCGGCTACCGCCGGCTGGATCGGCAGGCACGGCCACCCGGGCCAACGTTCGAACCACGACGGCCGCCCAGATGTCCGGAGCGCCGGCGGCATTGTCGGTGGCATTTTTCGGCGGCTCCATCATGGGCCTGAGCGTGGCTCCTGGGCCTGCTGGGGCTGGGCATGCTGTATCTGCTCTCGGCGGTGGACCGCACACCGCCCACAACATCCACGGCTTCGGCATGGGCGCCTCGACGGTGGCACTGTTCTCCCGCATCGGCGGCGGCATCTTCACCAAGAGCGCCGACGTGGGCGCCGACCTGGTGGGCAAAGTCGAGGCCGGCATCCCCGAGGACGACCCGCGCAACCCCGGCGTCATCGCCGACAACGTGGGCGACAACGTCGGCGACGTGGCCGGCATGGGTTCGCGACATCGTTCGAGTCCTACTGCGGCGCCATGATCGCCACCATCCGCCATGGTCGGCCAGCATGTGCCCGGTATCGCCTGCCATCGACGCCATGGCGGAACTCGGCGAGCAGCAGTCGCTGATGGCGCTGCCACTGGCGCTGGCTTCCGCCGGCCTGATGCTGCTCGATGCTCGGCATCGTCGCGGTGCAGCGCTGTCGTCCCATCAGGCACCCGAGCAGGCCCTGCGCACCGGCACCCTCGGCGCGGCGCGCTGTTCATCGTCGCCGCGTTACTTCGTCGATCCAGGGCGCATGGGCGTGTGATCGCAACGTCTGGCTGGCAGCTGTCGCTCGGCACCATCGGCGGCACCATCGTTGGCCTGGTGACCGAGTACTACACCGGCGGCAAGCCGGTCCGGCACATCGCCCAGTCCGGCGAGACGGGCCCGGCCACGGTCATGATCGCCGGCTTCGCCCTGGGTATGCAGTCGGTGGTCATTCCCCTGCTCACCATCTGCGCCATCATCGGGCTCTCCACCTAGCTGGTCGGTCTGTACGGCGTCGGCATTGCTGCCGTGGGCATGCTGGCCACCGTCGGCATCACCATGGCGATCGACGCCTACGGGCCGGTGGCGGACAACGCCGGCGGCATCGCCGAGATGGCGGAGCTGGGCGAGGACACCCGCAAGATCACCGACTCGCTGGACGAGCTGGGCAACACCACCGCGGCGATCGGCAAGGGTTTCGCCATCAGCGCGGCGGCGCTGGCCGCGCTGGCCATCATCACCGCCTACGTCGAGACGGTGTCGCCACGAGCGCACGGACTTCACCGCTGCACCTCGGGCGAACCCATGGTGCTCGGTCGGCTTGTTCATCGGCGGATCTGGTGCCCGTTCATCGTCGGCGCTCGATCACCATGACCGCGGTGGGCCGACGCGGCCATCGGAAATGATCCAGGAAATCCGCCGTCAGTTCCGCGAGATTCCCGGGCCTGCTGGAAGGCAACGCCGGACCCACACGGCCACGCTGCGTGGACATCGCCACCACGGCGGCGCCTGCAGCGCATGGTGCTGCCCGGCGCCATTGCCGTGCTGGCGCCGGTGGCGGTTGGCTTCGGCCGCCTGCACGCGCTGGGCGGCACGCTCGGCGGCGCGCTGCTGGGCTGCGCGCCGCCGGCGCTGACCATGGCCAACGCCGGCGGCGCCTGGGACAACGCCAAGAAGTACGTCGAGGACGGCAACCTAGGGCGGCAAGGGCTCCGACGTGCATGCCAGGCCACCGTGGTCGGCGACACCGTGGGGGATCCGTTCAAGGACACCTCGGGGCCGAGCGTGAACGTTCTACCGTGCAGACGTCGTGGCCATCGTCAGCCTGGTGATCGCACCGCTGCTGTACTGATAACCGGCCAGACCGTCCTTCGCGGCCCGGCGCGGCATTCGATTGTCCGCGCCGGGTCCGCGCAGCGGGTCAGCCGCAGCGGACGATGAGCATGCGCGACACCTCTGACCCGCCGGCTGGACCAGTCACGGCTGCCCGACACCGGAACCGCCCTCGATCCGCTGACCCGCGAGACCATCTCGCAAGCCGTCCGCCGGCAGGCCGCGGCGGCGCGTTCGTGACAGCGCGACCAGTCGTGATAGCCGCCTGAGCATTCCACGTCGAGGGTGCCGTCATCGTTGCGGCGCACGGCATCGGTGGTGCCGGCGCAGCCGGTCAGCGCGGCAACGGCGAGGACTATTGCCGGTATGGCCGCCGTGCAGCCAGATAGCCGCAAGGGTCGATCTTCGCGGCTCAAACCTGAAACGCCGGCAGCTTCTTCGCCGCCAGTTCCTTTTTCAGCCGTGCGATCTGCGGCAGCCCGTTGCGGTAAGGCGGGTAGTCCTCGCCGGCGATGAGGGGCGAGAGGTAGCGGCGTGCCGCGGCCGTGATGCCGAAGCCATCCCGGCTGATGTAGCGTTTCGGCATCTTGCGCTCCACGTTGGCGACCCTGGCCAGCGGTGCTTCACCGATTTCCCAGCGGTAGGGTTTGTCCTGCTTGCGGACGATGATGGGCATCACCGCATTGCGCCCGGCCAGGGCAAACTCCACCGCCGCCTGACCCACGGCGTAAGCCTGGGCCACGTCCGTGGCCGATGCCATGTGCCGGGCCGCGCGCTGCAGATAGTCCGCCACCGCCCAATGATATTTGAACCCCAGCTCATCTTTCACCATACGGGCAATGAACGGCGCCACGCCGCCGAGCTGGGTGTGGCCGAAGGCGTCCTTGCCGCCGGCGTCGGCGAGAAACGTACCGTCCGCATATTGTGCACCTTCGGACACCACGATCACGCAGTAGCCGCGCCGGCGCACCGTGTCGCGAACCCTGTCGAGAAAGCGGGCCCGGTCGAAGGGTACTTCCGGCAGCAGAATGATGTGGGCGGATCGCCGGGCTCCTCGCTGGCCAGCCCGGCGGCGGCGGCGATCCAGCCGGCATGGCGGCCCATGACCTCGAGCACGAACACTTTGGTAGAGGTATCGCACATGGAGGCGACGTCCAGCCCGGCCTCGCGGGTGGACACGGCCACGCGGCCACCGAGCCGAAGCCCGGGCAGCAGTCGGTGAAGGGCAGATCGTTATCCACCGTCTTGGGCACGCCGATGCAGGTGATGGGGAAATCCATGGCCGAGGATAGCTGGGACACCTTGTGGGCTGTGTCCTGTGAGTCGCCGCCGCCGTTGTAGAAAAAATAGCGGATGTCGTGGGCGCGGAATACGTCGATGAGGCGTTCGTATTCCCGCTGATTCTCCTCGAAACTGCGCAGTTTGTAGCGGCAGGAGCCGAACGCGCCGCCGGCCGTGGGTACGCAGGGCGCGGTAACGGTTTTGGGCGCTTCTCTACGTACCGGTGTCGATCAGTTCCTCGGTGAGCGCCCCGACGATGCCGTTGCGCCCGGCATAGAGTTTGCCGATGTGTTTGCGGTTCTTCCGTACGGTCTCGATGACGCCGCAGGCACTGGCATTGATGACGGCGGTCACGCCGCCGGACTGGGCATAGAACGCGTTGGCTTTCGCCATAGTAGTGGGCTCCTTTGATCCGGCACTTCGAGCGGCGCCCATTGTCGGTGATCGGGCCATTGTGTGCGACAATTTCCCGCGTCATGAAAGCGCTTCTTACCCTGTTCTGGCAGATCTGCCTGCTGCGGCAGAGCCCGGCCTATGTGCCCACCCCGAGCTGGTTCGTGGTACTGGTGGTGATCGCCAATCTGACCTGCAGCACATTGATCTCCATCGGCCTGGATCCAGGTCTGGATGTCGTGCGCACGACCACCAGCATCATCGTCGGCCAGACCACCACCGCCGCCCTGGTACTGCTGGCACTGACCCTGAAAGATCTGGGCGGGCGATTCCTCACCACCATCACCGCCATCTTCGGCTGCGATCTGCTGATCACCGCCTGCTTCGGGGTGGTCATGCCGTTGAGTGCTCTGTGGGGAACCGCAGCCACCACCCTGGCCCTGCTGATGTTCCTGATCTGGTCGGTGGCGGTGGTCGGCTTCATCCTGCACCGGGCCCTCGAGGTGCAGATGCCCATCGGCATCGGTGCGGCCATGCTGATCACGCTCATGAGTGTGACGCTGGGTCAGCTGGCCATCGGCGCTTGAACGGAGCACTGCGACCCATGGCCCAGCACATTTACTTCCTCGGCATCGGCGGCACACTCATGGGCAGCCTGGCGCAACTCGCCCGGGAACTGGGCTATCGGGTCAGTGGTTCGGACCAGGCCGTCTATCCGCCCATGAGCGGTCAGCTCGCTGCCGCCGACATCGAGGTGCACGAAGGCTTCGACCCCGCGCAACTGGAGCCCGCCCCCGACCTGGTGGTCATCGGCAATGCCGGTCTGCCGCGCGGTCACCCGGGGGTGGAGTACGTCCTCGAGCGCGGCCTGCATTACACCTCCGGTGCCGAGTGGCTGGGCAATGTGGTGCTGGCCGACCGCTGGGTACTGGCCGCCGCCGGCACTCACGGCAAGACCACCACGGCCAGCATGCTGGCCTGGATTCTCGAGTTCGCCGGCCTGTCGCCGGGTTATCTCATCGGCGGTGTGCCGAAGAACTTCGAACGCAGCGCACGCCTCGGCGAGTCGCCGTTCTTCGTGGTGGAAGCCGACGAATACGACACCTCCTATTTCGATCGCCGTTCCAAGTTCGTCCACTACCGGCCGCGCACCCTGATCATCAACAATCTGGAACACGACCACGCCGACATCTTTCCGGACCTGGCCGCCATTCAAACCCAGTTTCACCAGCTTCTGCGCACGGTACCCGGCGGCGGTCTGGTCATCGCCCCCGGCAATGACGAGGCGGTCAACGAGGTGCTCAATCAGGGCTGCTGGACACCCATCGAGCGTTTCGGTGCCCGGCATTCGCGCCCGCCATCCCACCCCATGGATACCGGCCGCCGCTGGCATGCCGAGGAGGCCGAGGCCGCTGGCGGCGCCTTCGACGTCTATCTCGACAGCGAATCGATGGGGCGGGTGACATGGGACCTGATGGGCGAGCACAACGTGGCCAACGCCCTGGCCGCCATCGCCGCGGCCCGGCACGCGGGGGTCCTGCCGCAAACGGCGGTAGCGGCATTGAGCGAATTCAGCGGTGTCACCCGGCGCCTCGATCTCATTGCCGAAGTGGGTGATGTGCGCATCTACGACGACTTCGCCCACCACCCTACCGCCATCCGCACCACCCTGCAGGGTCTGCGCCGGCGGGTGGGCAATGACGAGATCGTGGCCGTGGTGGAGCCGCGCTCCCACACCATGTCGCTGGGCACGCTGCGCCACGACCTGATCACCTGCTGCGCGCCCGCCGATCAGGTGTTCTGGTTCCGGGGCGAGAACATCAAGTGGGATCTTGCCGAGGTGGTCAACCAGTGCGTGGTTCCCGCCGCCCAGTTCGACGATCTCGACCGGCTCATGGACGCCCTGGCCGCCCTGCCGCCGAAGAAGCGGCACATCGTCATCATGAGCAACGGCGCCTTCGGCGGTATTTACGAGAAGCTGCCGGCACGGCTCGAGCGGAACTGAAGGACCGCCGGTACGGGCATCTTGCGGCCGGATTGCCTACACTGCGCCTCTCATTGGGGAGGACGATCTCATGAAGCACTACACCACTACTGCCGCCGCCCTGCTGCTGGCGGGAACGCTCACGACCAGCGCCGGCGCTGCCGACGATGACTGGTATCCGTCGCGCTACGGGGCTGACGACACCCTGGGCGCCATCAACAACCTGTCGCCCGCCAAGGTGCTGGAAGCCGCCCGGCTGGTCACCACCGGCAAGACCTACGCCCTGGGCGTGATCACCGGACGCGACACGCCCGCCTATCCGCCGCGGGAATATTCCATGACCGTGCTGCAGCTCGACGACGGCACCGGCACACCACTGGGCAGCAATCGCGCCACCGGCAACGACGACCTGATGCTCCTGTGGATGGGTATCGGCAGTCAGATCGACGGGCTGGGTCACATGGGCATCGAGCACCGCTACTACAACGGCAACCATGCCAGCGACTTCGTCACCCCGCGGGGGCTGACCAGGCTCGGCATCGAAAAGCTGCCGCCCATCGTCAGCCGCGGCGTGCTGCTCGATATGGCCAGGCATATGGGCAAGGACATTCTCGCAGCGGGCACGGCATTCAACCGCGCCGAGATCGAAGCCGCCGCCCGCGCTCAGAACGTCACTATCGGCAAGGGCGACGTGGTGCTGTTCCACACCGGCTGGCTGAATGTGGCAGAAAGCGACCCGGAGCGCTTCATGGCCGGCCAGCCGGGCATCGGCGTGGACGGTGCCCGCTATCTGGCCGGCCTCGGCGTGGTGGCCGTGGGGGCGGACAGCTGGGCGCTGGAAGTCCTGCCCGGTGAAGACCCGGAGCAGGCCTTTCCCGTGCACCCGGAGCTGCTGGCGAAGAACGGGGTATACATTCTGGAAAACATGGACACCCGCGAACTGGCCGCCGACGGCGTCAGCGAGTTTCTCTTCGTTCTCGGCCAGCCGCGCTTCGAAGGCGCCGTCCAGGCAGTGATCAACCCCATCGCCATCCGCTGATGGAACTGCTTGCCGAGCATGCCGGCGCGGTCGCCGCGCACCTGCGGCGTCTCGGCTGGATCGCCGCCGGCGAGGATGTGGTGGGCCTGGAGGTGCCAGGCCAGGGCAACATGAACCGCCTGCTGCGGGTGCGCCTGCCGGCGCGCAGCTTCATCCTCAAGCAGGCGGTGCCCTGGGTCGCCCGGTATCCGCAGATTCCTGCGCCCGTCGAACGGCTGGCGGCGGAGGCGGCCTTCTATCGCACCATCGAGCCGTACCCGGCACTGCGCCTGCATACCCCCGCCCTGCTCGGCGAAGACCCGGCAGAGCATCTGCTGTGCCTGGAAGACCTGGGTTCCCAGGGCGACCTGACTTCCATCTACGATTCGGGCCCGACAGCGGATCATGAACCCGTCCTGACCGTGCTGGCGCAGTGGCTGAGCGAGCTCCACGCCCTGCCCGTAAGCACCGGCCGGATTCCCGCCAACGACGACATGCGTGCGCTGAATCACACCCACATCTTCGAGGTGCCGTTCGATACGGACAACGGTGTGGCGCTCAGTGACGCCTTGCGGGATCATCAGCAGCGCCTGGCCGCGGATGAAGCCCTGCGCGCCCGGGCCAGGGAGCTGGGCCGGCTGTATACCGGCGCCGCCGCACACGACGCAGCTCCGGCGCTGTTGCACGGGGATTTCTATCCCGGCAGCTGGTTGCCGCACGGCGAGCGCACGGTGGCCGTCATCGACCCGGAGTTCGGCTTTGCCGGCCCGGCGGAATTCGACGTGGGGGTGTTCATGGCACATCTGATCATGGCCGGCTATCCGGCCGATGCCGCGGCCGGGATTCTGCGCGGCTACGCCGCTCCGGCGGGCTTCAGCCAGGCGCTGGCCGACGCCTTCGCCGGCATGGAGGTGATACGGCGCCTGCTGGGGGTCGCGCAACTGCCGCTGACCGCCGGCGACGACGCCCGCACGAGCTGGCTGGGCTGGGCCCGCATGGCGGTGACGTCATGAGCGGGGCCATTCCGCTGATCATCGACACCGACGTGGCCCTCGGCATCGAGCATGACGGCCGGCCGCGGGACATCGACGACGCCTTCGCCCTGGTAGAGTCCATCAACGCCGATGACATTGATCTGCTGGGTGTCACCTGTGTCTACGGCAATGCCCCCCACGAGTTCGTCTACCAGGTGGCCCGCGACATCGTCACCTTGAAGGAGGCGGACATCCCGGTGCTGCCGGGCGCCGATCGAGCCCTGCCTGCCGCCGGCACGCTGCCGCCGCCCAACGAGGCGGTGGAGTTTCTCGCCAGCACCCTGCGCGCCGGGCCGGCGCACATCGCCGCCATCGGCCCGCTGACCAATCTGGGTCTGCTGGCCCATCATCACCCGGACGTGCTCGGCAACGTGGCATCGGTGATCGCCGTGGCCGGCCGCAGCGAAGACGCCCCCTTCTATCTCGGCGAGGCCGGGCCGGTGCGTGACTTCAATTTCGAGAATGACGTGCGCGCTGCCCGCCTGCTGCTGGAGGCCGGCGTACCGGTGGTGCTGGCCGGTTTCGAACTGACCAGCCAGGTGGCCGTGACCGCCGACGATCTGGAGGCCATCCGCCGGGTGGGCACGGCCACCGCCGACTACTTTCACCGCAACTCCCTGGCCTGGTGCAGCTACTGGACCCGCACGTTCCCGGTGGACGCGGGCTTTCATCCGTGGGATTCCGCCGCCATCGCCTGGCTGCGGCATCCGGAGTATTTCGTGACAGAGCAGCGCGGGTGGCGGATACAGGAGGTGGGGGCTGTGGGAGCGACCTCCGGGTCGCGACTGGAAAGTCGCTCCTACAGTCGCTCCTACTGGCTCGAGTGCGACCCGGATTACCCCGGCGATCGGGTAACCTATTGCACGGGATTCGCGCCCGGCGGCCGGGAGGCGTTCGTGCGCGATGTCGTGACCACGGTGTACTGAGAAAGGGTTTTTCATGGAGCAGGAACTGCAGGGCAAACGGCTGGTGATCACCGGTGCCGCCAGCGGCATCGGCCGGGCCACCAGCATCCTTGCCGCCGCCGCCGGCGCGCGGGTCGTGGCGGTGGATATCGCCGAAGCGGTGAACGACACGGCGGATGCCATTGGGGCAGCCGGCGGCCAGGCCGTCGCCGTGCGCGCCGATGTCAGCGACGAAGCGGCGGTGGCTGATTTCATCGGCCGCTGTGTGCGCGAATTCGGCGGCCTGGACGGCGTCTACGCCAACGCCGGCGTGAGCAGCGGCCGCCTCAGCATCGCCGAGCTCACCGTGGAGGACTGGCAGCGCACCCTGGCCATCAACACCGTTGGCGTGTTTCTGGCCGTGAAGCACGCTATTCCCCACCTCACCGAGCAGGGCGGCGGGGCTTTGCTGTGCACGGCGTCGGTGGCCGGGCTGCGGGCCAATGCCGGCGGCGTGGACTACAGCGCCAGCAAGGCGGGCGTCATCAGCATCGTGCAGACCGTGGCCTATCAGCTCTACGGCAGCGGCGTGCGCATCAATGCCATCTGCCCGGGGCTCATCGAAACCGGCATGACCCAGGGTGCCTTCGACCGCGCCCGGGAGCGCGGTACCGAAGAACGTATCGGCCAGATCAATCCGACCCGGCGCGCCGGCCAGCCCGACGAAATCGCCCAGATGGCGTGCTTTCTGCTGAGCGACCGGGCGTCCTATGTGAACGGCCAGGCCATCGCCGTGGACGGCGGCCTGTCTGCATCCCATCCCTGGGTGTTTCCGCGCCAATGAGGTCGGGCCGGATCCCACAGAGCCACGCCAGCACCCGCGGTGCAACAGCGCTGGCAATGCTGATCCTGCTGGCCGGCTGCGGCACCAGCAGCGACAACGGCTCCCAGACCCCTGCGCCCAACGGGGCCGGCGACGCGGAACCCCCTCCCAGTGGGGAGATTCTGCTGGCCGAACCGCCGCAAGGCTGGGTGGAAACCGGCGCGATGCAGACCCCGGTGTTGCGCATGGCCGAGTACGGGCCGCCGGATGAGCCGGAAGGTCGGGTGGAACGCATCACCTTCGAGGCCCAGGAGGGCAAGCCGCTGCCCGACCCCATCGAATTCGTGCAGGCAGTGAGCCGGGATCTGGAGGCGAGCTGCAAGGGGTTCGAGGGCATCAACATCTCCTCGGGGTTCGAGAACGGCTACCCAACCTCGGTGCGGCTGATGATCTGTCCGGAGCTCGAGAGCTCGCCCCACGGCCAGGTGGTGATGGCCAAGGCCATCCAGGGCAATGACGAGTTCTACGTCATCACCCGGCGCCTGCGCGTGCCGCCCATGCGCGGCGACGGCCAGCCGCTCACGGCCCAGGAGATGGCGGAGTGGACGGCTCACCTGAAGGGCATACGGCTGTGTGATACCCGCTCCGATGAATTCCCCTGCCCCGAGTCGGTGGCGCCCCCGGACACTACCATTCCCGCAGCGACTCCCGGGTAAAACGCCACAGCGGCTCGGTGACAAAGCTGAGCACGGTGCGCTCGCCGGCGATGACATCCACCCACCCGGTAGCTCCAGGAAGCAGCCGCACCGGTTCACCGTCGGCGCGCAGCGCTACCGCCGCCGGATGGACGTTGACCCGGTAGTGGGCTGCGCCCTGATCGGAGATCTCCGCATCCTGATCCAACGCGGTCACCGTGCAGGGTATGGCGCCATAGCGGGCGAACGGCAGAGCATCGAGCTTGACCCGGCACGCCTGGCCCTCCCGCAGGAATGCCGTCTGACCCGGCGCTACCCGGGTTTCGAAAACCAGCTCGGGCCGGTTCGGCACGAGCACGCCCAGCGAATCACCTTGCGCCACGAATTCTCCCGCCGCCACATGGACGCGGTGCATCAGACCGTCCGCGGGAGCCGTGATCCGGTGGTTGCGGCGTTGCTCGGCTGCCTGGGCCAGCCGGCTGCGCAGCGCCATCACCTCGACCTCTGCGGCGTCGATGGCGGCCCGTACCGAGCTGCGGAAACCGCTGTCCAGCGTGATGCGTTGCTGGCGTTGCGCACGCAGACGCTGCCCGGCCACGTCCATGAGCCCCTGGGCGGCAGCGAGCTCTGCCGCATGGGCCAGGTGGTCCTCCCGGGCCCGCAGAACTTCGAAACGGCTCATGGCGCCCTGCGCACCGGCCGCTTCCACCGCCGCGCGGCGCTCGGCCTTGACCGCGATCAGACGCCGCAGGGCGGCAGCGCGGGCGGCTGCAGCACGTTGCTCGGCCAGCAGCGATGCCGCTTGTGCGTCGGCGCCTGCCAGCGCACCGCGATGCTCACGCAGGCGCAAGCGTACCTGCGCAGAGACCCCCGCCGCGTCGATCTGCCCGTCCAGGGCACCCAGCAGAGCACGCTCATCACGCAGCACGCGGCGCTGCGCGGCCAGGGCGACGCGGGCGGACCGCCACTGAGAGTCCTCGCTGCCGGATCCAAGCACGGCTATGAGCTGTCCGCGGCTGACCCGTTGACCTTCGCGGACGTGAAGGTGCGCCACCCTGCGGGCAGCGGGCGCACGCAGTTCGGTATTGCCGCCCACAGGACGCGCCGTGGCCGGAGCAGTGACGACGATTTCCACCCGGGTCAGCGCAGCCCAGATGAGCAGCGCCAGCAGGCACGACGTACCCAGCAATGTGCCGCGCCACAGCGACACGGCGCGCGGCAGACGATCGGCCAGCCCCTTCGACTCGCCCACCGTATCAGCCCGCCGCGGCCAGAGAGACCGGCTGCAGCGGCGCAGCCGCCTGCATCTGCACAATCTGCCCGCACTGCGCCAGCGACGACTGCCGGTGAGCCACCAGCACCACCGCAGCATCCGGCAGGAAGGCGCGCGCATTGCGCAACAACACTGCCTCGCCCGGCAGGTCGAGGGCCGCCGTGGCCTCATCGAGCAGCAACACGCGCGGCTGCGCGAGCAGCGCCCGGGCGAGGACGATGCGCTGCATCTCACCGCCGGACAACGTCTGTCCGGCAGGCCCCACCAGCGTGTTCAGATGCCCCGGCAATCGTTCGGCAATTTCCAGCACGCCGCACACCCGGGCCACCGCGGCAATCTGCTGCGGCGACGCTGTCGGATCGCCGAGACGGATGTTCTCTGCCACGGAGGCCGAAAACACCACGGGCCGCTGGCCGACCAGGCGAACCTGCCGGGCCAGATGCCGGCGTTCGATCTGCACGACTGCCAGACCATTGATCCGCACGGTTCCGTGCCGGGGCACCTCGAGCCCGGCGATGGCCCGCAGCAGCGTGCTCTTGCCGCATCCCGACGGCCCGGTGATGCCGACCCAGCCGCCAGCGGTGACGGCGAACGAAACCGACCGTTCAGAACGGCCCGCTGCAGGGACGCTCGCCACGCTGTCTACGTGCAACGTGGTCTGCCGCTGTGCGGGCAATACCAGCGCGCCGCCGGGCGCCCAGGCATCTGCCGCGCAGTTCTGCGCCAGCGCATGTTCCGCCTGCACGGCGAGATGTTGCTCGTCGCGGCTGCGCCGATAAGCCGCGATACGCAGGACCGGTGCGCCGAGCTGCATGGACAGCAGATTGAAAGCGATGTACTGACCCAGGGTCATGGTGCCGCCGATCACGGCACCGACACCGACCAGGGCAATCACAATCAGCGAAAGCTTCTGCAGAAACTCTACGCCCAGTGCACTGAGGCGGCTGAACAGTGCTGCCTGGTAACGGGCGGCCGCCAGATCCACGTCCGTGTCGAGCCAACGCGCCGCCACGTAACCGGCCAGATCGAGTGCGCGAATTTCCTCCACGGCGGCCGCCGACTCGAAATGCCGGGCCGCCAGGGCGCTGCGCAGCTCGGTGCAGCCCGCCATGTGCCGTCGGGCCCGCGCGCCGCCCCAGACGTCGATGAGCAGATACAGGGGTATGAACGCGGCCGAGATCAGCGCCAGCCAGAGATTGAAACCGCACATCAGTCCGGCCAGCAGCACCACATAGCAGCAGTCGGCGGCAAACTGCGGCCGGGTCTCTACCCGAAACCGCGCGCGGTCGAGACAGGCGTTCACCACATCCCAGCCCAGGCTCACCCAGCGGGCCCCGGAACGGCTGGCCAGCAGAGTCTCGAACACGGCGGCACGCTGCGCATGGGCGAGAAGTTCTGCCTGGCGGGCGGCGTGGACAGCGTGCACCCAGAGAAACAGGTACTGAAACACGGTTAACAAGGCAACGCCCGCCAGCAGGGCCACGAGCGTGTTCTGCGCGCCCTGGGTCACCACTTTGTCGATGATCAGCATCATGCACACGGGCATGCCCAGACCGAGAATCTGCGCCGTGAGCTTGAGATAAACGGCAATACCCGTGCCGGCAACTGGGTAAGGCGTGCGCGCTCGCTGCCGGTTCGGGGCAACGGGTAAATCGCTTCACACGGCAGCAGCCGCTGCAGGCTCGATGCGGTTACTGCCCGTGCCGTCCCGGCTGCTGCACTAGCCACGGTGAACGTATCGTTGCCGCCGGCCTCGAGCAGCACGGCAGGGCCGCGCAGCGGAATGCAGATCACTCGCGGCCCCAGGCGCTCGAGTTCCTGAACAGACGCCGGCCGCTGGGAGCCGAGCACCCGTTGCCGGCACAGGTCGGCGATCACGCTTGCCGCCGGCCGCCGCGCGGGGCCGGTCAGGGCATCCGCCAGCGCGGGCCGCTGCGCCCGCAGCAACCGGCACAGCAATGCCATCAGATCGCGGTCACGATCCGCTGACGGGTCGGCTGATGGCTGCTGCGGCATTGCGGGCATGACGCTTGAATGATTGCTGCAGACCCACCATACCCACCGCAGCGCCGCGGCGGCGTAGGAACTTGCGCAGCGTCTGCCGCGTGCATTGGCGGCCGGTTGCCGGCGGCCGAGGATTTCGCCCACCTCGGCAATGGCCTCCGGCAACGCCCCGCTGACCGTCAGGTGCCAGGCCAGCAGCGCCGCCGGCAACTGCAGAGCGTGGGTCACCGGCACGACCATGCCGGGAGCCAGCATGCCGCAGAGGTAGGCCAGATCGTCATCGCCGGCCATGGCGGGGCCCCAGAGTGCGGATAGCTGCGTGAGCAACAGAGTCGGTTCCTCGCCCCGGCGGGCCTGCTCCGCCGGGGCGGTCAGCAGGGCATCGTCGAGCCGGTTGACCGCCAGCAGCCCGGCGGCCTCGTCCATGAGCAGCGGGCCAGTGGCCGGCTCCCATCCCTCCACGGCGGCCAGCAGAATGGCCGCACGCAACAGCCGGTAGAGCCCATGGCGCTCGGCATAGGCACTATCCACGCCGCCCAGGCGAAAGCCCGGCAGACAGCGCAGAGCGACGCCATGAGCCAGAGACGCCGACAGCGTCACGGCGTCCGCCAGGCAATTAACGCCGCAACCGCCCGTCGTCCACTGGTTCAGGCTGTCACGCAGGGCTGGTGCGAGCGGCGTGCCCGCCCAGGGCGCCCGGCCGGCCAGTGAGGCGACGCGGGCAAGCACATCACCGTGAATCAATGGCCGCTGCTGCAGCCTCCGGCGCGCCAGGGCTATGCCGCCGCCGGCGGCGTCGCCGGCGCCGCACAGGAACTCGGTCACATAGTGTTCGCTGATGAGGCGCTGCACATCGTCCCGGGAGACGCCCAGCGGCTGATTGACCGCCTCAGTGGAGATGCCGAGGGCAGCACCATGCAGACGATAGCCATGGACGGCGGTAACCCGATGGTCGAGCGTCAACGTGCGCTGATAGTGCTGCACCATCTGCCCGAACAGGCGCGCTACCGCATCGCCCCCGCCGTCCGGCCGCTGCAGCAGCCGTCCTGCGGCAGCCTCGGCCAGCAGCCGGGGCAGGCGCCGGGGCGGAAGACTCTGCACCACCTCTGCGGGTTCCGGTCCGGCCTCCAGCGTGCAGACAACGTGCAGTTCCGCCAGCGCCTCGCACCAGGCACCGAGCTCGGCGACATCCTGTGCGGCGTCGATGCGGGGAGCGGCTTCCTGCAGCAGGCGCAGCGCCGCCCGTTCGATCCGTTGGGTCCCGGCATTCACCGCCCGGCAACCCAAGGCCTGCAGGCATTCCGCCAGGCGTGTCGGTGCCGCCGGCTCCACGGCCGCCACATCCGCCAGCAGATCGATACCGACACCGGCGAGGCGCCGCTCAGGCGAATCGGCCGACAGTCCGCCGGCCGGCACCGGGCGCGCCAGCAGCAGATCGTGCACGCTGTCCGGATGAACGCCGCGACGTTCATTGACCCGGTAAAACTCCCGGAATGGCCGCCCGGACCGGCCATAGGCCGGGATGTCCCGCAAGGGCAGGAATCCGCACCAGGCCAGCCAGCGCAGGTGAACCACATTGTCCGTGCCGGTGAGATTGTTCAGAACGTCATAGTCGAGCAGCAGGTGATCGATCCAGGCTCGGCTGTGGCGCACCACCCAGCGCCGGTTGCCGAACAGATGTTCCCCGGCGAGCAGCCAGGGAACACCGATCCGCAGACCCGCGCAGTTGCTGTCGGTGACTCCACACAACGCCACCGCATGCCCCTGTTCGACCAGGGTGAACGCCCGGTCGCTGTGCAGCAGACACAGGAACAACCCCTCCCGTGCGCCAACGCCCCAGACGCCGGCGATTTCGCGGGCATCCTCATAGCGCAGCCGGTCGGCCAGGAACAACGCATCGGCAAATCGTGCCGTCCGAGCCTCGATCATGGGCACCTCCATAACAAACGCTGCAGAACAGCAGGCGGCACGCCGCAGGCATAGCGCCGGGCACTGAAGTCCCTGTCGGAACATCGCGCCTTCAAGCCAACGCTGTAGGAAATTGCCCCGGCGTGCTGTAGGTACCTGCCCCGGGGCACGGGCCAG
The DNA here is from genome assembly GCA_034522075.1 of Gammaproteobacteria bacterium. Classification (GTDB taxonomy): domain Bacteria; phylum Pseudomonadota; class Gammaproteobacteria; order Pseudomonadales; family Azotimanducaceae; genus UBA7803. The sequence goes on along the minus strand of JAXHLO010000015.1, from coordinate 64,865 downwards.
CGCGGCCGCGTTGCCCTATCGTGTCTGCTTTCAGTCCGGCGCCGGGGGTTCAATCGCGCGATCGCGCCACGCGTCGCCCACGAAGGACATCGGCTCACCTCAGGTGAAGAACGCGCTGAAGATGTCGTGAGGCAGCTACACGAGCTCGCTACCGCGGATCATGCTGGCCGCGAGCCTGCACGGTCGGGGATCGTACAGGCTGACATGGATACCAACACAACTACTCAGGAGTTAAGGCTATGTGTGTAGCAGCTGAAGAACTAGCGGATTCCGTGAGCGACGGCGGCTCTGCAGGAGGCAGCATCCCGGAGATTATCGTGACTGCGCCGCGTATCGGTGTTCTGGACGGCGTTGCCGAAACCATCGACTGGTCGGAGGTGGCGTCGCAAGCCACCATCGGTACAACCTTCGGCTTCCTGGCAGGCGGCGCAATTGGTGCCGCTGCAGGCGGCATAGGCACGAGCTTGAGCGAAATCGAATCTTATGAAGGTATCGACCTCATCGACTCCTTCGAGATTCGCGATGACATGATCGTCATTCCAGGTCTACCCGGAGGCTATCTGTCCCTGCATTGATTCAGGCCGACTGCGCAGGGAATGGGCGGCCGGTCCCGGGCTGGCCGCCCATTTTCAGCATGCGACCGACAGCCAAGGATAGACGATGACCACCAATAGCGAACTGGAACGACTTTTCCTGGAGAACGACATACCCCGGCGACTGCTCTATCCGCTGTTGTACCGGCTCAACCACAAAGTTGGCCTGCGTCACAGGCCGCCCGTCCTGCTCAGCCTCGCTGAATACTATCTGTACACGATTCCCGGGCTGATCCTGGTCCTGGGAGCCGGGGCATTGATCCACTACTGGCTCGCTGGTGAACCGCTCTCGAACATGATGCCGCCGTTGGTAGCCTTCCTTGTGGCGCCTCTGGTCGGCTGGTTGCGCTACTGGTTCATCCGCCGGCGTATCGGCCTGGCCGGCAGCGCCCAGTCCGGCGATTGATCCACACGCCCTCAACGCCACCCTTCAAACCGTGCCGTCGAACAGATTTTCATCCATCACCGACCGGCTGTCGGCCAGGATGCTCTGCTCCAGACCCGCGGTGCGCGGCAGCAGCCGATCCATGAAAAAGCGCGCGGTGGCCCGCTTCGTCGAATCTTCAGCCGCGCATCCCGCCATCTTTGCCCACAACCAGGCGTAGAATGTATAGCCCACCAGGTCGAGGTATTCCACGGCGGCCGCGCCGGCCACATTGGCATCGTCGGCGGAACGCTCGACGAGCGTGGCCGTAACCCTCTCGAGACGCGACAGCGCCTGTTCCACGGGTTCCCGGAAATCGTCCGGCAACGCTTCTTCACGCAGCGTGCCCAACAAGGCATCCAACGTTTCACCGCCGTCGCGCAGTACTTTGCGGCCAATGAGGTCCATGGCCTGAATGCCGTTGGTGCCTTCGTAGATCTGCGCGATGCGCACATCCCGCACCACCTGCTCCAGACCCCACTCGGTGACGTAGCCGTGACCGCCGAGAATCTGCTGAGCGAGCACGGCGCAATCGAAGCCGCGGTCGGTGAGAAATGCTTTGGCCACCGGCGTGAGCAGCTCGGAGAACGCCTGGGCCCGAGCGTCGCCGGCATATTTACCGCGGTCGAGCTGCATGCCCACGAACATGGCGAATGCCCGCCCGCCTTCGGTGAGCGCCCGGATGGTGAGCAGCATGCGGCGCACGTCCGGATGGACGATGAGCGGGTCGGCGGGGCCGTCGGCATTTACCGGCCCGGACGGCGCCCGGCCCTGCAGCCGCTCGCCGGCATAGTCGGCGGCCGCCTGATACGCCAGTTCACCGGCACCGAGCCCCTGCAGGCCCACGGACAGACGCTCATAGTTCATCATGGTGAACATGGCCGCCAGGCCCTGATTCTCTTCGCCCACCAGATAGCCGGTGGCGCCGTCGTAGTTCATGACACAGGTGGCGCTGCCGTGAATGCCCATCTTCTTCTCGATGGAGCCGGCGGCGAAGGCATTGCGCTCGCCCGGCGTGCCGTCGTCGGCGGGAATGAACCTGGGCACGATGAACAGAGAGATGCCGCGGCTGCCGGCGGGGGCATCGGGCAGCTTGGCCAGCACCAGGTGAATGATGTTGTCGGCCAGATCGTGCTCGCCGCTGGTGATGAATATCTTGGTGCCGCTGATGGCGTAGGTGCCGTCGGCCTGCGGCTCGGCCCGGGTGCGCATGATGCCCAGGTCACTGCCGGCGTGAGCTTCGGTGAGCGCCATGGCGCCCGTCCACTCGCCGCTGTAGAGCTTCGGCAGATAGAGCGCCTTCTGCTCGTCGCTGCCGTGGGCATCGATGCAGATGGCCGCCCCCACCGTGAGCGTGCCGTAAAGATAGAGACTGCTGTTGGCGGCCCAGAACATTTCCTCGAGCAGACAGCCCAGCAGTTTCGGCATGCCCTGGCCGCCGAAGCGCGGATTACCGGACAAACCCAGCCAGCCGCCGCCGGCCAGCTCTGCGAATGCTTCCTTGAAGCCCGGCGGCGTGGTTACGGCGCCGTCTGTGAAAGAGCAACCATGCTCGTCGCCCGCCTGGTTCACCGGTGCCAGCACCCCGCCCGCGAGCTTGCCGCCCTCTTCCACCACTGCGCGCGCCAGATCGTCGGAGAAGTCGGCGAAGGCGTCGATGTCCGCCCAGGCTTCCTGAACTTTGAAGACGTCGAACAACAGGAAATTCAGGTCGTTGCGCGGGGCGTGGTACTCCAGCATAGAGCGGTTCCTCGTGTTCTCAGGGTTTGTTCGTCACAGCGCGGCAATATGCTCGGCCGCCGGCTTCATCAGCGAGGCCTGGCCAGCTTCAATGGCCAGCCGGTGGGCGGCCCGGCGCGGCAGCAGACGCGCAAAATAGAATTCAGCCACGGCCAGCTTGCCGGCCAGGAACGGATCGTCGCCGTCCCGGGCCTGCCGGGCCGCGGCAGTTTCGGCCATGCGCCCCCAGCAGTACGCCAGGGCACAGTAGCTTGAGTAGAACAGGTAGTCCACGGCGGCGGCACTCACCTCCTCCAGATCCGCCTGGGCCCGCTCGCCCAGAGCCAGGGTCACATCGCCCCACTCCGCGGCCACCTCGTCCAGCGCGTCGGCGAAGCGGGGCAGGGGTTCGCGCAGGCGGCTGCTGAGCTCGCTCATTGCGCCGAGAAAGTGCATGAATCCCTTGCCCTGGGTCTGCAGAATCTTGCGCCCCAGCAGGTCCAGCGCCTGAATCTGCGTGGTGCCTTCATAGACCAGGGTGATGCGCAGATCACGCACGTACTGTTCCACGCCGGTTTCGCTGATGTAGCCGTGACCGCCGAAGATCTGCAGGGCGTGATTCACCGACTCGAAGCCGAGTTCGGTAAGGCCGCCTTTGACGATGGGCGTGAGGAAGTCGAGCTGTTCCAGTGCGCGGGCCTGGTCCTCTGCATCACCGCGGCGGGAATGGTCGGCGATCTGGCCGGCGTAATAAACCAGGGCCCGGCCGCCTTCGGCTATGGCCCGCTGAGTGAGCAGCATGCGCCGCACATCGCCGTGCACGATGATGGGATCCGCCGGCCGGTCCGGTGCGACAGGGCCGGACAACGCGCGCATCTGCTCGCGTTGCCCGGCATATTCCAGCGCCCGCAGGCAGGCGGCATGGGCCCCGCACACGCCCTGCAGGCCCACCACCAGACGGGCACCGTTCATCATGGTGAACATGTAGCGCATGCCGCGGTTGGGTTCGCCCACCAGATGACCCACGGCATTGTCGAAATGCAGCGTGCAGGTGGCATTGCCGTGAATGCCCATCTTTTCTTCCAGCGAGCCGCAGGTGACACCGTTGCGGCTGCCGTCCAGGTTCACCTTGGGCACCACGAACATGGAAATACCGCTGGTACCGGCGGGGGCATCCGGCAGACGGGCCAGCACCAGATGGACGATATTGTCGGTCAGGTCGTGATCACCGGCGGAAATGAAAATCTTGGTGCCGGAAACGGTATAGGTGCCGTCGGCATTGGGTTCGGCCCGGGTACGCGCCAACCCCACATCGGAACCGGCCTGGGGTTCCGTGAGGCACATGGTGCCAGTCCATTCGCCGGACAGCAGCTTCGGCAGGAAAGCCGACCGCTGCTCGTCGCTGCCGTGGGCCGTGAGGGCGTTGATCACTCCGCGCGACAGAGCCGGATACATACCCCAGGCGGGATTGGCGCAGCCCACCAGATCCTCCAGCAACAGGCTGAGGCTGTCCGGCAGGCCCTGACCGCCGTGGGCCGGGTCGCCGATGAGAGCGGGCCAGCCGCCGGCCGCATAGGTGGCATAGGCTTCCTTGAAGCCCGCCGGCGTGGTCACCCGGCCGTCGTCGAGCCGGCAGCCGGACACGTCGCCGACCCGGTTCAGCGGCGCCAGCTCGTTTTCGGCAAAGCGGTGGGCTTCATCGAGCACCGCGTCGATGAACGCCCGGTCGGGCGCCTCCACCGACTCGGCCCCGGGCCGCGGCGCCAGTCCGGCATAGTGGCCGGCAAAGTCGAATACGTCGTGAACCTGAAAGCGGATGTCCCGCAGCGAAACCGGCATGTCATTCTCCCGCAAGGCAGGGTCAGTGTACCCCGGCTCCGGGAATGCCGTGTGAAAACGCTCGGGCGGGCTGGGTCAGGCGTGCATGTCGAGGAGACGGATTTACATCCGCCTGACAGGCTTGCGGCGGTCCCCGCCGCCGTCGATGAATCCAGCGAGCACCGACTGATAGGCAAAGCAGCGTTCCAGGATAGCCATGTCGCCGTCACTGACCTCGGATTCCGCCAGGTGTTCGCGCCACCCCTCGGTGACCGCCAGAACCTGCTCGGCGATGGCTACGGCACGGGGGCGCTCGATACCCATGCGATGCGCCGCGGCCTCCAGGTTGTCGCGGCTGGGTGCGTTGCCGAAGGCCCCCAGCGCAATAGCGTGGGAGCCCTGCAGACCGGTGTTCGGCACGATGTCATAACCCGGCGTCAGCAGATAGTCACTCTCGCTGGCGGCCTTGTAGAAGGCGTGATTACGCAGGTGATCGTCCGTGTTGCCGATGGCGACGTTGAACAACATGCGTCGATAAAGCTTCTCGGCCAGGTCCGCGGTGCGTGCGCCGATCCGTTTACCGAGCTGGGCAATGCCCGGATAGGACATGGCTGCCTCGTCGAACTGGGTGATGTCGAACTTGTTGATCAGACTGGCCACCGACACCAGGTGATGCTGGGCATCGCCGGCTCGATCGAAGCGTTCCACCAGCACCACCGGCCCGCGGGCCGTCTCGGTCATGGCCACGTCCGGCACGTCGATGCCGGCAGCCCGGGCCATGCGCATGGCCCCATGCTCCACCCGGCACATGTCCACCAGATCGCTGTCGCGGCCGAACTTGGCGATCCACTGGCGGCCGTCGTGCTCGATGAGGGTCTTGGGGCGGGCGCCGCCGAGACCGCTGCCGTGGAAGAAATAGGGCTCCAGCGAGCGTTCCACTTCCTTACCGGCCTCGATGTCGGCGGCAATGTGCTGCAGGTGAACGAGATTCTCGAACGGGCGCGGCGGAGCGGCTCGGGGCGTGTCATGGATCCCGGCAGTGAAGTGCAGAGCGCCCACGCCTTCGCCGGACGCGGCCAGCAGAAACTCCACGTGGGTCACCGGCGGCGGCCGACGCGTCTTGCTCAACTGGCGGCGCCCCCACTCATCAGGGCCGGCATCGATGAGCACGCCGAACACGCCGGGCGTTTCCCGGGTGCGCGCATTGACGTGCACGCCTTCCACCAGGGGCAGATTGATGGGGTCCAGGGCGAAGGCGCGGGGATTCTCCAGGTAGGCGCGGGCGTATTTGAAGCGGCCCTGCTTGTCGTCCACCAGCAGCTGCCCGGCCAGGACTTTGTCGCCGTTGCCCAGGTCGGCGTGTACGAAGAGTTTTTCCGCCATCAGATTTCCCACTCGTCGACGGCCGGCTCCACTGATCGGGCCGGCGACCGCGCCCGCTGGCGCAGGGCACTGCGGCCCAGGGCCTCACCCAGGGTGTCGTCGCCGGGCGCGAGCACGGCGTCCAACGCCGTGGGGGCACCGAACACGTCGAGCAGCGACAGATACGCCGCGATCATGATGCGCGGCGAGCCCGCTTCCACTTTCTTCACCGAGCTCTCCGACAGGCCGGCCTTGGCCGCCGTTTGCTCCTGAGTCCAGTTGCGGCGCAGGCGCGCTTCTTTCAGGCGCTCGCCCAGGGCCGCCAGGGTCCCCAGGGCGGCGTCGCTCACCATGGCGTGGGCTTTCGATGGTCTAGGCATATAAATCTCTAACCTCGTTTCCCGGTGCTTTATATACCTTCAGTGTAGCGCAGCGCCGCGATAGATCTATATAGACTATATATTAATTTTTGTAGTGCTATATGCACCCATAGGAAGGCTGCAGTGCCGGAGATTCAATCCGACAAAGCAAATATAGAGTTATTTACATCTACTAAAATGCTTTACAGATCTTTTTAGCTTCCTGATCCACAACTCACCGATCCAATGGCCAGACTCCCACAGCCACAACGGCCACAGCCTATGGTGCGCACACATGCCGTGCTGCAACGCTCGAGCCATGCTGTCCACGTTGTTGCGGCAACTGCTGCCCGGATCCTGCCTGCTCTGCGACGGTGCGACCGGCAGCAGGCCGGATCTCGATCTCTGCCCGGAATGCCTGGCGGCCCTGCCCTGGAACGAGCCCGCCTGCCAGCGCTGCGCCAACCCATTGCCCGGACGGTCCGACGATTCCCTCTGCGGCATCTGCCGGGCCGCCCCGCCGCCCTTCACACGAACCCTGGCGCCTCTGACCTACGACAGCTTTCCACGACGTTGGATAACCCGTCTGAAGGATCAGCTGGGCATGGTGGAAGGCCGCATTCTGGGCACCCTGCTGGCCGACGCCGTCGCCGCCCACTATGCCGGCGCTGCGGCAGCCGGACACCCCATACCGGAGGTCATCGTGCCGGTGCCGCTCAGCCTCCGGCGCCTGGCCCGCCGCGGCCACAATCAGGCCCTGACCCTGGCTCGTCCGGTGGCCCGCCGCCTGGGCCTCGGCATTGCCCGCCATGCCGTCGTGCGGGCGCGGCCGGGCCACCGCCAGCGCGGACTGTCGCGGCTGCAGCGGCTGGAGAATCCGGCCGGCATCTTTGCCGCGCGGCGCACCTGGGGAGACGCCGGCCCCTGCCTGGCCATCGTCGACGACGTCATGACCACCGGCTCTACGGCGGCGGAGCTGGCCCGCGTGTTACTGGCGGCCGGCGCCGGCGAGGTGCACGTCTGGTGCGCGGCCCGCACGCCCATTCGTCTGCCGGGGCCCTCGCCGGCGCCGGGAAGCTGATAGACTGCCGACCCGCAGCAACCTGCACCCGTCATGGCCGAGCTCGAAGACACCCCCTACGCCGATCTGTCGCCCGACGTCATTCTGGATGCACTGGAGAGCGCCGGCTTCGCTCCCACCGGCGGACTGCTGGAACTCAACAGCTATGAGAACCGGGTGTTTCAGCTCGAGCTGGAGGACGGCGGTTTCGTGGTGACCAAGTTTTACCGCCCCGGCCGCTGGAGCGACGAGCAGATCGCCGAGGAACACGAGTTCAGCATCGAACTGGCCGACGCCGAAGTACCGGTGGTGACGCCGCTCGAGCGCGACGGCGTAACCCTGTTCCAACATGCCGGCTACCGCTTCGCCGTATATCCGCGCCAGGGCGGCCATCCGCCCAACATCGAAGACCCGGGCAACCTGCGGGTACTGGCCCGCACCATAGCGCGCATTCACGCGGTAGGCGCCACCCGCCGGTTTGCCTCCCGGCCCGACCTGACCGTGGCCCGGCTCGGTGAAGACAGCCGCACGTTTCTGCTCGAGCATCAGTTCCTGCCGCCGGACGTGGAGCCCGCCTACGCCAGCATCACCGAGCATCTGCTCAGCCGCCTCGGCGAAACCATGGACCGCGTGCGCTCGAGCACCGAAGGGCGTATCCACGGTGACTGCCATCTGGGCAATCTGCTGTGGCGCTACGATACGCCGCACTTCGTGGATTTCGACGACTGCGTGAACGGGCCCGCCATCCAGGATCTGTGGATGCTGCTGTCCGGTGAGCGCGAGGAACGCCAGGTACAGCTCAAGACCATCATCGATGCCTACGAGACGTTCCACCACTTCAACCCGGCGACCCTGGCTCTGGTGGAACCCCTGCGCACCTTGCGCATCATGCACCACGCCGCCTGGATTGCCCGGCGCTGGCACGACCCGGCATTTCCGCGGGCGTTCCCAACCTTCGACTCGAGCCGCTACTGGTCGGAACACGTGCTCACCCTGCGTGAGCAGATGGCGGCCCTGGACGAGCCGGCCCTGGCGATCTGAAAGGCCGGCTGCCGGTCAGCCCACCCCCAGGGTGCGGCGGTTACGAATGGGATTGGCATAGCCGCCCAGCAGGTGCGCCCGCTCCGGCTCCGGACAGGCGGCAATGCGCTCCGCCAGGACGCGCATGACCCGGGGAACGGGCGCGAAGGCACTGTCCGGACAGTCGTCGCCCAGGCGCCGCAGCGCCTCGACCTGAGTCGGGTAGATACGCAGCCCGCCGACGATGGCTCGATCCAGGGCATGGGCCATGGCTTCGGGGTCCGCAAAGTCGCCGCGCAGCGGCGGCGACACCTGCACGTGCACCCGCCCTTTGAAGCCGAGAATGCCGTCGACGATGCTGGCCAGATCCTCGCCCGGCTGTTTGACGTAGCGCCCGGTCTGTTCAGCCACAAAGAGCTCGTGCGCCTTGCGCCGGTCGCAGGGGTCGAGTTCGTAGGAAACCGACACCGGAATCAGCGACACGCGGTCGAGCAGATCGCCGAACCTGTCGAGCTCCTTGCGGTACGCCAGCGACAGCATCTTCAGCACCGCCGGATCCGTGCGATCGAAGCCATCCTTGGCGCGGCCCTCGCGCTGAGCGATCCACACGGACTGGCCTTCTTCGAGGGAATGCCGGATGTAGCCGGAAGTCCGGGTGATGGCCTGATAGAGCGCCCGCGCCCCCGACACACTCCGCTCGATGACGAAGCTCTTGTTCAGACGCATGAGATCGGCGGCATAAGCTTCCGACAACAGGTTGTCGCCCACCGCCACCCGCATGGTCGTGTGCCCGGCCTGATGCAGTGAATAGTTGAGCAACGCCGAATCCATGACGATGTCGCGGTGATTGGACACGAACAGATACGGCTGACCGGGCTGCAGCGCTTCGAGGCCGTCGACGGTCAACTCATGGACGCTGTCACGAATCACCCGCTCCATGTAGTCGGCCAGCCACAACTGCAATTCGCGGACACTGTCGAGCCCGGCGGTACGCCGTTGAATGACCCGCCGGGCGCCGTAGCGCGCGACCCACGGCAGCCAGCGCGCCAGGCGCGGCGCAAAGAACGCCGCGGCCGCATTGAGCAGGGCGGGGTCGTGGGCGAGGCGCTGGATCACTACCGGGACCTCATCGTCCCGATAAGGCCGGATGGATTCGAAATTCTGCATGCCCGCAAGTTAACCGGAAAGCGGGTAAAAACAAGCCCTTTGCGTTATCGACGCGCCTGCCGGCGGGGCGTTTGCCTTATCATGAGCCGACAATCCGGGGGAGCGAAACATCATGAGCACATCGGCACTGGGCATCAGGGAATACCGGCGCGGTCTCACCGATCTCGGCAACGGCGCCTATGCCTGGCTGCAGCCCGACGGCGGCTGGGGCTGGTCCAATGCGGGGTTGATCGTCGACGGCGACCAGTCGCTGCTGGTCGATACCCTGTTCGACAAATACCTGACCAGCGAAATGCTTGGCGCCATGCGCCGCGCGGTACCCGCCGCCACCGAACAGTTCGACTGGCTGGTGAATACTCATTCCAACGGCGACCACTGCAACGGCAACGAACTGGTCACCGGCGCCGAGATCGTGGCATCGAAAGCCTGCGCCGAGGAAATGGCCCACGAAAGCCCGGCCATGATGGCCACCCTCATGGACCGGGCGCCGGAGATGGGCGAGGTCGGCGCGTTCTTTCAATACTGCTTCGGCGACTTCGACTTCCGCGGCATCGAGCAGCGCCCGCCCACGCGGACGTTCGAGGGCGAATTCGATGTGGACGTGGGCGACCGACGGGTGCATCTGAAACAGGTGGGGCCCGCTCACACCGCCGGGGACATACTGGCGTGGGTGCCCGCCGAGCGTCTGGTATTCACCGGCGACATTCTGTTCATCGAGGGCCACCCCATTCTCTGGGCCGGACCGGTGCAGAACTGGCTCGATGCCTGCGACTACATTCTGTCCCTGAATCCGCAAACGGTGGTCCCCGGGCACGGGCCGATTACCGACAGCCGCGGCGTGCAGGCCGTGCGCGACTATCTGGTCTACATCCGCGACCAGGCCCGGGCACGCTTTGACGCCGGCATGCCGGCACTGGAGGCGGCCCGCGACATCTCCCTGGCCGACTTTGAAAGCTGGGGCGATGCAGAACGCATAGCGGTAAACGTCTCGGTGCTGTACAAGGAGTTCGCCGGCGACACCACCCCCAACGACACCACCGAGCTGTTCCGCATGATGGCGCAGCTGCACAAGGAAAGACGCTCCTGACATGAGGCACCGCAACGACATCTACGGCGACGATATCGACCGTCGGGAAGCCGACAACCCGGCCATCGCGGCTGCCACGGTGGTGCTGCTGCGTGAGGTCCCGGAGCCGCAGGTGCTGTTGCTGCACAAGACCTCGAAAATCGCCTTCGGCGGCATGTGGGTCTTCCCCGGCGGCCGGGTAGACCCGCAGGACCATCCGGCCGACGGCAATGCCGATGCCGCCGCGCGCAATGCGGCGGTGCGGGAAACTCAGGAAGAGACCGGTATTACGGCCAGCCCCGACGAGTTCGTCTGGTTTTCCCACTGGACACCGCCGCCGAGCACGCCGAAACGCTTCGCCACCTGGTTCTTCGCCGCCCGCGTGGACGATCACGAGGTCAACGTGGACGGCGGCGAGATTCAGAATCACCAGTGGCTGGCGCCGGCGGCGGCGCTGGAACAGCACGCTGCCGGCCGCATCGATCTGGCGCCGCCCACCTGGGTGACGCTATTTCACCTGTCCCGCCATGGCGACGTGGACAGCCTGCTCGCGCACCTGCGCACGACGCCCACCCGCTTCTACGCCACACACCTGGCCAAACGCCGGGACGGCACCCGGGTGGCCATGTGGCACGGCGACGCCGGCTACGCCGCCTGGGACGCGGACGCGCCCGGGGAACGCCATCGCCTGGTGATGTCCAAAGACGGATTCATCTTCGAGAACACGGTCGAGGTCTACTGAAACTTCATGGCACTGATTCAACTGCAGGACGTCTGTCTGGCGTTCGGCCACGTTCCCCTGCTCGACCATGCCGACCTGGTCATCGAACCGCGCGAACGCGTCTGCCTGGTGGGCCGCAACGGCGCCGGCAAATCCACGCTGCTGAACGTTATCAATGCCACCCAGAGCATCGACAGCGGACAGATCCGGCGGCGCGACGGCGTGCGTATCGCCAAGCTGGCCCAGGAGGTTCCCGCGGGGGTGGAATCCACCCTGTTCGACGTGGTGGCGGCCGGCCTCGGCGACCATGCCGGCCTGCTGGCCCGCTACCACGAAGCCAGCGCCGCACTGGCCGATGCCGACGAGGCGGGCTGGGAGGCGTTCAGCGCGCTGCAGGCGCAGATCGAGGCCGCCGGTGCCTGGGAAGGCTCGCAACGAATCGAGGCGACCCTGAGCCGCCTGGGCCTGGAGCCCGACGCGCTGATGGCGAGCAGCAGCGGCGGCGTGCGGCGCCGGGCCATGCTGGGGCAGGCCCTGGTGAGCGAGCCGGACCTGCTGCTGCTCGATGAGCCCACCAACCATCTGGACATCGACGCCATTCGCGGGCTCGAAGAGGCGTTGCTCAACTACCCGGGCACCGTGCTGTTCATTACCCACGACCGCACGCTCATCAACCGTCTGGCCACCCGCATCGTCGAGCTCGACCGGGGCGTCCTGCGCTCGTTTCCCGGCAGCTACGGCGAGTATTTGAGCCGCAAGAACGCCCTGCTCGAGGCGGAGGCCGACGCGGCCCGTAAATTCGACCAGGCCCTGGCCCAGGAGGAAATCTGGATCCGGCAGGGCATCAAGGCGCGGCGCACCCGCAACGAGGGCCGGGTCCGGCGGCTCGAAGCCATGCGCCGGGAACGGGCCGAACGGCGCAGCCGCCAGGGCAACGCCAACATGCGCCTGGATGCCGGGGAACGCTCCGGCAAGCTGGTGCTGGAGGCAGAGGACGTAAGCTTCTCTTATGACGGCGTTCCGTGCATCCGCGACTTCTCCACCACCGTCATGCGCGGTGATCGCATCGGCATCATCGGCCCCAACGGCAGCGGCAAGAGTACGCTGCTGAAGCTGCTGCTCGGCGAACTGGCACCCACCAGCGGCACCGTCCAGCACGGCACACAACTGAAAGTGGCCTACTTCGACCAGGAGCGCGCGCAACTCGACAACGCCCGTACGGTGCGCGACAACGTCGGCGAAGGTTCCGATCAGATCGTGGTGGGCGGCACCTCGCGCCACGTGGTCGGCTACCTGCAGGATTTTCTGTTTCCGCCGGCACGCATCGCCTCGCCGGTGAGCGCGCTGTCGGGGGGCGAACGCAATCGCCTGCTGCTGGCCAAACTGTTCGCTCAGCCGGCCAACCTGCTGGTGCTTGACGAACCCACCAACGACCTGGATGTGGAGACGCTGGAACTGCTCGAGGAGATCGTCGCCGATTACGACGGCACGCTGCTGCTGGTCAGTCACGACCGCAGCTTTCTCGACCGTACCGTCACCAGCATTCTGGCGCTTGCCGGCGACGGCTATGTCGAGGAGCACCCCGGCGGCTACAGCGACTGGCTGCGTGACCATGAAGCGCGGGCGGCACAGCAGGCGAGCGCCGCCGCACGTCCGGCCAGAGCCAGGCCGGCAGCCCCGGCGCCGCGCAGCCAGCCGAAGCTCGGCAACCGGGAGCAGCGCGAGCTGGCCGCTCTGCCGGAGCAGATCGAAGCCCTGGAAACGGCGCTGGCGCAATTGCAGGCGCGCGCTGCAGACCCGCAATTCTACCGTGCGGATGCGCAAACGGTGGCCGACACCATGCGCGACCTGGCCGAGACACAAGCGCGCCTGCAGCAGGCCTATGCCCGCTGGGAGGCGCTGGAAGGCTGAGTCGGCGTCTGGACGCGCCGCCTATGGACGCACAGGCAGACTTGAAACATGTTATAGCTTCAGTATATAACATGTTCTAGCCACACGGGTCTGCCATGTCCTCCAGAGAAGCCGGCAAGAATCAACGCCGCGACGACATCGTCGGGGCCGCCCGCGCCCTCATGCAGCGCACCGGCGACATGGGCTTCTCCATGCGCAGCCTCGCCGAACAGGCCGGTGTGAGTATCGCCACCCCCTACAATCTGTTCGGTTCCAAACAGGCCATCCTGCTGGCCGTGCTCAACGACGATCTGGCCGAGTATCAGCAGGCGCTGGATGGTCTGCAGGCCGACGAAATCGAAGCGCTGTTCGAGGGCATCAAGCTCATGTCCGCCATGCTGGCCCGGGAACCCGAGTTCTACCGCAACGTCATCTGCGCCGTGAGCCGCGACGGACCGGAGTTCCGCTATATGGTGGGCGGGCCGCGCTACCTGATCTGGAAACGCCTGCTGCGCCAGGCCACCCAGGCCGGGCTGCTGGACAGCCAGGTGGATCCGGATGCCTTCGCCATCGCCTCGAGCCAGCTCATCGTCGCCAACGTCCTGGAATGGGCTCAGGGCGCGCTCAGCCTCGAAGAAATGACGGCGCGCAATCACTACGGTCTGGCGCTGGTGCTGCGCGCCATTGCCACAGACGCCAGCCGCGCCAAGCTCGAAACGCAGATGCGCAGCGCCGAGGCCACCCTGCAGCAGCTCTGGCGGCAGGTGCTGGCCGAGCGCCTGCAGCGCGGCGAGCTCGATGCGGAGACCCGCGAGCTGCTGGCCGATCAACTCAAATATCTCAACCCCACCAACGACGAGGAGACGCCGTGACTGAGCGCGTACTCGTGGTCGGCGGCGGCATTGCCGGCCTGTGCTCGGCCCTCGCGCTGGCCCGCCGAGGCTTCGGCGTCACCGTGTGGAGCGGGACAGCGCGCCGCCGGACGGCGATGCCGACCGGGCTTTCTTCGACTGGCCGCGCCGGGGCGCCAGCCAGTTCCGCCATCCCCATGCGTTCCTCGGTCTGATGTGCAATCTGCTGCAGGACAACTATCCCGATCTGCTGGACGACTTCTACGCCGCCGGCGCCCGCCGCCTGAGTTATCCCGAGATGCTCTCGCCGGAGCTGGCCGGGCGCTACCGGCCCGCCCCCGGCGACGACAAGCTATGGGTACTGCTGTGCCGCCGGGCCACCATCGAAACGGTGCTGCGCCGCTATGTGGGCCGCTTCGACAACATCACCATCAGAAACGGCGTGACCATCGACGGCGTGGTCGCGAAGGCCGAGGCAGGCGCACTGACGGTCACCGGCGTGAAACTGCGCCGTGACTGCATCGTCGAGCACGGCGACCGGCTCAGTGCAGATGTCGGTGGTCATGCTAGTGGCCGGCATAGCCGCTTTCCGCGCTGGTTCGAGGAGCTCGGCGCTCGCGTGGAAGAGGAAAACGAAGACGCCGAGATCGTCTACTACACGCGCCACTATCGCCTCGCCCCGGGCGTCGAGGAACCGCCGCGGGACAGCAAGGACCGCGCTGCCGGCGATCTGGGGTACATCAAATTCGGCGTGTTTCCCGGCGACAACGGCAACTTCGCCGTCATCGTCTGCGTGCACAACGACGAAACCGAGCTGCGCGAAGCCGTAAAGAATGGCGAGACCTTCGACACCATCTGCCGGAGCATTCCGGGGCTCGCGCCGTGGGTTCAACCAGGCAAGGCCATTGCCACCACCGAGCCGTTCGGCATCGGCGACATCCGTGCCGTGTGGCGCCACTACGTGCAGGACGGGCAACCGCTGGCGCGCAATTTCTTCGCCGTGGGAGATGCTGCGCTGCGCACCAACCCGCTGTACGGACGCGGCTGCAGTACGGGCATTCTCCACGCCCACATGCTCGCCGACGTACTCAGCGAAGTCCGCGAACCGCTCGAGCGCGCGCGGGTGTTCGATGAGCGCACCAGGGCCGAGCTGCGGCCCATCTATGACTCGAGCCTCGGTGAAGACCGCAACGGGATCCGTCAGGCCCACGAAGCGAGAACCGGTGAGCGCACCAGCGACAGGACAGCATCGTTCGGCAAACGCTTTCGCCATGGCCTTCGGTGATGCCATGGCCGCCGCCGCGCGCTACAACCTGCACGTCAACCGGGGCGTGTCGCGCACCATGAACCTGCTGGAAAAGCCCGGCGCCTTTCTGGCGGAACGGCGTACCCGG
Organism: Gammaproteobacteria bacterium; assembly: GCA_034522075.1. Taxonomy (GTDB): domain Bacteria; phylum Pseudomonadota; class Gammaproteobacteria; order Pseudomonadales; family Azotimanducaceae; genus UBA7803. The sequence goes on along the minus strand of JAXHLO010000015.1, from coordinate 49,421 downwards.
ATGATCATCTTCGCCTACATGCTGCGCGGCCGGGCGCGCAATGCGGCGTCACGCATCCAGCGCGGGCCGAGCCGGTCGGAGATGCTCGCCGTCATTCGCGGCGAAGGCTGATCACGGACGCAGCAACGCCCGCGCCATGGACCAGCAGCCCATGAGCACCAGCAGGCCGAAGGCCAGACGTTTCAGGGTGATCTCCGCTACCGGCGGCGGGAAGCCGCGACCCAGCCAGGTGCCGGCCAGCACCACCGGCAGGCCGATGAGACAGAGCAGCCAGACCTCCCGGGTGAGACCGCCCGCATAGCCCACCACCAGGGTGCGGAACGTGGTGGTGAGGGCGAAGCTGGCCAGCAGGGTGGTTCTGATCTGCGCCACGGTGAGCGGCTGTCGATAGTTGAACCAGCCCATTACCGGGCCGGACGCCGAGAACATGCCGCCCAGCAGGCCGCCGGAAAAACCCGCCACAAAACAGGCCCAGGGCGGTGAAATCCGCGCCCGCAACCGCGGGCGAATCATCATCGACAGACTGCCGGTTACGATGAACGCGCCGAGCAGCAGCTCCAGCAGCCATTGCGCCCGCGCGTCCAGGTGCTCGAGCAGCCAGACTCCCACCGCCACAGCCGGCAGCAGGCCCAGGGCCATCCAGAAGAATACCGGCCGCGCCAGGTGATGACCGTGGCCGCGCAGGGCCAGCACGATGTTGACCAGCGACAGCAGACTCACCACTGCGGTGATGACCGGCACGTCGAGCAATCCACCGCCGACGACTACGGCAATGATGATCATACCCATGGCGAAGCCCGCCACGGACTGGACATAGCTGCCCACGGCAGTGGCCAGCAGAAATAGAATCAGGGTCAGAGAATCCATCGCCCTTCGAAAGCGGCTTGCGGCGCGCAGTATACGGGTTAATCCTGTTATCTTGGCCGCCTGGAAGTACGAACGGAGAGCCCCATGAATCTGGCCCTGCAAGGCCGCACGGCCCTGGTCAGCGGCAGCTACCGCGGCACCGGCATGATCATCGCCCGGCAGCTCGCCGAAGAAGGTGCGCGGGTGCTGGTGCACGGCCTGGCAGCCGGGCAGGCGGAAGCAGCGGTGGCGGAACTGGGCTGCGGTACGGCGGTGACCGGCGACATCACCTCCGATGCCGGCGCCGATGCGGTAGCGACGGCCTGCGCCGGCGAGACCGTGGACATACTGATCAACAACTACGGTACCGCCGACGCCGGCAGCTGGCTGGAAAGCGACAGCGACGACTGGATTGCGGCGTATCAGAAGAACGTATTGTCCGCACAGCGCCTCATCCGCCGCTTTCTTCCAGCCATGCGTGAGCGCGGCTGGGGCCGAATCATCAACCTGGGCACCGTGGGCTCCACCCGGCCGGCTGCGCGCATGCCCCACTACTACGCTGCCAAAGGCGCCCTGGCCACCGCCACGGTGAGCCTGGCACAGGAGACCGCCGGCAGCGGGGTGCGGGTGAATCTGGTATCCCCGGGGCTGATTCTCACCCCGGAGGTGGAGCAGGCCTATCTGGAACGCGGCCGGCGCAAGGGCTGGGGCGATACCTGGGCAGAGGTGGAACCCCGGGTGGCCGATCGAATCCCCATCGGCCGCATCGTGCGCCGCGAGGAGGTAGCCAACCTGGTGGCGTTTCTGGCCAGCCCTCTGGCCGATGCCATTCACGGCCAGAACATCCGCATCGACGGCGGCAGCCTGGACGTGGTGACATGAACGGCAGCGAGAATCGCCCCGCCATCATGCAGCACCTGCCCTGGCGTATCGCCGGGGCGCTGCTGCTGGGTGTGCTGGTGGTGTTGTACGAGCCCGAGCAGGGTGATGTGATCAATCGCCTGATCATCCCCGCCGCCATGACGCTGGCCGCATTCCTGCTGGTGCAGAACGCCCTGGCCGTAGCCCTGGGCGCCGGACTGCTGGCCGGGATTCACAGCGCGCCGGGCAGCGGCGACTGGGTATCCGCCCTCGCCTATCCGCTGCTGGCCGCACTGTGCGCCGGCGTGGTACTGGCCGTGCTCGTGCAGCGCTTCCGCCGCCACATTGCCGCCACCCACGCCGAGCGCTGGCGCCACCGCCGCGGCGAAGACAACGGAGAAGATGACGCATGAGTCTGGCGCGCCCCATCGCCCGGCGGATCTTTCACGGCTACGAAACCTACCGGCAGAGCTATCAGGCGGTCACGCTGGCCGCCCGCAGCCGCTTCGAGCAGGCCCAGTGGCTGGAAATTCAGAAGGCCAACGCCGACCGTCTGGCGTCCTACCATCACCACGTCGACCGCACGGCGGACATGATCGCGGCCCTGGTGGAAGGTCCCATCGATACCGATCTGTGGCGTCAGGCCCGCGCCGCCTACGTGGAGCTCATCAGCCGGGAGTACAACGCCGAACTGTTCGAGACTTTCTACAACTCTGTGCACCGCACCCTGACCGACGACGCCGACGTCAACGACACGGTCATGTTCGTCACCAGCGAATTCCCCTCGCCGCCCGTAGAACCGGCGGAATCGCTGACCATCACCTACTACCCGGAGCGCGGCATCGTCGAAATGATGCGCGACATCGCCCGCGACCTGCCGCTGGAGGTGAGCTGGCAGAACAAAGACCGGGATATCGGCAACGTGCTGCGCTCCCTGCCCGAGGCGCGCCCGGAAATCCGCAGCACCGAGGGTCTGTCGGTAGAGATGCTGCGCTCCATCTTCTTTCGCAACAAAGGCGCCTATCTGGTGGGCCGGCTGAGCTATCGGGGCGACACCTGGCCCATCGCACTGCCGCTGCTGCTCGACAAAGAGCGCCGCCTGTATATCGACACGCTGATCTGTGACGAAGACGAACTGTCGGTGATGTTCAGTTTCACCCGCGCCTACTTCATGGTGCACACCAACTACCCGCACGCGCTGGTGGATTTTCTGCGCACGCTGCTGCCGGCCAAGAAACGTTCGGAGCTGTATGCCTCCCTGGGGCTGCACAAGCACGGCAAGACCGTGTTCTACCGGGATCTGCTGGAACATCTCAACCACTCGGACGACGACTTCGTCATCTCGCCCGGCATCCGCGGCATGGTCATGACGGTGTTCTCGCTGCCGTCCTATCAGACCGTATTCAAGATCATCAAAGACCGCTTTCCGCCGCAGAAGAACATCACCGCCCGGGAAGTCCGCGACAAGTACTACATCGTCAAACGCCACGACCGGGTGGGCCGCATGGCCGATACCCAGGAATTCCAGAACCTGATACTGCCGCGCTCACGCTTCAATGCAGAACTCATCGAGGAACTGCAGCGGGAGGCAGCCTCCTCCGTGCAGATCACCGACACCGAGGTGAAGATCAGCCACGTGTATACCGAGCGCCTCATGACGCCGCTCAATCTCTTCATCGAGCAGGCCGACGAGTCGGCCATCGCCGAGGCTCTCGACGAGTACGGTAACGCCATCAAGCAACTGGCCGCGGCCAACATCTTTCCCGGCGACATGCTGCTGAAAAATTTCGGCATTACCCGCCACGGTCGGGTGGTGTTCTACGACTACGATGAGATCTGCTACCTGACCGACGTGAATTTCCGCGAGATACCCAAGGCCCAGACCCCGGAACAGGAGATGGCCGCGGAACCCTGGTACACCGTGGGACCCAACGACGTCTTTCCCGAGGAGTTCCGGCGTTTTCTGTTCGGCAAGCCCTGGGTGAAGAAGATGTTCGATGAAATGCACGGCGAACTGTTCGACCCGGATTACTGGCGCGGTCTGCAGGCGGCCATCGAGCACGGCCGGGTGATGGACGTGTTCCCCTACCGGCGCAAGAAGCGCTTCGTCCGCAGCACCGGGCCGGCCGCCGCCGAGTGACAGCGCCGATGCCGGATTGGGTCCCCCGCGTGGCGCAAGCGCGCGCCCTGCTGTTCGACTTCGACGGCACCCTGGCCCCCAACCTGGACCTGCCGGATCTGCGCCGCCGGGTGGTGTCGCTGACACTCGCCCACGGTGTCCCGGAAGCTGTCTTCAGCGGCCGCTACATCGTCGAAATACTCGATGCCGGGGCCGCATGGCTGGCGCCCCGGGACAGCGCCCGGGGCAGTGAACTTCATGCCCACGGCCACCGCCTCATCCGCGATTTCGAGATCGAAGCGGCGCGGCGCACCGAACCGTTTGCCGACGCCCGCGGCCTGCTCGCCGGCCTGCGCGATTGCGGCATGGCGCTGGCCGTGGTTACCCGCAACTGCCGGGCGGCGGTGCAGGCCGCTTTCCCGGACATCGCCGACTACTGCGACGCCGTGCTGGCCCGAGACGACGTGGCGCACCTGAAACCCGATGTCCGCCATGTCCGACAAGCACTGGAGGTCCTGGGGCACGCGCCGCACCAGGCGGTCATGGTCGGCGACGGCCAGCTCGACATGCACATGGGCCGGGCCCTGGGCCTGTACTGTGTGGGCGTGCTGACGGGCAGCAGTGACGCCGGCAGCCTGCGTGAAGCCGGTGCAGACGCGGTTCTGGCGCGAGCCGGCGATCTGGCGGCGGCCCTGGTCTGACCGCACCGACGCCCCTCTGGTCAAGACGCGCCCGACAGTTCACAATCCCGCTCACGGCTCTGGAGACAGACGTGCGGCGAACTACATCGGTCAGAAACGAAATCGCCCCGCTGCTGGACCGGCTGATCACCCAGCTGGATGCCGAGGGCAGCGCGACACAGCGCGCCTACTTCCTGCGCATCCGCCGGGAACTCGACCGCGCGCGCTACGACACCGACATGGTGACCCCCATCCGCGAACTCACCTCGACCACTGCCGTGGGCTTCAGTTTCTCTTCCGATGCCGGCGCGCTGATTTCCCGGATTCTGGAGAAGGCGGAACAACTCGGCCGTGACCTCGAGGTCCCGCCGCAGATCCTCCATTGAGCGCCTCCACCATGCGAATCGCTGAGATTCATCGCTATCCGGTGAAGAGCATGCTGGGCGAACATCTGAGGGAAGCCGATCTCACCGAGCAGGGCATTGCCGGCGACCGCGCCTGGGCGCTGCGGGACGAGGTCCGCGGCAGTCTCACCGGCGCCAAGCGGTTCCCGGCGCTGATGAGCATGGCGGCGCGCTTCGCCGAGGAACCCGACGTGGACAACCTTTCGCCGGAGGTGCGCATCCGCCACGCCGGCGGGGAACTGTCCAGCCGCTCGGGCAACGTGGACGGGCATTTGAGCGAGGTGCTGGGCCATCCGGTGTCACTGTGGCCGCTGCTGCCGGCGGACAACCTGGACCACTACCGGCGCACGGCAGCGCCCGAAGGCACCGACATGGAGTCGGCACTGCGTGCCCTGTTCGGCCGTACCGAGGATGAACCGCTGCCGGACGTGAGCCGCTTTCCCGAGACCCTGGCCAGCCACGAGACGCCGCCCGGGACCTATTTCGATGCCTATCCGCTGCTGATCATGACCCGCGCCAGCCTGGCTGCTCTGGCAGACGCCGCGGCGCGGGCCGGCATGACCAGCGTCTTCGACATGCGCCGCTTCCGCCCCAACCTGGTGGTGGATACCGCGGAGGAAGGTTTCGTTGAAAACGCCTGGATCGGCCGGACCCTGCGCATCGGCGCGGCAGTAGTGAAGGTGGAAATGGAGTGCCCGCGCTGCATCATGACCACCCACGGTTTCGCCGACCTGCCCCGCGACCCCAAGATCATGCGCGCCCTGGTCCAGCACAACGGCGGCAACCTGGGCGTGTATGCCAGCGTCAGCAACGGCGCAGCCATCCGCGAGGGAGACGACGCCGAGCTGATCGACTGAGGCCTGGCCCCAATAAGCTGTGGGAGCGACTTTCCAGTCGCGACTCGAAAGTCGCTCCTACGGTCAGCCCTTCGCTGCGCCCGTCGGCACTTCGTTGAACGGAATGCCCTTGTCCATGCGCGGCTCCTGGGGCAGACCCAGTACCCGCTCGGCGATGATATTGGCCATGATCTCATCCGTACCGCCGGCCACCCGCAGCCCGGGAATGCTCATGTAGGTGGCCTGGAACATGCCCGCCTCGGCCGACAGCTCCTCATCCCAGAGCGCACCGGATTGCTCCAGCAGATCGATGGCGAACGACGCCATGTCCTGGGTCTTGGGTGCCCCCACGAGTTTGCCGATGGAGTTCTCCGGCCCCGGTGTGTCGCCGCGGGACAGGGCGCTCAAGGTGCGATAGGACGTGTAGCGCAGGCCCGCTTCCTGGCAGTACCAGTCGGCCAGCCTGGCGCGTACCGCATCGTTTTCGATGGCGGGCTTGTCGCCGATGTTGACCTTCTGCGCCAGCTTGAACACCGAGTCGAAACCCACGTTCACGCCGCCGGCGCCAATGGACGCACGCTCGTTCATGAGCGTGGTCAGAGCCACCTGCCAGCCCTGGCCCACTTCGCCGAGACGCTGGCTGTCGGAAATGCGCACGTCGGTGAAGTACACCTCATTGAAGTTGGCATCCCCGGAGATCTGTTTGATGGGCTTGATCTCCACGCCCGGGCTCTTCATGTCGAGATAGAAGTAGGTCAGCCCCTTGTGCTTAGCCACGGTGGGATCGGTGCGCAGTACCAGGATGCCGTAATCCGAATAGTGGGCGCCCGAGGTCCAGATCTTCTGGCCGTTCACGACCCACTCGTCTCCGTCTTTAGCAGCCTTCGTGCGCAGCGCCGCCAGGTCGGAACCGGCAGAGGGTTCGCTGAAGAGCTGACACCAGATGTCCTCACCGCTGGCCAGACGCGGCAGGTAGCGGGCCTTGGCCTCTTCATCGGCCCAGGCCATGAGGGTCGGCGCTGCCATACCCTGGCCGATGCTGAACACACCGCCGGGCAGTTCGTACTTGCCCTCTTCCTGATTCCAGATCACCTGCTCGATGGCGGACGCGCCGCGGCCGCCGTATTCCTTGGGCCAGGTGATGCAGGCCCAGCCCGCATCGTATTTGCGCTTCTGCCAGAGCTTGGCCTGCTCGATGTAGTTGAGCCCTTCGAGCTCCGAGTCTTTCGGGACGTTGTCCTTCAGCCAGGCGCGTGCCTCTTCGCGGAACTTGGCTTCTTCCGGGGTATCTTTGAAATCCATCGTTACGTTCTCCTGGATGCTGTGTCTTCAGGCGGCGTTGCTTTTTTCCACCGCCGTAATGAGTTTGTCCTGCCACTGAGCTTCGCTGCCGATGGTCACGGCCAGCAGCTTGGAGCGGCGATAGTAGAACTGGCAGTCGAACTCCCAGGTGAAGCCCATGCCGCCGTGGGTCTGAATGTTTTCCTTGGCCGCGAAGTAATAGGCCTGGATGGCCGAGACGCGGGCCGTGGCCGCTGCTACCGGCAACTCCGCCGCATCGGTGTTCAACGCCCAGGCGCCGTAATAGCAGTTGGACCGGGCCAGGGTATTCTTCACGTACATGTTGGCCAGCTTGTGTTTGATGGCCTGGTAAGACGCGATGGGACGGCCGAAGGCATAACGCCCCAGGGCGTACTCGCGGGCCTGCTCCAGGGCCGCCTGGGCGCCGCCAACCTGTTCCCAGGCAAAGGGCACCGCAGCGCGATTGAGCAGTTTCTCGATGAGCGCCCAGCCTTCGCCGGGCTTGCCCAGCGGCTGCGCCTCGGCCTTGTCCAGCGTGAGCGTGCCGTGCCCGCGGGTGGGGTCCAGAGTCGAGACCGGTGTCACCGAGACACCCTTCTGATCGGTGGGCACCAGATACAGCGCCGCACCGTCGCCGCCGTCATGGCGTGCCGCCACGACCACCACATCGGCAATGCCGGCATCGGCGACCGGAATTTTGCTGCCGGACAGCTTGTCGCCCTTGGCGGTGGTGGCCAGGCTTGCGGCGGTGGTCTGCCCGGGACCCTCGGCCAGGGCGAAGGTGGCAATGGCCTCGCCGGCCGCCAGCTTCGGCAGCCAGGCTTCCTGCTGTTCGCTGCTGCCGGCCAGCAGCAGGGCCTCTGTGCCGAGGTAAACGGATGAAGAGAATGGTACCGGCGCGCACACGCGGCCAAGCTCTTCGGCAATGACGCACAGCTCCAGGTATGACAGCCCCAGACCGCCGAACTCTTCGGGAATGACCACGGCCGTCCAGCCCATGTCGACGATCTTCTTCCACAAGTCGGCGTCGTAATCCGCGTCGCCTTCCAGAACCTTGCGCACGACGGCGGGTGGACAGTTTTCGGCCAGAAAGCGCTGCGCCTGGTCACGCAGCATCATCTGGTCTTCGGAAAATTCGAAGTTCATTGACTTCCCCCTGAAAAATGTTGAGCCGACGATTTTCTACACTTTGGCACCAAAAGGCGAGGGGGCTGTTGGAGGGCTCTCCAGAGCCCGATGCTTTCGGTCGGCGGGATCGCGCTCTGGAGAGCGCTCCCACATGAGAGTCCTTCCCACAATGAATGGTAGACTCCCGCCATGACGCACACCCCGGACTTTTCCCAGCTCGGCTTCATACGTGCCGCCGCCGTGGCGCCGCCGCTGGCGCTGGCGGACCCGGCGGTGAACGCCGAGCGCATGGCCGCCCACCTGCGCTCCCTGGCCGACGACAACGTCAGCCTGGTGCTGTTTCCAGAGCTGTCCGTGACCGGCTACTCCTGTGAAGATCTGTTCTTCAGTTCAGCCCTGCATCGCCAGATCCGCGATGCTCTGCGCACGGTGGCGGCGGCAACCGCCGAGATCGCCTGCGTGGTGGGCGCACCCTGGATCACCGGTGACGGCCGCCTGCTCAACTGTGCCGTCATGCTGGCCGGCGGCACCGTGCAGGGCATGGTGCCGAAGACCGTGCAGCCCAACTACGGCGAGTTCTACGAGCGGCGCTGGTTCGTCTCCGGGCTCGGCGTCGACGAAACCGTGGATGATCCGGATCTCGGCAGCTTCCGCATCTGCCGCGAGCAACTGTTCGAGATCGGCCGGATAAGCGTCGGCATAGAGATCTGTGAAGACCTCTGGGCGCCCCATGCCCCGGGCATCGATCATTGCCTGGCGGGTGCAGAGCTGATTCTGAACCCTTCCGCGAGCAACGAACTGGTGGCCAAAGCCGGCTACCGGCGCGACCTGGTGCACATGGCCAGCGCACGCGGCATCTGCGGCTACCTGTACGCCTCCAGCGGCCCGCTGGAATCCACCAAGGACATCGTCTACGGCGGCCATCTGCTGGCCTGCGAGAACGGCCTGCGCCTGGGTGAGAGCGAACGCTTCAGCTTCGAGGCGCAGACGCTCATCAGCGAATTCGATGTGGAGCGGCTGCATCACGACCGCATGCAGAACATCACCTTCGCCAACGCACCACGGCCGGCAGCTTATCACCGGGTAGCCGCTCTCGCTGCCACGGTACCCTTAGGCGGGCTTTACCGGACGGTGGACGCCCACCCGTTCGTGCCCGATGACGAAGCCCAGTTCGACGCCCGGGCCACGGAGATTCTGAGCATTCAGGCCACGGGTCTGGCCCGGCGCGCACTGGCGGCCGGCAGCGAGGTGCTGGTGATCGGCCTGTCCGGCGGGCTGGACAGCACCATGGCATTTCTCGTTTGTCTGGATGCCCTGGCCAAGCTCGGGCGGACGCCGGCCGAATTGCACGCCCTGACCCTGCCCGGGCCGGCCACCGGGGAGCATACCCGCAGCTCTGCGCACCTGCTGGCCCGGGCCAGCGGCGTGCACCTCATGGAAATTTCCATCGAGGCGGCGGTGGAACAGCACCTGCTGGACCTCGACCACGACGACACCCGCGACGTAGTCTACGAGAACGCCCAGGCCCGGGAACGCACCCAGATCCTGTTCAACTACGCCAACAAGCACAACGGCCTGGTGGTGGGCACCGGCAGTCTTTCCGAGCTGGCCCTGGGCTGGTGCACGTACAACGCCGATCACATGGCCGGCTACAACGTCAACGTCAGCGTGCCGAAGACCATGATGAAATACCTGGTGCGCTGGTATGCCCGCCATCGCGCATCCCCCGAACTCGCCGATGTTCTCGAACGTGTGCTGAACACGCCCATATCACCGGAACTGCTGGCTGCCGACGAAAGCGGCGCCGCCCAGCACACCGAGAGCATCATAGGCCCCTACGAGCTGCATGACTTTTTCCTGTTTCATTTCCTGCGCAATGGTTCCAGCCCCGGCAAGATTTACCACCTGGCGCGGCTGGCCTTCGCCGAACGCTACGACGGCGCCGAGATCCGCCAATGGCTCAGTGTGTTTTTCCGGCGTTTTTTCACCCAGCAGTTCAAACGCACCGTACTGCCGTCCGGCCCCAAAGTGGGCAGCGTCAGCCTGTCGCCGCGCGGCGACTGGCGCATGCCCGACGAAGCATCCAGCCGGAGCCTGCTGGCGGAGATCGACGCCCTCGGCGCAGATTCATGAACAGGAGATCAATCATGGGCAGTTTCCCGCCGTACCTGACCGTCGCAGGCATCATCCTGTGCACCCTGCTCGGCACCGTGCAGGCCGCCGAACCGCGCACCGACCCGACCCCCTACTGCGGCAATGAAGGCGTGTGGATTCAGATTCTCGGCGCCGGCGGGCCCGAGCTCGACGACGGCCAGGGCGGCCCGGGCTACGTGGTGTTCGCCGACAACAAAGCGCTGCTGCTGGTGGATACCGCCCCCGGGTCGTCGGTGGCGTTCGACAAGGCCGGAGCGAAATTCGAGGACCTGGAAGCCATCGTCCTCACCCACCTGCACGCCGACCATGCCGGCGACTTTCCGGCATTCGTCAAAGGCTCCTACTTTGCCGGACGTGAAGCATTGCTGCCGGTGCTCGGCCCGGACGGCGCCGGCCCCTATCCGGACACCGAGACCTTCGTCGAGCGGCTGATCGGCGCCGACGGTGCGTTCGCCTATCTGGCGGATTTTCTGACCTTCCGCAGCAGCGGCGGCTACAAGCTGAGCGTGCGCAACGTGCCCGCTGCCGGCCGCCGGGTCTGGTCCGCGTTCCGCGCCGACACCATCCGTCTGGCGGCGGTGCCCGTCAACCATGGGCCGGTTCCGGCGCTGGCCTGGCGGGTCGAGATCGGTGATCAGTCCATCGTCTTCACCGGGGATTTCAACAATCAGAAAGATCTCATGGCCGACTTCGCCGCCGGTGCGGATGCCCTGGTGATTCACCACGCCATTCCCGAAGGCACCCGGGGCGAGGCCACCAATCTGCACGTGACGCCGAGTCAGATCGGCGACATCGCCGAACGGGCCGATGTGCGCATGGTGATCCTCGGTCATCGCATGAATCGCACCCGGGGGCTGGAGTCCATCAGCCGCGAGGCCATCGAGGAACGCTACAACGGCTCGCTGATTTTCGCCAATGATCTGGAGTGCTGGGGGCTGTAGCAGGTATGCCGGACCACGACCCCAACCAGATCACGGCTTTCTGGTTCGGCACCCTCAGCGACGGTCTTGCGGATGATGCCCACCGCCGCGCCTGGTTCAAAGCCGATGCCGAGCGCGACGCCGGGATCAGCCGCCGCTTCGCCGCCTTACTCGAGCGGGCCGCAGCCGGCGAACTGGATCACTGGCTCGATTCAATCCAGGGCACCCTGGCCTACATTCTGCTGTGCGATCAGCTGTCGCGGCAGATTCATCGCGGCACGGCCGCCGCCTACGCCACCGATGCCCGGGCTTTGAGCGCGGCGCGCAGCGTCGTTGCCGGCGGCGCCGACACGGCACTGGCGTTCGATAAACGCGCCTTCATTTACATGCCCTTCCAGCATGCCGAGTCACGGCTCGATCAGCACACGTCCGTGGGCCTGTTCGACGCGCTGCGGGAGGATACGGATCCGGCCCAGCGCCACCACGCCGACGGCTTTCTACAGCACGCCCGGGAACACCGGGACATCGTTGCCCGTTTCGGCCGCTTTCCCCACCGCAACGCGCTGCTCGACCGCCCCAGCTCGGCGGCGGAACTCGACTTTCTGCGATCCGCCGGCAACTTCGGCCAGGCGCCGGTTCGCGCCGCGGATCAGGAGTCGCCGCCGCGCGACAGATAGTCCACGGCCAGCCGGCTCATGGCTTCCACGCCCAGTACCAGAGCGTCCTCATCCACATAGAACAACGGCGAGTGGTTGGGAATCGCCTCTTCCAGCGGCACCTCCGGCGGGCGACCGCCGATGAAGAAGAACAGCCCCGGAATCTGCTCCTGATAGAAGGAAAAGTCTTCGGCCCCGGTGATCGGGTCGCCCAGCCGCACGTTGTCGGCGCCGTAAACGTCACGCAGGGTGGGCAGCATGGCGTCCGTGAGCGCCTCGTCGTTGTAGGTGACCGGCAGCCCGCTGTCGATTTCCACGGTTGCCTCGGCGCCCATGGACTGCGCTACCGACACCGCGACACGCTCGATGTCCTCGTGGATGCGTTGCCGCATGCCGGCATCGAAGGTGCGGATGGTGCCGCTCATCTGTGCGGTGTCCGGCACGATGTTGTTGCGCACCCCGGCATGAAACGTACCCACGGTGACCACCGCCGGCCCGCGGGTGAGATCCGCCTGGCGGCTGACCACGGCCTGCAGAGCGGTGACGATGTGTGACCCGACGACGATGGGGTCAACGCCGGCCCACGGCTGTGCGCCGTGGGTCTGCCGGCCCTGGACGTGAATCTCGAAGCGCTGGGCGCTGGCCATGGCGCCGCGGGGCCGATAGCTCATCTGACCCACCTTGTCGCCCTGGCTGATGTGCAGGCCGAAAATGGCATCCACATCGGGATCTTTCAGGACACCCTGGCGAACCATCATGTCGGCACCGCCGTCTTCACCCTTGGGCGGCCCTTCTTCCGCCGGCTGAAAGATGAACTTCACCGTACCCGGCAGTTGCTCGCGCATACCGGCAAGCACTTCGGCAGCGCCCATGAGAATGGCCACGTGCGTGTCGTGGCCGCAGGCGTGCATGACCCCCACATCCTGGCCGTTGTAGGTCGTGCGTTTCTCGGAAGAATAGGGCAGGCCGGTGCGTTCGGTGACGGGCAGAGCGTCCATGTCGGCGCGCAGCGCCACCACCGGCCCCGGCTTGCCGCCCTGCAGCACACCCACCACACCCGTGTGGGCCACTTCCGTGCGAACCTCCAGTCCCAGGCTGCGCAGATGCTCGGCTACCAGGGCAGCGGTGCGGGTCTCCCGGTTGGACAGCTCCGGGTGCTCGTGAATGTCGCGCCGCCAGGCGATGACCTGGTCTTCCACCGCCTGCGCCGCGGATTTCAAGGCTTGCGGCGACACGGCCGCGGCCCCCGCGGCCAGCAGCAACTGGCCGAGCAGAGCCCCGCCCCATGACAGGCCCACTGCCGCGCGACCCAGCGGTGTTGCACAATGTCTCATCGTCTTCCTCCCGGACCGAACGTGGTAATCAGCCAAGGTTACCCGGATTGCCGTGCCGATGCGCGGGCCCCTGCCGCCACGCCTCGGCCGTCGAGCACCCGTGATACCCTGCCCGTTGGAGATACAGATCCATCAACCGGGGAGACAAACATGGAATTCGACACCGCAATGACCGACGAACTGCTGGCCACCACCCGTGCGGTGCGCAAACGCCTGGATCTGGAGCGGGACGTGCCCCGCGCGGTCATCGAGGAATGTCTGGAGCTGGCCATTCAGGCGCCCACGGGCTCCAACAGTCAGACCTGGCGCTGGGTGGTGGTGGACGACCCGGAGCTGCGCAAGGGCCTGGCGGATCTCTATCGGCGCAGCGCCGACGCTTATCTGTCCAATGCCGGGGCCGAGGCAGACAAGCGCGGCGACGAGCAGACCAAGCGGGTATTCGGCTCCGCCGTCTACCTGTCCGAGCACCTGCACGAGGTACCCGTGCACGTCATCCCCTGTGTCGAAGGGCGCCCGCCGGCGGATACGCCGCCGGCCATGCTGGCAGGCCTGTACGGGTCGATCTTTCCCGCGGTATGGAGCTTCCAGCTTGCCTTGCGCTCGCGCGGGCTGGGCTCGGCTCTGACCACCCTGCACCTGGCCTACGAGCAGGAAGCCGCCAGATTGCTGGGGTTGCCCGACAACGTGCTGCAGGCAGCCCTGCTGCCGGTGGCTTATACGAAAGGCACCGACTTCAAGCGCGCCGAGCGGGAGCCGGTTTCGACCATCACGCACTGGAACGGCTGGTAGGGCCGGGTCAGTAGTCCTCGTAGGCGCTGCCGCCGCTCAGAGTGAATTCCAGGCGGCTCTCCAGCCCGCTCACGGGCTGGGCTTCGCCGTCGCGCTCCGGCGGCCGGAAGCGCCAGCGGGAGACCGCCTGCAGGGCCGATTCGTTGAACACCTCGGGCGGCTCGGCGGCCACGACGCGGGCATTGTGCACCCGGCCTTCGGCGTTCACGTCGTAGCGCACCACCACATAACCTTCCACACCCTCCTCTTTGGCATCCGGCGGATAGATGGCACCGGTTCCGGATACGAGCTGCAGCGGACGGTCATTGCCGGCGCAGCCGGCCAGCCACAGCAACGCGCTGCCCAGCAGCATGCGACGGAAGACGGGAATGGTGGAGCGCATTGACATGGGCGTGATGGTCGCACCGTCCATTGCGTTCCCGCAAGCGGCCGGCGGCGCTCGTGATCCGCTACCTCGTGATCCGCTACAATGCGCGCCATGACTCAGCCCCCGGAACATCAGCAGGACGAGGAGGAGCAGCGCGACGCACCGGAGCCGCTGTCGCCCTGGGAAATCGTCACCAGCACGCTGGCCGCCGCCCTGGGCGTGCAGTCGCGGCGCAATCGCGAACGCGATTTCAGCCGCGGGCGGCCTTTGCACTTCATCATTGCCGGCGTGATTTTCACGGTACTGTTCGTGGTCGGCATGGTGCTGGTGGTCAATCTGATCCTGAGCAGCGCAGCCTGACCGTCAACGGCCGGAGCCAACGGCGCGGCCAAGGGCCGCGCGCAGGTCGGCCTCCCTGGCTTCCATATCCTCGAGCAGCGCCAGTTGTGCACGAGCCCGCGCCAGGTTGTCCCCGCGGGCGGCAACTTTGAAATAGCGGTCACCGCGCAGGTGGTCCGTCAGAAACCGCACGCCCAGCATGAGGGCCACATAGCGCGGCGCCAGCAGGAGCGCGTCCCGGTCTACGGGAATACCGGCAGCCGCGGTAAAACCCCGGGCGGCGGCAGCAAACAGCGCCACATCGAAGCGCTCGCCGAAGCGCTCGCCGCGGGCGGCCGCGGAACGGGCCAGATCACCGAAGTCCCACGCCCAGTGGCCGCACATGACCGTGTCCAGATCGAGCACACACACAACCTCGGCACGGTCGGGGTGGAACAGGAGGTTGTTGACCTTGCAGTCGCCGTGCACCAGCCGGTCACGGTCTTCGAACAGGCCGCGCAGATCGGTCCGGGTTGCGACGGCGGCCAGCAGGTCGTCCACGGCGCGGTCGGTCACAGCAGCCGCCAGCACCGTATCCAGCTCGGCCAGGTAGTGTTGCAGGCACAGAAAGCCGGGAATGGGGTCGGCAACGGCAACGCCGAAATCGGCCAGAGCCCGCTGAAAGTGTCCGAAGGCGGCACCCGCAGCCTCGGCCTGAGCCGGCCTGGTGAGACGTTCGAGGGTTCTGCCGCCGGCCACGAACTCCCACAGCCGCCAGACCCCGCCGGCGTCTTCCAGCCACGGGTTCCCGGCGGCGGTGGGCAGCAGCTCCGGCACGTTCACACGGCCGCCGCCGCGCAGGTGGCTCACCACCCGCGCCACCTTGTCGGCCACCCCGCGGGGGTCGGCAAACACGGCCGCACTGATACGCTGCAGCACGAAGCGGCTCGCGGCGGTTTCCACCAGCCAGGTATCGTTGATGTGGCCGTTGCCCAGCGGGCTCAGCACGGCGGCGTCCGCCGCGGAAAGCCAGGCGGCCAGAGCGCGCCTGGCGGCATCACTCATGATTGCCCGCCGCGGCTTGCCGGCGTTCCAGCCATGCGCTGAGCAGCGGCGCCGCAGCCAGCAGATATTCCCCCATGGGCTCGCCTGCCTCGCTGATGCGGCTGCGCGCCGCTGCCGCGGAGGTCTGTCCATCCAGCACCGCCAGGACCGTGCGGCCCAGACCCGCCAGCCGGCGGGCGGCAACTGCCAGCTCTGCAGGACCCGCCTGTTCCGCCAGGTTCGCCCAGGCCGCTGCCAGATCGCGCAGGGCCTGGCGTGCCGGGCGGTCACCGCGCGCCTCACCACGCAGTACAGCCTCGAGCTGCCTGACCCCGACCGCCTCCGGCGGCAGCGCATCCACCACCCGGTTCAACGGCGAATCCACATCATAAGGCCGTGCCTGGGGCATCTCGGTGCCGTGCAGACGGGCCGCCAGCGCCTCCTCGCCGAGCAGGCGTCCATACCACTTCACCGGCTCGAGCATTTCCACCAACGGGTCCCAGGCCTCGCTCACCCCGGCTTCGCGGACCAGTTGCCACAAGTCACCGGACACATTCACACCGGCCCAGCGCGGCAGGTGGCGGAGGGCGGCGTGCAGGCGCCGCTGCAGATCGGCCACGTCCGTCACCTCGCCCGGGGACCAGAAGCGCTCGGCCAGCGCCGGCATTCGGCTCCACAGACGCACATCCAGCACCCGAGGGTTCACCAGCTCGGTCCACAGACAGGCTTCGGCACCGAGCAGGGTGCCGCGGGCCTGCGACGCCGCGCCCGCCTCGATCTGCCGCCACTGGCGCGTCCACGCCATGCCGGCGGCCACATGGGCGAGCCGGGGATCTTCCAGCAGGGCATCCTCAGCCGCCAGCAGTTCGTCCTCGGGGGCCGCGGGATCGAAGCCGTAATGCACGTCCGCTGGATAGAACAGATCCAGATAGTACGGTGCCGACAGCACGCAGTCGCGGCCGGCCGCCAGAGCCCGGTCCCGGGCCGTGACGCCGCGCCACGCCTGAACCGCCACGTCGGCAGGCAGATCCGGATGCAGCACTTCGTCCCAGCCGATGGCCCGCTTGCCCAGCCGGCTCAGCACCGCTGCCACATGACGGTTGAAGCGAGCCTGCAGGGCGGCAACGTCCGGCAGATTGTTACGAGCCATGAAGTCGGCGATGCCGGCATCGTCGCTCCACCATTGCGGATGCACTTCATCCCCGCCGAGGTGCACCCAGCTATCCGGAAAGGTCTCGGCCAGCTCGGTGAACAGCTCCGTCACCGCCAGCAGAACCTCCGGCCGCGTGGGATCCAGACAGGCCCGGTGCACGCCGAAGCGCCGGGTCGGCTGTGCCGGCCGGTTGCCCCACTCGGGATAGGCGGTGAGCCACGCGGTGGCATGTCCGGGCACGTCCAGCTCCGGGACCACACGGATGCCGAGGTCGGCGGCGTGGCGCAGCAGCCGGCGAAGATCATCGCGGGAATAGTGCTCAGCGCTGGCCAGATCGGGATAACGGCGGCTGGCGAAGCGGACGCCCTGATCATCGGACAGGTGCAGATGCAGGACGTTGAGCTTGAACACGGCCATGGTATCGAGAGTGCGCAACAGATCCGCCAACGGGATGAAATGCCGGGCCACATCCAGCATCAGCCCGCGCCAGGCAAAGCGCGGACTGTCCTCGATGCGCTGTACGGCCAGCGGGCAATCGCTGCAGCAAAGCTGCGTGAGGGTCGCCATGCCGCGCAGCACGCCCCATTCCGCGGCGGCGCGCAACTCGATGGCGGCAGGCCCGATGTCGAGCACATAGGATTCGTCGTCTCCCAGAGCGGGATAGTCCGCCCCGGCCGCGGCGCAGTCGATGATCAGCGGCACAGCCGGGCCGCTGCCGCCGGGCCGCGCCGCCAGCAGGCGCGCGGCCGCCCATTCCAGACGAGCCGTGCGCACGCCGCGATAACGGACCTCGAGCCGCTGGTCCGCCGGCAGCTGCGGGCCCTGTCCCGGCGTCTGCCGCCGCGGCAGCGGCAGCAGTGTCATGGGGTCGACGCTATGATCCACGGTGCACCCGCTCCGCTCCTATGCCACCATTGACAGCGTATTGTCACACGGCAGGCCGTCAATGGAGATCAAGGAACGCATGCGCGCGGTGCTCGATGCCGAAGCCGCGGCCATTTCCCGCATAGAGATCGACGACAACTTCGAACAGGCCGTGACCACCATGGCCGCCTGCCGCGGCAAGGTGCTCACCACCGGCATCGGCAAAGCCGGTCACATCGCGCGCAAGTTCGCGGCCACCCTGTGCTCGACGGCCACACCGGCGGATTTCATTCACCCGGCGGAAGCCGCCCACGGCGACCTGGGTCTGGTGAGCACCAACGACGTGCTGGTGGCGTTTTCCACCAGCGGCAAGAGCCGCGAGGTCCTGGAAATTCTCGAGCTGGCACGCCACCTGGGGGTCGCCACGGTCATCGGCGTCACCTCCCATCCCGATTCCGAGCTGCGCGAGCTGGCCGACCTCACCTTGAACATGGGCGAGATCGAAGAGCCTTGCCCCCTGGGCCTGACCCCCAGCGCCAGCATGGCGGTGATGCTGGCCATCAGCGATGCCATCGCGCTGGCGTTGCTGGAAGTCAAAGGGGTGACCCGCGAAGACTACGGCTTGCGCCATCACGGCGGCTACCTGGGCCGCGCGGCGCGGGTGGACAATGTGCCGCACTAGGCAAAATGGCGTTCGCAGATGGCGATGAATCGCCGGGCGCCTTCCGACAGGGCGCGGTGCCGCTTGTAATACAGACCCACATCACGCTCGAAGCGGGAAATCTCCAGCCCGCCGATGGCGTGAAAACCATCGAGCTGCTCGAGCAGCCGGTTGGACAGATAGGTGACGCCCTTGCCTGCCTCGGCCAGCGCCAGGCGTAACTCCAGGTTGCTCACTTCCCAGACGCTGGCGAACTGATTGCGCAGGCGCTGCTCCGGACCTGCGCGTTTGCTCGCGTCATCCAGGTAAGAGGTCAGCAGCGTGGCGGCGGCCAGCTCTGCTTCGCCGCTCGCTTTCAGTACGTCGAAACGCGGATGCGCCTCGTGCACCACCAGCAGACGCGCCTCGGTGAAAAACGGCGTGGTCACGAAATGGCCCGGCATGTTGTGCTGGAACGGCCCGAAGCCCAGCTCCCAGCGGTCTTCCTCGACGCCGTAGATGATCTCCCGGCTCGGCGCCACATCCAGCTTCAGCCGGGTGAGCGGATTGCGTTCGCAGAACTCGAGCATCAGCTCACGGCCATGGACCCGGCTCACCACGCTGTTCATTGCCAGATTGAGCGTCGACAGCGCGCCGGTGCGGATGCGCTGAATGTCCGCCAGGGTACGCTGCTCCTCGTTGATGAGCGTCTGCGCGAAGCTGAGCAGACGCTTACCCGCTTCGGTGAGGCGCGGCCGGCCTTTACGCAGCAGCAACTGGGTATCGAGCTTGTGCTCGAGATTCGCCACGGCCTGGCTGACGGCAGATTGGGAAATGTGCAGCCGCTCGGCGGCGCGGCTGAAGCCGCCCTCCTCCACCACCGCCACGAACACGCGAATCTCGTTTCGCTCGATCTGCATCGTCTGAGCCTAACAGCGCACCTGCACGCTCACCACTTATGGCTTCATCAGCCTGTCTTATCCATCAGCAGGGCTTCTGCCTGCAGAAGACAGTGCCGCTACCGGTAGATCGACAGCAGCACTAGTGTGGTGTCTTCGAAACAGTGCGGGAGAGAACATCATGCAGATACACAAAGGTCTCGACGGGGTCGTGGTAGACACCACGGCGATCAGTCTGGTGGACGGAGCCCGGGGCCAGCTTTCCTATCGGGGTCACGACATCGGCACGCTGGTCCGGCGGCCGTTTGCCGAGGTAGCGGCCCTGGTGGCGACCGGCTCCTTCGACCGGGACTTCGGCAGCCGGCTGCTCGAGCACTCGCGGCTGACGCCGCGGGAAGAGGCGCTGGTGCTGGCCCTGCCGGAGGACACGCACCCCATGCACGTCCTGCAGGGCGTCACGCCCCTGCTCGACCGCAGCGACGCCTTCGCTGACTATGGTGCGGCCGCCCAGGGTTTCGTCGCGGCCGCACGCATTCCTGCGTTGATCGCCACGCATCTGCAGCGCGCTTCGGTAGCCGAGGTGCGCGCCGATGATCCCATCGCGCAGTTTCTCGCTCAGATCGGCGCACCCGATCACGCAGCGGCGCGGCAGGCATTCGAGGCGGCGCAGATTCTGCAGCTGGAGCACGGCTTCAACGCCGGCACCTTCACGGCACGGGTAGTAGCCAGCACCCTGGCGCCGGTGGAGAACGCCATCTCAGCCGCCTTCGGCGCCCTGCACGGTGTGCTGCACGGCGGCGCCGACCAGGCCGCACTGGAAACCGCCGACCGGGTGGGCACACCCGCGGCAGCCGCCGCCTTCGTCGACCAGTGTCTGGCGGACGGGGAACGGGTCATGGGTATGGGCCATCGCGAGTACAAAGTGGTGGATCCGCGCGCGGTGCACCTGAAGGGCCTGGCCGGCCGGCTGGCTGCCGGCACCGAACACGAAGTCACGTTCCAGACTCTGGAAGCCATCGAGGCGCGCTTCAGCGAGCGCATGGCCGAACAGGGCAAGGATCTCTACGCCAACGTGGAGTTCTACAAGGGTCTGGTGTTCCGCGTGCTGGGCCTGCCGCCGCGCTTCTTCACGTCTCTGTTCGGCATGGCGCGCGTGTACGGTTATGTGGCGCATTTCATCGAATCACGCCAGGACAACCGGCTGGTCCGGCCGCAGGCTCACTACGTGGGCCCGGCGGTGGAAGCGCCGCAGGAAGCGGTGGCGTGAGCCGTTACTCCGGCGTCAGCCGCAGCAGCAGATCGCTGCCCTGAGGTGCGAAACCCACGGCGCCGAGTAAGCGCTGGGCCGGTGCACCGCGGGCTGCAGTGCCGCGGGCCACTATCTCCCGGCCGCCTTTAGTTTCCGCCAGGCCGATGGCGTGACCGAGCAGCCAGCGGCCGAGGCCACGGCGCCGGTACGGCTCGGCCACCACCAGCACCACCAGCTCATAGCGGATCGCCGTGAGCGGCCGGATGCCGTAGGCGCCGGCCGCCGTCCCGTGCAGTTTGGCCACACGCAGAAAGTCCAGCTCAAGCACCGCGGCCAGATCGGCTTCGGCAGACTCCGTAGTTTCGAGCAGATCCCACGGCACCTCGTCCGGATACGGCCGATAGATCTCGACGTTGCGGATCAGTTCGTTGTAGCTCACGCGTCCCCGGCCAGGGCCTGTGCCAGATCGGCGATGAGATCATCGACCGTCTCGATGCCCACGGACAGACGGATCAATGAATCGTCGATGCCCAGTGCTTCCCGCTGAGCCACGGGCATGCTGGCATGAGTCATGAGTGCCGGATGCTCGATGAGCGATTCCACACCGCCCAGGCTCTCCGCCAGGCTGAAGACGTTGACCCGTTCGAGCAGCCGCCGCGCGGCCGGCAGCCCGCCATGAACACGAAAGCTCAGCATGCCGCCGTGACCGCTCGCCTGACGGCAGGCCAGAGCGTGCTGGGGATGGCTCGGCAATCCCGGATAGCCCACCCAGGAAATGGCCTCATGGGCTTCCAGATATTCGGCTACCGCCAGAGCGTTGCGCTCGTGGGCCTGCATGCGTACCGCCAGCGTCTTCAGACTGCGCAGACACAGGTAGGCATCGAACGTGCTCTGAATACCGCCGATGGTGTTGCTGAGAAAGCCCAGCCGCTCGGCCAGAGACTCGTCGTCGGTGACCACGATGCCGCCTACCAGATCGCTGTGCCCGTTGACGTACTTGGTCGACGAATGCAGCACCAGGTCGGCGCCCAACGCGATGGGACGCTGGAAGTAAGGGCTCAGAAACGTATTGTCCACCATCAGCACGGCGCCGTGCGCGTGGGCAATGTCGGCCACGGCGGCGATGTCCACCAGCTTCATGAGCGGATTAGTGGGCGACTCGATCCAGACCATGCGGGTCTCGGGCCGCATGGCGTCCCCGAGCGCGGCGGGATTGGACAGGTCCACATAGGTGAAATCGAGCCCCTGACGGCGGAATACCTGCTCGAACAGACGATAGGTGCCGCCGTACATGTCGTCGCAGCACACCACGTGATCACCCTGAGACAGCAGGTGCACCACCGTGGTGGCACCCACGCAGCCGGAGGCGAAGGCGAATCCGAAACGCGCCCCCTCGAGACTGGCCAGGCAGGTCTCATAGGCGTGCCGGGTCGGGTTGTGGGAGCGGCTGTACTCGTAACCCAGATGCTCACCCGGCGACTGGTGCACATAGGTCGACGTGAGATAAACCGGGGTGATGACCGCGCCGGTGGTGGGATCGGGTGCCTGCCCCGCATGGATGGCCCGGGTCTCGAAGCCGAACCGGTCCTTGTGCCATTGATCTTCCATGACGTTCCCCAGCGCCTACGGGGCGAAGCTCGAGCGGGCGCGAACGCCCCAGCGGCCGTCGAGCAATTCCACGACATACAACGACGCGTAGGTGGCCAGGCGCGCGCCCTGCGGGTCGAAACGACTGAAGTTGACGGCGATGTGCACTTTTTCCGCCGACGCCTGCACGATCTGCATGTCGTCCCAGGTGCTGTAGTCCCAGCCGGTCTGCTCGGCAAAGGCGTTCAGGTCGGCAGCCTCGAGAAAAGCCGCCCGGTCCGGATACACGGCCACATCGTGGCTGGCGATTCGCACATGGGGGAAGTGCAGGGTATCGGCCCAGGCCGCCTCGTCGCGGTCGTTGAATGCCGCCAGGAAGGCTTCCATGACGTCCCGGGCGGCAGATTCCGCGGCAGCGACGTCGTCAGCGCCGGCAGAGGCCAGGGGTGCCCAGCCCAGCGAGACCGTCAGCATGACGGCGGTCAGGACGGGTGAGACGAAACGTTTTCGACCAGCAGTCATGGGCGGCTCTCGGCGTGATTGGGTGGAGCACAGTAGCCGCACGGCAGAAGCGGTTCAAGCATCCGCACCGGCATCGAGCCGGACGGACTGGTAATCTCCTCACCCTGAGCCACGCCCCAGACCACTGAAACAATCCCGGGAGCCTTCATGGATCACCCTGCCCTCACCACCTTCGCGCCGGATCTGTTCAGAGACCGGGTAGCATTGATCACCGGCGGCGGCCGCGGCATCGGCCGCGAAATTGCCCTGGCATTCGCCGGCCTCGGCGCGAACGTCGTCATTGCCAGCCGGAACCCGGATAACCTGACGGCCACCGCCGCCGACATAGAGTCACACGGCGGCGCCTGCCTGGCCCTGCCCACCAACATCCGCGATACCGATCAGGTGGACGCCTTGCTCGCTGCCGCCCTCGACCGTTTCGGTCACGTGGACTACCTGATCAACAATGCCGGCGGTCAATTTCCCGCCCGGCCGCTGGACATCAGCGACAACGGTTGGCGCTCGGTGATCGACCTGAATCTCAACGGCACCTGGAACGTAAGCCAGCGGGTGGGCCGGCACATGGTGGAGCGCGGCTTCGGCAGCATCGTCAACATCGTCCACGTCTATTCCTTCGACCGCGGCGCCCCGCCGTTCGCCCACTCCGGGGCGGCCCGGGCCGGCGTGGTGAACCTGACCCGCACCCTCGCCTACTACTGGGCGCGCAAAGGCGTGACGGTGAATGCTCTGGCACCTGGCTCGGTGGCCACGGCGGGCTTGCGCGAAGAAGAGTACGCGCATTCGGATCTGGAAGACTACGAGCAGCAGACCCTGCGGGACATCCCCAGCCACCGGCTCGGCGAACCGGAGGAAGTTGCCGCCATGTGTGCGTTCCTGTGTTCACCGGCGGCCCGCTACATCAACGGCGCCCACCTGGTGGCCGACGGCGGTCAGTATCTCGACACCTGGACTCCCATGCTCGACCCGGAGCGTTGAACCCCCTGACTTTGCCGGCGCCGCCGTGGCATCCTGCTGCATGGGATCATCAGGAAAAGGTTCAGTGACCGGCACAGACAACAGCGAGGAAGCCGAAGGCACCATCCGCTTCGCCTACGGGCTGGAGCCTCCGGACGGCGTCATCGCCGATGCCGTCACTCTGCATGCGCTGCGCGGCTGGCGGGCCGTATTCAAGCGCCTGAGCCTGCTCGGTCAGGATCCGGAACGTTACGGGGGTCTGGGTTTCGGTAATCTGAGCAGCCGGGATCGCACCCGGTCCGGCGCTTTCCTGATCACGGCCAGCCAGACGGCGGCAGCCCCGGAGCTCACGGACGATGATCTGGTACACGTTACCCACAGCGATCCGGCCCGTTTCTGGGTGGACGCTACGGGCCATCAGCCGCCCTCATCGGAAACGCTGACTCACGCCATGATCTATCAGGCCGACCCCACCATCGGCTGGGTGTTCCATGCGCACAGTCCGGACATCTGGCAGCGCGCGGAAGAACTGCATCTGCCGGCCACGCCGGCGGACGTTCCCTACGGATCAGCGGCCATGGCCGCCGCCGTGGCCGAGCTTCTGGCAGCGAACCATACCCGCCCCATCACGTTCGTCACCCTGGGCCATCAGGATGG
The DNA here is from genome assembly GCA_034522075.1 of Gammaproteobacteria bacterium. GTDB lineage: Bacteria > Pseudomonadota > Gammaproteobacteria > Pseudomonadales > Azotimanducaceae > UBA7803. The sequence goes on along the minus strand of JAXHLO010000015.1, from coordinate 25,138 downwards.
CGTATTCGCCTGCGGTGCCGGCGTCGATGAAGCGGGCGGAGCGCTGTTGAGCGTCCTCGCCCGGGCGCTGGCATGAGCGTTCCCGAGCCCATCCGCTGGCAGGACGGCGAGCTGTATCTGCTGGACCAGCGGCGCCTGCCGGGTACCGTGGACTACCTGCGCATCGACAGCATCGACGCGGCCGTGGACGCCATCGCCACACTGGCCGTGCGCGGCGCTCCGGCCATCGGCATTGCAGCGGCCTATGCCCTGGCCTCAGCCATGGCCCGGGACAGCGTGGCCGGCGAATCCCGGGACGCTTTCCTCGCGCGGCTGAATGGCTACGCCGAGCGGCTGGTACAGGCCAGGCCCACCGCCGTGAATCTGGCCTGGGCCGTAGCCCGCCTCGAACGGCGGGCCGGCAGCGATGCCAGCGTCACCGCCCTGGCGGATGAAGCCGCAGCCATTCACCGCGAGAACAGCGAGATCTGCCGCGCCATCGGCCGCCACGGCGAAGTGCTCATCGAGGCGGGCACGAACATTCTTACCCATTGCAATGCCGGCTCCCTGGCGGTCGCCGGACTGGGCACTGCCACCGCACCCATGTACCTGCGCCACGAAGCCGGTGTGCCGTTCCGCGTGCTGGTGGACGAAACCCGTCCGCTGCTGCAGGGCGCACGGCTCACCGCCTGGGAACTGGCCGCCGCCGGCATCGACGTCACGCTGATCTGCGACAACATGGCGGCCAGCTTCATGGCCCGCGGCGAAGTCGATCTGGTACTCGTGGGCACCGACCGGGTGACCGGCAACGGCGATGTGGTGAACAAGATCGGCACGTTGAACCTGGCCGTACTGTGCCGCCACTTCGACATACCGTTCTACGTCGCCTGTCCTTCCTCCACCTACGATCCGCAGACCGGGTCCGGCGCCGACGTGGAGATCGAGGAGCGCGACCCGGAAGAGGTCCTGGGTTCGGCCGCCGCCCGGGTTCCGGCCCGCAATCCGGCATTCGACGTCACCCCGGCCGAACTGGTCACCGGCGTCATCACCGAGCGCGGCATTGCCCGGGCACCGCTGGGCGACAATCTGGCCCGGCTCATGGCGCGCAACGACCGTTGAGTCCGCACGCAGCCAGCGCCGTTCACGGCGCCGCCGTCACTCGCCGGTAGCGCACGCCTGACCCGGTCTGCTCGCTGCGATAGAGGGCCGGCAGCTGCAACTCGAGGCATAACGGCCGATCGAGCTCTGTGACAGGGAAAGCAACGGGACGACGGAAACGGGCAACCGTGACATGGGGCCGGAACGCCCGGTCCGACGCACCCAGGGCGGCTTCCAGCTCGCTCGCCCAGGTCTGCAGACGGAGATCGGGTGGTAATTCACCCACTGCCATACGGGCGGCTGCCGGGCGGGGAAAGCCAACGAATCGGCGCATCTCCGTGACAATGGTACCGGTCCGGTCATTGCCGCCGGGAAGATCCGCAACCGCACCAAGCAGCGCCGGCAGATCTGCCTCGGCAGCCTCGCCGATGAACTTCAAGGTGACGTGATAATTGTCCAGCGGTACCCGGCGCATGCGCGCTTGCGGCAACGCGCTCTCGTCCTCCGGATAGACTGCGCGGAACGCCGAGTGCAGCTCCACAGCACTGGCAGGGGTCAGGAAGGCGGCAACGAAACAGCGCATACGGGCCAGTATACGGATACGGAACGGCTTGGTTAGACTGCTTGCCTCCATCCCCAACTGCCGACGGAACCGTCGACCCTATGAGCCGATACCGACCGCCGCGGCCGCGTGCCTCGCCCTACATTACCCCGGAGGGCCATCAGCGGCTGACGGCGGAACTGAAGGCTCTCTGGAAGGAGAAACGTCCCGAGGTTACCCGCAAGGTGGCCGAGGCGGCCGCCATGGGCGACCGCTCGGAAAACGCCGAATACATCTACGGCAAGAAGCAGCTGCGCGAGATCGACGCCCGCGTGCGCTTCCTGTCGAAACGCCTCGAGGAACTCACAGTGGTGGATCGCCCGCCGCCGGACACCAGCCGCGTGTATTTCGGCGCCTGGGTCACTCTGGAAGACGAGTCCGGTGAGACAATGCGTTACCGCCTGGTAGGTCCGGACGAGTTCGACCGCGCTGCCGATTACATCAGCATCGATGCGCCCATGGCCCGCGCACTGCTCAAAAAACGCAATGGCGACGAAGTGCACGTCGAGCAGGCCGGTGAGCAGCGGGCATTCTGCATCGTCGATCTCCGCTACGAATCGCGGTGATACCATCGCGTTCACGCTGCCGGCCGGAGGAGTCTTTGCCCGCCATCAATACCAGCGCCGATCCCAGGGTGTCCGCCGCGCTCGATGCCTTCATCGAACGCTACCTCGAAGCCTTCCCCCGTCTGGAAGACTTTCACGACCCCCAATGGCGCTCAACCTGTGAAATCGCCGAACCGTATCTGGATGCACAGGGTGAGCACCGCGTGCTCTGGCTGCCGCAGCGGCGCGAGCCCGAGGGCGACGTCTTCGCCGGCCTGGAGCGGGCCCTGGAAGTTCCCATCCACCCGTCCCTGAAAACCTTCTACGGGCGCTACTGGTCCGGCGGTCTGGAGGCCACCGCCAGCGAGGGTCACGTGAGTCTGCTGCTGCTGTGGAACGATGAGGATGCCGACCGGCTGGTGGAAAACCTGATCGGTCACGCGCTCACCAAACGGCGGTTGCGGCAACCCATGAGCGTGTTCTTCGCCTGCACGGAAGCAGACTCCGAACTGTTTCTCAGCGTCGACAACGACAGCGGGCAGGTCCTGCTGGAGGCCCCGGGGCGCAAACCGCTGCGGGTCGTGGCCGAGTCCCTGGGGGTATTTCTCGACGGCCTGGATCCGGCGCCGCCGCAACTCCACCCCGAGCGCCCCGACTGAGCAGCGTTGGGCTACAATGCCGCGCCATGACCACCCTGCGCCTGGAACCCATCGATCATCTGGCCGGCACCCTGGCCCTGCCCGGATCGAAAAGCATATCCAACCGGGCGCTGCTGCTGGCGGCGCTGGCGGACGGTGACACTTGCCTGACCAATCTGCTGCGCAGCGAAGATACCGGACACATGATCACGGCGCTCAACACCCTGGGTATCGACGTCGAGCAGTCAGGCAGCGTCTGCCGGGTGGCGGGGCGCGGTGGACCGCTGGTCCGCGAAACCGGCCACTGGCAGCTCTATCTGGGGCTGGCCGGCACGGCGCTGCGACCACTGGTCGCGGCCCTGACCCTGGGCCGGGGGACGTTCGTGCTGGATGGATCGCCGCGCATGCGGGAACGTCCGGTGGCCGACCTGGTGGATGCGCTGACCCCGCTGGGCGCCCGTATACGCTACCTGGGCGAACCCGGCTATCCGCCCCTGGAAGTGATCGGCACCGGCCTGGAAGGCGGCACGACCCGCATCCGCGGCAGCGTCTCGAGTCAGTTTCTCACCGCCCTGCTCATGGCAGCGCCCCTGGCCGACGGACCGGTAACCGTAAAACTGAGCGATGAGCTGGTGTCCAGGCCTTACCTGGACATCACTCTGCATATGATGCGCCGCTTCGGAGCCCGCGTGGAGCATGACGACTACGCGGAATTCTCGGTACAACCCGGCGGCTACGCGGCACCCGGAGACTATCTGGTGGAAGGGGACGCTTCGTCGGCCAGCTATTTCCTCGCGGCCGGGGCCATTCGCGGGCCCGGCATCGAGGTGACCGGCATCGGCGCGGACAGCGTGCAAGGCGACCTGGGCTTCCTCGACGTGCTCACGGCCATGGGTGCGCGGGTGGCGCGCAGCGACGATGCGATCACCGTGCGGCCGCCGGTCTCCGGCACCCTGGCAGCGGTAGACCTCGACCTGAACCACATTCCCGATGCGGCCATGACCGTGGCCGCGCTGGCGCTGTTCGCCGCCGGCACCAGCACCATCCGCAACATCGGCAACTGGCGGGTCAAGGAAACCGATCGGCTGAGCGCCATGGCCAATGAGTTGACCCGCGTGGGTGGGAAGGTCGAGACAGGCCCGGACTGGCTGCAGGTCACGCCGCCGGTGCAGTGGCGGGAAGCCGCCGTGGAGACCTATGGCGATCACCGCATGGCCATGTGCCTGTCACTGGTGGCCCTGGCCGGTGTGCCGATCGTCATCCGCGACCCGGCGTGCGTGGCGAAGACATTTCCGGACTATTTCGAGCGCTTTCAGGCGCTGGCGGTGACAGCACCGAAGACTTAGTCCCCCGCCCGGCTGGCCAACCGTATCCTCGGTTTACGCGGCATGATCCCTCCCTCCGGCACCAGAGCGGCCAGCACGGCAGCCAGCATTTCGCGGTTCCATCGCCACTGCCCGGCCAGGTCCGCCGCAGCCGGCTCCAGCAATGTCCACAGCAGCAGTCTGGCCGCCAGCGGCTCCAGGTAAGCGCCGGCCGCCACATCCGCCGGCGGCGGCAGGCGATCGTCCAGCACGGCCCGATAGAGGCCCTGCTTGTCGCCGAAATAGTGGTAGAGCATACGTTTGTTCACCCGGGCGGTGGCGGCCAGGCGGTCCACCCGGGCGCCGGCATAGCCCCGGCCGGCGAACTCGACGGCCGCGGCCATGAGAATACGCCGGCGTGCCGCCGCGGGGTCACGCTGTCGAGAAATCCGGTCCATCCTGGCCAACCTGAGTAACTATACAGTTACTTATTCCACCAGCAATGAGCCTCGGCGGCAAGGGAGAGCCAGAAAGTAACTGATCGGTTACTTACGTCGCCGAAGGTGCCGCGTCCGGCGCACCAAACAGCCCCGAGTGGCGCCGCTCCAGATCCAGCAGAAAGCGCTTGGCTTCCAGCCCGCCGCCGAACCCGGTCAGCGAGCCGTTACTGCCGACGACCCGGTGGCACGGAATCACGATGGGCACGGGGTTGTTGCCGTTGGCCCCGCCCACGGCCCGTACGGCGTTGACGTCGCCGAGTTCCCGGGCGATGTCCTTGTAGCTGCGGGTCTCGCCGTACGGAATCCGCTGCAACGCTGCCAGTACCCGTGCCTGAAACGGCGTGGCTTCCGGTGCCAGTGTCAGGTCGAACTGCTGCCGGGTACCTGCGAAGTATTCCTCGAGCTGCACCCGGGCCCGGTGAAAGGGATCGTCGTGACGCCGCCACCCGGCGTCCGGGCCGCGTGCCTTGCGGCCGCTGGAGAACGAAATCAGCTTCAGCGCGCCGCCTTCAGCGGCGAGCAGCAGCCGGCCCACCGGGCTGTCCATGTAGGTATAGATCATCGTGCCTCCGTGGCTCGCGGCGGCGCCGGCCGCCGCTCGGCGGCACGCACGCTCTGGGAAAGTTTCCACAGATACATCACGGCATAGGCCCGCCAGGGACGCCAGCCGTCAGCCCGGCTGCCCGGCCGGCCTGCTGCTGCGGCGCGGGCGGCGCTGAGCGCAGCCGCCTCGCCCAGGGCGCTCTGCAGCACTTTCAACACCACCCAGTCGTTGACCGGAAATGCGTCCGGGTCTTTGGCCACCCGCATGGCCACATAGCCGGCCGTCCACGGACCGATACCCGGAATGGCGCACAGAGCCGCCTGCAGGTCCGCTGCCGGTGCCGCATCGTCGAGCTGCAGACGCCCATCGGCCACGGCGGCTGCCAGCAGGCTGATGGCCTGACCGCGCCGCCCGGGCATGCCGATCTCGGCGGGCACAGCGTCCGCCAGCGCGGCGGGGCTGGTCAGACAGTGGGCGCCGTAGCGGTCGAGCAGCTTGTGGGCCAGCACGGTCGCCCGGTCGACGCTGACCTGCTGACCGAGAATGGCCCGGACCGTGGTTTCGAAACCATCCCAGGCACCGGGGACGCGCAGGCCGCCATGCTCCCTGACCACCTCGGCCAGCAGCGGATCGTCTCCCAGAGCGGCATCGATGGCGCGCGGATCGGCGTCCAGATCGAAGACCCGCCGCACCCGGCGCAGAATGTCGGACAGGGGCACGGTGCACGCCAGCGGCACGTCCAGGTGCAGGGCGTCACCGTCCCAGCGCACCTCGATCCAGTGCTCGCTGCCGTCGGCGTCGAACACGCGCCGCCGGTAACACCGCCCGGACACCGTCTCGAAACCGGCCAGCGCCCGCCGGGCGAGAAATTCGAAAACCCAGTCCGCGTGGTAGGGAGCCCTGACCGGCAGACGCAACGAGTAGTACGCGTCTGCGGTTACCCGGCGGGGTGAACGTCTGCCGCGGCGCCGGGCCCGCAGCACCCCGGGCGGACGGCCATAGCAGCGGCGCACGTCGTCGTTGAACCGCCGCAGGCTGCCGTATCCCGCCTGCAGGGCGACCGCCGCAAGCGGCAAGTCCGTCTCGTCGATGAGCCGCTTGGCCAGTCCGCGGCGGCGCGTCATGGCCAGCGTCCTGGGTGTCGCACCCAGTTCGGCACGAAACAGCCGATTCATGTGGCGGCTGCTGACCCCGAGCCGGGCTGCCAGAACGGCGCTGGATTCGGCATCGAGGAAACCGCCGTCGATGATGCGCAGCCCGCGGATCACCGTGCGGCTGGAGATGCTCCACTCCGGGATGCGCGCAGCCGTTTCCGGCAGACAGCGCAGGCAGGGCCGGAAATCCGGCCGCCTCCGCAGCCGCCGCCGTGGGGTAATAGCGGACGTTGCCGGCGCCCGGCTGACGCACGGGGCACACCGGCCGGCAGTAGATGCCGGTGGTGACCACACCAATGAAGAAGGCGCCGTCGAAGCGGGGATCGCGAGACAGTCTGGCACGCTCACAGATATGATGAGCCGGAAACATGGCACCTCCGTGCAGTGCGGTCACTATAGTGCCGCTGCCGGGAAAAAACTCGCCGGAACCGGACATGATGCCCAACTATCCCGACAGCGATAGCGCTCTGGACCAGGCCCTGGCCTGCAGCAGCGGCACGGCCCATGTGCGCCAGACCCTGACCCTGTGCCGCGACTGGCGCAGCACGCCGGACAGCATCACCCTGGAGCCGACCTACCGGATCAGCGGCGACGGGCGGGTGCAGGCGCGGCTGGAAGATCACGAGATATTCCTGGACGAACCGGTGCTGCTCGAGCCGGTGCACATTGCCAAGCCCTGGGGGCAGGAGATCTGGCACAGCGGTATCGAGGCCCGCGGTGAATGCGGCGTGCGCACGCCGGCCGGCGTGCTGCCGCTGTCGCATTACCTGGCCCTGGCGCCGCGGCGCCTGACCGGCGGGCTGCCCCTCGTGCTGCTGAAGATACTCGACCCCGATCCCGAACCGGTGCTGGGCGATCTGTATTTCGAAACCCACGAACAGAAACAGGAAGTCTACGTGGTCACGCACGTCGACCCGGAAGCCTGGCCGGACGGCAGCGGCGGCATCCGCTTCGGCATGAACCAGGACCTGCGCCGCCGGTACGCCGACGACGACGCCTTCCGCCGCGATTATCTGGCCGCAGTGCAGGCCTACGAGGCCGTGCGCCGGGACATCGACGCCGGAGTGGCGGTGGCCGCGGGCCGGGAAGCCGAATTGCGCGCTGCCATGAATGCCTTCACCGGTATGCGGGAGCTGCGCGTCGGCGACGTGGTGGTGGTACCCACCTGGCTGCCCCATTCTCTGCAGCACGGCGTCAGGGTGGTCGAATTCCAGACCCCCACCTACGAACGCTACATCATCTCCTTCGCCCAGCAGGTACTCACCCAGGATCACTGGGATACCGAGGCTGCGGTAGCGCGCATGCATCTGGATGTGCCTGCGCCGCCGCGCTTCGAGCAGCTCGCTGACGGCGTGGAGAACATCGTCACCTTCGACGACTTCCGGGTCTGGCGGGTCAGGGTGCCGGCCGGCAGCAGCCTGGCGCTGCCGGTTCATGCGAGCTATCTGCTATGCATGGGGGTACAGGGGCAGGTGACTGTGGGCAACCTGACACTGGCGCCGGAGCAGGCCGCCTTCGTGCCGGGCGCCGCCCTGTCGGCGCAGGTCAACGGTGCCGGAATCCGCCTGCCGCGAGACGCGGCCAGCAAGCGGCTCTCGGTACTGCTGGCAGCAGCGGATCTGTGAGCGGCTGAAGTACCTGGGGACCGATACTGCGTCTGGGGTCTCGAAGCGAAGTTACGGCCATTCGGCTGATATGATCGGCCTGACAACGAAAACAGGGAGGGGACGCCACATGGAACAAACAGGACGACATCCGCCGCGGCGGCTGGACCAGGCTGGCGCTCATAGTCATGCTGGGGCTGGCTGTGGGCTGCTCGCCGGACCCCGAGCAGACCGCCGACACGGTGGAGCCTTCGCCGCCGCCGCTGCCGGGCGAGGGCGAAGATGCCGGCCGTACGGTCATCTATCGCGACAGCTGGGGTATTCCCCACCTCTACGCGCCGACCGTGGAAGCCGGCTTCTACGCCATGGGTTACGCCCAGGCGCAGGACCGCCCCGAACAACTTCTGGTGAACCTGAAGATCGCCCTGGGAGAACTCGCCGAGATCGCCGGGGAAGACCAGGTGCCCCAGGATCTGATCGCCCGCATGTTCGATCACCACGGCATGGCGCAACGGCAATGGCCGGATACCGCCGAGCACATCCGCGATCGGCTGGAGGCTTTTGCGGGCGGGGTGAATGCCTTCTACGAGACCCATCCCGAGGACGTGCCGCCCTGGTGGGGCGAGCGTCAGGTTACGGCGCAGATGATAGCGGCGTTCGGCCGCATGTTTCTTTACAACTGGTCCATCGATGAGGCCTTGAACGACCTGCGCCGGGCCGGCGTGGACCCGGGCTTCGTCAGCCCCCGGCGGGCATCCAATCAGTGGGCCGTGGCGCCGGAGCGCAGCGCTTCCGGCGATGCCCTGCTGCTCATCGACCCGCACCTGTCCTGGTGGGGCCCATCGCGTTTCTGGGAAGTGCGCATTCATGCCGGGGATCTGCACGGCAGCGGCGTCACTCTGGCCGGCAACCCGTATATCGGCCTCGGCCACAACGAGCACCTGGCCTGGGCCATGACCACCGGCGGACCGGACACCGGCGATGTCTATGCCCTGAGCCTGAATCCCGGGAACGACAATCAGTACCGCTACGAAGGCGAATGGCGCAACCTGGAGGAACGGGTCGTCACCCTGAATGTGCGCGACCAGGGGGCCAGCGAGTACACGCTGAAGTTCTCCCATCACGGCCCGGTCATCGCCACGGTGGACGGCACGGCCTATGCGGCGCGCATCCCCTACGACGAACAGGCCAACCCGATGGAAGTATGGGAGGCGTTGAACTTCGCCGACGATTATCGCGGCGTCGTCGCCGCCGGCGAGACGCTGGCCATGTTCCCGCAGAACCTCATGGCGGCCGATACCCAGGGCAACATCTACTACCAGCGCAGCGGCCGGGTACCGGTACGGCCGGCAGACTATGACTTTTCCCAACCGGTGGACGGCAGCACGGCGGCCAGCGAATGGCAGGGCATACACCCGGCCGCAGACCATCTGCAGGTGCTCAATCCGCCGCAGGGCTACATGCAGAACTGCAACATACCGCCCGACGCTATGATGCCGGACAGCCCGTTCAGCCCCACGGCCCAGCCGCCGTATCTGTTCAGCAGCGCCAATTACGGACCGGAACTGGCCGGCTGGACCAATCAACGCGGCGCCCGGGCCATCGAGCTGCTCGCCGCCGATGACGCCGTGACCGTGGAAGCCGCCATGGACTACGCGCTGGACGTGAAGCCCTACGGCGTGGACCGCTGGCTGGCAGCCCTGGACGAATCCGTCAGTGCCGAGGCAGCGCAGCGGGCCGCCGCCGATGAAGTCGTCGGCTGGGACGGCCGGCTCACCCGTGAATCCGCGCCAGCGTTGAAGTACGCCTACTGGCGGTTGGTCATCGACGAGCACGATCAGGCAGCGGAGTTGCGCGAGGCCATCGACGACCACTTTGCCGTGGTGGAAGGCCGTCCGCCGGAGCCCGTGATTCTCAGCGACCAGCAACGCGAAATTCTGGCACAAACCTTCAGCAATGCCATGGCCCGTATGGCCGATGAACTGGGAACTGTCGACTTACCCTGGGGACGGGTTTTCCGGGTCGGCCGGGACGAGCGCTCCTGGCCCGTTGGTGGAGGAGGCGGCGATCAATTAGGGTTGACAACCCTGCGCACGGTGGGTTACCGAGAGCCCAACGAACGCTTCGAGCGCTGGGGCCACCGCGGCCAGACGTCCACCCAGATCGTCGAATTGTCCGACCCCATCCGCAGCTGGATCTATCTGCCCGTGGGACAAAGCGACCGGCCCGGCTCGCCGCACTATACGGACCAGGCGGAGCAGCTGTTCGCGCCGCGCGAGCTCAAACCGTCCTGGTGGCGTCCCGAGGATCTGGCGGGCAACATCGAGTCACGCACGGTGCTCGACAGCGCACCCTGATTCGCCAGCGGCATAGCAAACGAGGAGGCAGCCATCATGGCAGAAGACCAGGAGCTGATCATCGAGCAGATCCAGATCGGGCCCATGCAGAACTTCACCTATCTGGTCGGCTCGCGCAGCACCCGGGAAGTGGCCATCGTCGATCCGGCCTGGGATATCGACGCCCTGGTCGAACGCATCGAGGCCCGCGGGTACACCCTGACCGGAGCGTTGGTGACCCACTATCACCCGGACCACATCGGCGGCTCCTTCGGCGGCCACAACATCGAAGGCCTGGCCGAACTGCTGACCTACAAGGGGGTGAAGATCTACGTGCACAAGGACGAAGCGGACGGCGTGCGCAAGGTCAGCGGCCTGTCCGAGAGTGATCTGGCGCGGGTGGATTCCGGCGACAAGCTCGACATCGGCAACATCCAGGTGGAATTCCTGCACACCCCGGGCCACACGCCCGGCTCGCAGTGTTTCCGCATCGAGAACACGCTGGTATCCGGCGACACCCTGTTCATCAACGGCTGCGGCCGGGTGGACCTGCCCGGCTCCAACCCGGAGGACATGTACCACAGCCTGCAGCGGCTGCGCAGCCTGCCCGATGACACCCTGCTGCTGCCGGGCCACAACTACGGTCACGTGCCCAACGCCACCCTGGCCGAGACCCGGGCCCACAATACCTATCTGAAGATCAACGATCTCGACACCTGGAAAACCATCATGGGAGGCTGAAGACCATGGATACCGGCACTTTCACCGGCTTCGAGTTGAGCTTGCGCGACCCCGGCATTGCCTGGTTCCAGTTCAATTCCCCGGAGCGTTTGAACGGCATGACCACCGGCATCAAGCGCGACCTCATCGAAGCCGTGACCCAGGCGCAGATGGACGACGCCGTACGGGTACTGGTGTTCACCGGCAGCGGACGTGCTTTCTGTGCCGGCGACGACCTGAAGGCCTATCAGGGCGCGGAGCTCGGCGGCCGGCCGCTGGTGCCGCACATTCCTCCCGGCCACGACTCACCGCTCGGCACCTACAACGGTTTGCGCACCGTCTCTCAGCAGTTGAACACCGTGGTGCGCAACATCGACAAGCTCACCATCGCCGCCATCAACGGCGTGGCCATCCAGACCGGCTTTTCCCTGGCGCTGTCCTGCGACTTCCGCCTGGCGGCCGCCGGCGCGCGCCTGGGCAGTGCGACGTTGCGCTTCGGGCTGCTGCCCGACGAAGGCGGTCAGTATCTGCTGGTTCAGCACCTGGGGCTGGCACGGGCGCTGGATTTCCTCATGCGCAAACGCATCGTCGACGCCGAGGAAGCCGCCGAGCTGGGCCTGGTACACGAAGTGGTGGATGCCGCAGGGCTGGAAGCCGCGGCCATGGCTCTGGCACAGGAGCTGGCCAATGGCCCGCAGGTTTCCATGCGCTTATTGAAGCGCACCCTCTACAACGCCGCGGAGCTCACCTGGCAGCAGGCGCTGGACGACATCGCCGCCAAGACCGCGGTGACCGATCACCACCCGGACGCGCGGGAAGGCGTGACGGCTTTTCGCGACAAGCGCGAGCCGCAGTTCAATGCCTGGCTGGAAGACCGCGGCGGATCCTGATCCGCCGGCCTGAGCGGCGGGTGCATGCTGCCGGTCAGCCCGGCAGCAGATGCGCCACGGCGTCGCGTTCCTCGATGAGTTCCTGTTCGGTGGCCTGCATCTTCGAGCGGCTGAAGTCGTTGATCTCGCGGCCGGTAACGATGGCCCAGTCGCCGCCTTTGCAGGTCACGGGAAAGGAGTAAATCAGGCCCTTCTCGATCCCATAGCTGCCGTCGGAGTAAACGCCCATGCTGACCACTGCGTCGCTGCCCAGCGCCCAGTCGCGCATGTGGTCGATGGCGGCATTGGCGGCCGATGCGGCGGAAGAGGCGCCGCGGGCGTCGATGATGGCGGCGCCGCGCTGCTGCACCGTGGGGATGAAGTCGTTTTCGTACCAGTCCATGTCCACCAGATCCATAGCGCCCTTGCCGGCCACCGACGCTTCGTGGAGATCCGGATACTGGGTGGCGGAGTGGTTGCCCCAGATACACAGCCCTGCGATGTCGGTGACGTGCTTGCCGGTCTTAGCGGCAAGCTGGGCCATGGCGCGGTTGTGGTCGAGACGGGTCATGGCGGTGAACTGGCGCGGGTCCAGATCCGGCGCATTGCGCTGGGCGATCAGCGAGTTGGTGTTGGCCGGGTTGCCCACCACCAGCACCTTGACGCCCCGGCTGGCGTGGTCGTTGAGCGCCTTACCCTGAACCGAGAAGATGGCGGCATTGGCCTCGATGAGGTCTTTGCGCTCCATACCCTTGCTGCGCGGGCGGCTGCCCACCAGCAGCGCATAATCCGCGTCCTTGAAGGCCTCATCGGCATCGTCGGTGGCGATGATGTCGGCCACCAGCGGAAAGGCGCAGTCCTCGATCTCCATCACGACCCCGCGCACGGCATCCATGGCCGGCGGGATCTCCAGCAACTGGAGGATCACCGGCTGGTCTTTGCCGAGCATCTCACCGGAGGCGATGCGAAAGAGCACGGCATAGCCGATCTGGCCGGCAGCGCCGGTTACCGTCACGCGCACGGGGTTTTTCATGGGCCGATCTCCGTTAGCCTCGACTAGGGGCGCGCATTGTACCTAAGTGCCCGGTGGCGTGAATACGGTCAGGGTCACCTAGGAATAAGCCAACTCGCGAAACCACCCGCCCTGCTCACGCAGTTCCAGGGCATCGGCCAGCCACGGCGCCAGGGGTTCCGGCAGAGCGTGCAGAGGCAGCCATTCGGCGCGATCACTTCGCTCAGGCTCACCGAGAAGCGGCTGCGCCTGCCCCACGTCCGTCTCGAACACGAAGTTGATGCCCTGATGCCGGCCGGAGCGGTATGGCAGCACACAGACCGGCGTCAGGATCCCGGGATCGAAGCCGGCTTCCTCGCGAACCTCCCGACGAGCCGCTTCCAGGACGCTTTCACCGGCTTCCTGATGCCCGCCGGGCGGCACGTAAAAGCCATCCATGAAGCCGGTACCGGCACGGCGCAGCAGAAAGAGCTCGTTCGGGTGGCTGGCCCGGTCGAACAGCAGTACGTGCACCACCACTGCAAACCGGTCCCGGCTCATGGCCCGGCCTCCCTGATTCCCCGCAACCCTGCTATCGTGCAGCGATGACCCCGGTAGAGCAAATCGAGCGGCCACTGCCTGCCCGGCAACTGAGCCGGCGCGTGGAAGAGGCTTCGTTGAATGCCTGGCCGGCCCTGCATCAGGTGCTGCTGGACGGCTGGCTGCTGCGTTTCGCCCAGGGCTTCACCAAGCGGGCCAATTGCGTGGTGCCTCTTTATTCAGGCGATCGGCCGCTGACGGACAAGGTGCGCTTCTGCGAAAACCTGTATGCACGGGAACGCCTGAAAACCATATTCCGGCTGACGTCCATTGGCGGCGAAAATGACCTGGACGAGCTCCTGGCTGGCCGCGGCTACCGGGATCGGGATCCCACCGAGGTTCTGACCCTGACCATGGAGGCGCGCCCCGAGCCGTCCGAACGGCTGTGCCTGCTGCCGGCCCAGCGCTGGCTCGACGTCTATGGCCAGCTTGCCGGCATGCCCGATGCCCGCACCACGGCGGCGGCCCGGTCGCTGCACGGCGCTATCCTGCGCGGCATTCCGCTGCCCTGCGCGTTCGCCGCGATCGGCACTGCCGAGGCGCCGCTGGCTTGCGGTCTGGCGGTACTCGAGGACGACCTGGTGGGGTTGTTCGACGTGGTCACCCGGCCCGACGCCCGGCGTGCCGGGCATGGCACCGAACTGGTCGCGGGGCTGCTCAACTGGGCCCATGCCCAGGGGGCCCGGCGCGCCTATCTGCAGATGGTGGCGGACAACCATGCGGCCCGCGGCATGTACCAGCGTCTGGGTTTCGAACCCCTTTACCGCTACTGGTACCGGATCGCCGATTGAGCCCGCTGCGGTGTCCCGGACGGCGTTGCGTCAAGCTTGATTCGCCGCTCCATTTCTGACATGTTTCGTTCCTCGCGCGCGAACCGCATCTTCAGCTTGCGACGAAAAATAAGTAAAATCAACACGTTACTTTGCAGCAAGCATTGAACCGAAGGCTCCGGCCGAGCACCCTCAGGTAACCTCCGGAGCTGCCATGGTGCGTACCCTGCTGGGCGAAGCCCCGCGGGAGGGCTTTATGCGCCCGAACGGATGCATACGCCCCGTCACCGGGCTCATCAACGCAAGGTGAAGATACAACTGACCAGAGAGCAGTAGCATGAACCACTTAGCATCCGCCGGGCTGCCGGGGGAACGGCCGGACGACCGTGCATCCGAGCCGCAGGATATCTGGCCCTCGAAGCGGGGGCTGTACGATCCCGACAACGAAAGAGACAACTGCGGTGTCGGCTTCGTCTGCGACATCAAGGGCCGGCCCAGCCGCCAGATCATCCTGGATGCCCACGACATGAACTGCTGCATGGAGCACCGCGGCGGCGTTGGCTACGAGAAAAACACCGGCGACGGCGCCGGCATATCTGGCTGGCCTGCCGACATAGTTCCTGCGTAAGCGCCGCCGCGAGACTCGGAGCTGAACACCACGCTGCCCGAGCGGCGGTCGTGTACGGCGTCGGCACGTATTCTTGTCCGCCGCGATGGACGACGAGCGTCGCCCACTGCATGGCAGTGCTCGAGGAAGAAATCGCAGCGGCCGGGCAGACACTGCTGGGCTGGCGCGCCTGCCGGTGCATCCCGACGGTGCCGGCATCGGCAAAGCGGCCCGCGCCGCGATGCCTTACTTCGCGCAGCTATTCATCGGCGCGCACGGAGTGGCCGGCGAGGACTTCGAGCGCAAGCTGTATGTGATCCGCAAGCATGGCACCCATCGTCTGCGCGGCGACGAGAATCTGGTACAGCGTAAGCACTTCTTCATCTGCTCGCTGTCCACCAAGGTCATCGTCTACAAGGGCATGCTCACCCCGGATCAGATCTTCCCATTCTATCCCGACCTGCTCGACGACGATTTCGAATCGCATCTGGCCATGGTGCACTCGCGCTTCAGCACCAACACGTTCCCCTCCTGGGACCGCGCCCAGCCCAACCGCTTCATGAGCCACAACGGTGAGATCAACACCGCTGCGCGGCAACACGCAACTGGATGCACGCCCGCGCAGGGCGTGGTTGCGAGCGCGACCTGCTTCGGCGACGATCTCGACGAAGCTGTTCCCCATCGTCGAGCCCGAACTGCTCCGACTCCGGCACCTTCGACAACGTGCTGGAACTGCTGCTGCATGAGCCGGCCGACGCTGCCGGAGGCGGTCATGATGATGATCCCCGAGGCGTGGCAGAACCACGCAACCATGCCGACGAGCGAAGCGGGCGTTCTACGAGTACCACTCCTGCCTGATGGAGCCCTGGGACGGGCCGGCGTCGATTGCCTTCACCGACGGCACTTACCTGGGGGCGGTGCTCGACCGCAATGGTCTGCGGCCAAGCCGCTACTACGTCACCGACGACGACAGGTGCATCATGGCCTAGCGAAGTGGGCGTGCTGCACGTCGATCCGGAGCAGGTGGTAGATCAAGGGCCGGCTGCAACCGGGCCGCATGTTCCTGGTCGACTTCGAGCAGGGCCGCATCATCGCCGACGATGAGATCAAGCAGACATCGCCGGCCAGCACGTCCTTACGGCGAGTGGCTCGACGACCAGCGGATCGACCTCAGCGAACTGGACCGCGAGCCGAAGCCGCCGTAGCTTCGATCCGGACACGCTGATGCCGCGCATGCAGGCCTTCGGCTACACCGTCGGAGACCATGCAGTTCATGCTCGCTGCCGCATGGTGCGAGAGATGCGCAAGAGCCGCTCGGCTCGATGGGCAACGACGCGGCGCTGGCGGTGCTGTCCGACAAGCCGCGGCTGATCTACGACTACTTCAAGCAGCTCTTCGCGCAGGTGACCAACCCGCCGATCGACTCGATCCGCGAAGAGATCATCATGTCGCTCGAGTGCTACGTCGGCCCCGAGGGCAACCTGCTGCGAGACCGCCGAGAGCCAGGCGCATCGGCTGCGACTGCCCCACCCGATCCTCACCAACGAGCAGCTGGCCGCGATCAAGCACATGGACCACCGCGGGCTGGATCGCATCGCCGACCATCGACATCAGCCTATCCGCGAAGCGGCGCGGCGCAAGACGGGCCTGCAGCAGCGCGCTGCGACGCGCATCTGCCAGCCGAGGCGGAGCCGGCGCGATCGACGACGGGCTACGCGATCGTCGTGCTCTCCGACCGCAGCGTCGGCCGCGATCGCGTGCCGATCCCGGCCGCTGCTCGCCGTCGGCGCCGTGCACCACCACCTGGTGCGCACGCGCACAGCGCACCAGATCGGCATCGTGCGTCGAGAGCCGGCGAGGCCGCGCGAGGTGCACCACTTCTGCACTGCTCGTCGGCTACGGTGCCGACGCCGATCAACCCGTATCTGGCCTTCGAGGCGCTGTCCGCAGATCGCCGCGCGACGGATACTGCACGAGCGAGCTCGACCGACGAGCAGATCGTCGAGCACTACCGCAAGGCCGCTCGGCAAGGGCATGCTCAAGGTCATGTCGCAAGATGGGCATCTCGACCCTGCGCAGTCCTATCAAGGGCGCGCAGATCTTCGAGGCCGTCGGGCTCGAACGAGCAGGTCATCGACCGCTGCTTCGCGGACACGCGCCAGCCGCATCCAGGGCGTCGGCTTCGACGTGCTCGCCGAGGAGGCGCTGCGTCGCCACGAGCTCGGCTATCCCGCCGCGCGACGCGTGCGCAGTCACGCGCTGCCCAACCCCGGCGAGCTTCCACTGGCGGCCGAGCGGCGAGCGCGCACATGCTGGACCCCAGCGCCATCGCCGCGCTGCCAGGTCGCCGCGCCGCAGCGACGGCCGAGGCGCCTACTGGCGATTCGCCGAGCAGTCAACGACGCAGGCCGCCAGCCGATGCACGCTGCGCGGCCTGCTCGCAGTTGCAAGCGACGCCGACGAGCCCGATCCCGCTCGACGAGGTCGAGCCGGCCGAGGCGATCGTCGAGCGGTTCGCCACCGGCGGCGATGTCGCTTCGGCTCGCTATCAGCCAGGAGGCCCACGAGACGCTCGCCATCGCCATGAACCGCATCGGCGGCAAGTCGCAACACCGGCGAGGGCGGCGAGGATCCCGAGCGCTTCAAGCCGCCGACGCGAACGGCGACTGCCGGCGCATCGCGCCATCAAGCAGGTCGCGTCCGGGCCGCTTCGGCGTCACCAGCGAGTACCTGGCCAACGCCGACGAGCTCCAGATCAAGATCGGCCCAGGGCGCCAAGCCCGGCGAGGGCGGCCAGCTGCCCGGTCACAAGGTCGACGAATACATCGCCACCATCCGTCACTCCACGCCGGGGGTGGGGCTGATCAGTCCGCCGCCTCATCACGACATCTACTCCATCGAGGACATGGCGCAGCTCATTCACGACCTGAAGAACGCCAATCCCGACGCGCGCATCAGCGTGAAGCTGGGCGCCGAGGTCGGCGTCGGCACGGTCGCCGCCGGCGTGGCCAAGGCGCACGCCGACGCACATCCTCATCTCGCGGCCACGACGGCGGCACCGGCGCCTCGCCGCTGACCTCGCATCAAGCACGCCGGCGCTGCCCTGGGAACTGGGCCTCGCCGAGACCCAGCAGACCCTGGTGCATCAACGACCTGCGCGGCCGCGTCGCGCGTCGCAGACCGACGGCCAGCTGAAGACCGGCCGCGACGTGGTCATCGCCGCGCTGCTCGGGCGCCGAGGAGTTCGGCTTCGCCACCGCGCCGCTGATCGCGCATCGGCTGCATCATGATGCGCGAGTGCCACCTGAACACCTGCCCGGTCGGCATCGCCACCCAGGACCCGGTGCTGCGCAAGAAGTTCACCGGCCAGCCCGAGCACGTCGTCAACTACCATGTTCATGGTCGCCGAGGAGCTCCGCGCAGATCATGGCCGCAGCTCGGCTTCCGCACCGTCGACGAGATGGTCGGCCGCGTGGACCTGCTCGCAGCCGACGCAGGCGCATCGACCACTGGAAGGCCGACGGGCTCGACCTGTCGCCCATCCTCGACCCCGCCGGAAGCCCGCCCGAGCGTCGGTCGTGCCGCTAGCTGATCGCAGCAGGACCACGGCCTCGACGACGGCGCTGGACACGACCCGATGACGCTCGGCCCAGCCCGGCCCTCGACCGGCGGCGAGCCGGTCGCGATCGAGCTGCCCATCCGCAACACCAACCGCGCGGTCGGCACGATGCTCGGCCACGAGATCGTCCCGACGCTACGGCGAGGACGGCCTGCCCGACGACACCATCCACATCAAGTTCCACGGCAGCGCCGGACAGAGCTTCGGCGCGTGGCTGCGCCCGCGGCGTGACCATCGAGCTGGCAAGGCGACGCCAACGACTACGTCGGCAAGGGCCTCTCCGGCGGCAAGCGTCATCGTCTATCCGCCCAGGCGACGCGATCTTCGTGCCCGAGGACAACATCATCGTCGGCAACGTCGCGCTCTACGGCGCCACCGACGGCGAGGCCTACTTCCGGCGGCCGCGGCCGGCGAGCGTTTCTGCGTCCGCAACTCCGGCGCCACCGCCGTCGTCGAAGGCGTCGGCGACCACGGCTGCGAGTACATGACCGGCGGGCGGGTGGTGATCCTCGGCCCGACCGGGCGCAACTTCGCCGCCGGCATGTCCGGCGGCATCGCCTACGTCTGGGATCCACACGCGCTGTTTCCGGACAGGTGCAACATGGAGATGGTCGAGCTCGAGGAACTGGTCATCAGTGAAGAGATCGAGGAAGTCCGCCGGCTGATTGCACGGCATGCCGAATTCACCGGCTCCACGGTAGCGCAGGCGCTGCTGTCGAACTGGGAGCGCGCAGCCGCGGCAGTTCGTCGAAGTCATGCCCACCGACTTCAAGCGCGTGCTGGAGCAGCGAGCCAGAACGCGCCGTCAGCCGGCCGGCTGGCACCGGGAACGACGACGGAATGACGTACATGGGAAAACCGACCGGATTCATGGAATATCGAGCGCAAGCCGCGCCGTTGACCGGCGACGCGACGCGAGCGCATGCTGCGACTTCGAGCGAGTTTCTCACACCGAGCACGACGTAGCCCGCCTCACCGACCAGGGCGCGCGCTGCATGGACTGCGGCGTGCCCTTCTGCCAGTCCGACGCGGGCTGCCCGATCGACAACCTCATTCCCGAGTGGAACGACCTGGTGTATCGCGGTCAGTGGCGCGAGGCGCTCGACCGCCTGCACAAGACCAACAACTTCCCCGAGTTCACCGGCCGCGTCTGCCCGGCGCCCTGCGAGGGCGCCTGCGTGCTGGGCATCACCGATCCGCCGGTCACCATCAAGAACATCGAAATGGCCATCATCGACCGGGGCTTTGCCGAGGGCTGGGTGGTCGCGCGGCCGCCGGCCGCTCGCACCGGCAAGCGTGTGGCCATCATAGGCTCAGGACCAGCCGGCCTGTCCGCCGCAGATCAGCTCAACCAGGCGGGCCACGAGGTCACCGTATTCGAACGCGACGACCGCATCGGCGGCCTGCTCATGTACGGCATTCCAAACATGAAGCTGGACAAGAATGCGGTGGTGGAACGGCGCCTGAACCTGCTGCGCGAAGAAGGCATCATCCTGCGGCCCGGTTCGCCGGTGGGTGACGGCAGCAACGGCACCCTGGACGCGGCTGAACTGCATGCCGATTACGACGCCGTGCTGCTGGCCACCGGCGCCACGGTACCCCGTGACCTGCCGATTCCCGGCCGCGAGCTCAAAGGCATTCACTTCGCCATGGAGTTCCTCACGGCCAATACCCGCAGCCTGCTGGATTCGCAGTTCGCCGACGACAACTACATTTCAGCCAAGGACAAGCACGTCATCGTCATCGGCGGCGGCGACACGGGCACCGACTGCATCGGCACCAGCATGCGCCACGGCTGCCGCAGCCTGGTTAACTTCGAGCTGTTTCCCCAGCCTCCGGCCCAACGCGCGCCTGACAACCCGTGGCCGACCTGGCCGCGCATCTATCGCACCGACTACGGCCATGAGGAATCCGCCGCGAAGTTCGGCCAGGATCCACGCCAGTTCAGCATCTCGTCCACGGAGTTCATCGACGACGGCAAGGGCCGCGTCTGCGGCATTCGTACCGTGGACGTGGAGTTCAAGGACGGCAAATTCGAGAACACGGCCGGCAGTGAGCGGGAGTGGCCGGCTGATCTGGTCTTTCTGGCCATGGGCTTTCTCGGCCCGGAGGCGGAAATCGCCGGGCGCCTGGGGGTGGAGCTCGACGCGCGCAGCAACTATCAGGCCGAGTACGGCAAATACCTGACCAACGTCGAGAAGGTGTTTTCCGCGGGTGATTGCCGGCGCGGTCAGAGCCTGGTGGTACGCGCCATCAACGAGGGGCGTGAAGCAGCCCGGGAAATCGACCGTTTCCTCACCGGCTCGACCAACCTGCCCTGACCTCAGGACTGCAGCGCGGTGCGCACAGCCTCCTGGACCTGACCGAAAGTCCTGATCCACGGCTGCACATTGCCGACTTCGGCAGGCAGGTCGCGCGCGGCCGCTTCCGCTGCGGCACGGTCTTCGAATGAACCGAAGATGACGACGTGGAGAATGCCGCCGTCACGCTGCAGCCGATAGCGGGCGAACTCACCGGGCCGGTTCTGGCCAGCGGTATACGCCTCGGCCCGCTCAGCGGTGGAAAACGATGCCAACTGCAGCGTGTAGCGCGCCGCCGGCTGACCCATGATCCACGCTGCGTCACGAACGCCGTCCGACGCCGCGGGCTCGTCAGGCTGATTCCCGGTGGCAGACTGGTCCGGCGTCGCCGCTTGCTCTGCGGCTGGAGCTTCCGTAACCGGTTCCGCTGCCGGGGTTTCATTGGTGGCTGGATCCTCGGTTGCCGGCTCCTCATTGGCGCCATCCCCGGCGACCGGCACCTCTGCTGCGGGCTTCGCTGTTTCAGGCTCCGCCTCTGTCATCTGCGCCGGCGGTGCAATCTGCTCCTGCTGCTGCGGATCAGTCGCCGCAGAGTCTGCCGACTGGATCGGACGCGGTGCCGGCACGGCTACCGTTTCCACCCGGACCGGCTGTCGGTCACCGCCGGATTCCGTCGGCTGCCACCACAGGTATAGACCGCCCAATACCGCTATCAGGGCTGCCAGCAGAGCCGTGTGCAGGGCAGGAAAGGGCCGGCGCGCCGGGCCTTCGCCGGTGGATTCGATGCGTGCCAGCAGCACTCTGGCCATCTTGTTGATGCGCCCGGGCAATCCTTCGGAAAGCCGGGTGATTTCCTTGATCTCGGCTTCGGAAAACGGCAGCTCGTCGGCGTAACCCTGCTGGCGCAGGTGCCACTCCAGGTAGGCGCGGGCTTCCTCGGCACCAAAACCGGTGAGCCGTATCTCGTGCCACTCGACGCCGGCGGGCTCCGCCAGCCGTTCCAGGGCCGGTACCAGCCGGACCTCACCAAACAGCACCAGGCGCATCGGTGAGCTGGCGCACAAGCTCACCAGGCATTCCAGTGCCCTGGGTTCCAGCGCATCGGCATCGTCGATGAGGGTGACACAGAATCGGTCGGAGCGCTGCTGGGCCAGGCCGTGGTCGGCAATCAATTCGCTGAGTACCTGAACGTCGGCGTTCGCCAGGCGCGGCGAGCCCGAAGCCCTGAACCATGGCATTGAGTACTTCCCGGGTGCCGCTGGCCAGCGTGCCATTGATGCGGGCCGCCTTTGCTCTGGGTTCCAGGGTGGCGGAAAGCTGCCGATACAATGTGGTCTTGCCCACATCCCGCGGACCGGTAACG
Organism: Gammaproteobacteria bacterium; assembly: GCA_034522075.1. GTDB lineage: Bacteria > Pseudomonadota > Gammaproteobacteria > Pseudomonadales > Azotimanducaceae > UBA7803. The sequence continues at coordinate 2,996 of JAXHLO010000015.1, read as the reverse complement.
AGCAGAACCCGCCTGGACCACTGAGACAGATGGCGCAGTTGTTCCAGGTGAGTGCGGCGGTCTCCGCGTTCGAAGAAACTCTCGGCCGGCGGGGGCGCTGCAGCAGCAGGCTTGTCGGCTTCCCGTTCACTCATCGCACAGCCCATCCCTGGCCGCCAGCGTCCGCTGCAATGCTGCCTGGTCGACGTCGTCGGTAACGACGGCGCTGCCCAGCGATGTCGCCAGAACCAGCCGCAGGCGCCCGTCCAGAACTTTTTTGTCCATGCCCATGGCCGCAAGCATAGCTTCCGGCGCCAGAGCGGGGGGTGTCACCGGCAGACCCAGCCTCTCCAGAACAGCCCGGATGCGCCGTGCATCGGCGCCCGGCAACAATCCCTGGCGCCAGGACAGATCCGCCGCCATCACCATACCCATGGCGACCGCCTCACCGTGCAGGAACTGCCGGTAGCCGGTCAGGGTCTCGATGGCATGACCGAAGGTATGGCCGAAATTCAGGATGGCGCGGATACCGCCTTCACGCTCATCGGCAGCCACCACGTCGGCCTTGATCTCACAGGAACGGCGGACGGCGTCGATCAGATTCTCCGCATGGCGGTCGCGCAGAGCATCGGCCCCTGCTTCCAGCCGCGCGAAGAAGGCGGCGTCCCGGATCACGCCGTATTTCAGGACTTCGGCGAGGCCGGCCCGGTATTCCCGGTCAGGCAGGGTTTCCAGTACCGCGGCGTCGGCAATCACGCAGCGCGGCTGATAGAACGCGCCGATCATGTTCTTACCCCGGGAATGATTCACCGCGGTCTTACCGCCTACCGAGGAATCCACCTGCGCCAGCAGAGTCGTGGGAATCTGCACGAAATCGACGCCGCGCTGAAAGGTGGCGGCGGCAAAGCCGGTGAGATCCCCCACCACCCCGCCGCCCAGGGCGAGCAACGTGGTCGTGCGGTTGTGCCGGTGTTCCAGCAGAAAATCCATGAGCTGCGAATAGGTCTGCAGGTTCTTGTGCTCTTCGCCATCGGCCATCAGGAATACGTCGACCTGATGATCCGCTTCCAGCGCCTCCCGCACCGCCTGCAGATACAGCGGCGCCACCACGTCGTTGCTCACCACCGCTACCTGGCGGCCGCGTAGACAGCCGCGCAGCAGATCCGGCTCGCGCAGCAGGCCATAGCCCAGGTGAATGGGGTAACTTCGCTCCCCCAGGGCCACTTCCACCACCGTCGCTGCAGCGTCACCGGCGTTCATATCACACCATCCTCCCGCAGCCGCTGCTCGATTTCCCGAGCCAGCGCCTTGGGACCCTGACGATCGGTGACGAACCGATAGTCGGCAACCTCACGGTACAGCGGCTCCCGTTCGCGCTGCAGGCGGTCGAGGATCTGCTGTGGATCGCCCTGCTGCAGGATGGGACGTTTGCGGTCGCGGCGGGTGCGTTCGACCAGGCGCTCGAGCGGACTATCCAGGTGCACGACCACGCCGCGGGACGCGAGCATAGTGCGATTGCAGGGCAGCAGAACCGCGCCGCCGCCGGTCGCCAGTACGATGCCCTGGCGGCGGGTCAGTTCGTCGAGCATCTGATGTTCGCGTTCGCGGAATCCGCTCTCGCCTTCCATGTCGAAGATCCAGCTCACCGGCGCCCCCGTGCGGGCCTCGATCTCCTGGTCGGAGTCATGGAATTCCATATCCAGTGCCTGGGCCAGCATACGGCCTACGGTACTCTTGCCCACGGCCATGAGGCCGATGAGGATGATGTTTGGCTTGCTCATACAAAGACGGCGCCCTTATGGCGCCGTCTAGTGTACCCCAGCGATCGGCCGGGAGCGGCAGGAAACGCTCAGCGACTGAGCGAATCCTTAATGATCCGCGGCGTAATGAAGATCAGCAACTCCTGTTTGTCGTCCCGCTCCTCCGTCCGCCGGAACGCCGCACCGATATAAGGCAGATCACCCAGGAACGGTGTCTTCGTGGTGGACACGTTGCGGTCGGTGGTGAAGACGCCGCCCAGCACGATGGTCTGGGCATTGTCCACCAGCACCTCGGTCTGAATCTCGTTGGTGTTGATGGACGGCACCCCTTCGAATACCTGACCCACCGTATCCTGTTTCACCGTGAGACGCATGATGATGCGGTCGTCCGGCGTAATCTGCGGAGTGACCTCCAGCGACAGTACCGCGTCCTTGAACGAGGTGGACGTGGCCCCGCTCGATGAAGCCTCCTGGTAGGGGATTTCCACACCGGACTCGATGAGCGCCGAGGACTTGTCCGCCGTGATCACCTTGGGCCGGGCCACTACCTCGGCGTGACCGTCGGAGGCCAGTGCCGACAATTCCAGATCGAGCAGCAGACCTTCGTTGGTGAAGCCGATGCCGAAGCTGGACGCGCCGGCGCCGGAGACACCCAGATCCACGGCCAGCGCGCCCGGGTTGGTGATCTCGCCGGAACCCTCGACGGCCACGTTCTGCAATTCGCCCAGGGTCTGCAACGAACCGCCCATGCGCAACTGACCACCGCCAGCGTTTTCCAGCGACCCGCCGCCCCAGCGCACGCCCAGTTCCTTGGAATAGTTGGCGTTGGCCGTGACGATGCGGGCCTCGATGAGCACCTGACGTACCGGAATATCGAGCTGCTGAATGACCCGGCGGAACTCTTCGATCTTCTCGCCCGTATCGGTGAGGATGATGGCGTTGGTACGCTCGTCCACGATGACGCTGCCGCGGTCCGAGAGCACGGAGCGCTGGCCTTCGCCCGAAGCATCGAACAGAGCGAACAGGTCACTGGCGCTGGCGTAGCGCACCTGGATGAACTCAGTCCGCAGCGGTGCCAGATCGGAAATCTGCTTCTGATTCTCGAGCTCGAGCTTCTCCCGCGCGGCGATCTCGGCCGCCGGCGCCACCAGCAGCACGTTGCCCACCTGGCGCTTGTCCAGCCCCTTGGTCTTGAGAATGAGCTCCAGAGCCTGATCCCACGGCACGTTCTTCAGGCGCAGAGTGATGAGACCCGCT
>JAXHLO010000014.1:0-120899 GCA_034522075.1 Gammaproteobacteria bacterium | reverse complement strand
AGCCTCCGACCATGTGGTTCTGTGCGTTTGGTAAACGCTGCACTTCCCGAGCCCGGCTGAAGCCATTGCCGCCCGTTCACGCCTGCCCGCCGAACCGCTCGATGCCGGCAGCGAATCGGCAGAGGGCTACGTCGAGCCGGACTCCTACGACGACGATTACAAAGTCACCGACAGCGCGGACACCGCCGGTGTCGGCGAGGTTGTCAACGAGTACCGGCAACGGCTGGAAGAAGATCCATCCGGCACGATGGAGGAACTGGGTGTGAGCGCCGTATCTGAAGGCGCCGCGGAAGGGTACCGCATTGGCGACCTTGCCCAGTCTCCCTACCTCAGTCAAACTGGCCTGCAACCGGGGGACGTGATTCTGTCGGTCAACGGGAGGCCTGTGGGCGATCTGGACCAGGATCGCCTCGAGCTGGCCAACGTGCTCGCCGAAGGGTCGGCCAGGCTGGAAGTACAGCGGGGGACGCGGCGGTTCTTCGTAACCGCATCGCTGCAACAATGATGAAAACAAGATCCCGAATCCTGGGCGCCTGGCTCATGGGCCTGACCTTGCTGCTGGGGCCGGCGGCAACGCTGGCCCAGGCGGAGCCCGGGCAGGCCTCCGCGCAGACCTGGAAGATCAACATCAAGAACGCCGACCTGAACGAGTTCGTCGCCCAGGTCGCCCAGATCACCGGCAAGACATTCGTCGTCGACCCGCGCATCAAAGGCAATGTCACGGTCCTCTCCGACACGGCTATGACGGCGGACGCCGTCTACGAGCTGTTTCTGTCCGTGCTCCGGGTACACAACTGGACGGCCGTGCCCTCCGGGGGAATCATCCGCATTCAGCAGACGGCCACCGCCAAGCAGAGTCCCGGGGTGAGCGGCGCATTGAGTGAAATTGCGCCGGAAGAGCTGGTGACCCGGGTGGTATCCGCCCAGAACGTGGCTTCCGCCGAGCTGGTGAAGATCCTCCGGCCGCTCATTCCGCAATACGGTCACATCGCCGCAGTAGACAACCCCAACGTGGTAATCATCAGCGACCATGCCGACAACATCACCCGCATGATCGAACTGATCGAGCAGGTAGACATATCAGACGAAGAAGACGTGGTCATGGTGCCGCTCAAAGAGGCCTGGGTGGGCAACGTCGTGGCCATGCTGGAACGGGTGGCGCCGGATCAGCTCGGCCGCGGCGCCGCCGGCCCGCAGCGCATCCAGATCATCGCCAACGAACGCAACAACTCCCTGGTGCTGCGAGGCAAGCCGCGGCCCATCCGCGAGATCCTGAAGCTCATCGACAAGCTCGACCAGCCCGGCACGGCCACCGCCGGCGCTCAGGTGATCTATCTGAAGTACGCCAATGCCGCCACCAGGTAGCAGAGCTGCTCGAAGGGCTGGTCAGCGAGCGCGGCGCAGGCGAGGAAGCCGGCCCGCAGAATCAGGTGATGATCCGCGCCGATGAAAGTATCAACGCCATCGTGGTGCGCGCCGATCCCAGCGTCATGGACGAGATCACCGGCATTCTCGACGACCTGGATATCCGCCGTACCCAGGTACTCATCGAAGCCGCCATTGTAGAAGTCACGGTGTCCAACGAACGCCGGATCGGTGTGGAAATGGCCGCCGCAGATGCCGACGGCGAAACCGTGCCGCTGGTGAGCACCAGCCTGGACGGCGTCATCTCCAGCCTGCTCGGCAACATCGTCGGCGAAGACGGCCAGGTGGATGTGCTGTCCGGGCTGGCATCCATATCCAGCCCCACGCTGGCTGCTGCCCGGATCAACACCGGCGGCGTCTCCTTCGGCGCCGTGGTCCGGGCCCTGGCCACGCACTCCGATGCCAATCTGCTGTCGGCGCCGAGCATTCTGACTCTGGACAACCAGGAAGCGAAGATCGTCGTGGGCAACGAAGTGCCGTTCCGCACCGGCAGCTTCACCACCACCGGCGACGGCTCCGACAATCCCTTCACCACCATCAACCGGGAAGATGTCGGTCTACAGCTCACCGTGACCCCGCACATTCACGACAACATGGCCGTCAGCATGGAAGTGTCCCTGGAAATCACCAATGTGGTGGACAGTCCCATCGGTTCGGAGGCCTTTTCAGACGTAGTCACCTCCAAACGCACGGTGGAAACACCACTCTCGCCGATGACAAGCAGACCATCGTCCTCGGCGGCCTGATTCAGGACAACATCAACGACACGGTACGCAAAGTTCCCCTGCTCGGCGACGTGCCCGTGCTCGGCCATCTGTTCCGCTCGACGAACAAAAGCCGCACAAAGAGCAACCTGCTGGTATTTCTGCGGCCCACCGTGATCCGCGACAAGGAAGAAGCCGACCAGGCCACGAACCGCAAATACGACGACGTCTGGGCAGTGGAAATCCGCTCCAGCGGCAAGAAGGGTACCGGCAGTTTTGCGGCCGCCCCTGACGGCGGTGTGGCCGTGATCGTCGGCAATTCGCCGCAAGCGCCTCCGGACCGCATCAACCGGCGCCTCATCGGCGCCATCATCCGGCCCCGCAAGGCGGGCCTGGACCGGGAGGCGCTCATTGCCTGCGCGGCGGCTCCCGAGGGCCATCCCGGTGCTGCTGCTGTACGTCCTGGAAACCCGTTCTTCGTCCGATCGTCGTCCTTGACCTGGTCTGCGAGGAACTCGACCTGCCTGGCCCGCTCGAGCCCATCGACATCGACGCCATGCACGAGCGGCGCCGCTTCTTCTTTCTCAACCGTGCCTCGCACGGCTGGTTCCGGCGCAACACCATGTCCAGTTATTCACAACGCATGGTGCATCTGCTGGATCAGCGCTCCAGCCGCAGGGATCTGCCCGGTGCCATCGTACCGGTGGGCATCTACTGGGGACGCGCGCCCAATCGCGAAGGCTCCGTGTTCCGTCTGCTGCTGTCGGAAAACTGGGCAGTAACCTCGCGCCTGAAGCGCCTGGTGAACCTGTTCCTGTCACGCCGCGACATTGTCGCCCACTTAGGCCCGCCGCTGCCGCTGGCGGAGCTGGCTTCCGCCGAGGGCAACGGCGACGGCTTGCGCACACTGCGGCGCGCGGCCCGGTTGCTGCGGGTGCGCCTGCGCAACCAGCGGGTTGCCACCATGGGGCCCGATCTTTCGCACCAGCGTACGGTGGCGCGGCAGATCCTGCGCAGCCGCAGCGTACGTGCCGTAATCGAAGCCGAGGGAGACGCCGCCGAGCGCGCCCGGCTGGAGAAACGCGCCCGCCAGTACGCCCGGGAGATCGCCTCCAACCTGTCTTACCCGACGATCCGCATTCTGGAGAAACTGCTGCGCTGGCTCTGGAACCGCATCTACCAGGGCGTGACCTTCCACGGCCGGGAGCGGCTGACGACGGTGGCCGAGGACCACACGCTGATCTACGTCCCCTCCCACCGCAGCCACCTGGACTACCTGCTGCTGTCATACCTGCTCTACCAGCAGGGGCTGATGATTCCCCATATCGCCGCCGGCGATAACCTCGACCTGCCGCTGCTCGGCAGTGTGCTGCGCCGCGGCGGGGCCTTCTTCATGCGCCGCAGCTTCCGCGACAATCCGCTCTACGCGGCCGTATTCTCCGAATACCTGTATCAGGTCTACCGGCGCGGCCACAGCGTGGAATTCTTCCCCGAGGGCGGGCGCACCCGTACCGGCCGGCTGCTGCCGGCCCGGCTGGGCCTGCTGAAGATGACCCTGGAACATCACCAGCGCGGCATACCCCGGCCGCTGGCGCTGATTCCCGTCTACCTCGGCTATGAAAAGCTCGTGGAAGCCGGCAGCTACTTAGACGAGTTGAAAGGTGCCGAGAAACGCCGCGAATCCCTGGGCGATGTGTTCCGCAGCCTGCGCTTGATCCGCCAGAATTTCGGGGTGGTGGACGTGAAGATCGGTCAGCCGCTGGTGCTGCAGGACTGGCTGCAGGAATCGGGCGAGAAATCGTCCGCGGCGGAATCCGCCGACCCGGGCAGCAACGCCGACGCTCTCGGCCGCGAGATCATGACCCGGATCAATGCCGCGGCTGCCCTGAACCCCGTCAACCTGGTGGCCCTGATCACCTTGAGCACGCCCAAGGTCGCCATCGAGGAAAACACCCTGCTCCTGCAGATCCGCTGCTATGTCGATCTGCTGCGCCGCAACGCCGCTCACCACGACTATGCTCTGCCGGACCAGTCGGCGGAGGACATGGTCGCCCGAGTGGAATCTCTCGGCATGCTCAAGCGGGAATCCGAACCCTACGGCGACGTGCTCAGCCATGAGCCTTTTACAGCTCTGCTGATGACCTGGTACCGCAACAATATCGTCCACGTTCTGGCACTGCCGTCTCTCATTGCGTGCCTGGTTCGTGACCGGCGGCGGCCGGCGCGGCTCGAATCGCTCCAGCGGATGACGCTCACCGTGTTCCCCTACATTGCCGATGAACTGCAGACTCCGGAGTCGGCGGATGCCGTAGAACGCTGGCTGGGTCACCTGGTAGACGGCGGTCTTCTGACCCGCGACGCCGACGGCGGCTACACGGCACCGCCCGTGCACGTACCGGAACACTATCAACTGCGCCTGCTGGCACGCCTCGTCATGCCTACGCTTGAGCGGCTGTACATCGTCATCAGTCTGCTCTACCAGGCCGGCCAGGGCGTCCACACACGCCAGTCGCTGCAGGAACACAGCCACCAGGTGGCCCGCAAGATGTCACGGCTGCACGGGTTGAACGCACCGGAGTTTTTCGATGTGAGGTTGTTCAACCGCTTCGTCGATGCCCTGATCCGCAACGACGTCGTGAACGAAGCAGCCGCTGACCGGCTGGTCTGGGCGCCCATTGTCGAAGAAGTCCTGCGCGCGGCGGAGCACATCATCGATCCGGACTTCCGCTTCGCCGTCCGCCAGGAACCCTGACGGGTCAGGGGCCGCCGCGGCCGCGGTAGACGTCATAGCGCACGGTGCGGCCGGCAATCTGCCAGTCCGGTGCTGCCACCGGCGGATCGGTGCGCCGGCGTTTCAGCACCACCCGTCCCGCCGCCTTGGCCACGGCCTGCTGCAGCCAGTCGTGCAGCGGGCGTGGATCAGCGCCAGCAAGCTGCGCCAGCCACTGCATTCGCTTACCGGGCAGCGCGCCTTTGTTGCGCAGCGGAAACATGGGGTCCAGATAGACCACGTCATAGGGTCCAGGCGTACACAGCGCCTGATAGCCGTCGCCCTGACCACCGACCAGCCGCGTCAGGCCGCTGCGTCTTGCCAGATCCTGCGCCAGCACGCACAGAGCCGGATGGCGTTCCACCAGGGTGACCCGGCAGCCGCGCCCGGCCAGTACCAGCGCATCCACACCCCAGCCGGCCATGGCATCCAGCACCCGCGGCGGCGCGGCTGCGGATACGCCGCAGGCGCGCAGCAGTTCGCTGCCTTGAACCGTGCGGCGCCGCAACTCCTGCGCCGTAATCCAGACACCGGGGTCGGCGCCCCGGCAGAGTTCCACGTGATCGTCCACCGCCCACAGGTAGAAGCCCGGGACGTCTTCCGGCTGCTGCGAGCGTTCCTCGACACACAAGCCTGCAGCAATACTTTCGAGCAGCCATCGCCCCTGGGGCTGGCAGTACGCCCTGACGGCGTTCACCGCGGCGCCGGCTGCCAGGGAGAATCGCCGCTGACATAAACCGGTAGAGCGGCTTCCGGGGGCAGCAGATCATTTGCGGCCACCGCCGGCAACGCCAGTTCCCCAACCAGACGTGCCGTCACTGCCACGCTATCGAGAAAGGGTCGCTCGTCCGGCCACCAGTCTGGACGATCGCCGACACCGACCCAGCCGCTGCCGGGCAGCCGGCCCGGCCGGTCAGTGCCCTGATGCAGAACATCGTCCATCTCCCGGACCGGGATCTGACCGGCCGCGGTCAGGCGGAATGCTGCCAGGTAACAGGCGTCACGCCGTGAACGGGTCACGGTGATCAAGCCGGCTGCATCCGCGGGCAGCTCGGGGTGGCGTCGGCCGGCGAGGGCCAGCGCCAGAGATGACGACACCGGCACAACGCCTGCGCCACAGCCGAATGCCACACCCTGGGCAAGCGCTGCTGCAATGCGGATCCCGGTGAACGAACCCGGGCCGGCGGCAAACGCCACGGCAGTGAAATCGCCGGGCCCGATGCCCGCGCGGCAACGCAATGCTTCCAGGTTTCCGAGCACCACCTGATTGTGCGCTCGCTCCACGTTCTGTGTATCCTCGATCCAGTCGCCGTCGACAAGAATCGCCAGTGAGCAGAGGCTCGCAGAGGTCTCCACGGCAAGTAACGTCGTCATGGCGGTATGGTAGCCGACACAGTCCATGCATGGCACGGCAATAACCGGGTACTCAGACCATTGACCCAGCAGTACGACACAGCACTCGACCTGAATGACGCGTTGACGGCCATTCTGGCCGATATCGAGCCCATAGCCGGCAGCTCGCTGGTGCCGTTGGCGCAGGCCGTCGCCGGCTACGCGGCTCGAGCCGTAGACGCTCCCATGAACCTGCCGCCCTTCCCCGCCTCCGCCATGGACGGCTACGCGCTGCGCAGCCGTGATCTGCAAGGCGCACCGCCCTATGAGCTCGTCCTCGAGGGAACCAGTGCCGCCGGGCATCCCCACACCTCGCCCACTCCGCCAGGCGGCTGCATACGCATCTTCACCGGCGCGGCAGTGCCGGACGATCTGGATACAGTGGTGATTCAGGAAAACTGCTCGGTCGACGGTGCCCGGGTGACGCTACACAATGCCGCCGAGGGCGGCGCCAATGTGCGTCCGCCCGGGCACGATGTGCGGGCCGGCGGCCGTCTTATTGAAGCTGGCGCACGTATCAGCGAATTCGACGCCGGCTGGTTGGCCGCCAGCGGTATCGATCAGGTGGCCGTCCGCCCGCAGCCGACGGTGGGCGTGTTCTCGACCGGCGACGAATTACTCGATGCCGGGTCGCTACCGGGGCCGGGCCAGATCTTCGATGCCAACCGGCTGACCCTGGCATTGCTGCTGCGCGGACTGCCCGTGCAGATCAGGGACTACGGCATCGTTGCCGACGAGGCGCCGAGCATCCGCCGGGTGCTGACCCAGGCGGACCGCGAGTGCCACATGATCCTCACCAGCGGCGGCGTATCCGTGGGTGATGCCGATTGGGTAAAAGCCGTGGTCGGTGAGCTTGGTGCTCTGCACCTGTGGAAGCTGAATCTGAAGCCGGGCAAGCCGCTGGCCTACGGGCGCCTGCCGCAGTCGGCCTTCTTCGGACTGCCGGGCAATCCGGTATCCGCAATCGTGACGGCCCTGATGCTGGTGCGGCCGGCCCTGGAGCGGCTGTGCGGCGGAACGCCGTCGCAACCATTGACCGTCCCGGCATTACTGCGCGGCGAACTGCATCACCAACCAGGACGCGAGGAATTTCAACGCGGCACACTGACGCTGGAAGACGGCACGCTGCACGTCGCCGTGACCGGTGACCAGAGTTCCAACAGGCTGGCGAGTTTCGCGCGGGCCAACTGCCTCATCCGCATTCCCAAAGACAGCGGAGACATAGCGCCAGGCGCCACCGTGTTCACACTCCCCTTTCGAGGACTGTTCTAGCCCGGTTCTGCGCCAGCGCACGCCAGCTGGCAGGCTCCCGCCCTGAAGCGTCAACGGCTGCCCGACGCTCAGGTCCGGGCAGCCGTCTCAGCCGCTAGCTCTTTTTCGCCGGAGCCTTCCTTCTGGCGGAAGCCTTCTTCCTGGCGGGCGCCTTTTTTCTCGCCGGCGCTTTCTTCTTCGCCGGCGCTTTCTTCTTCGCCGGCGCTTTCTTCTTCGCAGGAGCCTTCTTCTTGGCCGGCGCCTTCTTCTTGGCCGGAGCCTTCTTCTTGGCCGGAGCCTTCTTCTTGGCCGGCGCCTTCTTCTTGGCCGGCGCCTTCTTCTTGCGCCGGGCGCCTTCTTCTTCGCAGGCGCCTTCTTCTTAGCCGCTGCCTTCTTTCTGGCCGGGGCTTTCTTCTTGGCTGCTGCCCGCTTCACTGAAGCGCGTTTGGCAGTGGCCTTGGCCGCACGCTTTTTGGCTGCCGGCTTTTTCTTGGCAGCGGTCTTTTTCTTCGCTGCCGGCTTCTTCTTGGCTGCCGGCTTCTTCTTGGCGGCAACCTTCTTCTTGGCTGCTACCTTTTTCTTAGCCGGGGATTTCTTGGCTACGCGCTTTTTGGCCGGAGACTTTTTGGCCGCGGCTTTCTTGGCTGCCGGCCGTTTGGTCACCGTCTTCTTCGCGGCCGTCTTGCGTACTGAAGCTTTTTTTGCAGCGCGTTTCTTGGCCGCCGTCTTCTTGGCGGGCGATTTCGCTGCGGTTTTAGCTTTCGGCATAAAGAATCTCCTTGGATTTCTTTCCAGTCTCCGTTGGCCGCTTGCAACTTCTAATCACAGCCAGCGATTTCCCTATCCACTGCGTTTCCGTTTCCGTTACTGCTTGCGACTTCATCGAGTGCGCGTTGTATGAGTCGAGTCCGGCTGCTTTACGAAGGGTTGCATGCACTTCGAAAACAAACTCTCTTCACACACCTAGCAACGATAGACCATAGAAACAAAACTGCAATTGGAAATTTTCGCCGCATCATACTGACAAGACACGCAAATATCACTATCCATTGCGGCGAACGTTCACGCATTGTGAAGCGCGCCCATGATCCTCTGTTGTACTTCGGCCACAGCGCCACGCCCATCTACTTCGACGAACTGCAGTGTCGAGCCTTCGGAGCGTCGACGATAGTAGTCGATCAGCGGATGCGTCTGGCGCTCGTAAACTGCCAGCCGCTCGCGCACGGTATCTTCCTGATCATCCTCGCGCTGAATGAGCGATTCGCCTGTTTCATCGTCTTTTCCGGGGTTTTTCGGCGGACTGAACTCCACGTGATAAACGCGGCCGGAGGCCGGATGCACCCGTCTGCCGATCATCCGCTGAACAATGTCTTCCGTGGGAACGCTGATCTGCACCACCGCGTCGATGACCACGCCGGCTTCGTCGAGAGCTTGTGCCTGCACAATGGTACGGGGGAAACCGTCGAACAGAAAACCATTCTCACAGTCCGGTTGGCTGATGCGATCTTTCACCAGCTCGATGATTATGTCGTCGGATACCAGCGCCCCGGAGTCCATGACCGCCTGGACTTTCTTCCCCAGGTCGCTGCCGGCGCTTACCGCAGCACGCAGCATGTCGCCGGTAGAGATCTGCGGGATCCCGAACGAATCGCACAGAAACTGCGCCTGGGTACCCTTCCCGGCCCCGGGCGGACCCAGCAGAATAATTCTCATGAAGTCTCTCCTGTCGTCATTGAATGATGCAGCGCAGGGAATGAACCGGCGGCGTATGATGTTTTCAGTAGTGTACCGTACCGGGGGCGACGCGGGCTGCGAATACGTCCGGCAGATGTTGCAGTCGTTCGACGACGACAGCCAGCTCGCGCAGCGTAGAAACGCGCACGTCGAGCTTCAGATGGGCCCGCTCCGTGGCCGGATCCACTCGCCCTTCGTTACCGATCAGCGACACACTGAGCTCGCTCAACAATTGCGTGACGTCACGCAGCAGGCCGTCGCGGTCGTCGGCTTCCATGGCGATACGGTAGACGCGATTGTCTGCAGCACCCACGCCGGGCAGCAGTTCCATCTGCAACTCGAATTCATCCTGGGGATGCAGGGCATCCAGCGCCTCCAATGGCTGACAGTCGCCGCCGCCCACCGCGCGGCACACGGCGTCAGGGTCCGCAAACCCCAACCTGCGCGCCGCCTCCCACCAGCGTGCGTCCGCCGGTGCGCCGAGGCCCAGGGAATCGAGCAGGTGCAGCAGCCGCGCACGGCCCTGCGCTTCGTTGACCGCGGCATCACGGCTGCGAAACCAGTCATGGATTTTCTCCCGGGCCCGGCCACTCGTTGTGTAGCCCAGGTGCGCGTCCAGCCAGTAACGCTGCGGTTCGGCTGACTCCCCTGTCTGGATTTCCACCCGCTCGCCGGTGTGCAGCGGACGGTTCAGAGCCCGCAACTGCCCTTCCACCAGGGCCGCGCGGCAACGGTGGCCGATTTCGGTGTGCACGCGATAGGCGAAATCCACCGGCGTCGATCCGGCGGCCAGATCGAGCACGTGTCCACGGGGCGTCGAGACGAAAATCCGCTCGTCGCGAAACAGCTCCCGAAGATCGTCGCCGATATCCTGGACGGCGTTGCGCTCGACGTCATCACGCCACTCCACCACCTGGCGCAGCCAGTTCATCTTTTCCGCGTAGGGCCGGTCTTCTGCTCCGCCGTCCTTGTACGACCAGTGTGCGCATACTCCGAGTTCCGCCTGCTCGTGCATCTCCGTGGTCCTGATCTGCACTTCCAAGGTGCGCCCATCCTGACCCATCACGGCCGTATGAATGGACCGGTAGCCGTTGTCTTTGGGTACGGCGATGTAGTCGTCGAATTCACTGGGTACGTGCTGCCACTGAGTGTGTATGACGCCAAGCGCCGCATAGCACTGCGCGATATCCGGCACCACGATGCGCACGGCACGGACGTCATAAACTTCACTGATGCCTATGTTCTTGGCGCGCATTTTGCGCCAGATGCTGTAGATATGCTTCGCCCGGCCATGCACCACGGCGTCAATATGCCGTTCCCGCAGTTGAGTCTGCAGACGCTGTGCCATTTCGGCAATCTGCGCCTCGCGCTCCTCCCGGCGGCCATCGAGCTGGCGGGCAATGGCCATGTAGATATCCGGTGCCAGATAGCGCAGAGCCAGGTCCTCCAGCTCCCACTTCAATTGCCAGATACCCAGCCGGCTGGCCAGCGGCGCGAACACCAGATGAGCTTCACGGGCGATACGCTGCTTGCGCGCCTCATCGTCGTGCTTGGCCGCCCGCAGTGCGACCACCCGTTCGGCCAGTTTCAGCACAGCCACGCGGGCGTCGTCGATCATGGCGATGAGCATGCGCCGCACGTTGTTGGCCTGATCCCGGCGTTCGCTGGTCTGCAGACGGGTGTTGCTCATCTCCAGCAGCGAACTGCTGGCCATGCGTAGAACCTCTTCGAGCAGATGTGCCGCATCGCCACCGACGGCCTCGCCGACCTGCACCAGAGTGAGCAGCTCTGCCCGCACCGGCCGGTAGGCCAGCGCAGCAACAACCGACGTCGTATCCAGACGCAGCTCGCCGGCAAGCTCGGCGAGTTCCATGCCGCTTTCCAGAAATGCTTCGCCACGGTCGCCAAGACCGCGCACCAGGGCGCTCGCCCGGCATATGGCATCGGCATCCAGGTGGCTGTGGCGGTCTGAGAGCCGGGCAATCCAGCCGTCCAGGTCGATGCGCCCGTCACCGAGACGGTTGACCTCGCCACGGACTTTAACCACCCGCACCTCCGCGCCGGCGCAGGAACAGGCCGAGGGTTTCGATGTGCGAGGTGTGCGGAAACATGTCGAATACCCCTACTTCCTGCAGCGTGTAGCCCGATTCCGCCAGTCGTGCCGCGTCGCTGGCGAACGTGCGCGGATTGCAGGATACATAGACGATTTTCTCGACGCGTGACGACCCTGCCCAGCGCTCCAGATTGGGACCTGCACCGGAGCGCGGCGGATCCAGCAACAGGTAATCGGCCTCCGGCAGATCCCCGCCACCTTCATCATACAGATCTGCAACGGCAAACTCAGCGCGCTGCGCCAGGCCGTTGCCGGCTGCATTCTGCCGGGCCCGACTGACTGCCCCGGGGGCACTCTCCAGGCCAATTACTCGTACGCCCAGGCGGGCCAGGGCCAGGGAAAAATTGCCGATGCCGCAGAACAGGTCAACGGCCACTCTGCCCGGCCGCGGCGCCAGGGCCAGCAGCGCCGCTCGCACCAGTGACCGGTTGACGTAGGGATTCACCTGAGTGAAATCCGTCGGCAGAAACTCATAGTTCAAGCCGAAATCGGGGTTGGCATAAGACAGATACGGGCCGTGTCCGGAGTCATCGAGCAGATGCACGCTGTCGTAACCGCCTGGCTGCAGATATACCCGCATGCCGGTACGGCGGGCAAAGCCGCGCAGCCGCGCATGATCGGCAGCATCGAGGTCGCCGAGGTGGCGCAGGATGATGGCAAAAGTACGGTCGCCGGCAGTCAGCTCCACCTGGGGCAGGCGCCCCGGTTCGCTCATAGCGCCCAGCGTGCAGCGCAGATCGGGCAGCATGCGGGCGAACGGCAAAGCCAGCGTCAGGCAATCGTCCATGCGTACCACGCGATTACTGAAGCCCTCGCGAAAGCCTGCCAGTACTTCGTCACCGACCCGCCGTACCCCCAGCCGCGCTTTGTGACGATAGTAGAAATGCGGGCCTGATACAGGGCTGAGCTGACGGTGCGGTGTCACGTTGTGCTCGGCGAGCTGAGCGTTCAGCACGGCCCTCTTGTGGTCGAGCTGGGCGCCATAGTCCAGATGCTGCATCACACAGCCGCCGCAGCGCGGATAAAACGGGCAGGGAGCCGAACGGCGCAATGGCGAGCGCACAGCCGGCGTCGGTGCCGTGGCATACCAGAACCCGCGCCGGCGCTTACGCACGACGGCGCTGACCATTTCCCCGGGCAGGGCGTTGCGCGCCAGGACCTCACGCCCCTCGAAGCGGCCGTGACCGAGGCCGTCTGCGCTCAACGACTCGATGGTCAGCTCTATCTGCCGCGGCCCGCGCCGACTCATCCGGCCTGCCTGCGCCTCAGCAGACGCCGGCTGGCCAGCGGCCGGTTGCCGAGTAACGGCTCGAGCGCCTGACGGAAGATTTTCTTCGCTGCCACCCGCGCCTGTCTGGACTCATAGTTGGCGGCAGCGATATCCAGCAGGGCAGCGCCCGGATAGCCCCGCCCTGCCCCTTCTATGGCCACGAAGCCGCTGTCCGGGTGCATGACATATTGCCGGTCGGCACAAACAGGCAAACCGCTGTCGGCGTCCCGGGAAAAATCCAGACCGTAGCCCAGCTCTTCGAGCAGCAGCTTTTCGAACTCGCGCAACACCACGTCGGTGGCTGGTTGGCCCGTTTCCAGGTGTTCGAGGGCCCAGCATGCCGCCGCGTACACGGACGGCATGGTTTCATGCTCCGGCAACAGCCGGCTCAGGAGTTCCAGCACATAGAAGCCGGCTGCCAGCGAATTGCCGGACAGCCAGGCATGCCGGATGAGATCGCAACCGGTGAGCGTGTACATGGAGCCGCGGCCCGTCCAGCTCACCTGCACGCGATTGAACGGCTGCAGCACATTGCCGCGTCTGTTGCCGCGTACCCCGCGGGCCACCACGGCCACACGGCCGTAGCCGGGCGTGAGCAGACTGACGATGGCACTGGTTTCCCGATAGGGCCTGGCGTGAATCACCAGGGCCCCCTCACCGCTGACCCGGGTCATATCCCACCCTGCGCAGCCCGGCGGCGCTGTGACTCCAGCCGGGACGCACCTTGACCCACAGGCGCAGCATCACCCGCCTGCCGAGCAGTGCCTCGATGTCCTTGCGTGCTTCGGCACCAATGAGCTTGAGCTTCTCGCCGCCCTGACCGATGACGATGCGTTTCTGTCCCGGCCGCTCGACGAAGATGGCGGCAGCGATGTCCACCAGGGTCGGCGTCTCTTCATAGGCTTCGATGCCGACGGCCAGATGATGGGGTACTTCATCGCCGAGCCGGCGCATGAGTTTCTCGCGGATGATCTCGGAAGTGAGGAACCGCTCGCTCTGGTCGGTAACCTGATCCGCCGGAAACAGATGGGGCCGCGGCGGCAGGCGGGCGAAGACGCTGCGCCGCAGCTCGTCGAGGCCGCTGCCCTTCAATGCCGACACCGGAAATATCTCGTCGAACGAGCCGCGCTCACCAAGCGCCGCCATGGCCGGCAACAGGGCCTCCTTGCGGCGCAGCAGATCCACTTTGTTCATGACTGCGAAGCACGGTACCCCGTGCCCCTGCAGAAGCTCCAGCACCCGTTCGTCCGCCGCCGTCCAGACTTCGCGTTCGAGCACCAGCAGCACCAGGTCCACGTCACCGAGCACAGCGGTGGCAGCCCTGACCATCTGCCGGTTCATCTCACGCTGGGCGTGGTCGTGGATACCGGGTGTATCCACGTAGATCGCCTGATGGGCACCCTCCGTATCCACCCCGAGCAGAACATGCCGGGTGGTCTGCGGCTTGCGCGACGTGATGGACAACTTCTGACGCAGCAGGTGATTGAGCAAGGTGGACTTACCCACATTGGGGCGGCCCGCCAGCGCCACATGGCCGCAACGCTGCTCCTCGTCAGGCAAGATCACCGCCCTCGAGCCGTTGCGCCACCCGCTCCAGCATGTCGGCCGCCGCGCGCTTCTCAGCCGCCCGCCGGCTGCGGCCCTCGGCACGCACCTGAAGATCCAGCGCTGCCACCCGGCACGTCACGGTAAACAGGCGCGCATGGGCAGAGCCGGCCGCCGACTCGATGGCGTACTCCGGCAGTTCGAGCCCGGCACCCTGCAGCAGTTCCTGCAGGCGGGTCTTGGCATCCTTGAGGGCCTCGGGGTCGAGGGTGCGCATCCGCTCGTCGAACAGATGAACGACAAGCCGGCGTGCCGGTTCGATGCCGCCGTCCAGGTGCACCGCACCGATGACCGCCTCCAGGGCATCGGCCAGAATGGAGTCGATGCGGTGCCCGCCGCCGCGGCGTACGCCGACGCCCAGGCGCAGACAATCGCCCAGGCACAACTCCCGAGCGACCTCCGCCAGCGTTTCCTTGCGCACCAGACTCGCCCGCAACAGGGACATGGTGTCCTCGTGGTCGCCCGGTCGCTGCTCGAACAGGCGCTCGGCTACCACGTAGCCGAGCACGGCATCGCCGAGGAATTCCAGGCGTTCGTTATGGGCGCCGGCAAAGCTCTTGTGCGTCAATGCCTGAACGAGCAGCCCGGGATCGGTAAATTGATAATCCAGGGCAGCCTGCAGCGGGGCAATGGCGGCGCGATCAGTTGCTGTACTCGTAACTTTTCTCGAAGGTGATGACGACATCGATGTTGAAGAACAGATGCTCGCGCCGTTCGTAGTTGACCTCGAGCACCGTGATATCCCGGCTGCGTTCGACATTGATGATATCGCTTATCTTGAAATCACGCAGGTTGTTGATCTTGAACCGCTTCTCGATGGCGTCGTTGAGCGCCCCGCGGTTCATGGCGCGCACGTCTTTGGCCGGCATGCCCTCGAGCACCGACTGCATGGTGTAGAAATCCAGGTAGTGGGGCACCAGTTTGAGTGTCAGGATGATGCCGCCCACCACCAGCACCAGGACGACCAGGCCGCCGATTGCCGTGAGGCCCCGCTGACGCCGGGCGGGTGACCATTGAGCCATGTGCTGCATCGCGGATCCCTCGTGTTCGTATGAGCGCTACTTTCTCTCAGTCTAGCCAGCGATTACGTGAGAAGGTTGGCAATGCCAGGCCAGGCTCTTTGTGCATCCAAACGGCAACTGCCTTGCCTACTATGCGGGTCTCCGAGGCAAATCCCCAACTGCGGCTGTCTTCACTGCGGCCCCGGTTGTCGCCCATCATGAAGTAGGCGCCTTCCGGCACCTGCCATTCCTGAACCGGATGGCGCAACGGATAGCGATAGATCCGGTGCGTATGACCGTTGAGCGTTTCGGCGTATTCACGAATGGGTACTGACTCGCTCAGGGTCGGCAGGTGTGCCTCGAACTCCCGGATCAACTCGTAGCCGGCCCGTTCGCCGTTGATGTAGAGCGCCTGATTTTCGTAGCGGATGTGATCGCCGGGCAGCCCGATGACGCGCTTGATGAAGTAGCGCGGGTCATGGGGCGGAATGAACACCATCACATCGCCGCGTTGCGGTTCGCCCACGTCGAAAATCTTCGTGCCTAGCACCGGCAGCCGCAGGCCGTAGGCATATTTGTTCACCAGAATGAAATCGCCGACCTGCAGATTGGGAAGCATGGATTCCGATGGAATCTGATAGGGCTCGGCGAGAAAGCTGCGCAGCAGCAGCACGACGAGCAGCACCGGGAAAAACGACCGGGCATACTCCACCAGCCGCGGCTCCGTCAGAGCCCGTTCCACCTGCTCGGCGCCCGCGCCGCTGGTTTCCAGGGATTCCGCCGCCCGGCGGCGGCGCGGCCTGAGCACCACGGTGTCGAACAGCCACAGGGCACCGCAGATCAGCACCGCCCAGGTCAGCACCAGCGGAAAATCGATGTCCATCAGCGCTCCACCTTCAAGGCAGCGAGAAAGGCTTCCTGGGGGATCTCGACGCGGCCCACCTGCTTCATTCGCTTCTTCCCGGCTTTCTGTTTCTCGAGCAGCTTCTTCTTGCGGGTCACGTCACCACCGTAGCACTTCGCCGTGACGTTCTTGCGCAGTGCCTTGACTGTGGATCGCGACACGATCTGGCCGCCAATGGCCGCCTGAATTGCCACGTCGAACATCTGCCTGGGAATCAGCTCTTTCATTTTTTCCACCAGCTGGCGGCCGCGGGCCTGGGCCTGATCCCGGTGCACGATGTTCGCCAGGGCGTCCACACGCTCGCCATTGATGAGAATGTCCAGCTTGACCAGATCGGCCTGCTGAAAGCGCTCGAACGTGTAGTCCATGGAGGCGAAGCCGCGGGTGGCCGACTTCAATCGGTCGAAAAAATCCATGACTACTTCGTTCATGGGCATATCCCAGACCATGGACACCTGTCCGCCGGTGTAGGTCATGTTCTTCTGCACACCGCGACGTTCCACACACAGCGTCATGACGTTGCCCACGTATTCCTGAGGCACCAGCACGCTCACCTCGACGATGGGCTCGCGAATGTCGGAGAAGTGACTGGGCAGCCGGGCGGGATGTCCACATCATGCCGAGCTGCCGTCGCGCGCTCGACCTCGAACACCACGGTGGGCGCCGAGGTAATGAGATCCAGGTCGTATTCGCGCTCCAGCCGCTCCTGGATGATCTCCATGTGCAGCATGCCGAGAAAACCGCAGCGGAAGCCGAATCCCAGCGCCTCCGAGGTCTCCGGCTCATAGAACAGCGACGCATCGTTCAGGGTCAGCTTCTCCAGAGCTTCGCGGAAGCTCTCGAAGTCATCGGAGCTCACTGGAAACAGCCCGGCGAACACCTGCGGCTTGACCCGGGCAAAGCCCGGCAACTGCGGCGTGTCCTGATGGGCGGCATCGACGATGGTGTCGCCAACCGGCGCGCCGCGAATATCCTCGATACCGGCGCACGATGACAGCCCGACCTCACCTGCGCGCCAGCACCGGCCGCACGGTGGGTTTCGGGGTGAACGCCCCGACATCGTCCACCACGTGGGTACGGCCCAGCGACTTGATGACGATCTTGCTGCCTTTGCGGATTGAGCCGTGCACCACACGTACCAGCGAGACGATGCCCAGGTAGTTGTCGAACCAGGAATCGATGATCAGCGCCTGCAGCGGCGCATCGCGGTCCCCCGTGGGCGGCGGAATCTGCGTGACCAGGCGTTCGAGGAGTTCCGGCACGCCCTGGCCGGTCTTCGCACTCACGCAGATCACCTCATGGGTCGACAGGCCGATGATCTCCTCGATCTCTCTGGCTACCCGCTCCGGTTCCGCCTGGGGCAGATCGATCTTGTTGAGCACCGGCAGCACTTCCAGGCCCTGCTCGATGGCGGTGTAGCAGTTGGCCACCGACTGGGCCTCGACACCCTGCGCCGCATCCACAACCAGCAGCGCCCCTTCACAGGCCGCCAGCGAACGCGAGACCTCGTAGCTGAAATCCACGTGTCCAGGCGTATCGATGAAATTGAGCTGATACGACTGCCCGTCTGCCGCTTTGTAGGCGAGGGTCACGCTGTGCGCTTTGATGGTGATACCGCGCTCGCGCTCGAGATCCATCGAGTCCAGCACCTGCTCGGCCATCTCCCGATCGGTGAGTCCGCCGCACAGGTGGATCAGCCGGTCGGCCAGGGTGGATTTGCCATGGTCGATGTGGGCGATGATGGAAAAATTACGTATCTGGTCGATTTCTGCGGGCACAGCATTCCGGCGCGGGCGGCCGAATCCTCTATATTCAAAGGCGCGCGAGTGTAGCGCATCGCGTGCGGAGCGGCACGCCGCGATCGCTCTGGGTTTCCGGGTCAAGCCCGGCAGGATGCGTCGGTAGGCGCCTGCCGAGGAACGGTCTCGCGCCGTGCGACGTTGCCGCTGGACAGGCACGACGCATTGCGTCGTTGGGAGCCTGATGAAAGCTTCAGAACCGTTCTACGGCACCTCCTCCACCGTCCTTCCCCCATCACGAGCCCTGCGCGGCTCACACGCCCATACGACGGCCCAGCAGGTCTTCATCGGCCCGCGCACTGCCTGTTGACCGAACGCCGCAAACTCCAAACAGCACGGCCGCCACGGACCCCAGGAGGCATGGAGTCGACCCGCCGAGCCAACGCTTTCTATAGCTTTCAGCCCCAACTACATACGCGCCGGTCCAACGACAATGACGCCACGCGGAAGAAATGCTGCTCGGCGAACGCGAAGCCTGCGTACTCGGGAATGCGCAATGCCAGGAACCGCGGCATCTGAAAGCTCCAGGAAACCGTTCCTCAGGCGCCGCCTGCCCTCGCCGTCCTTCCCCCATCGCCGAGTCCTACGCGCGGCTCACACACCCTTACAACGAGCAGCCACGCTTCATCGACCTGCCCCCCGCCTTGATCGAGCCGGAACGCCGCAAACTCCAAACAACCGCGGCCGCCACGAACCCCCAAGGGCGCAGTGGAGCGACCGCCGAGCAACACTTTCTGTAGCTTTCAGCCCCCAACTACATACGCGCCGGTCCAACGACAATGACGCCACGCGGAAGAAAGTGTTGCTCGGCGGACGCTACCGAAGCCCCCGAAGCCCCCGAAGCCCTGAGTTACTCGGGAATGCGTAATGCCAGAAACCGCGGCGTCTCACCGCGAATGATGAGTACCGGCACGGAGCGCCCGGCCGGCAGGTCCTCCACGAGGTCCTGGAAACCGTCCACATCGATCACTTCGCGGTTGTTCAGGCGCGTCACCACGTCGCCAGCATTTATGCCGGCTTCTGCGGCGGGCCCGCGGGATTCCACCACGCGCACGCCGCCGGCAACGTCGAGACGCTCGGCAAGTTCCTCGGACAGCGGTTCCACCTGCAGACCGATACGCGACGGTACGTCATCGGCGGGCGGCGGCTGCGGATCGTCGCCGGCATCACGCTCTGCCAGCTCCCCGACGACCACGTCCAGGGTCATTTCCTGGCCTTCCCGGACGATCCGCACGTCCGCCTCCGAGCCGGCGGCAACACGCCCCACCACATGGGGCAGGTCGGATGAGAAGTCGATGGCGGTGCCGTTGAAGCGCGTGATGATGTCGCCGGCCTTGAGGCCCGCGGACTCGGCCGGGCTGTCTTCCAGCACCCGGGTGACCAGTGCGCCATGCGGGCGTTGCAGGCCGAAGCTTTCCGCCAGATCACGGTTCACTTCCTGAATCACCACGCCCAGCCAGCCGCGCGACACCCGCCCGGTCTCCCTGAGCTGACGCACCACTTCCAGCGCGATATCGATGGGAATGGCGAACGAGACGCCCATGAAGCCGCCGGAGTTGCTGTAGATCTGCGAGTTGATGCCGATGACTTCGCCTTTGAGATTGAACAGCGGCCCGCCGGAGTTACCGGGATTGATGGCCACATCGGTCTGGATGAAGGGCACGTAATTCTCGTTCTGATCGGTGGGCAGGCTGCGGCCCTTGGCGCTGACGATGCCGGCGGTAACCGAATAGTCAAAGCCGAACGGCGAGCCGATGGCCAGCACCCACTCGCCGGCTTTGAGGCCCTCCGAACGGCCGAGTTTGACGGTAGGCAGGTCGTCGGCGTCGACTTTCAATACGGCCAGGTCCGAGCGCGGGTCGGCGCCCACCAGTTCGGCGGTGAGTTCGCGGCGGTCATTGAAGCGCACGATGATCTCGTCGGCGTCCTCGACCACGTGATTGTTGGTGACGATATAGCCGTCGCGCTCAATGACGAATCCCGAGCCGAGGGAGCGAGGCCGCGAGGGTCCGCGAGGACGCGGCTCGTCCGGCGGAAAAAAGCGCCGGAAGAACTCCTCGAGATCTTCGTTGCGCAGATTCGGCCGCGCGTGCGACGGGCCGTGCTGGACGGTACTGATGTTGACCACTGCCGGCGCGTTGGCGTCCACCAGTCTGGTGAAGTCCGGGAGATCGCGCGCCCACGTGCTTGCCGCCGCCAGCGCGGCGGTCAGCACGGCACTCTGCAGGATCAGGGTAGTCGCTCTCATAGATCGGTCCTTTCCAGGCGCGCGGTCAATTTCACCATACGTCCCAGGGTCACGCCCTGTCGAGCGACCAGGCCCGATGCTGCCAGCAGGAATGCCAGGCCGACGATGCCGCCGCCCGGATCCGGCGGCAGCGCCAGCCGCACAGCGAGGAGCTCGCCCAGCCAGGCACCGGCCAGCAGGGCGGCCAGAGGCACACCGAAAACCCAGCCCGCCAGGCGGGTCAGCGAGCCGGCGGCTACCGACAGGACCACGCGATCACCGGCGCTGGTATCGCCGGGCAGGTTCAGCCAGGCTACGGGAATCTGTGCGGTGGGCCGGCGCCAGCCGCAATGGCCGGCGCAGCCTGTGCGGGAAAGACCGCATTCGGGCGTGAATCGTACTACGGGGGCACCGTCGGACTCCACCACGCGGCCCCGCCGGGACAACCACTGACCGGCCATCGGGCTAGCGTCTGGAGGACGCATCACTGCTCGCCGCGTCACCGCCGCGCGGTACCACGGATCGAGCGATACGCTTAGCCGTGGGCGTGGGAATCTCGCCCACCAGGGTAACCAGATAGGGATGGTCGCCGGTACCGCTGACTCTATGGGTGACGGCTACCGTGGCGCCGTTGCGCGACACCATGGAGGCCGCACCACGCTCCGGCATATCCTCGACGAACACCGAGAACGCCGCCAGTCCGTCGGAGTACATCAGCGTATCGATGGATTTCAGGGAACTGGGGGCACGGCGGATGTCCGCCGCCGCCATACTGAAGCCGCTGGGCAGCCAGCCGACACGCCAGGAGACTTCTTCCCGGGATATGGTCTGCGGCTGCTTGCTGGCCAGCGTCAGGTGAGTGACCAGGGAACCGTCCCGGCCGTCCGGCTCGAGCATGGCCGGATCGACGGCGTCGCCGAAACGAATCTGATTGAACTGAAAAATCTCCAGCGGCCGGCCGTCGCTATCGATAAGCTCGGAGCGCAGCAGCAGGCGGGTCTCCTGATCGAGCCACAGACGGTAGCCATAGCGGTCGTCGTCCCGGGGATTGACGGCCACCCGCACGGCAGCCCGGTCGGCAACGCGATCTTCACCGACGAAAGACAAGCCGTAATTCTCGGAGATTCGGTCATAGCGGCGCACGAAAGCACGCGCAAACGGCCCGGAGGGGATGCTCTCTTCGAGCTCGAGCAAGGCATCACCCGGCTGCACGATACAGACCACTTCGTCGCCGCGGCGCACGATCTCCCGGGGGGCACCGTTCAAGTGGACCAGCCGCTCCCGCCGTTCACCGTCCACCACCATGTGGACGACCCGCAGGCTCGCCAGGTCCTCGCCGCCGAAGTAGCTGAACACGCCGTCATACGACAGCGTGCCGAAGGCCTCATTCATGTCGTCGAGCCACTGCCGCGGCGTCTCCTCGGCCTGCAGAGCCGACGAGAACAGCACGGCAGCCCAGGCTGCGAACAACGGACCGCTGACAGAACGCCTCATGGCGCCTCGTAGGTCGCCATCTTCACGAACGACATGACGCCGGCCTGATTGAGAGCCTGCTGCTGAGTGTGGTGCAGTATGTAGGCTTGCGCGCGCTTCACATCCGAAGGCGACGCGTCGGCCGCCAGGTTGAGCCGCGCCTCGGGCCGCTGGCCGGAAGCCCCGGGCTGAGCGGACGACTCACCCGTTTGCGCCACCGACATGGCCGGCGGGGCGTCCGCAACGCCGGCAACCTGCACGCTTGGCGGCCCTTCACCCGGCCCCAACCCGTTGAAGCCGATGACCACGGCGAATGCCACCGATGCCGCCACCGCCAGGCCGGTCAGGCGCCCCGCGCGGGCGCGCCAGGGCCCTGCCGCCAGCGAGGCTGGCAGATCCGCCGCCGGATCATCGCCCGCCGCGGCGTCAGCCGCCAGCGGCCCTTCGTCGTCGGACGCCAGCGCATCCCAGACGCGATCCGGCAGAGCTGCCGGCAGTGCGCTGCATTCGCCACGCAGGGCGTTGCCGATCAGGTGGTAGCGCTCCCACAGCGCCCGCAATTCGTCATCGCGGCCGAGTTCGTCGAGAACCCGACGCAACTCGAACGCGTCGGCTTCATCATCGATCACGGCTGACAGCGACTGCCTCAACTTCTCAGTCATCGCTCGTTACCTCTCTCCACCTCTTTTCTCCACCTCTTTTATCCACCTCTTGTCTGGACCTCTGTAATCGCCACCGGCTTTATCCAGTCTGATTCAGCCCTGGCGGCCGTTTCCTACCTAGGGCCAGAAATCCACGCGGAAGTTCCCGCTCAGGGGCGTGCTGGTCGTTTGTGCCGGACAACTTCTCCCCGACCCTGTCCGGCGGCCGCGCAACGTCCCTCATCGTTGCCGGTCCAGCAGCGGCGAGATGCGCTTGTCGATGGCTTCCCGCGCACGAAAGATCCGCGAGCGTACGGTCCCCACCGGACACTCCATGATCTCCGCGATCTGCTCGTAGGTCAGACCATCGAATTCTCGCAGAGTTACAGCGCTGCGCAAATCATCCGGCAGATCGGCAATGGCCGCATTGATCTCGGCGGAAAGCTGCTCCTTGGCCATCTCTGCTTCCGGGTTCTCGAGATCGCGGAGCGCATCGGCACCGTCGTAGTGCTCGGCATCGCTGACCTCCACGTCGACGCCGGGCGGGCGGCGGCTGCGGGCAACGATGTGGTTCTTGGCCGTGTTGATGGCAATGCGGTACAGCCAGGTATAGAAGGCACTGTCGCCGCGAAACCGCGGCAGGGCGCGAAAGGCCTTGATGAAGGCTTCCTGGACCACATCCTGCACGTCTTCGGAGTCGCGCAGGTAGCGGCTCACCAGATTGACGATCTTGTGCTGATAGCGGCTGAATAGAAGGTCAAACGCGCCACGGTCGCCGCTCTGGACTCTGCGTACCAGTTCTTTGTCGGTTTCCTTGGCCACCCGCTCCGTCGCTGTCCGAGGGTTAGCCTGATATTCTGCCGACAACTCCATGTTTATACTAGAAACCGTTCGGCCGGCCCCATCGGGGCACCAGGAAGCCCATGACCCAGCGATTCTCGACCGACATCCTCATCATCGGCGGCGGTGCCGCCGGATTGTCCGCCGCCCTGCGCCTGGCCCCGCACGCCCGGGTCACCGTACTGTGCAAAGGCGATCTGGACACGGCCTCGTCCACCTGGGCCCAGGGCGGCGTGGCCGCCGTGAGCGCCCCGGAGGACAGCGTGGAGTCGCACATCGACGATACCTTGAACGCCGGTGCCGGGTTGTGCGACCCCGAGGTGGTCCGCTACACCGTCGAACACGCCGCTGAGGTCATCGACGACCTGGTGCGCTGGGGGGTGCAGTTCGATACACAGGACAACCATTTTCATTTGACCCGCGAAGGCGGCCACTCGTTCCGTCGCATTCTGCATGTGGCGGACGCCACCGGGCGGGCCATCATCGAGAATCTGACCCGGCAGGTGCTCGACCACCCACGCATCGACCTGATTCGCGACCGGGTCGCCATCGACCTGATCAACCTGAGCAAATTCGGCCGCCACCCCAACCGCTGCGCCGGGGCCTATGTGCTGAACCGCGGCACCGGCCATGTAGAGGTCTTTCAGGCGCGCTTCGTGGTCCTCGCCACCGGCGGCGCCAGCAAGGTCTATCTGTATACCAGCAACCCGGACAGCTCCACCGGCGACGGTATCGCCATGGCCTGGCGGGCCGGCTGCCGGGTGGCCAACATGGAGTTCAACCAGTTCCACCCCACCTGCCTGTATCATCCCCACGCGAAATCGTTTCTCATTTCCGAGGCGGTTCGCGGCGAGGGCGGCATACTCAAGCTGCCCGACGGCGACCGCTTCATGCAGCGATTCGATTCGCGCCTGGAACTGGCACCCCGCGACATCGTGGCCCGGGCCATCGACCACGAAATGAAACGCACCGGCGCCGATTGTGTGCACCTGGATATCAGCCACCGGCCGCGGCGCTTTCTCGAGACCCACTTCCCCACCATCCTGAAGCGCTGCCTGGACTACGGCATCGACATCAGCCGCGAGCCCATACCGGTGGTACCCGCCGCCCACTACACCTGCGGCGGAGTCCTGGTGGACCATGACGGTCTTACCGACGTAGCCGGGCTGTACGCCATCGGCGAAGTGAGCTGTACCGGTCTGCATGGCGCCAACCGCCTGGCCAGCAACTCGTTGCTGGAATGCCTGGTCTTCGCCCAGGCCGCCAGCACCCACATTCGCCAGCGTCTCGGCGAACCGTTTACCCAGGTGACCGTGCCGCACTGGGATGAAAGCCAGGTCACCGATTCCGACGAGGACGTCGTGATCGCCCACAACTGGGACGAACTGCGCCGCTTCATGTGGGACTATGTGGGCATCGTGCGCACCGACAAGCGGCTGCAGCGGGCCCAGCGCCGGCTGGATCTGCTGCGCCAGGAAATTCACGAGTACTACAGCCACTACCGGGTCAACAACGACCTCATCGAACTGCGCAATCTGATTCACGTGGCAGAGTTGATCGTGCGCTCGGCTCTGGCACGCCACGAGAGCCGCGGGCTCCACTACAATCTGGATTATCCCGAGGCTCTGGCCCACGGCGAAGACACCATCCTGTTTCCCGGCTCCATGGATCGCTTCGACGTGCTTCAACCCGCGGCGAGCTGAAATTTCAGACTTCGGCGCAGCCGCGCCAGGTCGGCGGGGCTGAGCTCGTCAGAGTATATTTCCAGGGGCCGGCGCCGGTGCCGCGAGATCCGCGCCCGCCACGGACCCAGGCGCGCGCCGCGCACTTCGCTGAGATCGATCTGCCAGAGCGCCGCCTGCCGCGGCGGCGGCCGTTGCTGCCACCACCACAGCAGCAGCGGAACGCTGCCGGTGAAGCCGAACCATGCCCAGCCGACCGCCGCCACCGGGGCGAACATCAACAGGTGCCGCCGCCGGCGCAGCCGGCCCGGCAGACACGTCAGGTACAGGCAAGCGTCAGAGGGCGGCGGCTGCGCGGATGGCCTCGACGATGCGGACGAGGTCAGGGTCCGGAATGTCCCGGCGGCCCTGTATCCACTCGAAAATGTCCCAGTCGTCATGGTCCAGCAGCTTTTCGTAAAGGGCCTGATCAGCGGCAGACAGCCGGTCGAGCCGTTCGGTGACGAACGGCGCCAGCACCAGTTCGAGCTCGAGCATGCCGCGCCGGCTGCGCCAGCGCAGCCGGCGGCAATGAAGGTCCTGCGCCTCGGCGCGATCGGTAGCCATTGAACCTCTTTTCCCGGAACCTCGGTTCCCGGCCCCACTCGACACTCACCCGGCCGAGCGTGACAATTGTGCAGCGAATTTACCGGCACATTGTACAGTCATGATCCTCGAACGGTGGCAGCAATATCTGCAGGACGCCGAACCGACGCACAGCGATTGCGGCATCGCCTGGCTGGCGGACCTTGCCGTGGTCAGCTTTACCGGCCGCGATGCCCGGGCATTTCTGCAGGGCTACCTCACCTGTGACACCGACCACCTCAGCGCGGGCCGGCTCACACCCACGGCCCTGTGCAACCTGCAGGGACGCGTGGTGATGAACGGCTGGTGTGCGCCCATGGAAGACCAGCCCGACGGCGGCCAGACCATCTGCCTGGTGCTGCATGCCAGCCTGGTGGAACGCCTCACCGCATTCCTGCGCCCCTACCTCATGTTTTCGAAAACCACAGCCACTGACCTGCGGGAAGAGGCCATCGTGCTGGCCAGCCTCGACGCCGACGAACCCGGCGGGCTGATACTCGACGAGCGCCGCCGGTTGTTTCCCCAGACCTCCGTGGAAGGCGCCCGCAAACTCTGGGACGCCCATCCCCATATCACTCAGGAGCGCTGGCTGGCGGCGCTCACAGCCGACGGCTACCCCCTGGTGTCTGCCCCGGTGAGCGAGTCCTTTCTGCCGCAGATGCTCGATCTGCAACGCCTGGGGGCCATCAACTTCGAGAAAGGCTGCTATCTCGGCCAGGAAGTGGTGGCCCGCGCCCAGCACCGCGGCCGCGTGAAGCGGCGCCTGGCGCGGCTCACCTGGCTGGGGCCGGCCGCCCCCGGCCCCGGCGCCGAGATCACGGACGATGCCGGCAAGGCCCGGGGTATCGTCCTGCAGAGCGCGCACAGCACCGCCGACGGCGGGCCGCTGCTCGCCGTGCTCTCGGAGCAGGCAGCGGACAACTTGCGCCAGGGAGATGCGCATCTCAGCAGGGTGGCCTGATCGGTGACTATACTGGGTTGGTACGCAACCCGGTTCACCAACAGACAGGATTCCGCGCCGCCCATGTCCAATCTCGCCGAGAAAATTCGCGACGAGCTCAATTCTGCCGTCAGCAACGACGAACTCGAATTACCCACCCTGCCGGAGGTCGCCCTGCGCATCCGCGATGCCGCGGAAGACCCCAATGTGTCGGCCCAGGCGCTGGCCCGGGTCATTGCCGAAGACCCGGGCCTGTCCGGGCGCATGATCAAGGTGGCCAATTCGCCCATGTACCGGGCAGCGCAGAGCATTGAAGATCTGAACATGGCGGTGAGCCGCATGGGCGTGGAGTTTGCCGCCAATCTGGCCACCGGCATTGCCATGCAGCAGATGTTTCAGGCCACGTCCGACGTGGTGGACCGCAAGCTGCGCCACGTGTGGAACCATGCCAGCGCCGTGGCGGGCATCAGCGCCGTGCTGGCACGGAATTTCACCCGCCTGCGGCCCGATCAGGCCTCCCTGGCCGGCCTCACCCACATCATCGGCGTGCTGCCCATCCTCTCCTGGGCCGAAGACCACCCCAACCTGCTTTCCGACAGCATGACCCTGGACCGGGTCATCGACAGTATTCACCCCACTCTGGGCACCATGATCCTGCAGAACTGGGGGTTTCCCGACGAGGTCGCGCAGGTTCCGGCTCAGTACACCAACTTCGATCGCACGGCCCCCGCCGCGGACTACATCGACGTGGTCATGGTGGCCAATCTGCAGACCCTGGTCGGCAGCGAGCACCCCTACACCCAACTCGACTGGAGCCGGATTCAGGCATTCCACAACCTGGGTCTGGACCCCAGCGCCGACTCTGGCGAAGTGGCGGAGCTCGAAGAGGACATCGCCGCCGCCCGGGATGCGTTCGGAACCTGAGGGTCAGTCTTTGAGATCCGGCGCGTAGAGCCACTGGATGCTGGAGAAGTCCAGCCGGCCGGCGTCGTTGTGCTCGCGGTGCAGGCGGTAGAGGTTCTGCGCCAGCGCCCCCAGGGGCACGGTACTGTCCGAGGCACTGGCCGTATCCATGGCGAGCCCCAGATCCTTACTCATCAGATCCACCAGAAAACCGCCCTGATAACCGCGTGATGCCGGCACACCGTCCATGACCCCGGGATAGGGGTTGTAGACGTTAAGCGACCAGTTGCCCCCCGACGACTGCTTCATGATTTCCGACAGCACGGCGGGATCGAGGCCATTGTTCACCCCCAGCGCCAGTGCTTCGGCCGTGCCTGCCATGTGCACCGCCAGCAGCATGTTGTTGCAGACTTTAGCCAGTTGTCCGGCACCGCTGTCACCGGCGTGGAAGACGTTCTTGGCCATGGCGTCGAGCACCGGCCGGGCCCGCTCCATGGCATCAGCCGGGCCGCCCACCATGAACGTCAGGGTACCCGCCTCTGCCCCGGCCGTGCCGCCGGACACCGGCGCATCGAGCATGGCAATGCCGCGTTCGGCGGCCGCCGCTGCCACTTTGCGCGCGGTCTGCGCGTCGATGGTGCTGCTGTCCACCAGCACGGTGCCGCTGCCGGCCCGGGCGATGATGCCGTCGTCGCCCAGATACAGCGACTCCACATGGCGCCCGGCGGGCAGCATACTGATAAAAATGTCCACGTCGTCGACACACGCGGCGGCGCTGTCCTGCGGCACGCCACCTTCCACCGCGGCGATCAGATCCGCCACCAGGTCGAAGACTTTCACCTCGTGGCCGGCGGCCACCAGGTTGCGCGCCATGGGACCGCCCATGTTGCCGAGCCCTACAAAACCGATACGCGTCATGCTGCTTCCTCCTCCAGATCGTCCAGCGGATTTTCCGGCCACGGCGCTTTGAAGTGGGCGCGGACATAGGTCTCGGGCAGTGCCTCGAGGCTGTCGAATTGCCAGTTGGGCCGATTGTCCTTGTCGATGATCAGCGCCCGCACGCCCTCGGCGAAGTCCGGATGATCGGCGCACTGTGTGGCGACGATCATCTCCAGGCGGAACGCATCCGCCAGTTCCAGCTGGCCGGCCCTGACGAGTTGTTCGGCGACGATGCCTACCGAGGTGGGACAGCCCCGGTTCATGGCGGCAATGCCGCGGTCGATCCAGTCGCTGCGCCCGTGGAGGGCGCGCACGCGTTCCACCACGTCGAGCAGGGTACCCTCCGGGTGCAGACTGTCCGGCACGTCGTCGACCTGCAGCGCCGGCAGGGCCGGCCTGGTGAGCCCGTCGAGACAGGCTGCCACGGCAGCGCCATCGGCCTGCAGGTCACCCTGCCAGGGCAATTCCAGCAGTGCAGCGGGCACACTGTCCCGCTCGCTCTGGGCCACACTGTGCGTGGCCACGCCCATGCGCAGAGCGTCCGCGGCATTGACATGGGCGCCAGTGAGCCCCAGAAAAGTCGCCATGTGGCGCGGCATGTTGCGCAGCAGCCAGGTGGCGCCGGCATCCGGAAACAGCCCGATGGTGATCTCCGGCATGGCCAGGCGCAGGGTTTCCGTCACGACCCGGTAGCGGGCCCCGGAAAACACGCCCAGGCCGCCGCCCATGACCACGCCATGACCCACGCTCACCAGCGGTTTGCTGAAGCGGTGGATCTGGTAATCCAGACGATATTCCTGTTCGAAGAAGCGATACGGATACTCGTCTACCCGGCTGTCGGCCTCATGGTTTCTGACCATGGCCCGATACAGCTCCTGAATGTCCCCGCCGGCGCTGAACGCGCGGTCGCCGCTGCCGGTGAGCAGCACGGCCGCCACCGCCGGATCGGCAGCCCAGCGCGCGAGGGCCGGGCGCAGAATGTCGATCATGGGCAGACTCAGGGCATTGAGCGTGGCCGGCGAGTTCAATCGCGCCTCGGCCACCACGTGGCCGGAGGCGGCGGCATGCTCGAACAGCAGCAGCGGTTCGTCGGTGCCGTTGCTCGGTGTGGTCATCCGTTCACCCATTCAGCCTCACGTTTTTCGAGGAAGGCGCTGACGCCTTCACGCTGATCTTCGGTATCGAACAGCCGTACGAAGCTTTCCCGTTCCGCGGCGTAGGCGGCATCGATGGTGCCGCTGCGGGCCGCCTGAATCAGGTTCTTGCAGGATGCCACCGCCGGCGGGCTCTGTTTGCCCACCTTTTCGGCCAGAGCCAGCGCCGTGGTCAGGGCTTCGCCGGTTTCCACCACCTCTTCCACCAGGCCGATGCGCTGTGCCGTGGGCGCGTCGATACGCTCGCCGCACAGAATCATGCGCTTGGCCCAACCTTCACCCACCAGCCAGGACAGGTTCTGAGTACCGCCGCCGCACGGCAACAGACCCACCGTGGCCTCCGGCAACGCCAGTTGTGCGTGGCTTTCGGCAATGCGGATGTCACAGGCCAACGCACACTCCAGCCCGCCGCCCATGGCATAGCCGTTGATGGCGGCAATGGAAACACCGCGAAAGCCGCTCAAGGCCTCGAAGGCCGAACCGAACGCCATGGCCATGGTGGCGGCCACGCCTTTGTCGCCGGAGGCGAACAGTTTGAGATCGGCCCCGGCGGAGAAAAACTTCTCGCCGGTGCCGGTTATCACCAGGGCATAGACATCGCGATCTGCATTGCACCGGGCTACCAGTTCCTCGAGGCCGCGCAGATTCTCCTGATCCCAGGTATTGGCCGGCGGGTTGTTCAAGGTCACCAGTACGGTATGCCCGCGCTGCTCTACCTTGAGCTTGTCCGTGGATGATTCGACCATGGCGCAAGTGCCTCCCGTGCAATATTGAAGGCCGCCGATACTGACACAACTGCTGTGTCCTCACTACCCGGAGAGCGTCAGGTCACGTCGAACCAGTCGATGGGCCGCTGACCGTGGGCCTCGAGATAGGCGTTGGCCTGGGAAAAGTGCCGGCAGCCGAAGAAGCCGCGATGGGCGGACAGCGGTGAGGGATGCGGCGCGGTGAGCACCAGATGGCGGTCACGGTCGATGCTGGCGCCTTTCTTCTGGGCGTAGCTGCCCCACAGCAGAAATACCAGGTGCTCGCGCTGCCGGCACAGGGCATCCACCACACTGTCGGTGAAAATTTCCCAGCCTTTACCCTGGTGCGAGCCGGCGCGCCCCCGTTCCACGGTGAGCACGGCATTCAACAGCAGCACGCCCTGCCGGGCCCAGGGCTCCAGGCAGCCCCGGTCGGCGCCCAGGCGCCGCTCGGCGGTACCCAGGTCGTCGTTGATCTCGCGGAAGATGTTCACCAGTGACGGCGGCTGAGGCACGCCGGGCTGCACGGAAAAGCACAGCCCGTGAGCCTGATTCGGCCCGTGGTAGGGATCCTGGCCAATGATCACCACCTTGGCCTCGGTCAGCGGACACAGATCCAGGGCCGCGAAAATGTTGTCGCTGTGCGGATAGATGACCCGGCGTTCGCGTTTCTGCGTGAGCAGAAACTCGCGCAGACTGTGCATGTACGGGGCGTCGAACTCGTCGGCCAGCGCCGACTTCCAGCTCTCCTCGAGGCGCACCCGGGTATCAGCCATCCCGCGGCCTCATCAGTGGAAACAGCAGCACGTCGCGGATCGACGGCGCGTCGGTGAGCAGCATGATCAGCCGGTCGATGCCGATGCCCTCGCCCGCCGTCGGCGGCAGACCGTACTCCAGTGCACGGATATAGTCCTCATCGTAGTGCATGGCTTCCAGATCGCCGCCGCTCTTCATCTCCGCCTGCTCGCGGAAGCGGGCGGCCTGATCCTCCGGGTCATTCAGCTCGGAAAAGCCGTTGGCGATCTCGCGCCCGGCGATGAACAGCTCGAAGCGGTCGGACAGCATGGGATCGTCGTCATTGCGCCGGGACAATGGCGAGACTTCGGCCGGATAGTGGGTGATGAAAGTGGGTTGAATCAGCTTGTCTTCCACGCAGGCATCGAAGACTTCGGTCTGCAGACGACCCAGGCCCCAGGTCTGCTCCACCGCCACCCCCATGGCCGACAATTTGCCGGCGAGACGTTCGGCATCGTTCACACCCGCGGCATCGAGGTCGGTGTGCGCGGCGATGGCCTCGGCCATGGTCAGGCGCGCCGCCGGCGTACCGAAAGACAGCGTCTGACCCTGATAGGTGACGTCGCCGCTTTCCAGCACCTCCGCCGCCAGCCCGCGCAGCAGATCCTGGGTCAGCGTGATCAGGTCTTCGAAATCCGCATAGGACCAGTAGAACTCGAGCATGGTGAACTCGGGGTTATGCCGGGTCGACAGCCCCTCGTTGCGGAAGTTGCGGTTGATCTCGAACACGCGCTCGAAACCGCCCACGGTGAGGCGCTTCAGATACAGCTCCGGCGCGACGCGCAGGTACAGATCGAGATCCAGGGCGTTGTGATGGGTGGTGAAGGGCCGCGCCGCAGCGCCGCCGGGTATGAGCTGCATCATGGGCGTTTCCACTTCCATGAAGCCGCGGTCTTCGAAAAAGCGCCGCACATAGCTCACCACCCGGGAACGGGTTTCGAACACCCGCCGGGACTCCGGATTCATGATCAGATCCAGATAGCGCTGGCGGTATTTGATTTCCTGGTCCGCCAGGCCGTGGTATTTCTCGGGCAGGGGACGCAGGTCTTTGGCCAGAAGCTCGACGTGCGCAGCCTGCACGCTTAGCTCGCCCTTGTTGGTGCGCATGAGCGTGCCGCGCACGCCGACGATGTCGCCGATGTCCCACAGGTCGTTGAAAGCCTCGTAGGCCGCCTCGCCCACCTCGTCACGGCGCACGTAGCATTGAATCTGTCCGCTGCCGTCCTGCAGGGTGATGAAGCTGGCCTTACCCATGACCCGGCGCAGCATCACCCGTCCCGCCACGGCCGCCTGCAAGCCGGCCTGTTCCAGAGCCGCCTTGTCCAGATCAGCGCACCGTTCGTGCAGCTCCGTGGCCAGAGCATCGCGGCGGAAATCATTGGGATAGGCCGCCCCGCTCTCGCGCCAGCGGGCGAGCTTGTCGCGGCGAACTCTGATGATGTCGTGTTCTTCAGTCATTAGATCAGCCAGTGAAAGCAGCAACTATTATGTTGGAGCGACCTCCAGGTCGCGACTGGGCAATACCAACAAACCTCAAAGCCCCGCCTTCAAGCTGGCTTCGATGAATTCGTCCAGGTCGCCGTCCAGCACGGCGCCCGGATCGGAGCGCTCCACGTCGGTGCGCAGATCCTTGATGCGCGACTGATCGAGCACGTCAGGAACGGATCTGACTGCCCCAGCCGATGTCGGCCTTGGCGTCTTCCACGGCCTGCGCATCGCTGCGGCGCTTCTGCATCTCCATCTCGTAGAGCTTGGCGCGGAGCTGGTTCCAGGCCCGTTCGCGGTTCTGGTGCTGCGAGCGCTCGCTCTGGCACTGTACCACCACGTTGGTCGGCAGGTGGGTCAACCGTACGGCGGAATCCGTGCGGTTGACGTGCTGACCGCCGGCGCCGCTGGCCCGATACGTGTCGGTGCGCACGTCAGACGGATTGATCTCGATTTCGATGTCGTCTTCGATCTGCGGCGAGACGAATACCGAAGCGAACGACGTATGGCGGCGGTTGCCGGAGTCGAATGGTGACTTGCGCACCAGCCGGTGCACGCCGGTTTCCGTGCGCAGCCAGCCGAACGCATACTCGCCGCTGACCTCCACCGTGGCGCTCTTGATGCCGGCGACGTCGCCCGGAGACAGTTCGGTAATCTCGGCAGTGAAGCCGCGCTTTTCGCACCAGCGCAGATACATGCGCAGCAGCATGTCCGCCCAGTCCTGTGCCTCGGTGCCGCCGGAGCCGGCCTGGACGTCCAGATAGGCATTTGCCGCATCCAGCTCACCCTGGAACATGCGGCGGAACTCCAGCTCGGCAAGCCGGGTTTCCAGCGTGTCGAGTTCCGCTTCCACGTCATCCAGAGCCGCCCGATCGCTCTCGCCGGCAGCCATCTCCGCCAGTTCCGCGAGATCGGCCAGTCCGCTGCCCATGTCTGCCAATCCGCTGACCACCTGCTCCAGGGCGGAGCGTTCCTGACTCAAGCGCTTGGCTCGATCCTGATCTTCCCAGACGTTGGGATCCGCCAGCTCCAGCTCTACTTCCTCGAGACGTTGCACCTTGCCGTCATAGTCAAAGATACCCCCTGAGCGCGGCGTCGCGCTCCGTCATGTCCCGCACGCGTTCGCGGATTGCCGTGATCTCAGCCATAACTAAAGCTTCTGCCCATGGGTTGGAAAAGCGCGGCAGTTTATGCCAATGGGGCCAGATGCTCCACCACGAGCTGCAGCGTGGTGGCGTCACCATAGTCGTTTTCTGCCAGCCGATAGGCTACCTGCAGACGCCGGGCATCCTCCAGTGGGCCCTGGCGGAAAGCGATGGCATCCACCAGACGGCCATGGTGTTTCATGACCAGTTTCAGGTGGTCTTCGCCCACCACCCGCTGGCTCACCAGCTCGAACTCGCCATGAAACAGCGGCTCCGGGAAGCCCTGCCCCCAGGGCCCGGCCCGGGCCAGGGTCTGCGCCATGCCCAGGCACAGCTCGTCAGGCGCCAGGGCGCCATCGGTTTCCAGCGTGCGGTCGAGGGCCGCAGGCGGCAGGCGCCGTGCCACCTCGGCATCGAACGCTTTGGCGAAGCGCGGGTAATGGACCCGCTTGATGGACAGCCCCGCCGCCATGGCATGACCGCCGAAACGTTCCAGCATGCCGGGGTAGCGCGCCGCGATGGCATCCAGAGTGTCGCGCACGTGCAGCTCGGGGAGCGAGCGGGCTGAGCCCTTCAACTCGTCGGGATTGGCATCTCCAGCCTCGGCAAAGGCGATGACCGGGCGATGAATGCGCTCACGCAGGCGGCCGGCGACGATGCCGATGACGCCCTGATGCCAGCCCGGCTCATAGACGCACACACCATAGCGCTCGGCCGCCTCGATGCGGTGGCCGGCGACGATCAGTTCGGCCTCCTGCACCATGTCGCGCTCGAGCTCGCGGCGCGCCCGATTGAGCTCATCGAGCCCACGGGCCAGTGAGCGCGCCTCCTCCGGGTCGTCGGCAAGCAGACAGCGAATGCCCAGCGTCATGTCCGACAGGCGGCCGGCAGCATTCAGCCGCGGCCCCAGGGCAAAGCCCAGGTCCTGAGCCGTGAGCTTGCGCAGATCGCGTCCGGCGACCTCGGCCAGCGCGCGGATGCCGGTGCGGCAGCGGCCGGCGCGCATGCGCGCCAGCCCCTGATGGACCAGAATCCGGTTGTTGGCATCCAGCGGGACCACGTCGGCCACGGTGCCCAGCGCCACCAGATCGAGCCAGTCCGCCAGATTGGGCTCGGGGCGCCCCGCAAACCAGCCTTCAGCGCGCAGCCGGGTGCGCACCACCCCGAGCAGATAGTAGATCACCCCCACCCCGGCCAGGGCTTTGCTGGCGAAGCGGCAATCGGGCAGGTTGGGATTGACCAGGGCATAGGCCGCCGGCAGCTCGCGGCCGGGCAGGTGATGGTCGGTGACGATCACGTCCATGCCTGCCGCATTGGCGGCGGCTACGCCGTCCACGCTGGACACACCGTTGTCCACGGTAATGAGCAGACGGGGTGCCCGTTCGGCCGCCAGGGCGACGATCTCCGGAGACAGCCCGTAGCCGTAGTCGAAACGGTTGGGCACGAGAAAGTCCACGTTGCCCGCGCCCATGGCCTGCAGCAGCGACACCGCCACCGCCACCGATGTGGCCCCATCAGCATCGAAATCACCCACCAGCAGAATCGGCTCGTCGGCCTGCACGGCCCGCACGAGCCGCTCCGCGGCGTGATGGATATCGCTCAACTCATCCGGCGGCAACAGCGAGCGCAGCGACCGGTCGAGCTCGCCGGCGTCGGTGACGCCGCGGGCGGCATAGATCCGCTCGAGCAGGGGCGGCACGGCGTCGCCCAGTGCCGGGGCCTGCTCGGGCACCGGACGGGTGACGATGCGCGGTTCACTCATCGTCGAGATCTTCCACGCGGATGCGCGTGATCTCGCCGACGACTTCCGACAGCGCCTGCACCGCAGCCAGCGCCTCGTTCATGACCCGCTCCGCGACCCGCTGCGTGATGATGACGATAGGCACCCACGCCTGCTGGGTTTCCGCGTGGATGGCCTCGGCCTTCTGCATGGCGGATTCGATGCTGATGTTGTGCTCACTGAGGATGGTAGCCACCCGGGCGAATACGCCGGGCCGGTCCAGGGACGGGATACGCAGATAATAGGCGCTTTCGCTGTCGATGATGGGCACCACCTCCAGACCGTCGCCGTCACCGCGCTCCGGCAGCAGGGCCTTGCCCCGGGCTATCTCGATGAGATCCGCTACTACTGCGGAGGCAGTCGGCAGCCCGCCGGCGCCGGCACCGTAGTACAGCGTATCGCCCGCCGCATCGCCGTGCACCACGATGGCGTTCATCACCCCGCGCACATTGGCCAGCAGCCGGTATTCGGGGATCAGGGTCGGGTGCACGCGCACCTCCACACCGGCCGGCGTCCGCCGCGCCATGCCCAGGTGCTTGATGCGGTAACCGAGCTCCCGGGCATACTCCACGTCTTCCAGGGTTATGCGGCTGATGCCTTCCGTGTATACCTCAGGGAAGCGGCAGTCCATGCCGAATGCCAGGGCCGCCAGGATGGTGAGCTTGTGGGCGGCATCGATGCCTTCCACGTCGAAGGTGGGGTCCGCTTCGGCATAGCCCTGCCGCTGCGCTTCAGCGAGAGCGTCCTCGAAGCTCTCGCCCTCTTCCGTCATGGCGCTCAGGATGTAGTTGGACGTGCCGTTGATGATGCCGGCCAGCCACTGCACGTCGTTGGCCGCCAGGCCGCGGGTGATCGCCGTGATCACGGGAATACCGCCGGCCACCGCCGCCTCGAAGCACAGCGGTACGTGGTGCGCCTGGGCCAGATCGAACAGTTCGTCGCCGTGCAGGGCCACAACGGCCTTGTTGGCGGTGACCACCGGCTTGCCGGCAGTGAGCGCCGCTTTCTGCAACGCCAGCGCCGTGTCCTCCCCGCCGATGAGCTCCACCAGCACATCCACGTCCGGATGCCCGGGGATCGTGCCCACATCGGTGGAGAACACGGCATCGCCGAGATCCGCTTCCGGACGCAGGCGGCGGCTCGCCACCTGGGTGACGATCACCGGCCGGCCGGCACGCCGGGTGATGGCGGCGGCATTGGCCGAGAGTATTTGCAGAACGCCCTGGGCGACGGTACCCAGGCCGCACAGACCGACCCGTAACGGCTGCAAGCGTGCCTCCTGAGGCAGCCCAGCAGGGCTGCCGGCAATGGAAAGGCGACATGTTACGGGGCCGGCGCGGCCCGCTCAATCAATCGCTGGTCTCGAGACCAATTGCCTGGACCAGATCGTCCGCCGGCATGTAACCGGGCAGCATGCGGCCGTCCTCCAGCACGATGGCCGGTGTACCGTTGACGCCCATCTCACGGCCCAGCTCGAACTGCTCGGCCACCGGATTCGGACAGGTAGCGTCGGGGATGGACTCGCGCGCCTTGAGCTTGGTGAGCGCGGCGTTCGGGTTCTCAGCGCACCAGGCTGAGACGATCTTCTGATACGAGCGGGATCCCACGCCCGCACGCGGATAGGCCAGGTAACGCACTTCCACGCCCATATCGTTCAGGGCCGGGACCTCCTGGTGCAGCTTCTGACAGTAGCCGCAGTCCACGTCCGTGAACACGCTGATGGTCGTCCTGGTGGCCCCGGATGGGCTGAAGATCAGCATATCTTTCTCGTCCACCGTGCTCATGAGCTCGCGCCGTCGGTCCACCCGCCCGGCTTCCGCCAGATTGATCAGATCGTTATCGCCCAGTTCGTAGAGATCGCCGGCGAACAGGTACCGGCCGTCGGCGGTGCCGTAGAACACCGTCCCGCCGGCCAGTTCCAGGGCGATGATGCCGGGAATGGGCGTCGACGACACCGCTTCGATGGGAATATCCGGGCGCAGTGACTTGAGTTTGCTCACCAGACGCTCGGCGTCGGGTTCCGCGGCGCCGGCAAGCATGGCGGTGCCCGCGAAGCCGGCAAAAATGGTGATGCTCAGTAGTCTGGCAAGCGTCTTTGTCACGGTAATCCCCAATATTCAGGCTGACTGGCTGATGTACTGCGCCACAGTACACTTCGACCAGCCGGTCAGCGGTTAATTCCTCAACCCCGCGGGTGATGAGCCTGGTGCAACGCCTTCAGGCGCCGCTGCGCTACGTGAGTATAGATCTGCGTGGTGGACAGGTCCGCATGGCCCAGCATCATCTGCACGGCACGCAGATCGGCGCCGTGATTGAGCAGGTGAGTGGCGAATGCGTGGCGCAGTGTGTGCGGCGAAATCTCACGCACAATGCCCACCTGGCGCGCATAGAGTTTGATCCGGTGCCAGAACGTCTGCCGTGTCATGGGCCGGCCGCGGCGGCTGGGAAACAACGCCGCGGTGGCTTGACCGTGGATCAGCGCCGGCCGAGCCTGGTCGACATAACGCTCGATCCAGGCCAGCGCTTCCTGCCCCACCGGCACCAGCCGTTCCTTGCCGCCTTTGCCGACGATACGCAGCACGCCCTGGCGCCGGTTGAGGGCTGTGACGGTCAAGGTGGTGAGTTCGGACACCCGCAGACCGGAAGCATAGAGAAGCTCCAGCATGGCCCGGTCGCGCAAACCCAGGGGCGTGTCGACGTCCGGTGCCGTCAGCAGTGCAGCCACCTCGGCTTCAGACAGGGATCCGGGCAATCCGCGGCCGAGCTTCGGCAGCTCGAGCTCGGCGCTGGGGTCCACGCCCAGCCGGCCCTTGTGCACCTGGTGCCGGTAGAAGCCTTTGACACACGACAGCCAGCGAGCCGAGGAACGCGTCTGATAGCCAGCCTGAAAGCGCCGGGCCAGACAATCCCCCAGGTGCTCGGCGGTCACTTCCAGCAGCGGCCGCGGCACGGCGGCCGCCAGTTGCCGCAGATCGCGGCGGTAGGCAGCCAGGGTATTCTCGGACAGGCCCCGCTCCAGCCAGACCTCATCGAGATAGACGTCGATGGCCGCCTGACTCGCGGCGCAAGGCGCGGCCACCGGCGGATCGCCGTGGCTCAGACCTTTTCTTTGATGCGGGCAGATCGTCCCGACCGCTCGCGCAGGTAGTAAAGCTTGGCTTTGCGCACATCGCCCCGGCGCTTTACCGCGATCTCGGCGATGAGCGGGCTGTGCAGCTGAAACGTCCGTTCGACCCCCACGCCATGCGAGATCTTGCGCAGCGTGAAGGACGAATTCAGACCGCGGTGGCGGCGGCCGATGACCACACCCTCGAAAGCCTGCAGCCGCTCCCGGTTGCCTTCACGGACCTTGACCTGCACCACCACCGTATCGCCGGCGCCGAACTCCGGGACCTGCTCTTTGAGCTGCTCGTTCTCGAGCGCCTCGATTACCTTGTTCCTGCGCACCTTTCTCGCTCCTAACTCAATTGTTCGCGAACCTGTTGGCGAGCCTGTCGGCAATGCCAATTCCGGTTCAATCTTCGTCCCGTTCAAGTAACGGCACCAGCAGATCTCGATCCTGCTGCGACCAGTCGCGGCCCACCAGCATGTCCGGACGGCTCTGCCACGTCCGCCATAAAGCCTGCTGGCGGCGCCAGCGCTGCACGGCGGCGTGGTCGCCGGTAAGCAACTCGGGCGGCGCCACATGCCCGCCCACGGATTCCGGGCGCGTATAGTGCGGGTAATCGAGCAAACCATCAAGGTGGGACTCTTCCACCGACGACGCCGCATTACCCAGCGTACCCGGCAACTGCCGGGCTATGGCGTCGATCATGACCATGGCCGGCAGCTCGCCGCCACTCAG
The DNA here is from genome assembly GCA_034522075.1 of Gammaproteobacteria bacterium. Lineage (GTDB taxonomy): Bacteria > Pseudomonadota > Gammaproteobacteria > Pseudomonadales > Azotimanducaceae > UBA7803. The sequence goes on along the minus strand of JAXHLO010000014.1, from coordinate 81,713 downwards.
CACGTAATCACCGATGGAGATTTCTTCGTCCACAACGTTGTCGATTACCCGCTGGTCGATACCTTCATACCGCCCCGCCACCAGCACCAGGGCCGGTTCCACCGCCAGCTCGGCCACCCGCTGCTGATTCAGCGGCCGACCCTGGGGTGACAGATAGATCACCCGAGGGGCTGAGACGCGCTGCTCGGGAGCGCCGCCCGGCGCCGCTTGCCCTGCTGCCTCGATGGCTGCCAGCAGCGGCGGCGCCATCATGACCATACCCGGGCCGCCGCCGTAGGGCCGATCGTCCACGGTGCGGTGCCGGTCAGTGGTGAAATCCCGCGGGTTGAAGACGTCGAGGCGCAGCACTCCGTTGCTGACTGCCCGTCCCAGCACGCCGGATTCGGTCGCAGTCCGGAACATCTCCGGAAACAGACTCACCACCCCGAACCACATGATTTCACTCCTGCCAGGAGACCCGCAGGGTCTGCCCGGCCAGATCCACATCCACCACGAACGGTGCCGCGAAAGGAATCAGCGTCTCGCGGTCACCGTCGCGGATTACCAGCACGTCATGGGCCGGTGTCTCGAGCAGCCGTTCCACCCGGCCCAGCTCGCGTCCAGCCGTATCGCTCACCGCCAGACCCATGAGGTCCTGCCAGTAATATTCGCCGTCGTCATCGAGCGCCGGCAGCGCGCTGCGCGGCACGGCTATCTCCTGACCTGCCAGAGCCTGGGCCTGATCGCGGTCGGTCACGCCGGCCAGACGCGCGACGTAGCCTTGACCGTGAACACGCAGCTCCACAACCTCCAGCGCACGGCAATCGCGGCCCGTGCCCACGTACCAGGGACGATAGTGCTCGATATTGTCGCGGGGCTGGGTGGCGGAACTGACTCGGACCATGCCGGACACCCCATAGGCGCCGCCAATTCGACCGATGACGACGAGCTGCGGCGTGGCGGACACGGCGGGCGCTGCCCCGGGCAGGTTACTCCGCGGTAGCGGTGGCACCGGCGGCCGCGGCGTTGCGGCGCGCCTCCGACAACAGTTTGCGGACCTTTTCCGATGCCTGGGCGCCCTGGGCAAGCCAGTGATCGGCACGATCGACGTTCAGGCGCAGCCGTTCCTCACCGCCGCGGGCCACCGGGTTGTAAAAACCCAGCCGCTCGATGAAACGGCCGTCACGGGCGACGGAGCGTTCCGCCACCGTGATCTGATAAAACGGGTTGCGCTTGGACCCGTGCCGCGACAGGCGAATCGTGACCATTTATCTACCTTGATTCGAAAGGCGCGGTATTGTAAAGGAAGCCTCCCGGCATGCAACCATTTCCGCTCGCACCATTTCCGCTCAGCGCGGGACACCCGGCGGGCGCCGGTTGCCCTGCATGGCCTGCATGCCGCGCATCATCTTCTGCATGCCGCCCTTGCGGGTGACTTTCTTCATCATTTTCTGCATCTGTTTGTGCTGCTTCAGCACCCGGTTCACCTCCGGGACCTGCACGCCGGCGCCGCGGGCGATACGCTGCTTGCGCGAGCCGTTGATGACGTCGGGAAAGCGCCGCTCGTGAGCCGTCATGGAATCGATGATCACGGCCATCTGATTGAATTTGCCGTCGTCGAGCTGGGCCTGGGCCCCGGGCGGCAACTGACCCATGCCAGGCAGCTTGTCCATCATGCTGCCGATGCCGCCCATGCTGGACATCTGCGCAAGCTGATCGCGGAAATCCGCCAGATCGAAGCGCCTGCCCTTCTGCATCTTGCGGGCCAGCTTCTCGGCTTTCTTGCGGTCGACCTTGCGTTCCGCCTCCTCGATGAGGGACAGCACGTCGCCCATGCCGAGGATGCGTGATGCCAGACGGTCAGGGTGGAAGGCCTCCAGCGCGTCGGTCTTCTCGCCCATGCCGAGGAACTTGATGGGCTTGCCCGTCACCGCGCGCACCGACAGGGCAGCACCGCCGCGGGCATCGCCGTCCGCCTTGGCCAGCACCACCCCGGTGAGCGGCAAGGCATCGTTGAAGGCCTTGGCCGTGTTGGCCGCGTCCTGACCGGTCATGGCGTCCACGACGAACAACGTCTCGATGGGGTCGAGGTGTTCGTGCAGGCTGCGGATCTCCGTCATCATCTGTTCGTCGATGGCCAGGCGGCCGGCGGTATCCACCAGCAGCACATCGGCGAACTGGGTATTGGCCTCTTTCACCGCCCGCAGGGCAATGTCCACCGGCTGCTCCGCACCGTGCGACGCCACGAAATGGGCGCCCACTTCTCCGGCCAGGGTCTCCAACTGATCGATGGCGGCAGGCCGGTAGACGTCGGTACTGACGACGGCCACTTTCTTCTTGTCCCGCTCGCGCAGGTAACGCGCCAGCTTGGCCACGGTGGTGGTCTTGCCCGCACCCTGCAGACCGGCCATGAGAATGATGGCCGGCGGTCGGGTATTGAGGTTGAGCGCGTCGTTGGCTTCGCCCATGACGCGCACCAGCTCTTCGTGCACAATCTTGACGAACGCTTCGCCGGGATTCAGCGATGTATCCACCACCTGGCCCAGTGCACGCTGCTTCACCTGATCGATGAAGTCCTTCACCACCGGCAGCGCCACATCGGCCTCGAGCAGGGCCATGCGCACGTCGCGCAGGGCTGCGCTGACATTCTCTTCGGTGAGACGCGCACGGCCGGTCAGACCACGCAGTGTGTGTGTGAGCTTTTCCGATAGGCTGTCGAACATAATGATGCGGGAACTCGCGACTTTGCCGGACAGTATAGCGCCGACCGGGGCGGACCTTCACGCCCTGTCCGCGTTATGCCAAACTCATTGCTTACTCCCGCGAGACCGACAACCCCTGATGGCAGTCTACTGATGGCGTCGACCTTTACCGGCCTGACGGCAATCACCAGCGTCGCAGCCGCGCTGCTCTATGCGCTCGGTGCGGCCCTGCAGATCCGCAGCTTCCGGCTCTCGCGGCCCATGGCTATGCGCACCCTGGCCTGGCTGACGGTGCCGGCACTGCTGTGCCATGCCGTCGCGACGTATTTTCAGATCAACAGCGAAGCCGGGCTGTTCCTGGGGCTGTTCACGGCGGCCAGCCTGATCGCATTGCTCATGGTGGTGTTCCTCATACTCGCCGCCACCTACCTGCCGGTGCAGAACCTGCTGGTGCTGGTGCTGCCCATTGCCGCCCTGAGCGTGCTTGCGGGTCTGTTCGGCGAGAGTTCATTCCAGGCCCGCGACTCTCTGGCGTCGGCCCTGATCGCCCACATACTGTTTTCCATCGTGGCCTACAGCATTCTGTTCATGGCCGCCTGCCAGTCGATTCTGCTCGCCTATCAGGAGCACGCACTGAAGACACGCAGTTCCATCCGCGGACTGCGCCTGCTGCCGCCCCTGGAGAGCATGGAAAGCCTGCTCTTCGCCCTGCTGTGGACCGGCATCGTCACCCTCACCGCCGCCATCGCCACGGGTTTCATTTTCCTCGACGATCTGTTCGCCCAGAACGTGGTGCACCATACGGTACTGTCGCTGATTTCCTGGATGCTCTACGCCGCTCTGCTGGGCGGGCGCCATTTCTTCGGCTGGCGCAGCCGCACGGCCACGTACTGGACGCTCATCGCCTTCTCGTTGCTGGTGCTCGGCTATTTCGGCAGCAAGTTCGTCCTGGAGGTGCTGCTGAACAGCCCCGGGTCAGCGGGATGAACATCTCCGAACTGTCAACCGAACTGTTGAGCGTCAGCATCGCCATTCTGGTCGTGCTGTCGGCCTATTTCTCCGGCTCGGAAACGGCCATGGTGGCGCTGAATCGCTATCGGTTGCGTCATCTGGTGAAGGAAGGCCACGGCGGCGCCAGGAAAGCCGACCGGTTGCTGCAGCGCCCCGACCGGCTGCTCGGCGTCATTCTCATCGGCAACAACCTGGTCAACTTCACCGCTGCCAGCCTTGCCACCGTGCTCGGCATCCGCCTGTTCGGCGATACCGGCGTGGTCGTCGCGCCGGTGGCCATCACGATCATCTTTCTCATCTTTTCGGAAGTGGCGCCGAAAACCATTGCCGCCCAACTGCCCGAGCAGATAGCTTTTCGCAGCGCCTACATTCTCTCGCCGCTGCTGAAGATCCTCTATCCGGGCGTGCTGTTCATCAACTGGTTTTCCAACGCGCTGGTGAAACCCTTCCTGCCCAGACCTGATGACGATACCGCCGGCCGGGACAGTCTCACCGCCGACGAACTGCGCACGGTGGTGAACGAAGGCGTGGTCATGCCGGCCCAGGGTCAGAACATGATGCTGAGCATTCTCGACCTGGAGCACGTCACCGTAGACGACATCATGGTGCCGAGAGCGGAAATCATCGGCGTCGATGTGGACGACGACATGAGCGACATACTGAGTCAGCTGGCCTCGAGCCAGCACACGCGCCTGCCGGTCTACAAGGACAACATCGACAACATGCTGGGCATTCTCCATCTGCGCCGGGTAGCCCGCTTCCTGCCCAGCACGGAAATGACCAAAGCCGACATCATGCAGCTCACCGAGGAGCCCTACTACGTTCCGGAAGCTACGCCGCTGCACACTCAGCTCATAAACTTTCAGAAGGAAAAGAAGCGCATCGCCCTGGTGGTCAACGAATACGGTGACGTGCGAGGCATTGTCACGCTGGAGGACATTCTCGAGGAGATCGTCGGCGAATTCACCACCGACTTCGCGGCCAACATCCCGGAGATTCACCCCCAGGACGACGGCTCGTATCTGATCGACGGTCTAGCTCTGTTACGCGACATCAACCGGGCACTGGGCTGGGACCTGCCCGTCCACGGGCCAAAGACCCTGAACGGGCTGGTCCTGGAGCATCTGGAAACCCTGCCGGAGAGCAATCTGTGCCTGCGGATCGGCGATTACCTGATCGAGACGCTGCAGATCAAGGACAACGTGATCAAGAATCTGAAGATTTCCCGGGCTTCTGCGGCGCCGGGCGACGCGGCGGAATAAAAGCGTTCTTTCGGTGGAAGGTTCCCGGGGGACGGGTGCGGAGTATTACTTTGCTGCGCGTGGCAGCGTTGTAGTCGGACTGGAGCAGATGCCGCCGGGAGCCTGAATGCTCCGCAAAGTAATACTCCGCACCCGCCTCCATGTCCTTCCAGCGACATATCGCCTGTCTATTCGAGCGCTTGCCACGGGACCCATTGGGGTGGTGTCCGCAGATCGCGGGGCCGGTAGTGGGGTTGCAACGTCGGTGGCGGCGATCCCTGAGCAACACTTTACTGCGCGGGGCCGGTATTGGGACTGCAAAGGCGGTTTCGGGTCGATCCCTGAGCAACACTTTACTTCGCGTTGGCGTGGTTGTAGTTGGACGGACTCATACGCCGCCGGGAGCCTTAAAGCTTCGTAAAGTGTTGCTCAGGGATCGCCCACCCACGCCCTTTCAGTCCCCTACCGGCTGGGGGGGTGTGAGACTGACACGTCTCGGCCGGTCGCTTGTCGGGATGATGCAGTTTCCTGTGGTGACGGCGCTGCCGCAGGCGGCACGGCGGCCAGCAGGATGCGAGCACATCCCGCGCCTCTCCCCAACGCCGTTGTTGGATGGACGGTGATGGGTGGGCGGCGACGGAGGAACGCTTGCTGGAGCTTTCAGGCTCCCAACTACACACGCGCCCGTCCAACGACAACGTCGCCACGCGTAAGCAAGCGTTCCTCCGGCGCCGACCGACCACCCATCCCACCGACCAACCAACCCGGCAGGGCCAGCAGGCCTGACAGCGCAATCAATCCGCACCAGCCAGCAGGCCACCCGTGCCAACGCCGGCGCCGACCGGCCGCCCATCCCACCGACCAGCCAACCCGGCAGGGGCCAGCAGCCCCTAAGACTTCCAGCGCCGATTCAAAGCCGACATGATCGCGTTGTACGACGCCGTGATGGTGTTGCGCGAGACGCCGATGCCGTAGCGGCGGCCGTGCTCGCCCTCGTCGATGGAGACCACGCAGATGGCCTTGGCATCCTTGCCGGAGCCCATGGACTGCTCGTGGTAATCGATGACGTTGAGCGGCTCGTTCAGGGTCGCCGCCAGAGCATTGACGAATGCTTCGATGGGCCCGGAACCTTCACCGTCGATGGTCACCTGCTGCTCGGAAACCTCCACCCGCGCCACACAGCGTTGATCGGCCGAGCGTCCGCTGAGCAGATCGAAATCGATGAGCCGGTAGGGACCTTCGTCGGCGACATACTCGGCCAGCAGAGCGTCGAGGATTTCATTGTTCCTGACCTCCCGGTTGAGCTGCTCGGTGAGCCGTTGCACCACCTTGCTGAACTCCACGAGCATGTCCCGGGGCAGCGAGATGTCGTACACCTCCTCGAGGATGAAGCCTACACCGCCTTTACCGGACTGACTGTTGACCCGCACGGTTTCCTTGTAGGACGAGCCCACGTCCGCCGGATCGATGGGCAGATAGGGAACTTCCCAGCGGTTGTGATCCACCTTGGCCATGCCTTTCTTGATGGCGTCCTGGTGGGAACCGGAAAAGGCCGTGAACACCAGCTCGCCGGCATAGGGATGACGGGGATGCACCGGCAGCTTGGTGACGGCCTCGGCCGTCTCGCGGATACGCGGCATCTCGCGCAGGTCGAGCTCCGGATCCACACCCTGGCTGAACAGGTTCATGGCCATGGTGATGATGTCGCAGTTGCCCGTGCGCTCGCCGTTGCCGAACAGGGTACCTTCCACCCGTTGTGCGCCCGCCATGAGCGCGAGTTCGGTAGCGGCCACGCCGGTGCCACGGTCGTTGTGGGTATGCAGGCTGACGATGGCGCTGTCGCGGCGCGGAAAATTGCGGCAGAACCATTCGATCTGATCGGCGTAGATGTTGGGCGTGGCCATCTCCACGGTGGACGGCAGATTGACGATCATGGGCTGCTCCGGCGTGGCGCCCCACTCGTCCGCCACCGCAGTGCAGATCTCCACGGCGAAATCGAGCTCGGTGCCGGTGAAGCTCTCCGGCGAATATTCGAACGTTATGTCCGAATCGAGATCGGCGAGGCCGGCTTTGACCACCCGGGTGCCCTGGACCGCCAGGTCGATGATGCCCGCCCGGTCCATACCGAAGACGACCCGGCGCTGCAGCTCCGAGGTGGAGTTGTAGAGGTGGAAAATCACCTTGGGCGCACCCTGCAGGGCCTCCACGGTGCGCGCGATGAGCTCCGGCCGGGCCTGACAGAGCACCTGAACGGCTACGCCGTCGGGGATACGATCCTCGTCGATGATGCGGCGGATGAAATCAAAATCCGGCTGCGACGCCGCGGGGAAACCCACCTCGATCTCGGAAAAGCCGATGTCGAGCAGCAGATGCCAGAGCCTGAGCTTCTCGTCCACGCTCATGGGATCGATCAGGGCCTGATTGCCGTCGCGCAGGTCGACGCTGCACCAGCGCGGCGCCTGCTCGATCAGCCGGCCCGGCCACTGCCGGTCGGTGAGCTGAATCGGTTCGAAACGCCGGTACTTGTGGAAAGGCATCCGCTCCGCGCCGCGGGACGGTGATCGCGGGCCGGAATCGCTGCGGCCGGGGGTGGCCGTGCCGGTATCGGTTTGCTCGCTCATGACACTCCTCGCATCACTGCCACGTCAGGCATGACACGTAATCTGACGTGGTGAAAGAAATTGGCTGATCAGGTTGGGCATGATGCCCTGGGGGGATAGGTATATGCCGGCTACGCCGGCAGTCGCAGCGACAGTAGGAGAGCAAGCTGTGCGCAAAAATGGGTCACGCGCGGTAAACATCAGTCAAGTTCGTATAAAGCGACTATAGCCACCCGAAACCGCTTTGCCAAGCCCGCCTCCGCACGGCTCAGCCGAGTTCGATGGTCAGCGCCGCGGCCGCAGCGCGCGCTTTGGCCCGCGCAGCCTGCACGTCGCGGTCCAGGGCGAGGGCTACGCCCATGCGCCGCTGGCCGCGCACCTCCGGCTTGCCGAACAGACGGACCTGCGTGTCCGGCTGCGCCAGCGCCGCGTCGAGACCATGATAACGCACATCGGCGGAATCTCCCCGGGCGAGAATCACCGCCGACGCCGCCGGCCCGCGGACCGCGATGTTGGGCACCGGCAGGCCCAGGATGGCCCGGACGTGCAGCGCGAACTCGGAAAGATCCTGACTGATCAAGGTCACCATACCGGTGTCGTGGGGGCGCGGACTGACTTCGCTGAAGTAGACGGCATCACCCTGGATGAAGAACTCGACGCCGAACAGCCCCCAACCGCCCAGCGCGGCGGTGACCGCGGCGGCGACTCGCTGACACTCGGCCAGCACCGCGTCGTTCATGGCCTGGGGCTGCCAGGATTCGCGGTAATCGCCGTCTTCCTGACGGTGGCCCACAGGGTCACAGAAGGCCGTGCCGCCGGCATGGCGAACGGTCAGCAAGGTGATCTCATAGTCGAACGGCACCAGGCCCTCGACGATGACACGGGCATCGGCACCGGCCGAACGTACCCGGCCGCCCTGCTGGGCATATTGCCAGGCGGCCGCAGCATCGCCGGGCGAGTGCACGAGCGACTGGCCCTTACCCGACGAACTCATCACCGGCTTCACCACGCAGGGCAGACCGACGGCCTCCAGGGCAGCGCGGTACTCGGCTTCACTGCCGGCGAAACGATACGGCGAAGTAGGCACCTGCAATTCTTCCGCAGCCAGACGGCGGATGCCTTCCCGATCCATGGTCAGCTGTGTGGCGCGGGCCGTGGGAATGACGCTGAAGCCGTCGGCTTCCAGATCGACCAGCGCAGCGGTGGCAATGGCCTCGATTTCGGGCACGATCAGATGCGGCTGCTCGAGTTCCACCAGCGCCTTCACCGCCGCGCTGTCCAGCATGTCGATGACATGGCTGCGATGCGCCACCTGCATGGCGGGGGCGTTGGCATATCTGTCAACGGCGACGACCTCCACGCCCAGGCGCTGCAGCTCGATGGCGACCTCCTTACCCAGTTCGCCGCTGCCGAGCAGCATTACCCGCCTGGCCGCGGCGGTCAGCGGCGTACCCAGCACATGCCGATCCGGGCCGGAAGCAGGAGGCGCCGAACTGCTCATGAGGCCGGATCCGCCCGGTCCTGGAGCGACAGGCCAGCACGAAAACGCCGGCCGTTCTCCACGTAGTGCTCGGCCGAAAGACGCAGCCCCTTGATCTCGTCTTCGGAAAGTTCGCGAACCACTTTCCCCGGCGCGCCCATGACCATGGAATTGTCGGGAATTTCCTTGCCTTCGGTGATCAGCGCGTTGGCACCGATGATGCAGTTGCGGCCGATCTTCACGCGGTTGAGCACCACCGCGTTGATGCCGATGAGACTGTTGTCGCCGATTTCACAGCCGTGCAGCATGGCCTTGTGGCCCACGGTCACGTTCCTGCCGATCACCAGCGGGCAACCCGGATCGGTGTGCAGCACGGCACCGTCCTGGACATTGGAGCCTTCACCCACGGTTATCAGTTCCGTGTCGCCGCGCAGCACCGCGTTGAACCAGACGCTGGCATTGTGGTGAAGCAGCACCGACCCCAGCACGGTGGCGTTGTCCGCCACCCAGTAGTCTCCCTGCGCTCGAACCCGCCGATCTTCCAGTTGCAAAAGCACGCTCACTCTCCACCAGCTAAAAGCCACGAACAAACCCCTTACAGCCACAGCGTGGTGTAAGCGGGAATACGACGGGCATAGTAGCCATCGAATCGCCGCAAGCAAACCATCACAATCGGGAAGGGTCATCCATGCCCCGACTACCAGCTTTTGACGTGCTGGTGGACATGGCCCGCAACGACCCGCAAGGACTCGAGACGTTGCGACGTTCATTGACGGACGCCGTGATCGCCGCTGCCAGCAACGACACCACACGCCGCCGCCTGCAGGGGCTGCAGTTCCGCGTGGATATGGAACGCCGTCGGGCGGGGACACCGATGGCTGCCACCATCCGGATCTCGGAGATGATGTGTCAGTCATTGGCCGATCTGCACCGCTGCATGGTGGCCCTCGACGACCCCGAGGTCAGCATCCCCGCCGCGGGCCCTCGCGCCACGGGGATGGCCGCTACGGGTACGCCCGCCGCCGTGATACCGTTCGCGCCCCGTGCCGAATAGTTATACTCGTGGCATGCGCAACAGCCGAAGCCGACCATGAATTACTGCAGCACCTGCGGCGAACCGGTGGTGTATCGCGTGCCGCCGGGAGATTCCCGGGAACGCTACATGTGCGAGCACTGCACCACCGTGCACTATCAGAACCCGCGGGTGGTCACCGGCTGCCTGGTGACCTGGCAGGATCAGGTGCTGCTGTGCAAGCGCGCCATCGCACCGCGGCGCGGCTACTGGACCCTGCCCGCCGGATTCCTCGAGAACGGTGAATCAGCGGAAGCCGGCGCCCTGCGCGAAACCTGGGAGGAAGCCCGGGCGCAGGTGGAGCTCGACGACCTCTATACCCTGTTCAGCCTGCCCCACATCTCGCAGATCTACATGTTCTACCGCGCCCGGCTGACTGCACCGGAGTACGCGGCAGGCGAGGAAACCGAAGCTATCGGCCTGTACCGCGAAGACCAGATCCCCTGGTCGGAGCTGGCCTTTCCGGTGGTGCGGGAAACCCTGGAGCACTACTTTCACGACCGGCAGCGCGACCACTATCCGATTCGCAGCCGCGCCCTGATCGTCGACCCGGCGCGGCGCCGCGGCTGGGGTTGAACCCGGAATTCAGGAAATCAGAGGGCAGCGCCCGCCTTCGACCAGGCCAGCACCAGCAACGCCACGGCCGCCGTGCCGCTGAGCACCTGCCCGCTGTAGCCGAACTGGCGCACGCCCACCGTGCCCGCGACCAGGCCCAGCATCAGGCCGCAGCCGAACCCGGTAATGTGTGCCACCACATCCGTGTTGCCGCCGCCGAAGCCCGTATACACGAGTAACGCAATGCCGGCGAAGACGGGGGCGAAGCGGCGCCGCCAGTCCCAGCCGCGCATGTAGCCGCGCCGCCAGACGAATGCGCCCACCAGGGCCAGGGCCGCAAACGTGGCCGTGGACGCTCCCACCGAGCGAAAGCCCGGCGCCTGCACGAAGGCATTGATGGCATTTCCCGAAGCCCCGGCGATCAGGACCAGCAGCCAACCCACACCGGAACCCAGGTAGCGGCCGACGAACAGGCCGAACACCGCACCGAACAGCGAATTGGACACCAGATGCGCCAGATCGCCGTGCAGGGTGAGCGCGGTAAGCGTCCGCCACCATTCGCCGGCGCTGACGCGGGCGGCATCCATGACGCCGGCCTCGCGCCAGTCCCAGCCGAACACGCTGCCGCTCTCCAGCGACGGCAGCGCCCAGATGGCCAGCAGATAAGCAAACACGCCGAGCCAGCCGCTGTCGATGGTCTCCGCCGGGCGCCGCGGCGCGGACGACACGCGGTTCTCCTCGTCGTACTTGTGCAGTTCGTCGTTGGCTGTGGCCACATCGTCGATGTCGACCCACAGCCCCCATTCACCGCCGTCACGCTCGATGCGATGCTCGATGCCCACAGCCGTCAGCACCAGCGACAGCTCGGCCAGCGGGCCACGCGCAGAGGCGCGGCGGATACAGGTGGTTACCTCGGTGTGCACGGAAGCTGCGCAATCAATCGTGCAGATCGACCTTGTCGTAGATGGCCGTGACCCGCTTGAAATCCAGCACCAGAGAGTGGGAAACGTGGTCCTGCCGGTCGTGCAGGTGGAACTTGAAACGTTTCTGGGCATCGCCGTTCAGAAACGCGTCGTACTCTTTGACCAGCTCACGCACGTCACTCACCAGCTCTTTGCTCCAGGTCGCGCGAAACGGCCCCAGCACCGCGCCGCCCTCCAGGCACACGGTGATCCGGTGATTGGTAAGCCCTTTGTCTTCAGTGGCCATGGTGAACTCCGCCAATGATCCAGCTGCGAGCATAGCGCGATAGCGGCGCTGTCGGACAGTCCGCAAGCCTGGCGCCGTGGCGCCTGCGGCGCTTTCCGCGTTATTCTCCAGGCAACGCGAAGCGTTATCCCACGGGAGGTCCCATGGATCGACGGCAGTTTCTTCAGGCAGGCGCCCTCGGTGCGCTGCTGCCCGCCGGACACAGCCGCGCCGCCGACGACTCGGCGAATCAGGTCAGACGCTACCGGCGCCTGGGGCGCACCGAATTCGAAATCTCCGATATTTCGTTCGGTTCCAGCCGGCTGCGGCGCGGCGAAGAGCACCTGGTGCATCATGCTCTGGACCGCGGCATCAACTACTTCGACGGCGCTGACAGCTACACCGGCGGCGCATCCGAGGAGGTGCTCGGCCGGGCGCTGCGCGGCAGGCGCGACCAGGTCTATCTGGTGTCGAAGACCAAGGCCTGGCCGGATACCCGCCATGGCGAGATCATGGCGGCGCTGGACGGCAGCCTGCGGCGGCTCGGCACCGATTATGTGGATGTCTATCTGAACCACGCCGTGAACGACATCGAGCGGCTCGACAACCCCGAGTGGGGCGAGTTCGTGGAACGGGCCAAGGCGGCAGGCAAAATCCGCGCAACCGGCATGTCGGGCCATGCCGGCCGTCTCATCGATTGTCTCGACCACGCCATAGACCGGGATCTGGCCGACGTCATTCTGGTGGCCTACAACTTCGGTCAGGATCCGGCGTTCTACGAGCAGTTCACCCGTTCCTTCAACTACGTGGCAAAGCAGCCCGACCTGCCCCGGGTGCTCGAGAAAGCGAAGGCGAAAGACGTCGGGGTGGTGACCATGAAGACGCTCATGGGCGCGCGCCTGAATGACATGCGTCCCTATGAAACCGACGGCGCCACGTTCGCCCAGGCCGCCTTCCGCTGGACCCTGTCCAACCCCAACGTGGATGCGCTGGTCATCTCCATGACCGAACGGGCCCTCATCGACGAATACCTGGGCGCCTCGGGGGCCCGTGCGGTGACCGGCCGGGACGTGGAACTGCTGCGCCACTATGCGCGGCTGAACGGTACCAGCTACTGCCGCCACGCCTGCAACGACTGCGCCGGTGCCTGTCCCTACGGCGTCCCCATCGCCGATGTACTGAGGACGCGCATGTATGCCACGGATTACGAAGACCTGGCATTCGCACGCAGCGAGTATGCCGGCCTCGCCGCCAATGCCTCGGCTTGCCTCGGCTGCAGCGGCGCGCCGTGTCAGGATGCCTGCAGCCATGGTTTACCCGTGGCCGAACTCTGCGCCCCCACCCATCGGATGCTGAGCTGACGCCATGACCAACCAGCCACTCATCGCTTCCGATCAGGGCAGTGCCACCGGCTGGCCGGATAAGCTCGAGCACCTGCGCGGCTGGCTGGCTGAACGCCAGCGGGTCATGGTGGCAGTCTCCGGCGGCATCGACAGCACGTTCCTGTGGAAGGTCGCCACCGACGTGCTGGGTGCCAACGCGCTGGGCGTCACCGCCGTTTCGCCGTCACTGGCGTCCTGGGAGCGGGAGTCGCTGGAACTGCTGCAACAGGAAATCGGCGGCCATCATCGCCGGGTGGCAACCGACGAACTGAGCAACCCGGACTACGCCGCCAATCCAGCCAACCGCTGTTACTTCTGCAAGGATACCCTGTGGGACACCTTGCGGGAGCTGGCGCGCCGCGAAGGCTATGCCTGCATCGTCGATGGCTACAACCTGGACGACGTGGGCGATTACCGGCCCGGCCAGGATGCCGGCCGCGCGCATCAGATCAGCAGCCCTCTGAAGATCGCCGGCTTTCGCAAGACCGACATCCGCGCCGCTGCCGAGTCTCTGGGGCTGTCCATCTGGGCCAAGCCGGCCATGGCCTGCCTGTCGTCGCGCTTCGCTTACGGCGTGGCAATCTCCGACGAGGGCCTGGCGCGGGTAGACGCCGCCGAGCGCTGGCTGCGCGAGCGCGGCTTCGCCGAGCTGCGGGTGCGGGTGCACGCCGACCGGCTGGCGCGCCTGGAACTGCCGGTGGCCGACCTGGAGCGCTTTCTGCCCCTGCGCGAAGCTTTCGTAGCCCACCTGAAAGACCTGGGCTTTCTCTACGTGAGCCTCGACCTCAGCGGTTTCAGAAGCGGCAGCATGAATGCCGTGCTGCCTCGATGACCGGCACTTTCGCGACCCTGGATCATGATCGGCTGGCACGGCAGGGGTTTCCCGAAGTCGTGTTCGCCGATGGCAAGACGCCGGACCAGGTGGCGGCCATCATGGGCGAATTCGCCGAACGCGCCGGACACGCGCTGGCCACCCGGGCCACGACCGAGCACGCCGCTGCTGTCCTGACCGCCCTGCCGGATGCCCACTACGATGCTGCCGCCCGGCTGATCGCCTTCGGCGCGCTGCAGCCGCCGCCGGCCATGGCAGCGCATCGGGTGGCCGTAGTCTGTGCCGGCACCGGCGATATCCCGGTCGCCGAGGAATGCGCCGGTACCCTGGTCTGGGCCGGCATCGCCGTCGAACGCTACTTCGATATCGGCGTGGCCCGACTGGAACGGCTGCTGGCGGTGGAGGACGAACTGCGCCAGGCGTCCGTGTGCGTGGTGGCCGCCGGCATGGAGGGGGCGCTGCCGACCGTGGTTGGCAGCCGCGTGGCCTGCCCGGTAGTCGCGGTACCCACCAGCGTCGGCTACGGCGCCAACCTGGCGGGCATCAGTGCTTTGCTGGGCATGTTGACGAGTTGCGTGCCCGGCGTGACCGTGGTCAATATCGACAACGGCTTCGGCGCCGCGGCGGCGGCCAATCGCATGCTGCGCCTGGCCGTATCAGCACAGGACAGCCATGCACGTTCACCTTGAACTGTTCTGCGGGGCCAGCGGTGACATGCTGCTGGGCGCTCTGGTGGACGCCGGCGTGCCGCTGGAAACCCTGCAACAGGCGGTTGCCGGCTTGGGCCTGGGCGGCATCCAGCTCAGTGCCCGGCGGGTGGATCAGCGCGGCATTGCCGCCACCAAGGTGGATGTAACAACCCGTACCGAACACCATCATCGGCACCTGCCGGACATTGAACAGATCATCAACGCCGGCGCTCTGTCGACGTCGGTACAAACGCGCTCCATCAGCGTCTTTCGAACCCTGGCCGAGGCCGAAGCCCAGGTTCACGACATGCCGGTGGCGAGCGTCCATTTCCACGAGGTGGGCGCTCTCGACGCCATCGCCGACGTGGTGGGCGTAGTGGCCGGTCTGGAGTTTCTCGGAGTGAGCAGCATCAGTTGCCGGGCACTGCCTTTCAGCCATGGCACCGTGCACTGCGCGCACGGTCTGCTGCCGGTACCGGCGCCGGCGGTGCTGCGCCTCGCCGAAGGCCTGCCCACCGAACCGCTGGACGTGCAGGGTGAAACACTCACCCCTACGGCTGCCGCACTGCTGCGCACGGTGGTGACGGATTGGGGCGACGCTCCACCGATGTTGGTCCACAAGCACGGCTACGGCGCCGGCAGCAAGTCGTTCCCGCGCGCTAACGTGCTGCGTCTGATCCTCGGCGAGCGGCAGCGCGAAACAGACACAGAGCACCTGGCGCTGCTCGAGACCAACATCGACGACATGAATCCGGAATGGCTGCCCGCGGTCCTGGACCGCCTGCTCAGTGCCGGTGCCCGCGACGCCTGGCTGACCCCGGTAATCATGAAGAAAGGCCGCCCGGCCCATACCTTGAGCACCCTGGCGGACCCCGCAGCCATACCGGCCCTGCGCAACATCCTTTACGCCCACACCACCAGTCTGGGCATCCGCGAGGCGCGCGTGGACCGCCATCACCTGGCACGTGAAACCATTACCGTTGATACGGCCTGGGGCCCCGTGCGGGTGAAGGTGGCGACGCTACCGGACGGAGAGCGGCGCGGAGCGCCGGAATACGAGGACTGCCGGCGCATCTCCGAAGCGCGCGACGTGTCCCTGGCGGTGCTCTACGAAGCCGCATTGGCGGCCTGGCATTCGTCCTGATCGGCAGCGTCGGCATCTCAGTGGGTGTTGGCGGCGTCATGCAGGGATTTCCCGACAAACGGTAAGCAAAAGGAGGCCCCATGTCTCTCTGGCAAAGACTGGTCGTGACCCTAATCGCCATGTTCATCGCCAGCTATCTGGCCGGCTTGATCTGGCAGGCAATGTTCAGCGTCACTCTGCCGAGTTACGCCGGCGGAATCGTCGGCGGCCTCGCAGCCATCCCCGTCTGGGAGCTGCTCAAGCGGGCGAGCCCGAAACGGCGGGAGCGGGACAACGCGCCGCTGCCATAGCCCAGGGAGCCCACCGCAACCGGCGCTGTCGGACATTCATTGCAGGTTCAGGCCGTCCGGGTAGGATGGGGCCATGCGATGGGCACTGTGCACACTGGTGTGGCTGGCGGCCTGGCTGGTGGTGGTTCCCACCGCGGCCGGCTTTCGCTGCGACACAGACCTGGTGGGCCGCGGCATGACGCCCCTCGAAGTCCTGGAGCGCTGCGGCGATCCGGAGTTCGAGCAGGGCTGGACCGACTACCGTTATCCGGGATATTTCGTACGCGTCAATCTGTGGACTTACCACCTGGGCGACAACCGCTTCCGCCGTGAACTGATGTTCGAGAATGGCCGGCTGATGCGCATCGAGACCCGGGACAAACCGCGCGGCGGCGTGGAGCGCCCGGTGTATTCGTCCATGCGCTGAAAGCGTGAGGCCGCGGCCGTCAGCCCAGGGCTACCCGGGCATTGCGGAACATTCGCAGCCACGGACCATCCTCGGTCCAGGCTGGATCCCGCCAGGCATTGGTAAGCGCCTGATAGACCCGCTCGGGATGGGGCATCATCACCAGCACCCGGCCGTCCGCGGCCGTGAGTCCCGCCAGGCCGTGCGGTGCCCCGTTGGGGTTGGCCGGGTAGCGTTCGGTCACCTGATGGTGATTGTCGACGTATTCCACGCACACCTGGCCGGCGCAGTCGCGGAAGAACGCGGCTGCCGCTGCCGCATCAGCAAATTCGGCGCGGCCTTCGCCATGGGCCACGGCTATGGGCAGGACGCTCCCCGCCATACCGGACAGCCAGGGCGAGGCGTTGTCCGCTATCCGTACCAGGGAGGTGCGGCCCTCGAACTGCTCGGAGCGGTTGCGCACGAAACGCGGCCAGGCTGTTGCTTGGGGAATGACCTCCTTCAGGGTTGCCATCATCTGGCAGCCGTTGCACACGCCCAGGGCCAGCCGGTCACTGTCAAAGAAATGCGCGAACTGCTCGCGTACCGCATCGTGATACAGCACGCTCTTGGCCCAGCCGCCGCCGCCGCCGAGCACGTCGCCGTAGGAAAAGCCGCCGCAGGCCACCAGTGCCGGAAAGTCCAGCAGAGCCACGGAACCCGCCAGCAGCTCGCTCATGTGCACGTCGACGGGTTCGAACCCGGCGCGCTCGAAGGCGGCGGCCATCTCGATCTGCCCGTTGACTCCCTGCTCGCGCAGGATGGCGATACGCGGCCGAGCGCGGCCCACAAATGGCGCGGCCACGTCATCGGCCGGGTCGAAGGACAGCCGGCAGGACATGCCCGGGTCGTCGGCGCCGATCTGCTCGAATTCCTCGTCCGCACACTGGGGATCGTCGCGCAGCCGCTGCAGCCGGTGGCTGACTTCGGCCCACTGCCGCTGCAGGGCCGCGCGCGGCGCATCGAACAGCACCTCGCCGCTGTGGCGCAGGACAATGCGTTCGTCGTCCCGCGGCGCACCGATGTCCATGCATGGAATCCCGCCCAACGCGGCCCGTACGGCTGCCGCGTCGGCGGCCCGCACCTGCACCACGGCGCCGGCCTCTTCGGCGAACAGCGCCGGCAGCGCCTCGCCCAGCGGCGTCAGATCCACATCGACACCAAGGCGCCCGGCAAATGCCATTTCCAGCACACAGGCCAGCAGACCGCCATCAGAGCGGTCGTGATACGCGAGCAGGCGGCCGGCGCGGTTTTCCGCCTGCACGGCGTGAAAGAACTGGGTCAGATCCGCCGGATCGTCCAGATCCGGGGCCTGATCGCCCAGTTGACCGTAGCACTGGGCCAGGGCGCTGCCGCCCAGACGGTTACGGCCGCGGCCCAGATCGATGAGCAGCAGACGGGTCTCACCGGCAGCGCGGTGCAACTGCGGGGTGAGGGTCAAGGCCGCGTCGTCCACCGGCGCAAAGGCCGAAGCGATGAGCGTCAGGGGCGACGCGACTTCGCCGGTATCCCAGCGCGTGCGCATGGACAGGCTGTCCTTGCCCACCGGCACGGCTATGCCCAGGGCCGGGCAGAGTTCCATGCCGACGGTACGTACGGCGTCGAACAGCGCCGTTCGTCGGCGTCGCCGCCGACCGCGGCCATCCAATTGGCCGACAGAACGGTTCGTCCCAGGTCCGCCACCGGTGCCGCGCACAGGTTGGTCAGCGCCTCGGTCACCGCCATGCGCGCCGAGGCCGCCGGGTCGATCAACGCCAGCGGCGGCCGTTCGCCCATGGCGAAGGCTTCCCCGCGGCGGCTGCCGTAGCCCGCCAGGGTGACCGCTACATCGGCCACCGGCACCTGCCAGGGCCCGACCATCTGGTCGCCGCGCGACCAGGCCGGTGACGCGTGCGGTCGCCGATGGTGATCGAGAAACTGCTTGCTGGCCACCGCCGGAAAGCGCAGCACCCGGCCAATGGCCTCAGCCAGATCCAGGTGCTCGAACTCGAGCGGCGCGCGGGCGGGCTGCCGGCGGCGGAAATCGCGCTGCATGCGCGGCGGCTTGCCGAACAGCACGTCCAGCGGCAGGTCGACCGGCGTGATTGCCGAAGTGTCGATCGGTCCACGCGCAGGTGCACGCTCGTCGGTGGCCTCGCCGACCACGGCATAACGGGCAGCGCTCGCGCGCGCAGATGGCGTCGAAGCGCGTCCAGGTCGTCCGGCGCCACGGCCAGCACATAGCGCTCCTGGGCCTCGTTGCACCAGATCTCCAGCGGCGACATGCCCGGCTCGGCGTTGGGCACGTCGCGCAGCTCGAAACGTCCGCCGCGCCCGGCGTCATGGACCAGCTCGGGCAAGGCGTTGGACAGGCCGCCGGCGCCCACGTCGTGGATGGAGAGCGATGGGGTTGTCCGCGCCCAGCCGCCAGCAGCGATCGATCACTTCCTGGCAGCGGCGCTCCATCTCCGGGTTGCCGCGCTGCACGGAGGCGAAGTCCAGCTCCGTCGCACTGGCGCCGGCGGCCATGGAGGAGGCCGCGCCGCCGCCCAGGCCGATCAGCATGGCGGGGCCGCCCAGCACGATGAGCTGCGCGCCGGCGGGAATCGATCCTTCTGCGACGTGGTCGCTCGCGGATATTGCCCAGGCCGCCGGCGATCATGATGGGCTTGTGGTAACCGCGGCACCTGCCGCCGTTCGCACCGGCCGCGCTGCTCGAAGCGTGCGGAAGTAGCCGGCCAGAGTTCGGGCGGCCGAATTCGTTGTTGAAGGCCGCCGCGCCGATGGGCCCGTCGAGCATGATGTCCAGCGCCGAGGCGATGCGCCCGGCGTGCCGGTGTCTGGCTCTCCCAGGGCTGCGCGTAACCGGGTATGCTGCAGGTTGCGAGGCGGTGAAACCGGTCAGGCCGGCCTTGGGCTTGCCGCCGCTGCCGGTGGCCCCTTCGTCGCGGATCTCGCCGCCGGAGCCGGTGGCGGCACCGGAATACGGGGCAATCGCCGTCGGATGATTGTGGGTTTCCACCTTCATCAGGATGTGACTGTCGGTTCCTGTGATAGCGGTAGCTGCGATGCTCGGGTCCGGGTCAGAACCGCCGGCTGCGGAGCCCTCCAGCACGGCGGCGTTGTCCCGGTAGGCGGAGAGCACGCCGTCGGCTGTCTGGCTCGTGAGGTGTTGCGGATCATGTCGAACGAGCGACTGCGCGGCTGCGTCTCGCCGTCGATCGATCCAGGTCGGCGTTGAATATCTTGTGACGGCAGTGCTCGGAGTTCGCCTGGGCGAACATCATCAGCTCCGACATCGCGTGGGATCGCGTTCCAGCCTCCGGTAGGCGCTCCAGCAGGTAGTCGATCTCGTCGTCGGACAGCGCCAGACCGAGGGTCCGGTTGGCCGTCTCCAGAGCCTGGCGGCCTTCGCCGAGCAGCGGCACCGTGGCCAACGGCCGCGGCGCAGCATCCTCGAACACGCTGGCCAGCCGCGCCTCGTCGATGAGCTGTTCGGTCATGCGGTCGAACAGCACGGACAGGTCGGCGCGCTGCGCGGCCGCAGGGTCCATGTACCAGCGCACACCGCGCTCCACGCGGGTGACCCTGGCCAGATCACAGATACGGAAGATGTCCGTCGCCTTGCT
Source organism: Gammaproteobacteria bacterium (assembly GCA_034522075.1). Lineage (GTDB taxonomy): Bacteria > Pseudomonadota > Gammaproteobacteria > Pseudomonadales > Azotimanducaceae > UBA7803. The sequence continues at coordinate 61,516 of JAXHLO010000014.1, read as the reverse complement.
CGACCAGGGCGAAATGGTGCCCTGGCGCGGCACCACCGTGGCGACGTGGCTGCCGCCCCGCTGCGGCACATCGGCCGCGGGGCCGTACTGCAGCAGGCTGGTGCAGCGCAGGCTGCGCGTCGACCAGGGTGCTCGGCCAGCGCCCACGGTGAACTCGGCATCGGCGGCCCCGTCCGACCGAGCCGGTCGCGCAGCTTATCGAGGCGAAAGCGGGACAGGGCCGGCGGCCCGGGCAGGAGGACTACGTCGGTCATGTATCAGGCTCGTTGACTTGAGAGGAATCGGCATCAGCACCGCCGCGGCGCCGCCGGCTGGCGAAGAAGGCCCGCAACAGCTCACCGGCCGGTTCTGCCAGCACACCGCCGACCACCGCCACCCGGTGGTTGAGACCGATCTGCAGCGCGCCGGCGCTCACCACCGCGCCGGCCCGCGGCTCCGTGGCGCCATAGACCAGGGTGGCAATACGCGCGTGGACCAGCGCGCCGGCACACATGGTACAGGGCTCGATGGTCACGTAGAGCGTGGCGCCGGGCAGCCGGTAGTTGCCCACCCGCCGGGCCGCTTCGCGCAGGGCCAGTATTTCCGCGTGGGCGGTGGGGTCCGTGGCCGCCACCGAGGCGTTGCTCGCTTCACCCAGCACCTGGCCGTCGCGCACCACCACGGCGCCGACAGGAATCTCATCGGCTGCGGCCGCCTGCGCCAGTTCCAGCGCCCGGCCCATCCACGTCTCATGGTCCGTCACCGGCCCATCCGCCTCACTCCCGCTCGATTGTAAACGAGAATTTTTTTATTATTAATATCAGTTGCTTATTTAGGGAGGTAAGTGTTCGTACCATGAAAATACCATGCTCAGAAATTGCTGCTAATCGCCGTTTCCAGAAGAAACGGGGCAAAAACCAAATCGACCCAAAGCACCACGAAAACTGTCGCTAAATATTGCGCTGCCCGCCTCACTGCCCGCTACGCACGGTAGTGACGTGGGCGGCTGAAGTAACGATCAAGGCGTACTTACTAACCCGAACGCTATAAAGAATTGCCGACACTAATCGACAAGGCGCCCTTCACCTGCTGGCACGATCGGCGTTATGCCGTGGAGGCGAATCAGAGCACAATGAAGCTGGCCACGTTTCGCAATCTTGCCAAGAAATGCCTTATAAGCCGCACGGCGAGATTTTGCAGGATCTGTTGCCGCATACCCGGCGCCCAGGGCGCCTCAGCACGCCTCGTTCATTCGGCAATGGCTGGCGAAGGCCTGAGACTCACACTGCAACGCGACGTGTCGAAGTTCAAACTTCTCATGCAGGCTATCCATCGCCTGGCGCAGCAACTCATCACGATCGGTGTCCGCCTCAATGACGAGGTGGGCCGTGAGCGCGTTTTCAGCGGTGCTCATCGCCCAGACGTGCAGGTCGTGAACAGCGCGGACGCCGGCAATATCCAGCAGGCTTTGGCGCACTGCCGCGATGTCGATGCCGTCGGGAACGCCGTCAAACAGCAGATGCAGCGAGCGGTGGAACAGCGACCAGGTGCCAAGCACCACCACCAGGGCAATCAGTAGGCTGACCGCCGGGTCGATCCACGTCCAGCCTTGCCATAGGTACAGTGCGCCCGCAATCACCACGCCAACAGATACCAGCGCATCCGCCGCCATGTGCAGGAAGGCGCCGCGAATATTCAAGTCGCCCTTGCTGCCCGCGAGGAACAGCCAGGCCGTAGCGGTGTTGATGATGACGCCTATCCCGGCGACCAGCATCACGGTTGCGGCATCAATCGAACTGGGAGTCTGTAAACGCTGGACCGCCTCCCAGGCCAGTGATCCCATGGCGACCAGCAGGATAATGGCATTGGCAAAGCTGGCCAGAATCGACCCCCGTCGCCAGCCGTAAGTGTGCCGGGAGTTGGGTTTCAACCGGGCGGCTGCAAAGGCCGCCCAGGCCAGCAGCAGGCCGCCGACATCACTGAGATTGTGAGCCGCATCAGCGAGCAACGCCAACGATGCGGCTTGCCAGCCGTAAAACGCCTCAATCAGGACAAATGCGAGATTGAGCGTAATGCCGATAGCAAACGCTTTGCCGTAGTTGGCGGGGGCATGATTGTGCTCATGGCTCATAAGATCGCCGTTCCGAATGCTCAAACTCCAAAAGAATCCATGTGCACCCGATCCTTGCCGACCTTGCGTTCATCCAGCGCCCGAGCAAGCGCGCGCAACATGGTAGGTGGGCCGGCGGCATAAATATCGCGTTGTCCGTTCAGCAAGCCATTTTCTTCCAGCGCGTCAAGTACATCCCCCTTGGATGAAATGCAGATGTTCTGAATCAGAACTTCTCGTCAGCAGTGTTTCTGCGACCAGCACTATGCGCAGTTGCGGTGCCCGCGCGGCGAGTGCCTGCAATGTGTCAGTAGCGTAGAAATCCGCTACGTTGCGCATTCCCCACAGCAGCACCATGTCGCGCTCGGGGAAAAGTTGCACCTGTTGTTCCAACAGTGCCAGCACCGGCGCCAACCCGGTGCCCCCGGCGATAAACAATAACGGCACATCCGGGACGGAGCGCATGGTGAAATCGCCCAAGGGTCCGCGTGCCTGCAAGTGGTCGCCGACTTTCATGTCGTCAAAAGCCCAGGTCGTAAAGCGGCCACTCTCTACGCGCCGGATATGCAGATCGATACTGCCATCAGCGTGGGGGGCATTGGCAATCGAGTACGCGCGAGAAAGGTGGGACGAATCCGGTTTCCAAAGCTCAAGGTATTGGCCGGCAGAAAACTCACAGAAACACTCACCCGGCGTCACCGGCGTCAGCGTCACCCGGATGACATTGGCGGTGCTTCGATCAATCGCAGAAACGCTCAGGGTGATGATGCGATCAGGGTGTGGAATGGTTAGTGGCGATTCGAGCACATCGCGACGCGCCAGCAGGTCGTCTTCCACGGCATGCCGCACGTCCGCCCGCGCTTCGAGCGCTAACACCGAATCAAGTGACGGAAAGGCAATGGCATGCGCCGGGCAGATATTGGCGCAAGTGGTACAGCCAACCATGCAATTGAGCGGGTCGACTACAACGGGTTTCTTGCGCTCAAAATCATAGCGGTAAACCAGGCGGCTGCAGCCCGTGACGCAGGTGCCGCAGCCGATGCAAGCATCTTCAATGATGGTCGGGTTCCAGTGAATGTGTTCGCGTGGTACGCCGTGCCAGGGTTTTGTGAATTTGGGATCGGGCATGACAGCTTCCTCTTGAAGTATCAGTTGAGGCGCTTCAGCACACCGCGTAGCTGTGTTCCCGGCGCCACTGTATTGAAAACCGTGCCGTACTTTTTCACGTTGTCGTGCAGCAGTTCGAGTCGGTGGTCGTTTTCATCCGTATCGACGAGGATTTCATAGTCGATGGATTCCATTTTCGGTGGTACATCCTGGCGCACGCCGTGCAGGCGGACTTCCACCCCCTGCAGCTCGAACTTTAGAATCGGAACAACCCGTTCGATGCCTTTGATCATGCAAGCGGCCAGTGCCGCCATCAGCAGTTCCGCCGGATTGAAGGCATCCGGTCGGCCTGCCAGATCTGTGTCCAGAGTGACGTCTGCGTCTTTGCAACGAGCCCAGACTGCCGTGGGCATCAACGCGCCGCGCACTGACGGAAAAGGTCATCTTGGTTTTCGCTTCGCTCATAGCAGATCCTGCATCAGAGGTTTTGGTTGGGTAATCACAACTGCACGCTCGCGACGATTTCACCCTGGCGTACCGCAAGAACCTCACCTTCCTGCATAGGTATCCAGGCTTCGTGGGTGAGTGGCACGCTGGCCAGCAGGATCACGCGCTGCGCCGTTATTGTTTCTGCTGATTCACTATCGCGCACCAGCACCGCTTTTCTGCCGGCCGGACACTCCAGACGATAAAGCGCTGGCGCAGTGACCTGACCCGTCAGGGGTTGCAGCCTCCGGTCGGCGTGCACAAACAGCACATCGCCATCGGCATAGAGAAAACTGGCTGGGCCCAGTGCCCGTAGCGCCAGAGCCACTTCAGCCACTGTATCCAGTCTGGCTTGCAAGGATGGCAGCTGACCACGAGCGTGTGGCAGTTGTCTGATCCGATCCAGCAGCAGGCAAAAGGCCAACTCCGAATCTGTCTCGCCCACCGGCTGAAAAAATCGTTCCCGACGAACGATGAGTGTGCCAGAGATTTCAGGTTGCCGTTGTGGGTAAATACATGAATGCGGCCATTGAGCTCCCGCGAGAAGGGGCCGGTGTTGGCCAGATTGATGGCGCCTTGGGTGGCGTGGCGTATATACCCGAGCGATAAGGTCGTTGCCGGGCCGTTTGCTTCCAGCCAGGGGACCAATGGGCAGGTGTCGGCTGGCGTTGTGTCGCGATACAGGGCGACGTCGCGCCCCTGATAAAACGCCAGCCCCCAACCGTCGCGATTGCGGCTGTCACCGCTGGCGTGGGCGGCCAGGGCTGTCAGGGAGGACGTTAGCCTGGCCGGATGTCGGCAGGACATGGCCAGCAATTCGCACATCAGCGCACCTCCGTGTCGATCTTCATGCGACCACACCGAACAGGGAACCCACGCCGGCAGTAACGGCCATTGCCAGCGCCCCCAGAAGGTCACGCGAGCCATGCCTTTACCAATGCTTGCTCCCCCGGACCGGGCCGCCAACCCTCCAGGTAGCATCAGGAATACCAGTGAGGTGCCAGCGACTGTCAGCCCCAAGTGCCGCTCCGCCGCAAGCCACGCGCTCAGCAACGGCAGTACGGCGCCGACAGTGAAGGCTGTTGCGGAAGCCAGCGCGGCTTGCAGCGGCTTGGCGCGGGTCATGTCAGAAATACCGAGTTCGTCGCGAGTGTGGGCGCCAAGTGCACCCTTCGATCATAAACTGTTGGGCGACTTGTTGCGCGAGGTCGGCATCCAGCCCACGCTGACGGTAGATGCTGGCCAGCTCGGCGGCTTCGTGTGCAGGATCTGCTTCCAGTTCCTGCTTTTCACGCTGAATGTCAGCCAGCTCGGTGTCTGACTGGGAACTGACCGACACATACTCACCAGCGGCCATGGACATCGCACCGGCCACCAATCCAGCGATACCGGCAACGAGTACCGAGCTCTGTGTGGCATTGGCGGCGGCAACGCCGATGATCAGGCTGGCGGTGGATACGATGCCATCGTTGGCACCCAGCACGGCGGCACGCAGCCAGCCGATAGTTTCTATGTAGTGCCCTTCGGTGTGGATTCGGGCCATAGTCCTATCCTGTTCCGATCCTTGTTACGTTGACGCATGGAATCTGCGCGGGCACCCTGTTTTCGGGAGCACCGATGTTATTGGCATAGACAATGGTAGTGTCGACGCTCTTTGCTGAGCTCGTGCTCATCCAGCGTCCCGGTACTGTGATTTCCTCTGGTGTTGCTGGATCCATGCCGTCAGTTGTGCCGCCGACACCCCGCCCGAGAGGCGCGCCACCTCGATGCCGCCATCGAACAGGATCAGCGTGGGAATGCTGCGAATATTGTAGAGCGCGCTGGCCCCCGGCGCAGCGTCGCGGTCGATCTTGGCGAATCGTACCTCCGGCATCTGGTGCGCGGCGGCGGCAAAATGCGGCGCCATCGCTTTGCATGGTCCGCACCAGCCGGCCCAGAAGTCGACCAGAACTGGCAGTTCCGTGCCGGAGATGAACTTAGGCAACACGGAGTCGATCAGGGTCACAGGTTCGGCGGCCATCAGCGCAGTTGCGCACCACCCACACACTGGCCCATCATGCAAACGTTCGACAGGCACCCGATTGGTAGTACCGCAGGATGGGCAGACCAGGTGCATGGCAGAACTCCTTCTGATTTCGAGGTTGTTTCGACACTAAAAGTTCCCTCTGAGAGGGTTTTCAGCAAGTTCTCCTTTCGCTTTTCAGTGTGGCGTCGTGACCGATCGTCAGACCCTTGCCGACTGGCTATTCGCCCTTGAGGATGTGGCCTTATCGGCCGGGCTCGATGCACCCGCGTTCGACGAATACCGCCGCTCCCATCATGGAGCTGTCCGACCCTGATTTGAACATCCGAGTCGACGCTAACATTGTGCGCTTCTTCATATCTGTGCGGTAGCGAGCATAGAAATAGAGGCCTTTCCGTCAACGATTTTATAATTGATGCGTTCCATTTTCGGTGGTACATCCTTGCGCACCCCGTGTAAGCGGAATTCCACGCCCTGTCAGAGGTCTTAGTCTTCGATCGGCGTGCGCAAACAACACATTGCCAGTGGCATAGAGAAACCTTGTTGGGACCAGAGCCCGCACCGCCCGGGTCATTTAAGCCACTGTATCCAGCCTGCGCGGATATCAGCTGGACATAGCCATTCCTTCACACATCAGAGAGCACCCATGGAACTCATATCATCGAAAAGGCTCAAATAACTCTGTAGAAAAATAGCGATCCATGCGATCTGGCAAAACCGTTACCAGACAGGCATCCTGTGGCAAATGTGCTGCTGCCAGGCGGGCTGCGGCAAAGTTGAGGCCGGAACTCGGCCCTACAGGGAAGCCGTGGTGGATCAGGGTGCGGGTGGTCTCTATGGCAATATCGTCGTCCACCACGATTTCCATCAAGCCCGGCAGTCGCTCAGGACTGAAAATACGCGACATGCCATCCATGACCCCGGGAATGCGCGTACTGAAACTGCAGCACTCTATGTCTGTTACTGCCCTGTGGCTGACAGGGCGTGCCACAAAGGGTGTCACTTCGCAGCCGCTCTGGCGAAAGCCCTCGAACAGGCCCACCAGAGTGCCGCCGGTACCGACTCCTGATACGACGCCATCAACGCGGCCACCAGGTATCTGGGTCAGAATTTCCTGCGCGGTCCACAACCGATGGGCTTCAGGGTTATCCGGATTTGCAAATTGCCGTGTGGTGATGCCGCCGCGTTTACCGGCTTCCTGTTCCGCCCGCACTATGGCATCTGCCATACCCTGGGCTTTGTCCAGCATCAGCACCTCGCCACCGTAGGCGCGAATACCCAGCAGGCGTTCGTTGCTGACCCCTTGCGGCATCACCGCCAGAAAACGCAGATCCAATTGGGCACAGGCCAGAGCCAGGGCCAGACTGGTGGAACCGCTGGAGGCTTCAACGACCCAGCTTCCGCGCTCGATTTCGCCCCGCCGCCAGGCCTTTTCCAGCATGTAACGAGCGATCCTGTCTTTGGTGGAGCCACTGGGATTGAGAAACTCCAGCTTGCACCAAATGACGGGTTGCTTGGCCTCGAACTGAACAGGCACCAAGGGCGTTGGCGCCATGCGCTGGAAGTAACGTCCATCCTCGGGGAAAAATCTGGCTGGCTTCATAGGTATGGCTTCACTATCACTGCGGCCCTGTACCCGGCACCAGAAACTCCGGTAACTCGTCAGCGGGTTTAAGCGCCAGCTCAGCATCGGTAAGACGGGCATAAATTTCAATCAGCGTGCCATCGGGGTCTGTCAGCCACAACTCGTGCAGTGGCGTGCCCTTCCAGGTGGTGCGCGGCGGCTTTTCAATGTGCGCGCCAAACGCGACGGCCTGGTGATAGGACGCAATGACGGCGCTCCGGTCGGCAACACCGATGCCCAGATGGTAGAGGGTGTCGTGGTGCAAATCCTTGCCGTCTGATACCAGCAGCACGAAATTGAGGTTCAGGTCGCTGCGAATAAACGTCGCATAACGATGGGTCCATTCCTTCGGCCAGGTGTTCAGCAGCCAGGCGTAAAAGCGCACGCTGTCCGGCAGATTGTTGACCCGGATACTGCCGTGAAATTCTTCTGCTTGCGGGCTTGGCGGAATGTCGAGCAAGCCTGCCAGCACTGCGATACGGGCCTTGATCTGATCGCGAGCGGTGCGAAAGCGCGCCAGATTCTCTTCACCGCTCAGCGCGTTCGTGCCACTGGCGGGATCGCTGATCGGCCAGTGAAGGCGTTTCACCTTGCCCGGCAGAATCGGGCAGACTTCTTCGGCGCACAGCGTGACCACCATGTCGATGGCCGCGGAGTCGATGGTGTCCACCGACTTACTCTGCTGCTGGCTGATATCGATGCCGATTTCCGCCATGGCCGCGATGGCATGCGGGTTGACTCGCGATGGCTGGGAGCCGGCGCTCATCACCTCGGCGTGTGCGCCCAGCAGTTGCCGCGCCAAGCCCTCGGCCATTTGGCTGCGTGCTGAGTTGGCGACACACAGGAATAGAATTCGGGTCATAGTCGTTCCTCAAGGCATCATCAATACGGGCCGCCCGGCGATTTCGCAAAGATTGGCGGCGGTGCTGCCGATCAACAGGCTTTCGAGCGGATTCTGGCCACGTTTGCCGACTACGATCAGCGACACATCCCGGTTCGCAGCATGGCGCGCGATTTCGCTGGAGGCTTTGCCCTCAAGGACAACACTGTCGCCGTGACTGCCCGCCGCCTCGATACGTTGCACCAGTGCTGCTAACGCCGCGTTCGCGGCAGACGATGAGACCGATGTTGCGCTGCTGTCAGCCGCTTCCATGACGTACAGGCAGTCGACCTGTTCGGCTTTCGGTGCCAATTGAATGGCCGCTTGCTCTGCCGCTGTTGCCTGCGTTGACAAATCCGTTGCCAGCAACACATGGCGCAGGGTTGTCTTGCACACGGCCTCGCATTTCTGCTGGGTGCCGGCTGCGGTCGGTTCTACCCATTCCAGGAGCAGCGGCAGTGTTGTCTTGCGAATGACTGCTCTGGCCACGCTGCCGAGAAATAGCTTGCTGATCAGGTTGTGGCCACGGGAACCGATCACGATCAGATCGGCTTTGTGTTCCGTCGCTGCCTTCAGGATTTCATCGGCGGGCAGGCCGCTGGCACGGACACTGACCGCGACCTCCAGCCCCGCATCGCGCAAGGGTTGTGCTAGCTTATCCAGCCAGTCGATATAGTCCTTCTCGTAGGCAAGGGCGGCGCCCTGCATGTAGCCGACCTGTATCACATGGGTGAGCACCACCCGCTGCACGCCCCAATTTTGCAAATCAGGCAGGCAATCGACGATGGGGCGCTCGGCGGGTGCCAGATCCAATGCGACCAATGCAGTATTAAACATTCTGCCCTCCTTCTGGTTGGTTGGTTCCTGGCGCGCAGTCGGGCGCCGAAGCGGTCATGGGGAACCAACCCTGGGTGCGGTTGGCGAAATACACCAGCGATAACATCACCGGCACTTCCACCAGCACACCGACCACAGTGACCAGGGCCGCGCCCGAATTGAGGCCGAACAAGCCAATCGCCACCGCCACGGCCAGTTCGAAGAAATTGGAGGTGCCGATCAGTGCGCAGGGCGCCGCCACATTGAACGGGACTTTCCACAGTCGCGCCGCGCCGTAAGCGATGGCGAAAATGCCATAGGACTGGATCAGCAGCGGTACTGCGATCAGCGCAATCAGCAAGGGTTGATCGAGGATGATCTGGCCTTGAAAACCAAACAGCAGCACCACGGTGCCCAGCAGCCCCAGTATCGACAGTGGTTTGACGCGGGCGTTGAAGCGCGACACCGCGAGATCGGCTTGCGCGGGGTTGTCGGCATGTCGACTCAGTCTGATGCGGGTGATGACCCCGGCGATCAGCGGAATCAGCACGTACAGACCCACGGACAGAATCAGGGTCGCCCAGGGCACCTGGATATCGGTGACACCCAGCAGCAAGGCCACGATGGGCGCAAAGGCGAAGATCATGATCACATCATTGAGCGCCACCTGCGCCAGCGTGTAGGTGGCGTCGCCACGGGTGAGTTGTGACCAGACAAACACCATGGCGGTGCAGGGCGCGGCGCCCAGCAGAATCAGCCCGGCGATGTACTGACTGGCGTTGGCCGGATCGATCAGGTCAATGAAAAAGTAATGGAAGAACAACACGCCGAGGCCCGCCATGGTGAACGGCTTGATCAGCCAGTTCACCACCAGCGTGATGATCAGCCCCTTGGGACGTTCGTGGATGCGCTTGAGGCTGGAGAAGTCCACCGACACCATCATCGGATACACCATGAACCAGATCAGCACGGCGACGATGAAGTTGACGGAGCCGTATTCGAGGCCGGCCAGGGATTGAAACAGTGCGGGAAAAGCACTGCCCAGGCCAATGCCGGCGGCAATGCACAATGCGACCCACAGCGACAGGTAGCGCTCAAAAAAACCGATCGGTGACGCGGTGCTCATGCGGCATCCTCATCGTTGCTTGCTGCCTGGCTCTGTGACAACGCACGCAGGTTCTTCTGCCCGACGGGTTCGTCTTTCAGCAGCGGCACCAGTGCATAACGCCGGGCATGCACCTTGGCCACGGCGTCGATTTCACGGCGTTCATTGGCGGCGCGTTGCAGCAGCAGCGGCGAGTGGGTGCGCGCGGCGGCAATGCTGTTGTTGATGATCCAGGCCCAGGGTTCGATGCCGGCGCGGCGCAGATCGTCCTGCAGGTTGGCGGCTTCCAGTACCGGGGTGGTCTCTGCCAGCGTGACCAGCAGTACCTTGGTTTGCTTCGGGTCCTGCAACTGCATCATCGGGGTGGTGAAGTGGATGCCCTTGTCGCCCATCTGACGGGCAATTTCCCGGTGGTAGGCGCCGGTGGCATCCAGCAGCAGCAGGGTGTGTCCGGTGGGCGCGGTGTCCATCACCACGAACTTCTTGCCCGCTTCGCGGATGATGCGGGAGAAGGCCTGGAACACGGCGATCTCCTCGGTACAGGGCGAACGCAAGTCTTCTTCCAGCAAGGCACGACCCTGGGCATCGAGCTTGGCGCCTTTGGTTTCCAGCACATGCTGGCGGTAGCGTTCGGTCTCGGCGTGCGGGTCGATGCGGCTCACGCTCAGGTGATCGAGCGTTTCGCTGAGGGTTTCGGTGAGATGCGCGGCCGGATCGGAGGTGGTCAGGTGAACCGGCAGGCCGCGATGGGCGAGTTCAACGGCAACCGCTGCCGCCAGCGTGGTTTTGCCGACACCGCCTTTGCCCATCACCATCACCAGGCCATGGCCGTCGGCGGCGATCTCATCCACCAGTGTCGCCAGCGTCGGCGCCTCCAGTGGTTCGGCGGTTTGCTGTCGCCGGAGCATCAACCAGCGCTTCGGTGCTGTCCAGCAAATGGTGCAAGGCATCGAGACCCACCAGATTGAAGGATTTGAGTGCGATCTGATCTTGGGGCAGTGCGCTCAGTACGGCAGGAATCGCCGCGATCGCCGCTTGTTCGCGCGCGTACACGGCGGCGGCGAGCTCATCCTTGTCAGCCGCACTGGCTGGCAACACGCCATTGATCACGAGGTATTGCTGGCGCAGGCCGATGTCCGCGAGTTCCTCGTGAGTGCGGGCCACTTCGCGCAGCGTAGACGCTTGCGCACGAGCGACCAAAACCAGCCGCGTGCGGGCGGCATCGGCCAGTGCGTCTACAGCAGCCTTGTACTGTTCCCGTTGTTTTTCCAGTCCCGCCAGCGGGCCCAGGCACGAGGCATCACCCTTGCCTTCTTCCAGGAAACCACTCCAGGCGCCGGGCAACTGCAGCAAACGAATCGTGTGCCCGGTGGGTGCGGTGTCGAACAGAATGTGGTCGTAGTCGGCGGTCAGCGCGGAATCGATCAACAGTGCGGTGAACTCGTCGAAAGCCGCGATCTCGGTGGTGCAGGCGCCGGAGAGCTGTTCCTCGATGCCCTTGACCACGGTATCGGGCAACACGCCGCGCACCGGGCCGACGATGCGGTCGCGATAGGCTTGGGCGGCGGCCTGCGGGTCGATTTCCAGCGCAAACAGATTCGGTACGGCGGGGATGGCGGTAATCGCATTGCCAATGGTCACGCCGAACACCTGCCCCACGTTGGAGGCCGGGTCGGTGCTGACCAGCAGCACGCGCTTGCCTTCACCCGCCAGCTTCACGGCGGTCGCGCAGGCGATGGAGGTCTTGCCCACGCCACCTTTGCCGGTGAAGAAAAAGAAACGCGGTGGGTGATCAAGAAAGTTCATACGGATGTCTCCGGCAATCAGCAGCAACGGGTGCCCGTGCAGCAGCTCGCTTTTTGGGGTTGGCTGTCGGTCGGCTCGACAATATTTGCCCAGCGGGCCAGTTCGCTGCGGGTCGGGTAGCGGCCGGCCAGGGCCATTTCACCGTCGATCAGCACGAGCGGCAGGGCGTCCTGTCCGGAGCGTTCGAGAAAGGACTTGACAACCGCGTTTTCGGCAAAGGCAATCGGTTGTTGCGCCAGATTGAAGCGTTCGATCTGCGCACCGTTCTGCCTGGCCCAATCCGCATCAGCGGAAAAGCTCACCAGCGCCTGGTCAACATCAACGCCGCATACGCCAGTGCTACAGCACAGGGCCGGGTCATAGATTTGAATGGTTGTCATTGGATATCTCCATCAATGTTCAGGTTTCACGGGAGTTGATGAAAGCGGCGGAAGTAACGTCTCGGAGCACCGAGAGGCCACACGCAAGTCAGCGCATTGCTCAGGGTGGCCTGCGCAGCACTCTTCCGTCAGGTAGGCGATCAAATCCAGCATCAGCGGAATGTTGGCTCGATAGCGCTGGAAACGTCCTTCCTGCGTGACGGTGAGCATCCCGGCCTGCGTCAGCGCCTTGAGGTGGAAGGACAGGTTGGTCGGGGGTATGTCGAGCGCCGACGCGATCTCGCCAGCGACCATACCGTCCGCCCCTTTCTTGACGAGCAAGCGGTACGCATCCAGCCGCACACCCGACGAGAGCGATTCAAAAATTGTGGTTGCTGTGCTTTTTTCCATATTTCAATTATACAACAAATATTGAAGAGACAGAATTACTATTCCCTGACGGTATCCAATGCCGCAATCCAACCGCTTGATTCGTCCGCGCCTAACTCTCTGATCTGTATCGGCGTGGCTCGTAGTCTTTGCGGACTTCGGGCCAGTGTCAGGGTAAGCGCTCAAGTTAGGACGTTCTTCCGCGCCTGAAGATTCCGTTTCACAGTTCGGGTTCCTGATTGCAGAGAGAGGAACCCGATGAAGACGCCCCGCCGCCGTATCCACCGCACGCCTGAGCAATGGCGCGAGATCCTCGATGAATTCCGAACCAGTGGTCTTGACCGGAAAAGTTTCTGCGAGCGCAAGGGATTGCGTCGGGAATCGCTGCGGCGAGCTGAAATTCGGCTGAGCCACTGCGAGCCGGTGAGCATGCCCTTCGTGGAGGTGGCAGCGCCGGCGGCGGAGCCGGTGCGCGGCTGGGATATGGAACTCGAACTCGGCGATGGTCTGGTGCTGCGGCTGGCGCGGCGCTGATGTTCCTGCCCGAGGATCGGCTGCGGATCTTACTGTGCACGCAGCCGACCGATATGCGTAAATCCTACGACTCGCTGTCGGCGCTGGCCAGGAACCAGATGGGCGGATACCCTGAGCGGCGCTTTGTTCATCTTCGTCAACCGCCGGCGTACCCAGCTCAAGTGTTTGTACTTCGACCGCACCGGTTACTGCATCTGGTCAAAGCGCCTGGAGGCTGGTCAGTTCCAAGTCGACTGGGACAGCACGGGAAAGCGGACCATCGACCTGATGACCCTGCGGCTGATCGTCGAGGGGTTGAGCCGGGAGCGCTTCGAGCAGCGTCGCCGCTACCGCCGTCCAGCAATGCCCGCCACGTTACACCAGGCGGTGGATAAACCCAGGAAAAAGTCAGCCTGGCAGCCAGATAACGCGTGCGCCAACGAGCGGGAGTTGGCATAATGTCTGCCATGGCATCGGCGTCCAAACCCAGCAAAAACACTGAGGAAACGGACGTCTCCTATGAAGATCCTGCTCGCTCGGACTCGCCTGCAAGACGAACAGATCGCCGAGCTCAAACACCAGCTCGACTGGTTCAAGCGCCAGCTCTTTGGCGAGAAATCCGAGAAGCGCCTGATCGATGCCCCCGGGCAAGGCGATCTGCTCGCCGGCGAGGCGAAACCGCCGCAGGCGGTGGCGCAGGAGACCGTCACCTACCAGCGCCGCAAAGGCAAGAAACGCCGGGACGACGACTGCGTGACCGATACGGGCCTGCGCTTCGACGACTCGGTGCCGGTGGAAACCATCGAGATGATGGCCGCCGATATCGACCCCACCACGCCGGCCGAGAAGATCAGCGAGAAGATCACCTACCGCCTGGCCCAGCGCCCCGGCAGCTACGTGGTCCTGAAGTATGTGCGGCCGGTGTTGAAGCAGGACGGGGTGCTCATCCATGTCCCGGCGCCGGAGAACGTGCTGGACAAGAGCTTTGCCGATGTGAGCTTCTTAGCCGGCATGCTGGTGGACAAGTTCTGTCATCACTTACCCCTCTACCGCCAACACCATCGCCTGGCGCAGGCCGGCATCACGGTGAGCCGGGGCACGCTGACCGAACTCGGCAAGCGGGCCATTGGCTTGCTCGAACCCATCGTCGACGCCCAGCGCGAGCACATCCTGCAAAGCCGGGTGCTGGCCATGGACGAAACCCCGATCAAGGCCGGGCGCAAGCAGCAGGGCAAGATGCGCCAGGGCTACTTCTGGCCCATCTACGGAGAAGCCGACGAGGTCGTGTTCAGCTATGCGCCGTCCCGGGCGTCCGCCCACGTGCCGGCCATCCTGGGCGAGAACTTCCACGGCACGCTCTTGACCGACGGCTTCGCCGGCTACGGGAAGTATGCGGCGAAGGCCGCCGCGTGTACCCACGCAGCTTGCTGGGCTCACAGCAGGAGGGCGTTCGACAAGGCACTCAAGGCCGAGCCCGAGGCGGCCGGTGAAGCGCTGGCCCTGATCGGCGAGTTGTACCGGTTCGAAGCCGAGATCCGCAAGAAGGACCTCACCGGTCTCAACAAGCTCGAATACCGCCGGGACCACAGCCTGCCGGCGGTGCGCAAGTTCTGGGACTGGTGTGACGGTCAACGCGAGCGTACCGATCTGGTGCCCTCGAACCCGCTGGCCAAGGCGATCGGCTATGTCTGGGCGCGGCGCGAGGCGCTGGAGGTCTTTCTATCCGACCCCGATGTCGCCATCGACACCAACCATCTCGAGCGAGCCTTGCGGCCGATACCCATGGGGCGCAAAGCCTGGTTGTTCTGCTGGACCGAGCTCGGCGCCAAGCACGTGGGCATCATCCAGAGCCTGCTGGTGACCTGCCGGCTACACGGGGTGGATCCCTACACCTACCTGGTCGACGTGCTGCAGCGGATCAGTCAGCATCCTGCCAAGCAGGTGATCGAACTCACCCCGCGGGTGTGGAAGTATCGCTTCGCCGACAACCCGCTCAGGTCAGACCTGGAATCCCTCCGTCCATAACGCCGTAGAACGGGCGCTTACGTTTCAGGGAGCGAGGTCGGAGCGAGGAATGGCCAGGAGAGAGTGGAATGTGATCCGGCTGACCTGCGAAGTCCGCAAGCGTTCGCAGAAACCCACACAAGTACACCAGGATTCGCTGCTTGCCGTGATCAATGACTACAGAACAGGAAGATATAACACCGTCACAGAAAACACGCCAGTTCATGCGTGATTACATTGAACAAACGCTACTCCCACTCGATGGTCGCGGGCGGCTTGCTGGAGATGTCGTAGACCACGCGGCAGACGCCTTCGATCTCGTTGATGATGCGCCCGGAGACGTGTTCCAGGAACTCGTAGGGCAGATGCGGCCCAGCGGGCGGTCATGAAGTCCACGGTCTCCACCGCACGCAGGGCGATCACGTCGGCATAACGGCGTGCATCGCCGACGACCCCACCGGACTGCACCGGCAGATAAACGGCGAAGGCCTGACTCACCCGGTCGTAGTAGCCGGCCCGGCGCAGTTCCTCGAGGAACACGGCGTCGGCCTCGCGCAGGATGTCGCAGCGCTCCTTGGTGACCTCGCCGAGCACCCGTACGCCCAGACCGGGCCCCGGGAACGGATGACGGTTCACCAACTCGCGCGGCAGCCCCAGATACAGCCCGATGCGGCGTACTTCGTCCTTGAACAGTTCCCGCAACGGCTCCACCAGCTTGAGCTGCATGCGCTCCGGCAGACCACCCACGTTGTGGTGAGACTTGATCACATGAGCCTTGCCGAACTTGCTGGCAGCGGATTCGATGACGTCCGGATAGATGGTGCCCTGGGCCAGCCAGCGCACGCCGGTAATGCGGTGTGCCTCGCGATCGAACACGTCGATGAACGTGTTGCCGATGATCTTGCGCTTCGCTTCCGGATCGTCGTGGCCGGCCAGAAGCATGAGGAACTCCGCCTCGGCCTCCACCACCACCAGGTTCAGATTCAATGCATTGGATGGCGCGAAGGCTGCTTCCACCTGAGCACGCTCATCCTTGCGCAGCAGGCCGTTGTCGACGAACACGCAGGTGAGCTGCTCGCCGATGGCCCGGGACAGCAGGGCCGCCACCACGCTGGAATCCACCCCGCCGGACAGCCCCAGGACCACCCGGTCCTCTCCCACCTGCTCCCGCACGGCAGCAATGGCGTCGTCAACGATGTTGGCCGCCGTCCACAGGCCGTCGCAGCCGCACAGGTTACGCGCAAAGTGGTGAATGATGTCCTGGCCCTGACGGGTGTGGGTCACTTCGGGATGGAACTGCACGCCGTACAGCCTTCGCTCGGCATGCTCCATGGCAGCGATGGGCGCTGAAGCGGTACGGGCGCTGACGACGAAGCCTGGCGGCGGCTCCACCACTTTGTCGCCGTGGCTCATCCACACCGGCAGATCGCCCCCGGCCCCGTCGTTCACCGGGGCAAGAAACACACTGTCGGCGCTCACGTCGATCACTGCATGGCCGAATTCGCGCTGATTGGAACCCGCCACGGCACCGCCGAGCTGGGCCGCCATGGCCTGCATGCCGTAGCAGATGCCGAGCACCGGTACGCCGAGCTCGAAGATCACAGCGGGAATGCGCGGCGTGTGCGCGGCCGTCACGCTCTCCGGACCGCCGGACAGGATGACTCCGCGGGGCGCAAACTCGCGAATGAACGGCTCGGGAGCGTCGAACGGGTGAATCTCACAGTACACGCCCGCTTCCCGCACCCGGCGGGCGATGAGCTGGGTGTATTGCGACCCGAAGTCGACGATCAGGATCTTCTGATCGTGCAGCGTATCCGTCGTTGCGTTCACCAAAGGCTGCCGTCAGCGCAACGGATAGTTGGGCGCTTCCTTGGTGATGGAAACGTCGTGGACGTGGCCTTCCTCAATGCTGGCGCTGCTGACGCGGACGAACTCGGGCCGGGTGCGCATGGTCGCAATGTCCGGCGAGCCGGTATAGCCCATGGACGCCCGCAGCCCGCCCATGAGCTGGCTGACGATGGGACTCACCGGCCCGCGGTACGGTACACGGCCCTCGATGCCTTCCGGCACCAGTTTGCCGGTGTCGCGCTCCGGCTCCTGGAAATAGCGATCGCTGGAGCCGTGACTGCCGCCCATGGCGCCCAGCGAGCCCATGCCTCGATAAGCCTTGTAGGTGCGGCCCTGATACAGTTCCACTTCGCCCGGAGCTTCATCGGTGCCGGCCAGCAGACCGCCCACCATCACCACACTGGCACCGGCGGCGATGGCCTTGGCAATGTCGCCGGAATAGCGGATGCCGCCGTCGGCGATGACGGGAATTCCCGCTTTGTCCGCCACGCTCACGGCGTCGGAGATGGCGGTGATCTGCGGCACGCCGATGCCGGAGACGATGCGCGTGGTGCAGATGGAACCGGGGCCGATGCCCACCTTGATGGCATCCACGCCGGCTTCGATGAGCGCTTCCGCGCCCGCTGCAGTGCCCACGTTACCGGCGATGACACTGATATCGGGATAGCTGCGGCGCACCCACTTGACGCGTTCCAGCACCCGCGAGGAATGACCGTGCGCAGTATCCACCACCAGCACGTCGACGCCGGCTTCCACCAGCGCCCGCACCCGCTCGTCAGTTTCATCGCCGGTGCCGACTCCAGCGCCCACCCGCAGGGAACCCTGGGGATCTTTACAGGCATTGGGGAAGGCGCGGGCCTTGTTGATGTCTTTCACCGTGACCATGCCCTTCAACTCGAAGGCATCGTTGACCAGCAGCACCTTCTCGATACGGTGGCGGTGCAGGATGTCGGTGATCTCCTCGAAGGTGGCACCCTCGCCGGCGGTCACCAGTTTTTCCTTCGGGGTCATCACTTCGCGGATGGTGGCATCCATGCGCCGCTCGAAGCGCACGTCGCGGCTGGTGATGATGCCCACCAGGGCATGTCCCTCCACCACCGGCACGCCGGAGATTTTGTTCTCCATGGTGAGCTCGATGAGATCAGCCACCGTGCGGTCGGGGTGAATGGTGATGGGGTCGCGGATGATACCGCTTTCGAATTTTTTCACCGCGCGCACTTCCCGTGCCTGCGCCTCGATGCTCATGTTTTTGTGCACGATACCGATGCCGCCTTCCTGGGCCAGGGCAATGGCCAGGCGCGCCTCGGTGACCGTATCCATGGCGGCGGACATGAGCGGAATGTTCAGCGTGATATTCCGGGTCAGGCGCGTCTCCAGGGAAACTTCGGACGGCAGGACCTGGGAATAAGCGGGGAGGAGCAGTACGTCGTCGAACGTGAGCGCGTCCTGGGCAATACGCAACATTTAGGACTCCGCAAAACCGAGATTTTACCGGCGCCCTTGGCCCTTGTAAATCGTCGTGTACACTCGCCGCATGCTCGACCGATCACAACACCATCCGGTACTGAGCGTCAGCGCCCTGGCCCGGGCGGCACGACTGCTGGTGGAAGAGCACTTCCCCATGGTGTGGGTGGAAGGCGAGGTTTCCAACTTCCGCAAACCCGCGTCCGGCCACTGGTACTTCACCTTGAAAGACGACACGGCGCAACTGCGCTGCGCCATGTTCGCCGGCCGCAACCGCGCCGTGCGCTTCACGCCGCGGGACGGCACTCAGGTGCTGCTGCGCGGCCGGGTCAGCTTCTATGAACCGCGCGGCGACTTCCAGCTCATCGCCGACCACCTCGAACCCGCCGGCGAAGGCGCCCTGCGCGCCGCCTTCGAGGCCCTCAAGGCGCGCCTCGAGGGCGAAGGGCTGTTCGCCCCGGAACGCAAGCGCCCGTTGCCCGCCCTGCCGCGGCGCCTGGCTGTCATTTCCTCGGCCAGCGGCGCCGCCCTGCGCGACGTACTGCACGTGATCGCCCGGCGCTTTCCCGTTCTCGAGGTGATCCTGCTGCCCGTCGCGGTGCAGGGCGACAACGCCGAAGCCGAGGTACTCGACGCCCTGTCCCGCGTGCCCGCCGCGGCTGCGGACGTCGTGCTGATCACCCGCCGCGGCGGCTCCCTGGAGGATCTGTGGACCTTCAATCTCGAGTCCGTGGCACGGGCGCTGGCCGCCTGCCCCGTACCCACCGTGTCGGCGGTGGGCCACCAGACCGACTTCACCATCACCGACTTCGTCGCCGACCTGCGGGCACCCACACCGTCGGCGGGCGCGGAACTCATTACCCCGGACCAGGCCGATTTCCTCACGCACCTGCAGCGCCTGAACGAACGACTGCAGCGCGGCATGGACTATGGGCTGGAGCGGCGGCAGCGCAGCCTGGCGGCGCTGCAGCGCAACCTGGCTCTGCTGCGCCCGGCGCAGCAGATCGCTCAGCACCTCGAGCGCCTGCGCCGTGTGGATGCGGCGCTGCGCGGCGCCGTGGGTAGAAACCTGACCGCCCAATCCGCCAGGGCGAGCGCGGCGGCGCGTACTCTGCAGGCCGTGAGCCCGCTGGCGACTCTGGGTCGTGGTTATACGGTGCTCACCCGGGCGGCGGGCGGCAGGCGCCAACCGGTGACGTCGGCAGCAGATACCCGGGCCGGGGAAACGCTGACGGCCCACCTGCACGATGGTGCGCTGGACGTGCGGGTAGAAAGCGTGGACGACGACAACCGGCTGCCCAGACTGCCGGACGCGTAATGCTCAGCGCTTTTTCGTCTTGTGATGGCGGACCATACGCTTGCGCCGCTTCTCCTGACGCGGCGTGAGGGTGTTGCGGCGCCCGGCGAAGGGGTTCTCACCAGTACGCAACTCGATCTTCACGGGTGTACCCACCAGATCCAGTGCTTCCCGGAAACCATTCTCCAGGTAACGCACGTAGCTGGCGGGTACGGCAGAAGTCTGATTGCCGTGAATGACGATGCGCGGCGGATGGGAGCCGGCCTTGTGGGCAAAGCGCAGCTTGATGGGCCGGCCGTGCACCATGGGCGGTGCATGGGCCTGCACCAGACCCTCCAGAATCCGGGTCAGATACGAAGTACCCACATCCAGCTCGCCGGCCGCGTAAACCTGCATCACCGTACCCAGCAGGTTGCCCACGCCGGTACCGTGCAGGGCGGAGATCCGGCGCACCGGTAACCACGGCGCAAAACGCAGGCGGCGGTCCAGCACCTGCAGATTGCGGGCCCGTTCATCGCTGCTCAGGCCATCCCATTTGTTCAGCGCCACCACCAGAGCCGAGCCCGCCTCGGCGGCATAGCTCAGCAGGTGCAGGTCCTGGTCCACCAGGCCCTCACGGGCATCGAGCACCAGAATCACCACGTGCGCGCGCTCGACGGCCTGCAGGGTCTTCACCACGGAGAACTTCTCCACCACGGCCTCAACCCGGCCGCGGCGGCGCACCCCGGCCGTGTCGATGAGGACGAAACGGGTGCCGTCGCGCTCGAAGGGAATGTCGATGGCGTCGCGGGTCGTGCCCGGCTCGTCGAAGACGACCTGACGTTCTTCTCCGAGCAGGCGGTTGATCAGGGTGGATTTGCCCACATTGGGCCGGCCGATGACCGCCACCCGCACAGCGTCGTCGTCTGCGGCGGATTCCGCGACGCCGCCGGCGTCGGCAAACGGTTCCAGCAGCTCCGCCAGCCGTTCACTCAACGTATCCATGCCGCGCCCGTGGGCGGCCGCCACCAGCAGCATGTCGTCGAAACCGAGCCCGGCAAATTCGGCGATGGCGTCCGCCTCACTGATGCCATCCATCTTGTTGACCACCAGCATCACGCGCCGGTCATTGCGTCGCAGGCGGGTGGCGATCTCTTCATCGTGGGGGGTCAGTCCGCTGCGCGCATCCACCAGTAAGGCGACCAGGTCGGCCTCGTCCATGGCCAGCTCAGCCTGATGCTCCATGGCCGCGGTGAGCTCGCCGTCGTCACCGAGCAGGCCCCCGGTGTCGATGAGTGTGCAGGTGACATCGCCCAGGGCAGCCCGGCCGTAGCGGCGATCCCGGGTGAGCCCGGGCACGTCGGCTACCAGGGCGTCACGGCCCCGGGCAAGGCGGTTGAACAGCGTCGATTTACCCACGTTGGGGCGACCGACCAGGGCGACGGTCGGCAGCATGGCGGCTTACCTCGGCTCGATATTGATGGCCCGCAGAACCCCGGAATTGCCCAGCACGTAGGTCAGCCCGTCCGCCTGAACGGCCCGGCTGCGGATGCCTTTGCGGTCCACCCGCGTGCGGCCGAGAAAGCGTCCGTCGCTTTGCGCGAGAACGTGCAGGTAGCCGTCTTCGTCCCCCATCACCACGTAGTTGCCGAAGGCGATGGGCGCCGACAGCTTGCGCAGGAACAACCCCTCCTGACGCCAGACTTCGTCGGCCGTGCGCTCATCGATGGCCACCAGTTCGTCGTCCTCGGTGACCACGTAGATCTGGCCGTAGCCGGTGGCCAGATCCAGATAGCTGGACATCTCCTGCTCCCAGAGCAGGGTGCCGTCGCTGGCACGCAGGGCTTTCAACCTGCCCTGATAAGCCACGACGTAGAGCACGCCCCCGGACAGCAGAGGCGTGCTGTCCACGTCCACCATACGGTCGAGTTCGGAGCGGCCCTCGGGCAGCATGACGCGATGCTGCCAGACCGGCTCGCCGTTCTCGGCGCGCACCGCCGAGACCATCCCATTGGCAAAGCCGGCATAGACGATGCCGTTGGCATACACCGGCGTGCCCGTTCCGCGCAGGCTCAATACCGGCACCGGGTTGTCGAAACTCCAGCGCACGGAGCCGTCCGCCCGTTCCAGCGCCAGCAGGCGCCCGTCGATGGTGCGCACGAACACCAGATCTTCGCCGCCCACCGGCGGCGCCACCACTTCGCTGCCCACCGTGACCCGCCAGACTTCTTCGCCATCGCCCGCAGACAGGGCGATCACCTGACCGTGGGCGGTCCCCAGCAGCACGTAGCCGTGGGCGAAGCCGACACCACCGGTGACAAAACTCGGATCGCTGCGGTCGAGGATGTTCAGGGAGCTCAGAAAGCCCGTGGGGTCCTCACCAATGCGCGTGCGCCACTGGCGCTCGCCGGTGAAGCGGTCGCGGGCTTCCACCAGACCGTAGCCGTCAGCGGCGTAGATGCGGTCGGCGCCCACGGCGGGACGCAGGCGCAGCAGCTTCTTACCCAGACCGTCACCGATCTTCGCTGACCACTCGCGCTGCAGGCGTACTTCCTCGTCGAAGCGTTCCAGCCGGGCAGGCTCGCGCTTGCTCTCCTGCGCCGGGCCGTCGACGAAGGGCAACCAGGAAAACCAACTGCATCCGGAGACCAGGGCGGCCCCGAGCACCAGCGTGAAGCTACGAATCGCTCGTGTCGGCAGTATCTGCAATCTTCATCTCCAGAACCGGGCGCTGCTGTTCGCCGGACCCATGGGACCTGGCGGCAACGTATGACTGATGAGCCAGGGCGCGCTCGCCCCGGGACAAGTGAATATCACCCTTGAGCTCCGCCGCCAGGCTGAGGAATCCAGCGGCGCGGATTTCATTGAGAACCTTCAGTGCCTCATCGGCACTGTCGGCGGCAAACAGCACCCGGGCCAGGCGCAGGCGCGCAGTATCCGCCAGCTCCCGGCCGCTGGCCAGCGCCACGGCCTGGCGCAGGGCATCCTGGGCAGCAGCCGGATCCTCGGCGGTCACGGCCGCTTGCGCCCGGTGATACAGCACGAAAGCTGGATATGCCGTGCCGCTGCCGGCAGCGATGATCTCGTCGCCCAGCGACTGCCGCGCGGCGTCGTCGGCAGCGAGAAACTCGGCGTACAGATCCGAAGCGCGCAGTGCGCGCTCCTCCAGGTGGTTCTGATACCAGCGCCAGCCCACCACGGCGGCAACCACCAGCACGACGCCGATGATCAGGTAGGTACCGTTGCGTTCCCACCAGCCGCGCAACCGCGCGAGTTGCTCCTCCTCGCTCAGATAGTCTGACACGGGTTTCTCCTGTTGTTCGAATCGGCCCTCACGAATCCAGCCCCGCGGCCGATTCGCGCAGGCGCTCGATGAGCCCGGTGATGCTCAGGCTCTCCTGCGCGCGGTCCTCGCGCAGCGGTTTCAAGCTGGGCATCGCGTCGCGCACCTCGTTCTCGCCGATGACCACGGCGTACTGCGCGCCGCTCTGATCGGCACGCTTCATCTGGTTCTTCAGCTTGCCGCCGCCAGCGTGGGTGCGGATTCTGAACGTTGGCAACGCTTGCCGCAATTTATCCGCCAGTTCCAGCGCCCAGGCCTGCTGCTGCGCCTCCATGACGCACACATAGACGTCGGCACCCGCGCGCGCTTCCACCGCCTCAGCCAGCACCGCCTGGCAGAGCAGAATCACCCGCTCGAGTCCCAGGGCAAAGCCGGCGCCCGGTGTGGGCCGGCCGCCGAGACGTTCCACCAGACCATCGTAGCGGCCGCCCGCACAGACCGTGCCCTGAGCGCCCAGATCGTCGGTGATCCACTCGAACACGGTATGGGTGTAGTAATCGAGGCCGCGCACCAGGCCCGGGTTGACCACGTAAGGGATGTCCAGGCTTTCGAGCAGTTCGCACAGCGCAGCGAAGTGTGCACGCCCCTCGTCATCGACGAACTCCGGCAGCCTGGGGGCCTCTGCCAGCACAGCCTGAGTCTGTTGATTCTTGGAATCGAGGATGCGCAGCGGATTGCGCTCCAGGCGCCGCTGGCTGTCCGCGTCCAGGGCTTCCCGGTGCGGCTGCAGGTAGGCCACCAGAGCTTCCCGGTAGGCGGCCCGGGATTCCGCCGAACCCAGGGTATTGATTTCCAGGCGCACCCGCGGCGCGACCCCCAGGCGCTGCCAGAAGGCCCGGCACATGGCGATGAGCTCGGCGTCGATGTCCGCCCCCGGCAGCCCGAAAGCTTCTGCACCGAGCTGATAAAACTGCCGGTAGCGGCCCTTCTGCGGCCGCTCGTAGCGAAACATGGGTCCCGCATAGAACACCCGCTGAGTCTGGTTGAACAGCAGCCCGTGCTCCAGCAGTGCGCGCACGCAGCCGGCAGTACCCTCCGGACGCAGGGTGATGCTGTCGCCGTCCCGGTCTTTGAGGGTGTACATTTCCTTTTCCACGATGTCGGTGGCTTCACCGACCCCGCGGCTGAACAGCTCCGTAGCTTCGAGCAACGGCAGGTGAATCTCTTCATAGGCATAGGCCAGCAGGACATCGCGGATCTGCTGCTCCGCCGCCCGCCAGCGCCGGGCTTCCTCCGGCAGCACGTCGCGCATACCGCGTATGGACTGAATCATGACTACTGTCCCAGAACCAGGGTGGCGACGTTGTTGCGCGTGCGCGGCGCCAGCGGCACCGGCTCACCATTGAAGGTGAGCCGCACGCCCGGGGCATAGCCCAGCAATATGCGGAATGGCCCCTCGCCGACCAGCTCCAACTGCGAGCCCGCACGACTCAAATCGCTGTACAGGCTTTCGCCGTCGCTGCGGCGCACCTCCAGCCAGCAGTCGTCGCGAAAGCGGAAGGTCAGCCGGTCGTCGCCGCCGGCCGTCAGGCGTTGCACCGCGGCGCCTGCCTCGTCTGCGGCCTCGGCAACCGCCGGCGTTGCGGCATCGATCGTCGCCTCGCGGTCTTGCGCCGTCTCTGCGGGCAACGCTGCAGGATCCGCCGCCGGCGCGGCGGCGCTCTGCGGCGCCGGCGCCACCGGCTCCTCAGCGCGGCGCTGCGCCAGCCCCGCGTCGGCCGTCAGCGCTGCCTGATCGTCGAAGCGCCGTTCGACAGTGTCCGTCATCGCCGACTCGCTGGCGGGTACCCGGCCGCCGGCAAGTTCCACAGAGTCGTCCTCTGCGCCGGGCCACAGCAATGCAACCATGACAACCAGCAATGACACCAGCAGACCGCCGGCACCGCCGAGCACCAGCAGCGGCCGGCGCCGGATCCATTCCCAGATCGGCGCCTCGGTGGGCGTATCGGTGTCCGGCAACGGCCCCTCGGCTTGCGGGTAGTGGCGCAGCAGCGGGTCCGGGTCGAGCTCCAGCAGGCGTGCATAGGCCCGTACGTAACCGCGCGCGAACACGGCACCCGGCAGACTGTCCAGATCGTCGGCCTCGATGGCATTGACCATGGTAATGGACAGGTTGAGCGTCTCGGCAACCTCGCGCACCGACACGCCCAGGCTTTCCCGCTCAGCCCGCAGGACGCTGCCGGGGCGGCTGACATCCGCCTGATTCACGCTGTGCCCCTGCTGCACATACTCAGTTCTCTTGCATACACCGCCGGGCTTCTGCGGAGTCCGGGAACATGTTGCGCAACGCGATCTCGTAGCTGGCCCGCTGGTCGGCATCGCCGGTGGCCCGGGCGAGGCGCAGACCCAGGCACAGACTGCGCGGCGTCTGCCGGGCACGCTGGCGATAGATGTCGTAATAGCGGCCGGCATCGGCGATGTCGCCCCGTTCGAAGGCGAGGAAGGCCAGCTCCAGGGCGCTGCGCGGCTGCACGGTATTGAACGACAGGGCGCGCTCGAACGCCGCCTGCGCCCGCTCCACGTTGCCCACCTTCAACTCTGCCAGACCCAGGTTCTCGTGAGCTTGAGCCCGCCCCCGATAGGAGGTATCCCGGACTACCTTGCGCATCGGCTCCAGGGCTTCCTCATAGCGCCCCTGGGAGTACAGAAACGACCCGTAATTGTTGAGCGCCATGGAATGCTGCGGATCGTATCGCAGGGCTTGCCGGTACGACGCCTCGGCATGCTCCGGTTCGTCCTGCGCCTGGTGCAGTACCGCCATGAGAACATGAGCGTCCGCCGAGCGCGGATCGATGTCGAGGGCACGTTGCAACGGATCGCGGGCCCGGTTCCAGTCACGCCGTTCCAGATATCCGCGGGCCAGGTCCAGGTGCGCCTTGAGCTGCTCGCCCCTCGGTGCCGGCTCACGCTGATTGGTCGATTCAGTGACGCATCCGCCCAGAAGCGCCAGGCACAAAAGCATCCACGGCATTCGGCTCATGCAACCTCCTGGGCTTTGCGGCGGGCGATGTAGCGTTGCTGACGCCGGGTCCGGTCCTGCACCTGGCCCACCAGCTGACCGCAGGCCGCATCGATATCCTCACCGCGCGTCGTGCGCAGCATGGTCGCATAGCCGGCATTCATCAGCACGGTCTGGAATTCGCGTACCGCGCCCTCCTCGGGCCGCTCGTAGCCGGATGCCGGAAACGGATTGAAGGGTATCAGATTGATCTTGCAACGTACGCCGCGCAGCAGGCGGGCCAGCGCCCGGGCCTGCTCGGGGCTGTCATTGACGCCCTTGAGCAGCGTGTATTCCATGGTCAGCGAGCGCCGTTCCCCCAGGCCTTCCACATAATGCCGGCAGGCCGCGAGCAGATCGTCGATGCAATGCTTGCGGTTCAACGGCACGAGCTGGTCGCGCAGAGTGTCGTCCGGAGCGTGCAGGGAAATGGCCAGCGACACATCGGAGATTTCCGCGAGCCGGTAAATGGCCGGTACCACACCGGCGGTGCTGATGGTGACCCGGCGCTTGGAAATGCCGAACGCCAGGTCGTCCATCATCAGTTCGGTGGCGGCCACCACGTTGTCGAAATTCAGCAGTGGCTCGCCCATGCCCATGAGCACCACGTTGGTGACGCAGTTGGTCAATGTGCTGCCCGGCGGCTCCCCCGAGGTGTCCCGCGCACGCAGTTCCCGGTCGGCCAGCCACACCTGACCGATGATGTCCGACGTATCCAGATTGCCGTTGAATCCCTGCTTGCCGGTGGAACAGAAACTGCAGTCGAGCATGCAGCCCACCTGCGACGACACGCACAGCGTATTGCGCCCGCGGTCGGGAATCAGCACGGTTTCCACGCAGTTGCCGTTGGCCACGCGGACGATCCATTTGATGGTGCCGTCGCGGGATTCGTGACGCGCTACCACCTCGGGCAGACCGAGATACGCCATCTCCGTGAGGGTGGTGCGCTGGCGCTTCGACAGATCCGTCATGGCGTCGAAATCCAGCACGCCCTGGTGATAAACCCATTTCATGATCTGCCGCGCGCGGAAGGCTTTCTCGCCATGGTCGACGAAAAACTGCTCCATCTGCGGGCGCGACAGAGAGAACAGATTTACTCTCTGTGCCTCCGGCCGAACCTTCGGACGAACCTCATCGTTGCTGCTGGTCACGGTCATCCTCGCGGACAGATGTCCTCCGCTTTGAAAAAACAGGCGATCTCACGCTCCGCCGAAGCCGGCGAATCTGAGCCGTGCACGGCATTGGCCTCCAACGACTCGGCGAAGTCAGCCCGTATGGTACCTGGCTCAGCGTCTTTGGGGTTGGTAGCCCCCATCAGCCGCCGATTCACCGCAATGGCATCTTCGCCTTCGAGCACCTGAACCAGCACCGGCCCGGAGGTCATGTAGGCGACCAGGTCGTTGAAGAAGGGTTTGCCGTCGTGTTCGGCGTAGAAATCTCGCGCCTGGGCCTCGCTCATGTGCAACATACGCGCCGCCACGATGCGCAGCCCATTGTTCTCGAACCGGGTCAGGATTTGACCGATCAGGTTTCTTGCCACTGCGTCGGGCTTGATGATGGAAAAGGTCCGCTCCGTTGCCATGAGTGTCTCCGCGTTGATGAGTCCGAACCGCGATTTCGTGAACCGCTCGTATCTATTTGAATTTACAAGAAATGCCGCAAAACAGCGGCCGCGTATTATACGCGTTTGGGGTGCAGATCAAACGAATTTGTGGGGTGGGGTGGATCGGGGAGGGATCGCGGTCAGGAGACCGCTCCTACAGGGTTCCTGGCGCGCAGGGTGGTTACGACGTCGGCCACCCGGCTGCCGGCGTAGTCCACGTCTTTTTCGGTGGTATAGCGCCCGACGGTGAAGCGCAAGGAGGCGTGAGCCACATCGTCCGGGACACCCAGGGCGCGCAGCACATAGGACGGCTCCACGCTGGCCGAGGTACACGCCGAGCCGGTGGAGACCGCGAGGTCGTCCAGGGCCATGAGCAGGGTTTCGCCGTCCACGCCGGCGAATGAGACGTTGATGAGCCCGGGCAGGCGCCGCTCGCGGTCGCCGTGCAGCGCTGCCCCGGGCACCTGCAGCAGATGGGCCAGCAGCCGGTTGCGCAGGCCGAGAATGCGCGCGTTTTCGCTCTCCATCTCGCGCTGCATGATGGCACAGGCCTCACCCATGCCGACGATCTGATGGGTCGCCAGGGTGCCGGAGCGCATGCCGCGCTCGTGACCGCCGCCGTGGATCATGGGGGTGAGCTTCACCGGCGGTTCACGGCGCACGTACAGGGCGCCCATGCCCTTGGGGCCGTACATTTTGTGGGCCGACATCGACAGCAGATCCACCGGCAGATCCGCCATGTCGATGGCCAGCTTGCCGGCGCTCTGCGCGGCATCCACGTGAAACAGTACCCCGGCCTTGCGGCACACCGCGCCGATGGCGGCGATATCGTTGACGACGCCGATCTCGTTGTTGGCGTGCATGATCGACACGACCAGGGTGTCGTCGCGCAGGGCTGCTGCCACCTGCTCCGGCGTGACGATGCCGTCGGCGCCCGGATTCAGATAGGTGACTGCGAAACCGCGGGTCTCGAGATAAGCGCAGGTATCGAGCACGGCCTTGTGTTCGATGCTGCTGGTGACGATGTGGCGGCGTGCGGCGCCCTCAGCCAGACCTTTGATGGCCAGATTGTCCGACTCGGTGGCCCCGGAGGTCCAGACGATCTCCCGCGGGTCGGCATTGATGAGCCTGGCGACCTTGGCGCGCGCCTCTTCCACCGCCTCTTCCGCCTGCCAGCCGAACACGTGGGAACGCGACGCCGGATTGCCGAAATTTCCCTCCACCAGCAGGCAGGCACTCATCTTCTGAGCGACCCGCGGGTCGACGGGCGTGGTCGCTGCGTAGTCGAGATAAACTGCTTTCACCATGGCCGTATCGTCCTTGCCGCGCTGACGGCTACAACATCCGTGCGGCAATGAGTTGGGAGTCCTGGCGGCTGGCCACATCGCGCACTTCGCGCTGCGCCACCAGGTCTTCCAGGGTGATCCCGGCAAGAAACTCGTTGATACGACTGGACAACGCCGTCCACAACTCGTGGGTCAGGCAGGTGGCACCCTCCTGGCAGTCGGCGGTGCCCTTGCAGCGCGTGGCGTCGACGCCCTCACCCACCGCGGTAATGATGTGGGAAACATTCACCTCGGCCGGACCGACGGCCAGTTCGTAGCCGCCCCCGGGGCCGCGCACACTGCGCAGCAGGCCGGCGCGTTTAAGCTTGCTGAACAGTTGCTCGAGATAGGCACTGGAGATGGCCTGACGTTCCGCCACCTCGGCCACGCTCACCGGCCCGCCGTCGCAGTGCAGGGCGATGTCGAGCATGGCTGTCACGGCGTAGCGGCCTTTGGTGGTGAGTCGCATGACCGACAGTATGCAATACCCGAGTAATTTGGTCCACTATTCTCCCGGATCCAGTTCCTTGAGCACACCGCGCAGCATCTGCACTTCCTTTTCGTCCATGCCGGCCCGGGTGAACAGCCGCCGCAGGCGGGTCATGGTCTGACCGGGATTGCGCGGATTAAGAAAACCGGCGCGCACGAGGACGGCTTCCAGGTGGGTCATGAATCCCTGCAGTTCAGCGGCGCTGGCCGGCGGATGATCCCAGGCAGCCGCCGGCGTCACCGAGCCGGCCTGTTTGAACAGCTCGTAGCACACCACCTGCACCGCCATGGCCAGATTCAGCGATGGATAATCCGGATTCGCCGGAATCTGCAGGTGGCAATGACACAACTGCAGCTCGTCATTGGACAGGCCATTGGTCTCGCGGCCGAACAGCACCGCCACCCGGGTCTCGAGCGGCTGCGCCAGAATGTCGGCGGCCACCGCGTCGGCCGCCTTGAGCGGCCACGGAATGCGGCGCGACCGCGTACTGGTGCCCACCACCCAGTGACAGTCGGCAATGGCATCCTCCACACTGTGGAAGACCTGCACCGCCTGCAGCACGTCCTGAGCCCCCGCCGCCCGCCATTCCGCCTGGGGATCCGGGAAACGCTGCGGGTTCACCACGGCGAGCTGCGACAGCCCCATGGTCTTCAGGGCCCGGGCCGCCCCGCCGATGTTGCCGGGGTGGCTCGGCTCCACCAGCACCATGCGAATTCGTTGAAACCTTTCGTCCGTCACTGTTCACCTGCTGCCTGATGCTGCTAGTGTACCCCGCCTGCAATTCCGGGAACCGCCAGTCCATGCAACCGATGGTCAATATCGCACTGCGCGCCGCGCGCCAGGCCGGGCAGATCATGCTGCGCGCCATGGACCGCCTGGAATCGCTGGACGTGCAGGAAAAGCAGCACAACGATTTCGTTTCCAACGTGGACCGCGAGGCGGAAGCCGCCATCATCGACGTGCTGCACAAGGCCTATCCGGAGCACGGCATCCTCGGTGAAGAAAACGGCGTTGCCTACAGCGGCAGCAGCGCCGGCGGCGATAGCGAATTCACCTGGATCATCGACCCGCTGGACGGCACCACCAACTATCTGCAGGGCATTCCCCACTTCTGCGTATCCATCGCCCTGCAGCACGAGCGGCGCCTGGAACACGGCTTGATCTTCGACCCGTTGCGCAACGAGGTCTTCTCCGCCTCGCGCGGCCACGGCGCGCAGCTCAACGGCAAGCGCATCCGCGTCAGCGCCACCACGCGGCTGCAGGAAGCCGTGCTCTGCACGGGCATTCCGCCGGGGGCCATCAAGCCGCACCTGGACGCCTACATGGATATGCTCAAGGAATTCACCGCCACCTGCCGCGGCATCCGCCGCGCCGGCTCGGCGGCGCTCGATCTGGCCTACGTGGCTGCCGGGCGCATGGACGGTTTCTGGGAGTTTTCGCTGTCGCCGTGGGACATTGCCGCCGGCGCGGTGCTGGTGCGCGAGGCCGGCGGCTTCGTGGGCGAGCCGTCAGGGGGCGACGAGTTCATGCGCAAGGGCCACATCGTTGCGGCCAACGCCAAGATCTTCAAACTGATGGTGCAGCACCTGCGGCCGCATCTGACCGCCGATCTGCGCTAGCACACGCTAAGGATTTTCCGCCTCGCCTTCCTTTTCCGGAATCAGCAGATCTTCGCGGCTGACCTTCAGCCCGAGCAATACGTTGGCGGCCACATAGATCGATGAATAGGTACCCACCACCACGCCGATGGTCAGCGCCAGGGCGAAGCCGCGGATGGTCTCGCCGCCGGCAATGAGCAGGGCCAGCAGCACCAGCAGCGTGGTCAAAGACGTGATCAGCGTTCGGCCCAGAATTTGATTCAACGAGCGGTTGATCACGTCGATGGGCGTCGCCCGGCGCAGATTGCGGAAGTTTTCCCGAACGCGATCGGACACCACGATCGTATCGTTCAGCGAATAACCCACCACGGCCAGCACCGCTGCCAGCACGGACAGATCGAAAGTCCAGTGGAAAAACGAAAAACAGCCGATCACCACGATCACGTCGTGGACCAGAGCCGCCACCGCGCCCACCGCGAACTGTTTGGTGAAGCGGAACAGGATATACAGCATGACGACGCCCAGCGCCGTGATCAGAGCCAGGCCGGCGTCGTTGCGCAGTTCCTCGCCCACCGCCGGCCCGACGTAGTTCGACTGCATGAGGGTGACGTCCGAATCCAGTTCCCGGAGGGCCGCGAGGATCTGATCACCCATCTGGGCCTGCTCGGTGCCCGCCTGGGGCGGCATGCGCACCAGCAGGTCGCGCTCGCTGCCGAAATACTGCACGGTGCCGCCTTCGAAGCCGACGCCTGCCAGGTACTGGCGTACCTCGGCCGGATCCCGCGGTTCCGGGAACTGCACCTCCACCAGGGTTCCGCCGGTGAAATCCAGGCCCAGCTCCAGGCCTTCCACCAGAATATCCACCAGCGCCGCCACCACGAACACCACGGACACCACCGCAGCGATCCGGCGCTTGCCCATGAAATCGATTTCGGGAAGCTGCAACTTCATATCGCCAGTCTCTCGAGCTTGCGGCCGCCGTACATGAGGTTCACCAGGGTCCGGGTCACCATGATGGCGGTGAACATGGACGTGACGATGCCCACGGCCAGAGTGACGGCAAAGCCCTTCACCGGACCGCTGCCGATGGAGAACAGAATGATGGCGACGAAGAAGGTGGTTATGTTGGCGTCGAGAATGGTCACGATGGCACGGTCGAAACCGGCCTGAATGGCCGCCTGGGGCGAGCTGTTCTTCGCCTCCTCACGGATTCTGGAAAAGATCAGCACGTTGGCATCCACCGCCATGCCCACGGTGAGCACGATGCCGGCGATACCCGGCAATGTCAGGGTGGCGCCGAGTACCGACATGATGGCCACCAGCAGGATCAGGTTGGCGGTGAGGGCCACGTTGGCCGCCAGACCGAACCAGCGGTAATAGACCAGCATGAACAGCAGCACCAGGGCGAAGCCGATGATCACGGAATTGCGCCCCTGTTCGATGTTCTCTTCACCCAGGCTCGCGCCGACGGTGCGTTCCTCGACGATGTACATGGGAGCGGCCAGGGCCCCGGCGCGCAGCAGCAGGGCCAGGTCGCGGGCCTCGCCGAGCTCGAGGCCGGTGATGCGGAAGCGAAAGCCCAGTGCGCTCTGAATGGTGGCGACGTTGATGACCCGGGCATCTTCCACCGTATAGGGCACTACCCGGGTCTCACCATCTTCCGTGACCGTGCGTGTACGGACCTTCAGCTCCTTGAAGATGATGGCCATCTGGTTGCCCACGTTGTCCTGGGTCACGGCATTCATGCGCCGGCCGCCTTCGTTGTCCAGGAACGCCGACCTGGGGCTGGCCGGTTTCCGGATCGAAATCCTGGTTGGCGTTGGTGACCTGGTTACCGGTGACGATGTTCGCCTTCTCGAGAACCACGGTTCTGCCTTCGTACTCGTAGGTCTCGGTCTGCGCAGGGCGTGCCGCATCCCGGGCCACCAGGCGGAATTCCAGATTGGCGAACTTGTTGATGATCTCCTTGGCCCGGGCACTGTCCTGCACACCCGGCAGATCCAGGACGATGCGGGAGCGGCCGAGACGCTGCACCAGCGGTTCGGAGACGCCCAGTTCGTTCACCCGGTTACGCAGGCTGGTGAGGTTCTGCGAAATGGCGAAGTCTTCCAGTTCGGCAATCGTGTCTTCAGAGATGGCCAGGCGCAGACCGGGCCGGCCGTCGATCTCCTCGATGGTGATCTCGAACTCCTCGAACTCGCCCTCGATGAGCTGCCGCGCTTCGTCCCGGGCGTCGGCACCTTGAAAGGCAATGGCCAGGGTGCGGCCGTCCAGCCAGTCGCCGGGTTGATAGCGTATGCGGTTCTCCACGAGCAGCTCGCGGATGGCCTGCTCGTTGCTTTCCATGCGGTCGCCGAGGAACTTGTCCATGTCGACCTGGAGCAGAAAGTGCACGCCGCCGGACAGGTCCAGGCCCAGGTTCAACGGTGTGCCGCCGAGGTCGCGCAGCCATTCGGGCGTATTGGAGGCGCGGTTGAGGGCCACCACGTAGCGCCGGTCAGCGCCGGGGTTCAGTGCCGCAGACACCAGATCACGGCCGCGCAGCTGCTGGTCGTCCGAACCTACCCGGATCATGCCGGAGGTACCGTCGAACTCGAAGTCGTTGCACTGGAATACCGCCGCGTTCCAGGGCCTCGACGGCCTTCTGCATGGACTCCTGATTCACCTGGTACTCATCCGACGTGGCGCGAATCTGCAGCGCCGGGTCGGGCAGAAACAGGTTGGGGGCCGCATACAGACAACCCAGGGTCAGCACGATCACTACCGTGATCAGCCGCCCGGCGCTGTTGGTATTGGGCGGACGCTTCGCCGCCCGGGGCATGCCGAGCAGATTCTCCCCCGTCATGCCGGGAGATCTAGCCACGGTCAGGACTCATCCAGTGACTTGATGGTCCCTTTGGGTAGCGTGGCGCCCACGGCAGACTTCTGGATGCGCAGCTCTACATTATTGGCGACCTGCACTTTGATGAAGTCGTCTTCGACCTTGTTGACCTGGCCGACGATGCCGCCGGCGGTCACGACCTCATCGCCCTTGTCGAGCCCGGCCATGAGCGCCTGGTGTTCCTTGCGGCGTTTGCTCTGCGGGCGCCACAACAGAAAATAGAAGATCAGGACGAAGCCGCCGAGGAACAGCAGGTTGATCAGTCCGGCGTCGCCGCCGGCCGGTGCGCCCTCGGCCGCGTAAGCCGTGGTTTCAAACAGATTCATCCGGGGAATTCCAACCGTTTTGCAGGGTCTCGATGAGGGAGCGAAATGTACCCGTTTCGACAGACGCGCGCAAACGTGCCATCAGGCCGTGGTAGTAGGCCAGGTTGTGCCAGGTCATGAGAATGCTGCCGAGCATCTCGCCGCAGCGGTCCAGATGATGCAGATAGGCGCGGGAGAAGTTGGCGCAGGTGTAGCAGCCGCACTCCGGGTCCAGGGGCAGGTCGGCCAGGCGATGGCGGGCGTTGCGGATTTTCAGCGTTCCCCGGGAGGTGAATGCATAGCCGTTGCGCGCATTGCGCGTGGGCATGACGCAGTCGAACATGTCCACCCCCAGTGCCACGCCGCGTACCAGATCCGCCGGGGTGCCCACGCCCATGAGATAGCGCGGCCGCTCAGCGGGCATCCGGGGCAGCAGCGCCGTGAGCACCGCGTCCATTTCCGCCTTCGTCTCCCCCACGGACAGTCCGCCGATGGCATAGCCGTCGAAACCCAGGCTCAGCAGGCCCTCCAGGCTTTCGCGGCGCAGAGCGTCGTACATGCCGCCCTGCACGATGCCGAACAGAAGCCCCGGATCGCCTGCCCCGTAGGCGTTCCGGCAACGTTCGGCCCAGCGCAGGGACAGGGCCATGGAGTCGCGGGCCTCGGCCTCGCTGGCCGGATACGGCGTGCACTCGTCGAACACCATGACCACGTCGGCATCGAGGCTGCGCTGCACGGCCATGGAAGTCTCCGGCGTCAGCTCCACCCGATCGCCGTTCACCGGCGAGCGGAAGACCACGCCATGCTCGGAAATCTTGCGCAGCTCGCCCAGGCTCCACACCTGAAAGCCGCCGGAATCGGTGAGGATGGGCCCGGACCAGCCCATGAAGGTATGCAGCCCGCCCAGATCGCGAATGGCCTCATGGCCGGGACGCAGCATGAGGTGAAAGGTATTGCCCAGCAGCATCTGGGTGCCCGTTTCGTGCAGGGCCGCCGGGGTCATGGCCTTCACCGTGCCGTAGGTCCCGCAGGGCATGAACACCGGCGTCTCCACGCTGCCGTGGGCCGTAGTCAGCCGGCCGCGGCGGGCCGCACCGTCGGTGGCCAGCAGCTCAAACATCGGCGCGCTCCAGGAACATGGCGTCTCCATAGCTGAAAAAGCGGTACTCGGCGGCCACCGCCGCCCGGTAGGCGGCCATGACCCGGTCATAGCCGGCGAAGGCGCAAACCAGCATGAGCAGGGTCGACTCCGGCAGGTGAAAATTGGTGAGCAATGCATCCACCGCGGCGAAGCGGTAACCGGGCGTAATGAACAGATCCGTCTCGGCCTGCCCGGCCGCCACGGTACCGGTGCACGGCTCGGCGGCGGCTTCCAGGGTACGCACCACGGTGGTCCCCACCGCCACCACGCGGCCGCCGCGGGCCCGGCAGCGGGCAATGGCATCGGCTGCAGCCGGGCCGATTTCATAACGCTCGAAGTGCATGCGGTGGCGGCTCAGATCGCTGACCCGCACCGGCTGAAACGTGCCGGCGCCGACGTGCAGCGTGACGGTGGCCGTTTCCACCCCCTGTTCCGGCAATGCTTCGAGCATGGCATGGCTGAAATGCAGCCCGGCAGTCGGCGCAGCCACGGCGCCGGGACGCGCCCCATAAACGGTCTGGTAGCGTTCCGCGTCCGCGGCGTCCGGTGCGCGCTCGATATACGGCGGCAGCGGCACTTCGCCGGCCGCTTCCAGCACCTGGGTCACGGTGCCCGGGAAGGCCAGACGATAGAAATCACCCTCCCGGCCTTTAACTGCCAGTTCGAAGCGCCCGACCCGCAGCGTGCGCCCGGGTTTGAGCGGCTTGCTCACCCGCACCTGACACAGCGCCTCCCTGTCCGATTCGATGCGCTCCACCAGAATCTCTGCCCGGCCGCCGCTGTCTTTCTCGCCGTGCAGGCGCGCTTTGATCACCCGGGTGTCGTTCAGCACCAGCAGGTCGCCGGGGCGCAGCAGGGCCGGAAAATCGGTGAACTGCAGGTGCTCGAGGCCCTCGCCGGCCACGTGCAGCAGGCGGCTGGCATCACGGCGCGCCGGCGGGCTCTGGGCAATGAGCCGCCCGGGCAGTTCGTAGCGGAAATCCTCGACGCGCATTGGCTTTACCGACCAATCAGGGCGAAGCCGCGAATTCTACGGGGCCGGGGGCCCGGCGCCAATCACCAGGCGGTGGTTACGCGGCCGTCAATTGAGCAATGACTCGCGTGGCATCGTCGGGGGAGACCGTTGTAAGATTCCGCCCCGCCCTGCCCGGGTGGCGAAACTGGTAGACGCGCCAGACTCAAAATCTGGTTCTGGAGACAGAGTGTCGGTTCGACTCCGACCCCGGGCACCAGCTTCCCGCTCTCCGCGCCGGCATCAGCCGCCCGGCGCCTCGCCACGCTCCACCCGCAGAAACAACGCGTTCAGCATCGGCTTGACCTTTTCTGTGGCCGAGCCGTAGCGGTCCAGCCGGCTGCCGCCGCCGGTGGCATCATAGACCGCGCGGCCGATGCGGCTGCGATCCTCATAGACGTCGAAGTGCGCCGTGGCCAGGTACTCGGGAAAGCCGGTCCAGGTGGCGCTGTAACGCATCCAGAAGCGGCATTCGTCACCGAATGCCGTCTGTTTCGAGGCAGTAGCGAACTCAAGCTCGCGCAGGGCCTCGAACAGGCCGTCGGTGAACGACTGCTTGACCCCCGTGTTCACTTCGACACACACGCGCTGGACGTGTATGCGCGGCAAGGGGTCCACGTCTTCGACAATCTCGAGCTTGGAAGGGTCGACGCCCACCGACGTGCAGGCGGCCAGCACAACTACCCCTGCCGCCAATCCCCCGCGGCAGCACTGCGCAGACAGAACGTTCATGTTATTCCCCTCGATCCTCTGACCGGGGTTATCACACAGGATCTGCAAACCGTCAATCGGCGCCCGGGCCGGCGGTTCGTCCAGCGGAAACTGGACGCGGTGCCGCACATTTCCGACACTGTCATGCAACGAGTAAGTACCGGTTAGCTATGAATGGAGCCCTTCTCGCGCTGACTCTGGCAGCAGCGCCGGCACCGCCGCCCGCGCCCGCGCCGCCGCCGAGCATTCACGAGCGCCTCGAACAGGGCGATCGGACCACCGCCATATTCACCTATCAGATCGACGGCCGCTGCCGGGTGCACAATGCCCGCAAGCTGCAGGGCCCCAGAGAACTGCTGTGGAGACAGGTTGCGGCTGCACGCGGGATCAGCGAAGAGCGAACGGTCTGGCGCTTCATCGACAATATACGAACCCAACTGAACGAGCGCCGCGTGAAGCTGCGCGGTGAAATGCTCCGCCGCGGCGAACTGGTCTGCCATGTGCGGCCGTCGGGCGACGTGGTGAAGGCCTGGATCGAACGCCAGGACAGGAGCGTTGCCCGCCGGCGGGCTCCTACCCGGGAAGGCGTTGCCGTGCGCGACGGCAGAATCCCCGATCTGGGCACGTTCTCGGTGACCTTTGAAACAGCCGGCGGGGAGTCTTCCACGTGAGCGATCCGGGCTGGGCGTCCGTTCTGCCCCCCGTCTGCGCCATCGCGCTGGCCATCATCAGCCGGCAGGTGATCCTGTCGCTGCTCACCGGCATCTGGCTGGGCTGGTGGTTGCTGGGCGATGCCAATCCGCTGGCGGCGCTGGCCACTGCCATCGACGGCATCATCGCCGTCCTCGGCAATCCCGGCGATACGCGCGTGATCGCCTTCACTCTGGTGATCGGCGCCATGATCGCCACCATGGAACGCACCGGCGGCGTGCGTGGATTTGTTCACTGGCTGGAACGGCGGCGCTGGGTGACCACTCCGCGCCGGGCGGAGTGGCTGGCCTGGGCAACCGGCATCGTGATCTTCATCGAATCCAACCTGACCCTGCTGGTGGCGGGCGCGGTATCGCGGCCGCTGTTCGACCGCTTGCGCATTTCCCGGGAGCGCCTGGCCTATCTCATCGACTCCACGTCGGCACCGGTGTGCATTCTGATTCCGCTCAATGCCTGGGGCGCCTTCAACCTGGGGCTGTTGAGCGGCACACCGCTGGACAACCCCCTGGGCACCTTCGTCCTGGCCATTCCCATGAATCTGTACGCCATCTTCGCCGTGCTGCTGGCCGCCGGCGCCATCACCTTCCGCTGGAACTTCGGCGCCATGGCCCGCGCCGAGGCGCGGACCCGGGAAGGCCGGGTGCTGTGGCCCAATGCCGCGCCCATGGTGGACCCGTCGCTGATCAGCAGCGACGACGACAACACGGCCAGCCCGGCCTACATGCTGGCACCCATCATCACCATGGTGGCTGCGGTACCGGTGGGCCTGTACCTGACCGGCAACGGCAACCTTGCTGCGGGATCCGGTTCCACATCGGTGCTCTGGGCCGTGCTGGCGGGCCTGCTGGTGGTGTGGGTGATGGCCCTGACCGGCCAGCGCCGACGTCTCGACGAACTCATGAACGTATCGCTGAAGGGCGCCGGAGGATTACTGCCGGTGGCCATCATCCTGCTGCTGGCCCTGGCCCTGGGCGATGCCACGGACGCTCTGGGCACCGGAGCCTTTCTATCTCAGGTGGTGAGCGACAACGTACCGCTGCCGCTGCTGCCGGCGCTGGTGTTTCTGGTCTCGGCCTTCACCGCGTTCGCCATCGGTTCGAGTTGGGGGACCTTCGCGATCATGATTCCCGTGGCAATTCCCATAGCGCTGACGCTGGGCGCCGAACCCGCCGTGCTGCTCGCCGCGGTGCTGTCCGGTGCCATTTTCGGCGACCATGCCTCGCCCATCAGCGATACGACTGTGGTGGCCTCCATGGCAGCCGCTACCGACCACATCGATCACGTCAGAACCCAGCTTCCCTACGCGCTCAGCGCCGGTGCCGCAGCACTGGCGGGATTCGTCGTGCTGGGCATGCTGCTGTAGGCCACGGGCTGTGCGCTCTCCGCCTCAGGCGGTCAGTGCCTGCTGCGTGTCCATGCACCAGCTCACGGCCTGCAGATAAGCCTCAGCCAGTCCGGGAGCAGCAGCGGTCGGGTCGCCGGCGTTCTGTTCATAATCGATGACCCGCGTCAGCGTCTCGCCGAGCACGCC
This sequence comes from Gammaproteobacteria bacterium, assembly GCA_034522075.1. Classification (GTDB taxonomy): domain Bacteria; phylum Pseudomonadota; class Gammaproteobacteria; order Pseudomonadales; family Azotimanducaceae; genus UBA7803. The sequence continues at coordinate 22,077 of JAXHLO010000014.1, read as the reverse complement.
GCGGCGCTCGCTGAGCGCAGCACAGACGGCTGCATCGAATGGCAATCCGCCGACCACTTCCTCCATGGGCTGATCGGTAAGCGCATCGAGCACGGACAGCAGTCCCACGGTGAAGTACTGATTGTCGTCGCGTTCGTGGTCGTCCGCGCCGAGCAGCTCGCACATTTTGGCGCGGATCAGCGCCGTGGCGATGAGCTCACTGGGTTTGCCGTCCGACAGCCGCGACAGCAGCAGCAGCGTGGCCCAGCTGCGCACCATGTCGGTACCCACCAGCACCAGTGCCTGACGTATGGACGTCACTTCGACGGGAATGCCGCAGTAGGCGGAGTTGATGTATTTGAGCAGCCGGTAGGACAACGCCGGGTCACAGGTTACGAGCTTCTCCAGTTCTTCGATGCCGGCGTCGGGATCCTGCAAGCGGGTGATGAGCTGCAGCACGGCAAGCCGGTTGGCATCCGGGCGTTTGCCGGAGATCAGCCGCGGCCGGCAGAAGAAAAAGCCCTGGTACATGTCGAAACCGAGCTCCCGGCAGACGGCCAGCATCTCGTGGGTCTCCACCTTCTCGGCGATGAGACGCGCGCCGTGCCGGCGCACGCGGGCCACATGGTCGGCCAGTTCCTCCGGGCGCAGCGCGCATACATCCAGCTTCACGTAGTCAGCCAGGGCCAGCAGTGCTTCATGGGCCGGCTGATAGACGAAATCGTCCAGGGCGACTTTGTAGCCCGCCCGGGACAGCCGCGACAGACGGTCAACGAGGGCCTCGTCCACCTCCACGTCCTCGAGCACCTCGAGGACGATCTGCCCCTTCTGCTCCGGCAGCGGCAGATCGCCGTTGAGAAAGTTGCGGGTGGCATTGATGAAGGCGGGATAGGCCCCGACCAGCCGGTTCAGGCCGATGTCCACCACGCTGCTGGTGATGACCTCAGAGGTAGCCTGATCACCGTTGCTGAACTGGGCGGACTGGCTTTGGCCCGCGCGAAACAGCAGCTCGTAGCCTGCCACGCGCAGGTCGCTGTCATAGATGGGCTGTCGCGCCAGATAGAACGTTTGCACGGGAACCGTCACGCCAATTTTAACCCGTGTAAGCTTTCCCCAATGCGCCCACAGAGAATGTGACGCGTGTACGCATCGGGCAAACCCTTACAACAGTCTGAAGTCTAGATGTTGTCTGGCTGCCTGCCCGAGTATTTTACCAGCACGTCATTGCCGCAGCAGGCGCCGCGCCACTACCCAGCGATGCACCTCTGACGGGCCCTCGTAGATGCGCATGGCGCGCACGTGCTGGGCCATGAGCTGCAGCGGCAGCTCCTTGGTCATACCCATGGCGCCGTAAGCCTGCATGGCGTTGTCGATGACGTCGGTGGCCATCTCGGTGGCGAACACTTTGATCATGCTGGCTTCGGTGCGCACGTCGCGGCCCTGATCCTGCTTCCAGGCCGCTTCCTGGACCATGAGGCGGCAGGCATGAATCCGCGTGGCGGCATCGGCCACCCACCACTGCACCGCCTGGCGGTCGGCCAGCAGCGCGCCAAAGGTCTCCCGTTGATTGGCCTGCTCGATGAGCATGGCCAGGGCGCGCTCGGCCATGCCGATGCACCAGGCGCCCATCTGCAGGCGCCGCACCGTCAGGCGCAACTGCATGGGGGCGAAACCGTCGCCCTCCTTGCCGAGCAGTTGTGCCCGGGGGATGCGGCAGTCCTCGAACACCACTTCGTAGGTCCGGTTGCCGCCGATGATGGGGATCTCCCGGGCCACTTCGAAGCCCGGCGTGCCGTTTTCGACGATGAACGCGGAAATGCCGCCGCGGGAACCCTTCTCCGGGTCCGTCACCGCCATGACGATGGTGAAGGCCGCGTGCTTGACCCGGCTGATCCAGATCTTGCGCCCGTTCAGTACCCAGTGATCTCCGTCGGCAGCAGCCCGCGTCCGCATGCCGGCCGGGTCCGCGCCGGCACCGGGTTCCGATATGGCGATGGCGGAAACCATCTCGCCGCGGGCATAGGGCTCCAGGTACTTCTCGCGCTGCTCCGCCGTGGCCGTGGCCAGCAGCATGTGCAGGTTGGGTGAGTCTGGAGGGAAGGTGAACGGCACCGCCGTGCGTCCGATGGCTTCGTTGACCCCGACCAGGGCCAGCGCGGGCAGATTGGCACCGCCGATTTCCTCCGGGACATCGAGCCCCCACAGCCCCAGCTCACGGCACTTGGCGTTCAGCGGCTCGAGTTCCGCATCGGTGAGCGCACAGGGCTCACCGGCTGCCTCGCGGGCCAGCACGGCCGGCTCCAGCGGCATGAGCTCGCTGTCCACGAAGCGGTCCACCGTGTCTTTGAGCATGCGGTACTCTTCATTCAATTCGAATTCCATAGCGTCCCCAGCGGCCGGTCGGTTTTCGGTATTATGCCGGTTCCTGGTGTGGTGGATCACACTGGAATCAGACACAGACAGGACAGGCCAGCCCCATGACCGACCAGCGCGAAACGCCCATTCTGGTGGGCGCAGCCCAGCTCGAACAACGCATCGACGACCCCCTTACCGGACGCGAGCCCATCGAGCTGATGATCGACGCCGTACAGCAGGCGGCGGCGGACGCCGGCGCCCCGGATCTGCTCGAGGCCGCCTCGTCGGTGCGGGTCATCCGCGGTATCTGGCCGTATCAGAACCCCGCGCGAGCGGTCGCCGAAGCCATCGGCGCCAGCGGCGCAGAAACCGCGCTGACCCCTTATGGCGGCAATTTCGTGCAGACGGTGGTGAATCAGTGCGCGCTGGAAATTCAGAGCGGCGCGCGCGACGTCATCGTCATCACCGGAGCCGAGTGCGGCAACACTCAGGCTAAAGCCCGCCGGGCCGGCGTCGACCTGAACTGGCAGACCCTGCCGGGTACCCCCGACCGGATGATCGGCGAAGAAAAGGGCATGAGCCATCAGGCCGAGAAGGCACTGCGCATCCGCGCGCCCATCCAGATCTATCCGCTGTTCGAGAACGCCCTGCGTTACCAGCGGGGCGAGAGCATCGAGGCCCACCTCGAGCGCATCTCCGAGCTGTGGGCCGGCTTCAGCCGGGTGGCGGCGGATAATCCCCACGCCTGGATCCGTGATGCCAGGAGCGCCGAGGAGATCCGTACCATCTCCAGCAGCAACCGGCCGGTGTCGTTCCCCTACCCCAAGCTCATGAACTCCAACAGCAACGTCGATCAGGGCGCGGCCCTGATCATGTGCTCCACCAGCAAAGCCCGGACCCTGGGCATTCCCGAAGACCGCTGGATTTACCCGTGGGCCGGTACCGACGCTCACGATCACTACTACGTTTCCAACCGCGACAATCTGTACAGCTCGCCGGCTATCCGCATTGCCGGGCGCCGGGTACTCGAGCTCACCGGACTCGCCCCCGGGGATCTCGATCTGGTGGACGTCTACAGCTGTTTCCCGGTAGCGGTACAGATCGCCGCCGCCGAGATCGGCCTGGACACGGCCCGCCCGCTGACCATCACCGGGGGGCTGACCTTCCACGGCGGCCCGCTCAACAACTACGTCATGCACGCCATTGCCCGTGCTGTGGAACTGTTGCGGGAGCAACGCGGGGCGAAATGCCTGATCACGGCCAACGGCGGATACCTGACCAAGCACGCCTTCGGCGTCTATTCCACGGCGCCGCCGGGGCAGCCATTCCGTCACGAAGACGTCCAGGCCGAAGTGGATGCCACACCCAGCCGCGAGGTGGTCCTGGATCACCGCGGCGACGCCACGGTGGAAAGCTATACGGTCATGTACGGCGCCGACGGCCCCAGCATCGCTCACGTCGTATGCCGCACCCCGGACGACCGGCGCGCCTGGGCCAACTGCGAAGACCCGGACATCCTGCAGGCCATGACCCGTGAGGAGTTCTGCGGCCGGCCGGTGCAGGTAGCCGATCATCGCGCCCGCTTCTGAAACCCGGCGACCGGCCCAGCAGGCATCGCCCGCGGGCCTGCTGCGGCGCCTGGGGGCCATGCTCTACGACAGCCTGCTGGTCTTGGCGCTGTGGATGTTCACCCTGTTTCCGCTGGTGGTCGTCAGCAACGACTTCGTCTACGGCCCGGCGGTGCGCAGCCTGCTGTTCCTCGAGATGTACCTGTTTTTCGCCTATTTCTGGGTGCGCCGCGGCCAGACCCTGGGCATGCTCGCCTGGCGGCTGGCACTGCACAATGACGACGGCGGTCCACTGACCCTGACCCAGGCGACCCTGCGCTTTTTCGGCGCCCTGGCGTCGTTCATCGCCCTGGGTCTGGGCTATCTGTGGATCCTGGTTGATCCCCAGCGGCGCAGCTGGTCGGACCTGGTTTCCGCCAGCCGGGTGGTCAAACTGCCGAAGAAGTCCGCTTGAGCGGCCCAACCTGTCCGCAGGACAGGCTGCGGTCCGGCCGCCTTTTCCATTAGAATCGCGGCGAATCCGTAAAGACCAGGGCTTATGAAATATTCCACCAAGACCGGCTCCCTCACCGACCTGAAGACCCCGTGCCTGATCGCCAGCCGCCAGCAGAGCCGCAAGGTGGCCGCCGCGCTCGGCCACGGCGCGCTGTTCGACGCTGCCATGGAGGACTTCAGCGACAAACCGGGCAACGCAACGCTGGTGGGCCTGCCTCGTTCCGCAGCGGTGAAACGGCTGCTGGTGGCAGGCGGTGCAGACGACGAAGTGAGTGCTGCGGATTTCAAAAAGATCGCCGCTGCCGCGGCACGTACCGCAAAGACGGTGAAGGACGGCAGCGCGCTGTGGGCACTGGGCACCACCCTGGTCACCGACCGGGACCCTTACTGGCGGGTCAGCACCGGGCTGGCCGCGCTGGCCAATGCCCTGTACGAGTTCACCGTCTACAAGACCGGCAAGGACGTCTCGAGCCTCAAGCTGCGCTCGCTGCAGGTGCACGCCGACGCCCGCACCCGGGCCACCGTGCAGCGCGCCGTCAAGGAAGCCAATGGGCTGCAGGCGGGGCTCGATTTCGCCCGCGACCTGGGCAATCAGCCGCCGAACATCTGCAACCCCACGTACCTGCTGAAGGAAGCCCGCAAGCTGTCGCGGCTGGACAAGGTAAAGGTCTCGTCCCTGGACGAGCGCCGCATGGGCGAACTGGGCATGGGCGCCTTCCTGTCGGTCAGCCAGGGCAGCGACACGCCAGGCCGCATGATCATCATCCACTACCAGGGCGGTAAAGCCGGCGATGCGCCGGTCGTACTGGTGGGCAAAGGCATCACTTTCGACACCGGCGGCATCAGCCTGAAGCCCGGCGCCAACATGGACGAAATGAAATTCGACATGTGCGGTGCGGCTACGGTGCTCGGCACCATGCGGGCCGCAGCCGAAGCCAGACTGCCGCTGAACCTGATCACCGTCGTCGCGGCTGCGGAAAACATGCCCAGCGGCGGCGCGACCCGGCCAGGCGATATCGTCCGTACCATGTCCGGCCAGACCGTCGAGGTGCTCAACACCGATGCGGAAGGCCGCATGGTGTTGTGTGACGCGTTGACCTACGTGGAGCGCTTCAAACCGAAAGCGGTGGTGGACGTCGCCACCCTCACCGGCGCCATGATCATGGCCCTGGGCGCCTATGCCACGGGCCTGTTCAGCAAAGACGACGCGCTGGCAGACGCCCTGCTCGAAGCCGGCGAGTGGAGCGGCGATCGCGCCTGGCGCATGCCGCTGTGGGACGAGTATCAGGACATGCTGAAGAGCAATTTCGCGGACTTTCCCAACATCGGCAGTCCGGGGGCCGGTGCCATCACCGCGGCATGCTTTCTAGCGCGTTTCACGGAAAAGTATTCCTGGGCGCATCTGGATATTGCCGGCAGTGGTTTTCAGGGCGGCGCGGCCAAGGGCGCCACCGGGCGGCCGGTGGCCATGCTGTTCCGCTATCTCATTCAGGCGAGCGAGTGACACGCATCGATTTCTACATTCTGCAGGACGTGGACATGAACGCCGCCTGGCGTTTTGCCTGCCGTCTGACGGTCAAGGCCATGTCAGGCGGTATGCCCGTGCACCTGCACACCAGCGGCGCCGATGACGCCGCAGAGATCGACGAGTTGCTCTGGCACTACCCGGAACATCGCTTCATTCCGCACACGCGCCAGGATCAACCACCCGGCACCGTTGCCGCTACACCGGTGGTGATCGGCTGGCTACCGCCAGCCGAGCCCGATGGCGTGCTGGTGAATCTGGCCGGCGACATCCCCACATTCTTCGGCCGCTTCGAGCGGGTGGCCGAAGTGATTGTCGGTGCCAACCGCGACGCCGGCCGCGCGCGCTACAAGTTCTACCGCGACCGCGGTTATCCCCTGTTTCACCACGAGCTGGACGACTGGGAGGCCGCATGAGTGACCGGGACCGCCAGTCCGGCGGCCACAGCAGCGGCCTGCTGGGCGACCTGGAATCGATTCGTTCGCTGCTCGAGGAGAATGCGAAAGACCCGGCGCACACGGAGGATGACGAGGTTCCCCTGCTCGAGGACGTGGTGCACGGCGGGGTCAGCGTCAACGAGACCTTCGTTTCCGGTGAAGGTGATTTCGCAGACAGCGACGAAACCTCGGGCCTCAATGAGGACATTTTCAAAGCGCTGCTGTCCGACGAGTGGCGGGAATCGGCCCGCGAATTGCTCGACGAAGCACGCGCCGCCATCGAGAAGCATCAGACCGAGTGGACGCCGGAACACACCGATGAACTCAACGCTGCGCTGAAGGTGCGCATCGACGAAACCATGCAGCAGTGGCTGCGCGACCTCGTGGCCAGCCGCATCGACGATCTGCGCCGCGAGCTGCTCACTGCCATGAGCGAGCAGATCCGCGCCACCATCGATGAGCAGTTTCAACACAAATCACCACACGAGGACCCGGATGGACAATAGTTTCGATCCCCACGGCATCGAGCAGACGCTGTACGAGGAGTGGGAGACCGCCAACTACTTTGCGCCGTCCGGCAATGGGCCCGCGTACTGCATCGTCATTCCGCCGCCCAACGTCACGGGCAGCCTGCACATGGGTCATGCGTTTCAGCACACCCTGATGGATGCACTGATTCGCTACCACCGCATGAAGGGCGACCGTACCCTGTGGCAGATGGGCACCGATCATGCCGGTATCTCCACGCAGATGCTGGTGGAGCGGCAGTTGAACGCCGAAGGCATCAGCCGGGCAGATATCGGCCGGCAGGCTTTCGTCGAGCGCGTCTGGCAGTGGAAGGAGGAATCGGGCAGCAACATCACCCGGCAACTGCGCCGCATGGGATCGTCGCTCGACTGGAGCCGCGAGCGCTTCACCATGGACGAAGGCTTCTCGCGGGCAGTGCAGGAAGTGTTCGTGCGCCTGTTCGAGGAGGGACTGATCTATCGCGGCCAGCGTCTGGTGAACTGGGACCCGCAGCTCAAGACCGCCATCTCGGACCTGGAAGTGGAAAACCACGACGAGCAGGGCAAGCTGTGGCACTTCCGCTATCCGCTGCTCGACGGGGCGAAAACGGCCGACGGCAAGGACCACCTGGTGGTCGCCACCACGCGCCCGGAGACCATGCTCGGCGACACCGCCGTGGCCGTGCATCCGGACGACGAGCGCTATCAGAGCCTGATCGGCGCGCGCGTGCGCCTGCCGCTGGTGGAGCGGGAAATTCCCATCATCGCCGACGAGTACGTCGACCCGGAGTTCGGCAGCGGCTGCGTGAAGATCACCCCGGCACACGATTTCAACGACAACGAGGTGGGCGGGCGTCACGACCTGGCGCTGATCAACGTATTCACCGAAGTTGCTGCCATCAACGACAACGCACCGCCCGCCTACCGCGGGCTCGACCGCTATGCGGCCCGCGAGCGCATCGTCGCTGACATGGATACCGAGGGGCTGCTGGAACGGGTGGAAGACCACAAACTCATGGTGCCGCGCGGTGACCGTTCCGGCGCCGTCATCGAGCCGCTGCTCACCGATCAGTGGTTCGTCAGGATCAAGCCCCTGGCCGAACCCGCCATCGCCGCCGTGGAGAACGGTGACGTGCAGTTCGTACCCAGGCAATACGAAAACGTGTACTTTTCCTGGATGCGCAACATCCAGGACTGGTGCATCTCGCGCCAGCTGTGGTGGGGACACCGGATTCCCGCCTGGTATGACGACGCCGGCAACGTCTATGTGGGCCGCGACGAAGCCGAGGTACGCGAGAAACACGGCCTGGGGGATGCCGCTGCCCTGCAGCGACGAGGATGTGCTGGAAACCTGGTTCTCCTCGGCCCTGTGGTCTTTCGGCACCCTGGGCTGGCCGGAAGAATCCGCCGAACTGGACATCTATCACCCTACCAACGTACTGGTGACCGGCCACGACATCATCTTCTTCTGGGTTGCCCGGATGATCATGATGACGCTGAAATTCACCGGCGAGGTGCCGTTTCGCAAAGTCTACATCCACGGCCTGGTGCGCGATGCCGATGGCCAGAAGATGTCCAAGACCAAGGGCAACGGTCTCGACCCGCTGGATCTCATCGACGGCATCAGCCTGGATGAACTGGTGCGCAAGCGCACCGACAATCTCACCCAGCCGCAGATGGCACCGCGCATCGAAAAGCAGACGCGCAAGGAATTTCCCGACGGCATTCCTTCCTACGGCACGGATGCGCTGCGTTTCACTTTCTGCGCCCTGGCCACCACCGGCCGGGACGTACGCTTCGACCTGAACCGTATCGAGGGCTACCGCAATTTCTGCAACAAGCTGTGGAACGCAGCACGCTTCGTACTGATGAACTGCCGGGATGCGGATCTGTCAGGCGATGCCGAGTACTCCCTGGCGGACCGCTGGATTCAGTCGCAATTGCATCACATGCTCACGGCTTCCGAGCGCGCCATCGACACCTACCGCTTCGACCTGTACGCCGCTGCCGTTTACGACTTCGTCTGGCACGAGTACTGCGACTGGTACCTGGAGCTGACCAAACCGCTGCTGTGGAACGAGACGGCCTCAGCGGCCGCTCTGCGCGGCACCCGGCGCACCCTGCTCACCGTGCTGGAAGCCCTGCTGCGGGCCGCGCACCCAATCATGCCGTTCATCAGCGAAGCCATCTGGCGCGAGGCCGCGCCGCTGCTCGGCAACGCGGCGCCCACGATCATGATCGAGCCGTATCCGGAAGCGCAGGACTTCGCCGCCGACGCTGAAGCCGACGCCGCCATAGAATGGCTCCAAGGGGTGGTGCTGGGCGTGCGCAACATCCGCGGCGAAGCCGACATCAAACCCAAGCAGACGGTGGACGTATTGTTTCAGGGCGGCAGCGAACGCGACCGGCAACTGGCGGCCACCACCGAGGAACTGTTCAAGCGCCTGGGTACCATCGAGCACATCGACTGGCTGGAGCCCGGCACCGCAGCGCCCCCCAATGCCCTGGCGCTGGTGGGGGATCTGAAAGTCATGGTGCCGCTGGCCGGGCTCATCGATCTCGACGCGGAACGCGCCCGCCTGGAGAAGGAGATCGGACGCAAAGAGCAGGAGGTGAAGCGGCTGTCCGGCAAACTCGGCAACGAAAGCTTCGTCGACAAGGCGCCGGCCGAGGTGGTGGAGCGCGAACGGCAGAAGCTCGCCGATGCCGAGGGAGCACTCGCCACGCTGCGCGAGCAGGTGGCGTCCATTGCCCGGGGTTAGCCCACCGTCAAGACAACCTTCCCCACGGTCTCGTTGCTGGCCACCAGTTCATGAGCCCGCTCGGCTTCCTGAATGGGCATCGTGGTTTCGATGACAGGCTGGATTTCACCCGACTCGATTCGCGGCCAGACATGAGTCTGCAGCGCATCCATCACGGCCGCTTTCTCGCTGATGGGCCGGGCGCGCAGAGTCGAGCCGATCACCCGCAGACGCTTCACCAGCAACTGGCCCAGGTTAATGTCGCTGCTGGCTCCGCCCAGCAGGCCGATCAGCACCAGCCGCCCGCCGGTATTGAGGCAGCGCAGGTTCTGCTCAAGGTAGGCGGCACCAACCGGATCGAGAATCACGTCCACGCCGCTGCCGTCGGTCCATGCTTTCACCGTGTCCTCGAAATCGCCCGCATGCCGGTCGGCGCCGCCGTCGGCGCCCAGCGCCACGCAGCGTTCGATCTTTTCCTGGCCGCCGGCAGTAACGATGCACGGGTTGTGGAACACCCGGCATAGCTGAACGGCCGCCGTGCCCACGCCGCTGGCGCCGGCATGCAGCAACACGCGTTCCTGCTTGGCCAGGGCGGCTTCCATGTAGAGATTCAGATAGGCCGTGGCAAACACTTCGGGTATGGCCGCGGCCTGAACCACTTCCAGCCCGCGCGGGATGCGCAACACCTGCCCGGCAGGCACCACCACCTGCTCGGCATAACCGCCGCCGGCGAGCAAGGCGCAGACCAGATCGCCGACCTCGACCCGATTCACTCCCTCGCCCACCTCGGCGACTTCGCCGGCACATTCCAGACCCAGGATGTCGCTCACCCCCGGCGGCGGCGGATAGCCGCCGGAGCGCTGCACCAGGTCGGCACGGTTGACGGCCGTGGCCCGCACGGCAATGCGCACTTCGCCGGGACCCGGCTTCGGTGCGGCCGTTTCGGCCCAGACCAGTCGATCGCCTTCGATGTGGATCGCTTTCATGAGAACGCCTACCAGCTCATACGCATTTTCACGCCGCGCTCATGCAGATAGTTCTTGAGATCACTGACGCGGTAGTCGCCATAGTGAACCATGGAAGCCACCAGCGCTGCATCCGCCTTGCCCGCCGTCAGCACGTCGTAGAGATGCTCCGGGCGCCCGGCTCCGCCGCTGGCGATCACTGGAATACGCACCGCTGCCGACAGCATGGCGGTGAGCTTCAGCTCGTAACCGTCACGCGTACCATCGGCGTCGATGGAATTCACCACCAGTTCGCCCGCGCCCAGCTTCTCGCCTTCCAGCGCCCAGGCCAGCGCGTCCCGGCCCATGGGCTTGCGGCCGCCGTTGATGACGATCTCATACCCTGACGGGCAGGTATCGCTCACCGGGACCGCGCGGATGTCCATGGACAGCACCACGTTCTGGTTGCCGATGGCTTCGGCGCATTCGGCAATGAGCGCCGGGCGCTGCACGGCGGCGGAATTGACGTTGATCTTCTCAGCACCGGCCAGACGCAGATCGGTGGCATCGGCAACGGAGCGCACACCGCCGCCCACGGACAGCGGAATGAAGACCTGCTCCGCCACCGCTTCCACCACATCGAGCATGATGTTGCGTTTGTCGCTCGAGGCGGTGATGTCGTAGAACACCAGCTCATCGAGGCCATCCAGATAATATTCCCGGGCCTTCTCGACCGGGTCGCCGATGTCTTTCGTGTCGACGAACCTGACGCTCTTGGCCAGCTTGCCGTCGCGTACGTCGAGACAGGCGATGAGGCGCTTGCTCAACATGGGCTGCCGTCCCAGGCGGCGAAGCGCCGCAGCACGTCCAGGCCCACACGCCCGCTCTTTTCCGGGTGGCATTGCATGCCGAAGTAGTTGTCGCGGCCGAGCGCCGCCGCGAATTCGATCTCGTAGTCGGTGACCGCGTAGACGTCGGCTGTGTGCTCGGGTTCGGGATAGTAGCCGTGCACGAAATAGAACTCGTCACCGGCCTTCACCCCGGCCAGCAAAGGGTGGGGCTGCACGACGCGTACCTCGTTCCAGCCCATGTGCGGCACCTTGAGCTCCGGTTTGTCGAAGGCGAAGCGGCGAACCCGGCCGGGAATCAGACCCAGGGTGGCCGTGTCGTTCTCCTCGGAGCGATCGAGGGAGATCTGCAGCCCCAGGCAGATGCCGAATACCGGCGTGCCGGCGCGAATGGCTTCGGTAAGGGCCTGATCCAGCCCGCTGGCGGTCAGGCTCTGCATGGCGCTGCCGGCCGCGCCCACGCCCGGAAATATGATCCGGTCCGCACGCCGCACCCGGTCCGGATCGGCGCTGATCTCGGCCTCCAGACCCACTTCGCGGCAGGCCCGCTGCACGCTGCGCAGATTTCCGGCGTCGTAGTCAATGATGACGGCCAAGGCGCTTTCCGGTGACATCTCGAAGGAGCGCGGATATTATCTGATTCAATGTCCCGCGGCATCCTCCTGGTCAATCTCGGCACGCCGGCGTCATGCTCGACGGCCGCTGTGCGACGCTATCTGAAAGATTTTCTCATGGATCCCTACGTGCTCGACGTGCCCTGGCCGTTGCGCAAGCTGATCGTATCCGGGTTCATTCTGCCGTTCCGGCCCCGCCGCAGTGCCGAGGCCTACAGCAAGATCTGGGATCACGCCGGCCCGGGCACCGGCTCGCCCCTGCTGCACTACAGCCGCAATCTGGCCGCCGCCGCCCGGGAACAGCTCCCCGTGCCGTGCGAACTCGCCATGCGCTACGGCGAGCCGAGCCTGGCCGGCGCGCTGGCGCGATTGCGGGCGCAGGGCGTCACCGAGCTGCTGCTGGTGCCGCTGTATCCGCAATTCGCCGACTCCACCTGCACCACCACCGTGAAAGCCGTGGAAAAGCTCATTGGCGATCACATGACGCTGCAGGTGCTGCCGCCGTTCTACGCCCGCCAGGACTACATAGCAGCCCTGACCGCCAGCGTACGGGAACATCTGCCTGCAGAATGGGACCACCTGCTGCTCAGCTATCACGGTCTGCCGGAACGTCACATCACCCGCGCCGACCCCACCGGGCAGCATTGTCTGGCCTCACCGGACTGCTGTCGGACCCCTTCGCCGGCCCATGCCACCTGTTACCGGCACCAGTGCCTGCGCACTTCCGAGTTGCTGGCCGAAGCGCTGCAGATCGGCGACGACCGCTACACGATGAGCTTTCAATCACGTCTCGGGCGGCTGCCGTGGCTGCAGCCCTACACCGACCAGACCCTGGCCGGCCTGCCCGCACGCGGCGTACGCCACCTGGTGGTCGCCTGCCCGGCATTCGTCGCCGATAACCTGGAGACCCTCGAGGAAATCGGCATGAGCGGCCGCGACACCTTCATGGATGCCGGCGGCGAAAGCTTCACCCTGGTGCCCTGCCTCAACGACCGCGCCGACTGGATCAACGCGCTGACCGGCTGGTGCCGGGCTTCAGACCCGGGCGACCTCGAACCCGGGTGACGGGAAATGCACCATCACCGGGCCGCTTTCCGCGGACTCCCGCTCGATGATGATCTCCTCCGCCGACCACGCTGCCAGGCGTCCGTGCACCGGAATCCGGCCATAGTCCACGGGTGTCACCGTCACTTCCTGGCCCAGCGCCAGGCCGTCCGGCAGCGCGTTCGTGAGGGCGGGCAGTTGCGGCACAGCCTCACGCGCCGCTGCCAGCGCTGCCTCGCCGCTGGATTCCTGGACACCCCCGTGGCCGAACGACGCCATGCGGTCCATCCAGGCGCGCACCTCGGCGAAGTCGTCGAGCATGGGAGCGTTCACGGCATTGTTGCCGAGAAACCACAGGCAGTGATAGACAGAAAAATCCGCAATGCACGGCGTAGCACCGAATAGAAACGCCCCCGACAACGACCCATCCAGCTCGACGAGCGCATGGCGCAGATAACCGCGCGCGGCGTCCGCCGAGATACGGCTGATGGCTGCCCCCTGGGTCAGCTCGGCGCGGTCTTTGGCAAACGCCTTGGCTTCTTCCGGCGGCAGGCTGCCGAGCATGGCGCCGGCGGCCTCGGGCGAAAAGTTCAGCGCCACACCCGTCTGAAAGAGCTGGGTATCCGCCCAGTCGGCCACCCGATGAGCGCTGAACCCATGACGGTAGAGATCGTCATTGCCGCTGTGCCGGGCCAGCGCCCGGGCGATGATTTTGGTGTCGCAGTAAACGTTGGCGCCGATCTGCAGCACCGGCGTCTTGCGGTAGCCGCCGGACAGGGGCATGAGCAGCGGCCGCGGCATGATGCTGGGAATGATCACCGAGTGCCAGGGCAGGTTCAGATAGCCCAGCAGCACCCGCACCTTCTCGGAAAACAGCGATGCCGGGTAGTGATGCAGATAGATGTCCATGATGACTCCAGGTCAGGCGGATTCCGCCAATTCTGACACGGCCTGATAGAAAGTCTGCACCAGCGGCTGAGAGAACATGGACTTGCGGGCAACGAAGCGCACCGGACGGTGCAGGCCGGCGCTGCGCAGGCTGATCCAGTCGGCTTCACCTACGCCCAGTGTGCGGGCCACGCCTTCCGGTACCAGCCCGTGGCCGAAGCCGGCCAGCGCCATCTGCGCGACTGAAAAGAAGGATTCCAGGGATACGCGCCGATGCAGGGCAAACCGGCCCATGTCCTCCTCGATGGAGCGCCAGGCGCCGGAGCGGGATTCAATGGTAATTACCGACAGGGGCTCACCGAGCTCATACTCGATGGGCTGCAGAGCGGATGGCAGAATCACCATAGCCTCGCGGCGGATCACTTCACTCTGCAGATCGGTATCGGCGTCCGGTGAACCGGTGCAGATACCGAGCATGTACTCGCCGGAACGGATCCGGTCCAGCACCACCGGCGAGCGCTGGGCGTGGAAGGTGAACTCCACTTCCGGCATCAGTGTCTGCACGCGGGCGAACAGCCGCGGCCCCCAGCTCGCCAGAATCGCCTCGGAGACGCCCATGATGATCTTGCCGCGGCGCAGCGCATTATCTTCCAGGAACACGCTGCGCAGCTCCGAGATGAGCGGCGTGACCTTCTCCACCAGGCGCGTGCCGTGATGGGTGAGCACCACGCGGCGTCCGTGGCGTTCGATGAGAGCCCGGTCATAGAAGCGCTCGAGGGCGGCGATGCGCTTGCTCACCGCCGACTGGGACACTTTCAGCACCGTGGCGGTTTCCATCATGGTGCCGGTTTTGGACAGGGTAACCAGGGTTTCCAGATTCTCGAGCATGACCCGTCGCCGCGAATGAATTCCAATATGAAAAGAATCATATTCCATCTATTCGCTTTTTTCATGTAACGCCCCCGCCCAGACTACGCGTCATGCTCATCAGCGCCCTCATCATCGTCAGCGTGTTCTGCACCGCCGTGCTCTCCGGTGTGCTTGGCATGGCCGGCGGCATGATCCTCATGGCAATTCTGGTGTCTACGGTATCGGTATCCGCGGCCATGATGATCCACGGCGCCGTGCAGGCCATGTCCAACGGCTCCCGGGCCGTGTTCCTGCGCCGCCATGTGCAGTGGCACATTCTGCCTCCTTACGTCACCGGCGCGGCGCTGGCACTGGCGGCCTTCACCGCCCTCACACTGGTCCCGGACGCCGGCCTGGTGCTGCTGCTGGTGGGTGTCATGCCGTTTCTCGCCCGGGTAACGCCGCGCCTGCGCGTGCTGGACATGAACCACTGGCCCACGGCCCTGGGCTGCGGGGTCCTGGTCACCGCCGCCCAGCTCCTGGCCGGGGCCTCCGGGCCGCTGCTGGACATGTTCTATCTCAACTCCACCCTCACCCGGCATCAGGTGGTGGCCAGCAAAGCCATCACCCAGACCCTGGGACATGTGCTGAAGCTGGTGTATTACGGCATGATCATCGGCAGCGCTGATGCGCTACCGGCGTGGCTCTACGCCGCGGCCATGCTCACCGCGGTGGCGGGGACGCGGGTGGGAACGCGGTTTCTCGATCGTCTGGCCGACGACACCTTCCGCCGGGTCAGCGGCTGGGTCATTCTGGCTATTGCCGGTGTGTGTGTGGTGGAGGGGGTGCGGAGGTTGATGGGCTAAACCGCTTTCACCACAAACAGCAGATCCCCGGCGCTCACCTGCTGCCCGGAGCTCATGTTGATGCGCGTGACTTCGTACTCCCGCGACTCCTCATAGAGCTCGTATTCGTGATTGAAGTCGGCCAGCTTCAGCGGTGTGAAAATCTTCATGGCTTCGAGCTGGCCGATGGTATGGCGCACCGATATGCGGTCGCCCACCGACACATAGTCGGGCTCGGTGGGCGCCGGGGCGGTATAGAAGATGGCCGCCGCCGGTGCCAGGACTTTCAGTTCGTCGCTGCCGTCGATGCTGATGGCATCCTTGTCGATGCCGGCAGACAACTCGCCGGCTGCCGATTCAATGTCGTCGATCAGCGCCTGGGCGTCGATGCGCGACAGGAAGTCCGGCAGGTAGCCGGTATGATAAATGCCCTTGCGGAAGGTCTCATCGGCCAGCACCCGGCGCAGCAGCGGAATGTTGGTGCAGATGCCGGTGATGTTGACCCGGTCGAGATAGTCGCGCAGCTTGGCAATGCCGCTGTCCCGGTCCGGCGCGTGGACGATCACCTGCGCCACCATGCTGTCGTAATAAGGCGACACGAACTTGCCCGACGCAGCCGTGGCGATCACTTCCACACCCGCCTCCTCCGGGAATTCGCAATCGCGGATCTCGCCGGGATGGGGGTGAATCAACACCTCGCCGGCCGAACTCAGGTGCACCCGCTCGGCATTGACCCGGGCTTCGATGGCATAGCCGTTTGCACCGATCTCGAGATCAGCAATGGATTCGCCGGAGGCGATGCGGAACTGCTGCGTGACGATGTCCACGCCCGACACCCATTCGGTGACCGGATGCTCAACCTGCAGCCGGGTATTCATCTCCATGAAATACACGGCCTGAGCCTCGAGATCGTAGATGAACTCCACCGTGCCCGCGCCCACGTACTTCACTTCCTCGGCCAGCGCGGCGGTATGCTTCATGACCTGCTCGCGCAGCTCAGAGGTGAGCATGGTGGAGTCGGATTCCTCGAACACCTTCTGCTTGTTGCGCTGCACGCTGCAGTCGCGCAGCCCCAGCACCCGTGTGTTGCCGTGGGTATCACGCAGAAGCTGCGCTTCGATGTGGCGCAGCTCGGTGATGTATTTCTCGAGATACACGTCGCCGTTGCCGAATGCACCGCGTGCCTCGGCGGTCACCCGGTGGAACAGCTCGTGGAACTGCGATGGGTCCTCGACGACCTGGATGCCCTTGCCGCCGCCGCCGTGCACGGCCTTGATGAGCACGGGAAAGCCGATGTTCTCGGCCACCTGAGCGGCTCTGTCCACGTCGGTGAGAATACCGTGGCTGCCGGGTACGACCGGCACGCCCAGGCGGATGGCCGTGTTGATGGCATTGGACTTGTTGCCCATGGTGTCCATGCTGGATACCGGCGGGCCGATGAAGTTGATACCGTGGGAACGCACGAGCTCGGCGAACTGGGCGTTCTCCGAGAGAAAACCGATGCCCGGGTGCAGTGAATCTACCCCCTCGTGCTCGGCCACCCGCAGCACGCTCTGGGCATTGAGATAACTTTCATCCGGCGTGTTGCCGCCGATGCACACCAGGGTGTCGCGGCCTGTGAGCATGTCCACGGCCGCCGACTCCATGTCCGGGTCGGATTGCACCAGCACTACTTCGATGTCGTTCTTCTGGGCGATGCGTATGAGTTTCGCCGCGGTGCAGCCGCGGGCATGAATGAGCGTGCGCCGCACCGGGCGGATGAGATCCTTGTCGGTGTACTTGGGCCGATGGGCCACGACCACCGGGCGCTGCTGGCTGAGAATGCCCGACAGCACGCGCTGCACCACATCCTGCACCGATTCCTGAGGCACCGGGATTTCCGGGTCGATGCGCCGCAACTCCTCGTCGAGCTCCGGCTGGAACGGGTGCGTGACCAGCCCCTGCATGGAGCCCGGTTCCAGCGACAGATAGTTGGACAGGATGGACGTCAGCGGCAGGTTGGACGGCACCACGATCTGCCCGGCGAAGGGCATGCTGGTACCGGAAAAATAATATGTCTGCGCCAGCGGATGGGTGACGAAACTGGCCTGGGCACCGCCGGTGCAATCGCCGAAGCCGAACATGATCACCGGCAGGTCATGGTCGCGCACGAACCGTGTGATGCGGTCGTTGACCGCCGCCATGGAGAACAGCGCGCCGGCACCCTCCTTGGTCTGCATGCCGCCGGACGACACGAAGCAGACCACCGGCAGGTGCTGCTCGGCACATTCCACCAGCAGCCGGCAGAACTTCTCGGCGCTGGCCATATCGAATGAACCGGCCTGAAACGCCACGTTGGAAATCACCACGCCTACCCGGGCGCTGCCGTTGATGGAACTGTGCACACCCTTGAACTCGCCGATGCCGGCAATGATGCCGCAGGGCGCCACGTCGCTTTTCAACGCACCTTCGATGGACAGGCGGAAGCCGGGGAACTCGCAGGGGTCGGAGCTGATCAGCTCTTCGAACTTTTCCTCGAAGTCGGTGAAGAACGTTTCGACGAACCGCTCGTAGGTGGTGGCGCGGCTGTTCTTGAAGCGGCGCAGAACGTTCTGAATCAACAGATCCCGGTAGGCAATGTTGAGGCGGTTCCAGAAATCCTTACGCCGGCCGATGTTCTTCGGCGCGATGCGGCCCTGGTAACCCTTACCATCGCGCTCGGACTGGATATAGGAATACAGCAGCACGTCGAACAGGTGCGTGACCACCACGAACAAGGTATCCGACAGGTGCGGGAAGCTGGTCTTCTTCCACTCTTCCACCGAACGGAAGAAATCCGTGTTCTTGGGCAGCCGCATGACCCGCAGGTACCAGTTGTTGAACTGGGCACGCAGCCGGTCGGCCGCCTCCCTCACCCGATTCCGGCCCCGGCGCTCGGCCCAGAGTCACGCCCTGCGGCACCCAGGTACAGGGTCGTATCCAGCAGCCGTTCCAGGGAGTCTTTGGACAGCGACTGGTTGCTCTGCGCCTCTTCGGCAATGCTGTCGAGATTGGCGATGATCTGGTCATAGACCGAGTCGAACAGCAGCAGGTTCTCGCATTCCGTGAGGAAATCACGCCGCAGATCGTCGGCGATCAGCACGTCGAGTACGGTGAGATCGCTGAAGGGCACCGGCGTCGCCTCGGTGCGCGGCGGTGCGACGTATTCGCCATAGCGATCGACGAGAATGGCCCGGTTCACGGCAACGTCCGAGGCGTTGACGGCGACCTGAGCCCGGGCGAGTGGTCCCAGCTCATCGCCCACCAGCGCTGCCAGCGACCCACCGGTAATCGCCAGATTCAGCTCGTTGGTGAGCTGGTTCGAGAGATACACTTCCGACTTTTCTTCCACGCCGGATTTACGCAGCAGCTTTTTGCCTTCGTGGCTGAAACGCCGCCGCAACTGCGTCAGCAGTTTCTTGTCGTCGGCCAGCGCCAGGGCGAGCCCGGCCGGATCAGTGAGGTCTTCCACCCGCAGAATCTGCCGGATGTCCTCGTGATGCCGCAGGAAATCCCGCAGCGCCCGCAGATTGCCTACCGCATCCGCCTTCCAGCGGTTGTAGAGGAACACGCCCACGGTGGTGAGCAGTGCCGAGCGGGCGTCCTCGTAGTTCTTCTTCGGCTCACCGAATATGAACTGGGCGATACGGCCCCGTTCGTCGTGGACGGCCTGCTTTTTCTCGTTGTAGTTCTTCCAGGCCCGCGACAGAAACTCGTCGTAGACGACCCGGTCGGGATCCTGCATCCAGCGCAGGAATGTCTGACGCCGTTCCAGATCGGCGCGCACGTCGAGCTCGCCCTTGGGCAGCTCCTGATCGGCCAGCCGCCCGTACTGAGACTTGGTCGTGGCCTTGATGCGCTGGCGCACTTTCAGGTAACGCAGATAGCGATAGGCGACGCCGAAGACGTTCAGGTATTCCGTCGGTGTTCTTGTCTGCTTCATTGAAGCGGTGGCCTGCATGGTCTGGAGCTGCTCCGACGGGAACAGGATGCTGCCGGCTCTGCCGGTAGTGATCGAGAATGTAGAGGATTCCGGCCACGAATTCCTTGACCTTGTCTTCCACCCGCTCGATGCCGGCGACGATGGCATGGCGGAAGTTGTCCAGCTTCTCGCCGGTCTCGCCCGGCGCGTAGTCGATGACGCCGTCGATGTTGCCCTGCCCGTAGAGTTCGAACGGCGACAGCCCCACGTATTTGGCACACTCCTGCCAGGACAGATTCAATCGCCGCGCGATGTTCGCCAGCGCCTTCGGCTGAATCGTGCTGAACACGCCGTCGCGCACCGACAGAATCATGTTACTGGCAGCCAGCGGGATGGCCCCGCCGGAATAGCCCAGCCCGAGGATGATGCCGATGTTGGGCACGTCCACGTTGCTCATCTCGGCAATGAGGCGCGAGATGCTGTGGGCCTGATTGTTACGGTTGGCCTCTTCGCCGGCATCGGCACCGGGTGTGTCCATGAGCGTGACGATGGGTATGGCCCGCTGGGAGCAGGCCTGAATACGCTGGGCGGCGGCCAGATGATGTTCCGGCATCCACACGCCGTTCTTCGCCGCGCGGTTCTGCGCGATGAAACCCACGGCGCGGGGCTCGCCATCGAACTCGAGTTCTACGGTGGCAGCAAAGAACGGCCCATCGGACTCTTCCTCGACCACCCGGCCGAGGGCGCGGATGATCTCCGGTGCCGACACGCGCCCCGGGTCTTCCGCCCGGGCCACCACCGCTTCGATGTAGGAATCTACGTCGAGTTTGGCCAGCCGGTCGCGGCGGCGCAGAATTTCCCGTTCACCGAGCAGCCCCGGCAGCGGCTCCTCGATGTTGGTGGTGGGGAACAGGGAGAAGTCCTTGGCCAGACTCTCTGCAATGAGGTAGAGCCGGTCCCCTTCGACGAGCTGTTTTTCCACGTCCCAAGCAACCCGGTGTAAGATGGCCGGTACTCTAGCCACTTGACCTCGGATACGCAAACGCACCTATTCGTAAGTGGCCGATTTTCCTGCAAAAACTGTTTTCGGAGCCCACCCTGCATGATCTCGCTGGCCTGTGCCGTGCTCACCGTCTCAGATACCCGCACCAGCGCCGACGACACGTCCGGCGACCTGCTGGCGAGCCAGCTCGAGGCTGCCGGCCACCGTCTGGCCGCCCGCGGCCTGGTCCCGGACGACATCTATCGCATTCGCGCGGTGGTTTCCGAGTGGATCGCCGATCCGCAGGTCGACGCGGTGCTGACCACAGGCGGCACCGGTTTTACCGGCCGCGACAGCACGCCGGAAGCACTGCTGCCGCTGTTCGACAAGACCATCGTCGGCTTCGGCGAACTGTTCCGCCAGGTATCCTTCGACGAAATCGGCGCCTCCACCATTCAATCCCGGGCCGTAGCCGGCATCGCCAACGCCACGTTGATCTTTGCCCTGCCCGGCTCGGGCAATGCGGTGCGCACCGGCTGGGAGAAGATTCTGCGCCACCAGCTCGACTCCACCTTCAGACCCTGCAACCTGGTAGAGCTGATTCCGCGCTTCCGGGAAACATGAGCGGTTCAGCATAGCGGGCTGCGGCGGGTGGGATGCCGCGCACGCCGTCATGACCGGAGAACTCAGCATGAGCAGGGAGACAGGCCTACGGTGCTCGAGCGCTGCGCGCACACCCATCGGCAGCTTTCAGGGCGCCCTGTCGGCATGCAGCGCGCCCGAGCTCGGCGCCCACGCCGTGCAGGCGGCCCTGACCGACGGCAGGATAGAGGCCGGACAGGTCAGCGAGGGCATTCTCGGCAACGTCATCAGCGCCGGCCTCAAGCAGGCGCCCGCCCGCCAGGCCATGCGCCGGGCCGGCCTGCCGGACAGCTGCGGCGCCACCACGGTGAACAAGGTCTGCGGCTCCGGCATGAAGGCCACCATGCTGGCCTGCGACCTGATCCGGGCGGCGGCGCCCGGCTGGTGGTTTCCGGCGGCATGGAGAGCATGAGCAACGCGCCCTACCTGGTGGTCAAGGCGCGCGCCGGCCTGCGCATGGGACATCAGCAGCTCCAGGACGCCATGTTCCTCGACGGTCTCGAGGATGCCGAGACGGGTTCCTCCATGGGCACCTTCGCGCAGAACACGGCAGACGCCTATCAGCTCACCCGGGAAGCCCAGGATGCCTACGCCATCCGGTCCGTGGAACGTGCACGCCAGGCCATGGCCTCCGGTGCGCTGGCCGCCGAGATTGCCCCCATGGAGGTCAACGGCACCACGGTGAGCGAAGACGAGCCGCCGGGCCGTGCCAAGATCGAGCGCATTGCATCGCTCAAGCCTGCCTTCAAGGCCGACGGCACGATTTGCCGCAGCCGATTCCAGCTCCATTTCCGATGGCGCTTCGGCGCTGGTCGTCGCCGACGAACAAGCCCTGAACGGGGCCGCGCCGCTGGCACGCATCGTCGGCCACGCCG
>JAXHLO010000013.1:0-75347 GCA_034522075.1 Gammaproteobacteria bacterium | reverse complement strand
TATCGCTCTTACTCACGTCCAACGATCAGGCCATCGATCTTGGGGGTTTCAACAACACGCTGGGCCATCTTTCGGGTCAGATCAATGATGGAGCGGCCAGCGCGGGCGCGGTGCGAATTCGCGAGACAGACAGCAACGGCATCACCCAGTCCGGGCCGTGGGTCACCCATGGCGATACCCGGCTGGACGCTGACGGCTACGCCATTACTTTGAACGATCCCGCCAATGTGCTGGGCCCGTTGCAGGTGCTCGGTGGCACGCACCAGTACTGGATGGTTCGGAGTGGGTCAGTACCGAATCACGATCTTCGAGAACGACACCATTTCCGACTACGCGGCATGGGCTACAGCGGAAGATACGCCGGTGACGCTGCGTGCGTATGCGGGCGGCGTGTCGGGCGACGGCAATGTCCTGCTGACTCAGACCGGCAACGTGCTGGGCGATCTGGCCATTCAGGCTCGTGATGCAACGATCACGGAAAACAGCACCATCACCGACGGTGACGCGTGGAATACGCTGGGTGGTACGACGACCCTGAATCCCGGCACCTCCGGAAATCGCGGCGTAGCGCTGGACAATCTGTCCAATCAGCTTGGCGCACTGGTGGTCACCGGCAACCCGTCGGATGTACTGATCACCGACAACACGGATCTGACTCAGGGCGCGGCCTGGACTATCGGTGCCGCCCCCGTCACCGTCGATGCGCGAGCTCATGCTATCGATCTGTCACACGCCGGCAACGTGTTCGGTGATCTGGCCGTGGTAACTGAGAATGGTGTGCCGTCGAGCCTCAGCGTGCGGGAGAACGACGCCATCACCCAGCCAGGCCCCTGGGCCCTGCTGGGCGTGCCGGTTACGCTGCACGCGGAAAACGACGCAGCCATCACGGTGGCCGACAGCGCCAATCAACTCGGCGATCTCACGGTTACCGGCGGTGTGGTAACCATCCGCGAGAATGATGCCATTACCCAGGGTGACGCCTGGACCACCACTGGCACCACCAGCCTGGATGCTACGGACAACGCCATCACGCTCGATGCGTTGGCCAACGTGCTGGGCGATCTGGCCCTGGCCAACACCAGCGACGCGGACATCACCGAAGACGACGATATCACTCAAGCCGGGTCCTGGAGTCTGGCGGACGCTGCCATCGAGTTGAATGCTCAAACGCACGACGTTCTGCTGACTGAGGCAACCAACGTGCTGGGAGGCCTCACGGTTGCCGGGGCCAACGCGCACATCGTGGAGAATGACCTGATCAGCGACGCTGCTGGCTGGAACGTCCCTGGACTGACGACGCTGGCAGCGGACACTCACGACATCGTCCTTGACGCCAATCCCGCCGGAAACCTGGGCACGGTGGCGGTGGCTTCCGCCGGCAATGCCGAGATTCGCGATGTCGACGGCCTTGTCTTTGACACATCGACGGTTGCCGGCCGATTGGCCGTTCAGGCTGGCGGCGAAGTGACGAGGTGGCGCGACTCGACGGCCGGAACTCCAGTTGCATCTGAGTGGCGCTGGCTTTGCCACCCTTGCGAATACCGGTAATGACGTCAACGATCTGGCGGCGGGCTTTTCCGGTGGTGATCTGATCTATACGGATGCCGACGATGTCAACGTCGCTGTCATCGGCGGCACCACCGGCATCAATATCGGCGCCAACGATGTGGTACTCACGTCAGTGGCTGGCACGGTCACCGGTCTTACCAGTGTCAACGCCAACAGCTCCTCGTTGACCGTGGACACCGGTACTGCACTGGTGTTGCCGCAGATGACCATCGACGGCGCTCAGACCTCTGCGGCCGGCGGCAGCGGAATCACCTTGACCGCCGGTGTGTCGTCCACTGCCCCGGGCGCGATCACCTTCAACGGCCGCCGCGGCACTTGACGCAGATCTGTCGGTTCGAAGCAGCGACTCGGCCATCGTCTTCAACAACACGTTGAGTGGCGACGGTCATCAGCTCATCGTCAATGCCGGCAATGGCCAGGCAGACTTCCATGGCCAGGTTGCAGGGCTCGGCTCGACGGCCAGCGCCAACTCGGCCCTTCAGCTTACCTCGGGCGGAGCGACGTTCCACTCGACTCTGGATGCCAACAACGGCCTGGCCGTCACCGGGCCGGTAACTTTTCTGGATACCGCTGTACCCTGGCCGATGGCAATGCGGGCTCGGTGTTTGCCGGACAGGTGACGCTTGGCCGGGTCCGGGGGCATGGATCTGTCGGGCTATGACGGCATGACCTTCAACGGTGGTGTGGTGCTGCAGAACGGCCCCACCCGGATCGCCAGCAATGGCAGCACAATGACCTTCCAGGGCGCGAACACCGTCAGCGGCCCCTTTGACCTGGAGCTCAACGCTGGTTCCGCCAACGTCGTGGGATTGGACCACCTGGGCACCGATCTCGCCGGGCTCCACGCGATGGCCGGGACCGTCGCGAGACCGGCAACCGGTGTTTCCATAGCCGGCCATCAGTCCTATACGGCGTCCGAACCCGGCGGCATCAATCTGGCCGGCGATCTCGACAGCACTGCGGCCGGTGACATCACGTTCTACAGTCCGGTGGAGCTGAATAACTCGGTGCTGCTCACAACCACGGACTCCAATGTTGTGTTCATGGACACTCTGAACGGCGCCCACGACCTGACGCTGGCCACCGGCACCGGCCAGAAAATGTTCACTGGCAGTGTCGGCGCATCCACGGCCGTGGGTGACGGAACCGGAGCGGCGCTCACTCTGCAGGGCCCGGGCGCCGGCGTATTCGCCTCCACTCTGCAGACCAGTTCCGGCATCAGTGCCGCAGGGCCTGTGACCTTTCAGGATGATGTCATCCTCGGTAACGGCGACACCGGGTCTACATTCGACGGTCTCGTTACAGCGGGGGATCTGTCCCTGTCCGGCCATGATGGCTTCGGTTTCCAGGCCGGTATGAATCTGGTGGATGGCCCCCTGACGGTAGCTTCCCAAGGCGCGGTGATCGATCTGGGGGGGCCGGTGTCCGGTGCGCAGGCACTCATCCTGGATACCCTGTCCGGCGGTTCCGGTACGGTTACCGGTCTGCAGCACATTGCCGGCGATCTGACCGGCCTGACAGTGACCGGCCAGACTCTCAGTCTGCCGGCGACCAGTCTGGCCGTTGACGGGCCCATGAATTTCACGGCGCCCGGCGGCATATCACTCAACGGTGACGTGGGTGATGGCGGAACCGGGGCGGTGACCTTCCATGGCCCCATGACACTGGCGACTCCGGACGTTGCTGTCCCCACCGATGATGCGGATGTTCTGTTCGACGGCAGCATCAACGGACCGCATAACCTGACCGTTGCGTCCGGAACGGGTGCCAAAGACTTCTACGGCACTATGGATATCGGCAGCGGTTCCGGTGCGGCGCTGGCGCTCACGGGCAGCGGCGCTGCCGCGTTCCAGCAGGCTGTGGAACTGGCATCGGGGCTGGTCGTCGAGGACGCCGCCGACGTGCGTCTGCATGGCGATCTGCTGATGGCCGATGGTGACACCGGCAGCGATTTTGGTGCCGGCACGGTGACCCTGGGCGCATCCGGCCAAACCGCCCGGCTGCACGGCCATGACGGACTGCGATTCGGTGGAGACATTCAGCTTGTCGACGGCGCTGTGGAAATCCAGTCACTGGGCGGCGACCTGACGGTTGAGGGTGCTCTGCTCGGCAATCAGTTTCTGACTCTGGTCGGCAGCGGCGGGTCCAGCGCCTACTTCAACGGCGCTGTCGGCGGTGCCGCTGCCGATGATGCCGTGGGTGGCGGCCAGGGCCTGGCAGCCGCGGGTTTCACGCAGATGCACTTTGCCGGCGACGTGAACCTGAGCGGCGGGCTGGACGTCGTCGGTGACGTAGAGTTTCGCGGCGACGTCAGCACCGCCGCCGGGGCTATCAGCAACCGGTTCGGCGGTGACGCGACGTTTAATGCCGTCGGCGGTACGCAAGCGGCTTTTGCCGGGCTGACCGAATTCCTGGGGGCCGTATCCCTGGCGTCGAGTGATGTCGTCCTGCAGGCCGGTGATGACCTGAGCTTCACCGGGCCCGTCGACGGCACCCAGTCGCTGACCATCAATGGCGACGAGACCGTCGCGTTCGACCGCGTCGGATCCTCCGACCCGCTGGCATCGCTTGCGGTGGCAGCCGACGAAATTGTGCTGTCGGACGATGTTGTCACGGCCGGCGGCAATGCGACATTCACCGGTCCCATCGTGTTGCACGGTGATGCGTCGGTCAGCAGCAACGGCGGCGACATCCGCCTCGTTGGTTCCACCAGCACGATTGACGGTGCGCACGATCTGACCTTGTCGGCGGGCACAGGCAATGTTGATCTGGGCGGTGTCGTAGGCGGTATCGATCCGTTGACGAACCTGGCCGTCTCAGGCTACGACCTCACCCTGCCGCGTGTGGTGACCACACCGGTGACGGCTCAGACCTATGCGGCATTGAACGACCTCACGTTGACGCAGAGCCGTAGTATGAACGGCCCTGTGCAGTTTTCCGCGGATGCGGATGCTGACGGTAACGGTACGTTCGTGCTGCTCGACGGTGTCTCTCTGACGGCTGTGAACAATGACCTGGGCATTCTGGCCGCCGACCTGGATATGCAGGGTTCGAGCACCTTGAACAGTGGATCCGGGCAGATCGGTCTGGGTGCGACGGCAGGTCGAAGCGTCGGCATTGGCGATGATGCCGCCGGGCCGGACAGGATGCACGTGAGCAATGACGAGCTTTCGCGCATGTCCAGTACTGGCGGTCTGGCTGCGTTCACCGCGGTCGACGGCGATATCCATGTCGGCACGGTAGGCAATGCGGATACCAGCAACCTGACCGGCGTGCTCGCCCTCGACGCCGGTATCGGCGGCAATGGCAACGTCAACTTCACCGGCGACTCGGTATTTCAGAGTGTCGCTGCAACAGCCGGCGGCGCTGTCGATCTGAGTGCCAATCTCACCACGCGGGGCGGCGATGTCGTCCTGCACAGCGCCGCTGCCGTGACAGGCCCGGCGGTCATCTCTACCCAGGGTGGAGATTTCAACGCACAGGGCGCCCTCGACCTTGCCGGTGACCTGGCTGTGACGAGCGCCGGCGGCCATGTGTCCTTCGACAGCAGTGTCGACGGCCCGGGTGATCTTGCACTGACTCTGGCGGGTGGCGACGTTTCGGGTCTCGAGCAACTGCAATCGACGGTCGGCGACCTGCACGTCAGCGCGGACGGCACGATTACTGTCACCGACGTGACGACGGGCGGCACTCAGACTTATGACGTGGGTGAGCTGGGCCTGAATGGCACGTTGCTGGCCAGCGGTATAACCGCGAACGGGCCCGTGGTTCTCTCCGGGAACTCGACCCTTGATGCCGGCGCCGGTGGTCTGGAATTGCATGCCGGCCTGAATGGCGGCGTACATGACCTGCTTCTCAGCGGCGACAGCATGAGTGCCGACGCAGCTCTGCAAGGGACAGGAACCTGGCACCTGCAGCCGGGTACTGCCGGAAGAGACGTGAAGGTAGGCGGTGCGGCAATCGGCGGTGCGCAGCTGGACCTGGACGATGCGTTTCTCGCGCAGATATCCGATGGTTTCGCGGCTCTGACAATCGGCCGCGGCGACGGCACCGGCGACATTCGAATGGTGGCAGACAGCGTACCGGATGCCGATCTGACGCTGGTCAGTCCCGGCGGTGACATTACCATCGAATCCGACCTTGACCTGGGTGACGCCAGCCTGGCCCTGAATGGGCGCAGCCTGGGCCAGACGGGCGGCATCAGCGCCGCCGGCCTGGATCTGTCTGCCAACGGCGGTGCCATCGACTTGAGCGCTGCCGGCAATGACTTTGGTCCCGTCGCTCTGGCCGGTACGCCTTCCACTGTGGCACTGCGCAACGGCCGGGATATCGTGCAGGACGGTGCCTGGGACCTCTCCGGTGTAGATGTCACGCTCGATGCCGGTGCCCACGATGTCGATCTACAGGAAACCGGTAACCGTTTCGGGGCCCTCAGCCTGACCGGCAACAACGCAGCGGTGGCAAGTGCTGAGGCCCTGGAACTGGGTGCTACCGACCTCGACGGCTCGCTGAGCATCGAGGCAGACGGGACCGTCAGCCAGTCCGGCGGGCTGACCATCGGCGGTGATCTGTCGGTGGTGACCACGACATGCGGCTGGGTCGGCGTCTCTGCAGAACTCCGAGGCAACCCGACTGGGTAATACCCTGGTTGGCGGCGACTTCAATCTGAACGCCAATGGCCGAGCTGTGAGCCAGGAACCCGGTGCATCGCTCCAGGTGGCCGGCACATTCGATCCCACGGGCAGCGGCGACGTAACTCTGGGCGGATCCGGGAATCTGCTGCCCGGCTATACGCCAACCGGCGGCGCCAACGACATTACCGCCCAGGGCGTGATCGAGCTCGGAACCATCAATGAGGCTGGCGATCTGGTCGTCGTGAGTGAAGCCAGCAGCCTGTCGTTCGATGGTGGGCCTGTAGCCGGCGATGCTGTTCTGCTGACGGATGCGGCGAACAGCATCGGCGGTAGTGTAAGTTTCTCCACGGATGCCCCTGCAGTAACGGCCGGGCCCGATGTCCAGACCGGCATCCGGCAAGGTGCCGGAACGACCCTGACGGTCGCGGGACAGGCCAGCTTCACCGCGGCGCCGAGTTCGGTACCCGGCAGCGGCTTCGTGGATCTGACCAATTCCGGCAACAGCTTCGGCAGCCTGCTGGTGAGCGGACGTGATGTGGATGTGCGGCAGGAGTCCGGCGATCTCGTCGTCGACGGCGCTACGGCAACCGACAGTCTGCAACTCCATGCCGGTGCCGGCGGGATCTCGCAAACGGGCGCTATTCGTACGCCGCGGCTGGCGGTCACCTCCTCCGGTGACATTGCTCTGACCCATGCCGGTAATGAGGTGGCCGAAGTGGCCGCTTTCACCGACGGTGGCGGGCTCGAGCTGCATAGCGCCGGCGATCTCGAAGTCGGGTCCGCGTTCGGCATGACCGGCATCGACACGGCGGGTGGTGATCTTGGCCTGACCACCGGCGGCTCACTGAGTCAGACCGAAGCGCTCGCGAATGTAGGCGCCGTGGCGGTGGACGCAGCCGGGCCCATTGATCTGAGTCACGCCGGTAACACACTGACAAGCGTGGCGTCCATGGCGGCGAGCGGGGATGTGGCGCTGGAGAACGCCGCTGCCGGCTTGCAGGTCAGCGGTGACGTCACCACGAACGACGGGACCGTGTCGGTGGTTACCGCCGGCGACCTGAGACTGGCTGCAGATTCTGACATCGAGATAACGGGCAGCGGCGACGTGGTGCTGGCCGCCGGGCAGGATTTCATCAACGACAGTGTCGACGCCAATATTGCCCTGGACGATGGCAGGTATCTGATCTATTCCCGCGATCCGAATCGCAGTGAACAGGGCGGGCTGTCTGCCGACGGATCGTTGTTCAATCGAACCTATGCGGCCGACGGGCCCGAGACCATTCATCAGACCGGCAGTCAGTTCATCTACTCGCTGGTTCCCGTGCTGACGTTCAGTCCGGAGAGCCTGGCTGTACTGTACGGCCAGGAACCGGTATTGACCTATACCTTCGAAGGCTTGATGGACGGTCACAGCGCCGAGATGGTATTCAGCGGCACGCCCAGCCTGACGAGTGCCGCTACAGCGGGATCGGACGTGGGCACATACGCCATCGGCATTGGTGCCGGCAGCCTGGTTTCGGAGATCGGTTACGACTTTGATTTCGACGCGGCCGGTGCCCTGGTGACAGTGAATCCGGCATCGCTGACGATCACCGCCCATGACCACAGCCGCCTGTATGGGCGTCGATCCGGCGCTGACGTATTGGCGGATGGCTTCGTGCTCGGCGAAGGTGTGGCGGATCTTGGTGGATTCAGCGTGATACGGCGGCAGTCGAGTCGTCGTCGGTCGGAACCTACGGTATAGCCGCGAGTGCTACGTCGTCGAACTACGACCTGACCTTCGTGGACGGTACGTTGTCGGTGAACCCGGCACCGCTGACCATCACGGCCCATGACCACAGCCGCCTGTATGGGGCGTCGAACCCGGCGCTGACGTATACGGCGGACGGTTTCGTGCTGGGCCAGGACGCCTCGGTACTTGATGACTTTGCCGTGGCGACGGCGGCCACCGAATCATCTGATGTCGGCAGCTACGCCATCGCCGCCGATGGGTCATCGTCGAACTACGAGCTGACGTTTGTCGGTGGAACGTTGTCGGTGAACCCGGCACCGCTGACCATCACGGCCCATGACCACAGCCGGCTGTGCGGGGGTCGAATCCGGCGCTGACGTATACGGCGGACGGTTTCGTGCTGGGCCATGACGCTTCGGTACTCGATGACTTTGCCGTGGCGACGGCGGCCACCGAATCGTCTGATGTCGGCAGCTACGCCATCGCCGCCGATGGGTCATCGTCGAATGACGACCTGACGTTCGTAGATGGTTCGTTGTCGGTGAACCCGGCGGCGCTGACCATCACGGCCCATGACCACAGCCGGCTGTATGGGGCGTCGAATCCGGCGCTGACGTATACGGCGGACGGTTTCGTGCTGGGCCATGACGCTTCGGTACTCGATGACTTTGCCGTGGCGACGGCGGCCACCGAATCGTCTGATGTCGGCAGCTACGCCATCGCCGCCGATGGGTCATCGTCGAATTACGAACTGACGTTGGTCGACGGTTAACGTTGTCAGTGAACCCGGCGGCGCTGAACATCACAGCCTGATGATCACAGCCGGCTGTACGAAGGGTCGAATCCGGCGCTGACGTATACGGCGGACGGTTTCGTGCTGGGCGAGGACACGTCGGTACTCGATGGCTTTGCCGTGGCGACTCCGGCACCGAGTCATCCAATATCGGCGACTACGCCATTGCGGTCGATGGATCATCGTCGAACTATGACCTGACGTTCGTCGGCGGTACGTTGACCATTGACCCGGCAACGCTGAGCCTGGACCTGAATGACCAGAGCCGGCGCTATGGTTCCGCGAACCCCGAGTTCACCTACGACCTGAGCGGCTTCGTCCTGGGCGAGGATGCATCGGTGCTGTCTGCTCTGGAGGTGACGACGACCGCCGGTGCGGATGCTGCTGTAGGGGACTACGGCATTACAGCGAATGCTGCAGCTGCCAACTACGTAGTGGACGTGATGGAAGGCGTGCTGAGCGTTACCCCCGCCCCCCTGCAGATTTCGGTGGACGATGCCGCCCGCACCTATGGCTCCGACAATCCGGACTTCACCTACGTCTGCGAAGGTTTCGTCCTGGGTGAAGACGCCTCCGTACTGGCGGGCTTTTCGATCGACACCTCCGCCACGGCGGCTTCCAATGTAGGCGACTATGCATTGCGAGGGGCTGGATCGTCGTCTAACTACGACATCAGCTTCGCCGACGGCACGCTGGTTATCGAGCCGGCTACCCTGGCCGTTCAGGTCCACGATCAGTCCCGTACCTATGGTATGGACAATCCGGATCTGACCTTCAGCGCCGATGGCTTCGTGCTCGGGCAGGACGTGAGCGACCTGTCGGCGTTCTCCATACAGACCTCGGCCACGGTAAGCTCCGATGTTGGCGACTATGCCATTACCGCCAGTGCCAGCGCCTCCAACTACGTCCTCAGTGTCGAGAATGGCATGCTCACTATCGATCCGGCTCGTGTGTTGATCGAGTTGCACGATCAGCGGCGGTTGTACGGTTCGGAGAATCCCGAGCTCACCTACTCCGCATCGGGTTTCGTGCTCGGTGATGATCTCGCCGATCTCGATGGTGTGTCCGTTACGACGGCGGCCACCGCAGCCTCCGGGGTAGGAAACTATGCCATTCGCGGAGCCGTGGGCGGCGAGCAGTCAGGCAACTACGTGGTCGACATTGTGGATGCCCTGCTTACGGTCGATCCAGCGCCGCTGCAGATCAGCGTGGAAGATGCCGTGCGAGCTTTCGGCAGCGGCGAGCTCTCCTACTTCGCCACAGTCAGTGGGTTCGTCAACGGCGAGGACATCGGCGTACTCGAGGGTGCGCTGTCCGTAACCGACACCACGGCGCTGTTCGCACCGTCGGGTATGTACCGGGACGCACTCATGCCGTCAGGCGTGAGCGCGGCGAACTACACCATCGACTTCAGCGCAGGAGATCTGACCATCACGCCAGTGGCGGTGGATGGGATCGATATCGCCGGCACAGATGAGGGTGAGTTGTTCGAGGGTCAGAACCGGGTGGTATTCAAAGCCAGCCACAACCGGGAAATCGGATCGCAGATCCGGCCCCTGTTCCCGTACAACAGCATTGAACCGCGGGACGCGCGCGGCATGGGAGCATTCTCCTACCGGACGAATCCATTCTTTGACCTGGACGCCGGCGGGGAATCCCGTGATGAACGGAAAAAGCGTGTATGGGTACATGCAACGACGTTCGGTGCCCGTTGAACCCAACCAGATCACTGCAGAATCAGTTTTTGAGGATTTCATGAATAACACGACGTTTTATCGCGCCAGCACCTTCATCGCGGCGCTGGCCATGGCAATCTGCACAGTGCCTGCTTCGGCCGAGGACACTCCGGATCCCGGCGTGGATGGTGCAGACCAGGACAGCGTTCTGGTGCTCGACCATCTGCAGGGGTTGAAGTTCGTCGGCAGTGTCGATGCCGTACAGGCCGACGGTGTGACTGTCGAAGGAATCGCTATCGATGATCTCGATGTGCTGGCGGGCGCTGACTTTCATGCTGCAGGTAGTCACGGATGTCTGGGCCAGCCCCTGTATCTTGCCGACTTGAAGCGTCTGGTGCAGCAGACGGTGGCGCATTGCCGGGAGCATGATCGGCCCGTCGTCGACGTGCTGGTTCCCGAACAGGACGTTACGGCAGGGCTGTTCAGGTCGTGGTGCTCGAGGCGCGCCTGGGCCGCGTCACGGCCAGCGACAACCGGTGGTTCCAGGACGCCAGTATTCTAGGCGCAGCGCGTCTGTCTCCCGGCGACAAAGTCAGTGCCAGCACGCTGGAAGAAGATCTGGCCTGGCTGAATCGCAATCCGTTCCGCCAGGTGGATGCCGTATTCGTCCAGGGTGCGGAGCCCGGCACGACGGACGTGCAACTCGAGGTCAAGGAACGCTACCCGTTGCGTCCCTATGTCTCTTACAACAACTCCGGCAACCCGGCCATCGGTGAGCATATGGTGAGCGCCGGGCTCAACTGGGGCAACGTCTTCGATACGGATCATCATCGCGGCTGGCCAGTGTACGAACGGACCTGTAACATCGATGGGCTTGCGGCGCATCGATTGAGCTACACGGCGCCGTTGCCGTGGCGCCACGAGCTTTCGATATCCGCCAGCCATATCGAGACGGACAGCGAGTTGTTCGACGTGTTTGGCCTGAGCGGACGTAGCTCCAGCGTGGCGGCCCGCTACTCGATGCCGGTTCCGGGGCCGGCTATAGCCGGCTTCTCACACCAGGTCCAGGCGGGTGTCGACTTCCGCAGAACCAACAACAACCTCGAGTTCTTCGGTAACGAGGTGTTCGACGACTCCAGTGACATCATTCAGCTGGCAGCGGAGTATTCTGGACGCCTGCCCGACCAGTTCGGCGTGAACCGCTGGTATGCCAACCTGGTGGTCAGCCCCGGCGGTCTGGCCGGGCGCGGATGACGAACGCTTCGCAGCCATGCGACCTGGCGCGACAGCGGACTATGTCTACGGCGGGCTCGGCTATGAGCGCCTGCACCGGCTGCCAGGCGACTTTACGCTATCCGCCAAGGTCGATCTGCAGTGGTCGGACAGCCGGCTGCTGGCCAGCGAGCAGTTCGGCGCTGGCGGCCCGTCGTCCGTGCGCGGCTTCGAGTCCCGGGAAGTGAGCGGCGACAGTGGCCTGTTCGTCTCCAACGAGATCAGAACACCTGCCTATGCGATGCCGTTCACCGGTAATTTCGATGCCGGCAAGCTGCAGCTTCTGGCGTTCCTGGAATATGGCTGGGTAGAGACACAAAGCCCACTGCCTGCTGAGAGCCATGATGAGGAACTTTCCAGTGCCGGCATCGGACTGCGCTACACGTTCTCCAATCATGTGAGCCTGGAAGCCGACTATGGCTGGCAGATGACCGGCCGAGACTTCGATTCCGGCCGCGACGGCAAAGCCCACGTGAATCTGCTGCTCAGCTTTTGATCGATGCTTCAGCGGCCGAAACGATAACCCAGGCTGACGTTGATGTTGCGGCCTGGCGAAACGGGATGAGGGCGGGACCTCATTGAACGACGGCCTCAAAAGTCTCCAGTTCCGGATGTCCGAGATAGGTCCCTTTCGGCGCACTGGCCTGGGCATGGGCACGGCGGAAGTGGTCCGATTGCGTCCAGGCCTCGAAGGCCGCCCGCGATTCCCAGATGGTGTGGGATGAGTACAACGTATGGTCCTCGTGTTCCGGCCCTCTGAGCAGGGCGAACGAACGGAAACCGGGCACCTCGGCCAGGTAGGAATCCCGCTCACGCCAGAGTTTCTCGAAGCCGGCTTCAAAACCTTTGGCGATGCGGAATCTGTTCATGGCAATGAACATGGGCAGCCTCCTGTGATTTACCTGCGCGAACTCGAGGTGTGTACTCATCGCGCCAATGGATGGGGGCGTAATTGTACCCGGCCAGCATACGAACGCGGGATCTCCGAATGGATTATCGGGTCTGCGCCGTTGGTGAACCACAGACCGCGTCCTTTCCAACCGGCATCCGGATCATCGATCCTGCCGTCTAGGCCGCGGGTAAAGGTGTTCAGCGGATAGGGCACGCGAATCACAGTGAATTCTTCGGTGCGGGGATCGAAGGCCAGCAGCGCATCGGATCCGGTGCCATTGAGGATGACCACATCCTCGCCGAGACCCAGTGCATTGAACTGATCCACGAACAGGTAGTAGTGGAAGTCGGCGCTCATGGTGTCCGACGGCTCGTTACCCGTGCGCATGAGCGGACCGGGGCTGCGGTGCAGCGACCAGCCTTCGGGGCATTGCTCGCCGCTGCCCCAGGTCTGCCTGCACTTCGACCGGTCGAAACTGGCCAGATGGCCGCTGCCGCCGAGCGCGGCCCAGATGAGGCCTTTCGAGTCCACGTCTACGCCTCGGGGGCCGGCGCCGGGCCGCGGCGGTACGAACGTTTCGTGACGGTCGGTCTCTGGGTCGTAGCGGATAAGACGGCCGCGGTCGCCCGGGTCCCCGCCCGGATTGCCGGCGGGCTGGGCCGTCCACACGGTGCCGTCCACCGGGTTGGGGATGATGCCGTAGTTGAAGCCGACGATGGGCGAGTCTGCCGCGCCGTCGCCGTCCGTGTCGATCACGACCCGGGACCAGCCTTGCGCGTCGGCCAGAGTTGCCGGTTTTTCCGGATCGTAGCGCTTCGGATCGAACCAGCCGATGACGTAGGAGTCGCCGCTCAGCCACAGAACACCGTCATCGTCGAACTGCAGATGGTGGGTGCCGTAACAGGTGTCGACGAGGTGAAACTCCTCGCTCGCCGTATCGAACCAGCCGAGCTGGCGGTGGTGATAGTTGTCAGCGATTACCGGTTCCGAGCGGCAGAACTCCGGCAGGTCCCTGGTCCATTCGCGGCGAATCTGTGTGGTGATCCACACTCGTCCGGCGTCGTCGAGCATGGGGTTGTGCGGGTTGGCTGGATTGTCGTAGCGGCCTTCGAATGGCGTGATACCGGGGCGAACCGGGCAGCCCAGCGAGCCGAGACCGATGGCTGCCGCTCCGTTGCTGTCGGCCCCTGCGCCCGCGGGCTGGAATGTCTGATCGCACCAGGGCGTGTCGAATCCGTCCCGTGTGGGTACGTCGCGTTCATCGGCGGTGTGACGCTGCGGATCCAGCGACAGCAGGCGATCGTTGCCGAGATCGACGCCGTAGATCGGCATGTTCGGATACCGGGTCGGATTGCGTTTGTCTGTGGCGATCGCGTCGTGGGCATAGGTGAACCGGTCGCCCCAAGCCCATTGCGTGATGACCAGATTGCGCTCGATGCCCTGGGGTCTCGGCGGCATGGGTGGTGTGGCCCCGCCGGCGATCCGTTGCGACCAGTCCTCGAGCACATCGAGCAATTGCTGCCGGCCGAGGGCGTCGGCGGTCACATGCATGTACGTCGCTTTCTCGAGCCCTCTATCGAAGGCCTCGCGGCTTCGATTGCGGGTTATGGCCGAACCCATCTGGTGGCAGAGCTGGCACCCGAGTTTGAACTCATTGGCCCATGCGGCGCTGGCTTCCGGCGGTTCCAGCAGGGAAAGCCAGTAGTTGGCCGGATAGATCACGGCCGCCTGTTGAGCATCTGCAGCCGCTTGTGTGTTCAGCTCTATCCGGTCACCGGGCCGCCCGGTGAGGCGCGCCGAGTCGCGCAAACCATAGCCGCGCACCCACAGCTGGTACTCGGCCCGGGGCAGCTCGGGAAGCAGGTAACGGCCCTGTTCATCGGTGACCACGATCTTGCGGTACGGCGTGGACAGGTCGTTCGTCTCGGCGATGACCCAGACCCCGGCTTCCGGCGTGCCATCGCCTGACAGCACGCGGCCTTCAATGTGTCTTTCCGTGGCCGCTTCCTGGGCTTGAACCATTGCAGCGGGTATCGCCCCGCTCAACGCAAGTGTCACTGCGCAAAGCAGCGGGAATCCGCGGCCGATTACAAAACGCCATTGATCAGGCATCTGCCTTCCGTGTCCGGTCTGCCTGGCGTTGATGGTCGCACAATTTGATCCCGTGCAGAATCCGGCGAAGTTGCCTCGAGCTCCTATCTGCCGAGACGCAGCAGCAATACCGCGACCAGCGCCGCACCGAACAGAATCATGAATGTCATGAAGGCGGCGCTGTAATTGCCGTAGACGTCGTGAATCCAACCCGCCAGCGGCATGCCGCCCATGGTCAGCGGTGCCATGGCGGTGCGGGCGGCACCGGTGATCTCGGCGAACGACAGTGCACCGAAGCCAATGGCCGTCAGCGCATTGCGCAGCGGCACCATGCCGCCGTAGCCGAAACCGAAGGCAAGGCCGGCCAGAACCAGCGCAGGATAAGCTGCGGCTGTCAGCAGCAGGCCGATGCCTGCGAGCTGTGCCAGCAACGATACGACCACGCTGATACGCGGATCGACACGGTCCACCAGCATGCCGAAGATCGGTTTGCTGAGCAGCGCCATGGCAGCCATCAATGACAGGACCAGCGACGCCTGCAGCGGATCTACTCCGATGTCGGTCATGTGGGCGAACAGGTGCAGGGTAACGCCCGAAAACACGCAGCCCATCACGCCGAATATCACCACGATGCCCCAGAAGTTCGTGCTGGTCAGATATTCCCTGCGCCGCCAGCGACGTTCGGCAACGGGCATGGCCGCTGTCAGGCCTGCAGCGTCCTCTGTATCGGACGGTCTGACCGGTGACGTGCGTCGAACTGGCGCCGGGCGCAGAGTGGCCGCTATCAGAGGCAGCACGACGCCCAGGGTAATGGCGCCGTAGATCACGAATGTCCAGCGCCAGCCCAGCCATTCGATCAATGCGGCCGCCATGGGCGGGGTGACCACGCCAGCCGTAGACGCACCCATGGCGATCAGCGACAGAGCCAAGCCGCGGCGGGTGTCGAACCAGTCGACCACCAACTTGGCTGGTGCCACACCGCCCAGGTGCACAGTGGCCAGACCGAAGAACAAGCCCATGACCAGGAAAAGTCCGAGCCTGCCGTCGATGGCCGCGAGCGCGCCATAGCCGAGCGTCGTCCAGACGGCCATGAGCATCATCAGCCGCGGCACCGGATAGCGGTCGAACAGGTATCCGGCCAGAGGGGCTGTGGCTGCACCGACCACGCCTGAAATCGTGAAGGCGAGCGACAGCTCCAGGCGGGAACTGTCCATCTCCCGGGCCATGGGAACCAGGAACAGTCCGCGCGTGTAGGCCAGCAGCCCGCTGGTAAGCAGACCCACGAAATAGCTGGAAATGACGATCACCCAGCCGTAGTGGAAGGGGCGGGCAGGCTGGGTCTGGTCGGCTGTCATGAGGGTATCGTTGCCCGTCTGGCCCCCGCGGGCAAGGGGATCCACAATGGCGGCGTGTGCGCGATGCCGGGCACGGCCAGTTGAAGTGAGATTGATAGCGTATGGAACACAAAGTTGATGTACCACTGGTTCTGCGGGCCTATCAGGCCGTGGTCGAAAAGGGGCAACGCGACGGTGAGCGATATCACTGGGGCGGCCTCACGGCGGAGTCTGATTTCGACGGCTACACCGTCACCCTCAGCGACGGTCACGTCACCGTGCGCGTGCTGTTTCACAGCCGGGTCGACGTGGATGCCCCCAGCGCCGGTGCGCTGGAGGACTTTCTCAGAGTCGTGGATCGTACCGTGTCCGGCTGAAGCGGCCCGGGTACGATACGCTCTACCAATTCACATCCAGCCTCGCGAAGGCGTTGCGGCCAAAACCCGGTAGCCGTTGGCCCGACGCAATGTCCGGGTTGTTCGGCACGCGGTTGGTCCCGGCCAGATGGTCCACGTATTCACGGTCCGCCAGGTTGTCGATGCCGAAGCCGAGCTTCACCTGATCTGTGATCGACCACTGTCCCTTGATGTTCCATAAGGCGTAGCCGGCGGTGGGTTGCTCGCCGTTGGCCGCAGAGACCTTGTTCTGTGCGGCGTAGGCGAGAGTCTCCAGGGCGAATTCCCAGGCGCGGCGGTGGTAAGTGAGTTCCACCACGGCGTTGGCCGGGGCCAGGCGATACAGGTCGTCGTCGCGGTCGTCACGTTCACCGCGCACCACGTTGATCACACCATGCAAGGCCCAGTGCCGGCTCAGGCGGTAGCGCCAGTCCACATCGACTCCGTAGAACACGGCATCGACATTGTGAAACTCGAGCGGCGGCGGAGCCCCCGGGCTGTTCATCATGGCCACGAAACTGATGGCCGCCGGATCGGTGGATGGAATCCCCTGGATATAATTGTCGATCTGCCGGTAGTAAACCCGGGGGGCGACGGCGCTGCGTTTGCCGTTCCAGTCGAAGCCCACTTCGATCTCGTGGCCAACCTCCGGTTTCAGGTCTGGGTTGCCGGTATAGGTACGGCCGTCGGCAAGGCCTGCCGTGGCCTGCAGGGGCAGCCACAGGTAGCGTTCCTGGTAAGCGGGCGAGCGGCTCTTGCGCGCCAGCCCGGCATACCACACCGTACGGTCACCGGCAGGCCGGTATGCCTTCACCACCCAGTCTACATTGCGATCTCGCTGTGATCTGTCGGCGTCGTTGAACGTGTCACGCAACGCGACTGCAGGCGGCATACCCATGTTGGCCGGCGTCGCATCGACCGGGTCGGCATCGCTACGCACCTGGTTCAGCCGGACCCCCAGTTCAAGGGTCCAGTCGTTGTCGTGAGTGAACTGATGTTCCACGTAGGCCCCGACGATACGGCGACCGGCGTTATCGAAGCTGCGCACGAAGAAGCCCGGATTGTTCGGGTTGTCGATATCGCTGTTGTGGATCTCGTCGTGGCCGTCGATCCCCGCTGTCCAGTGGCCGGTGCGTAACTCCAGAGCGAAGCCCCGGTTGCGTACATCGGTGATGTTGCGTCGGTAGGCGGCTGGACTCGCCGGCGCCGGCCGCAGATGGTAATTGGTCATGCCGTGGTCGATGTCACTGCCATAGGCGCGCGCCGTCAGCGAAAACCGTTCGCCGGCGAATTCATAGTCCAGGCGATACAGGCCTGCGTCGATGTTGCGGATATCCATGGCCAGCGCGGGTGTTCCGGCATCGCCGGTGTCGCTGCGGCCGTAGTTGACGCTGACGGTATGTGAGCCGCGGCGCAGACTGTAGCCGGCATCGTAGCGCTGGCGCTGGTATTCGCTTGGCTGGACCTTGCCGCCGGGGAACGCTCCGTCGTCTGCCTGCTCTGTCAGGCCAGACACCTTCAAGCGTTGGGCCGGGCTGGCCAGAACGACAGCGCTGCTGACCAGCGAGGCGTTGTTGACGGATTGGCTGCCGACTCTGGCCCGGCCGGAAAGCACCGTGCCGGATTCTGCAAATTCGCCCGTCCAGGTGCGGGCGTTGATCACGCCCCCGATGGTTTCCTGACCCGCGCTCACCGGAGCGATCCCGCGGTAGACCTCGAGCGTATCGAGGTGCGCGGCGGGGGCGTAAGACAAGGGCGGGTCCATCCAGTTGGGTCCGCCGGGGCTGATGACCCCGCCGTCGATGCGGGAGCTGACGCGAAACCGCGACATGCCCCGGTACTGTGCCATGCCCGTTATGGGGCCATTGCTCACTACATTGGCGCCCACTGCCTTACGCAGCAGCGTGGCGGAGTCGGGCGCGATGCCCACGGTCTGATCCAACTCTATGGTGCGTCTGTCCGGCTTGGCCGTCACCACCATCTCTTCGATGATACGTTCTTCCGCGCTCACCGTAGCCGCTGCCAGCACCAGCAGCAGGCTCATGCCTGTTCGTAACATTGCTGTTCTCCTGAATCGAGGATCAGGCGGGCCTCCAGGGGAAACCCGCCGCCGGGCCGGTTCAATGCCGGCCGCTGCTCAACTCTGGAGTTCCGGGGGCGCGCGGGGCCGGAAGGCGGGCCGTTCGCTGAGGGCCGTGTGCGCCGGCGGGGGGATGAATCGGGCGGGCGAGGGCCGTTGCGCCGGGATCTGCAGGGATATACCGGCCACAGCCGCGCTGGCGGCAAAGCCTGCACCGAGCTCGCACTGCTCGGGCATGGCCGTGTCATTGCCGGCGTCGGCATGGCCGCCGTGGTGGTGATGATCGTGGGCCTGGCCGAGCAGGGCCTCGACGGCTGCGAGCGGCAAGCCGTCCGGGCAGATCTGCACGGGCCATCCGTTCGTCAGCGGTGCCGGCATATACCCGGCCGGCACCAGCGTGCGCAACAACAGCGTCAGTGCCGCTGCCATCAGCAGGACGGTGGGTGGGCGCCGGTAACCGAGTTGCTGCATGTCTGCCATGCTACCCGAAATTCGCCGTGGGCGCCGTTCCGCTCGCCCGGTTCCGGCTGTGGGCTGCACCTGCCGGCAATGAGCCGCGATCCGGGTTATCCTGCGCGTTTTGCTTCAGAGATTGGTTTGATTCTCTCCAAGGACAGTCAATTCCGCTGGCTGGTGGTGGCGTATACCCTGTTGATGCAGGCGGTCACCGTCGGCGTGCTGATCTATTGTTTCGCCCTGTTCGTGCTGCCGTGGCTGGCGGAGTTCGACGTGCCGCGGCGCGACGTCATGCTCGCCATCGCGCTGCTGCAGATCGGTATGGGGATTGTCAGCCCGTTTGTCGGTCGGGCCATGGACGTGCTGCCCATGCGCGTGCTGGTGACGGCGGGTGCCTTCAGCATGGCGGCCGGGCTGTGGCTGGCCTCCCAGGCCCAGGCGCTCTGGCAGATCCTGCTGGTCTATGCCTTGCTCTTCCCGCCGGCCATGGCGCTCACCGGTACCCTGGCGTCACAGACGCTGGTGACTCGATGGTTCCGCGACAAACGCGGACTGGCCATCGGCATCTCTGCTACCGGGACGAACCTGGGCGGCATGGTCTTTCCCTTGGTGGTGGCGGGGTGGCTGGCTGCGGCCGGCTGGCGCGATACCCTGCAGTGGCTGGCACTGGTGGGGCTGATCCTGGTGGTACCGCTGGGTTGGCTGGTGTTATCGCGCCGTCCCCGCCTGCCTGAACCCGGCAGCGTGGAGCATGCAGCACGCGCGGCCGCCCGGCGCTGGCGAACCGGCGAGATTCTATCGACACGGCTGTTCTGGATTCCGGTCGTAGGTATGCTGCCCCTGCAGACGGCCTTTGGTGCCGTGCAGTTCAATCTCGGTGCCTATGCGGCGGATGCCGGGTGGTCGCCGGGTCAGGCGGCGAACCTCATCGCTCTGTGCTCGCTGTGCATGATTCTTGGGAAGTTCCTGTTTGGCGGCCTCGGTGACCGCATCGATCACCGCTGGCTGTACTGGATGGCCGCGGCCAGCATGAGCGGTGGTCTGTTGCTGCTCTACGGTACCCCGCCCACGCTGCTGTTGACGTTGGGCGTGGTGCTGGTGGGCCTCGCCGGAGGCGGAATTCTGCCCATGCTGGGCCTGGTGTTCGGCGCCCGTTTCGGCATTGAATCCTTCGGTCGGGTGATGGGTCTGGTCATGCTCAGCATTACCTTCGGGGCTATCGGCCCGTTCCTGGCCGGCTGGGCCTACGATCTGTTCGGCAGCTATAATCTGGCGTTTCTGGCGTTCGTGCTGATGTTCATTCCCCCGGCCGTGGTCATGCGCTGGCTGCCGCCGCCCACTGTCATAGAGTCGCCCGGTTGATGTTGGGTCTGACGTTCATTGCCGGCTTCATCGGCGCCCTGTTCGGCGGCCTGCGCGGGCTGGTCGTCGGTCTGCTCATCGGCTTCGGCATAGGCTGGCTGCTGCCGCGCCTGCTGCGCCATGGCCTGCAGCAGGTGCAGGAGCAGTTTCTGGAGTCGACCTTCGCCGCCATGGGGGCGCTGTGTAAGGCGGACAACCAGGTCAGCCGCAACGAGATCAATGCCGCCGAGGCTCAGTTCGACCGGCTCGGCCTGTCTCGGAACAGCGCCGTGCGGCGAAAGCGGCCTTCAACCGCGGCAAGTCTGCGGATTTCGATCTCGATGCCGAAATGGCGCGCCTGGCCCGGATCTGCCGTGGCCGCAGTCCGCTGCTCGGCATGTTTCTGCAGGTGCAACTGCACGCCGTGGCCGCCGACGGCCAGGTGCACCCGGCCGAGCACGACATGCTGGTGCGCATGGCCAGACAGCTCGGGCTGGGCGAAGCTGACGTGTCCCGGCTCGAGGCCACGCTGCGCGCCGGAGCTCCGGATGCGGCTTCCTCATCGCGGCTGGATGCCGCCTACGAGGCCCTCGGTGTGAGCCCATCCGCCAGCGACGCGCAGATCAAACGCGCTTACCGGCGTCTTATGAGCGAAAATCACCCGGACAAGCTGGCCGGACGCGGCCTGCCGGAAAGCATGCGCGAACTGGCCAAGGAGCGCACCCAGGAGATCACGGCCGCTTATCGGCTGATCAACGAGGCCCGCAAGAGTGCGGAAGCCCGCTAGGCGCGCAGACGTGATCGGCTGATTATCTGGTCAGACCAGCCACGTCGGACACAGCCGGGCGCATGTGTGAAAATGGCGGCCGGTCGATTCGCTACAGGAGGCGACGTTATCGCTACTTCAACAGCCGAAAATCGCTCTCTGGCGGAGAAATCCGCAGTTCTGGCCTCGCTGGAGCCCCTGGTCGAGCGCAACATGGCGCGTCATCTGGAGTCGCGAAAACTCTGGATGCCCAGCGACCTCGTGCCCGGCAGCGAGCAGATGACGGATGAGCAGGTGCGGGAACTCCAGGAACTGCCCGACCGGGCGCGGGGGATTCCCGACGCCGTGCGCGTATCGCTGGCTCTGAACCTGCTTACGGAAGAAGGCTTGCCCCACTTCCATCGATTGATCGCGGTATACATGGGCAACGACAACGCCTGGTCACGCTGGAACTTTCTCTGGACCGCCGAGGAAGACCGGCACGGCTGCGTGTTGCGGGATTATGTCCGCGATGCCCGACTGTTCGATATGGAGGCCTTCGAACGGCTGCAGTATCAATATCTGGAGGCTGGGTTCGATCCGGAGTGGGACGATGATCCTTACCGTCTGCTGGCGTACACCAGTCTGCAGGAGCGTGCCACGCAGGCGGCCCATGCCAACACGGGTAAACTGGCGGCAAAGTACGAGCCGCTGATCCA
This sequence comes from Gammaproteobacteria bacterium, assembly GCA_034522075.1. Classification (GTDB taxonomy): domain Bacteria; phylum Pseudomonadota; class Gammaproteobacteria; order Pseudomonadales; family Azotimanducaceae; genus UBA7803. The sequence goes on along the minus strand of JAXHLO010000013.1, from coordinate 53,618 downwards.
GCGCATTCTCGGCCGGATCGCCGCGGACGAGGCGCGCCACTTTCAGTTCTATCGCGATGCGTTCATCGGTCTGCTCGAGGTGGACCCCACCCGGGCCATGGAATCGGCGCTCAAGGTCATGCCGCGCCTGGCCATGCCGGGACACAACATCGGCGGCTACGTGGATATGGCGGACGTGGTCTACCGTTCGGGCATTTACGGCCCGCGGGAATACCGCAAAGTCGTGTCGGAGTGTCTGGATGGCTGGGGCATTGCGGACATGCAGCCACCTGACGCGGCGGGGCGTGAAGCTCAGGACAAGTTGATGGCCGTCCCCGCGCGGCTCGACAAGCTGGCCGACCTGCTCGAGCAGCGAACGCGAAGCAAGGCGTTCTCATTCGAGTTCATTTACCAGCGCGGCATAGAGTTCGACTGAAGGGGAGCAATGAGCATGACGATACGCTTTGGCGCCGGAGCATGGTTTCTGGCAGCCGTGAGCAGCCTGGCCGCAGGGTGCAGCGGCACGCCGCCAATCACGAGCTGCGAGGCGGCGGCCGGCATCGAGCCCGATTGCCGCTTCGAGAACCCGGAAGATCTGGTGGTCAGCCCCGGCGGCAGCCATCTGCTGGTCAGTCAGATGGGCTCGATGGACGGCAGTCACGCCGGTAATCTGGTGGCCTATCAGCCGCACAGCGGCCGTATCGAAGCGCTGTTTCCCACCGGCCCGCAGACCGCGCTGCAGCGCGCGGACGGTTGGGGTGATCCTGCCTGTCCGGCACCGGATCCGGCGGTTTTTGCTCCCCATGGCATCGATATCGAGACTTTGAACGATGGCCGGCAGGCGTTGTATGTGGTCAACCACGGCGGCCGGGAGTCGGTGGAGATGTTCGAGGTCGCAGCCGGCGATGCAGGGCCTGCACTGACCTGGCGCGGTTGCGTGCTCGGCGGCGAACAGGACTACTTCAACGACCTGGTGATTCTAGGTGACGGCGGTTTCTGGATCTCTCACATGTTTCCCCGTAACGCCAACGTGATGTGGACCGTGCCGCGATGGAGCTGTTCGGCTATGAGCCCGGCTACGCTTACGAGTGGCAGCCGGACAGCGGCCTCACCCGGATTGCCGGTACCGATGTGCAGTTCGGCAATGGCGTCGAAAAGTCGGAAGACGAGCAGCTCTTGTATCTGAACAACTACTTCGGTGATGAGGTGGTCGTCCTTGATGTCGCCACCGGCGAGCGCGTGGCCTCAGTGCCTGCAGAGAGCCCGGACAATCTGGCGTGGTCCGGGGCCGGGGAGCTGCTGGCAGCCTCACACCTGGCCTCCGTGACGGACGTCATGGGCTGCCAGGAACTGGAGGCAGGAAGTTGCGGCTTTCGCTTCCAGATCGTCGCCATCGACCCTGCTGATCATGCCCATCGAGTGGTCCTCGACCAGGAAGGGCCGCCCATGGGCGCGGCCACGGTGGCGGTACCATTTGCCGGGCACATATATCTCGGCACGTTCGCCGGGGACCGAATTGCCCGGGTGGATGCTGGAATTCTCGAACGGTAGGGTAGCCGGCCGCAGCGCACGGCCCACGGGCTACCAGCGAATCGTGGCCGTCACGCCATAGGTTGTCTGGTACTCGCCGTTGGCGGTGCGATGCCCGGGCGGCGTCGACCACAGCGGCTGATGCCGGACGAACGGCGCTGCCGTGAAGCTCACATCGCGGCCCAGGCGGCGGTCGATGAAGTCGGCTGTGTTACCCAGCGGGTCGGTGAGCACCAGCAGAGCCTTGTCCCGGAAGCGCGCTTCACCGGTGTCGGCCATGCGTTGCCGTGTGCTGTGACGCCAGTCCATGAAATAGCCGCCGAGCCACGCGCCGACGATGGGCGTGACGAAGAAGTCCTGGATGGAAACGGGCTCGAACAGGGCCTCGATGCCGGCTTCGTACATGGTCGACAACAGAAACGAATACCAGAAAGCTTCGCGCCGCCCGTAGCCGCGTTCCCGGGCGCGCACGTAATAGGCGGCGCCCCAGTAGGGATGCAGAACGTAGTTGATGTAGTGGTCGTCCTCGTCCCACTCGGGGCCGCTGACATTGTCCCACCACTTGCTGAGCCGGTGCTGTTCGCGCTGCTCGTCGCTCCAGGAACTCACCGATTCCGGCATGAAGTACAGCACGCCGATGATCGACATCTGCAGGCCGAGAAAATAATAGGTGTCGCGCTTGATGCCCTTCCAGTCGCCCCCGGTATCGCCTTCGCCGGCGCTCATCAGCACGCTTAAGTGCTCGCTGGATTCCGCGGCGCCGTTGACGCAACTTTTCAATGAATCCAGCCACAGGGGGCAATCGATCATCTGCTCGAGATTGCTGTCGTACTCCTGGAGCGATTGTCCCGCATGCGTCCGCATGTCCGCCTGGGCTGCATGGGTATCGCTCATATAAGGCAGACACACTATGGCCCACAGAGCCGCCGATGCTTTCTTCGTTGCAGATGTTTCGGGTCGGGTCATGGCTGGGAGCCTTTTGCCAGGCGACGCACGGATAGGTACATGCCGAAATCCGGGGTGGCGTCGGAGATCAGATCTTCGATGATGGCGATATCCAGCTTGACGCCCAGGCCACGCAATACAATGCCCCCGCCGAGGGTCAGATTGCTCGTGGTGCCGCCCAGGGCATCCAGATCGCTGCGGTAATAGGACCCCTGGATGGCGGCCTGGGCACGCAGGTCGATGTTCTCCGTCCATTGCCAGCGCAGGCCGAAGGCGCCAAACGGCACAGTGGTTTTCTGCTGGTCGGCGAGAATCTGGCCATCGCCCAGCCGCAGCGCGCCGCCCTGGGCGAAGAGACCCAGGGGCCGGCCGGCCAGGGAACGCCGGCTTGTGGCTTCCAGACTCAATGCGATATCCGTGGCGCCGCTGCCGCGCAGTTTGTTTTCGTTGCCGGTCGGCAGTTTGACCATGCCGCGCAGGGCGAGGGCCGGGCCGTCGTCTGCGCCGGTGCGCAGGCGGTAAGCACTGGACAGACGGACATCACCGATGCCGCCGCCTGCTTCGTCGAGCCGACTTACCGTGCTGCCCTGGCGCTGATAGTCGAACTCGAGGGTGTTGCTTGGCCCGTCGCGCTGGCTGTTGGAAAGGCTGAAAAGATCGTGCCAGCCCTCTATGAGGTTATCGAACTTGCCACTGCTGTGCGCAACGTACGGCAGGTCTACGCCGATTTCCCATCGGTCGCTGAGTCCGTAGCGCAGGACTGTGTCCAGAAAATAGCTTTCGCCGTCGAGAACCAGCGATTCGTCCGGCAATGTTGCGCGGTCGGCGTGGTTGGCTAACGCGAAATTCATTGACGCCCGCAGTTTTCCGGGCGGCGTCAGAATGCCCCCCTGAGGGCCGGGCAGCCCGAAGATCTGTAGAAACGGGCTCTGGTTGCGCAGGTACAACGGTGCGCCGTCCTCAGCTTGAACCGCGGTGCCCAGGCAGCAGATGATCAGGGGCAGGACCACGGCGGCCATGCACGGCAACCACCGGCGTTGGGGCCTGTTCACGGATGCGTCAGCAACGGCCGCCCTGGGGCCAATGGGGTGCCTAGGAGTCAGAATGGTTCCTCTATCTCAGCGTGGTCATTGTGTATACGTCGGGCGGCCGCAGTGTAGTCTGCGCCGAGAATGGGGTCCAGATGGTCCGCCCGGGTGCTTGCGGGCACAGGCCACAAATGAAAAGGCCCGGGACATGGATGTCCCGGGCCGTTCGGCAGGACGCAGGATTATTCGAAGTCTATGGTCGTTTCTTCGCTGTCGGTGACCTCGGCGTTCTGTGCTTGCACGAACACCAGGTCATCTGCGGTTTCCGGGTCGTCGTCGAGGCCCTGGCAGGTGAATGCCACGGTGTACTCGCCCGGCGACAGGAAGGGGATGGAGTAGGTGTAGGCGCCTGCCGCCTGGTCGTCCACCGCTACGCTGCCGGTGGTCAGCGGGTCGGGGTCGTTACCGTCGACGTCCACCGGGGTCACGTCGGCGCCTTCGTACACATAGACCAGATTGCCTGTGCCGTCAGCCGAATCGTTGGTGCAGGACTCGTCCATGATCAGCGCATCCGCAACGCTGCCGCCCAGCGTGCCGTGTTCCGTCATGTCCACGATGCGCAGCGCCGGACGCAGAAACACGCCGTCCTGACCCTGGGGGTCGGTGAGGCCTTTGCGCAGGTCCCAGTCGATGATGAAGCTGCTGTTCTGATTGGCGGTTACCGTGAAGCCGCTGACCAGCCGCAGGCCCTGCTGGCTGCCGCTGGGCACCTGCAGTTCCACCTGGCCGCCGTCGTCAAGCGTGACGAACGAGTCGAACACGGTGTCGAATTGCGCATTCACGTCCAGGGCTATCCAGTTGTACTCGCCGGCCGGAACCGATTCGCTGTTGAGCAGCGAGGCGCTGTTTTCGCCCGTGAGGGTCAGGAGGTCGATGTCCATCGGCGAATCGAATACGAACTCGATGGCATCGCCGTCCTGGGGCTGAATGCGCACGCCGGTGAATTGCACCCAGACTTCGGCGACGTTGTCCACGGGGGCGTCCGTGATGTCGAGGCTGAGCGTCCCGGTCGAATCGTTGCTGCCGGAGCCGCCGCCCCCGCCGCACCCGATCAGCAGGGCGCAGCCGAGGCCAAGTCCCGCCAGCTTGAGATTAAAGGTCGTTTGCATGTTCTGTACTCCATTTGGCTCGTCGCGGACGGGGATATTCCCGTATCAGCATCAGGACGACGTTTGAGAAGGTCGAAGTCATCCGCGGCATTCGAGAGACAGGTCACAAATCTGCCGGATCGGCCAATATAGGCAGTATGTTTGTCGTATCTGAATTGTTTCGGCAAGCTCTCAATGACAGCGTATGACCCTGTGCCGGTGTGGACGGCTCGGCGATGGGTCAAGTACCCGCTTTGCCGGCGCCGGTTGTGCTGAGGCGCCCTGATGCATCTGTGTATTAGATGTACTAGAGAGGGAATATTCTGCCGGCCGGTTCCGTTGTACCTATGGGTTCATCTATTCACAGGGGGCTATATGCCGATGTCTATCATTCATCCCGGAAGGGTTTTCGCCGCGCTCGGCTGCGCGGTAGTGCTCGCGGCCTGCGGCGGCGGAGGCGGCAGCTCGTCCCCCGATCCGACTGAGGCGGAGTCGGGCCCGGCCACGGGCAGCTTGAGTGGCGGCATTACCGATGCCGCTGTCGATGAGGTCAGTGCCGTGAATCTGCGGGTGACCGCGGTGGAGTTTCGCGAGGAGGGTGCCGGCGAGGACGACTTCGTTACTATCGATCTCACTGACGAAGACGGCAACGCACTGGAGTTCAACCTTCTCGAGTTCCAGAATGGCGAAGTGTTCACGCTCTTCGAGGATGTAGAGGTTCCCGCCGGCGTGTACGAACACACGCGACTGGTTCTGGAATCCCCGGCGCAAACGCCCATGCAGTGCAACGGTCAGGATCCCGAAGAGGGTTCCCACGTTGAAGTGATCAGCGGCGGTCTGGTGCCCATTTTCATCCCCAGCGGAGCCAATACGGGGGTCAAGCTGGCGAGCCCGTTCCGGGTGCCGGCCAACGGCAGCGCGGAAATCATCATTGATTTCGACCTGCGCCAGTCCCTGCACCGGCCGCCGCCGTTCGATTGCTATTTCCTGCGCCCGGCGTTCCGCGTCGAGGCATCCGAGACCACCGGACGGATTGCCGGTACCGTGGATTCCCTGCTGCTCGACGGCTCGAATGAGCTGTGCAGTGACGACGATCCCGCCACGGGCAATGCCGTGTACGTCTACGAGGGAGCCGACCGGCTTCCAGGCGATCTCAACGGCACAGAGGACGATGCAGCCGACCCGTTTGCAACGGCAGCTGTGGAGTTCGACCCCTCGGCCGGCAATACGGGTGAGGGCGAATTCCTGGCGGCGTTTCTGCCGCCCGGCGACTATACGGTGGCTTTCACCTGCAAGGCCGACCTGGAGCGGCTGCCGGACCCTGACAGCGACGTGGAGGACGAGCGCCAGGCTGTGGACGAGCTGGACTTCCAGCAGCCGCAGACCGTGACGGTGGAAGTCCAGGAGACCAGCGTCGTGGAGTTCGAGTTAGTCGAGGAATAACCGCGCAGCCCGCGCCACACCGGGGCCCGGCCGGGGAATCGACTACACTCCACGTGTAGATCGCCCCGGGCCGGGACCTACTCCGGCGGCGTCGCAGGGAGTTCAGCGTGGCGGAACAGACATTCGGGCGGCGCACCGCGGCAATCTGGGCAGCGGCTGTGTTCATCGGCATCGCATTCGCGGTCACCGGCGTTGTCGCCTGGATGTACGGTGAGCGGGTACGCCAGCTCGAGTCCAGCACGGCCGTGGTGGCCGGTCAGGCACGGACCCATCTAAGCGCCTGGATTGATGCGCGTTTGGCTATCGTTGAGACCCTGGCCATTCGCTGGCCGGATGCCTATGCGGCTGAACCCGCTGCGTTCCGCCGCGATGCCGAACGCCTGCTCGAACGTCTGCCGGGACTGCTGGCCGTGAACTGGGTGGATGCCGGCGGGACCATCCGCCGGGTGGTTCCGGAAGAGGCGAATCCCGGTGTGCTCGGCAGCGATCTGTATGCTCACCCGGAACCGGATGTGGCCCGGGCGCTGGCCGAGGCCGCGCAAACCGGTGATGCGACCCGTACTCGTACTCTGGAGTTGCTGCAGGGTGGCGCCGGCTTTGCCATCTATTGGCCCGTGCATGGCCCGGAGGGGGCGCTGGCGGGTTTCGTCAATGGCGTCGTGCGCGCACGGGAACTCATTGATACGTCACGTCTGGCTGCCGAGCTCGGGTCCGATTATCGGCTGGAACTGCGCGACGTCGACGGCGCTGTCACCTGGTCCAACGCTGCTGACGCAGCGTCGCCATGGCCGCTGGTGAGCGAGCGCCGGGTAGCCATTCCCGGCGGCCTCGACCTGCAGTTGAGCCTGGCCCCGACACCGCTCGCCATTGCCCGTGCGACCGCGAAACCTCAGTTCGCGGTTCTCCTGGTGTCAGGCTGGCTGCTGGGCGCCCTGCTGGGCTGGCTCATATGGCGGCGCGTGCTCGACCAGGAACGTATCCGCGGCAGCGAGCGGCGCCTGCGCGAGATGCTCAACCTGCTGCCCCATCCGGTTTACGTCAAGGACGCCGGCGGCCGGTTCACCTTCGTCAATCATGCGCTGGCACAAGCCTGCGGTTTGGCCCCGGACGACCTGATTGGCGCCACAGCGGCTGCTCTGCCGGGCCCCGCCGCGGAACGAGACGAGTTCGCAGCAGCGGATGCCCGCGTGATATCCGGCGGTGAACCCGTGCCGGCGGGGCAGGAGTGGTTTACTGATGCCGCCGGGGCCCGTCGGCTGGTCGAAATCACCCGGGTGCCGTTCCGGGATCCGCTGCGGGGCCAGCGTGGTGTTATCGGCATCGGCGTGGACGTAACTGCGCGCCACGAAGCCGAAGCGCTGGGCGCGCGGATTGCCAGTGCACTGGATCAGGCCGGTGAGGCCATTACGCTACTGGATATAGAAGGCCGCATCGTCTTTGCCAATCCGGCCTTCATCGACATGATGGATTTCCGGGGACGCGACGTGCGCGGCCTCACCATGGCCGCTTTCGCCGTACCGGGCAGTAACGATGACGAGCTCATCACCAGTATTGCCAGTACCCTCAAGCGCGGCGAACCCTGGCGCGAGCGCTATCGGTCCACCTGGTCCGACGGCGTAGATCGGGTGCGGGATGCCACCGTAACGGCAGTGCGGGACGAGTCCGGCCGTTTGACCGGCTACGTGGGCGTACTGCGTGACGTGACCCGCGAACAGCAGCTCGAAGACGAGCTGCGCCAGTCGCAGAAACTCGAAGCGGTGGGCCAGCTGGCCGGTGGCATCGCCCACGACTTCAACAATCTGCTGACGGTGATTCTCGGTTATGCATCCACGCTGCGGGAAACGGTGCCCGCCGACAGTCCGGCTGCGGCCGCAGCCGGTGAGATCGAGCAGGCGTCGGAGCGGGCGGCATCTCTGACCGCAAAACTGCTGACCTTCAGTCGCCGGCGCACGGCGGAAGCGGCGAGCGCCGACCTCAATGCTGCGGTACGCAACCTGGCGCCCATGGTGGAGCGGATCATCGGCGAGAACATCTCGGTCGAAGTGGCGCTCGATGAAGCCGTGGGCACGGTGAGCGGCGACGCAGGCGAATTCGAGCAGATCATCCTCAATCTCTGTGTCAACGCGCGGGATGCGCAGAAGGATGGCGGTGAGCTGAAATTGTGGACGGCCCTGCGCGATGCCGACACGGCTCCGGCGGATGTGCGTCCGCCGCTCGGTCCCGGGTCCTATGGCGTGCTGGGCGTGACCGATTGCGGCGTCGGTATGTCCGCCGCGCTGCAGGAGCGGGTGTTCGAGCCGTTCTTCACCACCAAACAGGCAGGCGCCGGAACGGGACTTGGCCTCTCTATGGTCTACGGCATTGCCGAGCAGCGCGGCGGCGGTGTGCATGTGGAAAGTGCGCCCGGTCAAGGCACAACGTTCACCGTGTGGCTGCCGGTGACTGAACCCGCTGTCGCAGAGGCAGCGCTGCAAACGGCTGCCGTAACGCCGGCGGCGGCAGGAGGAGGGACGATACTGGTGGCGGAGGATGAAGCCGGTATCCGCGAGCTTATGACCCACACCTTGCAACGGGCGGGTTATCACGTGGTCAGCGCCACGGACGGTGTGGATGCCATGCGCTGCGCGGCCGGACTTGACCGAGTGGATCTGCTGGTCACCGACGTCGTTATGCCGCGTATGGGCGGGCTCGAGTTGCGTGACCGCCTGGCCCGGTGCGTTCCCGGCCTGCCGGTGTTGTTCGTCTCCGGGTACGCCCCCATGGAATCGGGAGCCGAAAACCTGCAGGCGGGCGATGAGCTCCTCGCCAAGCCGTTCCGGCCGGGCGCCCTGCTGAAGAAGGTGGCGGAACTCCTACACTAGACGAGGTTCTTGCCGTATGATGCGCGCCTTCAGCGCACACCCGCCCCATCCGGAACCCCTATGACCACTGACGATTCTGTCGCCGGCCCGTTCGGCTCGTTCGGCCTGGCGCCCGCCGTTGTGCAGGCCCTCGCCGATGCCGGCTACCCCTCGCCCACGCCAATCCAGGCGCAGACCATTCCGCCTCTGCTCGAAGGCCGGGACGTGTTGGGCCAGGCGCAGACCGGCACGGGTAAAACGGCGGCGTTCGCCCTGCCGCTTCTGTCGCGGCTCGACGTGGACGGGCGCGCTCAGCGGTCGCCACAGGTACTGGTTCTCACGCCCACCCGCGAGCTCGCCATGCAGGTGGCGAAGTCCTTTGCGAAGTATGCGGCCCATCTGCACGGGGTTCGCGTGCTGCCCGTCTACGGCGGCCAGGACTACGCTACGCAGTTGAAGCAACTCGCCCGCGGCGTCGACGTGGTGGTGGGCACGCCGGGCCGGGTCATGGACCATATGCGGCGCGGCACGCTGAAGCTCGACGGCTTACGCACACTCGTCCTCGACGAAGCCGACGAGATGCTGCGCATGGGCTTCATCGACGACGTGGAGCACATTCTGCGGCAGACTCCGCCGCAGCGGCAGCTTGCCTTGTTTTCGGCCACTCTGCCGAAAGAGGTGCAGCGCATTGCCCGCAACCATCAGCATGATCCGCTGGAGGTGCGCCTGGAGAGCCGCAGCAGCGGGGCGACGGCCGTGCGGCAGCGGGCCTGGATGGTTGCCGGCACGCACAAGCTCGATGCCCTGACCCGCATTCTCGAGACGGAGCCGCAGGACGCCGTGATCATCTTCGTGCGCACCAAGGTTGCAACGGTGGAACTCGCGGAACGTCTGACGGCTCGGGGATTCGACGCCGCTGCCATCAATGGCGACCTGGCTCAGCAGCAGCGCGAACGGCTCATCGCCAACCTGCGCGACGGCAAGCTCAATATACTCGTCGCCACCGACGTGGCTGCGCGGGGCCTGGATGTGGATCGGGTCAGCCTGGTGGTGAACTTCGATATTCCCCACGATACGGAAGCCTACGTGCACCGCATCGGCCGCACCGGCAGGGCAGGGCGCAGCGGCGATGCCGTACTGTTCGCGGCGCCGCGGGAGCGGCACATGCTGCGCAACATCGAGCGGGCTACGGGTCAGCGCATCGAGCTCATGGAGTTGCCGAGCAACGAAGCCGTCAACGATGTACGCATCAAACGCTTTTTCAATTCGCTCAGCGAGACTCTGGCCGGCCAGGATCTGAGCGAACTGGTGACGCTCATGGAACGTTACCAGCGCGAGCACGATGCAGATCCGCTGCATATGGCGGCAGCTCTGGTGCATCAGGCCAATGCCGGCGGCAGGCTGCTGGCCCGCTCGGCTCCGGCTGTGCCGGCTGTGCCGGCTGCAGCGGCTCCGGCGGGACCGGCGCATACGCAAGAACGCAAGGCGCCGAAACGGCGCAGCCGCAACAAGCCGGGCGACGTGGAAGTGTTCCGTCTCGAGGTGGGGCGCGACCATGGTGCAGGCCCCGGCAATATCGTTGGCGCGCTGATCAACGAAGCCGGAGTCACCCGGCAGTACGTCGGCCGGGTGGAAATGTCCGCCGAGCACAGTACGGTCGAACTGCCCGCAGGCATGCCGCGGGAAATCTTTCAGCACCTGCGCAATGTCTGGGTCGCCGGCCGGCGCCTGGAGATCAGCCGGGTGTCTGCCGCCTGAAGCCGTTTCCCGAGCGTTGCGGCCGACGCGGACCGGTACTTCTGGCATGATCTGCTGAACCGCTTGCAGGAGTCAGCTTCATGTCAGCGCTGCGTGACCAGGTCTACGGCAGTTATCGTGATTGGTCGGCCGTCTCTGCCGGTCTGATCGAAGAGGCCCGGGAGGTCTTCCCCGGCGGCGACACCCTGGTCGACTTCATGAACAACTTCACCTCGCTGATTCACGGTCATGCCGACCCGGCCATCGTGGCCGCCGTGCCCATTGACGCCAGCATTCCCGACAGCGTTCTGCGCGACACCGTGGTCTGTCCCTACAATCAGCCCGATATCGCCGAGCACCTCATCGAGACCCATGCCGATGAGCTGGCCGCGGTGATCGTCGAGCCCGTCGGCGGGAGCCGCGAGCTGCTGCGCGTGTTTCACCCCGACGAGGAGCAACCCGTCATGCACGCCAGCACGTTCAGCGGGAATCCGTTGAGTATGGCGGCAGGTCATGCCGCCATGCAGCAGGTCGACCCGCAGATCCTGGCGCGGCTGTCTGCGCTGGGAGAACGCTTTCGTGACGGTGTGAATCGAGTGTTTCAGGACAACGCCCTGCGCGAGCTGCGCCCGGGCATCGAGCGGGAACGGCCGGCGTTGTTGGTCTAGCGATACCGCTCCGGCTCGGGGCGCTGCAGGGGGGCGAGCAGCAGGTAGAACACCCAGGCGAACCAGGAAATGAAAATCACGGCCAGGACCCAGGCCAGCTTTTCCTTGCCGCCCGTGCGCTCGGACATGGCAATGAGCACGATGGGCAGCAGCCAGATCACCAGCCACAACAGACCGCCGAATAACAGGAATATAGAGCCGATCAGATCCACCGCATGCCTCCAGGGTTTGCGCCACTTGCGTCAATGGAAAACAGCAAGTTACGGGCCAGCTGGCCTGGCTAATAAAATCAAAGGGTTACGACCGACTTCAAGATTCGCTCGATGATATTGACCCATGAATTGGCGAATCTCGCCATCATCGTTCGTCGAGCGGAGTCGGCACCATGCATCAGAGCAGGTCGGTGAGCAGGATGCCCACGCCGAAGCGTTCCATGCGCACATTGTAGTCGATGAGGCTTTCACCGTAGCCGTTGAAGTATTGAGCATAGCCGCGGATGCCGCGCCACAGCGGAAAGGCCCATTCGAGTTGCACGGCGCCCTTGTTGTCGCCGCGCAGGTTGTTGCGCAGCAGCAGGCGGAATTCGTGATTGCGCTTGCGGTAGGTAGTGGTGAACTCGAAATGGCCCAGGTAGCGCTCGATATCGGGATTGTCGTCGCCCTTGGCGTCGCTGGGATCGTCCTTTTCACTTTCGGGAATGCGCCACCAGGGCTTCAGGCTCACCACCAGATTGCTTTTTTCGAACGCGAGTTCCGTATAGACACGGTTCCAGCTCCGTGACAGCGAACCGCCGCGGCCGTTGGATTGATGGCTCACGCCGAAGGTGAGCTGGCCTGCATCCAAGCCGAGGGGTGCCCAGTCCAGCGGGGTCGACCAGAGCAGTTCCGGCTCGTAGTTGGTTTCCCGGAATGGCGCCGACACGTCGCGGTTGTAGGCCTGCCAGAAGGACAGTGCCGTGAAGCCGAAGTGCACCTGATCGCGCGGCAGCAACAGGCCGCGGGCCACGTTGAACTTGAGACTCAACTGGAACTTGGCCTCCAGATGGTCCAGATCATCAGCGGCCAGCGGTTCACCGAGCTCGTCCTCGAGGGGTAATTCGTTGGGCTCGTCCATATAGGTGACGGGCAGGAAGTAGTTGCGCTTATGGGGGGTGAGTATCGAGCGGATGTCTTCCGCGGCCCGTTCCCGGCGCAGCCGGCCGAGGATGAGAGAATCACCGCCGCGTACCCCTTCGGCGGCACAGCGCGCTTTCAGCTCGGCAACCGTCGTGTCGTTATCCGCCTGCTTGAGTTCACGCAGCAGGCAAGTCTCCGACAGGGCTGCCTCTTGATCCAGAGCGGCCTGGTCGGGCGGTAACTCCAGGGTCTGCAGTTCCGTTGTGTTGCCGGTTTCGGCAGCCGCAGCGTTGCCCGGCCACGCGGCCAGGGTGAAGAGCATAAAAGCAATGGCGAGGTACTGTGACACTCAGATCTGCTCGCTGACCAGGATTTCTTTGCTTTCGGCGGGCAGACTCACGAACGTGCCGTCCCGGCTGAGTGTTACCGGACCGGTATACGCTTCGCTCACCCCCTCCAGGAACGCGGACTCCAGCCCCGGAATCGGCAGCGGCGGAACGATGTGATAGAGCAACAGGTGGCGGGCGCCGGCGCGGCTGGCGACTCCGGCCGCTTCTGCCGGTGTGGTGTGATAGTCGAGTATGTCGTGGGTAATACGCGCCAGATTGCTGCGCCCTGTCTGGTTGGCGGCGCGGTTCAGCACTCCCACGAGCTCGGCAGCCAGGGCCTCGTGGGCGAGAAGGTCCACGGAGTCGGCCATACGGACCACTTCATCGGTGGGGGTCGTGTCGCCGCTGATGACCAGGGAGCGTCCGGCATAATCGAAACGGTAGCCCACAGCGGGGGCCACCGGCGCGTGGTCGACGGCGAACGCGCTGATCCGGAGGCCGCTGGCATCCAGGATCACCGTCTCCTGGCCCGGCTCCGGCATGGTGAAAGGCTGTGCTGCAGTCCCGTGGCCCTCCGGGGGAGCCACCGCGGCGGTATGATGGGCCGTGCGGTATCCGGCGTCCTGGGCGTATGCCTGGTTGAATCCCGCCACCACGTCGGCTACGCCCGGCGGCCCGTGCACGGGCAACGGTTCGCTGCGGCTGCCGGTAGTCCAGCGCAGCATGGCCAGCTCACCCAGACCGTCGATGTGATCTGAGTGGAAGTGGGTCAGGAATACACCTTCGATGTCGCCCATGGGCAGGCCCATGCGTTGCAGATTGCGTGCGCCGTTAGTACCGGCGTCGACCACGAACAGCCGCTCGCCGGCTATCACGGCCAGGCAGGGTCCGGAGCGGTCTACGGCCGGCAGCGGAGATCCGGCGCCGCAGACCGCTAGATGCAGGCCGGCTGGCAGTTCACCGATGACATCCGTGGACATGGCGTCAAGCACTGCCCGCGACATGAGCCAGGTGGCGACTTCAGCACGCAACGTCACCAGCAGGGCCGCGCTGGCAGCCACCAGGAAGATGAATGTCCACTTGAGTCGGCGCACGGAGCCTCCTGAGGATGGGGCAAAACCTAATCTTGGCATGCCGCGGCCGCACGAGCCATGGTCCGCGCACAGGCTGGGCATGCGCGAGCCAGCCGGCGTTGACCGCGTACGCGCTTCGTGTGAATCTCGCCGGCCTGTCGAATTCCGAGGAGCACACCGTGGCCGATTTCGCGCTGCCGAACTTTTCCACCGATCTCAGCGGCCAGGTGGCCCTGGTTACCGGTGCCACATCCGGGTTGGGGCGGCGTTTCGCCCGAGTGCTTGCAGCCGCCGGGGCCGCCGTTGCCGTTACTGGCCGGCGCAAGGAAAGGCTCGACGAGGTCGTTGCTGAAATCGAATCCCAGGGCGGCAGGAGTGTCGGCATCCATCTGGACATGACCGATACGGAAAGCATTCTCAGTGTCGTGGGGCAGGCGGAGCAGGCTCTGGGTACCGTGACTATCCTCGTCAACAATGCCGGGATACCAGATGCTCAGCGGGCTCACAAAATGTCCGTATCGCTCATTGACGACGTGTTCGGCACCAATCTGCGCGGGCCATACGTGCTGTCCTGCGAGGTGGCACGACGGCTCATCGACGCCGGCCAGCCCGGCCGGATGGTCAATGTCTCTTCGGTTGGCGCGTTCAACTACGGTGGTAACGGGGCGGCGTTGTATTCCATTACCAAGGCCGGCATCAATCGCATGACCGAAGTGCTGGCCGTGGAATGGGCCCGTTACCGGATTAACGTCAACGGCATCGCGCCCGGGGCGTTCTCCTCGGAGATGATGGACGGCATGCTCGAACGCATGGGCGACATTACTGCACACTTTCCGCGCAAGCGCCTGGGCGATCCTGCGCAGCTCGACAGCACGCTGCTCTACCTGGTCGCTCCCTCCTCGGAGTTCGTCACCGGTACGGTCATCAAGGTGGACGACGGCCAGGGCCCGCGCTGACCGCCGCGAGGCCGTTGAATTGTGAACCAGCGCCCGCGGCGGGTTTTGAGCGGGTGCTAGTTTTACCTTATGAAGCGGCCATTCCAGGATCCGCCTGCCGCCTCCAGCGATAACGAGCAGGCCCTGCAGATCTACCGCAGTCTGGCGGTGACGGGGGCTGTGGTCATTCCCGGGTTCGGCTTCGTGCGTCGCTTCATAGACCCGTCTACCGGCGACCCGCTGCTGGAACGTGCCGTCATCGCCCTGGTTCTGTTGCTGTATGTCGTGCTGTCTATGGTCAATGGGCCGGTGCGGCGCCATCCGCACGGCTCAGTAGCTGTACTCCTGTACATCGTCAGCGCCGGCGTGCTGCACATGGCTTCGCTCAACGGCTTGTCCGTGAACACGGCCTTCGGCTTGCTGATCATGCTGTTTGCCTGCTCTCTGGCGTTCCGCACCCGGCTCATGCTGGCTTCGTATCTGCTCGCCGCCATCAGCGGCATCTGGGCCGTGGTTCTGCTGGCGCCGCGGGTGGAGATAGACCCGCTGTTCTTCATGGCTACCGTGGTCGCCGTGAGCATGCTGACCTATGCGGTGCAGGTGAATCGCATTTCGGCTGAGGCGGCGTTGCGCGAGGCCCGTGACATGGCTGAAGCGGCCGTCGATGCCCGCAGCCGCTTTCTCGCCAACATGAGTCACGAGATACGTACGCCCATGAACGGTGTCATCGGCATGGCCAGCCTGCTGGAGGATACCGAGCTGACCCGCACCCAGCGCGATTATCTGCGCACGATCCGTACCAGCGGCGATTCGCTGCTTATGCTCATCAACGACATTCTGGATTTCTCCAAGATCGAGGCGGGACACGTCGCCCTGGAGCATGAACCTTTCGAACCGCTCGCGTGCCTGGAGAGTGCCGTCGATCTGGTCGCCCAGCCGGCGCGGGAGAAGGGCATCGAGCTGATCTGTGAGTGCGCGCCGGATGTGCCCGCCGAGTTGCTGGGCGACAGCCTGCGTCTGCGGCAGATTCTGGTGAATCTGTTGAGCAATGCGGTGAAGTTCACGGAATGCGGCGAAGTGCACGTGCGCGTCGCCGGCGAGACCAGGGGTGTCCATGGGTATCGACTGCAGTGCTCGGTGGCCGATACCGGTATCGGTATTGCCGAGGCAAACACCGACGAGCTGTTCCAGGCTTTTGCTCAGGGCGACTCATCGACGACGCGCCGTTTCGGCGGTACCGGGCTGGGGCTGTCCATCTGCAGGCAACTGGTCGAGCGCATGGGCGGCCGCATCACGGCACGCGCCCGGGAGCAGGGCGGGGCGGAATTCAGCTTCGATGTGGTGCTCGAGGTGTCTCAGCGTCTCTGGTATCTGAGTGACACGGCGGGACGCGCCGCCATGCGCGTGCTGGTGTTCGAACCCAATGCCACGCTGCGCGGTGCTCTGGTTCGGCAGATCGAGGGCTGGCGCATCGAGTGTGACACGGCAGAAGACGAATGCGCGGCCCGGGAGCTGTTGCGCAGCGGTCACTACCAGGCAGTGCTGGCGGGATGCTCGCGGCTGCGATTCGATGCGCTCAAGCAGGTGGGAAACAAGGATCGTGCCGTGGCGTTCATCCGCCTGGCTCCGATGGTCGAGTCTCCGGCGGACGCACAGTCCGTTCAGGATGCTCAGGATACCCTGTACCGCCCGATCCGCCGCGCTCAGCTGCAGCGTGCGCTGTTGCAGGGGATTGGTGATCTGGACGCTGGAGCAGCGGACCCTGCGTCGCCGCGCGGGACTGCGGCGTCCCACACTGCCGGCCATGGCTTGCGTATTCTGCTTGCCGAGGATAATCCGGTGAATCAGCGGGTCGCGCTGAAAATGCTGGAACGGCTCGGCCACCGGGCGGATCTGGCGGGTGACGGGGAAGCGGCACTGCAGGCATTTCGGGCCCACAGTTATGACGTCGTGCTGATGGATCTGCAGATGCCGGTCATGGATGGCCTGGAGACGACCCGGCGTATCCGTCAGGAGCCGGGCGGCAGCTCGGTACGTATCGTCGCCATGACGGCCAATGCCATGCGCGGCGACCGCGATGTCTGCCTCGATGCCGGCATGGACGACTACCTCTGTAAGCCGGTCAAGATCGACGACCTGCGTGCCCTGCTTGCCGATCTGGTGGTTCCGGCACACCCGGCCAAGGTCATCTAGACTTTCAGGCATGAGTATTTTCAGGTCCATGCCATGGCCATGACAGGCGCATCGCCAACCGATCGGCTGCGGGAACTGCAGCAGCACTGTACGCGGATCGAGCAAGCTCTCAGCGATAGCGAGCAGCGCACGCGCATGTTCGCCGAGGCAGCCTCGGACTACCTGTACGAACTCGATGAGCATCTGTGCATACGGTTCGTTTCCGACCGATTCGAGGAACTCACCGGTATTCCGGCGGCACTGATCGTCGGCCAATCCGCTGTGGATCTGGGTCGTGCGCATATCGCTGCCGATCGCCGTGCCCATCAGGAAGATCTGCTGGCCCGCCGGCCCTATCGGGGTTATCGCTACTCCATCAGAACCCGCGACGGCAACCTCCGTCATCTGCAGATCAGCGGTCAGCCGTACTTCGATGAAACCGGGCGCTTCAAAGGCTACCGCGGCGCTGGTACGGATATCACCGAGTTCGTGGAAACCGAGCGGCGGCTGCTGGAAGCGGAGGCGGAGCTCGGCCTGGCCCAGAGAATGGAAGCCCTCGGCCAGTTGACCGGCGGAGTGGCTCACGACTTCAATAACTTTCTGACTGCCTTCATGGGAAATCTGGAGCTCGCCCTGGGTCGGCATGATCTGCCGGACGACGCGGCCGGATACGTGCGGGCCGCTCTGGATGGGGCCCGCTCCAGCGAGGCGCTGGTACATCGCTTGCTGGCGTTCTCCCGCCGTCAGACCTTGCGCCCCGCATTGGTGGATATTGCGGAGGTGCTGGCAGATCTGGGCAGCATGATCGAACCGTTGCTTGGTGAGCGCATGCAGCTTTCCATGGAGCCGGTTGCCGGCGACATCAGCGCCATGGTCGATGCCGACCAGTTGCAGCAATCCGTACTGAACCTGGTTATGAATGCCCGCGATGCCATGCCGGATGGCGGCACGCTGTACGTGAGCGCGTCGCTCACCCTGCTGTCGGCGAACGATCCGTCGGGTCTGCCGCCGGGCGATTACATCAGCATCTTGGTGGCAGATACCGGCACGGGTATAGATGAGCATCTGCTCAACTACGTGTTCGAACCCTACTTCACCACCAAGCCGCCGGGCGAGGGCGTTGGCCTGGGCCTGAGCATGGTGTACGGGTTCGCGGCTCAGAGCGGTGGCGGTGTGCGGGTAGAGAGTGTCGTGGGCGGGGGCACGCACGTAGAGATGCTGCTGCCGGCTTCGAGCAGCAGTACGGCCGTTGATTCGGTGGCGGGCTATATGCCGGGAACCACGGGCGAGCGTCTGCTCGTCGTGGAAGACGACCCGGCCTTGTCGCTGGTGGTGTGCAACATGCTGCGCGAGCTGGGCTACGAAGTGGCCAGTGTCGGCAATGCGGACGGCGCGTTACGCTTTCTGGATGCTCATGCCGATGTGGATCTGGTGGTCTGTGATGTGGTGCTGCCCGGTGACCGTTCCGGGCTCGATGTCCTGCGTCATGCCCGTGAGCAGGGTCACCGGGCACAATGGTTACTCATGTCGGGATTCGCGTTGGACGATGGCCAGTTCGAGGAAGCCGACACGGCTGGCTGTGACATCCTGCGCAAGCCGTTCCGCAGCCGGGAGCTGGCCGACCGCGTGGCCGCGCTGTTGAGTCGAGCGCGCTTGCCGCGGGCTCAGGCCGGATAAGCATTGCCGCGCCAACTGGTGCGGTCTGCCTGACAGCGGATATCATGCCTCTTTGATACATCGCGGCTGCGGCCGGCTGAATTGGAGGGGGCATGCTGAGGATATTCCTGCTGGCACTGGTCGTGCTGGCGTTGGTGGTCGTCGTTCGCACGGCTCTCTATGCTCCGGCCGCCGTTGAGGTGACCGCACCGGGTGAATCCATCGACATCGACGAGGCGCAGGTACTCGACCGTCTCGGCCAGGCCATCGGCTTCGCCACCATATCCCGGCAACCGCCGGCGCCCCTCGATGCCGAGGCCTTCGAGGGGTTTCTCGGCTGGCTCGAAGCCACTTATCCACGGGTATTCCAGAGCCTCGAGGTACGGCGCGTGGGCGGCTATTCATTACTGCTGACATGGCGCGGACAGTCCGCTGCCGCTGATCCCGTGCTGCTGGCCGCACACTACGATGTGGTGCCCGTGGTGCCGGGCAGTGAGTCAGCCTGGACCCATCCGCCCTTTGCCGGACGCCTGGCGGACGGCTACGTCTGGGGCCGCGGCGCGCTGGACAACAAGAACGCGGTCGTCGCACTGATGGAGTCGGTAGACTGGCTGCTGGCCCGCGGCGAGACGCCGGCCCGCACCGTTTATCTGAGCTTCGGCCATGATGAGGAGGTGGGCGGCGAACGCGGAGCCGCAGCGGTGGTCGAGCATCTGCGCGACGCCGGCGTGCGGCTGGCCTGGAGTCTCGACGAAGGATCGTTCGTTTTTCGAGACATGTTCCCGGGTGTCGACGTGCCCATCGCCACCATCAACATTGCGGAAAAGGGCAGCGTCAACATGCGCATCGTGGCGTCGGCAGCGGGCGGTCATTCGTCCATGCCGCCGCAGCAGACGGCCACCGGGCGCCTGGCCCGGGCCCTGGTGGCGTTGGAAGACAATCCGCTGCCGGGCGGTCTGGAAGGCGTCGCGGCGGACAGTTTCGACGCCATTGCGCCGCACATGCCCCTGCTGCCGCGCATGATGTTCGCCAACCGCTGGTTGTTCGGTCCGGTCGTGGAGGGCCAGCTCGAGAGTCTGCCCTTCGCCAATGCCATGATGCGTACCACCACGGCGCCGACCATGCTGAGTGCCAGCCCCAAGGTCAACGTTCTGCCGATCGAGGCGGTGGCCACGGTCAACTTCCGCGTGCACCCGCGCGACAAGGTTGCCGACGTCGTCAACTATGTGGAAGACCTGGTCGCCGGCGAGCACGTGCGGGTGGAGGCCTCGGGCGGCTCCGAGGCGTCGGCCGTGGCAGACCCGGATTCCGCCGGCTTCCGGCTTCTGGCTGACGTAGTGCGCCGTGAATTCCCCGATGCCGTGGTAGCCCCGGGCCTGCTGGTCGCCGCTACGGACACCCGGCATTATGGGCAGATCGCAGAGGACGCCTTGCGCTTCAATCCCATGGTGGTCACCGAGGCCGAGGTGGAAGGGTTTCACGGGACAAACGAGCGCATCAGCGCTGCAGGCATGGTGCAGGGCGTGCGCACCTATATCCGGTTGCTGCGCGAGCTCTGAGGCGCGATGGTAGACTGACCCGCTGCAGGTGATCGAAGCCGACGGGAAGCCGAATATGGATATGGTCTCAGCTTTCAAGCAGCAGTGGTCGGCGCGGCCCTGGTGGATGAACCTGATCTTCGCCTTCTGCCTGTACATGACGTTCATCTACATGCCGTTCGATGTTTTCCTCAAGCCCGTGGCCGAGGACGAGGAAGTCTGGTTCGGCATCACCCTGCATGGCTGGGCCGCCAAAGCCACCGCCCCCCTGCATTGGCTCATCTATGGTGCCGGTGCTTTCGGTTTCTGGCGTATGCGCTGGTGGATGTGGCCCTGGGCCGCCCTGTATGTGGCTCAGGTCTGCATCGCCATGCTGGTCTGGAACGGCGTCGATCCGCGCGGCGCCGGCTGGCTGCCGGGATTGGTCGCTGCGGCCTTATTCGCCGTTCCCGCCGTGGCGCTGTGGCGCGCCCGTGAGACGTTCAATGCGCGGGCCGGAACCTCCGGCGAGGTGCCTTCATGACGCGCCGCCTCTACGAGGAGGACGCCTATCAGCGCGAGTGCACGGCGCTGGTCACGGTCGCCGCGGAAGCAGGCCTGGTGCTGGATCAGACCGTATTCTACGCCGCCGGCGGCGGGCAGCCCGGTGACACAGGCACCATCGAATGGGGCGAGGGACAGACTCTGCGGATCGAGGATACCCGCAAAGGAGAGGGCGACGATATCGTCCACGTGGTTGCGGCCGGCGAGCCGCTGCCGCCGCCGGGGACCCGGGTTCGCGGCCGCATCGACTGGCAGCGGCGCCACCGTCACATGCGCATGCACACCTGTCTGCACCTGCTCTGTGCCGTGGTGAAAGCGCCTGTCACCGGCGGCAATCTGAGCGCCGACAAAGGCCGATTGGATTTCGATCTGCCGGAAGCGTCGCTGGATAAGGCATCCCTCACCGAGTCGCTGAACGCGCTGATCGATGCTGATACCCCCACCCGGCTGGAATGGATCGACGACGCTGAACTGGATGCGCGGCCGGAACTGGTGAAGACCATGTCCGTGGCACCGCCGCGCGGAGCCGGCAAAGTACGGCTGCTGGCCATTCCCGGCGTCGATCTGCAGCCCTGCGGCGGCACCCACGTGGCCCGTCTGGGCGAGATCGGCCGGGTGCGGGTGAGCAAGATCGAGAAAAAGAGCCGCCTGAACAGGCGCATCGCCATCGTCCTGGAGGAGGAACCATGACGGATCGCCGTGTCGCCATCGTGTCGCCCCTGCGCACGCCGGTCGGCAGGTTCCTCGGCACGCTGACGCCGCTACCGGCGGAGGCGCTGGCGGCAGACATCATTCGCGCCGTGGTGGAGCGCAGCGGCGTGGATCCCCAGCGCATCGACGACGTGGTGCTGGCCGGCGGCGTGGAAAGCATGAGTAACATCGAGTACTACACCACGGCGATGCGCGGCGGTGCACGGTCGGGCAGCGTGACCCTCTACGATCGCCTCGACCGGGGCCGCGAACGGTCACAGCCGGAAGCGCGTTTCGGCCACATCTCGGGCATGATCGAGACGGCCGAGAATCTGGCGCGCGAGTACCAGATCAGCCGTGAGGCGTCGGATCAGTACGCGGTCCAGTCGCATCAGCGGGCTCATGCGGCGGCCGAGGGCGGCCGCTTCCGCGACGAGATGATTCCCGTGCGCGTGCCGCAGCGGCGTGGTGACGGCGGGTATGCGCTGGAAACCATGTGCGTAGGCGGCGGCCAGGGAATTGCCGCGCTCTTTGAAGGGGCCTGAGGCGGCTAACCGCGGCGCTCGATGACGAGGATCTCGTAGCGGCCGTTGGGGCCGATGAACGATGCCGCCAGCCACGAGATGATGCTCACCACCAGCGACCCGAAAAGTGCCGGGAAAAAGCCGGTTACGGCAAAGCCATCGAGCAGCCAGGCCACCAGAGCGAGCATGCCGGCATTCACCACGAGCAGAAAGCCGCCCAGACTGAGCAAAGTGATGGGCAGAGTGAGAATCACTACGACGGGGCGCACCACGGCATTGACGATCCCGAGCCAAAGCGCCGCCCACAACAGCGCCGCGGGCCCGTCCACCATCAGGCCAGGAATCAGCACGTCGGCCAGCCAAAGGCCCACGGCGATAATCAGCAAGCGGATGACGATACCAAGCATGTCAGTCAGTTTACTTGGGTGGCATCCACCGATCTATGTGGGCATCATGCGCTTCTGCGCCCAGTGGTTCTGCCTCTGATCCATATCCCGAGCTTCCAAGGAGCCGTTATGAAAATCGCCAATCAGTGCGTTGTCTCCATCCATTACACACTCACCGACACGCAGGGCCAGGAACTGGACTCCTCCAAAGACCAGGAGCCTTTGACCTATCTGCATGGTACCGACGGGCTCATTCCGGGTCTGGAGCGCGAACTCGAGGGCCGCGAGCCGGGCGAGCAGTTCGAGGCCACCGTCCAGCCGGAAGAGGCCTATGGCGAGGTCAACCCGCAACTGGTTCAGGACGTTCCGCTCGAGGTTCTGGACGGCATCGAGAATCTGCACGTGGGCATGGCTCTGCAGTCCAAGGCGCCGGACGGCAGTGTGCAGAACCTGCGGGTGGACGCCATCGGTGACGAGAGCGCGACACTCAATGCCAACCATCCGCTGGCCGGTGAAGTGCTGAAGTTCGAAGTGTCCGTCGAGGACGTGCGCGAAGCCACCGAAGAAGAGCTGGAGCACGGCCACAGCCACTGACCGCACGGGCGTCCTCGAGTAGAATCGCGGTTTTTCGCAACCGCTAACGGGAAGTAACGCTCATGGAAAACGTCTATATCGTCGAGGCCGCCCGCAGTGCCATTGGCAAACGGGGCAAAGGCCTGGCGGGCCTGATGCCCGCCGACCTGCTGGGAGCCGTGCAGAAAGCGGCCCTGGATCGCGCCGGCGTCGATCCGGCCCGGGTAGGGCAGGTCATCGGCGGCTGCGTCTCTCAGGTCGGGGAACAGTCCTTCAATATCGCCCGCATTGCCTGGCTGTCGCAGGGGCTGCCGGAAGAAGTCGCGGCGACCACGGTGGATTCCCAGTGCGGCTCCAGTCAGCAGGCGACGTCGCTGGGCGCGGCCATGGTGGCCTCCGGCATGGAAGACGTGGTGATGTGCTGCGGCGTGGAGATGATGAGCCGGGTGCCGCTGGGTTCCAACATGAAAGACGGCGTCCCCATGGGCGAGAGCTACATGGCCCATTACCAGCCCACCAGCCAGTTCCAGGGCGCGGCCATGATCGCCGAGGAATATCAGATCACCCGTGAGCATACCGACGCATTCGGCCTGCGCAGCCAGGAACGGGCCGCGCGCGCCTGGCAGGAGGGCCGGTTCGATCGCGAAATCGTGCCCGTGGAGGCGCCCGTGCTGGACGACGACGGTAAGCCCACCGGAGAGATGCGCACGATTACGCGGGACGAAGGCCCGCGGGCCACGACCCTCGAAGGGCTGCAGGGCCTGAACCCGGTGGCCGGTCAGGAGATCCATACCGCCGGCACCAGTTCCCAGGTGTCCGACGGCGCGGCGGTGGTCATCCTCGCCAGCCAGAAGGCCGTGGACGAACTGGGGCTCAAGCCCCGGGCCAGAATCGTCGCCACCACCCTGGTGGGGGTAGACCCGGTCACCATGCTGAAAGGCCCCATTCCGGCCAGCCGCAAAGTGCTGGACCAGACCGGGCTGACCGTTAACGACATTGACGTTTTCGAGGTCAACGAAGCGTTCGCCTCGGTAGTCCTGGCCTGGGAAAAGGAACTGGCCCCCGACCCGGATCGGGTCAATCCCAACGGCGGGGCCATCGCGCTGGGCCATCCCACGGGTTCCACGGGCGCGCGGCTGATTACCACCGCGCTGCACGAGCTGGAGCGCGGCGGCGGGCGCTACGGGCTCATTGCCATGTGCTGCGGCGGCGGGCTGGGCACCGGCACCATCATCGAGCGGCTCTAGCGGTCCGAACCAGCATGCATACGTTCGCTGACCCGTTGGCGCGGGCCCTGCAGGTGGCCGCAGACGATACCGCCGTGATATCGGCGGCCGGACAGTTCACCTACCGTGAGTTTCACGAACGCTGCCGGCGCCTGGCCGGAGTACTCGAAGACCTCGGTATCGCGCGCGGAGAGCGGGTGGCCATTCTGGCCGCCAACAGCCACGCCTACCTGGAAAGTTATGTCGCTGTGCCTGCCAGCGGACGGGTCATCGTGCCGTTGAACACCCGCCACGCAGAGCCGGAGCTCGAATATGCGCTGGAAGATTCCGGGACCCGGGTGCTGATCACCGACCGTGACCCGGGCCGTCTGGCGCGGCTGGTGGACCATGTCATCAGCCTGCCGGAGCGCTACGAATCGGCGCTCGCCGGTGCCGAGCCGCAACCGCTGGGCGTTGGGGTCAGTGAGGACGATCTGGCGGGGCTGTTCTATACCGGCGGAACCACCGGTCAGTCCAAGGGTGTGATGCTTTCTCACCGCAACCTCATCGCCAACACGTTTCACTGGCTGGCCACCGTGCCGCAACGCCGGGTGGATCGTTTTCTGATCATTGCGCCGCTGTTCCACGCCGCCGGTTCCAACGGCGTGCTGGGCAGCATCTGGACGGCCGGCTGTCAGATCACCCTGGAAGCCTTCGATCCGGAACGCGCGCTGGATCTGATCGAGGCCCACGGTGTGACCGAGACCCTCGGGGTGCCCACCATGCTGGCTGCCATGGCCGAAGCCCAGCGGCGCCAGCCGCGTGATACCTCAAGTCTGCGCATGCTGGCCCACGGCGGCTCGCCCATCGCCACGGAGGTGCTGCGCCGCTGCCATCAGGCGTTTCCCTCGGCACAGCTCGTGGAAGTCTATGGCGCGACGGAACTGTCGCCGCTGGCCACCACCCTGGTGGGAGAGGAATATCTGCTCGACGAACCGCGCGGGCGATCCTGCGGCCAGCCCATCCTCGGCAACGAGATCTGCATTCTCAACCCCGACGGCGAAGACGTGGTTCGCGGCGAGATCGGCGAAGTGGTCGTGCGCGGCCCCAACGTCATGCAGGGCTACTGGAACAAGCCCGACCAGACCGACGCGGTGCTCAGCGAGCGCGGCTACTGGACCGGGGATCTCGGCTACATGGACGAACAGGGCTACGTCTACCTGGTGGACCGCAGCAAGGACATGATCGTCAGCGGCGGCGAGAACGTCTACTGCACCGAAGTGGAAGAGGTTCTGTATCAGCACGAAGCTGTCCTCGAGGCAGCCGTATTCGGTGTACCCGACGACAAGTGGGGTGAAGCCGTGTGGGCCGCACTGGTGCTGCGCGAGGAGTTTCAGGACGTGAAACCCGAAGCTATTCTCGACTTCTGCCGCAGCCGCATTGCCGCCTACAAGGTGCCCAAAGGCTTCGATATGCGCACCGAACCGCTGCCCAAATCCGGACCCGGCAAAGTGCTGAAACGGGAGCTGCGCGCCCCGCATTGGGCGGGCCGGGACCGTAGCGTGCATTGATCTGTCAAGCCGGGAGCCGCCATGAGTCACCGTTTTGCCGCCGCTGATCTGGAAGACTTCACCGCCGCCTTGTTCAACCGTGCGGGGCTCGCCGACGACCGCGCCCGGGCCATGGCCCGCACTTTCCTGGAAGCGGATCTGCTCGGCTTCACCACCCATGGCATGCAACGGGTGCCGGCCAACCTGGCCTGGCTGCGCGACGGCACCACCCGCGTGCAGGGTGAACCGGCAGTGTTGTCGGACCGGCCGGCGGTGCTTTCCTGGGATGCCGGCTTTTTACCGGGGCCCTGGCTGGTGCACCGTGCCGTGGCCGAGGCCGCCGGACGTGCCCGGATCAACGGCATTGCGGCGGTCACCGTGCAGCGCTGCACCCACGTGGCCTGCCTGGCTGCCTATCTGCTGCCGCTGGTGGAACAGGAACTGCTGGGCATCATGGTGGTGAGCACGCCGGATGAACGCTTCATCAGTCCGTTCGGGGCCCGCGAGGCGGTGTTTTCCAACAATCCACTGGCCTTCTGCGCGCCCACGTCGGCAGCGCCGCTGCTGTTCGACGTCAGCATGGCCATTACCGCCGGCGGCCAGATAGCCCGCGCCGGGCAGGAAGGCCGCCGTCTGCCTGAGGCTTGCCTGAAGACCGCCGACGGGGTCGCCACCGACGATCCCGGCGTCATGAATGCCGATCCGCCCGGAACCGTCATGCCCATCGGCGGTCTGGGTCACGGGCACAAAGGCTATGCACTGACCCTGCTCACCGAGGTGCTCACTCAGGCCCTGAGCGGCCACGGCCGCAGCGAGGCCGCCGGCGAGGCCGAGGCCAACTCGGTGTTCCTGGAAGTCCTCGATCCCCGTGCGTTCGCAGCGTGGCCCGATTACCTGCGGGAAGTGGACTACCTGCTGGAGGCGTGCCGCAGCGCCGCCCCGGATGAGCCCGCCAACCCGGTTCGAGTCCCCGGCGAGCGCGCCTGGCAGGGCCGTCAGCGGGCCCTGCAAGACGGTCTGACCCTGTATCCAGCGGTGTTCGATGCCATGCTGCCCTGGGCCCGGGAACTGGGCGTCGACCCGCCAACCCCCCTGGACGCGTGATCCCCTGTTGGAGCGGCCTCCAGGCCGCGATACCATGATGATCTTTCACCCCTTCCCCACAGGAGCCACACCATGAACCTGAAGGATTCCTCACTGCTGAAGACCCAGGCTTACGTGGATGGTGCCTGGATCGATGCCGACGACGGCGCCACCAACCGCATCACTAATCCCTCCACGGGGGAGACCATCGCCGAAGTGGCCAAATGCGGAGCCAAGGAAACCCAGCGGGCCATCGATGCCGCCGAGCGCGCTCAGAAAGACTGGGCGGCCCGCACGGCCAAGGAGCGGGCCGCCGCACTGCGCCGCCTGTTCGACCTGATGATGGAAAACCAGGACGATCTCGGCCGCATTCTCACGGCGGAACAGGGCAAACCTCTGGATGAGGCCAAAGGCGAGATCGCCTACGGCGCCGCTTTCATCGAGTGGTTCGCGGAAGAGGCCAAGCGCATCTATGGCGACACCATTCCGGGCCCGTCGGCGGACAAACGCATTGTCACCATTAAGCAGCCCGTGGGCGTGGTCGCGTGCATCACCCCATGGAACTTCCCCAATGCCATGCTGACCCGCAAGATCGCGCCGGCGCTGGCGGCCGGTTGCACCGTGGTGTGCAAACCGGCCAATGCCACGCCGCTGTCGGCCTTCGCCATCGGCGAGCTGTGTGAACGGGCGGGCATTCCCCCGGGCGTGGTCAACATTCTCGCCGGACGCACCGGCGAGATCGGCGAAGTGCTCACCAGCAGCCCGCAGATCCGCAAGCTCACGTTCACCGGATCCACCGAAGTGGGTAAGGAGCTGATCCGGGCCTGCGCGGTCAACGTCAAACGCACCACCATGGAGCTCGGCGGCAACGCGCCGTTCATCGTCTTCGACGATGCCGATATCGACGCAGCCGTGGAAGGCGCCATCGCCTCGAAATACCGCAACGCCGGGCAGACCTGCGTGTGTGCCAACCGCATGCTGGTGCAGTCCGGCGTCTACGAGGCCTTCAGCGAGAAGCTGGCAGCCGCGGTGCGCAACCTCAAAGTCGGTGACGGCTTCGAGGACGGCGTCAAGGTCGGCCCGCTGATCGACGCGGATGCGGCCAACGACGTTCTGTCCATGGTGGAAGATGCCGTGGCGCGGGGCGCCCGGCTGGTCACCGGCGGCAAGCGTGCGGCTAACGGTGATGCATTCCTGGAACCGGCGGTGCTCACGGACGTGACCCGCGAGATGCGGGTGTTCACCGAGGAGATCTTCGGTCCGGTTGCGCCGCTGATTCGTTTCGAGGACGAAGCCGAGGCCATCGAGATGGCCAACGACACGCCCTTCGGTCTGGCTTCCTACTTCTATGCCCGTGACATCGGCCGCATCTGGCGGGTGTCCGAAGGCCTGGAGTACGGCATTGTCGGCGTCAACACGGGCCTGATCTCCAACGAGATGGCGCCCTTCGGCGGGGTCAAGGAGTCGGGTACCGGGCGCGAGGGCTCCAAATACGGCATCGAGGACTACGTGGAGGTCAAATACCTCTGTCTCGGCGGGATCTGATCCCGCCGGATCTCTTCAGTCGACGCCCGCCACGGGCGCGTCCAGGGTCCGCAGAAACGCTTCCAGCTCCGCTAAGTCCCTGGGTTTGAGGCCCAGGGGCTTGGCTTCGTTGTGCCCGATCATGGCTTCCGGCGCGCGGTTGTAGTGTTCCAGCACCGCGGCCAGGTCGGCGAGCTGACCCTTGTGCATATAGGGCTGGGTACTTTCCAGGTTGCGCAGGGACGGGGTCCGCATGGCGCCGATCAGGTCGGCTCCGGAGCGGGCAAAGCGCAGTTCCGCGCAGCGCGGCTCGGCTGCGTCGTTGTAATTGCCCAGGCAGTTGAAGGGGTCGGCACGGGCCAGTCGCAGCCCCTCGGCACGCCCGATATCCGGCACCTCGCCGGGTGCTGGGATAACCCCCGTGTTGTGAAACTCGTTGTTGGTCAACAGCGGGCCGTTGTGGCATTGAATACACTGGCCGCGGCCGATGAACAGGCGCAGCCCCCGGACTTCCTGTTGATCGAACAGCCTGGCGGCAGCGGTCGTGTCGCCGTCGCGCAGCGCGGCCACATAGTCGTCGAAGCGGGATGGCCGCGGCTGTATGCCGCGCTCGAAGGCGGCGAGGGCCTTACCCAGGTTGGCAAAGATGGTATTGATGCGCTGCCGGTCCCCGGCTGACATGTCGTTCCAGGCCGCCTGCAGCTCAGCGTCGTCGCCGAGTGGCGAGGCGGCAGCGGGGTAACGGTCGCTGTCGGTCAGGTCGGGGAGGGCGCCGAACAGGCGCTCATAGTCATTGCGGTAGCCGGCATCGTTGGCCACCACACGAACCAGGGCCAGACGGTTGAAGCCATGTTCGGCCGGGTCTTCCAGCGGCGTCAGTGCCTGGGCCCAGAGGCTGTCGCGGCGCCCGTTCCAGTACGCCCACGGGCTGTGGGCCGCCGCCACGATACTCTGCGTGTTGCGTCCGGCTTCGCCGATACCGCGGCCCTTGGCCAATCCGTCGGTGAAGCGCCGCTCCGGTTGATGACAGGTGGCGCACGAGACCCGGCCGTTGGCGCTGAGACGCGGATCGAAGAACAACCGTTCACCGAGCTCGGCGGCCAGTGGCGCGTCGGCTACAGCGTTGCTGGGATCGGCTGGCGGCGGGGGCAGGGCATCCAGGGACAGGGATGCCAGCAGCTCGATCTCCGCTTCGCTCCACGGCGGTGGTGTCCTGATGTCGGCCAGACGATTCAGCCCGCCGATCAATACCGCCAGCGCGGCCATGGCGGCCAGGTGCCGCAGCAGATTGCCGGCGGCGCTGCTCACAGGTCCAGGGTGATCGTGACGGTATCGGAACTACCGTCGGCTTCGAGCTGCAGGACGACCTCCCAGGCGCCGTGCATGTGGAAACGCACACCGTCGAGCAGATAACGGCCGCCGCCCAATGCTTCGACCACGCGCGGTTCGGTGGGCAGTCCGTGGTCGTGGGCGGGCATGCCGCCATTGACGCGGATGCGGGCGCCGTCCACCGGCTCGCCGGCGGCATCGGTAACCGTCAGTACCCACTGATGCAGGCGGTTGATGGTGATGGGCTCGAGCCGGCTTTGATAGCTGACCCGGAAGTGTCCGGCTTCCGACGGCCACCAGCGTGTTCCCGGTTCCCCGGCGGTTTGCGCTGTCGCCGCTGACGAGACGACTGCCAGGCTAGCCAGCAGGCTCGCCAGCAGGCTGACCAGCAGTCCAGCCCGCGAGCCGACCCGTATTACCAGCGGCCCGCCCATCAGCGGCTCATCCGCTGGCGCATGAGCCAGAGATTGACGAACAGAAACAAAGCGAAGGCGCCCAGCCATGGCCAGAAGCCCAGTCCTGTAAAGCCGACTCGAAAGGGGAACACGGCACGGTACATCTTATCGCTCTCCGGGTGCTCTGCGGTGACCACACCGATGTATTCACCGGACTGGCTGAAGTCGTGAATGACGGTGAAGACATCCGGTACTACGGTGGCAGGTTGATGAAAGACCGTCTGCGCGTCCAGGTCCATGGATTCGAGGTCCTGGGGACCGGCGAAGCGGCCGAGTCCGGTGTTGTTGCGCACGATGCGGAACTCGATGGGAACACGGGCCAGGTCGGGATGCGAATATTCCATGACGAACACGGTTTCCCCAGCCCGGGGCAGATCTTCGCAGTACTCCCGGTGACCGCGGCTGCGCGGCAGATAGATTTTGAAATGGGCTTCCAGATAGCCGATCTTGATGAGGCACAGGTCGTCTTCCAGCACCACGCCGCCGTGACCTTGTGCCGGACCCGCCGAGACCAGCAGCAGGCTCGCCAGCAGGCTCGCCAGCAGGCTGGCCTGCAGCCCGGGCCGATCTGCGCGGGTCAGGAGTCGCTGGACGCCGACGGGGACCATCTGCATCAGCGGGTTGCCGGCTCCTCGGCGGCTACCGTGTTCTGCAGCACGCCGATTCCGGAGACTTCGATGGTGACGGTGTCGCCGGCTTCGAGATAGCGTGGCGGGTCCCGTTCGTCACCCGTGCCGCCCGGTGTCCCCGTGGCGATCAGATCGCCAGGGGTCAGGCGCATGAAGGTCGACAGGTAGCTGACCAGAAAGCTGAAACTGAAGCGCAGGTCCCGCGTGCTGGCCTGCTGACGCAGCTCTCCATTGACCTTCGTGGTCAGATCCAGCGGCTCCTGCGGCGGACACTCGTCGCGGGTGACCAGCCATGGGCCCAGCGAGCCGGAACCCTCGAAGTTCTTGCCCTGAGTGACATTGAAGTCGCCACGCCGCATCCAGTCCCGGGCTGACCCCTCGTTCATGATGGTCAGGCCGGCCACATGGTCGAGGGCATCGTCTTCCGGGATGCGCCGGCCTTCTCTGCCGATCACGACGACGATCTCACCGGCATAATCAAGCTGTTCGACCTCCGGCGCTTTGAGCAGGTCGTGGCCGTGGCCCACCAGGGAATCCCGCGTGCGCATGAATACGCTGGGAAAGTCCGACAGCTTGCCCTCGGCCGTGGCGTGCGGCTTGCGGTCCGGATAGTTGACGCCGATGCAGACGATCTTGCGCGCATTGGGGATGGTCGGCAGATAGTCGATGTCCTTCAGTTCGAAGTCTGCGGATGCGCTGACGGCGACATCCTGGGCTCGAACCAGCGCGCCGGCGTCGAGC
The DNA here is from genome assembly GCA_034522075.1 of Gammaproteobacteria bacterium. Classification (GTDB taxonomy): domain Bacteria; phylum Pseudomonadota; class Gammaproteobacteria; order Pseudomonadales; family Azotimanducaceae; genus UBA7803. Next base: position 22,250 of record JAXHLO010000013.1, on the reverse strand, counting down.
ACGTGGCGCAGGGTCGGGTATTCGGGCATTCGCTCGGACAGATCCACGACCCGCTCATCGACGATGGCACCGAAGTGTTCGTCGCGGCCCACTCGAAAGCTCAGGAACCGCAATAGTGTCTCCCGGTCGATAAACGGTGGCGTCCCGGCGGCGTCGTGACGCCCCGGACGGAGGCAGAATCAACCATGCCAGCAGGCCGTGTCAACGCACGGCGAAATCCGGGCGGATGGCGGCGGCAGGGTCGTTGTAGACTACGCCCATGGATCACGCCAACGACAACTTCGCCCTGCAGCTTGCCGGTGCGGCTGCGTCCCATCCGCATCGCGACTGCCTGATTCCGGATCCGCAGCGGCCCGCTGCCGGGGTCTGGTCCTATGCCGACCTGGACCACTGGGCGCAGCGCATGGGCGGCGCCCTGCACGAACTGGGTGTGGCGCCGGGCGATCGGGTGGTGGTGCAGGTGGACAAATCGCCCCTGGCGGTGGCGTTGTATCTGGGTTGCCTGCGCATCGGCGCGGTCTACGTGCCGCTGAACACCGCCTACACGGCGGCGGAAGTGGAATATTTTCTCACCGATGCCGAGCCCCGCTTGTTCGTCTGTACACCGGCGGCGCGGGAGCGCGCCGGCGCCCGGGCCGAAGGAGCCGGTGCGGCGGTCTCGACCCTGGGGGCGGACGACGCCGGCGAACTGGTGGATGCCGCTCGCCGCGCGCAGCCGTATACCGGCGTAGCGCAGAGGGCTGCCGGAGATCTGGCTGCCATCGTTTACACGTCCGGTACCACCGGCCGCGCCAAAGGTGCCATGCTCAGTCACGGCAACCTGGCCGCGGGCACACGCGTACTCATGGAGGCCTGGGGCTGGCGCGACGACGACGTGCTGCTGCACGCGCTGCCCATCTTCCATGTCCATGGTCTGTTCGTGGCCCTGCATTGTGCGCTGCTGGGGGGCAGTCCGATGATCTTTCTGCAGCGCTTCGATGCGGCATGGGTGGCGGCGGCGCTGCCCCATGCCACGGTGATGATGGGCGTGCCGACGTTCTACACGCGGCTGCTGGAGCAGGGCGAAGTGAACCGTGAGCACTGCCGCGGCGTACGGCTGTTCATCAGCGGCTCCGCACCGCTCACGGAGCAGACCTTTGCCGCCTGGGAGGAGCGCACGGGCCACCGCATCCTGGAGCGCTACGGCATGAGCGAGACCATGATGCTCACTTCCAATCCACTGGCGGGGGAGCGCGTTCCCGGCACGGTCGGATTTCCTCTGCCGGGCGTGGACCTGCGCATCGCCGGGGACAGCGGCGAGCCACTCGACCCCGGGGATGTGGGCGTCATCGAAGTGCGCGGCCCCAACGTGTTTTCCGGCTACTGGCGCATGCCTGAAAAGACTGCCGAAGAGTTTCGCGCCGACGGCTTCTTCGTAACCGGCGATCTCGGCGTGCGGGATGCGGAAGGCCGGGTTGCCATCGTCGGACGCGCCAAGGATCTGGTCATCTCCGGCGGCTATAACGTCTATCCCAAGGAGGTCGAGCGCTTGCTGGACGAATTGCCCGGCGTCGCCGAGAGTGCCGTCATCGGTGTGCCGCACAAAGACTTCGGTGAAGCGGTGGTCGCCGTGCTGGAAACGGCCGGCACGGCTATCAGCGAGGCGCAGGTAGGCCGGGCCCTGGCCGACCGCCTGGCGCGCTTCAAACAGCCCAAAGCGGTGGTCTGCGTGGACGAATTGCCGCGCAATGCCATGGGCAAAGTGCAGAAAAACGAGCTGCGGGCGCGTTATGCGGACTTGTTCGACGGGCCTGCGGCGGACTAGTGTGCACAGGGATGTTCATCGACCGGCAACGGGGGTAAGGCAATGCCGACATTTCGACAGGGCGATGTGGAAATCCATTACGAGGAGCGCGGCAGCGGATTTCCGCTGCTGCTGATCGCGCCGGGCGGCATGCGTTCTGCCGTATCGCTGTGGGACAACGCGCCGTGGAATCCGCTCGACGAGCTGGCCGACGAGTTCCGGGTCATCGCCATGGATCAGCGCAATGCCGGCGCGTCCCGGGGTCCGGTGAGTGCCGATGACGGCTGGCACACCTACACCCGCGATCAGCTGGCCCTGCTCGATCACCTGGGCGTCGAACGCTTTCATACGGCAGGCATGTGCATAGGCGGTCCGTACTGCATGGGCCTCATCGAAGCCGCGCCGCAGCGGGTAACGTCGGCTGTGCTGTTTCAGCCCATCGGCGCGCAGGATAACCGCGAGTTGTTCTACGACATGTTCGACGTCTGGGCCAAGCCGCTGCAGGCCGAACGCCAGGACGTCCGTGCAGAGGCATTGGAATCCTTGAAGCACAATCTGTTCGACGGCGATTTTCTGTTCAATGTGGACCGAGACTTCGTCCGCCGCTGCACCACGCCGCTGCTGGTGCTTTGCGGCGCGGATGCGTACCACCCCGCAGAAACCTCCCGGGAAATTGCCGAACTGGCGCCCAATGCGCGGTTGATCGAGAGCTGGAAAGAGGGCCGGGACCGGGACGCCGCACGCCAGGCTGTCCGCGAGTTTCTGCGCGCCAATACGCCGGCTTGAGATCGGTCGGGGTGCCTCACTGACACGACACTGAAACGGGAGCAGAGCATGCAGGACGTGAAGACCGTGGCGTTCGTCGGTCTGGGCGTGATGGGCTATCCGATGGCGGGCCATCTGAGCGGGGCAGGCTACGCCGTACGGGTTTACAACCGTACCGGTGAACGTGCCGAGCAGTGGTGCGGGACCTATGCCGGCGAGCGGTGCGCGACGCCGCGGGAGGCGGCGGCGCAGGCGGACGCGGTGTTCGTCTGCGTGGGCAACGACGATGATGTGCGCTCGGTGGTTTACGGTGACGACGGCGTTCTCGCCGGGCTCCGCTCCGGCTGCGTGCTGGTCGACCACACCACCGCATCCGCCGACCTTGCCCGGGAACTGCACGCTGCGGCCGGCGACGCCGATTGCGGCTTCCTCGATGCGCCGGTCTCCGGCGGCCAGGCGGGGGCGGAGAACGGTGCGCTCACCGTCATGGTCGGTGGCGACGAGGCAACATTCCGGCGCCTGCGCCCGGTGTTGGACAGCTACGCCAAATCGGTGCGGCTGATGGGGCCGGCGGGGGCAGGTCAGCTCACTAAGATGGTCAATCAGATCTGCATCGCCGGCATCCTGCAGGGGCTGGCGGAGGGCCTGCATTTCGCCGAACAGGCGGGGCTCGATCCCAACGAGGTGGTCGAGGTCATTGCCAAGGGCGCCGCCCAGTCGTGGCAGATGGACAATCGTTCCGCGACCATGGCGCGCGGCGAGTTCGATTTCGGCTTTGCCGTGAACTGGATGCGTAAAGACCTGGACATCACCTTGGCCACCGCGCGAAAGGTGCATGCCCGGCTGCCGCTCACCGCCCTGGTGGATCAGTTCTATGCCGATGTGCAGAGCTACGGCGGCGGCCGCTGGGACACCTCCAGCCTCATCGAGCGTCTGCGTCGGCGCGGGTGAACAACGCCGTCTGGGTAGGCTCGCCGGCATCGGCATGCCACTCGCCGATACCGCTGAACGTTACGCGATAACCGTTGCGCCGGGCTACGCCGCCGGCCCAGGCGCGGAACCTGGCGCGGCTCCATTCGAACTTGTGGTCGTCGTCGCGGCGCTCCCCGGGTTCCAGGCCGAGCAGGGGGTTGTACTCCTGGTTGGGCGTGGTCATGAACAGTGCGGCAGGCCGGTACTGACCGAAGACGGCAGTCTCCACCAGGGACAACGACTGCGGCGGCACATGCTCGATGGTCTCGAGCATCACCGCGGCGTCGAAGCCGGTGAGGGCCGGGTTGGATTCGGTAAAGGAGCCGTGCAGAATTTTCAGCTGGGTGCTGCCGGACTGGCATTGCGCCAGCATGGCACGGGCCTGCAGCAGCGCTTCGCCGTTTTGCTCCAGGCCTACGAGTTCCTGGAATCGGCCGGTCTGCAGCAGCCGATGGAGCAGCAGCCCGGCACCGCAGCCGAGATCGAGCACGCTCCGGGCGCCCAGGCGGCACATCAGCTCGACGGTCTGCTCGAGACGTTCATCGTGAAGTTCGGCGGCTCTATGAGGCATGTTTGGCGGACAGCGACGCATCACACCAGTGTACTGCGGCATGGAGTAGATAGCGGCACCGTCCGGGAGTAGGATTTCCCCATGAGTCTGCGGCGTTGCAGCTGCTGGATACGGAACCTGGTTCTGGCACTATTGGCCTCGGTACCGGCGTGGGCCGCTCCTGCCTGCGGGAACGCCGACGAAACGCGGGAAGCAGTCATGAACGGCATGATCGAAGCCATACAGAACGACGCCCGGCAAACGGTCGCGTACACGGGGCTCGCGGAGATCTCTGCCGCGGTGATCGACGCTGTACGTGCAGTTCCCAGAGACCGGTTCGTGCCGGAAGATGCCCGAGCCAGTGCCTATGCCAATACACCGTTGCGTATTGGTCACGGTCAGACCATCTCGCAGCCGTTCATCGTCGCGTTGATGACCGAACTGCTGGAACCTGCCGCCGGTGACCGGATTCTGGAAATCGGTACCGGATCGGGGTATCAGGCCGCCATTCTCGGAGAGCTCGTGGCGCAGGTGTATACCATCGAGATCGTGCCGGAACTGGCGGAAACCGCCGCTGCCAGGCTGGACGAGCTCGGTTACCGCGATGTCCACGTCAAAGCCGGTGACGGCTGGTACGGCTGGCCGGAGGCAGGGCCCTTCGACGGCATCATCGTGACGGCTGTGAGCGAACAGACACCGCCGGAGCTCGTGGAGCAGCTTGCCCCCGGGGGGCGCCTGGTGCTGCCGCTGGGGCCCCAGCACGGCGGCCAGATGCTGGTGGTGCTGACTAAGGCCAAGGACGGATCGCTCGAGCGCCGCGACGTACTGCCCGTGCAGTTCGTGCCGCTTACCGGTGACCACTGACCTGCTGTTACCTGGGTTTGCTGGCGCTGCGAATGCCGGCCACGTAGCGCACAACCTGCTCGTAGCTGACGATGAGCTGCATGGTGGCGCTGGCGCTGCGGGGCTTGCGGCGCAGGCCGTCGTCGCCGCGGGACCAGTCGGCCACGGCGCTCGGACGGGCCAGGTCGTGCATGATACGGAACAGTTCCGCCATGACGTCCAGCTTGGCGCGCAGCAGGCCTTCCTGAAAGGCCTTCTCATAGCTGCGCGGGGACGGTTTGCGGCCGCTGGGCAGCAACTGTTCGATATGGTCGGCAGCCCGGTCCACCACGATGGCGCGAACCTCGCGCTTGTAGCGGGCAACGGCCTTGGGTTGCGTGCTCTTCAGGGAAATGAAGTTGTGCATGGCGGGCACCAGCCTCGAATTGCGCAGAATAATAGACGAAAACTGCCTGAAAGTCAGCCAGTTAGCGCTGTTCCTTAATGTGCTTGAGTGGTTCCGTTGCGGTCGGGGTCAGAGGTCCAGCGCATCCAGATACTTTTCCGCGTCCAGCGCCGCCATACAGCCGAAGCCCGCCGACGTGATGGCCTGGCGATAAACGTGGTCGGCCACATCGCCGGCGGCGAACACGCCCGGTACGCTGGCGGCCGTGGCGTTGCCGTCGAGTCCGCTGCGGGTAATGATGTAGCCGCCGCTCATTTCCAGTTGGCCTTCGAAGATCTGTGTGTTCGGTTGATGGCCGATGGCGATGAATACGCCGGTAACGTCCAGGCGCCTTTCGCTGCCGTCCCCAGTGGCCCGCAGCCGCACGCCGCTGACGCCCTGGTCGTCGCCGAGTACTTCTTCCAGGGTGTGATTCCACAGCGGCTCGATATTCTCCCGGGCGAACAGGCGGTCCTGCAGGATTTTCTCGGCGCGCAACTCATCGCGCCGATGCACCAGATAGACCTTGCTGCACAGGTTCGACAGGTACAGGGCCTCCTCGGCGGCCGTGTTGCCGCCGCCGATGACGGTCACCGTCTGGTTGCGGTAGAAAAACCCGTCGCAGGTGGCGCAGGCGCTGACCCCGCGGCCTTTGTAGGCCTCTTCCGACGGCAGGCCGAGGTATTTGGCCGAAGCTCCGGTGGCGATGATCAAGGCATCGCACGAGTAGCTGGCATTGTCTCCGCTGAGCTCGAACGGCGCGGCGGAAAGATCGACGGCCGTGATGTAGTCGTTGACGATGCTGGCGTCGAACCGGCTGACATGATCGGCCATCTGCGTCATGAGCTCGGGGCCCTGCAGTTCGGCATGTCCGCCGGGCCAGTTCTCGACTTCAGTGGTGGTGGTGAGCTGGCCGCCCACCTCCACACCGGTAATCAGTACGGGCTGCAGGTTTGCCCGGGCTGCGTAAAGAGCGGCCGTATAGCCGGCAGGGCCGGAGCCGAGCACGATGAGGCGATGATGATGGTCTGCCACGGTGGTTTCCGGTCAGAAAAAGCGCGCCATTGTAGCTGCCGGCAGGCCGGCATTGAACGCCCCTCGCTAGAATTTCTGGCTCCGAGGTCATGCCGTAGCGTCATGCGGCGGGAATGAGCGGGCCCGGCGGCAGGACAGCACCGTAGGTGTATTCCGGCGCCGCACCGAGGTCCCAGAGCACCACGGTGGCCCCGAGCAGGGCCACGAAGGACACCAGGGCCACGGCGAACACGGCGCTGGCATAGAGAAATCCCCGCTCCGGGGGGACATCCATGACTACGCTGGTGCCGCGGTAGAGGAGGTAGATGCAATAGCAGGCTACCGCGCAGCCCACGAGCATATCCAGCCACAGCAACGGATACAGACCCAGCAGGCCGGCCAGAAAGAATGGCGAGGCCGTGTAGCTGATCAGCGCGACACCGTGGGCAAGATCCGAGTTCGTGCCGTAGGAAGCGGACATCCAGCGGACCATGAAGCCGAGAAAGCCGATCCCGCCGAGCATGGCAAGGAAGAACAGCACGCACATGGGCAGGGCGCTTTCCGGTGTCAGGCGCATGACCTCGCCGGCGACGCTCCAGCCTTGCCGGGTCACCCCGAAATACCAGGCGATGGTCGGTATCAATGCGAACGGGATGGTATGCAGGGCGTAGATTCTGAAGAGCCCTGGCGCATCATCGTGGACTCGTTGCCAGCCGCGGGCGGGGTTTAAGGTAACCACGAAACCGTTCAGCAGTGTTCTCATGAATCGTCGTCTCCGGATCTATCTTCGAGAATATCGAAGCCGTGGCGGTCCAGGTCTTCGAACTGATCGTTGTTGACCGCCCAGATGAACATGGCAGCGGCGATGCCTATGAGCAGCAGCGAGATCGGTATGAGGAGCAGCAGGATGGTCATGGCTGAGCCAATCCCGGATTGCTCAGGGGCGCAATGGCGCGGCCCGGGCTGGTACCGCCTCGACCATCCGCGAGCGGAGCCCTGTTGCGCGAGAGCAGGCGTGCAGCATTGCTCATGACCAGAATGGAACTGCCGGCCATGCCCAGAGCGGCCACCCATGGCGCCATGAAGCCGAGCGCCGCCAGAGGCACGGCGGTGGCGTTGTAGGCCAGGGCCCAACCCAGGTTCTGGCGGACCACCCGCCGCGTGCGCCGCGCCACGGCGAGCAGGTCGAGCAGGGATCCCAGGCGCCGGCTCAACAGCAGCACATCGGCGTTCGACTTCACCAGATCACTGCTTTCCAGCACGGCGGCGGACACATCGGCGGCTGCCAGGACGGGGACGTCGTTGATGCCGTCGCCGAGTACGAGAACCCGGTGACCCTGCTGCTGCAGTTCGCGTACCAGCGCCAGCTTGCTTTCCGGCGCCTGGCGCGCGGCATAGCGGATGCCCAGAGTATCGGCCAACGCAGCGCAACGCTCCGGGGCGTCGCCGCTCACCATGGTGATGTCGATACCCGCCGACTGAAGTCCGGCTACTGCCGCAGCGGCATCGCCGCGCAGCGGATCAGTGATGCTGAACCGTGCCGCGGGCACACCGTCTACGGCCAGATATACGGCGCGTTCGTCGTCATCGCGGGCGCCACAGAAACCGGCATGGCCGATGCGCACGTTGCGGCCCCGGTAGCGGCCGGTGACGCCGGCGCCGGGAATAACCTCGACATCGTCGACCTGGCTGGTGTCCGCCTGGGGATAGGCTCGCTGAAAGGCCCGCGCCAGCGGATGACTGGCATGGCGTTCGAGTGCCGCCGCCACGAGTTGCAGTTCCGTGCGGCTATGACCGGTGTCCGCGAGCCATGTCACGTCGCTGAGTACCGGGTCATGGATGGTCAGGGTGCCGGTCTTGTCGACGATGGCGGCGTCGATACCGCAAAGCTGCTCCAGGGTGTCGCTGCGGGTCAGGACAATGCCGCATTGCCGCAGGCGGGTCATGGCGGCGGTGATGGCGGCCGGGGTGGCCAGAGCCAGGGCGCAGGGACAGCTCACCACCAGCACCGTCAATGCAGCAACGAAGGCCTGGGACGGATCGGCGAATTGCCACGCCAGCCAGGTGAGTGCGGCCAGCAGCAGGATGGCCGGAACGAAGCGGGCGGCGATCTGATCGGCGAGCCGGGCGGCGGGCGGTTTGTCGGCCTGGGCACGGCTTGCCAGTTCAGCGATGGCGGCAATGCGGGAGTCGGCCACCGTGGACGTGACGCGCAATTCGAAACCGGCACCGCGGTTCATGGTGCCGGCGAAGACCGGTTCGCCCGGAACCCGGCGGACCCAGACGGACTCTCCGGTCAGCGTCGATTCGTCCAGGGTCGCCTCACCGCTGGTCACGACGCCGTCCAGCGGAATCTGCCGGCCTTGCTCCACCCAGACCCGGCTGCCCTGGCCGATTTCACCCAGCCGCAGATCGTGCAGGCTGCCATCGGGGTGTACGACGGGGGCGTGTTCCGGCAATGCCGCCAGTGTCCAGTTGGCGTCTTCGAAACGGACCTTGAGGCGGTCGTCGATGTAGCGCGCCGTGAGCAACAGGAAAGCGAACATGACGACTGAATCGTAATAGACCTCACCGCTGCCGGAGAGGGTGTTGGCGAGGCTGACGGAAAAGGCGGCGGCGATGGCCAGAGCGATGGGCACGTCCATGCTCAGGGCGCTGGACCGCGTGCGCAGCGCGCTGCGCACCGACGTCAGGGCGCTGCTGAAGAACGGCAGCGCCGAGTAGGCGACAACGGGAATGCAGAACAACAGGCTGGCCAGTTGCAGGAGCCGGCGATAGGCCGGCTCCATACCGTCGAAGGCGCCGGCGTGCAGTGCGATGGCGAACATCATGACCTGCATCATGGCGAGCCCGGCAATCCCCAAACGCTTCAGCAGGTCGCGCTGGCGCGCGCTGCCGGATTCGATGCGCGACAGGCTCGGGTGAAAGCCGGCGTCTTCGATGGGCTGCAGCAACCCCACGGGGTCGATGTCGGCCGTATGCTCCACGTGAACCAGGCGGCGTGCCGGATTGACGTAGGTCGCCTCGATGCCGGCAATGCCCTCGAGCGCGCTCTCGATTCTGCCGGCACAACCGGCGCAATGCATGTCGCTCACGCTGATGGTGGAGCGGGTCATGATGTCTCCCGCCCGCTCGTCTTGGACAGGGGCGGCTGATCTATGTCGACGCCCGGGTCCGCATTGGAAAAGGCCAGGTACAGGACTACCAGACCCATGACGATGGATGCTGCCGGAATGCCGATCACCAGATAGAGTACGCCGCGCTTCATGGTGCAGGCCCCAGAAAGCGGGTTTCTTCGCTGTCGCAGCGACCGGATGCCTGATCACACACGCGCACCGTGACCGGTACGTTGGCAGACGGCAGGGCAGCGCCCGGCGCACTCAGGTTCAGCGGCAGGTCGAGCATCTCACCGCCGGCAATGCGCACGGGTTCGGTCTGCGAGACCTCCAGGGGCATGGCGCTGTCCACGCTCACGGCCAGCACGGCTGCTTGCTGAGACTTGTTGATCAGGCGCAGACGGTACTGGTTGCCGATGGCCCCGTCAGCCAGACGCTCGTACAGCTCCCCGCGTTCCCGCAGCACGTCGACGGCGATGGGGTTGCGGCTCAGCAGTGCGTAGCTGAACAGGCCGATCATGATCAGCAGTGCCAGCCCGTAGCCGACGCTGCGCGGCCGGATCCAGTGGGTCTTACCGCCGGCCAGTTCCGTTTCCGTGGTATAGCGGATCAGGCCCTGGGGATAACCCATTTTGTCCATGACCTGATTACAGGCATCGATGCACTGTGCACAGCCGATGCATTCATATTGCAGGCCGTCGCGGATGTCGATGCCGGTGGGACAGACCTGTACGCAGAGGGTGCAGTCGATGCAGTCACCGAGATGCTCCGGCTTCGGGCCGCGTTTGCGCGGTCCGCGTGGTTCGCCGCGGCCGTCGTCGTAGGAGACGATGAGCGTATCCGGGTCGAACATGGCCGACTGAAAGCGCGCATAGGGGCACATGTAGATGCATACCTGCTCGCGCAGCCAGCCGGCGTTTATGTAGGTCGCCGCGGTGAAGAAGGCCACCCAGAACATGGCCCAGGGGTGGGCGTCAAAGGTGGCCAGATCGATGCTGAGTTCGCGTATGGGAACGAAATAGCCGACGAAGGTCAGCCCGGTGAGCAGCGCGGCGCCCAGCCACATGGTGTGCTTGACTGTGCGTTTGCCGGCTTTGCGCAGACTCATGGGCGCCTGGTCGAGGCGGATGCGCTGGTGGCGTTCGCCTTCGGCGAACTGCTCGATCCACATGAATATGGCGGTCCAGACGGTCTGCGGGCAGGTGTAGCCGCACCAGATGCGCCCGACCAGTGTGGTGAAGGTGAACAGAGCAAAGGCGCTGATGATCAGCAGCCAGCCCAACAGCCAGAAGTCCTGGGGCCAGAAGGTGGCGCCAAAAATGTGGAACTGGCGTGCCGGCAGGTCGAACAGTACCGCCTGCCGCTCGCCCCACTGTACCCAGGGGAGCAGGAAGTATCCGGCCAGCAGCGGCCAGCCGGTAAAGAACCTCAGGCGCTGAAAGAACCCACCGACGAACCGCGTGTAGATCTTTTCCCGGCGCTGATACAGATCACGCTCACCAAAGCCTTCGAGGCGGATCGGTTCGTCAGGCGTGTCGCGTGCGGCATTACCGTTCATGATCCGTCCGTGCTACTCCGGGTCGCCCAATGAGGTTACGTAACCGCTCAGTACGTGGATCTTATCGGCGCTCAACACCTCGTCGAAGGCCGGCATCCGCCCCTGGCGGCCGTTGCGGATGGTGTAGGCGATGCGCTCGGCAGTGCCGCCGTAGAGCCAGATGTCATTGGTCAGATCCGGCGCGCCCATGGCGCTGTTGCCTTTGCCCTCGGCGCCGTGACATGCAATGCACATTGAATTGTATTGCGCTTCACCTCGGCTGGCGGCTTCGCCGTCGTGGTCCCGGCCCGCCAGGGCGAGCGTATACTGGGTAACGTCTGCGACACCACGGTCGCCGAGCGCACTCTGCCAGCCGGGCATGTTGGCGTTGCGGCCATTGATGATGGTGGTTTTGACGCTGTCGAGTCCACTGCCCCACAGCCATTGCGAATCCGTCAGATTGGGGAAGCCGAACGACCCGCGGGCATTCACTCCGTGACAGGTGGAGCAGTTGTTGATGAACAGCCGGCGGCCCACCTGCATAGCCTGCCGGTTGTCGTGCAGGCTCGCTTCGTCGAGCTGCGCGAGTTCTGCATACAGCGGCGCGAATCTTTCTTCGTGGGCTTCCTGGGCATCCTGCAGAGCCTCGTCGGAGCTCCAGTCGGCTATCCCATCGAAGTTGCCCAGACCCGGATAGTAGACCAGGTAACCCAGGGCGAAGACGATGCTCAGTACGAACATCCACACCCACCACATGGGCATGGGGTTGTCGTATTCCTCGATGCCGTCGTACACGTGGCCGGTCGTAGCCTCGTTGCTGGTCTTGCGGTTGCCGTAGAGCAACGCCAGAAAGAACACCAGACTGCCCAGGGTTCCCAGGACGACGAACCAGTGCCAGATACTGCTCATTTTCGGTCTCCGTCGTCAGAGGATTCCTCTTCGCCGTGCTCCCGGGGAATTTCCCCATAGGACTCCAGGCGATCCCGGCGCTTCGGCTGGTAGACCCAGACCACCAGAGCGATGAATCCGATGGTGACCGCCAGCAGGGAAATCTCTGCACCGCTCATCCTGCACCCCCGGCGTATTCCCGCATGTCCAGTCCCAGGCTCTGCAGATAGGCCACCAGCGCCTCGGCTTCTGAACTGCCGGCCACGGCTTCCCGGGCACCGTTGATGTCTTCGTCGGTATAAGGCACGCCCAGCGTGCGCAACACCTGCATCTTGCGGGGGGTGAGTTCACCGTCCAGGGTGTTGTCGAACAGCCACGGATAGGCGGGCATGTTCGAGTTCGGTACTACCGACCGGGGGTCGAGCAGGTGAGCCCGGTGCCAGGCGTCGCTGTAGCGCCCGCCGACCCGGGCCAGATCCGGACCGGTACGTTTGGAACCCCACAGGAACGGGCGCTCGTAGGCGTCTTCGCCGGCTACCGAATAATGGCCGTAGCGGGCCGTCTCGAACTGCAGGGTGCGCACCATCTGCGTGTGGCAGACGTGGCAGCCCTCGCGGATGTAGATATCGCGGCCCTCCAGCTCCAGGGCACTGTACGGCTCCAGGTTAGCGATGGGCTTTGTCTGGGTTTTCTCGAACACCATGGGCAGGATTTCCACGGCGCCGCCGAAACTCACGGCAATGAGAATAGCCAGGATGAGCCAGCCCACATTCTTTTCGAGGATCTCGTGGTTCATGCGCTGCCTCCGCTGCCGGCCACCAGGGGCGTGGCGGGAGCCGGAGCCTCCTGGCGGCTTTCCCCGCGAATGGTCTTCCAGACGTTGAAGGCCATGATCAGCATGCCGGCGAAGAAGATGGCACCGCCGATGAAGCGCACGTAGTAGCCCGGGTAGCTGGCTTCCACGGATTCCACGAACGAGTAAGTCAACGTACCGTCGATGGTGGTGGCACGCCACATGAGGCCCTGCAGCAGACCATTCACCCACATGGAGGCTATGTACAGGACCGTGCCGAGTGTCGACATCCAGAAGTGCACGTTGATCAGACGCACGCTGTACATCTCGCCGGCCTTACGGCCGAACAGCGACGGAATCAGGTGATACATGGCGCCGATGCTGATCATGGCCACCCAGCCCAGAGCGCCGGCATGTACGTGCCCCACTGTCCAGTCGGTATTGTGCGACAGGGAGTTCACGGTTTTGATGGACATCATGGGCCCTTCGAACGTGCTCATGCCGTAGAACGACAGAGACACGATGAGGAACTTGAGGATGGGGTCGGTGCGCAGTTTGTCCCAGGCCCCGGACAGGGTCATGATGCCGTTGATCATGCCGCCCCAGGACGGTGCCAGCAGCACCAGCGACATGACCATACCGAGGCTCTGCGCCCAGTCCGGCAGCGACGAGTAGTGCAGATGGTGCGGGCCGGCCCAGACGTAGACGGCAATGAGCGCCCAGAAGTGCACGATCGACAGCCGGTAGGAGTAGATGGGCCGGTCGGCCTGCTTCGGTACGAAGTAATACATGATGCCGAGGAAGCCGGCGGTGAGATAGAAACCCACGGCGTTGTGCCCGTACCACCACTGCATCAGCGCATCCGTGGAGCCGGCATAGATGGAGTAGCTTTTGGTCAGCGATACGGGCAATGCCAGGCTGTTGAATACGTGCAGCACCGCGACGCCGATGATCAGCGCGCCGTAAAACCAGTTGGCCACGAAGATGTGACTGACCGTGCGGCGGGCGATCGTGCCGAAGAAGACGATGGCGAAGGACACCCAGACCAGGGTGATGAGTATGTCGATGGGCCACTCGAGCTCGGCATACTCTTTCGTGCTGGTGATCCCCAGGGGCAGGGTGATCGCGGCTGCCACGATGACCGTCTGCCAGCCCCAGAACACGAACCATGCGAGAGAGCTCGAGAAAAGGGCCGTTCGACAGGTGCGCTGAACCACATACAGGGCCGTACCCATGAGGGCGCAGCCGCCGAAGGCGAAGATCACGGCATTGGTGTGCAGGGGTCGAATGCGGCCGTAGGAGAGCCAGGGAATGTCGAAATTGAGGGCCGGCCAGGCGAGTTGCCCTGCCAGCAGCAGGCCCACGCCCATGCCGACGATACCCCAGACCACCGTCATGACGGCGAACCAGCGAACGACCCCGAGGTTGTAAGGGGTTTCCTGCGTCACGATGTTTCCTTATTTTCAGTTTGGTCCGGACATACCATGGCGGCCGAACCGGAAGGCTCGCGGCTCATCCTAAAAGGCGGAGCCGGGCTCGGCAATGCGTAGTTACCGAAGATCGACCTCCGGCAGCGGTGTGCGCCGGACGAAGTCCCGCAGCCTGCGGTTCACCAGCGGTTTGCAGAACACTGCATCCACCCCGGCGCTGCGGGCCATTTCCAGGGCCGGTCGGTTCGACCGGCTCATGAGCAGGGCGAAGCGGCTGTGCGGGTACAGCGGTTTGAATCGGATGAACAGCTCCAGGCCGGTGATGTCCGGCAGTTCCGCCTCGCATACTACGCAGTGGATGGGCGTGACTCCGCAGCAGCTCAGAAAGTCTGCGCCGCTGGCGAAACCGGTGACATCGACGCCATTCAGCGACATCAGGGTGGAGAGGCTGTCGCGCACGGCTGCATCGCCGTCGATGACGCACACCTGCAGCTTGTTGTGCCTGGGAAGAATGGGCGGGCCCCCTGTGTCACCTGTCCGGTCAGATCCGTGACAGAGTAGTGACAGGCGGCAGTGTCAGGAAATACGAAATTTCCCCTAGTGTGGTACACCACACTAGCCGCCAGCCTGTTCCAGGGCCAGCTTCAGGCGCACCAGGTCGGCCAGGGACCGGGCGCCGGTCTTCTGCATGACCTGGCTGCGGTGAATCTCCACAGTACGCTCGCTGATGCCCAGGTCGATGGCCACCACCTTGTTGGCCTGACCATCGGCCACGCGCTGGAAAACCTGCTGTTCGCGTGGGGTCAGTTCGGCCACCCGGCTGCGGATCGCTGCCACATCGGCATGCATGGCACGCTGGTCGGCATCCATGTTGAGTGCTTCCTGCACCCGGTCGAGTAACTCCTGATCGCGGAAGGGTTTGCGGATGAAGTCCACGGCGCCGCGCTTCATGGCTTCCACAGCCATGGGTACGTCGCCATGGCCGGTGATGAAGACCACGGGGATGCTGGCGTTCATGTCGAGGAGTTTGCGCTGCAGATCCAGGCCGCTCATGCCCGGCATGCGTATGTCCAGGACCAGGCAGCCGCTGCAGGCGGGGTCGTAGGCGTCCAGAAACTCCTGGGCCGAAGCGAAAGCCGCATAGTCGATCCCGACCGTGTCCAACAGCATGCCGATGGCGTCACGCACCGGTTCATCGTCGTCTACCACGAATACCCTGGGTTGCGGATCAGTCATGGGCGGCTCCCTGAACGGGCAGAGTAAAATAGAATGTCGCGCCGGCGTCGGCGTTGTTGCGAAACGACAATTCGCCGCCATGCTCGGCGATGATGCTGCGGCAGATGGACAATCCCATTCCCATGCCGTCCTTCTTGGTGGTGTGGAACGGTTTGAACAGCAGGTTAATCTGGTCGTCCGGTACGCCCGGGCCCTGGTCGGTGACGGCAACCTCCAGGCGCGTGTCCGACAAAGCCCTGGACGTGATGCACAGGGCGTTGCCGTGCCGGCAGCCGATCTCCTTCATGGCGTCGATGGCATTGCGGATCAGGTTCAGTGCGACCTGCTGAATCTGTATGGGGTCGCAGTATACCGCAGGGAGGTTTTCCGCGAGATCGAAGGTGATGACGACATCGTGAATCCGGGCATCGCCTTCCGCCAGCTTCACCAGATCCTTGAGCAGATCGTTGACGACGGCGAATTCGTACTGGCTGTCCTGGGCCCGGGCGAAGCGCTGGATACGCTCGATGATGGCCCCGGCACGCAGGCTCTGGGTATTCAGTTTGTCCAGTGCCCCAGCCAGTTTGCCGAGGTCCGGATCACCCCGTTCGATGAGCTTCAGTCCCGATTGCGCATACATGGAGATGGCCGTGAGCGGCTGATTGATCTCGTGAGCGATGCTGGCCGTCATTTCACCCATGGTGGAAAGCCGGCCCACATGGGCCAACCGTTCGCGCTGTTCGGCCAATGCCTCGCGGTCTGCCCGTTGTGCGGAGAGGTCGCGGATGATGCCGGTAAAGCGGCGCCGACCCTGCAGCAGAATCTCGCTCACGGCCAGGTAGATGGGGATGCGCCGTCCGGCTCTGTCCTCGGCTTCCAGTTCGCGGCCGATGCCGATGATGCGTTTCTCGCCGGTATCCATGTATCGGCGCATGTACTCGTCGTGTCTGCTGCGGTGCGGTTCCGGCATCAGCCTGGTTATCGGTTGGCCGACGATCTCCTCGGCCGCGTAGCCGAACAGCGCCGATGCAGCGGGATTGAAGGTCTCGATGCGCCCCGCCTCGTCGATCATGATGATGGCATCGACGGCGGTTTCCAGAATGGCGCGGTTCTCGGCCTCGCGACGGGTCTGCTCAGTGATGTCCAGTAGAATGCCGAGCAGGCGGGTGGGGTCGGTTTCGCTGGCCAGCAGCGGCTGGCATACCACGTCGAAGTGACGGGTCTCGCCCGTGGCGGTGCTGAGGCTGGTCCGCAGGGTCAACGGTGGCTGTCCGGGTTCTGCTCCGGCCCAGGTCTGGCCGAATGCCTGGGAATCGAGCCTGGGTATGGCGTCCAGCCACGTGGTGCCGGTGCGCCCCGGGAGCAGCGCCTCGAAAGCGGCGTTGGTGCTCTCGATGCGGCCGTCACTGCCGGCGACGAACACCGGGAACGGCAGCGTATAGGTGTCCGGGAGTCTCAACGACGATCTCCTTCCCGGAAGTAGTCATAGAGTTTCATGAACGTGACCCCCGGGGTGAGCGCCCAGCGCCAGGCCAGTTCCGTGGCGTGGTCGCAGTCCGGATCGAACTCGGCCACCGTGGCCACCAGACAGTCGAGCCACTGGTCATAGTGGGCGCTCGTGATACCCAGCCGGGTGTGAATTTGTGCGACGCGTTCCAGCTCGCCGGAGGGGGCATTGGTGACGTAGAAACCGGCCAGATGGAAAAAAGATTTGCGCAGCATCACCACCTGGCGATCCATGTCGGTGTCGCGGAACATGGCGGCGATGTCCGGGTCGGCGAGAAACCGCCGGTAGAAAGCGGCAAAGAACGGGTCGGATTGACCGGCGGCGACGTCGCCGCCGAACAGCCGTCGGTAACTGGCATCGAACAGTGGATTGTTCATGGCAGCGTCTGCCTCGAAAGGTCGGCCGTACGTCTGTCGGGGTGCTCAACGGCCCCCAGCATGGGGTCGCCGTTCGGCCCAATCTCTGCGGACCACGGCCAGAAAAGGTGCCCAGAGATGGATGACCGACTGGCACGTGCGTTCGGATTGTGTGGACAGGATGTCGATACCCTGCTCCAGACCGGTGAGATTGTGCCGCAGGCGGCGTTCCAGGTGGCGGCCGATCACCGTCTGCAGGGAATGCCGGGCAGAATCGTCCAGCAGACTTCTGAATGTGGCCGTGTGGTCTTCTGCGAACAGGCGGGTCTGGCGCAGACATAGCTCGCCCAGCTGTTCTGCCGTTTCCCAGAGAATGCCTGCCTGGGCGGTCAACTCCCGTCCGGCGAGCAGCTCCGCGCCGAGGGTTTCCTCACCGGCGAGGCGTGATTCGCCCTGCACAGACTCGGCCAGTTCTTCGGCTTCCTGGGTCAGTCGATCCAGGTCGCGGCGCAACGCCTGCAGGTCCGGTTGTCGATGATCGGTCATCCTTCGGACCCGTCGCTGATTCTCACGGTGGCCACGTCGACGGGAGCGCCGTGCAGCACGGCATTGGCCGTGGAGCCAAGCAGCCGCCGCAGCCCTTCCTGACCATGCGACCCCACCACGATGAGGTCGCAGCCCTGCTTCTCGGCTAAGTCGTGGATGACGTCAGCGGCCCGGCCGAGCACCACGAACCGATGCTCCCGGTCGATGCCGTAGGGTTCACAGAGTTCTTCCAGGCGGCGCGACGCGGCATCCACGGCACCCTGTTCGAGGGATTCGGACAAAGTACCTTTGAACGTCGGATCGAAGCTGTATTGAACGTACTGCGGCTCCACGGCATGCAGAACCGTCAGGGAACCGCCCGGGCCGAGGAACTCTCTCGCCCCGGCAATGACCCGTGCGGCGGGCTGATCAGTCAGATCGATAGCGGCCAGAATATTTTTGTACACGATCGTCGCCTTCTATGGAGTATGGGCCTGTATGGTCGGTCTCATGCTACTGCCGTGATGTCCCAGGGCTCAAGGCGGCAGTGACGCGAACCCGGTCCACACAGCATAAGCTTCACCCGTGCGCCGCTGCATTTCTATATGATGGGGCTAAGGGAAACCCGAACGACCGGTCCGGTATGCCCGCATTCCGGCCGGGTATGGTTGGCGGCTACAGTGTAGCCGCGAGGCGGTTCTATCGGAACAGGCGCGAAGGAGACGACATGGCATATAAACACGTACTGGCAGCCGTAGACACCAGCGAGGAAGCGCGCGAGGTCATCGAGCGCGCCAAGGCTCTGGCTGAGGAGCACAAGGCGAAACTGTCCATTTGTTCGGTCGTCCGGCCGATCACACACGTGTACGGCGGCCTGGATATGATGGCCTACTCTCAGGCCAGCGTGAACTTCGAGGAAGAGGCTCTCGCTCAGGCGCGCAAGCACATCGAGACCGAGGCTGACAGGGTGCAGGTGAAAGCCGACGACGTTCACGTCGGTATCGGTGCTCCGGCTCCTCAGATCGTCGACACCGCAGAAACTCTGGGAGCTGACCTCATCGTCGTCGGTTCTCACGGCAAGCATGGCCTGGGATTGTTGCTCGGCTCCACGGCCAACGGCGTGCTGCATCAGGCCGGCTGCGACGTTCTCACCGTGCGTATTCAATCCTAGGTGCAGATGCCATGGCCACTCGCTATAAACGGATTCTGATTGCCGTGGACGGTTCCGACGACGCGGACCAGGTTCTCGAAGGCGCCACCGAGCTCGACCGCAAAGGTGCGGATGGCTTTCACGTCGTCACCGTGATTCCGCCGGTTCTCGACGGCGTCAGCGGCATGGGCGGTGCAAGCTTTGCGGCGTCCTGGCCGCTCAAGGACATGGAAGCCACCATCTCCCGGGAGATCTCCGACAGCGTGTGCGAGCGTGTGGCGCGCTTCGGGATTCCCCCAGAGCGGGTCACCGTGCTTTATGGCCGGCCCTCGGCGGAAATCAACGCTTATGCCGAAAAGGTACACGCCGACCTCATCGTCGTCGGCTCCCATGGCCGCCAGGGCCTGTCCAGAGTTATGCTGGGTTCCACTGCCAATGGCGTGCTGCATGGAGCGAAATGCGACGTACTGACCATCCGCATCCGGGACTGACGGCAGCACTATGATGAGGTTGCCGGCAGTTTTCAGGCGATTGTTGAGCCGCTCTCTGGGGCTGGTGGTCACACTCGGCGCCGTCGCGATGCTCGTGGGGCCGCCGGCGCTGACGGCGCAGCAGTCCGCGGACGGCTCGGCCGACGGGGCCAGGGAAGACGAGACCGGGGAAACCGGGGCCGCCGGCCGCGGCCAGGTCTGGGTAGTGGATCTGGATGGGGCAGTGGGGCCGGCTTCAGCGGATCTCATCATCCGCTCCATCGAAGACGCTGCCGAAGCCGGCGCCCGCGCGCTGGTCATCCGCATGGATACGCCCGGCGGGCTCGACAAGTCCATGCGCGATCTGGTCAAGGAAATTCTCGGGGCCCCGATACCGGTCATCACCTATGTGGCGCCGGACGGTGCCCGGGCGGCCAGTGCCGGCACCTACATCGCCTATGCCAGCCATATAACCGCCATGGCGCCGGCCACCAATATCGGGTCCTCGACGCCCGTCAGCATGGCGCCCGGCCCTGGCCCGGGCAGCCCCGCCCCGGGCAGACCCGGGGTACCGCCGTCCGGCGGTGAAGAAGGCGACGAAACAGCCGACGACGGATCTGCTGAGTCGGGCGGCGAAGCGCCGCCCCAGTCCAGCGATGCCATGACCCGCAAAGTGATCAACGATGCCGTGGCCTACCTGCAGGGGCTTGCCGAGTTGCGCGGCCGTAATGTCGAGTGGGCCGAGGAGACCGTGCGCTACGGCGCCAATCTGCGCGCCTCCGAAGCGCTCGAGAAGAACGTCATCGATCTGATCGCGCCGGACCTGCGCACACTTCTCGAGAACATCGACGGCACGTCGGTGACCCTGAATGACAGGACGGTCACCTTGAATGTTGCCGATGCGGGGATTCGCCGCGTGGAAACCGACTGGCAGCATGATCTGCTTACCATCATCACCGATCCCACCATCGCCTACGGGCTGCTGATATTCGGCATCTACGGACTGATTCTCGAATTCTACAACCCGGGCATGGTGTTTCCGTCCGTGATCGGCATCGTCTGTCTGCTGCTCGGCGCCTACGGCCTGCAGATGCTGCCCATCAACTATGCCGGGCTGGCCCTGATCGTGGTGGGCATCGGCCTGATGGTGGCGGAGGTCTTCACACCCACTTTCGGGATCATGGGGGTGGCGGGCCTGGTGTCCTTCGTCATGGGGTCGGTCATACTGATGGACACCGAGGCACCCGGCTACCAGGTGCCGTTCCTCGTCATCGGCGCCTTCGCGTTTGCCACCGCGGCGTTGACCATGTTCACAATAGGCGCGGCGGTGCAGGCGCGCCGGAGACCCATTACCACCGGAGAGGAGGGCATGATCGGCGCCAGGGCAAGAGCTCTGGAAGATTTCGATGAGGCAGGCCCCGTGTTCGCGTTCGGGGAACGCTGGAAGGCGGAATGCGACGCCCCGGTGCACAAAGGAGACAGACTGAAGGTTACCGGCGTCGATGGTCTGACGCTCAAAGTCACAGCGGAGTAAAACGTCATGGAGATATTTTCGACAGTCCTGATCGTCATTGTCGCAGGGCTTCTGATCAGCGCGTTTCGCGTGCTGCGGGAGTACGAGCGCGGTGTGGTCTTCATGCTCGGGCGTTTCTATAAGGTCAAAGGCCCGGGTCTGATCATCATCATCCCCATCATTCAGCAGATGGTGCGGGTAGACCTGCGAACCTTCGTCCTGGACATTCCTTCACAGGATCTGATCACCCGCGACAACGTTTCCGTCAAGGTCAATGCGGTGCTGTATTTCCGGGTGGTGGATTCCGAGAAAGCCATCATCAACGTCGAGAACTTCCTGGAGGCCACGGGCCAGCTCGCTCAGACCACGCTGCGTTCCGTGCTGGGCCAGCACGAGCTGGATCAGTTGCTGGCGGAGCGCGATCAGCTCAATGCGGACATCCAGGAGATTCTGGACTCACAGACCGACCAGTGGGGTATCAAGGTCGCCAACGTCGAAATCAAACACGTGGATATCGACGAAAGCATGATCCGCGCCATCGCCAAGCAGGCGGAAGCGGAACGGGAGCGGCGCGCCAAAATCATTCATGCCGAAGGTGAACAGCAGGCGGCGCAGAAGCTGGTGGAGGCGGCCAAGGCCCTGTCCGAACAGGGCGAGGCCATTCAACTGCGTTATCTGCAGACCCTGACCGAGATCGCCGGCGAGAAGAGCTCCACCATCGTGTTCCCGCTGCCCATCAATCTGATGAACTCGGTGCAGCGGATACTCGACGCCGGCCCGGGCGAGGAAAGCTCGAACGGCTGATCACTCAGACTTCGGCCAGCTTCAGCACCGAGCACGGCAGACGGTCCATCAGCGAGGCGATGAGCCCCGCCCAGTGAAACTGCCCGGTTGCCGGGACGATCAGCAGCCGGGCGTCCTCCGCCAGGCACAGATCGGCGATGCTTTCTTCCTCCCAGTCGGTCAGAGTGCGCTCAACCGCGCCGGCGGGGATTGCGGCAGACCTTGCCGACGTACGGCTGCCGGGGGGCGAATTAGCCACCACCAGGCGCAGGTCTTCGAGTTCCGCCAGGCGAGCCGCGGCTCTCAGGGTGTCGACGCTGCCGTCCAGCACCACCACGGAAGATCCGGAAGCCCAGGGCTCGTTGACGAACAGCATGGACTTGGGCTGTTCCAGAACCCCGATGAAAGACTGGCCGTGCCGGGCGCGTAGCCGGCTGGCGCGCAGCCCGCGGGCCACCAGAACGAAGTCGAAGTCTTCGGTGACGCGGTTCAACTCCGCCACGGTCTGCCCGCGGGTCACCAGGAAGCGATGCCTGATGTGCTCGTGCTCACGGGCAAGCGCCCGGGTCACGTCATCGAACGTGCGCCGCGCAGCGGCCGCTTCCCCG
Source organism: Gammaproteobacteria bacterium (assembly GCA_034522075.1). Lineage (GTDB taxonomy): Bacteria > Pseudomonadota > Gammaproteobacteria > Pseudomonadales > Azotimanducaceae > UBA7803. The sequence continues at coordinate 8 of JAXHLO010000013.1, read as the reverse complement.
GCAATCTC
>JAXHLO010000012.1:0-69076 GCA_034522075.1 Gammaproteobacteria bacterium | reverse complement strand
TGATCAAACTCTTCAGTTTATGAAGAAGCCGGCAACCGCAAGCGGTTGCTCAGCGTTCGATTTTTTCAGACTCAATGAATTTTCAAGCTGATGCTTATAAAAACACACTCGAATACTACGCCTCGCGACGCGCATTCGACGGTGAATTACAGGCACCCACACGAATGGCTTGTTCAGTTCTTAAGCTGTTAAAGAGCGGCCCCGGTAGATGTCCCCCCGGGGCAAGGGCTGCGTATTATACGCAGGCATTGCCCCTTAGCAAGCGGTGTCGAAAACTTTTTCTTCACTCACCCGGGACAGCCTGAATTCGGCGCCGGAAGCGGGCCGCCGGGGCACTTCAATCCGGCTCACGCACCAGCATATGCCAGTGCTTTTTGCCTTTGCGCAGCAGATAGAAACGGCCATGCAAAGCGTCCCGCCAGTCGAGCTGCCGTTCGCTATCAGACTCCACTGCGCCATTGACCCGCACACCACCACCGGCTATCAGCTTGCGCGCTTCACTGCGTGAGCGCGCCAGCCCGCTGTCGGCCAGAGCGGCCAGCAGGCCGACCGGGGCCCCCGACACAGAGGTGCAGTCCATGCCGTCCTGGGCAAGCTGGGCGAGATCCGCCGCCGCAAGCTCCGCCACGGCACCGTCGAACAATGCCCGGCTGATCCGCTCCGCCGACACCACGGCAGCCTCACCGTGGACCATGGCAGTAACCTCCCGCGCCAGACGGCGCTGGGCCGCCCGGCTTTCCGGAGCGGCCGCCATCTCCGCGGCGACCTCGGCGATTTCGGCGAGCTCCAGGAAGGTGAAGATCTTGAGGAAGCGCACGGCGTCGGCGTCGGCGGTGTTGATCCAGAACTGATAGAAGGTATACGGCGAGGTCCTGGCCCCATCGAGCCACACGGTGCCGGCCGCCGTCTTGCCGAACTTGCTGCCGTCGGACCGGGTGATCAGCGGTACCGTCAACGCATAGGATTCCCGGCCGAGCTTGCGCCGCACCAGATCCATTCCGGAAACTATGTTGCCCCACTGATCGCTGCCGCCGATCTGAATGGAGCAGTCGTAGCGTTCGGCCAGCTCCGCATAGTCGAGAGCCTGCAACAGCATGTAGCTGAACTCCGTGTAGGAGATGCCTTCCTCGTCGCGTTCGAGCCGGGCGCGCACGGATTCGCGCTGAATCATCTGATTGACGGAGAAATGCTTGCCCACGTCGCGCAGGAACGCTATGGCACTCAGACTCTGAATCCAGTCCAGATTATTGACTATCACAGCGTCATTGGCGCCGCCCTGGGTGCCCTCGAGATCCACCAGACCGGATACCTGCGCGCGGATGCGCTCTACCCAACCCGATACTACCTCCGAGCTGTTCAGGCTGCGCTCGGCGAGGCGCCCGGACGGATCACCGATCATGCCGGTAGCACCCCCCAGGAGCAGAATCGGCCGGTGGCCGTGCCGCTGAAAGCGCCGCAGGGTGAGCAGCGGCACCAGGCTGCCGATGTGCAGGCTGTCGGCGGTGGGATCGAAACCGCAATAGACGGTCCGGCTGGCGGCCGCCAGGTGTTCCTCGAGAGCGGCGGCGTCGGAAACCTGCGCCAGCAACTCCCGCTCACGCAGTTCTGTGATCAGCGATGGCTTGTTCATGGGGATCCCGGCCGTCTGGGAGCGCGAACCTTACCAGAAGGTCCGGCAGCTCCATATAGCCGGTGAATGCGGCTCGCCAACAGGCCCGGCAGCGGGGTTTTCAACGGCGACTAAATACATATACTAGCGAAGCATGGGGCGGACATCACAAACGCTTTGTAACCGTCCGTTTAAAATAAACTTTTAAAGAACCGCTCCCGGCGAAAAGGATGTCACAAAGCACTGTGAACCCCGGCACGTTCCCCAGGCCCCACCTCATCATCGCCAGCGTACTGGCGCTGCTCATGTTCGTGGTCGGGGTCAAGCAGTTTTCCGGCGCCGAGGCTGACCGCTTCACCAGCGAGGCCGTGCTGCTGGATATGGCGAATCTGAGCACTGCCTCTGCATCAGTCCCAGCGGAACCTGCCGGCGAGCTCTCCCGGCCGGCGCCACGTCATACCGCCAGCATCACCCCCCTGGCGCTGCCGGGTTCGCGGCAGGAACAGCCGGCCGATCCGGCGGCGGCCACAGCCACGGCCACCTCGGCCCTGCTTACCCTGACCGACCCATCCACCCTGGCGCCGGGGCCAGCAGCCCCGGTCAGGCCTGTGAAAACGGATGTCACCAGCGTAGAGGTGAGACCCGGCGACAATCTGTCAGTGATCTTCAAACGCCAGGGCCTGCCGGCCCGCGACATTCATAACCTGCTGGCCAGCGAACCTCACGGCAAGCGCCTGAAAAACATCTTTCCCGGGCACTCACTGACGTTCACGCGCGACGATGACGGTACGCTGTTGAAGCTCGCCTACACACCCGGCCCGCTGGAGACCCTGGAATTCGATCGCATAGGCAACCGCTTTCAGGGCCGCGAGACATTCCAGGAACCCACCCGAACCACCTCGTACAAGCATGGCGTGATCCAGCACAGCCTGTTTATTGCCAGCCAGCGCGCGGGGCTGCCCGACCGTGTGACCATGCGTCTGGCGCAGATCTTTCAGTGGGACGTGGATTTCGTCCTCGACATCCGGCGTGACGACGAATTTCACGTGATCTACGAAGAATTGTATATCGGCGATGAGTTCATCGGCTTCGGCGACATTCTCGCCGCCGAGTTCGTGAATCGCGGCGAGCGTTACCGGGCCATTCGCTATACCGATGCCCAGGGCCGGGCCGACTACTACAATCCCAGCGGTGAATCCATGCGTAAGGCGTTCCTGCGAGCACCAGTAGAGTTCTCCCGCATCAGCTCCAATTTCAATCTGCGCCGCGTTCATCCGCTGTTCAAGCGCAACATCCCCCACCGCGGCATCGACTACGCTGCGCCCACGGGTACGCCGATTCTGGCCGCCGGCGACGGGCGCATCGTCACGGCTTCACGCACCGAGCCGAACGGCAACTACGTGGTCATCCAGCATGGTGAACAGTTCACCACCAAGTACCTGCACCTGTCCAAATTCGCCCGCGGAATCCGCGGCGGCGCCAGGGTCAAGCAGGGCCAGACCATCGGCTACGTCGGCTCCACTGGCTGGGCCACCGGTCCGCATCTGCACTACGAGTTCCTGGTCAACGGTGTGCATCAGAATCCGCGTACCGTGCAGCTGCCGGACGCCGAGCCCATACCGACTCCGGAGCTGGCGCGCTTCAATCAGAGCGCCGAGCCCCTGCTGACCATGCTGGAAGACTACAAACAGCAGGTTCAGCTGGCCTACGGCCGCTGACGCCGGCATGCGCGGCCAGGCCTACCTGGGCGCCATATCGGGGACCAGCGTCGATGGCCTCGACCTGGCATTGCTGGAAGTCTCCAACACCCTCACCGTCAGCGCGGCGGTAACCGTCGATCTACCCGAAACATTGCGCCGCGACCTGTTGTCCCTGGGGAATACCGGCAACGACGATCTCGACCTGCTGGGCGCCGCAGATGCTGCCCTGGGGGACTTCATCGGCGCCGCGGCCCTGGAGTTTCTGGAGACCAGCAGCATCGACCCTGCACAGATCACGGCCATCGGCAGCCACGGCCAGACGGTGCGGCATCGTCCCGCAGGCCGCTGGCCGTTCACCCTGCAGATCGGCGACCCGAACCGCATCGCCGAGCGCTCGGGCATTACCACCGTGGCGGACTTCCGGCGCCGCGACATGGCTGCCGGCGGCCAGGGAGCGCCGCTGGTGCCGCCATTCCACAACGCCCTGTTCCGCCGCTCCGGTGAAAACCGGGCCATCCTCAATCTGGGAGGCATCGGCAATTTCACGCTGCTGCCGGGAGAGCCGGAGGACACCATCAGCGGTTTCGACACCGGTCCGGGCAACGCCCTGATGGATGATTGGATCGCCCATACCCAGCAAAAGCCTTTCGACCGTCAGGGCGACTGGGCGGCGGCCGGCGAGGTCGACTCCAGCCTGCTCGAACGCCTGCTCGCCGACCCCTATCTGTCGGCGCCGCCGCCGAAAAGCACCGGACGGGAGTATTTCAACCTGAGCTGGCTGAAAGCGCAGCTTGCCGGCCACTTAGGCGAGGCCAGCATGGCCGAGGCCGACGTCCAGGCCACCCTGTGCGCTTTCACGGCCGCCAGCGTTGCCCGCGCCCTGGAAGCCTGGGGACCTGCCACCGAGCGAATCATCGTCTGCGGCGGCGGCCGCCACAACCGGACCCTGCTCGCGGCCATAGCCGAACGCGTACGCTGTCCGGTGGAAACGGCGGAGGATCACGGCATCAACGGCGACAGCATCGAAGCAGGCGCGTTCGCCTGGCTGGCCCACCAGACCCTGAATGCCCAGCACGGCAACGAGCCCGCGGTTACCGGGGCCAGGGGATACCGGGTGCTCGGGGCAATCTATCCGGCGTGAGCCGTTCAGATGGCGAAGGAATTACCGCAGCCGCAGGTGGCTGTGGCATTGGGATTGGCCACGACGAACTGAGATCCCTGAAGGTCTTCGTGATAGTCCACCTGGGAGCCGGTCAGATACTGATAGCTCAGGGCATCCACCAGCATGGTCACACCGTCGTGTTCCACCACCGCGTCGTCTTCGGCCATGTCTTCATCGAACGTGAAGCCGTAGGAAAAGCCGCTGCATCCGCCCCCTGTGATGAACACCCGCAGCTTCAACCCCGGGTTGTCCTCGGCGTTCATGAGTGCCTTGACCTTGGCGGCGGCACGGTCTGACAGGGCGATCTGCATATCCATGTGGCCTGCTACGTTGCAACAACAGCCCGGGCTAGGTCAACTGCGCACATTCGCGCGACTGGCGCACTGCGCACATCTGCGCACGACTGGCGGCTCAGGCTGCCTGGTGCGTATCAGCTACGCTCCGGGGCGCGGGCACTGTCCCGCGCCGGCTCCGCCTCAGCGGCGCTGCTCTCCGCGGGAAACGGATGCACGCTCGCCGAACTCGGATCCTGCTCGTGCAGCAGCTGCCCATCGACCATGGCACCGAGCTGCATCTCGATGAGCTGATAGTAGACATTACCCTTGACCCTGGCGCGGGCCGCAAGTTCCACCCGGGCCGAGGCGTAAACGTTACCTTCCACTTCGCCATTGATGACCACATTGGGTACCCGGATTTCGCCGGCCACCGAGCCTTCCTCACTGATCACCACCGTGGCGCCCGCCTCGCTGCCGGAGAGGACGTTGCCGTTGATGTGGCCGTTGACGTAGAGCTGGTCTTTGAAGTGGACATCGCCGACCACCTCGGTGTTGGGCGCGATCAGGGTTACCCCTTTGCGCATTTTCAGTCTTGCCATGTCGATCACCCGTGCTTGCACGCGAAGTATAGTCCCGGCCCGCAGAGTCGGTGGGTTAACCCGCCTGAACGGACCAGTCGAACTCGCGTTCCGCGGGATCCGATGAGCCGCTGCCGGGCGTCGCGGTGACGCGAACCGAGCCGGGCCGGAAGCCGTCCGGCAATGTCACCGTACCGGAAAAGTCCTGGAAATAGCGAAAGCGGAAGCGCAGAGGATAGTCCTCCACATCCGTCAGTTCTGTGAGGGGCAGCACCGCTTCCACCGGTGCGCCATCGGCTGCGGCACGTACCCCGCTGACCTCCACCCGCACGTCACCGGAGATCCAGGAGCGCTGCTCTGCTGTCTGAGTCAGCAACAAATGGTAAATAAATTGAGAATTTTCATCGCCCTGCGCCAGATCGAACTCGGCTATCTGCAGGCCGCGCTCCATGCTCGACGGCGCCATGAGACTTTTATAGAAGGTCACTTCCTCGCGCAGGCCGGCTATCCGGCCGCGCAGTTCACTGATGGTTTCGCGCAACAGACGGGCCGCCTGGGCGTCGATCGACTGGGCCAGCTGCGCATCCGCGAGATCCCGCACCAGCGCCTCCAGACGCGCCTGCTCAGCGCGCTGGCGCGTTTCCAGACTGGCCAGGCGCGTACGGTCCAGGTCGCTTTTACTCACCCCCAGCCAGTAACCGAAACCGGCCGCGGCCACCACCACCAGGGCCACCAGCACGAGCATGCAGGCGCGCAGCACAGGTCTGTGCACGACCACCCGATAGTGACTGTCCGCCGGCCGCCCAGCGGACCGGAACCGAGCCATGAGCCTGTTCAATCCCATGCCGGCAAGCATATACCAAGCGGTGCGGTACTATACGCAGCGGACCAACGGGCTGAACAAGGAATCCGTCATTCTGCGACCGCGACTGCCGAAACTGCCGATCCGGCCGTCCCTCGAGGGTTTCCGCCAGCGCCTGGCCAGCGCCGAAGCACTACCGCAGCTGGCCGTACTGGCCGTCCTCGCCGGCCTGCTGACCGGGGCGGTGATTCTCGCGTTCCGCCTGGCCCTCGACGGCATACTCGGCAACCTGCTGCCCGGCGGCCCGGAGTCTTTCGAATCCCTGGGCCGCCTGGAGCGCCTGGTTCTGCCGGTGGCAGGCATGTGCCTGCTGGCGGGCCTGTTCGCCTGGCTGCCGGCGGACGCATTGCGTTTCGGTGTTCCCCACGTCATGGAGCGGCTGTCCCGCCATCAGGGTTACCTGCCCCTGCGCAATGCCCTGGCGCAATTCTGGGGTGGCATCGGAGCACTGGCGGCGGGCCTGTCCGGCGGCCGGGAAGGGCCCGCCGTGCACCTGGGCGCCGCCAGTGCCAGCCTCATGGGACGCGCCTTCCAATTGCCCAACAACGCCATCCGCACCCTGGTGGCATGCGGCACCGCGGCTGCCATCGCCGGTTCGTTCAACACCCCCATGGCCGGGGTAATCTTCGCCATGGAGGTGGTGATGATGGAGTACACCATCGGCTCGTTCATCCCGGTGATTCTGGCGGCAGTGACATCGACCCTGCTGACCCACTATTTCATTGGTGCGGAACCGGCCTTCGAGGTCGCGCCCACGCGCCTGGCTTCCCTGCTGGAAATTCCTTTCATCGTCCTGTGCGGCGTGGTCATCGGCACGCTGGCCGCCGGCTACAGCCGTCTGGTGCAATTGTTCGCGCGGTTCCATGCGAGACCTTTCTGGCTGCGGGCACTGGTGGCTGGAGCCTTCACCGGCGCAGCGGCCGTGGTCACGCCGGAGGTCATGGGCGTCGGCTACGACACCGTCAACGCGGCCATGGCCGGCCAGCTTGCCATGCTGACCCTGGCTGGTGTGGTGCTGCTGAAGTCGCTGACCAGCGCGGCCGCCGTCGGCCTTGGTATGCCCGTCGGCATCATCGGGCCGACGTTCGTCATCGGCGCGGCCATCGGCGGTCTCATGGGAGCGGCCGGTGCCATGTTGCCAGGGGCCGAAGCGGCCAGCATCGGCTTCTACGTGATGCTCGGTATGGCGGCCATGATGGCCGCCGTGCTGCAGGCGCCGCTGGCAGCGCTCATGGCAGTACTCGAACTCACCGCCAATCCCAACGTGATTCTGCCCGCCATGCTGGTCATCGTGGTGGCCACCATGGTCACGGGAGTCACCTTCCGGCAGCGGTCCGTATTCCTCGCCACCCTGGCCGCCCAGGGTCTGGAATATCCGCCCAATCCGGTTCGGGCGCATCTGCAACGCGCCGGCGTCACATCGATCATGAACCGCAGTCTTGCCCGGCTCGGCGAAGTATGCAGCTACCGTGAGGCCTGCGAGGCCCTCGCACGCCAGCCCCGCTGGATCGTGGTGGAGAGCCGGCCGGGGCAGGTACGCTGTCTGCTCAACGCCGGCGATCTGCGCAACCATGTAGCTGAGTTGAAGATCCAAGCGGGCGCCGAACCCGACCCGGATACGCAGATCTCACTGCTGCGCATTCCCGGTGTGCGCCGCGACACCGCCGACGTGGACTATCGGGCGACGATCGAGGAAGCTCAGGCCCTGCTCGACGCGCCGCACGTGGAGGCCCTGTGCGTGCGCAGCATCTCTGCACCCATGATCGTGCCGGTGCGCGGTGTGATCGTGCAGGAAAACATCGACAACTATCGGGAGGCAGCGCTGTGAGCACACTCTATCTCTGGCTGAAGGCCATTCACATCATCGGTGTGGTGTGCTGGTTCGCGGGGCTTTTTTATCTGCCCAGGCTGTTCGTCTATCACGCGACCACCGGAGACACGCCTGGCCGGGAACGTTTCAAGATCATGGAAGACAAGCTGTACCGCATCATCATGCGACCATCCATGATCGTTACGGTGGTGTTCGGCATAGCCATGCTGGTGTTGCGCCCGGGTATGCTGTTCGATGCCTGGCTGTGGCTGAAGCTGCTCGGAGTGGTGGCACTGCTGGGCTATCACCATTATTGTGGCCGCCTGATCCAGGCGTTCGCCGCAGAGGAACGGCCCCACGGCGAGCGCTTTTACCGCCTGTTCAACGAAATCCCGGTGCTGTTCCTCATCGGTATCGTCATCCTCGTAGTCGTAAAACCGTTCTGAGAGCCATCTATGCAACGCGATAAGTCTGCACAACTCCTGGCCCGGGCCATTCGCTCGATTCCCGGAGGCGTGAACTCACCGGCCCGCGCCTTCAAAGGAGTAGGCGGCGACCCCATTTTCTTCGAGCGCGGCGAAGGCCCTTACCTGACCGACGTGGACGGCAACCGCTATATCGACTATGTAGGCTCCTGGGGGCCCATGATTCTTGGCCACGGCCGCCGCGACGTGGTGGAAGCCGTACAGCGCCAGGCCGAGCTGTCTCTCGGCTTCGGCGCGCCGACGGAACTGGAGATCGACCTGGCGGAACAGGTGATCGCCATGGTGCCGGGCATCGACAGGGTACGCATGGTGAATTCCGGCACCGAGGCCACCATGTCGGCCATCCGGCTGGCCCGGGGCTTCACCGGCCGCGACCTGATCGTCAAGTTTACCGGCTGCTACCATGGCCACTCCGACGCGCTGCTGGTCAAAGCCGGGTCCGGAGTGCTGACGCTGGGAATTCCCAACTCCCCCGGCGTGCCCGCAGCCGTGGCCGCCCAGACGCTCACACTGCCGTTCAATCGTCAAGAGCCGCTGGCCGACGCCTTCCGCCAGTACGGCGCCGAAATCGCCGCCGTCATCGTCGAACCGGTGGCCGGCAACATGGGCTGCGTGCCGCCGGAGCCGGGCTTTCTGGAGTCACTGCGTGCGCTCACCGCCGAGCACGGCAGCGTACTGATTTTCGACGAGGTCATGACCGGCTTCCGGGTGGCCCGCGGCGGCGCGCAGGCACACTACGGAGTCACCCCCGACCTCACCACCCTGGGCAAAATCATCGGCGGCGGCCTGCCGGTGGGCGCTTTCGGCGGACGGGCCGATATCATGGCCCATGTGGCCCCGGAGGGCGGCGTCTACCAGGCCGGCACGCTATCCGGGAACCCGCTGGCCACCGCCGCGGGGCTCACCATGCTGCGGGCCCTCGACGAGGACGTTTATGCACGCCTGACAGCCACCACCGACAAGCTGTGCGCAGGCCTCGAGCGTGCAGCAGCCCGCCACGGCGTGGCCGTCACGGTGAACAAGGTCTGCGGCATGTTCACCGTATTTTTCACCGGCAGCCGGGTCACGGAGTTCGATCATGTGGCGAACACGGACGTCAGTGCCTTCAACCGCTTCTTCCATGCCATGCTGGACGAGGGTATCTATCTGGCACCGTCCGCCTTCGAGGCCGCATTCGTCTCGGCGGCCCACGACGATGCTGCCATTGACGCCACACTGAGCGCGGCAGACCGCGCCTTTGCCGCCGTGGCGGCCTGATCGCACACCCGAAACAAGGAGAATTCTGCGTATGTACGACGTCTATGGTCTTGGCAATGCACTGGTGGACATGGAATTCCGGGTGGACGACGGTTTTCTCACCCGGCACGGCATCAGTAAAGGGCACATGACCCTGGTGGACGAAGAGCGCCTGAATGCACTGGTCGCCGCTCTGGCGGACCATCAGCCCGAGCGCATGAGCGGCGGTTCCGCAGCCAACACCATGATCGCCGTGCAGGGCTTCGGCGGCCGTACGTTCTACTCCTGCCGGCTGGCCGATGACGAGGTCGGCGGCTATTTTCTGCGCGATCTCGGCGAAGCCGGCATCGTCACCAATGAAAATGCCACTTTGCCCCCCATGGCCGGGCAGTCCGGTCAGTGCCTGGTGCTGGTGACGCCGGATGCCGAGCGCTCCATGAACACCTTTCTCGGCATCTCTACGCAGCTCGGCAGCGGCGAAATCGACGAGCAGGCCCTGGCCCGGGCGCGCTACTTCTACGCCGAGGGCTATCTCGCATCCTCGCCGGCCAGCCTCGAGGCAGCCATCGCCTGCCGGGAACTGGCGGAGTCGGCCGGGGTGAAAACCGCCATCAGCCTGTCGGACCCGGGCATGGTGGAAGCCTTCCGCGACAATCTGACGCGTATTCTCGGCAATGGGGTGGATCACCTGTTCTGCAACGAGGAGGAGGCGCTGAGCTGGGCGGGCACCGACCGCCTGGACATTGCCATCAACGAACTGAAGGACATCGGCCGGGCGTTGAGCATTACCCTGGGCAAGCGCGGCAGCCTGGCGGTGACCGCCCACGAGCAATCCATGGCGCCGGCTTTCGAGGTGAAAGCGGTGGATACCAACGGCGCCGGCGATATGTATGCCGGCGCCTGCTTATACGGCTGGTGCGCCGGCATGGGCCCCGAACAGGCGGCCGCCTTCGGCAACTTCGCCGCCGGCCAGCTCATTCAGACCTACGGGGCCCGCCTGCGCCGCGTGGACGACTACCAGGCGACCCTGCGGGCTTTCAAAGCCGCACCGGCAGCGGGGCAGTGATCTCCATACGGGTGCGCTGAATGCGGCAGCCGTAGGCCAGCACGGTCACGCCCTGGCGGGCGGCCGCCCGCAGGGCGCGGCCATAGTCCGGGTCGATCTCGTCAGCCGCCGTGGCGTAGCGCACGCCGGTGTGCTGCACGCAGAACAGCAATACCGCCGCATCGCCCTGCCGGCACCGCTCCGTCAGCGCTGCCACGTGACGCACGGCACGTTCGCTCACCGCATCGGGAAATGCGCCGCGCCCGTCAGCGTCGCACAAGGTCAGGCTTTTCACCTCCAGCCAGCAGCGGCCGCCGCTGCCTTGCAGCAGAAAGTCCATCCGCGCCCGCTCGCCGGGAATGGTCACTTCGCCGCGCACGTCGGGATAGGCGGCCAGTTCGGCAATCCGCCCGCGCTGCAGCGCCTCGGCTACCAGGCCATTGGCACGGGCCGTGTTGACTCCGACCCGGCCATGGGCCGTACACACCACCTCCAGCGTCTGTGGATACTTGCGCCGCGCGTTGTCGGAATGGGAGTACCAGACCTCCAGGCCCGGTTCGGTGCAACCGGTCATGGCACCGGTGTTGGGGCAATGCATGGTGACTGTGCCCTGCGGCGTATCGACATCGGCGAGAAAGCGTTTGTAGCGGCGCACCAGCCGCCCCTGGTCCAGGGCGGGAGATAACCTCACGCTGCCCCCCAGGACTCGAGAGCCGTGGCCATGCGCTCCAGCCCCAGGGCGATTTCCGCTTCGCCGGTGGTAAACGCAAAACGCACGAAGCGTTCGCACTGATAGCGGCCGAAGTCGATGCCCGGAGTTGCCGCCACGTGATGTTCCTCCAGCAGCCGCCAGCAGAAATCCAGCGCATCCAGGCCGGTGTGAGAGACATCTGCATACACGTAGAAAGCACCGCCCGGACGCACGGGAATGGCAAAGCCGAGCCCTTCCAGACCGTCGCACAACTGCTCGAGGCGGCGCGCAAACGTCTGCCGGCGCGACTCGTGGATGGCCATGGCCTCGCTGTCGAACGCCGCCATGGCTGCATGCTGGGCGATGCTGTTCGGCGATATGAAGAGATTCTGCGCCAGCCGCGCCACCGATGGCACATCTTCGGCCGGAACCACCATCCAGCCCAGGCGCCAGCCGGTCATGCCGAAGAACTTCGAGAAGCTGTTCAGCACGTAGGCGCCATCGTCCACGGCCAGCCCCGTAGCACAGCCGGCGCCCGGCTCAGCCTGCCGGTCATAGGTCAATCCCTGGTAGATCTCATCGAGAATCAGGCATCCGTCGCGCTCGCGGACGACGCGGGACAACGCCCGCAGGGTATCGGTATCCAGCACTGCGCCCGTGGGATTCGCCGGCGACGCCACCAGCACACCGCGGGTGGCAGCAGTCCAGGCCGCAGCCACCGCTTGCGGGTCGATGCGGAAACCATCCTCCGGCCGGCAGCGGACCGCCGCCGGCACGGCATTCACCAGGCGGGCGAAGACCTGATTGCAGGGGTAACCCGGGTCAGTGAGCAGTAATTCGTCCTCGGGCCCCAGCAGCAGCGCAGACAGCAGCAGCAGTCCGCCGCTGGCGCCAGCCGTCACTACCACCCGCTCAGGCGCCACCTCCACCCCGGCGGTTTCCCGATAGAACCGGGCAATGCGCTCACGCAGTTCGGGTATGCCCAGAGCCTGGGTATATCCGGTGGCGCCCGCCTCCAATGCTCGATGGGCGGCAGCGACAATGGGCGCGGCCGTGGGAAAGTCGGGCTCTCCAACCTCCAGATGGACCACCCGGTGGCCGGCGGCCTCCAACGCCTTGGCTCGTTCGAGCAGTTCGACGACGCGAAACGGTGAAATATGCTGCAGTCGCTGTGCCTGTCTGGCCATGAATACCCCGCAAATTCTTCATCACATTATATGGTCAACGTCAGAGGGTTCTGGTAGCTTACGCGCCCTTCTATTTCCCGGCGTCGGACGTTCTCGGCCAGGACCGGAAAGTCAGGAACCAGAGACAGAACATGGCGGCAAAAAAAGGCGCGAAGACTCCCTCCAAAGCTAAGACAAAAGCAGCCGCGAAAGGCGCTGCCAAAGCATCGGCCGGCTCCGTGAAGAAGCAGTCGGCGAAGAAACAGCCGGCGAAGAAGCAACCGGCAAAGAAACAGTCGCCAAAGAAACAAGGGCCCGCCGCCAAGTCGGCGAGCAAAGCCAAAGCGACGGCGAAAGCCGCCGCCAGGAACAAGACAGCGGCCAAGCCAAAGGCCAAAGCCCGACCCAAGAGCAAAACCGCGCCCAGCACCAAAGCGGCCGGCAAGGCAGCCGCACAAGCCAAGGCCCGGAGCAAGACGCCTGCCCGGTCCAAAGCGAAAGCCGCAACCGCCGGTAAAGCCTCGGCAAAGGCCGCAAGTAAATCATCAGCAACCAGCAAAAAAGCTCCTGCGACCAGAAAGGCAGCCAGAACCTCTACCCGGAAGCAGTCCCCAGCAAAGCAGTCGAGAGATTCCGAACAAAAATCTATGAAAACCAGGTCCAGAGCTGCATCAGCAACACCGGCCAAACCCGCGGGCGCACCGCTCGATTCGCCCTTCAAGAACTTCACACCGTACGTGCCCGCCAAAAGCGAACCGTACATGAGCGACCAGCAACTGGCGCATTTCCGCTCGATTCTGCTGAAATGGCGCCAGGATCTGATGGAAGAGGTGGACCGTACCGTTCATCACATGCGTGACGAGGCCGCCAACTTTCCCGATCCGGCAGACCGCGCCACCCAGGAAGAAGAGTTCAGCATCGAGCTTCGCACCCGGGACCGGGAGCGCAAGCTGATCCGCAAGATCGACCAGACCATCGACCGGCTCGATCAGGATGACTTCGGCTTCTGTGACACCTGCGGCGTGGAAATCGGCCTGCGCCGCCTGGAAGCCCGGCCCACGGCCACCCAGTGCGTGGACTGCAAGTCACTGGACGAGATCAAAGAGCGTCAACTGCACGGCTAGTATGGTGACCCGGGCGGGAGCCGGCCGATTCGCCCCATCGCCTACCGGACACCTGCATCTGGGCTCGCTGCTGGCCGCCACAGCCAGCTACCTGGATGCGCGCAGTCAGGGAATGGCCTGGCAGGTGCGCCTGGACGACCTCGATGAACCGCGCAGCGAACCCGGTGCTGACCGGGCCATTCTGCAGGCACTCGAGTGCCATGGGCTGTACTGGGACGGCCCGGTAATCCGGCAGAGCGATCACGGCGAGCGCTACGCGGCAGCTCTGGATGCGCTGGCCGCGGCCGGCCACCTGTTCTATTGCCGCTGCTCCCGCAAGGACCTGCGCGACGCCGCCATCTACCCCGGCACCTGTCGTGAGCACCGCTCGCCGCGCCCGGACTGTGCCATACGGGTGCGCGTCGGCGAGGCCACCGTTGAGTTCGACGATCTGCTGCTCGGGCCACAGCGCGTTGTCCTGGCCCGGGACACAGGGGATTTCGTCGTCCGCCGCCGTGACGGCCTGACCGCGTACCAGCTCGCTACCGCCGTGGATGACGGCGACCCAGCCATTACCCGGGTGATCCGCGGACGGGATCTGCTGGACAGCACGCCCAGACAGATATACCTCATGCGTCAGCTCGGCTTGTCGATACCGCGCTATGGCCATATCCGCGTACTGCTGAACGCGCACGGCCAGAAGCTTTCCAAAAGCACCCGTGCCGCCGCGCTGGACTTGTCGCGTCCGGCAGACAACGTGGCCCGCGTGCTCAGCCTGCTGGGCCATACAGCGCCGCCGGACGAGGCGGACCCGCATGCCATGCTGACCCGGGCGGCGCCTGATTTCGAGCTTCAACGGATACCCCGGGAAGACGCCGTTGTTGCCGCCGCATCGTGAGTAAGCATGCCGCCTTTGCTACTATCAGCCGCCATGACCCAGGTACTCATCGTCGAGCCTGACGCGTCCGCCCGGACGCGTTTGCGGAACATTCTCGAGGCCAACGGTTTTCAGGTGGCGGAACCGAGCACCGCGAGCCTCGAACCGCGGGCGCTCGAATCCATGGATTTCGCTGCCTATCCGTGCATCGTGGCCAGTGCCGAGCGCTGCGCCGACTGTGGTATCGACGTATTGTCGCTGTGCCACAGCGCGCCGGTGATACTGATCGCCCACCAGCCGGACATAACCAGCGCAGTAGCCGCCATTAAACGCGGCGCCCGTGATTATCTCGCCATGCCGCTGGAGCCCGACCAGCTGGTAGCAGCAGTGGAACGCTGTATCGCCGAAAACCGCACACCCGGCAGCGCACTGCCATTGAGCCATGACCTGGCAATGGTCGGCGACAGCGCTCCCATGCTCGTACTCTACGACCGCATCAGGAAAGTCGGTGCTACCGATTCCACGGTGCTCATCCGCGGTGAATCGGGCACCGGCAAGGAGCTGGTGGCCCGCGCCCTGCATGCCGGCAGCCGTCGTGCCCGCCTGCCCATGATCTCCCTGAACTGCGCGACGATTCCCCCGCGCGTGCTGGAAACGGAACTGTTCGGCTACAGCCCCTCCGAGGCCAACCCCCAGAGTGCCCGCAGCGGCCTGCTGGAAGCGGCCAATGGCGGCACCCTGTTCCTCGATGAGATCGGCGAGCTGGGCCTGGAAGCCCAGGCCCGGCTGCTGCGGGTTCTGCAGGCCGGAGAGATGCGCCGCTTCGGCTCTACCGAAACGCTGTCTGTAGACGTCCGGGTCATCACGGCCACACACCGCGATCTCGCCAAAATGATCGGCAATGGCCAGTTCCGCCAGGATCTGTTTTATCGCCTCAATGTGGTGGCGCTGGATGTTCCGCCCCTGCGCGAGCGCGGCCAGGACATCCTGAAACTGGCGGATCACATCCTTGCCGGGGTAGGACAGAAGCTCGGCAAGCCGAACCTGCACTTCACTGAGGAAGCGAGACGTGCCATGGTCGAGTATCATTGGCCGGGCAACGTCCGCGAGCTCGAAAACGCCGTAGAGCGCGCTGTTATCCTCTGCGACGGCGATGTCATTGCGGCAGATCTGCTGGCCATCGAGCCGCGCCCGGGCACCCAGCGCCGAGAGGGGCCTGCGCCCGGCGCCGATCAGACCTCTCTGGAAGATTATTTCGTCAGTTTCGTGCTGGCACACCAGGATGAGCTCACCGAGACGGAGCTTGCGGAAAAACTGGGTATCAGCCGCAAGAGCCTGTGGGAGAGGCGCCAGCGCTTGAACATACCGCGTAAACGCACTCAACAGCGCGGACCCCGCCGGGATCAGTCATGACCACCAGCAATGAGCCGCAACATCTCAGTGCAGCTGAGCACGGTTTGAATCGTGCCGATGTAGACGCCAATGCCCTGGACGTCGTCGAGCGCCTGGAGGACGCCGGGTTCGAGGCTTTCCTGGTGGGCGGCTGCGTACGCGACATGCTGCTGGGGCACAAGCCCAAGGACTTCGACGTGGCCACCAGCGCCACGCCTGAGGACGTCAAAAGAGTATTCCGCCGTGCCCGTCTCATCGGCCGCCGCTTCCGCATCGCCCACGTACGCTACGGACGCAACATCATCGAGGTATCGACGTTCCGCAAACGCCAGGCGGAGGAAGAGGACGAGCGTCGGCACGCCGACTCCGGGCTGATCCTGCGCGACAACGTCTGGGGAACCCTGGACGATGATGCCTTCCGCCGTGACTTCACCATCAACGCTTTGTACTACGAGCCGCGCAGCGAGGAGATCATAGACTTCGTCGGCGGCCTGGATGACCTGGAACACCAGCGCCTGCGGCTGATCGGCGATGCCGACCGGCGTCTGCGGGAAGATCCGGTACGGCTGCTGCGGGCCGTGCGCTTCCATGCCAAGCTCGGTTTCACCCTGGAGCCGGAAATCGTCCGCGCCATTCCGGAAATGGCCGGCAACCTGCGGGAAATTCCGCCGGCGAGGCTGTTCGACGAGGTCTGCAAGATCTTCGTCTCCGGCCGGTCCCTGGCCGCCTGGGAATATCTCGCGCCCACCCGCCTGCGCTGGGCCCTGTTTCCCTGCGCACCGCCCGATGATCCGCTCATCAACCATGCCATGCGCAATACCGACCTGCGGATTGCCGAAGGCAAGCCGGTCACTCCCGGCTTCCTGTTCGCGGTGGTCATGTGGCGGGACTTTCAGGCCCGCTTCCAGGAACTGACTGAGAACCACAAACCTGCCGAGGCGCGGGCCATTGCTGCCGGGGAAACCCTCGCCGAACAGCAGCTCATCATCGCCATCCCGCGGCGTTTCTCCCAGTTCATCCGTGACGTCTGGGGTCTGCAGCATCGGCTCGAAGAGCGGCGCCCGCGCGCCATCGCCATTCTGGCCGAGCATGAACGCTTTCGCGCTGCCTACGACTTTCTGGTGCTGCGCGGCAGCGCCGGGGACGGCGTGGCAGAAGCGGGCGAGTGGTGGACGCGTTATCAGGAACTCGACCGCGGCGCTCAGGAAGACATGGTGCAGACCCTGCGTGAGCAGAACCCGAGCGGCGAAAAATCCGGCAAACGGCGCAAACGGCGGCGCAAACGCCGTGACGGTTGAACGCGGCCGGGACGCAGTACATGATTGCGAGCGGACTGACTGCATGGACTTCATGAATACCCAGGCTCAATTGCACACGGCCGCAGCCCAGGCAGCCACCGGCCAGCAGCCCCGCTTCATCACCGTGGAAGGCCCCATCGGCGTGGGCAAGACGACGCTCGCCCGCCGTCTAGCCGAACATTTCGGCTATCCCGTTCTGCTCGAGCCCTCCACGGACAACCCGTTCCTGGACCGCTTCTATCGTGAAGGCCGCCGCCACGCGCTGCCCACCCAGCTGTACTTTCTGCTCAATCGAACACGCCAGATTGCCGACCTGCCGCGTGACGACCTGGTGGGTCCCAGCCTGGTCGCCGACTTCCTGCTGGAGAAGGATGACCTGTTCGCGCGCATGACCCTGGATGATCAGGAATACGCCCTGTACCGGCAGATTTACGACAACCTGGACATTCATCCCCCCAGTCCGGATCTGGTGGTCTATCTGCAGGCGCCGGTGAATGTGCTGCTGTCGCGGATCCGGCAGCGCGGCATCGCCTACGAACGCGACATCGAGAACGGCTACCTGGAAACGCTCAACCAGGCATACACCGAATTCTTCCACTACTACGATACGGCCCCGCTGCTGGTGGTAAACGCCAGCGAGATCGACTTCGCCAACAACGACGCGCATTTCGAGGCCCTGCTGCAGCAGATCGCACACATGGACGGGCTGCGGCAGTACTTCAATCCCAATCCGACGCTGCTCTAGTGTCTGGTCACGCCCCGGAACAGCAGCCTGCCTGGCAGACGCTCAGCGAAGCGGCCGCCCGGCTCGGCCGGCGGCCGATCGCCACGCTGCTCGATGACGAGGCCCGCAACCGCGCCCTGACCCTGGACGCCCCCGGCATGCAGGTGGATTTCACCCGCCAGCGCCTGGATACCGCAGCCGTGGAAACCCTGCTCGATCTGGCGCAACAGCAGGGCCTCGCGGCCCAGATCGAGCAGTTGTTCAGCGGTGTCCACGTCAACACCACGGAGGACCGGCCGGCCCTGCACACCGCGCTGCGGGCGGAGCCGGCCGAACGGCCGGCGGATCTGGCAGCCGAGATCGGCCAGGTTTTCGAGCGGCTGAGCCGGCTCGCCGCCGAGATCAGAAACGGGCATCGCCGCGGCTACACCGGCCGGGCGTTTACCGACGTGGTGCACATCGGCATCGGCGGATCGCATCTCGGCCCGGAGCTGGTGGTGGATGCCCTGGGCGAGCCGGCGGGCGGCGGCCCCCGCGTTCACTTCGTCGCCAATATCGACGGCGCTGCCCTGCACGCGGCACTGCGCACGCTGAATCCACAAACCACCCTGTTCGTGGTGGTCTCGAAGTCGTTCGCCACCCTGGAAACCCGGGTCAATGCCCAGTCGGCGCGCAGCTGGTTCATCGAGCGCACGGCTGACCCGGCCGCCGTGCAGCAGCACTTTCTCGCCGTGTCGGCCAATGTGGCAGCCGCCGCCGAATTCGGCATCGATCCGGCCCTGGTGCTGCCCCTGTGGGACTGGGTGGGGGGCCGCTTCTCACTGTGGTCGGCGGTGGGTCTGCCTATTGCCCTGTGCGCCGGACCGGCTCAGTTCATGGAACTGTTACGCGGCGCCAGAGACATGGACCAGCACTTCCGGCACACGCCGCTGGGCCGCAATGCCCCCGTGCTCATGGCCCTGTCAGGCATCTGGAACTACAACTTCTGCGGCGCGGCCAGCCATGCCGTGCTGCCTTATGCCCGACGCCTGCGGCTGCTGCCGGACTATCTGCAGCAACTCGAGATGGAGAGCAACGGCAAAAGCGTGCACCACGACGGGTCGCCGGTGGGCGTGCACAGCATGCCGGTGGTGTGGGGCAGCGAAGGCACCAACGGCCAGCACGCTTTTCATCAGCTTCTGCATCAGGGTACCCGGGCCTTCACCGCCGACTTCATTCTGATCGCCAGCGCAGATCACCCCTATGCCGACCATCAGCGCTGGCTGCTGGCCAACGGACTGGCGCAGAGTCAGGCCATGATGGCCGGCCAGACTGCGGACGACCCGCACCGGGCGGTGGCCGGCGACAAGCCCACCACCAGCATCGTCCTGCCCCGTCTCGACGCCTACTCGCTGGGGGCCCTGCTGGCCCTGTACGAACACAAGGTGTTTTGCCAGGGTGTCATCTGGAACATAAACTCTTTCGACCAGTGGGGGGTGGAACTGGGCAAGCGCCTGGCGCTGCCCATCTACGATCAGCTCGGCGGCGCCTCTGCCGCCCATCAGGATGCAGCCACCCGGCGCCTGATCGAGCACCTGCAGCGCAACTGACGCAGGCCAAGACAGGAGTAACAGCATGTCCGATACGCACATTTATCCCGTTCCATCCTTCATGCAGGAACGCACGTTCGTCAACGAAGAGCAGTACCGCGCCATGTACCGGCGCTCCATCGAAGACCCGGAAGGTTTCTGGGCGGAGCAGGCCGACATATTCCTGAGCTGGGAGCGGAAGTGGGACCGGGTGTTCAGCCAGGACATGGCCGCCGGCGAGGTGAGCTGGTTCGACGGCGGACGCCTGAACATCAGCTACAACTGCATCGACCGGCACCTGCCCGAGCGCGCCGACCAGGCCGCCATCATCTGGGAAGGTGACGAGCCCAGTGACGACAAGACCATCAGCTACCAGCAGCTGCACGATGAGGTATGCCGGCTGGCCAACGGCCTCAAGGAGCGCGGTGTCGGCAAAGGCGACCGGGTATGCATCTATATGCCCATGATTCCCGAGGCCGCCTACGCCATGCTGGCCTGCATGCGCATAGGCGCCATCCATTCGGTAGTGTTCGGCGGCTTTTCACCGCAATCCCTGGAAGACCGTATTCTCGATTCCGACTGCCGCTGCGTCATCACGGCGGACGAGGGGGTGCGGGGCGGCCGCCGTGTGCCGCTGAAAGCCAACACCGAGGCCGCCTTGCAGGCATGCCCCAACGTGCACACGGTCATTACCGTGCAGCGTACGGGTGGCGAGGTGAGCTGGAACGACAGCCGCGATGTCTGGTACCACGATCTGGTGGCGCAGCAGGCCAGCACCTGCGAACCGGAGCCCATGGATGCGGAGGATCCGTCTTTCATTCTGTACACCTCCGGTTCTACGGGGAAGCCCAAGGGCGTCCAGCACGGCACTGCCGGATATCTGCTGCAGGCGGCCATGACCCACAAATACGTGTTCGATTACCATGACGGCGACGTGTACTGGTGCACGGCCGACGTGGGTTGGGTCACCGGCCATTCCTACATCGTCTACGGGCCGCTGGCCAACGGCGCCATCACCCTCATGTTCGAAGGCGTGCCCACCTATCCGGATGCATCACGCTGCTGGCAGGTCGTCGACAAACACAGCGTGAACATCTTCTACACGGCGCCCACGGCACTGCGCGCACTCATGGGGCAGGGTGACGATTTCGTCACCGCTGCGTCGCGCAAGTCTCTGCATCTCCTCGGCACTGTGGGCGAACCCATCAATCCCGAGGCCTGGGAGTGGTATCACCGGGTGGTGGGCGACGGCCGCTGCCCCATCGTCGACACCTGGTGGCAGACGGAGACGGGCGGCATCATGATCAGCCCGCTGCCGGGGGCCACAGCCTTGAAACCGGGTTCGGCGACCCTGCCGTTTTTCGGCGTCGAGCCCGGGCTGGTTGACGACAGCGGCAAGCTCATCGAGGAAACCGAAGCGCGCGGCAACCTGGTCATCACTCATACCTGGCCGGGGCAGCTGCGCACGGTGTACGGAGATCATCAACGGGTGATCGATACCTACTATGCGGCCTATCCGGGTTACTACTTCACCGGCGACGGCGCCCGCCGCGATGCCGACGGCTACTACTGGATTACCGGGCGCGTGGATGACGTGATGAACATCTCCGGCCACCGCATCGGTACCGCCGAGGTCGAGAGCGCGCTGGTGCTTCACGAGGAAGTGGCGGAAGCCGCCGTGGTGGGTTTTCCGCACAAGGTCAAGGGTGAGGGGATCTACGCCTACGTGACGCTCATGCGCGGCAGCAACGAAGATCCCGACAAGCTGCGCGAAGAACTCATCGAGTTGACACGCCGTGAGATTGGCGCCATTGCCAAACCCGACGTGATTCAGTTCGCTCCGGGGCTGCCGAAGACCCGCTCCGGTAAGATCATGCGCCGCATTCTGCGCAAGATCGCCGCCGAGGAGCTGGACAATCTGGGTGATACCACCACCCTGGCTGATCCGGCCGTGGTGGATGATCTGATCGCCAATCGGGCAGGCGCCTGATCAGCGGCAGCTTGCGCAAACGAGGCATCCATCACAGCATCCCCGGTCACGACCACTACGATCAGCAGACGGCTAATCGTGACAAGGACGCGCCATCATGGATGATCAGAACCTGGACCTGGATTTCGAGGACCTCGGCGGCGAATCGGATACGGAAGCAGACACCGAAGCGTTCTACTGGGCACTGAAAAGCGCTCTGGAACGCACCCAGTTGGACCTGCCCCCTACCCAGATGCATTGATCCGGCGGCCCGCGGACGACTACAGTATCCGCAGGATTCTGAACCGCGGGAACTGGAATCATGGCAAGTCGCCGCCGGCCGCGTGCGCTGGCAGCCGCCGGCAGCGCAGCGCTGCTGGCCGGTTGCGCGGCCTGGGTAGCGCCGCTGGACCATCCCGCCAGCGCCAGCCAGCAGCGGCCGGATCCGGTGGCGCAGTGTGCACGCCTCTACCAGCGGGTCGATGCCGCGGTTGCCGCGGCCGGTGTGGCCGATGCCCAGAGCGCCAGAATCGCCCGCTTTCCCTATCTGCGGATCAATCGGTTTCTGGCTGACAGCGTCCCGGCGGCCGGAGATGCAGCGTCCTTCGATTTCTGGGTACAGCGGCTGCGGCGGCTCGATGCTCGGGCCCGCAACGCAGAACTGGCCAACCTGCCCAGCGGTTCCCGGTTTGCTGACAGCGCCGCCCGGTTGCAACGCTGTGCGGCAACCCTGCTGCACCACGACCTGGCCGACCCGGATAACCGAATCCGCCTGCGTACCGCTTCGGTCCCCGACGACTATCAACCGCTGCAGCGTGTCCTGGGGCTCTACCCATTGACCTCCATGCCGTTTCTACTGGGCGTGCGTCGCCTGCACGACGAAATCCGCGAGACGTTCGCTACGCCGCTGGCGTCGCTGCCGGTAGCCGGCAGTCTGCGCCGGCTGCGGCCGCCCGCACCGCGGCCGCTCCTGTCGGCGGATGAGGTTGCCGGCATTCTGCAGCGGGCCGCGGACAATCCGCTGCGCATACCTGTCCCGACGGGCGCCGATCTCGAGCGGTTGTTCCGCGCCTTCGCGCCGCACTGGGAGATCGACGTCGCTTCCGCCGACGACCGGCCTGGCCGGCTCGTTCTGAGCGGAGGAACCGCTGCCGAGGTAACCGGTTCGCCGGTGGTGTACACCACCATCTCGCATGCGCGCTGGCAACAGCACGCCCTGCTGCAGCTCAACTACGTGATCTGGTTCCCCGCCCGCCCCCGGCAGGGCCCGCTGGATCTGGTAGGCGGCCATCTCGACGGTCTCACCTGGCGGGTAACCCTGGGCCCGAACGGTCGACCTCTGCTGTACGACGCCATGCACAACTGTGGCTGTTACTACATGGCGTTCAGCACGCCCCGGGTTCAGGTAGACACACGCCGCCGCGGCTGGGAGGAGCCCCTGGTGATTCCGCAGACGGTACCCGACGGATCAGAGGCGCTGACCATACGCCTGCAGGCGGGCACGCACTATGTACAACGGGTCTACCGGCGCGGGGACGCGGGGGAGGGCGAAGCGTACGAATTGGCGGACTACGACCGGTTGCGTTCGCTGCCGCTTCAGGACGGTGGACGGCGCAGCCTGTTCCGGCCCGACGGCATCGTCGAAGGAACACAACGGCGGGAACGCTGGCTGTTCTGGCCCA
Organism: Gammaproteobacteria bacterium; assembly: GCA_034522075.1. Taxonomy (GTDB): domain Bacteria; phylum Pseudomonadota; class Gammaproteobacteria; order Pseudomonadales; family Azotimanducaceae; genus UBA7803. Next base: position 45,844 of record JAXHLO010000012.1, on the reverse strand, counting down.
TGGGCGTACCGGAGCCCGGCGCCATGCGGCAAATGGGAAATCATGCCATCGCCTTTGTCGGGCGGCGGCACTTCGATGATCCGCGACTGCTGGAACGCTACTTCGCGCCGGAATAGGAGCGATCTCCAGATCGCGATCTGGAGATCACTCCCACCGCGCCGGATCGCGACCTGGAGGTCGCTCCCACACAGTGGAGGCAGCTGCCAACTACGCGCTTTGCGCAGTAGTAGCCAACTACGCGCTTTGCGCGTAGTTGGGCACTTCCTTCATGGACAGCTTGATGCGTCCGCGCTGATCCACGTCGAGGACCACCACGTCCACCATCTGGCCTTCCTTGAGGTAGTCGGTCACCGACTCGACCCGCTCGTCGGCAATCTGCGAGATGTGCAGCAGGCCGTCCTTGCCGGGAATGATGTTGATGAAAGCACCGAAGTCGACGATACGTTCCACGCGGCCGTGGTAGATCTTGCCCACCTCCGCTTCCGCGGTGATTTCCTCGACCTTGGCCACGGCAGCCTCCATGGATTCCTTCGTGTCGGCGTAGATACGCACGCTGCCGTCGTCCTCGATATCGATATCGGCGCCGGTCTCTTCGACGATGGATCGAATCGTCGCACCGCCTTTGCCGATGACGTCGCGGATCTTATCCTGCGGCACCATGATCACGCGCATGGCCGGTGCGTTCTCGGAAACGGATTCCCTCGGCTTGTCGAGGACCTTGGCCATCTCACCGAGGATGTGCATACGCGCTTCCTGGGCCTGACTCAGAGCCACTTCCATGATCTCTTCGGTGATGCCCGCGATCTTGATATCCATCTGCAGAGCGGTCACGCCTTTGGCGGTACCAGCCACTTTGAAGTCCATGTCGCCCAGATGATCCTCGTCGCCGAGGATGTCGGTGAGCACGGCATACTTGTTGCCGTCCTTGACCAGGCCCATGGCAACACCGGCCACCGGCGCCTTCACCGGCACACCGGCATCCATCAGCGCCAGCGACGTGCCGCAGACCGTGGCCATGGAGCTGGAACCGTTGGATTCGGTAATCTCGGAAACCACGCGCAGGGTATAGGGAAAGTCCTCGACCGTGGGCAGCACCGCTTGCATGCCACGCCGCGCCAGACGGCCGTGGCCGATTTCCCGGCGCTTGGGACCAGCCATGAAACCGGCTTCGCCCACGCAGTATGGCGGGAAGTTGTAGTGCAGCATGAAGTTGTCTTTGTACGACCCCTCCAGCGCATCGATGAAAGCAGCATCCCGCAGGGTACCCAGGGTGGCTACCACGATGGCCTGAGTCTCACCGCGGGTGAACAGTGCTGACCCGTGGGTCTTCGGCAGCCAGCTCACTTCCACGTCGATGGGACGGACGGTGCGCAGATCACGGCCGTCGATACGGGCTTCGCCATTCAGCACACGCTGACGCACGATGTCCTTCTCGACCTTGCCGAACATGCCGGACACGTCGTCCACCGAGTATTGCGGCGATTCGCCGCCGGCGAGCTGCTCGACGACCCGGGCGCGCAATTCGCTGACGCGGGCCTGGCGCTCCATCTTATCGGTGAGCCGGTAGGCTTCACCGACCTCGCTGCGGACCGCCGAGTCGACAGCCTGCTTGAGTTGTTCGTCTTCCCGGGCGGGTTCCCATTCCCAACGCGGAATGCCGGCTTCGGCCGTGAGGTCTTTAATGGCCTGAATGGCCACCTGCATTTCCTGATGGCCGTACAGCACAGCGCCGAGCATTTCGTCTTCAGTGAGCTCGTTGGCTTCGGACTCGACCATGAGCACCGCTTCGTCGGTACCGGCGACCACCATGGACAGCGCGGAATCCACCAGATGCGAATAGCTCGGGTTGAGAGAGTAGGTCCCGTCCTTGAACGCCACCCGGCAGGCGCCGATGGGCCCGTTGAAGGGAATGCCCGAAACCGACAGCGCAGCGGAAGCGCCGATCAGCGAGGCGATATCCGGGTCTTCGTTCTTGTCGGCAGACATGACCGTGCAGATCACCTGCACCTCGTTCATGAAGCCCTTGGGAAACAGCGGCCGCAATGGCCGGTCGATCAGACGCGAGGTCAGCGTCTCTTTCTCGGATGGCCTTCCTTCACGGCGGAAGAAACCGCCGGGAATCTTGCCGGCGGCGTAGGTCTTCTCCTGATAGTTCACCGTGAGCGGCAGAAAATGCTGTCCCGGCCGCGCCTGCTTGACGCCCACTGCCGTACACAGCACCACGGTATTGCCCATGGTGACCAGCACCGCGCCGGTAGCCTGCTTGGCAATCCGGCCGGTTTCCAGGGTTACCTGCTGCTCGCCGAATTGAAATTGTTTCGTTACTGAATTCAAACCTTATTCCTCCATCTTCTTACTCGTGTGCAGCCCCAAGGCGGCACACACTAGCGGCGCAATCCCAACCGACTTATCAACTCTGCATAGCGGCTCGCGTTCTTGCGTTTCAGATAATCGAGCAGCTTGCGTCGCTGGTTCACCATGCGGATCAGACCGCGTCTCGAGTGATGATCCTGCTTGTGCGACCGGAAGTGGCCCTGCAGGGTGTTGATGTTGTGGGTCAGCAGCGCGACCTGGACCTCGGGGGATCCGGTGTCGCCTTCCTCGATCTGATAATCCTTGATGATTTCAGCTTTAGTCGCTGCGGAAAGTGCCATAACTTCGTTCTCCAATATGCATCATTGAGATAAGAGAACATCCGCGCATATTTGCAGATGCCTCACGCTGCAACCACCAGGCGCCGCGGGGCAACCCGGCCGTCATTCAGAACTTCACCCACGCCGATGAAGCGGGTGGGGCCTTCGTCGAACTGCTGGGACAGGCGCACCCAGCCGCTGGACGGCGCATGGGGCACGATCACGGGCTGCCCCTGGCGCAGATAGTATGCCGTATCACCGTTGAGCTGCACCTCCGGCCAGTCGCCTACGGCACTGGAAACCGGCAGCAGGAAGCGATCCAGCGACCCTTCCTCGCGGGCGGCTTCCAGCGTCTCGAAGGTCACCAGATCGTCCTCCCCGTAGGGCCCGGCTGTCAGGCGCCGCAACGCGACGACATGAGCCCCGCAGCCGAGATGCTCGCCCAGTTCCTGAGCAATGGTGCGCACATAGGTGCCCTTGCTGCAATGAATCAGCAAGGTCAGCTCGTCGCCCTCGAGGGACACCAGCTCGTTGGAAAAGATCCGCACCCGGCGGGACTTACGTTCGACTTCGATGCCCTGCCGGGCCAATTTGTAAAGCGGCTGGCCTTGATGCTTCACCGCGGAGAACATGGAAGGAATCTGGTCGATCTCACCGCGAAAATGCTGCAGGGCTGCTTCCACCCGGGCTTCGTCTACACCTGCCACCGCACGAGTGTCGACGACGTTGCCGTCGGCGTCACCGCTGTCGGTGCAGACGCCGAGCTTCAGCGTGGTCAGGTATTTCTTGTCCGACGTGAGCAGATACTGAGAAAACTTCGTCGCCTCGCCGAAGCACAACGGCAGTACGCCGGTCGCCAGCGGGTCGAGTGCGCCGGTATGTCCCACCTTGCTGGCGTGGAACAGGTGCTTGGCCTTCTGCACGGCATCGTTGGAGCTGAACCCCGGCGGCTTGTCCACCACCAGGATGCCGCTGACGTCGCGGCCGCGTCTGCGCTTAGCCACGGTGGTCATCCTCACTGCCGGCTTCGCCGCCCGCATCGCGCAACTGTTCGTCGGAGCGCACGGCTCGCTCGATGAGCGCTTCGAGCCGGGGCCCTTCTTCGATGAGCTGATCGTAGTGAATTCTCAGTTTCGGCGTAGTGCGCATGCTGTGACGCTTGGCGAGTTTGGAGCGGAAGAATCCGGACGCTTTGTTGAGCACGTCGATCAGCTGCTCGCGCGCCTCGTCGGTGGCAGCGTCGATGGACGACACGTACACATCGGCATAGGACAGATCGCGGCTGACCCGCACCTCGTTCACGTTGACCATGCCCACACGCGGGTCGCGCATCTCGCGCAGAATGATGGCAGCGAGTTCGTCGCGAATGAAATCGCCGACTCGAAGGTCACGTCCGGACTCCATTGCACTAGCGGCCCGTCACGCGAGTTCTCGCGCCACTTCCCGGGTATCGAATACTTCGATCTGATCGCCGGGACGGATGTCGTTGTAGTTGCGCACGCCGATACCGCACTCGGTGCCGGCACGCACTTCATTGACGTCGTCCTTGAAGCGCCGCAGCGACTCCAGCGCCCCCTCGAAGATCACCACGTTGTCGCGCAGCACGCGGATGGGCTTGTTGCGATGCACCGTTCCCTCCGTGACCATGCAGCCTGCCACCTGGCCGTAGCGCGGCGAGCGGAACACATCGCGCACTTCCGCAGTGCCGATGATCTCCTCGCGGATTTCCGGGCTCAGCATGCCGGTCAGCACCTGCTTCACGTCATCGAGCAACTCATAGATGATGCTGTAGTAACGCAGCTCGATCCCTTCACGCTCGATGATGGCTTTGGCAGAATTATCGGCACGGACGTTGAAGCCGAAGACCACCGCACCGTATGTGAGTGCCATGTTGGCATCGGTTTCCGTGATGCCGCCGACGCCGGAGCCGAGCACGTTCACCGCCACCTCGTCGTTGCCCATGTCGGTCAGGGCCTGCTGGATGGCTTCCAGGCTGCCGCGAACATCGGCCTTCAGGACCACCTTGAGCACACGCTTCTCGCCTTCGCCGAGACCGGCGAACATGTTCTCCATCTTGGCTGCCTGCTGCAGCGCCAGGCGGTGCTCATGACTCTTGTCACGGCGGAATTCGGCCAGCTCGCGGGCCGTCTTCTCGTCGGTCGCCACGGAGAATTCGTCGCCGGCCGCCGGCGTGCCGCTGAGGCCGAGAATCTCTACCGGAACCGATGGGCCGGCTTCCTTCACCTGCTCGCCTTTCTCATTGAGCATGGCCCGCACCCGGCCGGTGCATTCACCAGCGATGATGATGTCGCCCTGCTTCAGTGAGCCGTTCTGTACCAGCACCGTGGCCACCGGTCCGCGGCCGCGGTCCAGACGGGATTCGATCACCACCCCGCGTCCCGGCGCCTCGGGGACGGCCTTGAGCTCCAGAACTTCCGCCTGCAGCAGCACGGACTCGAGCAGAGCCTCGATGCCGTCGCCGGTCTGTGCGGACACCTGGACGAACTGGGTATCACCACCCCACTGCTCCGGTACCACATCCTTGGCCGCCAGCTCGTTGGTGACCCGCTCCGGATCAGCACCCTCCAGGTCCATCTTGTTGATGGCCACAACCATGGGGACACCGGCCGCTTTGGCGTGCTGAATGGCTTCCTCGGTCTGCGGCATGACGCCGTCGTCGGCTGCCACAACCAGAATGACGATGTCCGTCGACTGGGCGCCCCGGGCCCGCATGGCAGTAAATGCCGCATGGCCCGGTGTATCGATGAAGGTAATGCGCCCGTTGGGTGTTTCCACCATGTAAGCACCGATGTGCTGGGTGATGCCGCCGGCCTCGCCGCTGGTCACCCGGGTCTTGCGGATGAAATCGAGCAGCGAGGTCTTGCCGTGATCGACATGCCCCATGACGGTGACCACCGGGGAGCGCGGATGTTCTTCGCCTTCGACTTCCAGGGAGGCTTCCAGAGCCTGTTCGATGGCGTCTTCGTGAATCACCTTGGGCTTGTGGCCCATTTCTTCCACGACCAGAACCGCCGTGTCCTGATCCACCGTCTGGTTGATGGTGGCCATGACCCCCATTCCCATCAGGGTTTTGATCACTTCACCGGCTTTCACCGACATGCGGTTCGCCAGCTCGCCCACGGTGAGCGCTTCGGGAATACCCACTTCCCGGGCAATGAAGTCCGTGGGTTTGAACTCGCCGCCGTGCTGGTCGACTTTGAGCGGCCCCTGGGGCTGGCGGCGCTTACCGCGCCGCTCGCTCTTGAGCGACAGCTCGCGGCGCCGCCCACGGGCGCCGAAGTCGTCGCTCTTGCGCTCGCGGTCTTTGCCGCGGCGATGCTTGCCGGATTTCTCCGTGGCCTGCGCCTCTGCCTGTGCGGCAACGGTGGCTTCCACCACCTTGTCCGCTTCGGGGACGGCGTCCTTGGCCTTGGCTTCCTGTTCCGCTTTGCGCTCAGCTTCCAGGCGCTCGCGTTCGGCTTTCTCGCGCGCTTCTGCCTTGCGCTGCTCACCGGCGGCAACACGCTCCGCTTCCTTGCGCCGTGATTCCTCTTCCGCCGTCATGCGCGCCTGTTCCTGCTCGCGGATGCGCTGCATTTCCAGTTCGGCCTGACTCATCCGGCGCTTCGGCTTGGCCGGCGCCTCGGGCTCCGGCTGCGGCTCGGGCTCCGGTTCAGGTGCAGGCTCCACCGCCGGCTGCTCGGCCGCGGGCTCACTGACAGATGCCTCCACGGGCTCCGCCTGAGGGGTCTCGGTCTCTGCAGGCTCGGCTTCGGGCTGCTCTTCGCTCTCGGCCCGTTTCACGAACGTGCGCTTTTTCCGCACTTCCACGGTGACGTTACGGCCGGTACGCCCCTGGCCGGATTTCAGCGTACCCACCGAGCGGCGCCTGAGCGTGATCTTCTTCGGACCGGCATCGTCGGAACCGTGGCTGCGCTTCAGATACGTCAGCAACGCCTGCTTCTCGTCCTCCGACACCGCCTCAGCTTCGCTGGTGTGCGGCAGACCCGCCTCGTTCATCTGCTTCAGCAGTCGGTCCACAGGGGCTCCGACTGATTCCGCCAGTTGTTTTACCGTGACATCTGACATGCCGTATTCCCTAGAACAGTTATTCCTCGGCGTCTTCGAACCATGGCGCCCGGGCGGTCATGATCAGTTCAGCGGCCTTCTCCTCGGACAGATCCGTAGCGATCTCCAGCAGATCCGGGACCGCGAGCTCCGCCAGATCTTCCATGGTCACTATTTCGTTGTTGGCCAGCAAATAGGCCAGGTGACGATCCATACCTTCCATGGTCAGGAGATCTTCTGCCGGCTCTTTCTCGCCGAGCAGCTCCTCGCTGGCGATGGCCTTGGTGAGCAGTGCATCCTTCGCCCGGTTGCGCAGCTCGGTGACGATCTCCTCGTCGAAGCCTTCGATGCCCTTCATCTCCTCGAGGGGCACATAGGCGATTTCTTCCAGCGTGGTGAAACCTTCTTCCACCAGCACGGCAGCCACGTCCTCGTCCACCGACAGGGACTCCATGAATTCACCCATGAGCTTGCCGGCTTCCTCTTCCTGTTTCGCCGTGGCTTCTTCCTGAGTCATGATGTTGAGCGTCCAGCCGGTGAGCTCGCTGGCCAGCCGCACGTTCTGGCCGCCGCGGCCGATGGCCTGGGCCAGGTTGTCCTCAGCCACCGCGATATCCATGGATCCGGTGTCTTCGTCCATCACGATGGATTCCACCTCGGCCGGCGCCATGGCGTTGATCACGAGCTGAGCCGGATTGTCGTCCCACGGCACGATGTCGATGCGTTCGCCGGCCAGTTCGCCGGACACCGCCTGCACCCGCGACCCGCGCATGCCCACACAGGCACCCACCGGATCGATCCGCCCGTCATTGGTCCGCACGGCGATCTTCGCCCGGGAACCGGCGTCGCGTGCCGCGCCGCGAATCTCGATGATGTCCTCGGCGATTTCCGGCACTTCGATCTTGAACAGCTCGATGAGCATGCGCGGCGAGGTGCGCGTCAGGATGAGCTGCGGCCCCCGGTTGTCCGGCCGAACCTCGAGCAGCAGTGCCCGCAGGCGATCTCCGGTGCGGAAGGTCTCCCGCGGAATCAGATGCTCACGGGTGAGCAGGCCTTCGGCGTTGTTGCCCAGATCGACGATGATGCTGTCGCGGCCCAGCTTCTTCACCTGGCCGCTCACCAGCTCGCCGACCCGCGGCTGATAGGCGTCCACCACCTGCGCACGCTCGGCCTCCCGGACTTTCTGGACGATGACCTGCTTCGCGGTCTGAGCGGCAATGCGCCCGAACTCCACCGACTCCACCGGTTCCTCGATGACGTCGCCGAGTTGCGCGTCGGGTTGGCGCTCGCGCGCTTCGTCCACGGTCAATTGAGCGGCCGGGTTCCACTGCAGATCTTCTTCGTCGTCGTCTTCCGCCTCGCTGGCCGCCTGGGCCACCTCCTCGGGATCGGCCACGGTCCAGACCCGGGAGGTCTCGTAGTCGCCGGACTCTCGATTGATCGACACCCGGAATTCGGCGTTCTCGTCGTAGCGCTTCTTGGTGGCCATAGCCAAGGCAGCCTCGATCGCCCCGAAGATCACATCTTTGGGTACGCCTTTCTCGTGGGAGACGGATTCCACGACCAGAAGCACTTCTTTACTCATATCTCGTTCGATCCTTCAGTCAAGGCCGAATGTCATTCGGTCGATCAGTCGAATTGCGGAACCAGCCGCGCACGTTGAATATTGTCAAGCGGCAGAACGTACTCCTCGCCGTTGCCGTCCACGATGTCCTGCGGACGCACGATCACTTCGTCATCCTCGACCCCGGCCAGTACGCCCACGATGTGCTTCCTACCTTCCAGCGGAAAATTCAGGCGCACATCGACGGTCGCGCCGACATTGAGCTGATAATGAACGGCCTTGAACAGAATCCGGTCCAGGCCCGGTGAGGACACCTCCAGCGTATACGTCGCTGGAATGACGTCCTCCACATCCAGCAGATCACTGATCTCGCGGCTCACGCGCTCGCAATCCTCCACACTGACGCCTTCCGGGCGTTCTATGAACACACGCAGCCGCGACCGTTTGCCCTGGGCCTGATACTCCACACCCCACAACTCACAACCCAGCGCTTCCACAACAGGTGTCAGGAGGGTTTCGATCTGGTCTTCGCGTCTGTTCAACTTACTCCGAGCGACTCGTGTTGTTCCCGCACCGCGGCGTTGTGCGGACGCCGAAAAAAAAATGGGCTGACGCCCATTTTCTTTTCGGTCGGCGCCACCCGGTATTCCGGGCCCTTGCCGACAACGCACAGGCGACCCACCGATACGAGGTGGCTACCTCTCAAGGATGTTTCGCAGGGTGACTGGCCGTGTCAGGTACGCCAGGTACCTCTTCCGGGCCCGATTACCTTCGAACCTGCTACGAAAAAGGCCCTCATTCGGGCCCTTCGAATCCTTTGGTAGCGGGGGCAGGATTTGAACCTACGACCTTCGGGTTATGAGCCCGACGAGCTACCAGACTGCTCCACCCCGCATCAGCGAGCGCGAATTATAGGGAGTACGGTGCACACTAGCAACCGGCGATGTTGGTGCCGAAGAGAGGACTCGAACCTCCACGGGCGTTAGCCCACTACCCCCTCAAGGTAGCGTGTCTACCAATTTCACCACTTCGGCAGTGATTGCAGGCATCCCGACTGTTTATCGGGCCCCTCATACGTCAGGGATGTCGGAATCTACACCCTCAGGCTCTGGAGTCAACCGTTCTTCGGCCGGCGCAGCCGGAGCGTCGGTCTGTTCAACCTGCGGAATTCCCAGGGTGTCCATAGCGGCCGCCCGCTCCTTGGCCGTATAAGCCAGACCGAAGGAAATCAGGAAAAAGCCGACGGCCAGCCAGACCGTCGCTCTGGTCAGAAAGGAGGCCGACCCGGCGCTGCCGAATACGGTGTTGGCCCCGCCGCTGCCGAATGCGGCACCCACGTCGGCGCCCTTACCATGCTGCATCAGCACCAGGGTCGCCAGTGCCAGCGCGTCCGCCACCAGCAGCGCCAGCAGAACCGTTTCCATGGTCGACAAATTCACTCGTGATCTCCAATTGTTGTGCCGCCGGCGGCGGCCGCGATAGCGGCGAAATCCGCCGCCTTCAGCGCAGCGCCGCCTACCAGGGCACCGTCGATGTCGGTCTGCCCCAGCAGCGCGGCGGCATTGTCGGGCTTAACGCTGCCACCGTACAAGACCCGCAGCCGGGCCGCAGCAGGGCGGCCGCACAGATCGCCCACGCATTGCCGCACCAGGGCATGCATCTCCTGGGCCTGTTCCGGTGTGGCCGTGCGCCCGGTGCCGATGGCCCAGACCGGCTCATAGGCAATGGTGAGGCCGCTGAAGGCCTCGACGCCGGCATGATCCGCCAGCGCGCGGATCTGCCGTTGCACCACTGCCTCGGCAGAGCCGGCTTCCCGCTCTGCCAGGGTTTCGCCGACGCACAACAGCGCCGCCAGCCCGGCGCGCCGTGCGGCGACCACCTTGGCGGCGACCACGGCGTCAGTTTCGCCGCACAGGGCCCGCCGCTCCGAGTGACCCACCAGCGCCCACCCGGCGCCCAGGTCCCTGGCCATTTCCGCCGACAGTTCGCCCGTATAGGCCCCTTCCGGCTGGTCGTGGACGTTCTGCACGCCGAGTTCCACACTCATGCCGTGCAGCGCCGTCTGCAGCTCGCGCAGATAGGGCGCCGGCGGCAGCAGCAGAAGTTCTACATCGGCGCCTGGCGCGGTCAGCGCGGCGGCGTAATCCGCGACGAATGCCGAGCTGCCATGCATCTTCCAGTTCCCGGCAATCAGGGGCTTACGCATGCTGGCCGCTGTGTCGAAAAAGGCGCGCAATGGTACCGGCTCGGCTCACGGCGCACAACGCCGCTGTCGGCGGCGGTGCAGCACGCCGGTCAGCTGCCGCGTACCACGTCCGCCAGTTCGTGGGCGATATCGCCCACCTCGGCAGGATCCTCGCCTTCGACCATGACGCGGATCACCGGTTCGGTGCCGGACGGCCGGATCAGAATCCGCCCGCGGCCCTTCAGGCGCCGATCCATGGCCTGAACCGCATCGGCTACCTCCGCACAAGCTGCTTTTCCCGCTGGGTCTGCAACCCGCACGTTGACCATGGTCTGCGGCATCTTGGTCATGCTCTGCTTGAGCTCGTGCAGCGAACGCTGCTGTTCCACCATGGGCACCATGACCTGCAGCGCCGCGACGATGGCATCACCGGTGGTGGTCAGATCCAGACACAGCAGATGGCCCGAGGTTTCACCGCCGAGCTGCCAGTTCTGTTCCGCCATGAGCTCGAGCACGTAGCGGTCACCTACCTTGGCCCGGCAGAATGGAATGCCGAGCCCGGCCAGGGCCCGCTCCAGACCCAGATTGGACATGACCGTACCTACCACCCCGCCGTCGAGCATACCCTGCCGGGCGCGGTGCTCGGCAATGACCAGCAGCAGTTCGTCGCCGTCCACGATCTCGCCGCGATGATCCACCATGACCACGCGGTCACCGTCGCCGTCGAAGGCGATCCCCACATCGGCACCGGTCTCCAGCACCCGCCGCGCCAGTGCGGACGGCGCCGTGGAACCGCAGTCATCGTTGATGTTGCGGCCATTGGGCGCATTGCCGATGACGTCGATCTGAGCACCCAGTTCCTCGAATACCCCGGGCGCCACGTGGTACGTGGCGCCATTGGCACAGTCCAGGACCACCTTCAGCCCGCGCAGACGGAACCCGCGGTTCACCGTCGCTTTGCAGAACTCGATATAGCGGCCGGCGGCGTCGTCGATGCGCGCTGCCTTGCCCAGCTCATCCGAGCCGGAGCAGGTCATGGTGCCTTCGAGCTGGGCCTCGATCTCCAGCTCCACAGCGTCGTCCAGCTTATTGCCGTCATGATCGAAGAATTTGATGCCGTTGTCATGATGGGGATTGTGCGAGGCACTGATGACGATACCGGCGTCGGCACGCAGCGTGCGGGTCAGATAGGCCACGGCCGGGGTCGGCATGGGCCCGAGCAGGCTGACGTTGGCGCCCGCCGACACCAGTCCCGACTCCAGCACCGATTCCAGCATGTAGCCGGAAATCCGGGTGTCCTTGCCGATCAGCACATGGCTGGCGCCCTGCCTGGCGAACACTTTGCCCACGGCCCACCCCAGGCGCAGGCAGAATTCCGGGGTAATGGGATGCTCTCCCACCCGGCCGCGTATGCCATCGGTTCCGAAGTATTTTCTGCTCACGCTTGATCACCCTCCATTTCGGCCCCCTCCAGAGCCGCCAGCATGTTCAGTGCATCCGCCGTTTCCGCCACGTCGTGAACACGCACGACGTCGGCACCGTGCTGAACCGCCAGCAATGCGGCAGCGACGCTGCCGGCGGTGCGCTGCGTGACGGGACGCCCGGTCACGGTGCCGACCATGGTTTTGCGCGACAGACCGGCCAGCAGCGGCAGATCGTCGACCCGTACGGCCGCCAGGTGCCGGAGCAAAACCAGATTGTGCGCCAGCGTCTTACCGAAGCCGAACCCCGGGTCCAGCAGCAGGGCGTGGTCGGCAATGCCCGCACGCCGGCAGTCCGCCGCCTGGGCGGCCAGGAAGGCGTGGACCTCACGAACCACGTCCGTGTAGCGGGGCGCAGTCTGCATGCTGCGGGGCTCACCCTGCATGTGCATGATGCAAAGCGCCGCCTGGCTGGCAGCTACCGCCTCGAGCATTCGCGGATCACGACCGCCGGTGACGTCATTGACCAGGTGCACGCCGGCTTCCAGGCCCTGCGCCGCCACCGCGGGCTTGCTGGTATCCAGGGAGATGATGGTATCGAGTTCCAGCAGCCGTTCCAGGACGGGCATCACACGGCGCAGTTCCTCGTCGGCACTGACCCCTTCGGCGCCGGGTCGGGTGGATTCCCCGCCGATGTCGAGAATGGCGGCGCCGTCGGCCAGCATGGCATGCGCCGAATCCAGGATGCGGGGTACATCTGCGCGGTCACGCAGGAAGCGCCCGCCGTCGGAGAACGAATCGGGGGTGATATTCATCACCCCCATGATGCGCGGCCGGGAAAGATCGAGCCGCCGGCCGCGGCAGTCGAGATACCTGCTCACCCGCGGCAGCACCGCGGCTGGTCAGTGCTCTTCGGCTGGGCCGCCGATGGGCGCGTCTCCCGGCGCTTCGGGCTTGGCGTCCGGTGTGCCGGAACCCGGCGGCGGCAGATCGCCCGGCGCGCGCGGCTGGCCGCCGGCCATGATGTCATCGATCTGCTCGGCGGTGATGGTTTCGAATTCCACCAGCGCGTTGGCCATGGTGTGCAGCTTATCCTTGTTCTCTTCGAGCAAGGTCTTTGCCGTGCCGTAACACTGATCGATGATCGCCCGGACCTCTTCGTCGATAGCGCGGGCCGTCTCGTCGGAGAACTGTTTGGGCCGCATGCCCGCCGACATGCCGAGAAAGGGTTCGCCCTCGTCGTCAGCATACTGAATGGGGCCGAGCTTGGTGGAGAGGCCCCACTTGGTGATCATGTTGCGCGCCAGGTGGGTCGCGCGCTCGATGTCGTTGGCTGCTCCCGTGGTCACGTATTCCGGCCCCAGAATCATCTCTTCGGCGATGCGCCCGCCGAACAGACTGCAGATCTGGCTGATGATGGTCTGCCGGCTGAAGCTGTAGCGGTCTTCCTCCGGCAGAAACATGGTGACCCCCAGTGCCCGTCCGCGCGGAATGATGGAAACTTTGTAGACCGGATCATGATCCGGCACCAGCCGGCCGACGATGGCGTGACCCGCCTCGTGATAGGCGGTGTTGCGCTTCTCCTTCTCCGACATGACCATGGATTTGCGCTCCGCGCCCATCATGATCTTGTCTTTGGCCTTTTCGAACTGCTCCATGCTGACCAGGCGCTGACCCGCACGTGCGGCAAACAGGGCAGCCTCGTTCACCAGATTGGCCAGATCGGCACCGGAAAAACCCGGTGTGCCGCGGGCAATGACCGCAGGCTCCACGTCGTCCGCCAGCGGAACCTTGCGCATGTGCACTTTGACGATCTGTTCGCGGCCGCGGATGTCCGGCAAGCTCACGACCACCTGGCGATCGAAGCGCCCCGGGCGCAGGAGCGCCGGGTCGAGCACGTCCGGCCGGTTGGTAGCGGCGATGACGATGATGCCGTCGTTCGGCTCGAAGCCGTCCATTTCCACCAGCAGCTGGTTGAGGGTCTGCTCCCGTTCGTCATGGCCGCCGCCCAGGCCGGCACCGCGGTGGCGGCCTACGGCGTCGATCTCATCAATAAAGATGATGCACGGCGCCTGCTTCTTGGCCTGTTCGAACATGTCACGCACCCGGGAAGCGCCCACGCCGACGAACATCTCCACGAAATCCGACCCGGAAATGGAGAAGAACGGCACCTTGGCTTCGCCGGCGATGGCCTTGGCCAGCAGGGTCTTACCGGTACCCGGCTGCCCGACCATGAGAATGCCGCGGGGAATGCGCCCGCCCAGGCGCTGGAACTTGCCCGGATCGCGCAGAAATTCCACGAGTTCCTGCACGTCTTCCTTGGCCTCGTCCACACCAGCCACATCGGCGAAGGTGGTTTTGATCTGGTCTTCGGACAGCAGCCGGGCCTTGCTCTTGCCGAATGCCATGGGTCCGCCGCGGCCACCGCCGCCGCCCTGCATCTGCCGCATGAACAGCATGAACACGGCAATGATGATGAGGATGGGAAAGCTGGCGATCAGCAGCTGCGCCCAGATGCTCTGCTGATCGGGCATCTTGCCGGCAATCTCGACGTTGTGGTTGTACAGGTCGTCGAGCAGCTTCTGATCGTTCAGCGCCGGCGGGCGGATGACCTGAAATTCCTCATTGGAGCGGTCGAAGCCGCGAATCATCTGCTCACCGATGGTGACCTCGCGGATGGCGTCGCTGCGGACCTGCTGGATGAACTCGGAATAGCTCAGGGATTGCGGCTCCGGCTTCACGTTGAAATTGTTGAACACCGTCAGCAGCACGGCTGCGATGATCAGCCAGAGCAGCAGGTTTTTTCCCATGTCAGACAAGGACTTATCCTCTTGATGCTAGCTTCGCGACAGCCCGCAGGCGGCCCCGACGCGGATGACTTTGTAGCCTACACCACTACCCGGAGGCGTGAAACTGCCGGTCACGGCTTGAAACCCCGCGCCACGGCATACACCTCCCGGGACTCGGGCCTGGACGCGTCGGGCTTGGTAAGCCTGGCCGTGTCGAAGCGTTGCCGCAGTTCTTCCATCCAGGCCTCTATGCCGGCGCCCTGAAACACTTTGACCGCCAGATCGCCGCCCGGTTTCAACCAGCGTTCAGCGGCGTCGAGCGCCATATCGGCGAGATACATGGACCGCGCCTGATCGGTCGTCCGATTACCACTCATGTTGGGGGCCATATCCGACAATACAAGGTCGACCCGGGTGTCGCCGAGGGCTTCGGCCAGCCGCGCATCGGTGCCCGGTTCTCCATAGGCAAGTTCTATGACAACAGTGTCCGCACCGGCACTCACCGGCCGCGGATCGCAGGCCACCAGCAGACCGCCGGCCAGACGGTCTTCCAGGTATCGAGTCCAGCCGCCCGGGGCGGCGCCGAGTTCCAGCACCGTCATACCGCGGCGCAACAGACCGAACCGGCGGTCGAGCTGTTCGAGTTTGAAATGCGCCCGGGACACCTGCCCTTGCGCCGCGGCGCGGCGCGCGAAAGGATCGCGGCGCTGCCGGTTCAGCCAGCGCTGGCTGGATTTACTGCGCTTGCTCATGCTGTCACGCGCCATGGCGCCGGGGTAGAATCCCCGCCATGGCAGCCTCCACACCCGACCGCGACACGCGACGCCAGCTCAAACGCATCGCCCATCATCTCGATCCCGTGGTTCTGGTGGGTGATCACGGCGTCAGCGCTGCGCTGATCGCCGAGACCCAGCGGGCGCTGGCCGACCACGAACTCATCAAAGTGCGCATCCACGCCGCTGATCGGGAGGCACGCCGGGCCATGGCACAGTCGCTGGCCGAGGCCTGCGATGCCAGCGTGATCCAGAGCATCGGCAAGGTCACGGTGCTGTTCCGCAAGAACCCCGAGCCCGACCCGAAGCTGTCCAATCTGGTGCGCTTCGGCACCTGAAGTCGTGCGGTGTACCGCACTGGCTCAGAGATGTTCGACCCGGTCGATCTCGTATTCCACATCGCCTTTGGGCGTCTTCACGACCACCACATCGCCCTCAGCCTTGCCGATCAGGGCGCGGGCGATGGGTGACATGACCGACAGTTTGTTGGCCTTGAGGTCGGCTTCGTCCTCACCGACGATGCGGTAGCTCACTTCGGCCTCGGTGTCGGAGTCGATGAGTGAGACGGTAGCGCCGAACACCACCTTGCCGCTGCGCGGAATCTTGCTGACATCGATCACCTGGGCGTCCGCCAGCTTGCCCTCGATTTCCTGGATGCGGCCCTCGTTGAAGCTCTGCTGCTCCCGCGCGGCGTGGTATTCGGCATTCTCTTTCAGATCGCCGTGCTCGCGCGCTTCGGCAATGGCCTGAGTGATCTGCGGGCGCAATTCGAACTTGCGGCGCTTCAATTCCTCGCGCAGGGCCTGCGCACCTTCCAACGTCATCGGGACTGGCATGACTCGTTCCTTGGCGAACTGGTGTGCTGTATCGCACTACGCTGTCGACTGCTCGTAGAGATCCTGCAGCCGCCGTACTCTGATCTCGTCATGATCGCGGGAATAACGAATGGCGATGCAGAACGCCTCGCCGCCCGTCAAAGTGGTGGTGTAACACACTTTATTGAGCAGTGCGAGCCGGCGGATGATAGAGGAGTCGCGGATGGACTGGTGGCCCTCCGTGGTATTGATGATCAGGTCGATCTGCTCGTTTTTCAACATGTCGACCACGTGCGGACGGCCCTGCGCCACCTTGTTGACCACCTGGCACTCGATGCCGGCATCGGCCAGGCAGCGCGCGGTACCCCGGGTTGCCACGAGCCGGAATCCCAGCGAAATCAGATTGCCGGCCAGGGCCACGGCCCCCGGCTTGTCCGAATCCTTCACGGACAGAAAGGCCCGTCCGCTCTGCGGCAGGATGACGCCGGCACCGAGACTGGCCTTGGCAAACGCCTCGCCGAAGCTGTCGCCCACGCCCATGACTTCGCCGGTGGACTTCATCTCGGGACCGAGAATGGGGTCGACGCCCGGAAACTTGACGAACGGGAACACCGATTCCTTGACGTTGACGTGGCCGGGGATTATCTCGCGGGTGAAACCCTGCTCGCGCAGGCTCACGCCGGCCATGCAGCGCGCGGCCACTTTGGCGAGCGACACGCCGATGCTCTTGGAGACGAAGGGCACGGTGCGGGAGGCTCGCGGGTTCACCTCGAGGACGAACACTTCGTCGTCCTGTACCGCCAGCTGCACGTTCATGAGCCCCACCACGCCGAGCTCGAGCGCCATGGCTTTTACCTGTTCGCGGATACGGTCCTGCAGCGGCGCCGAGAGCTGATAGGGGGGCAGCGAACAGGCGGAGTCGCCGGAGTGCACGCCCGCCTGCTCGATGTGCTGCATGATGGCACCGATCACCACGTCGGTGCCGTCGCTGACCGCATCCACGTCCATTTCCACTGCCTGATCGAGAAAGCAGTCGAGCAGCACCGGGGAACGGTTCGAGACCACCACGGCTTCGCGCAGATAACGCTTCAGCTCGTCCTCGTCGTAGACGATCTCCATGGCGCGCCCGCCGAGCACGTAGGACGGCCGCACGACGATGGGATAGCCGATCTCGCGGGCACCGATGATGCCTGTCGCCTCGTCCACGGCAGTACGGTTGCTGGGCTGGCGCAGGTTGAGGGTGTTGATCAGGCCCTGAAAGCGCTCGCGGTCTTCGGCACGGTCGATGGCATCCGGCGGCGTACCGATGATGGGCACACCCTCCCGCTCGAGCTGCTCCACGAGTTTCAATGGCGTCTGCCCGCCGAACTGCACGATCACCCCGTAAGGCTTCTCCACGTGCACGATGGCCAGCACGTCCTCCAGGGTGACCGGCTCGAAATACAGGCGGTCCGACGTGTCGTAGTCGGTGGATACGGTTTCCGGATTACAGTTGACCATGATGGTTTCGAAACCATCCTCGCGCAGGGCAAGAGCCGCGTGCACGCAGCAGTAGTCGAATTCGATGCCCTGGCCGATGCGGTTGGGGCCGCCGCCGAGCACCATGATCTTGCGCCGGTCGCTGGGGGCCGCCTCGCACTCTTCCTCGTAGGTGGAATACATGTAGGCCGTGGCCGCCGGAAACTCGGCGGCGCAGGTATCCACCCGGCGATACACGGGCCGCACATTCAGGCGCAGGCGGTGGGCCCGTACGTCGTCCTCCCAGGCCTCCAGCAGGTCTGCCAGGCGGGCATCGGAGAAGCCTTTGCGCTTGAGCGCATAAAGCTCCGCCGCATCCACGCTGTCGAGATGTCGGCCGACCAGCGCCTGCTCAGTGGCCACCAGGTCTTCTATCTCAGCGAGAAACCAGGGATCGATGGAAGACAGCTCGTGAACATCGTCCACGGACATACCGGCGCGGAAGGCGTCCGCCACGTAGCGTATGCGATCGCAGCCCGGCGTGCCCAGTTCACGCATGAGCGCCTCCCGGGCATCTGCTCGCGTCGGCCGGCAATACCGGATCCAGACCATTCATGCC
This sequence comes from Gammaproteobacteria bacterium, assembly GCA_034522075.1. GTDB lineage: Bacteria > Pseudomonadota > Gammaproteobacteria > Pseudomonadales > Azotimanducaceae > UBA7803. The sequence goes on along the minus strand of JAXHLO010000012.1, from coordinate 27,519 downwards.
CGTCTCGAGGCCGCGCATGGCTTTCTGCAGTGACTCCTGGAAGGTCCGGCCGATGGCCATAACCTCGCCCACCGACTTCATCTGAGTGGTGAGCCGTGGGTCGGCCAGGGCAAACTTCTCGAAGGTGAAACGGGGGATCTTGGTGACCACGTAGTCGATGGTCGGTTCGAAGGATGCCGGCGTGATCCCGGTGATGTCGTTGGTCAGCTCGTCCAGCGTGTAGCCCACAGCCAGCTTGGCTGCCACCTTGGCAATGGGAAAGCCGGTGGCTTTCGAGGCGAGCGCTGAAGAGCGCGACACCCGCGGGTTCATCTCGATGACCACGATGCGGCCGTCGTCCGGATTGATGGCGAACTGCACGTTGGAGCCGCCGGTTTCCACGCCGATCTCGCGCAGCACGGCGATGGAGGCATTGCGCAGCGCCTGATATTCCTTGTCCGTCAGGGTCTGGGCCGGCGCCACAGTGATGCTGTCGCCGGTATGCACACCCATGGGGTCGAAATTCTCGATGGTGCAGATGATGATGCAGTTGTCGCGCCTGTCCCGCACCACCTCCGTCTCGAATTCCTTCCAGCCGAGCAATGACTCGTCGATCAGCAGCTCATTGGTGGGAGAGAGATCCAGGCCGCGCGCGCAGATCTCTTCGAATTCTTCCTGGTTGTAGGCGATGCCGCCGCCGCTGCCGCCCAGCGTGAAGGAGGGCCGGATGATACACGGGAAACCGAGCTGGCCCTGCACCTGCAGCGCCTCTTCCATGCTGTGGGCCATAGCCGAACGCGGGCACTCCAGACCGATGCGCTTCATCGCATGATCGAAGCGTTCCCGGTCCTCGGCCTTGTCGATGGCGTCCTGGCTGGCGCCGATCAGCTCCACGCCGAATTTCTCGAGCACCCCTTCGCGCACCAGGTCCAGGGCGCAGTTCAGCGCCGTCTGGCCGCCCATGGTGGGCAGCAGGGCATCGGGCCGCTCGGCCTCGATGATGGCCGCCACGGTTTTCCATTCCACCGGCTCGATGTAGGTGGCATCGGCCATGGCCGGGTCGGTCATGATGGTGGCCGGATTGGAATTCACCAGGATGACCCGGTAACCCTCGTCGCGCAGCGCCTTGCACGCCTGGGCGCCGGAGTAGTCGAACTCACAGGCCTGTCCTATGACGATGGGTCCGGCGCCGATGATGAGAATGCTGTGGAGATCGGTACGCTTAGGCATTCCGCGACTCCATCAATTCGATGAATTCGTCGAACAGGTACTGGCAGTCCTGCGGTCCGGGGCTGGCCTCCGGGTGGCCCTGAAACCCCAAAGCGGGCCGGTCGCTGCGCCGCAGCCCCTGCAGGGTGCCGTCGAACAGAGACACGTGAGTCACCGTCAGGCAATTGGGCAAGCCTTCACTGTCCACCGCAAAACCATGATTCTGGCTGGTCACGATGACCCGCTCGTCGCGCAGGTCCTTCACCGGGTGGTTGGCGCCGTGATGGCCGTGAGACATCTTCAGGGTCTTCGCCCCGCTGGCCAGCGCCAGCAACTGATGGCCCAGACAGATGCCGAATGTGGGCACGTCGTGATCGAGCAGCTCGCGGATGGCGTCGATGGCATAACCACAGGGCTCCGGGTCGCCGGGACCATTCGACAGGAGCACCCCATCCGGGGCCAGGGCGAGCACTTCACTGGCCGGCGTAGCCGCCGGTACCAGCGTCAGCCGACAGCCGCGGTCCGCCAGCAGGCGCAGAATGTTGCGCTTCACGCCGAAATCGTAGGCCACGACGTGCAGCCGGGGTTCCTCCAGCCGGCCGTAACCGCGGCCGTACTGCCAGCCGGTTTCATTCCAGGTACCCACCTCGGTGCGGCTGACCTCGCGGGCCAGATCCATGCCTTTGAGCCCCGGAAACGCACGCGCCGCGGCCAGAGCATCCGCCTGCGTGGCATCCGGCCCGGCGGCAATGCAGCCGGCCAGAGCGCCCTTCTCTCTGATCAGCCGGGTCAGGCGCCGGGTATCCACGTCACAGATACCGACGACGCCGTTATCCCGCAGATAGTCGGGCAACGTCGCGCTCATGCGCCAGTTGCTGGCGCGGCGCGGCAATTGCCGGATCACCAGGCCGGCGGCATGAATGCGGTCGGATTCCACGTCCTCGGCATTGACGCCGGTATTACCGATCTGCGGATAGGTGAGGGTGACGATCTGGCGGCTGTAGGAGGGATCGGTGAGGATTTCCTGATAGCCCGTCATGGCGGTATTGAAAACAACTTCGCCGACGCCGAGACCCTGTGCGCCGAACGACTGACCGTGGAAGACACTTCCGTCTTCTAAAACGAGCAGAGCCGGAATCAATTCACCACCCAAACTACCTTTCAATGCGCCGTGGTTACCCGGCCGGCTTACTCCGCGGTCCCGGTGCGCGGCTATGCCGGCCGGGGTCGTGTCCAGGTTGGCTGCGCGTGGATCCGTGAGTTGTGCCAGGGGCCGTTACAGTAAAGGCGGGGCGATCCTGAGACGCAGATCCGACCCGCCTTTCTGGGCGCGGTAGTCTACCGAAGACGTTCGGCAATGCCCAGCACATCCTGCATGTCGAACAGGCCCGGCGCCTGCCCATCCAGGAAGCGGACGGCACGCAACGCCCCGTGGGCGAAATTCATGCGGCTCTCCGCGCGATGGGTGATCTCCAGGCGTTCGCCGTTGCCGGCATAGATCACCGTGTGCTCGCCGACGATGTCGCCGGCCCGCACGGTGGCGAAACCGATGGTCTCGCGTCTGCGCGGCCCCGTGGTGCCTTCCCGGCCGAACACGGCAACCTGCGCCAGTTCGCGGTCCAGCGCGCCGGCAACCAGTTCACCCATATGCAGTGCCGTACCCGAGGGTGCATCGATCTTATCGCGGTGATGGGCCTCGACGATCTCGATGTCGACGCCGTCGCCGAGTATGCGGGCAGCCAGTTCCACCAGCTTGAAAGTCAGATTCACCCCCACAGACATGTTCGGCGCCATGACGATGGGTATGCTCTGCGCGGCCTGACGAATCTGCTCGAGGCCCGCCGCGTCGAAGCCCGTGGTGCCGATGACCAGCCCTTTGCCCCGCGCTGCGCAAAGCGCCACGCTGGCCAGGGTGGCCTGGGGCACACTGAAGTCGATGAGGGTGTCGAAGGCGTCCGCCGCGGCGTCCAGGTCGTCGCCCAGGGGCACGTCCAGATTGCCGGTACCCGCCAGCTCACCGGCATCGGCGCCCAGCAGAGACAGCCCGGAGCGCTCGAACGCCGCACCGAGTGTCATGTCCGCTGCGTCATGAATGGCATGGATCAACGTCCTGCCCATCCTGCCGGCCGCACCCGTCACCGCCACGCGCATTGGTTTACCTCCTCCCGGGTTGTAGGAGCGATCTCTTTTGAGTGGGAGCGATCTCCAGATCGCGACTGGAAAGTCGCTCCTACATTACCCTCCGCGGTTCAGCTCGTGAGTCCGTCGAAGAAATCCTTCACGCCTTTGAACCACGAGAAGCCCTTGGGCGAGTGTTTCGCGCCGCCGTCGCTGACGGATGCCTGGAACTCCCGCAGCAGTTCCTTCTGCCGGTCGGTGAGGTTCACCGGGGTTTCGACCACCACTTTGCACAGCAGATCGCCGACCCCGCCGCCGCGCACCGGGGTTACGCCTTTGCCGCGCAGCCGGAACAGCTTACCGCTCTGGGTCTCAGGTGGAATCTTGAGATTGACCCGGCCATCCAGGGTCGGGACTTCCAGCTCGCCGCCGAGGGCAGCATCGACGAAGTCGATGGGTACTTCGCAGTACAGATGGCGGCCGTCACGGGTGAAGATGGGGTGCTCGCGCACCTCGATCTGCACATACAGATCCCCCGGCGGGCCGCCGTTGACGCCGGCCTCGCCTTCTCCGGCGAGGCGGATCCGGTCGCCAGTGTCCACCCCCGGCGGAATCCGCACTTCCAGCGACTTGCGCTTTTCCTTGCGGCCCCGGCCGCCGCACTTGCTGCACGGATCGGTAACGATCTGACCCGAGCCGCGGCAGCGCGGGCAGGTCTGCTGCAGTGAGAAAAAGCCCTGGGCCACGCGGATCTGTCCGGCGCCCCCGCAATCCGGGCAGGTGGAGGGCTGGGTGCCGGGTTTGGCGCCGCTGCCGTCGCAGTCTTCGCAGGCCGACAGCACGGGAATCTTGATATCCACCGTGTCGCCGCGCACCGCCTGCTCGAGGTCGAGTTCCAGCCCGTAGCGCAGGTCGGCCCCGCGCATGACAGAACTGCGGCCGCGGCCGCCGCCGGCACCGAAGATATCGCCGAACACGTCGCTGAAGATGTCGCTGAAGCTGCCGGCACCGCCGAACCCGGCGCCCATGCCCGCACTGCCGTCCACTCCGGCATGACCGAACTGGTTGTAAGCCTGGCGCTTCTCCGGGTCGCTCAGCACCTCATAGGCTTCACTGGCCTCACGAAAGCGTTCGGTGGCGCTGTCGTCGTCCGGATTGCGGTCCGGGTGGTACTTCATGGCCAGACGCCGGTAGGCCTTCTTGATGTCGCTGTCCGAGGCGTCGCGACTCAGCCCCAGCACTTCGTAATAGTCACGTTTCGACATGTCTCTCCGGTAAGGGGCAATTCAATTACGAAGTGGGAGCGATCTCCAGATCGCGATCCCGAACGATCGCGATCTGGAGATCGCTCCCACAAATCTTCGCTCACAGCATAGCAGGCGCCGGCGGCGCTTTACTTGCTGTCTTTCTTGTCGTCGTCCACCTCTTCGAACTCGGCATCTACCGTGTCGCCGTCCTGTCCAGCGCTTTCCCCGGTGGCGCCATTGTCCGCTTGAGCGCCGGCACTCTCATCGGCATACATCTTCTGCGCCAGATTCGACGAGGCCTCGGACAGCGCCTGCATCTTGGCTTCGATATCGGCCTTGTCGCCGTTCTTGATGGCCTCCTCCAGCGCAGTGGCCGCCGACTCGATGGACTGCTTCTCGTCGTCGCTGACCTTGTCGCCAGCCTCCTCCACACTCTTGCGGGAGGCGTGCACCAGGGCATCGGCCTGGTTGCGCAGGTTGACCATCTCTTCGAACTTGGCGTCTTCTTCCGAGTGGGCTTCGGCGTCCTTGACCATCTGCTCGATTTCGTCTTCGTTGAGCCCGCCCTGGGACTTGATCACGATGGACTGCTCTTTGCCCGTGGCCTTGTCCTTGGCGGACACGTTGAGAATGCCGTTGGCATCCAGATCGAAGCTCACCTCGATCTGCGGCAGGCCGCGCGGCGCCGGCGGAATGTCGGCCAGGTCGAAACGCCCCAGCGACTTGTTCTGCCCGGCCTGCTTGCGCTCGCCCTGCAGCACGTGAATGGTCACCGCCGTCTGGTTGTCATCCGCAGTCGAGAACGTCTGCGTCTTCTTGGTCGGGATGGTGGTGTTCTTCTCGATGAGCGTGCTCATTACCCCACCCAGGGTTTCGATACCCAGCGACAGCGGCGTGACGTCCAGCAACAGCACGTCCTTCACGTCCCCGGACAGCACGGCGGCCTGAATGGCGGCACCGATGGCCACGGCCTCGTCCGGGTTCACGTCCTTACGCGGCTCTTTGCCGAAAATGTCCTTCACCTTGGCCTGAACCTTGGGCATCCGCGTCTGGCCGCCCACCAGAATCACATCGTCGATGTCCGACGCTGCAAGGCCGGCGTCCTCCAGTGCCGTGCGGCACGGCCCCAGGGTACGGTCCACCAGATCCTCCACCAGCGACTCGAGCTTGGCCCGGGTGAGTTTCAGCACCAGGTGCTTGGGGCCGGTCTGGTCGGCGGTGATGTACGGCAGATTGATCTCGGTCTGCTGGCTGGCGGACAGCTCGATCTTGGCTTTCTCTGCGGCCTCCTTGAGCCGTTGCAGGGCCAGCGGATCGGCGTTCAGGTCGATCTTCTGTTCCTTTTTGAACTCCTCGACCAGGTAGTCGATGATTTTTTTGTCGAAGTCTTCACCGCCCAGGAAAGTGTCACCGTTGGTGGACAGCACTTCGAACTGGTGCTCGCCGTCGACTTCCGCGATCTCGATGATAGAGATGTCGAAGGTACCCCCGCCCAGGTCATACACGGCAATCTTGGTGTCGCCGCGCTTTTTGTCCATGCCATAGGCCAGCGCGGCCGCCGTGGGCTCGTTGATGATGCGCTTGACCTCCAGGCCGGCGATCCGTCCGGCGTCCTTGGTGGCCTGTCGCTGCGAGTCGTCGAAGTAGGCGGGCACCGTGATCACCGCTTCGGTGACCTCTTCGCCGAGATAGTCCTCGGCGGTTTTCTTCATTTTCTTGAGCACTTCCGCAGATACCTGCGGCGGTGCCAGCTGTTCACCCTTCACTTTGATCCAGGCGTCGCCGTTGTTAGCCTCGACGATCTCGTAGGGCACCATTTTGATGTCCTTCTGCACCACGTCGTCCTTGAACTTGCGCCCGACCAGACGCTTGACCGCATACAGCGTGTTGGCCGGATTGGTGACGGCCTGGCGTTTGGCGCTCTGACCCACCAGCGTCTCCCCATCATCGGTGTAAGCGACGACAGACGGCGTGGTGCGGTCACCCTCGGCGTTTTCGATAACCTTGGCATCCTTGCCTTCCATCACGGCCAGGCAGGAGTTGGTGGTGCCCAGATCTATACCGATGATCTTACCCATGTCGATGTTCTCCAGAATCTTGCGTATGTGCCGGGAAATCCCGGACCCTGATGTACATGTCTAGCTTCTATATCGGTGCGCCGGCGACGCTTTCAACCCCTCCGGCACGCCGGCAGGGATATCCGCTGGTCGGCTGCAGGCGCTCATTGGCCGCCGTTGTCGGACTACGGCGCGCTGTCCGGGGCCGGCGCCCGGGCCACAACGACCTTGGCTGCACGCACCAGACGGCCGTTGAGCAGATAACCGCGCTGCATGACTTCCACCACTGAATTCGGCTCGGCGTGGTGGCTCGGCACCATGGTCATGGCCTCGTGCACCTGCGGATCGAACGGCTCGCCGGCCGGGTCGATCTGCTCTATGCCGTGCTTCTCCAGCACGGACAGGAACAGCTTCAGCGACAGCTCCACACCCTCGGCGATGGCGCCGGCGGATTCGCTGTCGGAAGCCGCTTCTACCGCCTTCTCGAGGCTGTCGATCACCGGCAGCAGCTCGGCGGTGAACTTTTCCAGCGCAAACTTGTGCGCGTGCTCGACGTCGCGGCTGGCGCGGCGCCGGGTGTTCTCTGCCTCGGCCTGGGCGCGCAGGGCCTGATCCCGATAGCTCTCGACCTTCTGTTCGAGCTCCTCGAGGCGGCTGCGCAGAACGTCCGGCGTGTCCTCACCGGCGTTCTCCGGCGTTCCCGCGCCCGCACCAGCGGCCTCCGGCGCATCCGGCCGTTGCTCCGCAGCGGCCGCGCCGCGCGCGCGGTTGTCCTCCGAACCCGCCGCCCGCCGGGGGGTGTCGTCATCCGCCATGAGTGCTTCTCTCCCGTTTGGCAATGGCATCCGTCGGGGCATCGGGACCGCGACTGTCGTGCCGCTGGAGCCCCGCTTCCCGCTTCATGATGGTATCTGGGGTACTACCCGGATAATTCAACCCCCGGGGCGGTTGCCGAGTGTCGTGGCAGCGCAAGCGCCGGTCAGGCGCGATTCATGGCGGCACTCAGGACGCGGGCGGTGACGTCCACCACCGGAATGACCTCCTGGTAGGCCATGCGGGTGGGGCCTACCACCCCGAGCACGCCGGCAAGCTGGCCCTGCACCTCGTAGGACGAGGTCACCAGGCTGAGTTCGTCGAGCAACTGATATCCCGATTCTTCGCCGATGAACAGCTGAATGCCCTGACTGTCCAGGCAGCGGTCGAGCAGATGAAGAATACCGCCCTTGCGGGAAAACGCCTCGAACAGGCGCCGCACCTGATCGGTATCGCCGAAATCGAGCAGGTTGGTCTCGCCGGCCACCACCAGTTCGTTGCCGCTTTCCGTGCCGCCTTCGTCGAAAGCCCGGCTGGCCACGTCCAGGGCGGTCTGCATGAGTCCGTCCATACGGTCTTTGTCCGCCTGCATGCTCTCCAGCAGAGCCTCGCGGACCCGCAGCAGGGTGAAACCGCCGAACTCACGGTTGATGTAGTTGGCAGCCTGGTTCAGCTCCGTCTCGGCGTACTCGCGATCGGTGTGGATCACCCGGTTCTGCACCTCTCGGTCGTTGAGCACCAGAATCACCAGCACCCGCCGGTCGGACAGAGGCAGGAACTCCACATGCCGCAGCGCGACCTTCTCGCGCCGCGGCAGGGTGATGACACAGGTCATGTGGGTCAGATGCGACAGCAGGGTGGAAGCGGACTCCACCAGTTCCTTGGGCGACAGATCCGGGTTCAGCTCGCCCTGCAGGCGCAGCACGTCCCGCTCGTCCAGCGGCTGCACGCGCAGCAGACTGTCGACGAAGAAACGCAGACCCCGGTTGGTCGGCACCTTGCCGGCCGACGTGTGCGGAGAGCGCACCAGCCCCTGGGCCTCGAGATCCGCCAGCACGTTGCGCACCGTTGCCGGGCTGACGTCCACGCCGGGCTGGGTCGCCAGCAGCCGCGACGGCACCGGGGTCCCCTCGGAGATGTAGTGCTCGACGAGCAGCTTGAACACTAGCTGCGCACGCTCGTCGAGGCTATCTTCCGCTTGCTTTCTCATCACCAATACAACTTTACTGTGGAAGCGCTGTCCGCTGCTGTAACGTCCGTCTCTGGCAACCTGATAGCAACTTATGAACGTTTACCTCACTTAGTCAAGCGATGGCTACCGCCGTACTCAGATCACTCACCATACGCGACTTCGCCCTGGTCGCCTCACTGGATATCGCCTTTGCCGACGGCCTGACCGTCATCACCGGCGAATCCGGCGCGGGCAAATCCATTCTGCTCGGTGCCCTGGGCCTGGTCCTCGGCGAACGCGCCGCCGCCGATACGGTGCGCCACGGTGCCGACCGCGCGGACATCACCGCCGAATTCGACCTCGGCAGCCACCCCGGCGCCCGGCAATTACTCGAAGAGCAAGCACTCACTGACCCGGACAGCCCCGATCGCTGCCTGGTGCGGCGCGTGGTCGGTGCCGACGGCCGATCCCGGGCGTTCATCAACGGCGCGCCGGTTACCCTGCAGGTGTTGCGCGCCTTGAGTGAAGACCTCATCGACATTCACGGCCAGCACGACAATCAGCGCATCACCGAGCCCCGGGTACAGCTCGCCCTGCTCGACGACTTCGGCGTGGAAACGGCCCTGCGCCGCGCCTGCCGCGACAGTTTCCGTGCCTGGAAACGGGCCCGGGACGAGGCGGCAGAGCTGGAAGGGCGGCTGCAGCAGCACGAAGATCGGGCAACTTTATTGACTTACCAGCTCGAAGAGCTCGACGGTCTGGGGCTCGCGCCGGGCGAACTCGAGGCAATCGAGAGCGAGCACCGGCGCCTGTCCCAGGTGCAGGATCTGCGGGCCAGCGTCAGCCAGAGCCTGGAAGCCCTCGACGAAGATGCGGTCGCCGGCCGGGTGCTGCGGCTGCTCGACAACCTGGACGACGACCACCCGCGCCTGGCGGCCGCGCGCGACGCAGTGCGCTCAGCCGACGATCTGCTGCGCGACGCGGTCCGCGACCTGCGCAGCTACGATGCGTCGCTGGAGCTCGACCCCGAACGGCTGCAGGCGCTGGACGACCGCTTGGCGGCCATCCATGACCTGGCACGCAAACACCGCGTTGCGCCGGAGCAACTGGCGGCCCACGGGGAAGCCCTGGCCGCCGAGCTCCAGGGCATATCCACTGACCGCTCATCGCTGGACGACCTGCGGGCCGCGGCCGGAGAACATCGTGCCGAGTTCGAAAAGCAGGCGGCCCGGGTCTCCAAGCAGCGCCGCTCGGCGGCCCGGGACTTCGCCCGGGCCGTGAGCGGCTGCATGGAGACGCTGGGTATCAAGGGCGGCTCGCTGACGGTGGAATTCTTTGCAGCCGAATCTGAAACGGGCCTCGAAGGTGCCGAATTCCACGTCACCACCAACCCCAAATATCCGCCGGGCACCCTCCAGCGGATCGCCTCAGGCGGCGAAAGGGCACGGATTGCGCTGGCTATTCAGGTGGTGGCAGCGGAGAAATCGGCCATGCCCTGTCTGGTGCTCGACGAGGCCGACGTGGGCGTCGGCGGCACCACGGCCGACGTGGTGGGCCGCCTGCTGCGCTCGCTGGCGGTAAACACCCAGGTCATCTGTGTTACGCACGCGCCCCAGGTGGCCGCGCTGGGCCACAATCACCTGCGGGTCAGCAAAGACGCCGAGCAGGACACCCGCATCGAGGGCCTGGCCACCGACACCCGGGTGGAAGAGCTGGCGCGCATGCTCGCCGGCGCCGACATTACCGACAAATCCCGCGACTACGCCCGCACCTTGCTCAGCGAAGCCGGCAACTGACGAACGCCGGCCATGCCTTTCTTCCGGGCTGCCCTGTGGTTAACATGCGCCGCTCCTGCCGCGACACTGTGAGCAATATGCGTGCACTCTCCGTTCTTCTGCTCGGCTGCCTGGTACTGGCCACGGCTGCCTGCAGCTTCAGCCTGCCCCGTGTGCACAAGGTCACCGTGCAGCAGGGCAACGTCATCACGCAGGAGATGATCGACCGGCTGAAACCGGGCATGACGCGCAGCCAGGTGGCATTCGTCATGGGTGAGCCGGTGGTCCGCAACGCCTTCAATGAGGAGCGCTGGGATTACATCTACTCCCTGCAGATTCCCGGCTATTACAACGAGCGCAAGCGGGTGAGCGTGTATTTCGAAGATGGTGTGCTGGCCTACTTCACCGGCGACTACGCGCCCACCGCGGCCAAGGAAGAATCGGTAGAGCCGGTCACCGCCAGCGCCGAGTCGGATCCGGCGTCGGACGGGGAACGCAATCTCTGACGGCTAAGCGCCGTCCCGCCCCTGGGCCGCGCGCCGGCGCCGGGCCTCGCGCGGGTCGATGATCAGTTCCCGGTAAACCTCCACCCGATCACCCGGCTGCAGGCAACGGCCGCGCTCCACCCGATCACCGAATATACCCGCGGGCATCTGCTCGAGGGCCAGAGTATCGAACGGCGGCCGGCCGCGAACGGCGTCGAGCGCATCGGCCACCGTCGCACCCGCCGGCAGACTCAGGCGCTCCACATACTGCGCCTCCGGCAACGCATAGACCACCTCCACAGCGACGCCGTCAGGCATGGCCGTTGTCCAGCTCGGCCGCGCGCCGGCAGAAAGCATCGACCATCTGGTCCGCAGCGCTGACGAACAGGCCGGAAAAGGCATTGCCGATCAGCCCGCGGGCACCGGACAGCTCGAAGCGCAGATCCAGTTCCACCCGGCAGCCCATATCGCCGCCCAGACGTTTGAAGTGCCACACACCCTCGAAGGTGCGGAACGGGCCGGACACCAGGTGCAGCTCGATACGTTGAAACGGGCGCATGACGTTGCGCGTGGTGAAGCGCTGACGCATGCCCGGGGCATCGAGTTGCAGTTCGGCGACGAGCTCTGCATCGCCTTCCTCGAGAACCCTGGCGTCCCGGCACCAGGGCAGAAACTCCGGGTACCTGGCCACATCGCTCACCACGTCGAACACCCGGTGCACCGGCAGCGGCAGCAGCGCGGATCGGTGAATGACCGGCACCCCGACCCGCTATCCCAGAATCGTGCCGATGAAAACGGCCAGGACGCCCAGCGGCGCGACCACGCCGCAGATGAGCTTCCAGACCACGTTCACCCAGGGTTGCTGCAGCCCGAGCTGGCTGCCGATGACGGTCTTCGGCAATCCCCAGGCGGCAAACAGAGCAATCAACATGCCGCCAAGCGGCAGCATGATGTTCTGCGACACGTAGTCGACGAAATCGAAGAAGGTCAGCTCGCCGACGATGTGCACCTCGGCCCAGACGTTGAAGGACAGCACCGTACCGATTCCCAGCACCCAGCTTATGACGCCCAGGGAGATGGCCACCCGCGCGCGTTTGGCGTTGTAGGTCTCCACCAGGTAAGCCAGAGCCGGCTCGGAAATGGAGATGGCGGAGGTGATGGCCGCAAAGCTCACCAGCACGAAGAACAGCGTACCGAACAGAGCACCCAACGGCATCTGGCCGAACGCCAGCGGAATGGTGACGAACATGAGCCCCGGCCCCTGGCCCGGCTCCAGACCATTGGCGAAGACGATGGGAAAGATCGCCAGGCCCGCCGCTATCGCCACCGTGGTATCGAGGACGGCGATGAACCCGACGGTGCTGGCAATGGAGGCGGTGCTCGGCACGTATGCGCCATAAGCCATGATGGCGCCCATCCCCAGGCTCAGGGTGAAGAATGCCTGCCCCATGGCCACCAGCACGGTCTGACCGCTGACATTTTCCCAGTTCAGCGCGAACATGAAGTCGAAACCCTGCTGAAATCCATCGGTGGTCACGGAATAGCCCAGCAGCACCATCAGCAGAATGAAAAGAATCGGCATGAACCAGCGGATCGCGGCCTCGAGGCCCTTGATCACACCACGGGCAATGATGAAAACCGTAGCGGCCATGAACACGGTCTGCCAGAAGACCAGTTGCCAGGGATCCGCCAGAAAATCGTTGAACGTGGCCGCCGCGAAGTCTCCCGAGGCACCGTCCATGGTCCCCTGCGCCATCTGCAGGACGTAGTACAGCGCCCAGCCGGCGATCACCGTGTAGTAGGACAATATGAGAAACCCGGCGAGCACGCCCATCCAGCCGATCAGGACCCAGGCCGGGTTGCGGTGGTGCTGCTGCACCAGCGCGCGCATGGTGTTGATGGGGCTTTGCCGGCCTTCGCGGCCGAGCATGACCTCGGCCATCATGATGGGCAGGCCGACGAAGGCCACACAGGCCAGATAGATGATGACGAAGGCACCGCCGCCATTCTCTCCGGCGATGTAGGGAAACTTCCAGATATTGCCGAGACCGACGGCGGAGCCGGCCGCGGCGAGTATGAACAGCCACCGGCTGGACCACATCCCATGGCGGGACTCGGTGCTGACAGCCATTAAACCCCCGGGCAGCCTGTGTTGGCGGGGCATTTTGGCGCAACGCTATAACCGCCACAAGCTTCACCTCTATAATTCGCCCATGACGAAAAGCAAACCCAAGGCCGCCTCTTCGACGATCGCGCTGAACAAGCGCGCGCGCCACGACTACCTGCTCGAAGAAAAGTTCGAAGCCGGCCTTGCGCTGGAGGGCTGGGAGGTCAAGAGTCTGCGGCAAGGTAAAGCGCAGCTCGTCGACTCCTATGTGCTGATCAAAGACGGTGAAGCCTGGCTGCTGGGCGCCAACATCACACCGCTGGCCAGCGCATCGAGCCACGTGGTGCCGGACCCCCAGCGCACCCGCAAGCTGTTACTGCACGCCCGCGAGATTCACCGGATCTACGTGGCCACCCAGCAGAAGGGCTTTACCTGCGTCGCCACCGCGCTGTACTGGAAAGGTCAGCGGGTCAAATGCGAGGTAGCCCTGGCCAAGGGCAAGAAGCAGCACGACAAACGCGCCACGGAGAAAGCCCGCGAGTGGCAGCGGCAGAAAGAGCGCATCATGAAGCAGACCGGTTAGCCGGCTGGTCCCAGCGTCGTCTGACGCCAGTGAATCATCTCGATGGCTGCAGCGGCGGCTTCGTAACCCTTGTTGTACTCGTCGTCGGCAGCCCGGGCCCGCGCATGTTCGATATCCAGCACCGGCAGCACTTCCACCACCACCGGCCGACGAAATTCCAGGCTCACGGCGCCGAGGCCGCGCATGCATTCGTGGGTGATCATCTCGAAGTGCAGGGTCTCGCCCTTGACGATGACGCCGAAGCAGATCACCGCATCCAGATCACCGGCTCGGTCGGTGGCCAGCAGGTCGGCCGCCGCCAGCGGCAGCTCCAGCGAGCCCGGCAGGACATGTGACTCGATGCGCCGATAACCCGCCGATTCGAGCACCCGCGCGCACACCGACGCCATACTGCCAACGATCTCCGGATACCACTTGGACTGGAGAATGGCGATGCGGCCGGGGGCGGCTACGGCAGGCAGGTTATCGAGATCGACGACGGTTCTGGCCATATTGAAGTCCTGGGGCGGGGTACGGTGAGAATAACGGACTTGCCGGGCCGCGCCCAGATTGCGCGGTAATCATTCGGACCCGCTCAACGCTCCAGCAGCTCCCGGGCCGCGCTCACCAGTTCCTCGGAGGTGTGCGGCTTCTGCAGCACGCGGGTGATGCAATCCGGCAGGTCCTCAACGCGGACGTTGGCCAGACCGGAAACCATCAGTACCGGCAGGCCGGGCCGGATGCGCACCACTTCCTGGGCCAGGTCCATACCGGAGAGCCGCGGCATGGTGTTGTCGGTCACCAGCAGGTCGAAGTGCTGCGGGCGCGAGCGGATATCCTCCAGCGCGCGCACGCTGGAAGTGAAAGCCGTGACCTGGAATCCGGCGGCCTCCAGACGGCGGCGGCCGAGCTCTGCCAGCGTGGCTTCGTCTTCCACGTAGACGATGTTCGGCCGGCCGTTGTCCCCAGCGCCGGCAGAAGACCCTGCGTCGACCTCCTGGCCGGCGTGGGCGGCCGGCAGGAATATGTCGAACGTGGTGCCTTCGCCCTCCCGGCTTTTCAGCTCGATGATGCCGCGCAGGCTCTGCACCGTCTCCCGGACCAGCCACAGGCCCAGCCCCGTGCCTTCCCCCGAGGCCCGCGAGGTAACGAAGGGGCTGAAGACCCGCTCCTGCATATCCGCGGGAATGCCGACCCCGTTGTCGGCAATGGTCAAGCGCGCATAGAGCCCCGGCTGCAGCCCCGGATGCACGGCGACGGCTTCGGCGTCGGCATGAAACGGCACCACACTGACGTCCAGGACGCCGCCGGCACCGGGCATGGCATGCGCCGCATTGGAGACCAGGTTCATAACGATCTGATGCAGTTGCGTGCTGTCGCAGAGCACGGCTGGTGCGGCGGTATCCAAATGAACTCTCACGTCCGCCGACTTCAACAGGGAGGCCTGCAGCAGTTCCAGGGCCTCGCCGACCGGCCCGTGCAGATCGGTCACGGCAGCCTCGGAACGCCGCTGCCGGCCGATGGCCAGCATCCGCTCCACCACGTGACGGCCCCGCTCGGCGGCGCGGACAATCTGGCTCATGTCGTCGCGCAGGGCGGGGTTCAGGTCTGCATCCTCCAGCACCAGCTCCGAGTAACCGAGAATGGCCAGCAGCACGTTGTTGAAATCGTGGGCGACACCGCTGGCGAGAGCGCCCACCGTCTCAAGACGCTGGGCTTCGCGTAGCTGGTCCTCCATTCCGCGGCGCAGGGAAATGTCCACCACCGAGGCCAGCACGAAGGTGCCTTCACCGGTGGTGATGGGCGTGAGCCCCACCTCGACGGGAATTTCCGCGCCGTCCTTGCGCACGCCGTAGAGTTCCCGGCCGGTGCCCATGGGCCGGGCCTCCGGATCGTGCAGATAGCTCTGACGGTGGCCAGGATGCTCTGCAGAGAAGCGCTGCGGCACCAGCCGATCGATGGACATACCCAGCAACTCATCGTCGTCGTAGCCGAAGGTGCGCTCGGCTTCCCGATTGGCCAGCACGATGGTGCCGCCCGCATCGACCATGAGGACACCGCTGGGCGAAGATTCCACCGCGGCGCGGAAACGCGCTTCGGCGCGCCGCCGTTCACTGAGATCGAGTACCGAGGTGACGACCAGGGTGCCGTCGCGGGTGGTTACCGGATTGAGCCCGATCTCTACCGGTACCTCGCCGCCGTCTTTGCGCAGCGCATACAGCTCGCGGCCTCGGCCCATGGGCCGCGCTTCCGGGGCATCCAGGAAGTGCGCCCGGCGTTCGGGATGGGTAGCGCGAAACCGCTCCGGCACGAGCCGCTCCACGTGCTCGCCGAGCAGTTCGTCACGCGGGTAGCCGAACAGGCGCTCGCTTTCCTTGTTGATCAGCACGATGCGGCCGTCCTGATCCACTACGACAATGGCTGACGGCGCCAGATCGAGCGCCAGGGCGAAGAGATCGTCGCGGCCGGAGATATCCGAATCTGCCATTGCTGACCCTGCCTGCGGCGGCCCCTGGGGGTCGGTAGCTCACTCTACGCCGGAGCATCTAGGGCTGCCAAGCCCGCCGCGCCGCATGGTTTGAACCGCATCATGACGTGCGTCTCCAACGCTGGCTCGACCATGATCTATGCTTATCGATCAAACGCCGATTTCCGGCCGGATTTGGGCGGCAAACCGGAATCCACGCGCCATAGTGAACAGTACGCCAACCGACCAGCACCGCGACCCCGATTACCTGCGGGGCTTCCGCAAACGCAATGTGATGTATCTTGCCTGGGGGGCTGTGCCTTTTCTGGTGCCATTCGGTCTCTACAGCCTGGCCACCGGCCGATTCCTGGTCAGCGCCTTTCTCGCCCTGGTCACGGCGATAGCCCTGATCAACGCCGTCGCCATCCATCGCAGGGGCAGAATCTGCATACCCATCTGGGTCTACTACGGGCTCATTCTGGCCGCACTCATCTACGCCATGGCCACTCTCGGTGTCAGCGCGTCATATTGGAGCTACCCTGCCTGTCTCTCCGTGCTGTTCGTAGCGTCACGCTGGGAAGCCAGAATTCTCATCAGTGTCTCGCTGGCCGTGCTCCTGCCGACTGCCTTCCTGTTTCTGCCGGTGGACGTGGCCACACGATTTGCCATTACCCTGGTCATGGTGTGCTTCTTCTGCGACCTGATCGTTGGGCTGTTCGGCGAATTGCAGACACGGCTCACGGAGCTCGCCTTTCGCGACCCGCTTACCGGCGCGCTCAACCGCCGGCAGATGGCCAGCCTTCTGCAACAGGCCGTGGAGGATTTGCAGCGCCATGGCCATCCAGCCAGCCTGGCGTGCTTCGACCTGGATTACTTCAAGAAGGTCAATGACAAGCTGGGCCACGAAGCCGGCGATCAGGTGCTGCGCAATCTGGTGTCCACCGTCCAGAATCGCATCCGCGGGGTGGATTCCCTGTTCCGCCTCGGCGGTGAGGAGTTCGCCGTGCTGTTGCGCAACACCTCCCTCGCCAACGGCATGTCTTTCGCGGAAAGTCTGCGCGATCTCATCGAGCAGGCCCCACTGCTGCAGGAGCAACCGGTAACGGTGAGCATCGGTGTTGCGGAGTGCTGCGAAAACGAGAGCGTCGACGACTGGTTGCGCCGCGCGGACGAAGCCCTCTACGAGGCCAAAGGCGCCGGCCGCAATCGGGTCCACCCGCCGGTGTACGCAGCGGCCTCCTGACAACCCCGGCTGCGGTGCGGCCCCTTGGCGGCAGCCGGTAATGGGGTAGCATGGCGCTGCCAGTGAGGCCATCGACGAGGCAAGCATGCAGATTCTGCGGGTGTATACGGGCGACGACGGACAATCCCACTTCGAGGATCTACCCATCGAGTTTACCGAGCGCGGGCCCCTGGGCCGGATCTCAGCCATGTTCCCCGCCCGGGGCGTCATGTTCCGGGCAGTAGACGGCGACTACGACCTGGACTTCCACAACGCACCGCGGCGTCAGTTCGTCATCAACCTCAAAGGCAGCGTGGACATCGAGATCGGCGACGGCACGGTCCGCCGGTTGGGTCCAGGCGACATCCTGCTCGCCGAAGACGTTTCCGGTCAGGGGCACAAGAGTCGGGCGGTGGACGGCGCGCCGCGGGAGTGTCTATTCATCCCGCTGGGCTAGCGCGCCGGCCGGACTTACAGCTCGATACCGAAATACTCGGCAAAGCGCGCGTTGTACTCCGTATCCGACAGGTCGGCGCCCATGGCGACCCAGGCCTCCGCGGGGACCGTCTGTCGGGCCGCCATGAAACCTTCGGCATCGGCGCCCACCGGCCAGCGCAGGCGGTATTCCTCAGTGGCTATGGCCTCCAGGATGACGTCTGCCACCGCCTGGGGCTGTACGCCGCGTTTGAATCCGGCCGCGAACACTTTGCCGTTGCGCCGCATGAGCGGCTGATAGGGTGAGGTCTTGTCGTAGCGCGTGTGCGGTGCGGAGTTCTCGAAGATGTTGGTCAGAACCACGCCGGGCTCCACGTTTACTACCCGGACGCCGAAGCGGTACAACTCGTGGGCCAGCGCCTCGCCCAGACATTCCAGCGCCCACTTGGAGGCCGAATAGGCGATCTGATTGGGCGTCGCCTGCAGGCCGACGGCCGAAGTGACATTGACGATGCAGCCCGTGCCCCGTTCGCGCATCTCCGGCAGGACCGCCTGAATACAGCGCACGGCACCGAAATAGTTGGTCTCGAACATCTGCCGGTGTTCGTCTTCGGGGGTGATCTCGAGGGGTGAAGCACCGCCGATGCCGGCGTTGTTGACCAGCACGTCCACGGCGCCGGTGCGGCGGATGGTGTGGAACGCCGCAGCCACCGAATCGCTGCTGCAGACGTCGAGCTCCACCACCTCGACGGGCAGCGATTCGGCCTGCACGGCGGCGTTCAGTTCACCGTCCTTCGCCGTGTTGCGCATACCGGCAAAGACCCGGTAGCCGTTACGCGCGAGGTGCAGACTCGTAGCCAGACCAATACCCGAACTGGTACCCGTGACCACTGCGGTCTTCATATGCGTCTCCCCGTGGAATGCCCTTCATGCAGGCCCGGATTCTACCGGGATGCCGATCTCCAGTCCCCCGCCACCGATTGCCGGAGATTCCACGGCGGTCGAGTCATTGCTCAATACTCCCCGGTAGCTCACCATGGTCCGTTGACCCTGACGCCGATCGCCGGTGCCGCCGCAGCGGGCGCCAGGCTGACCATCGGCTAAACTCGGGGGACGGCAACGGCACGGCGCCAGGCTGACGTCTCCAGCGCGCCCTCGGTTTTAAAGGCCCTATGAGTCAGGACACGCAGGTCAACTCGCAAACGCTCCCGGTCGGCTACCAGCTCGAGGATTTCCGCATCGAGGCCGTGCTCGGCCAGGGCGGCTTCGGCATTACCTACAAGGCCACCGAGGAGACGCTGCGGCGCCAGGTAGCCATCAAGGAATATCTGCCTCAGCAATTCGCCTTCCGCGACGGCTCCGGGCAGGTGCACCCGCGCACCGCTGACGACGAGACCATGTTCCGCTGGGGTCTGAACCGCTTCCTCGACGAAGCGCGGGCACTGGCCCTGTTCCGCCACCCCAACATCGTCTCGGTGATGCGCTTCTTCGAAGGCAACGGCACCGCCTACCTCGTCATGGAATTCGAAGAGGGCATGGACTTCAAACACTGGCTGGAATCCCGCGGCCAACCGGACGAGGAGCGCCTCGTACACGGCATTCTCGCCCCATTGCTGGACGGCCTAGCTCGGGTTCACGACAAAGGCCTGCTGCACCGGGACATCAAGCCCGACAACATCTTCATTCGCCGGGACGGCTCGCCGGTGCTCATCGACTTCGGCGCCAGCCGGCCCCATGGCGGTGCGGCCGAATCCAAACTCACCAGCATCATTTCAGCCGGCTACTCACCCTTCGAGCAGTACGGCTCCGGCGAGCAGCAGGGACCCTGGTCGGATCTGTATGCGCTGGCCGGCACCATGTACCGCGCCATAGCCGGGCGGGCGCCCACAGACGCCATCGCCCGCCAGCAGCAAACGGAACTGACGCCCGCCGTGGAAGTAGGTCGCGGCAGCTACAGCCCCGGTCTGTTGAAGGCCATAGACCGTGCCCTGGCCGAAGACATCGGCGACCGGCCGCAGAGTGCCCGGGAATTTCTGACCCTGCTGGGTATCGAACCGCCCCCCGAAGCCGCCGACCCGGACGCCACCTTCGTCCGCACCGAGCCGTCCAGGATTCCCGCAAGAAAGCGGCGCCGCTCGATACTGCTGCCGACATTGCTGCTGGCCGCGGCAGCACTGACCGGCGCCGGCGTGTACTGGTGGTCGGAGTGGCCCATTGGCGGCGGCCAGGGAACCGGCTCCGCTACCGAGCCCCAGGCCGATGCCGCTGACAGGAACACTGCGGCACCCGCTGTGGCCGCTCCCGCCGCCGACGAACCGGGCGCCGAACCCTCTCCCGGCGACGGATCCGCAGAGCCGGCATCCACAGAAGACGCCATGGGCGAGGAAACCGTCGCCGAAGATCCGCCGCTGAACGAAGACCGGATTCTTGCCGGTCTCGATGTACCGCAATCGGTGCGCAGCTACCGCGGCGATCAACTCGCCGGTGCCATGCTGGCCTTCACCCAGATCAAGGTACGCTTCGACGAATGCCGCGAGTCGGGGTGCGCTGAGCTGCCGGACCTGCTCGCACGGCTGCGCAACACCATGGAAGCGCAGACCTGGCGGCGCGGCGGCGTGCAGGGCAGCATTACCATCAACAACCCGCGTCGCCTCGACAGCGAATCCTGCCCGTTCATGCTCGACATCATCGAGGAGATCACCAGCAACGGCACCAGCCGCGAGCAGGTGCGCACCTACTGCACCAGCAACGGCTTCGACCGGGTACTGCAGGCGGCGGAAGCGGTTTCCTGAGACCGGAGCTTGTGAGGCCCAGGCGGCTCCGCTAGCATCGCTGTAGATTTTTTTGTGTGAGATAAGATCATAACCACTCGTATTGCATTACCCGTGCTGCTGTTCAGCGGCAGCGTCTTCGTAGGCGGTTGCGAAACCATGTCGTCGGAAGGCGGCCTGGGCGAATTCGGCCGATCCGTATTCGGCGAGGCCATGAATACCGCCGCGGCGACGGCATCGGTAGAAATGGTCCGCAACACGGCTGATTCCGTGTGCTCTTCGGGCAACGACATGTGCCGCCGCATGACCATGGTCACCATGGCCGGGTTCACCGACACCTTCATCGAACAGCTCAGCCAGAGCGACGTGCGCCGCATCAATGAAGCGCGCGAAGAATCGATTCGCTCCGGCGAGGTCGAGAAATGGTCGAATCCCGAGACCGGCACGTCCGGCCGCGTGCGCTCCGAACCGGCAGAGCCGCGGCCGCCCCAACCCACGCCCGTCAAGGTCAAGCGGGACCGGCTGGAAAGCCTGCCGATGATGGATGCGGTGGGAGCACCCTACGTCGTCAGCGCCAGCGGCGGTGTCAACGTCCGCGGCGGTCCCGGCACGGGTTATGCGGTGGTCGACCGTCTGAGCGATGCCGAGAAAATCACCGCCATCGGCAAAGTGCGTGAACAGCCCTGGTATCTCGTCGGCCGCGGCGAAGTGGGCATCGGTTATGTGTTCGGGGAACTGGTGGAACCCTGGAGCGCGCCTCCCGAGGAAGACACGGCGGCGCCAGCCGCTGAAGAACCAGCCGACGATACGGATGTCGACCAGGTACAGGTCGAGATGGCGTCGGAGTGCTTCACCACCACACAGTCAGTAACCCTCGCCGACGGCACCAGCGAAGAAGCCCGCATTACTTCCTGCCGCACGCCCGACGGCTGGGCCCAGGTTTAGTGGCCTGTAACGCCCATTTTCGGACCGCTGAGCCAGGCTGCGGTGCGGGGCCAAGGCGCGCCGAGGATGGCGTACCCTCTGTACGTCGACGAGGCGCAACACCGGCCCCGGGCCGCAGCCTGGCTCCCGCAGGGCGCGGCTTGCGCGGCCCCTGCGCTTCGTTCTCGCCGCTTGCCGTGGGACCTGCCACGCCGGCGCGACGACGCCTCGCTCAGGAACCGCGCAAGTCGCGCAGCGGTTCGAAAATGGGCGTTACAGGCCACAGTCAGGCCACGTTCAGCTTGAGTGCTTAGGATGCGCATCAGGCCGACGCTTCGTCGGCCTCGTCCTGCCAGGATGCGTAACCTACATCGAGGAGAATGTGGCCATGAATCCATCACTGCTGTCGTGGTCCGCCGCTGTCGGACTCGCCTTCGGCGCCGTCGCTGCGCTGCCCGCCAATGCCGCCGACCTGGGCCCCTACGTGGGTGCGGGTGCAGGCATCTACACGTTGTCCCTGGATGATGACGAAATCGATGACTTCGACGACAACGCGGCGTTCGGACGCGTGTTCGGCGGCATACGGCTGACCGACCACCTGGCCATCGAAGGCGACTATCAGCGCCTGGCCGAAACCAAGGACAACCTGCTCGGTGCCGACGTGGAACTGGATGGAACGGCCTGGGGCGTAGCCATTCGGCCCATCCTGCCCATCACCGAATTCATCGACCTCTACGGCCGTGTGGGCTGGAGCTGGTATGACGTGGAAGCCAAGGCGACGGCGCTGGGTACCACCTTCTCGGTGGAGGACAGCGATGACGACTTCACCTGGGGCGGTGGTGTGGACATCAACCTGGGCCAGAGCCTGTCGCTGCGGGGTGATTTCTCGCGCATCGAGATCGAAGACACGGATCTCAACCTGATCAGCGCGGGTATCTTCTTCCGCTTCTGAAGTCACGGCTGCAGGTACGCCGGCAACCGCAGCGGTTGCCGGCGCCAGGGCGTGATATCTTCGGAGGATGAACACCTCGGGTTCGGCAATGCCGGCTTATCACAATGGCAGCCTCTGGTTCGATGGAATCGACCCTGTGCCGGATCCGGACCCGGCAGCGCTGCCCGGGTCAGTAGACGTGGCCATCGTCGGCGGCGGCTACACGGGCCTGTGGACCGCCTACTACCTCAAGCGCCTCGAACCCGCCCTGCGGGTGGCCGTGTTCGAGGCGGACGTCGCCGGTTTCGGTGCCAGCGGCCGTAACGGCGGCTGGTGCATCGGCGCGGCCTGGGGGCTCGAGGCACTGCTCCAGGATCCGCAGACGCGCAGCCGCGGCATGGCACTGCAGCGGGCCCTGTTCGACACCGTGGCGGAAGTGGGCCGGGTCTGCCAGGCGGAAGACGTCGACTGCCACTATGCCCGCGGCGGTGCCCTGCGGGTTGCCACAGCACCATTCCGCGCCGACCGGCAGCAACGGGAACTGACAAGGCTGCACACACTGGGCTTTACCGATCAGGACTACCGCTGGCTCGACGCAGCAACGGCCCGCAACCACGTGAACCTCAGCGCCAACTACGGCGCCGTGCACTTCGCCCATTGCGCCGCCATTCAGCCGGCCCGGCTGGTCCGCGGCCTGGCGGATACCGTGCGCGCGCAGGGCACGACGCTGCTCGAGCACACAGCAGTGACCGCCATAGCATCGGGTCGCCTCGCAACGACACGCGGCAATGTGCGGGCGGATTGCATCCTTCGCGCCACCGAGGCCTATACCGCGTCGCTGCGCGGCCAGCAACGTGCCATGCTGCCCATCTATTCCATGATGGTGGCCACCGAGCCGCTGCCGGATGCCGTCTGGGATGACATCGGCCTCAAGAACCGGGAGACCTTCGGCGACGACCGGCGCGTGGTGATTTACGGCCAGCGCACCCTGGACGGCCGTCTCGCTTTCGGCGGCCGGGCCGGTTACGCCTTCGCTTCCCGTCGCCGCCGCACCGTACCCGCTGACGATGCCAAGGTGCAGCGAGTCGGCAGGCTGCTCTACGAGCTGTTCCCGCAGATCGCCGGCTACCGGCTCAGCCACGGCTGGGGCGGCGTGCTCGGTGTGCCGCGCCACTGGCGCCCGTGCGTCAGCTATGACGCCCGGCAGGGGCTCGGCTGGGCGGGCGGTTACGTCGGTGAAGGCGTGGCGGCAGCCAATCTGGCAGCACGGACGCTCACCGATCTGGTCCTGGAGCGGCGCTCGGCCCTGACGGAACTGCCGTGGGTGGAAGATCTGCCGCGCAACTGGGAACCGGAACCGCTGCGTTGGCTTGGGGCCAAGGCCATCGAGTTCGTCGGCGACCGCGCCGACCGGGAGGAACTGCGCCGCAACAGACCGTCACGGATATGGGGCCGGCTGTTCGACAGCCTGGTCGGGTAACATACACACATGAGCAACACGGACCGTTCCTTCGAACTTCGCGGCACCAGCGCCTGGAACCTGGCAGAACTGGAAAGTTTCCTCGACCAAGCCGTCATTCCGTTGCGTCTCGGCATTGCCGATAGGGCTGCACCGCTGATCGTACCCCTGTGGTATTGCTATCAGGAGGGCACCCTGTGGTGTGCTACCCACCAGGATGCCCATGTGGTTCGGGCAGTGGCCGAACAGCCGCTGTGCGCCATCGACATTTCCACCAACGATGTGCCTTACCGGGGCGTGCGCGGCGCCGGCAGTGTCGACGTCATCCCGGAGCGCGGCAGCGAATGGATCGAGGTGCTGGTGCAGCGCTATCTGGGCGGCACCGACAGCAAGCTGGCCCATTGGCTGCTCGGGCGCCGGGAAGAAGAAGTGGCGCTGCGCATCGAACCGCACTGGCTCACCTCCTGGGATTTCTCCGGCCGGATGAACGACCTCAAAGGCAGCCGCTGAACGGGCCCGGGCGGCGTTCAGTCACCTTTGAATTCCGGTTCGCGTTTTTCCAGAAACGCCTTTATCCCTTCCCGTTGATCTTCACTGAGCGACGACAGCAGAAACTGGTCGCGATCCATGTAGCTGGTCGCGTAGTTGAGCGCGCCTGCGGCGGCATTGATGGCCTGCTTGGTCATGCGCAGCGGAATGGGCGGCATACCTGCGTAGCGCCGGGCCAGCGTCAGTGACGCTTCCAGCGCTGCGCCGTCGGCCACCACCTCATCCACCATGCCCCACTCGAGCGCCGTAACGGCATCGAGCTTTTCACCCAGGATGGTGAAGCGTTTGGCCCGGGACGGCCCGATGAGGCTCACGGTGCGCGGATTGGTCTGCCAGCTCATGTTCATACCCAGAGGAATCTCCGGCAGGCGGAAGTGGGCGCCGCTGCCCGCGATGCGATGGTCGCAGGCAACGGCCAGGGCAACGCCGCCGCCGATGCAGAAGCGCTCTACCGCGGCGATGGTGATCTGCTCCAGCCGTTCCCAGGCGGCGCACAACTCCGGGCCGATTTTCAGTGCCTGACGGCGCTCGAGCAACGTGGGCGGCGCGGTACCCGGCTCGTCACGGTCTTTCAGATCTGCCCCTGCCGAGAAGGCCGCGCGCCCGGTCAGTACCACGACCGAGCTCTCGGTATCCTGCGCCAGCCGGTTGGCCAGCGCCGTCAGCTCGGCCATGGCTGCCCGGGACAGGGCGTTCAAGCCATCGCCGCGATCAAAAGTCACGGTGACGATGCGGCCGTCGTGCTGCAGGCTGGTGAACTCGCCGAAGCGCTCGGCAGCGGGTTGCTCGGTCATGTCTGCAGCCACTCCTGTTCATGAAACCCTGTTGCCGGCCAGCCTACCACGCTCGCTGGCGGCCTCGGTGCCCCTACCGCATCAACGCAAAATTTGGTGTAGAGTCGGAACAAAGCGAAGGGAGAGATCCGTCATGGCCGAAGCAACCCGGACCGAGCCGAGCGTCAGCGACGTCTGGTCGATGCCGCTCGAAGAGATCGACGTCAGCCAGCCGGAGCTGTTCCGCACCGATTCCCACTGGGAGTATTTCCGCCGCCTGCGCCAGGAAGACCCGGTGCACTATTGTCCGAGCAGCCCGTTCGGGCCGTACTGGTCCATCACCCGGTTCCGCGACATCATGGCCATCGAGGCCAATCATCAGGACTTCTCATCAGCAGACGGCATCGTTCTGGCAGACCGTCCGGAAGACTTTCAGACCGTCAACTTCATCTCCATGGATCCGCCCAAGCACGACGTGCAGCGCAAAACCGTGCAGGGTGTGGTGGCGCCCATGAACCTGGCCAAACTCGAGGGCACGATCCGCGAGCGCGCCCAGCGGATTCTCGACAGCCTGCCCGTGGATGAGGAATTCAACTGGGTCGACCGGGTTTCCATCGAGCTCACCACCCAGATGCTCGCCACCATCTTCGATTTCCCCTTCGAAGAGCGGCGCAAGCTCACCTACTGGTCGGACATGGCTACCCGGCGAACTGGCCGGTGCGGGCTCATCGACACCGGAACCGGTGCGCCGTGCCGAACTCGCTGGAATGCCTCGAGTACTTCCACCGCCCTGCGGGACGAGCGCGTGCAACGAAGCGCCAGGGCACCGACCTGCTGTCCATGCTGGCTCACGGCAAAGACACACGGGACATGCCGCCCATGGAGTTTCTCGGCAATCTGATTCTGCTCATCGTCGGCGGCAACGACACCACGCGCAATTCCATTTCCGGCGGGGTGCTGGCGCTGAACCAGAATCCCGGCGAATACGACAAGCTACGCGACGGCGTGTCGCAAGGGGACACCTCACCGATCCCCAACATGGTCTCCGAAATCATCCGCTGGCAGACGCCGCTGGCCTACATGCGCCGCACCGCCAGGCGGGACATCGAGTTCGGCGGCAAGACCATTCGCGAAGGTGACAAAGTGGCCATGTGGTACGTTTCCGGCAATCGGGACGAAGAGGTCATCGCCGACCCGGACCGGTTCTGGATCGACCGGCCCAATGCGCGCCATCACCTGTCGTTCGGCTTCGGCGTGCACCGCTGCATGGGCAATCGCCTGGCCGAGATGCAGCTGCGCGCTGCCGGTGGCAGAAGCACCATGAAGCGCTTCCGCTTCATCGAGGTTACCGGCGAGATCGAGCGCGTGCAGTCGAGCTTCGTGAAAGGCTACGCGGCCATGCCCGTTCGCGTGCATCCCTGGTAGGCGCCCCGGCGGGGGTTGATCACCGCGAGATGATCGCGAAGGTGCCGGTAGCCATAGCCAGGTGCCGATCGGCACCATCATAGAGATCACTCTGCAGAGCTGCGGTGGTTCGGCCGCGGCTGATCAGCCGGGTATCGCAACGTAAGGCTCCGCTCTTCCACGGGCGCAGATAATTGATCTTGATTTCGATGGTGCTGCAGTATTCGCCTGCGCCAAGCACGCTGCTCAGAGCACCTCCCATGCCGGTATCCGCCAGCGCGTAGAGCACTGCGCCATGCAGCATGCCGTGAGGATTCATATGCGATTGACCGACTTCCAGAACGACCCGGCAATTGCCGTCGCCGCGTTCGACGACCTCGAAACCCAGCAGATCGGCGAACGGATGGGGCAGCGACGGGGATGATTCAGCCATGATGGCCCTCTTTGCAGCGATGCGGCCAAAAGGTTACCGCTCCGGCATAGCATTCAGCCAGCGCTGAACTCCCGGGAAACGTCATAGTACTGACCGCGCGGGTTGTACTGCATCAACCCCGGCAGCGCCGGATGTTCCCGGGCTTTTGCGCCGGCCGCGCGAAAGTCGTCCTCGCTGCGCCACAGGGCGTAGTGCACCAGTCCGCTCCCATCCAGAGCCCGGTGCAGGCGGCTGCGCAGGAATCCGTCCTGGCGGCTGAGAAAATCCTCTATGTAGGTGCCGATCTCTTCCAGCGCCTGTAACTGATTCTCCGCGGTAGTATCGAAATGCACGATCACGGTAAACATGCTTACCCCCTACAGACCCGTCGACTGCCAGGCGAGCAATTGAAACGTGCCGCCGGCGTGTTTCCACACGCTGAGAAATCGATTGCGCAATGCCTTCTCTTTGCCGTCCACGGCCACCCTGCCGTCGAGTACACCGGAATGAATCATGATGTCGCCGTGTTTCGCGACGGCATCTTCGGTGACCTCGAGTGACTGATAGTCGACGGCCCGGGACTCGATCCTGTCGAGGAAGCTGCGCTTGCCGTCGACTTCTACAACAAGATGAACCGAACCAGCGTTAA